>CAWHLX010000001.1:0-1239444 GCA_963830335.1 uncultured Actinomycetota bacterium
CTCGAGCATCATCCTGCCACGCGAGGTCTGGGTCGCGTCGGGCCACCTGGGCGTGTTTTCCGACCCACTGACGAAGTGCCTCGGCTGCCACAAGCGATACCGCGAGGACGAGATGATCGAGGAGTTCGAAGAGAGGAAGGGACGCGCACCGAGGGCGGGCTCGCCGACATCCCCTGCCCCAACTGTGGTACGCGTGGGGAGTGGACCGAGCCCCACGATTTGAACATGATGCTCAAGACCTAGCTCGGCCCGGTCGAGGATGAGACGGGACTCCACTACCTGCCGAGACCGCCCAGGGAATCTCGTAAACTTCGCGAACGTCATGACCACGTCGCGCCTGAAGCCCCTCGGCGTCGCGCAGATCGGCAAGAGTGCCGAACGAGATCACGCCGGGCAACTTCATTTCGGCACGCGTGAGTTCGAGCAGATCGAAATGAGTTCTTTGTCGCTCCAGGCACGGATGCGGAGTGGCACAAGGAATGGATTGCCACTCGCACGGACGGTATGTGGACCTCGGTCTCAGCCAGGACGACCTGCGCCTCTACGAGCACCCCAAGGAGAAACCGGCCACTACTCCAAGGGCACCACGACATGAGTACCGGTTCGGGTTCCAGGGCAGAGAACGGGCGAACTCGAGGGGATCGCGAACCGCACCGACTTTGACCTCACGACGCATTCCGAGCCTTCCAGCAAGGACCTCGCTAGCGCGACCGGTCACGAACGAGAGTACACGCCCTACGTGATCGAGCCCTCCGGAGGAGTACGCGCTCGCTCATGGCCTTCCTGGTCGAGGCCTACCAGGAGGAGGAGCCCCGACCGGCGCGGGTGGAGTCCAGACCCGCATGGTCCTCCGCCTCGATCACCGCCTCGCGCCCGTCAAAGCCGCGGTGTTCCGCTGTCCAAGCCGAGCCCTGCTTCCGACGGCCCACGAGCCTGGCCGCCGAACTCCGCCAGTTCTGAACGTGGACTACGACGAGACGCAGTCGATCGGCAAGCGCTACCGCCGGCAGGACGAGATCGGGACGCCGTTCTGCATCACCGTGGACTTCGACACGATCGAGGACCAGGCCGTCACGATCAGGGCCCGCGACACGATGACGCAGGAGCGGGTCGCGCTTTCCCAGGTGAAGGGTTTCCTGGCGGACAGGCTCCTCGGGGCTTAGGGAGCCACCTGTGGCCAGCGGCCATCCGCATATCCCGGTCGAGACGCCCGAGGCACCGCCGCGCACGACGGTCGCGTTCGGGTTCGCCGTCGCTGTCGCCCTCGTCATCGTCGAGACGGCCGTTGGCGCCGCGGCAGTGTGGCCGAGGGATTACTCGTTCCGGGGATCCGTTCCCGTGCACGTCGAGGGGTACCGCTGGGCGCGGGCAACGGTCGTCGGTCCGGCGGACGCCCAAGGGCGATGACAGCCGTCCTCGACGACGTGCCAGCGACGGACCCGAGGTCGATGTCCGTTGACGCCGGGCTCAACATGGCCCCCGCCATTGGGGACCACCTTGTTGTGCTCGAGGACGACTCGGGATCGCTGGTCTTCTCCGACTTCGTCCGTGGTTCTCCCCTGCCCTGGCACTTCGCGAGCTACCTTCTCATCGATCTTGCCGTCGCCCGATGGCGCGGGCTCGGCGCGCCAATCGGCCTGCTTCTCGCGTTCGGCATCATCATCTTCTTCACGGTCCCGAGCCTCGTCGACGGCAACTCGCTGCTCCTTGTCGGCCTCATTTTGGGTCCGGGCGCGCTCCTGGTGCTCCTCTACCTCGCGCACGGCGTCAGCGCGAGGACGCCGACGGCGCACCTCGGCACTATCGCGGCCTCGGCATCCTCAACGACGTGACGGCGACGCAGGCGTTAGCCGTATGGGAGGGGGGAAACCGGACGCGGGCCGCCGTGAGCTCCCTATGCGCGGCATGCGCATCGGGCGTGACCACATCGCCTCGACGGTGTACTCCTTCGATTCTGCCTGCGTGGGGGCGGCGCTTCCGACGATCGTGTTGTCGTGGCTCTACGACAATTCCGTGGCCCAGACCCTGACTTGAGAGGGGACCGCCGAGGAGATCGTCCGGACTCTCGTCGGCTCAATCGGGCTTGTGCTAGCTGTCCCTCTCACCACCCTGATCGCGGTGCTCGTCGCCAAGGCCAAGGACTCGGACGGCGCCGCAGTCGCGACGGACCAACCCGCGAGGAGCGCGCCCGCGGCGCCCCGGCCGGAAAGATACTGGGAGTCCTCCGAGAGGGCACGCGGTTGTCATTGACCGGCGAGTATCGAGCCGTCATGGCCTTCTCGGCGCTTGGCTCCGCGGCATTCGCGGTCGTCGTACTCGCGTGGCAACCTCTCGCAATGGAGGCGGGCTTGAGAACATCGACGCTCGGGGCCGTGCTGATCGCGTTCACGGCGGCATCGGCTGTCGGCGCGGCGGCCTCTCGGGTCGCAGGGCCAAGACATCGAAGATTCCTGGTGCTTGCCATCCTTGCTCTTGGCGGCGCTCTCTGTGCCGGGTGGGCTGGCTCCTTGCCCGCACTCGTCGCGCTGTTCCTTTGTGAAGGACTCCTTGGCTTCACAATGACCCTTATCTACATGTGGGCCCACAGCGTGTTTCCCGATGCCATGCGGAACACCATGATCTCGTTGGTGGCCGTTGTCTCAGGCATTGCGGGAGCCGTCGTCGATTTGGGCTTCGGATTCCTCTGGTCTGCCGTTGGGGTTGCGCCAGCGACGGCCGCGTTTGGGGTCGTACTGATAGCCGTCACTTTGGCCGTGGTGATCCTTCTGCCGGGCGCCAACCCTCCCCGCGAGGCGCCAGCGGCTGCAAACGCAGCTCCCGTGCCCGAGAGCGAGGTCGCAGGGGATCTCCTTTGATCGAGGCGCCAACCGAGGTGCCACGTCCCACCACGGCCCGAGCCACTGACGGGAGGCTCGTTGGGTTCGACCGGTGACGATCGCCAGGAACTCCTCGTCGATCACGTCGCCGTTGGCGTCGACGATCCCGAAGTCCGTCTGCTTGTTGGTCCACAGCGCACGGCCGACGCGGTGTGGCTTGATGCAGGGATTGGCAGCAGTTCCGATTCTGCCCCCGAAGGGCTTGGATTGGGTTGGTGGTCTCGCATTCGATCGGCGGAGAGTCCAGGGCGAGTCCGTACGGAGTCCGTACCCCGGCCGGTCCGGTTGCTCCGGACGGATCGACAAGCACCGATTCAACCGGCAGGGCCGGTCCATCCGGTTCGGGAGGGGCAGGACGTTGACTCGTAATGAATAGGTCATCGGTTCGATTCCGATAGGCGGCTCCGCCAGGCCCCGGGCAGATGCCCGGGGCGTTCTTGCTTTGTGCCGCGTTGGCCGCGCCCCCGCCGCGGGTCGACCGCGAGGACTACCGTTGAGGGTGAAGGAAACGCGGGACAGTCTCGCGGACGGGAGCCTCTCGTTCCAGCGCTGACCCGCGCGATCCATCGCGACGGAAGGACTGTCATGAACACCGAACAGTTCCAGAAGATCGAGAGCGGGGCTGGCTTCATCGCGGCCCTCGACCAGAGCGGTGGCAGTACCCCCAAGGCGCTGATGGCGTACGGGCTCGACGAGACCTCGTACACCACCGAGGCGCAGATGTTCGACCTCATCCACGAGATGCGCAGCAGGATCATGACCAGCCCGGCCTTCACGGGCGACCGGATCCTCGGCGCGATCCTGTTCGAGATGACCATGAACCGCGAGGTCGGCGGCAAGGGCGCCGCCGAGTACCTGTGGGAGGACAAGCGCGTCGTCCCGTTCGTGAAGGTCGACAAGGGGCTGGAGGAGGAGGCCGACGGCGTTCGCCTGATGAAGCCGATGCCCAGCCTGGACGACCTCCTCGCCCGGGCGAAGACCCACGGGGTGTTCGGCACCAAGATGCGCTCGGTCGTCCTCATGGCCGACGAGGCGGGCATCGACGCCATCGTGGACCAGCAGTTCGAGGTCGGGCGGCGAATCCTCGACGAGGGGCTCGTGCCGATCATTGAGCCGGAGGTGGACATCCACAGCCCGCAGAAGGCCGAGGCGGAGACCCTGGTGACGGCCGCGATCACGGCGCAGCTCGACGATCTCGCGGGCGACCAGCGGGTGATGCTCAAGCTGACGCTGCCCGACGAGGACGGCCTCTACGGCGAACTCGTCAAGCACCCGCGGGTGCTGCGCGTCGTCGCGCTTTCCGGTGGCTACCCCCTTGAGGAGGCGAACGCGCGCCTGGCCAGGAATCACGGCGTGGTCGCGAGCTTCTCCCGGGCACTCACCGGTGGGCTGTCCGCCTGGCAGAGCGAGAGCGAGTTCGACGCCGCCCTCGATGCGGCGATCGGGAGCATCTTCCTGGCGTCGGCGACCTGACTCGCACCGTGCCCGTCGTCCCTTCCGACCCAGCCGAGAGGGCGAAGCGGTGACCCTGTATCTGGTGGGTGGGGTCGTGGTCCTGGTCGGCTCGGGGATCATGGCGATGGCGGGACTGGGCGCCGCCTTCATCTTCGTGCCCCTCTTCTACTACCTCGGGGTTCCCCTCGGCGAAGCGACGTCGACGGCGCTCCTGCTGAACGCGGTCAGCCTCGGCGCCGCATCAATCTCCTACGCGCGGGCGGGGCTCGTCCGCTGGCGCACGGGGATCCCCGTACTCGTCACCGCCGTCGTGCTCGCACCCGTCGGCGCGGTGCTGAGCACACATGTCGACCACCGGGTGCTCTTGGCCCTCTTCGCCGGATTTCTCGTGTTCGCCGGCGCGATGATGCTCCTGTATCGGCCGCGGGCGGCGGCGGAGGGGTCAGCGCCGGCTGAGCGGTCGGCCCCGGTAGAGGCCGCCGTCGGCGCGGGCGTCGGCGGGGTGGCCGGTTTCCTCGGCGGGCTGCTCGGCGTCGGCGGGGGGAACGTCATCCTGCCGAGCCTGACCTGGATGGGGCTGGCGCCGAAGGTCGCCGTGGGGACGACCGCACTGGCGGTCGTCTTCTCTTCGCTCTCCGGGTTCTTTGGCCATGTTGCCCTCGGCGGGCTCGACCCGTGGTTCGTCGGGACCATGGCGGCGCTCGCGGCGGCCGGTTCGTTCGCGGGCTCGCGCATCATGCAGTCCCGAATCTCCGCCGATCACCTCAAGCGCGGCATCGGCGTGCTGCTGTGGGTCCTCGCGACGGTCATGGTCTGGAACCTCGTCAAATAGCCTTCGCCGACGCGGTGGTGTCGCGGAGCCTCACGCTTCGCCGGACGATGGAACTGCCGACGGGTGCGGGCATATCGGCCGCGATGATCGGGCACTTGGCCTGCAACAGGCAGAACACGCGCGGTCCCGCTTCGCTCAGCGTCTCGTAGTTGGCCTGCCCCTTCGCGATGACGAGCGGGGCGTTGTCGAAGGTGTCGCGAAACTCGGCCGAGCAGAGGTCGAGGATGGTGCCGGGCGCGCGCGATCCATTCTCGACGATGGTCGCGCACGTCTCGAGGCCCGCGGCGAACGCGTCCTCGAGGGTCGCGTCGTTGAGCACGGGGCCGCCCTTGACCGCGTAGATGACGGGTGGCTCCAGCGCCTCGATGAGCACGCGGTCGAACACCGTCTCGCCCGCGTTGTCGCCCAGGAACAACACGTGGTCGACGACGGCGAGCGCGGAGCGGAGTTCGGCAAGGTCGTCGATCGCGAGCGGGGTAGCCATGACTCGCTCGACCGTCGCCCACAGGTCCGGCACGTCGTCGCTGACGCCGAGGTCGATGATGTTGCCGGCGATGGCGACCCGCACCGCCGCGTCCAGCTGGTCCTCGCTCTCGGCGACGAGCGCCGTCAGCCGCGGGTACAGCGCCAGCGCCGCGCGCGTGCTTTCCGCCTTGGCGGTCGCGTAAGGGTCGCCGTCGCCCAACCGCTCTCGCACGAGGGTGTGCACCGCGAGGGCGATCTCGGGAGGGGTCGTGTCGGGAGGCAGTGCCTGCAGGAGTGCCAGCGTCTCGTTCACGACGGCCTGCTGCACGGCCTCGTCTGCGGTCACCATGCGGGTAGCACTCAGGGCCTGCCGGAGGAAACACGCGTAGCAATCGAGGTAGGTCCGCACCCACCCGATGATCCTCTCGCTGTGAGTCGGAAGCCTGGGCGAAGGTCCTAGGGCGAAAACCACCTCGTGGCGTGAGGGAAGGGCGCCTATCCGCCCCCGACCGTCAGATGGTTCGAGACGAAGATGAGCGCGTACGGGAGCAACTCGCGGGCCGTCGTCCAGGTGTGGTAGCTGTTCGCGAGGCTCCGGTACTCGACGTCCTGCCCGCGGGCTCGGAGCTCGGCGGCGAACGTCTCGTTCGAGCGTCGGTCGTTCGCGTCCCCGCTGGCAGCCGTTCCGACAAACACGGGGACGGGGTGCCGAAAGGTCATGGTCGGGAGGTAGACGCCGGGGGAGTGCGCCGCGTACTCGGCGTCGGTGGCGAGCATGTCGCGCCCGCCGTCGCCCGGGCTGTCGAAGCCCTCGATCGAAGCGATGGCGCCGTAGAGCTCGGGGTGCCGCAGGCCCTGGTCCACGGCGCAGAACGCGCCTAGCGACATGCCGCCTATCGCGCGCGACTGCCACGTTGCCGCCGTCGCGTAGTGCGCGTCCACCCACGGCAGCACGACGCTCGTGAGGTAGGTCTCCACCTGCGGCCCCCCGCGCGTCGAGTTCAGGCACTCGGTGTCGCGCTGGCCGAGGCCAAAGCCATTGACCTCCGGCATGACCACGATCATCGGCTGGAGGAGGCCGTTCGCGATGAGCACGTCCATCGTGTGGCCCATGTCCCCGCCCGAGGTCCAATCCGAGGAGCGTCCCGGGGTGCCGTGAATCATCATCACTAGCGGATAGCGCGTTGACGCCGAGGCGTCGTAGCCGGGCGGCGTGTAGATCCAGGTGGTCGACTGTGGCATCTTGACCGCGTCGGGCACGGGGATGAGCACGGGGGTGAGTGCGCCCGTCGTCTCCGTTGCGGCGACGGGACGGGCGCCCACGAGCCGGGCCGCCGACGTGAGGGACGGCACGTACCCGATCCACGTGTTGATGCCCAGCGCGACGCCAGCGAAGGCGAGCGCCACGGCTCCGACGACGCCCGGCCACGCTCGCTCCTTGCGTCGGCGGGACCTCACCGCCCACGCCACCAACGCGGCGGTCAACGCCAGCGCGGCCACGGACGGCCACCACGTGGCGAGCAGGTCGCGGCCGGCGGCCAACTGGTTCAGCACGTGCGGGGAGAGCGCGGACGGTTCTCCCGCGGTCGCGCTTGGCGGCGGTCCCACGACACCTCCTGGCGGGTCCCCTATCCCACTGTGTATGACACACAATGGCCACATGGGTATTCCCACCGTTAACGATTGGCGACGCCAAGACCGCACGAGGCGGTTCGCCGCGATCGCGGTCGCGGCGGTGGGGGTCGTCGGAATCTTGTCCGCAATCTCCGCGCCACTCAGGGGCCGGTTCGAACTCGTCCTCGAACTCGTGCCCTTCCACGCGACGCGCGGGGCGGCCACCACGCTCGTCCTCGCGTCCTTCGCGCTGCTGCTGACCGCGAGGGGCCTCAGGCGCGGGGGCAGGCTCGCGTGGGCGGGGACGCTCGCCCTGCTGGTGCTGTCGGCGGTACTGAACCTCGTCAAGGGCCTCGACGTCGAGGAGGCGGTGCTCGCGCTGGCCGCGGGAGTATGGCTTGCCACCAGGAGGCGCGCCTTCCCCGTGTTGCCGACGCGCGTGGCCGCACGCAGGGCGGCCGTTCTCGGCGTGGGCGGCACCGCCGCGGCGCTCGTATTCGGTGTGGCGCTATCGATGACCGTCGGGCGACGGCATCACCCTCACCTTGGTGAGTCGACGCGAGCGGTCGCCGAACGCTTGGGCGGCAGCTGGGCGCTGCCGCTGCCAGGGGCGGGCCACTTCGTCACCCCGATGCTCGTGGCCGTCGGCATCGGGCTGGTGGGCTCGACGTTGTGGTTGCTCTTGTCGCCGCGGCCCGGTCGGCGCCTGTCGGCACCCGCGCATCTGGCCGAGCGCGAGCGGGCCCGCCGGGCGGTCGCCGCGCACGGAGGCGGCACCCTCGACTACTTTGCCCTGCGCGATGACAAGGACTGGTTCTTCTACGGCGAATCCGTGGTCGCGCATTCGGTGCGCCGCGGCGTCTGCCTGGTGTCTCCCGACCCGATCGGGCCCGACGCGGAGAGGGACGCCGTGCTCGCCGCATTCCTGGCCTTCGCCCAGCGCGAGGGATGGTCCGTCGCCGTCGTCGGCGCGTCGGCCGAGTGGTTGCCGCTGTACGAGGCCGCCGGGATGCGCCCGCTCTATATGGGCGACGAGGCCGTGGTGGACTGCGGGGCCTTCACGCTCGAGGGCCCGCCCATGAAGAGCCTGCGCGGCGCCTACGGGAGGGTGCAACGCGCGGGCTATACCGCCGACTTCATCGACCCGGCCGACCTGACGGTCGGGGACAGGGTAGCGATCGAGGCGCTCACCGAGGCAAGCCGCCGCGGCGAGACGGAGAGGGGCTTCTCCATGACCCTGTCGCGCCTGTGCGACCCGCACGACGAGGGCCTGCTGCTCACGATGGTCCGCGATGCCGAGGGAACCGTTCAGGCCTTCGTGCAATGGATTCCCGCGGAGAAGATCGGGGGGTGGTCGCTCGACGTGATGCGGCGCAATCCGTCCCACGATCTGCCGAACGGAGTCATGGACTTCGCGATCGTGGCAACGATCTTGCACCTCGCTCCGACGGGAGGAGGGCTCGGCCTGAACTTCGCCATGCTCCGTGAGGTGGTCGCGAGCGAGTCCCGCTCGGGGATGACGAGGCTCTCCAAGGCGGCGGTGAGGGCCTTGTCTGGCAAGGCCCAGATTGAGTCGCTCTGGCGCTTCAACTCGAAGTACGACCCCGCATGGGTTCCTCGCTACGTGGTGCTCGACTCCCTTGACCTCGCGGTCACCGAGGGCTTCGTCATGGCCGACGCGGAGGGCGTCACGGAGCTGCCCCTCATCGGGCGGTTCCTCGGCAGGACCCCGTGACGCTGTCGCTCATCGCGGCCGTCGCCGGGGCCGTGCTCTACGGCGGGGGTTCGGTGCTGCAGGCGGTCGGGGTGCGACGATCGCGGGGCCTGCGCGCCCTGAGGCAGCCGCTCTACCTCGCGGGTCTCGCGTGCGATGGTGCCGCGTGGCTAGCGTCGCTGGTGGCGCTGCACGCGTTGCCGCTCTTTACCGTGCAGGCGGTGCTCGCGGGTTCCCTCGCCGTGACGGTGGTGCTCGCGCGGCTCGTGCTGCGCGCGGACCTTCGCCCCGTCGACGGTGTGGCCGTTGGCGTGGTGGTGTCGGCGCTCGTGGTGCTCGCGCTCGCCGCGGGGCCGGAGCACGGCTCGCGCGCGGGGGGAGTGGTGGTACCCGCCTGGTTCGCCTCGGCGACGCTCGCGGCGCTGGCGGCCCTCGCGGCCGCGACAGCGCTGAGCTATCGCCGGGGTCGCGGCCTGTGGTTCGCGGTACTGGCCGGCCTCGCGTCCTCGGGCGCGGCCATCGCCGTCCGGGCGACGCACGTGGAGGCGCGACTGGGCGCGCTGGCCCTCGCCGATGTGGCACGGCAGCCGCTCGCCTGGGCGGTCATCGGCTTCGGGGCGCTTACCGCGGTGACCTACGCGAGGGCCCTGGAACGGGCCGCGGTGGGTTCGAGCACCGCGGTGCTGTCGGTGATCGATGTCCTCGTCCCCGGCGCGGTGGGGCTCGCCCTGCTGCATGACGTCATGCGCGCGGGTTGGGCGCCGGGGGCCATTGCGGCCACCGTGGCGGCCCTTGCCGCGTGCGTCGTGCTCGCCATGAGCCCCGCGACGCGGGCGACCCGCGCGGGGCTCCCCGGGTAGGGCCAACGTCTCGCAGCGCCGCAGCCCTGTTCTGCCACAATGGGCCCGTGACCACTGCCCCCCCCGCCGCAACGTTCGCGAGTGCCCTGCGGAAGGTGATTCGGGGCGAGGTCGATTCCTCGTCGCGGCGCAGGGCCGAGTACTCGTCCGACGCGTCCAACTACCGCGTGGTTCCCCAGATCGTCGCCTTCCCCCTCGACGTCGACGACCTCCTCGTCGCGCTCGCGCTCGCGGGCGACATGGGGCTCCCGGTGACGATGCGCGGCGGCGGCACGTCGGTAGCGGGCAACGCGATCGGGACGGGCCTCGTGCTCGACACGTCGCGCCACATGAACGCCGTGATCTCGGTCGATCCCGAGGCGCGAACGGCCCGGGTCCAGCCCGGCGCGACCCTGGCGACGCTGCAGCGCGCGGCCGCCCCGCACGGCCTTCGCTTCGGCCCCGACCCCTCGACCCTCACCCGCGCGACCCTCGGCGGCATGATCGGCAACAACGCCTGCGGCCCCCACGCCGTCGCGTTCGGCCGGACGTCGGACAACGTCGTGTCGATCGACGCGGCGGACGGGATGGGCACCCGATTCATCGCCTCGGACGACCTCTCGGCCGTCGAAGGGCTTGAGGAGTGGGTCGCGGGGAACCTGTCCGTGATTCGGCCGGAGTTCGGTCGCTTCTCGCGTCAGGTCTCCGGGTACTCGCTTGAGCACCTGCTTCCCGAGAACGGCCACAGCCTCGCGCGCTTCCTGGTCGGCACCGAGGGCACCCTCGCGACCGTCCTCGAGGCGGAGGTCAAGCTCGTCACAAGTCCCAAGGCGACGCTCATGGGCGTGTTCGGCTACGACGACATGCCGTCGGCCGCCGACGCCGTCGTCGCCCTCCTGCCCCACGGCCCCCAGGCGATCGAGGGCCTCGACGCCCGCATCGTCGAGCGGGTCCGCGCGGCCAAGGGCGGCCGGGGCATCCCCGAACTTCCCGCGGGCGCCGGGTGGCTCTTCGTCGAGGTCGGGGGAGACACCCCTGCGGAGGCGAAGCGCGCGATGGCCGCCCTCGCCGCCGACACGGGTGCGATCGCACGGCGAATCGTGGAGGACCCGGCCGAGGCCATCGCGCTGTGGGCCATTCGCGCGGACGGGGCCGGGCTAGCCGGTCGCACGGAAGACAACGTCGAGGCGTGGCCCGGGTGGGAAGACGCGGCCGTGCCGCCCGCGAACCTCGGCGCGTACCTCCGCGACTTCGACGTGCTCATGGATCGGCACGGGCTTCACGGGCAGCCCTACGGGCACTTCGGCGACGGATGCGTCCACGTCCGCCTCGACATCCCGCTCGGTACCGACGGCTCCGCCCTGCGTGCCTTCATGGAGGAGGCCGCCGCGCTCGTCTCCCGGCACGGGGGCTCGCTCTCGGGCGAGCACGGGGACGGCCGCGCGCGCTCCGAACTCCTCGCCGCGATGTATAGCCCCGACGCGATCCGCGCCTTCGGCGAGATCAAGGGTCTCTTCGACCCCGAGAACCTCCTGGGCCCCGGCGTCATCGTCGACCCGCGCCCCCTGGACGCGGATCTGCGCAGGCCCGCCGCGCCCGCCGTCAAGCGCAAGGCGGGGTTCGCGTTCGAGCACGACCACGGCGACCTTTCCGAGGCCGTGCACCGGTGCACGGGCGTCGGCAAGTGCCGAGGCGACGCGATCGAATCGGGCACAGGCTTCATGTGCCCGAGCTATGCCGCGACCAAGGACGAGAAGGACGTGACGCGGGGCCGCGCGCGCGTGCTCCAGGACGCGATCAACGGCTCCCTCATCGGCGGGCTTACGGCCCCGGAGGTCATCGAGTCGCTCGACCTGTGCCTCGCGTGTAAGGCGTGCTCGTCCGACTGCCCGTCCGGCGTGGACATGGCCGCGTACAAGGCCGAGATTCTCAACCGTCGCTACAAGGGCAAGATCCGCCCGATCATGCACTACTCGCTCGGGTGGCTCCCGCGCTGGCTCAGACTCGTCGCCATCGCGCCGCGCCTCATCAACGCCCTCCTGAAGCCGCGCTGGATCGAGCGCATCGTCGTGAGGCTCGCGGGGCTCGACACCCGTCGCCACATGCCGCGCTTCGCCGCGACACCCTTCCGCAACAGCGCGACTGCCAAGTCGCGCAGCGTGAAGTCGCGCCGCAAGACCATGGGCTTGCAGACGACGGCCGCCAAGGGCCGACTCGTCGTGCTGTGGTCGGACTCCTTCACGGACGGGCTCGACCCCGCCATCCCCGAGGCCCTCGTCGCCGTGCTCGAGGACGCGGGCTTCGACGTCGCGGTCTCGGCGGGCGAGGCGTGCTGCGGCATCACGTGGATCACCACGGGTCAGCTCGAGGGCGCGCGGAGGCGCATGGAGAAGCTCCTGGGAGTGCTCGGCCCCTTCGCCGTCAACGGGGTGCCGATCATCGGCGTCGAGCCCTCGTGCATGGCCGCGCTTCGTTCGGACCTCACCGAGTTGCTGCCCGAGGACCCGCGCGCCCACGCCGTCTCGCGCGGCGTCTTCACGCTCGCCGAGATGCTCACCGGCCGGGGGCCCATCAAGCCCCGTAAAGGATGGAAGGTGCCCGACCTCTCGGACGTCACCGCCGTCGTCCAGCCGCACTGCCACCACCACTCGGTTATGGGCTTCGGCGCCGACCGCGAACTCCTCGCCTCCTCGGGAGCGACCGTCATCGAGGCGTCGGGCTGCTGCGGAATGGCCGGGATGTGGGGCACGACGGCGGACCACTACGATGTCGCGGTCGCCGTCGCGAATACCTCGCTCCTTCCCGCGCTCGCCGACGCTCCGGAGGGCTCGATCTATCTCGCGGACGGCTACTCGTGCCGCACGCAGGCGGACGACCTTGCGGGAGTCACGGGGCGGCATCTGGCCCAACTTCTCGCGGAGCGGGCCGCGGGAGCCTGAGCGAGGATCGCTCAACTGATCGAGGATCGCTCAGCCGAGCGAGGCGAGGAACGTCGCCATGTGCGCGTTCAGCTGGCCCGACTCCACCAGGAAGCCGTCGTGGCCCACGTCCGAGTGGACCATCTTCACGCCGCCAGAGCCGCTGAGGCACGCGTCGAGGAGCGCGGAGTTCCTCACCGGGTAGAGGCGATCGGAGTCCACCGCGACGATCAGGGCGGGGATGTCCACGCCGGCGAGCGCCGCCTCAATCCCGCCCCTGCCCCGCCCCACGTCGTGCGACTGTATCGACTGGACGAGCGCGATGTAGGTGTTGGCGTCGTAGCGCAAGGCGAGCTTGCGCGCGTGGTGCTCGAGGTAGGACTGCACCGCAAAGCGCCCGCCCTTTCCGATCGGGTCGGATTCGCCCTGGTAGGTGCGCCCGAAGCGCTCGGCGAGTTCGCCCTCGGACCGGTAGGTCGTGTGCGCGATCATTCGCGCGATGCCCATGCCCACGTGCGGCCCGTCGCCGTCGGCCGCGTCGTAGAAATCGCCGCCGCGGAACTTGGGGTCCGCTCGGATGGCGGCAAGCTGGGACGTCGACCACGCGATCTGGTCGGCGGTCGTGGCCGCCGTCGCGCCGACGGGGGCGATAGCGCGAACCCGCCCGGGCGCCATGATCGACCATTCGATCGCCCGCATGCCGCCCATGGAGGGACCGGCGATGAGCTTCCAGGACGACACGCCAAGGGCATCGGTGAGCGCGATCTCCGCGCGCACCATGTCACGGAGGGTCAGGTAGGGGAACCGCGAGCCCCACGGCTTGCCGTCCGACGGGTGCGGGGAGGCTGGCCCCGTCGAGCCCTGACAGCCGCCGACGACGTTCGCGCAGACGACGAAGTACTTGTCGATGTCGATGGGACGGCCCGGACCGACCATCGCGTTCCACCATCCACCGGTGTGGTGTCCCTCCTCGGCGGGCCCGGTGACGTGCGAGTCGCCCGTGAGCGCGTGGGCGACGTAGATCGCGTTGTCGCCCGCGGCGTTGAGTTCGCCCCAGGTCTCGTAGGCCAGGCGCACGTCCGGCAGGACGCCGAGGGGGTCCGCCTCGAGGGCGAGATCTCCGATGTCGACGAACGAGCGGTGACCGACCGGGTCGCCCTCGCGCCACGCCGCCGAGGCGGGCGGGGGTGCGTCCGCACGCGGGCCCACGTCAGAGGCCCACGGATCCGATTCGATAATGTCGTCATCCATGCCGATCACCACCCTAGGGGAATGGGGCCAGGACCGACGACGCGGGCGCCCCGCAAGAGCGGCGAAGCGGCCGTGACGGACAAGGGTGATGAATCTCACATCCGTGAGGCACTCCGCCCTGCTTACCATCGGACATAAGGGACGCGACATCGGAAGAGTAGGGTCCGGCACGGCCGAACAGGCGGATTTCGCCTTGCGGCGCAACGGAACGGGGCAGGGAAATGCACAGGGTCATCGGTAGCCAAGGCGCCGCCGTCGCGTCGCGCGTCGCGCCGCGGGTGATCTATGCGTGCTCGGCCCTGCTGCTCGCATTCGTGACCATCCTCGTCATCGCGCCTCGCGCCGAGGCGGCAAACTACCCCGGCTACGCGCAGGTTCAGGCCGCGAAGGCTGCCGTGCGCGACGCCAACGCCACCGTCGCCCAACTGGACGCGGCCGTGGTTCAGTTGAGCGACGCCCTTCACGAGGCGGAGGTCGCCGTGCTTGTCGCCGACGACGCGTACGCGGCGGCGCAGCAAGACAACGAGCAGGCGCAGCTTCAACTATTCCTCGCGAACGCGCGAGCCGACGAGGCGGACCGTGCGCTCGTGGCCGCACGCGGCGACCTCGCGGGGGTTGCGCGCGCCCAGTACCGCTCTGGTGGCCAATTCGGGGCGCTCGAGGCGGTCGCGACCTCAACCGGATTTGAGGATGTGATCGCGCGGACGGAGGCGCTGAGCCGGGCGGGAGACACCGCGGAGATCGCGATCGACCGCGTCCGCGCGGCGGAACTCGTCCAGAAGACCCTGCGTGACTTCGCGGCGCAAGCCTCCGAGACGGCCATTGTGACCGAGAACGCGGCCAAGGATGCGCTCCAGGCGGCGGTCGAAGCATCGGCGCAGGCCAAGCAGGCGCTCGCGGACACCCAGGTCGCCCACGACGAGGCCGTGGCGCGGCTCGCGACCCTGCAGAGCACGTCGGCCGAACTCGAGCGCCAGCGACAAGCGGGACTTGCGGCGTCGCGCGCCGCCTCGGCCAGCAGGAAGGCCGCCGCCCGGGCCGCCGCAGCGGGCCCCCCGCCGGCCGGCTACTCCGCCGGCACGTCGGACAAGGGAGAGGCGGCCGTCAACTTCGCCCTCGCCCAACTCGGGAAGATGTACCAGTACGGCGCGGCCGGTCCGGATCGGTGGGACTGCTCGGGCCTGACCATGGTCGCGTGGGGAAACCAGGGCGTCTATCTGCCGCGCTCGTCGAAGTCCCAGTACTCGTATGTCGCGAAGGTGTCCTACTCGGAGTTGCGCGCTGGCGACCTGATCTTCTGGGGCTCCGGAGGGAACCCGGGCTCGGTCTATCACGTCTCTATGTACGTGCGGGACAACATCATCGTCGAGGCGACCAAGACGGGATACCCGGTCAAGACCAGGGACTACCGGAACTGGGCGGCGGGCGACCGCATGGCGTACGTCGGGCGCCCCTAGCCGCTTCCGGTCGCGCGCGAGCCCTAGTGCTCGGGAGGCTCGATCAGTTCGAAGTGGGTTCCCTTCGCGCGTTCGTACGAGGCGGTGATCTCCGTCTGGGCCTCTAGACGGCCCACCCACGTCGCGCCCTCGACGGACTTGCCGGGCTCCAGGTCCTTGTAGACCTCGAAGAAGTGCTGGATCTCTAGGCGGTGGAAGTCGCTCACGTCAGTGAGTTCGCGCCTCCACGCGGCCCGTTGATCGGCCACGGGAACGCAGAGAACCTTGTCGTCCGGCCCGGCCTCGTCCCGCATGCGGAACATTCCGAGCGCCCTGCAGTGAATGATGCAGCCGGGGAAGGTGGGCTCCTCGAGGAGGACCAGGGCATCGAGCGGGTCGCCGTCCTGCCCGAGGGTCCCGTCGATGAAGCCGTAGTCGTCGGGATAGCGGGTCGAGGTGAAGAGCATCCTGTCGAGCCGGATCTTCCCCGTCCTGTGGTCAACCTCGTACTTGTTGCGGCTCCCCTTGGGGATCTCAATAATGACGTCGAACTCCATGTACCTTCCAACCGTCTCGAGGGTCTGGTCACTAGTGTGACGCATAGAGGAGGCATGGTAACCATGAAGACGGGTTCGCGCCTGGCCGTCCTGGCGATCGTCGTCGTGGGGATCGGCGCCTACGCGGCGGCCGACGCCGCCGACGTGGCGCCCGGGGTGCTGACCTTGGCGCCGCCCTCTCCCTCGCCGGAGCCCTTTCCTTCGGCAGCCGACGCGTCTCCCTTCGAGGTTCCCGACGAGCCTGCCACGCTGCTGGCACATCACCCCGCGCCGTCGGCCGCGGCGATCCAGGCGCTCGTCGACGCGTTCCTCGCCGATTCGCGCGTCGGGACATCGACGGGGGTCTCGGTCGTGGATCTCGCGACGGGCGAAACCCTCGGGTCCGCGAGCGCAGACGTCCCGCGGATTCCCGCCTCGAACGTCAAGCTGCTCACCGCCGCCGCGGCCCTCCATGCGCTGGGACCCGATCTTCGGCTCACGACCTCCGTGATGTGGGACGGCGCCGGCTCCGTCACGATCGTCGCGGGCGGGGACATGATGCTCGCCGAGGGCTACGGGCACTACGGCGAGAAGCCGTGGGCCAACGGGTGGGCGGGCCTCGCGGAACTCGCGGACCAAGCGACCGTCGCGCTTAAGGCGGGGGGAGTCACGAGCGTCTCCGTCGCGTACGACGACTCGGCCTTCGGGGCCCCCCGGGTCAATCCGAACTGGCCCGCGAATTCGGTCAAGCGCGGCTACTCGGCGCCCATTTCCGGGCTCGCCGTCGACGTCGGCTGGACGGGCAATGCGGACTACAAGCGCTATGACGATCCCAGCCTGCGGACCGCGCAGTTGTTCGGCGACGCGCTGGCCGCGCGCGGAATCGAGGTGACGGCGGTTGGGGGAGCGTCGGCGCCGGCGGGCGCCGTCCAGATCGGCGAGGTCGAGGGCGCTCCGATGCTCGAGGTCGTGGGCTACATGCTCACCTACTCGGAGAACACCATCGCGGAAGACCTTGCCAGGGTGGTCGCGCTGAACGCGGGTCGACCCGGCACGACGGCCGAGGCGACGCGGGCGGTCCTTGCGGCGGATTCGGAGTTCGGCCTCAACACCGCGGGGATCGTGATGGCGGATGGGTCGGGGCTCGATCGCCATTCGCGCATCTCGGCGCAGGCGCTGACGTCGCTCCTGGTTCTCCTCGCCGCCGACCCCGTAGCCGGCGACATCCTCCGCGACCTACCCGTCGCGAACCTTTCCGGCACGCTCGCCTCTCGATTCGCGGGGACCGAGGGCGCCGGGACGGTGCGGGCGAAGACGGGGACGCTCAATGGCGCGAGCGCCCTGTCGGGGACGGTCGTCACCGACGACGGCGCGTGGCTCGGGTTCTCGGTCATCCTCAACGGCATCCCCATCTACGCGACGCCCGCCCTCGGCGCCATGGACCAGTTCGTGGCATCGCTCGCGTCGTGCGGGTGCGGATAATGGAGACATGAGCCGGAGAGCGTCGTGACCGGGCCGCATCCCGCGGTCGCCGCGACCCGTGGCGCGGTTCGCGAGGCGCTTGAGGGGCTCGAGCCGGGGACCAGGGTTTGGGTCGCGTGCTCGGGCGGCCCCGATTCCCTCGCGCTCACCGCGGCGACGGCCTTCGTCGCACGCAAGTCGGGCTTCGTCGCCGGCGCGATCGTCGTCGATCACGGGCTCTTCCCTGGCAGCGGCCGGGTCGCGCTCGACGCCCAGGATCAGTGCAGGCTCGCGGGCATGTCCGTCGTCCACGTCGAGCGGGTGAAGGTGGGCCGCGACGGCGGCCTCGAGGCGGCGGCACGCACCGCACGGTACGAGGCGATCGGCAACCGCATGGAGGCGGAGGGCGGGGTCAACCCGCAGCTCCTCACCGGGCACACAATGGACGACCAGGCCGAGACCGTTCTGCTCGGCCTCGCGAGGGGTTCGGGGGCTCGGACGCTCGCCGCGATGCCTCCCCGGCGCGGCAACCTCGTACGCCCCTTCCTCGGCCTGCGGCGGAGCGAGACGGTCGCGGCCTGCGAGGCGCTCGGCCTGAAGCCGTGGAGAGATCCGTCGAACGACCCGGACGGCGGACCGCGGCGATCCGCGCTTCGGGGGACGGTGATGCCGGCGCTGGTCGAGATCCTGGGACCCGGCGTCGTGCCGGGTCTCGCTCGTTCGGCCGCGCTCCTTCAGGCCGACGCGGACGAGTTGGAGCGGCAGGCCCGGGCGGCGCTAGGCGCCCATGGCGCCGCGGACGCCTACTCCGTTGACGTGCTCATCGCCCTGCCGGAGGCGATCCGGGGTCGCATGCTCAAGATGCTCGCGGAGAAGCGGGGCGCGGGCCCGCTGACCGCGAGCCACGTCAAGGCGATGGACCAACTGGTGACGAACTACCGGGGCCAGGGCCCCGTCGCCCTGCCCGGCGGACTCGAGGCGCGCCGAGAGTATGGGAGGCTCATCGTGACGGTTCCCACGGAACTCGGAGAGGCGGACGCGTGACGGACGAGGACTCGGATGACTTCCTGAAGGTCATTGCCACGGAGGAGGAAATCCGACTCGCGCTCGACCGCCTGGCCGCGGCGATACGCGCGGACTATGCCGACCGGGACCTCCTCCTCGTTGGGGTCCTCAAAGGCGCGATCATGACCATGGCCGATCTTGCGCGCCGCCTTCCCGCGACGGTGCCGATGGACTGGATGGCCGTGTCCTCGTATGGAGCGGGCACCAAGTCCTCCGGCGTCGTGCGCATCCTCAAGGACCTCGACTCCGACGTCACGGGACGCAACGTCCTGATCGTGGAGGACATCGTCGACTCCGGCCGCACGCTCGCGTGGCTTGTCGCGAACCTTCGCTCCCGTGGGGCGGCGTCGGTCGAGGTCGCGGCGATGTTCCGCAAGCCGGACGCGGCCGTCATCAAGACGGACGTGCGCTACGTCGGCATCGAGATCCCCAACGAGTTCGTCGTCGGATTCGGGCTCGACTACGCGGAACGCTACCGCGGCCTGCCGTTCGTCGCGGCGCTCGCCCCGCACGTCTACGGCGGGGCGCCGTCGTAGTTTCGCCCTGCGCGCATCCGTCGATCGCTCGCGACACCACAGGTTAGAGTCGGAGGCACTATGAACGTCCGTCGTCTCCTTCGCAACATCGTGCCGTGGATCATCGGCGGCGCGGTTGTGACCTGGATTGTTTTCGGACTCTCCACGCCGCAGGTGGAGCCCGTCGACACCTCCAAGGGCCTTGAGATTCTCGCGGCAGGGAACGTGGACCAGGCCAAGATCGTCGATGGCGACCAGAGGGTCGAGTTGACGCTGAAGGTCGCGGATCCCGAATACGGCAAGCGCGTACAGTTCTTCTACATCTCCCAGCAGGGCGGGGCGATTGTCGACGCCGTCGAGAAGGCCGACCCCCCGAACGGGTGGAGGGCCGAGGTTCCTCAGGGCAGCATCTGGGGCACGATCCTCTTCACCTTCGTCCCCATCCTGCTTCTGGTCGGGCTGTTCTGGCTATTGATGTCGAACATGCAGGGCGGCGGCGGGAAGATCATGAGCTTCGGGCGATCGCGGGCGAAGCTCGTCACCGCGGACACCCCGTCGGTGACCTTCGCCGACGTGGCCGGGGTGGACGAGGCCGTCGAGGAACTCCGCGAGATCCAGGAGTTCCTTCAGACCCCGGAGAAGTTCCAGGCCGTGGGTGCCAAGATCCCCAAGGGCGTGCTCCTCTATGGCGCGCCCGGAACGGGCAAGACCCTCCTGGCGCGCGCCGTCGCGGGCGAGGCCGGCGTGCCATTCTTCTCGATCTCGGGCTCTGACTTCGTCGAGATGTTCGTGGGCGTCGGCGCGAGCCGTGTCCGCGACCTGTTTGAGCAGGCGAAGAAGAACTCGCCCGCCATCATCTTCGTGGACGAAATCGACGCCGTCGGGCGCCATCGTGGCGCGGGACTGGGCGGCGGCCACGACGAGAGGGAGCAGACCCTCAACCAGATGCTCGTCGAGATGGACGGTTTCGACGTCAGGACCAACGTCATTCTGATTGCCGCGACGAACCGGCCCGATATCCTCGACCCCGCGCTGCTGCGCCCGGGCCGGTTTGACCGCCAGGTTCCCGTCGACGCCCCCGACCTCAAGGGGCGCCTGCGCATCCTTGAGGTTCACGCGAAGGGCAAGCCGATTTCGCCCGACGTCGACCTCGAGGGAATCGCGCGTCGGACCCCCGGGTTCACGGGAGCCGACCTCGCCAACGTGCTCAACGAGGCGGCCCTGCTCACGGCGCGTCGCGACAAGAAGCTCCTCGACTCGTCGGCGCTCGACGAGGCCATCGACCGCGTCGTGGCCGGGCCCCAGAAGCGCACGCGCGTCATGAACGATCACGACAAGAGCGTGACCGCCTACCACGAGGCTGGTCACGCGCTCGTGGCGACGGCGATGCGCCACACCGATCCGGTAACCAAGGTGACGATCCTGCCGCGCGGCCGCGCGCTGGGATACACCATGGTCATGCCGATCGAGGACCGCTACTCCAAGGGGCGCAACCAGCTCCTCGACACCCTCGCCTACTCCATGGGCGGGCGCATGGCCGAGGAGTTGATCTTCGGCGATCCGTCCACGGGGGCCTCGAGCGATATCTCGCAGGCCACCGAGATCGCGCGCCAGATGGTGACCGAGTTCGGCATGAGCGCCAAGGTCGGGGCCGTGCACCTCTCGGGCGGCTCCGGCGAGGTCTTCCTCGGCCGGGACGTCGGCCACAACCGCGACTACTCGGAGGAGCTCGCCGCGGTCATCGACTCCGAGGTTCGCGCCCTGATGGACGGCGCGGCCCGCGAGGCCGCGGACGTGCTGCGCGTCAACAAGAAGGTCCTCGACCGCCTGGCGAGCGAACTCCTCGAGAAGGAGACGCTCCTTCAGGAGGACCTCGTTGACATCTTCAAGGCCGTCAAGAAGATGCCGGAACGCAGGGTGTGGGATTCCGGGCACCCCAAGGCGACCCGGCCCAAGCGGGCCTAGAGTGGCTGTTGTGGACGACGGAGCGCGCGGTTCGGTGGATCGACCGCGCGTTGAGGCGGCGGTTCGGGAAATCTTGCTCGCCATAGGCGAGGACCCCGATCGTGAAGGCCTGAGGGAGACCCCCGGACGCGTCGCGCGCTCGTACGACGAACTCTTTGCCGGCCTTGCGCAGGACCCGGCCGAGACCGTCGCCGCCGTGTTCGACCTCGGCCACCACGAGATGATTCTGGTCAAGGACATCGAGGTGTACTCGATGTGCGAGCATCACCTGCTGCCCTTCCACGGCGTCGCTCACCTCGCCTACATCCCCGGTGAGCACGGACGCATCACGGGCTTAAGCAAACTGGCTCGCCTGGTGGACGTCTACGCTCGCCGCCCGCAGGTTCAGGAGCGGCTCGCAACCCAGATCGCGGACGCGCTCGTCGAGCACGTCGGCGCCCGCGGCGTGATCGTCGTGCTCGAGTGCGAGCACCTGTGCATGTCCATGCGTGGCGTCCGCAAGCCCGGGGCGCGAGCGGTCACCTCGGCCGTCCGAGGCGTGATGCGAGACGCCGCGACCAGGGCAGAGGCGATGAGCCTCATCGTCGGTCGGTAGGCACTCCGGTGACCAAACCCCGCGCGAGGAAACCCCGGGTGGCCGAACCCCGGGTGACCGGATCCCGCTGCCTCGTGATCGGCGTCCTCAACGTCACCCCCGACTCCTTCTCGGACGGCGGTCGTTTCGAGGCGGTGGAGGACGCGATCGCGTGGGGCCTTCAGTTGCGCGACGACGGCGCCGACATTGTCGACGTCGGCGGCGAGTCGACCCGACCGGGTGCCGAGCGCGTCGAGCCAACCGTGGAGCGCCAGCGAATACGTCCCGTGGTTGCGGCACTGGTGGCCGAGGGCGTGCGCGTGAGCGTCGACACCACGCGCGCCGAGACCGCGGCTGCGGCGATCGAGGTGGGGGCGAGCCTCGTCAACGACGTTTCGGGCGGGCTCGCGGATTCCGCGATGGCGAGCGTGATCGCCGCGACCGGGGTGGACTATATCGCGATGCATTGGCGGGCCCACTCCGACCGCATGGACGACCTCGACGCCTACGGCGACGTCGTGGCCGAGGTCAGGGCCGAGCTTGAGGCACGGGTCGCGGCGCTGACCGGGGCGGGGATCGACCCCGCGCGGATCATCCTCGATCCGGGCCTGGGCTTTTCCAAGGTCGGCGAGAACAACTGGCCGCTGCTGGCGAACCTGGACTCCCTCATCGGCCTCGGGCATCGCGTCGTCGTGGGCGCGTCGCGCAAGCGCTTCCTCGGTGGTGTGATCACCCGCGACGACGGGCCGCTCGCCCGTGACGACGCGACGACGGCGGTGACAACGCTCGCGGCCGACGCCGGGGCGTGGGCCGTTCGGGTCCACGACGCGAGGGCGGCGCGTGACGCACTTGGCGTGGTGTCGGCTTGGCACGGTGCCCGACGCGGGGCAGGATGAGGACATGACCATCACGGTTTCGCCCTATTTCAGGAATGGCGTCCAACTCGACACCGTCGTGGTCGAGGGGATCACGGCCGTGGGTCACCACGGCGTGGCGGCCTCGGAACGGGAGAAGGGCCAGCCGTTCGTTGCCGACGTCATCGCGCACCTCGACACGCGGCTCGCGGGTCGCGAGGACGAGCTGAGCAAGACCGTGGACTACACGAAGGTCGCCGCGCTCGCCGTCGACCATCTTGCGGGAGATCATGTCGACCTGATCGAGACGCTCGCGGAACGCATTGCGTTCGCGGTGCTCGAGATTGACACGGTCTATGCGGTCGACGTCGTCGTCCACAAACCCGAGGCGCCCATCGGAGTGCCGGTGACGGACGCCTACGTCGTGATTCGACGTGACGTACGCAGCGGCGATCTGTGGGCGGACAAGCGCATCGGGTCGGCCGCGGGCCTCGCCGACGACCCGCAGGCTCCCGAGGCGGTCCCGGAACCCCAGGACGAACTCGATGAGCGTCCCGGCTCGCCCGTTCCCGCTCTCGTCGCGCTGGGGGGCAACGTCGGAGACGTCGAGTTCACCCTCGCGCGCGCGGTGGAGGACCTCGATCGGGTGGCGGGCATCCGCGTCGTCGCGGTATCCCCGTTGGTGTCGACCAAGCCCATCGGCGGTCCCGACCAGCCGGACTTCCTCAACGCGGTCGTGAGGATCGAGACCGCCCTCTCTCCGCGCTCGCTCCTGCACGTCGCGCAGGGCATCGAGATGGTCCATGGGCGCGAGCGCGAGGTCGTCAACGGACCGCGCACCCTCGACATCGACATTGTCGCTTACGACGACGTCGTCGCCGCCGCGGAGGACCTGGTCGTTCCGCACCCGCGCGCCCACGAGCGTTCCTTCGTGCTCTCCCCGTGGGGAGCGCTCGAGCCGGATGCCGTGCTTCTCGCGGGCCCCGGCCGCAATCCCACTCGAGGAGGACGGGTCGTCGAACTCGCCGTCCTGGCGCCGGATGCCGCCGGAACGACAGTCGTCGCGAATCCGTGGGATCCGATAGCGGCGATCCGGTCGCGCGCCGCCGGCTCGGCGGCGCCGCCTCCGCCCCCGCCAACGGCCTAGCGGTGGCGCGCCTCACCTGGCGGCGCGTCACGTTCGTTGCCGCGGCCGTTTCGGTCATTGGGTGGCTGGTGACGACGCTGGTTCTTCGATCCGGCGCCACCCCCGCGCCCGTGCCGTGGACCGTGCCGCCGGTGCTTCTCGCGGCGGGCGTTCTCGCGCTTCGGCTCGGCTGGAGGGTCAAGCAGTTCGTCGAGGGCAAGCGCCCGGGCCTCGATCCCCTTCAGGCCGCGCGCACGGCGATGTTCGCCCAGGCCGCCGCCTACTCCGGGGCGGCGCTCGCGGGGGCCTACCTCGGCTACGCCGTCGTGCTCCTGCCCGACTGGTCCCATCAGCCCCGGCGCGAGGTCATCATCGCCGCGATCATCGCCGCGGTGGCCGCTGCCCTCTTGTGCGCCGCGGGTTGGGTCGCCGAGCGCTGGTGTTCCGCGGGCGGCGACGACAAGCCCCCGAGGGCGTCCGGTTCGACGGCCGGAATCGCTCCGGGGTGACAGACTAGCGACATGTCTTGGTTTGAGCCCGCGAATGTCAAGTGGACCTACGCGTCGCGGCGTTTGATCGCCGCGCGCCTCATTGTCGGCATCGTTCCCGTTGCCCTTCTCGGAGCGGGCGTCGGCGCCGCGGCGTCGCTCCTTAGTGCGCATCCAGCGGCCCCGGTCAGTTGCGGCCTCGCCATCGTCGCATGGTGGGCGTGGGTGGTGGTTCGCCAGGTCACCGCGCATGGGTGGGTCGAGCGTCAGGATGACTTGATGGTCAAGCGCGGCCGAATCTTCCGGCGTGTGACCGTCGTTCCCTACGGGCGCATGCAGTACGTCGAGGTGAACGCCGGACCCGTGGCGCGGGTATTCGGGATCGCGAGGGTTCAGCTCCACACGGCCTCTCCGGGGACCGATGCTCACCTGTCGGGGGTTCCCGCAGCCGAGGCCGCGCACTTGCGGGATCGACTGACCGTCCGCGGCGAAGCGCGTTTGGCGGGCCTGTGACGTCTCAGCCGTTCGCGCCTCCCGAGGAGTGGACGCGCCTGCACATCGTGACCCCCATGTTGCTTGCCGGACGTACGGCGGGGGTCTTCGTCGTCCTCGCCCTCGCGCAGGGCGGTCAGGATGGACTGTTCGCGGCGAAGAACGGGTCGGCCTGGATTCCCCTCGCCGGGATCATGATCGTCATCGCGGTGGCAACGGCTATCGCCTTCGGCCAGTGGTGGATGAACCAGTTCCGTGTCGACGACGACGCGGTTCACCAGCGCAAGGGCATCCTTTTCCGGCAGTACCGGCAGGCTCGGCTCGACCGCCTCCAGGCCGTTGACGTGGTCCAGCCCCTCGTGGCGAGGGTCTTCGGGTTCGCCGAGGTGAAGATCGAGGTCGCGGGAGGGAGAGCGTCGAGCGTTCGCCTTCAGTACCTGCGCCTCGACGACGCGGAGACGCTGCGCAACGAGATCGTCGCCCTGGCGGCGGGAGTCGGGCGCGCGCCCTCCACCGCGCCTCCTGCGACGGCGCCGCCGCTTGAGCGGGCGGGTCCCGCGCCCTCCGGCGAGCCGATTCTCGCACCCGCAACGCAGGCGCCGGCGACGCAGGCACCCGCGCGGCGCGCGCCGGTCGCCGCCGCACCCCAGCGCGAGGTCTACTCGGTGCCTGCCGGGCGACTCCTCGGGTCGATCGTGGCTTCGTGGTGGACGGTCATCATCCTCGGTTCCGCCCTCGTCACCATCGTCGCCATCATCGTGGTGGGTGCGGTCTCGGTCGAGAAGTTCGCGGGGGATGCGGTCACCGGTGGCGGGGGAATCGAGGGCTTCCTGAGCGGGGGTGCGTACGGCGTCCTCTCGGGCCTCTTCGCCTTCTTCGCGGTCGGTTGGGCCCGCTTCTCCTCCGGCTTCGGCTTCACCGCGGCGATCTCCGCCGATGGCATTCGGCTGCAACACGGACTCCTCGACACGCGTCGCCAGACCGTGCCCCCCGGCAGGGTGCAGGCGGTTCAGCTACGCCAGCCCCTCCCGTGGCGGCACTTCGACTGGTGGCGCATCACCATCAACGTCGCGGGCTACCAGGACGAGGAGCAGGCCGAAACGACGCTCCTTCCCGTCGGTCCGCGGCGCGACGCGCTCTACGCCCTGTGGCTGGTGCTCCCCGACCTCGGCGACCCGGACCCCGCGGGTACCGTCTCTGCGGCCCTATCGGGGGTCGGGGCGGACAATGGGTTCACCGCGACGCCCCGGCGCGCGTGGCTTGTCGATCCTTGGCAGTGGCGCCGGCGCGGCGTGCTCGCGACCGGGAGGGCCCTTCTGATCAGGCAGGGGCTCTTCTCTCGTGATCTCGTCGTCGTGCCCCACGAGAAGACCCAGTCGCTCTCGATCCGCCAGGGCCCCCTCCAGCGTCTCCTGTCCCTCGCGTCCGTCGAGGTGCATTCGACCAAGGGTTCCGTGAGCCCCGTGGCGCATCACCTTGACCTTGCGGACGCGATCGAACTTCTGGAATCCCAGGCGAATCGGGCGCGCGAGGCGCGGGGCCGACAGAGCCCGGAACAGTGGATGGCGACGGTGCAGTCATGAAACCGGTGCAGTCATGAAACCGGTGCAGTCATGAAACCGGTGCAGCCGTGAAGCCGGGGCGCCTCGACGTCGGGGTCGTCGGCGGGGGCCGGGTCGGCGCCGTCCTTGGGGCGGCGTTGCGTCTCGCGGAACACCGGGTCGTCGGAGCCTCCGGAATCTCGGAGGCGAGCGCCACGCGCATCGACGCACTCCTGCCGGGAACGCCCCGACTCGATCCCGAGGCTGTCGTTCGCGCCGCCGACCTCGTCCTCCTCACCGTTCCCGACGACGTCCTCGCCACCGTCGTCGCGGGCCTGGCCACCGTGGGCGCATGGCGGCCCGGCCAAATCGTAGTCCACGCCTCGGGACTGCACGGCCTCGACGTCCTCGAACCGGCCGCGCGCCTCGGCGTCACAACGCTCGCAATTCACCCCGCGATGACCTTCACGGGAACCTCGATCGATCTGGCCCGGATCCGCGAGGCGGTCTTCGCCGTCACCGCCCCCGCCCCGGTTCTGCCGATCGCCCTCGCCCTGGTGGTGGAGCTGGGGGGCGAGCCCGTCGTCGTCGCCGACAAGGATCGCGCGCTGTATCACGCGGGGGTTGTCCACGGCGCGAACCATGTGGTCGCCCTCGTCACGCAGGCGATGGATGCGCTCCGCGCGGCTGGCGTCGAGGACCCCGGAAGGCTCATCGGCCCCCTGGTGCGCGCATCGATCGATGGGGCGCTCTCCGAGGCGCCCGGCGCCGCGACGACCCTGACGGGGCCCGTCGTCCGGGGCGACGTCGGCACCGTGGCGGCGCACCTCGTCGCCCTCCGGTCGCGCCCCGGCACCCTCGCGACCTACCGTGCCCTCGCGCGGGCCACCGCCGACATCGCGCGTGAGGCCGGCCGAATCGACGCGGCGCAGTTCGCCGGGCTGATGGGTGTTCTTGAGGAGACGCGATGAGGGTCCTGCGCAGTCACGACGAGCTGTCGCGGGCCGAACGTCCGGACACGCGGGCCGTCGTGATGACGATGGGCGCGCTCCACGAGGGACATCTGGCGCTCGTGCGGCGAGCGAGAGAACTCGCGGACCAGGTCCTCGTCACGATCTTCGTCAACCCGCTGCAGTTCAACGACCCCGTCGACCTCGAGCGTTACCCCCGCACCCTCGATGCGGACTGCGCCCTCCTCTCGAGCGAGGGGGTTGACCTGGTCTACGCGCCCGACCCGGACGACCTCTACCCCGGCGGCGCGCCCATCATCACGGTGAGCGCCGGCCGCATCGGCGAGGTCCTCGAGGGCGCGCACCGGCCCGGCCACTTCGACGGGATGCTGACGGTGGTGCTCAAGCTCCTCGTCCTCGCGGACTCGGACGTGGCGCTCTTCGGTCAGAAGGACGCCCAGCAGCTCATCGCGATCCGCCGAATGTGCCTCGACTTCAACATCCCGGTAGAAATCGTCGCGGTGCCCACGGTGCGGGAGGCCGATGGACTCGCGCTGTCGAGCCGCAACCGGTTCCTCGGCCGCGCCGACCGCAAGCACGCGCTCGCGCTGAGCGAGGCGCTCCTTGCGTGCGTGGATCGCGCCGAGCACGGGGACGCCCCCGACGGCGTCCTCGCGGCGGGCTACGACGTCCTGGCGAGGGCCAGCGGCGTCGTCCTGGACTACCTTGCGGTGATCGATCCCGCGTCGTGCGAGGTAGTGCCCAACGACTACCGTGGAGAGGTAGTCATCGCCGTGGCGGCCAAGGTCGGCGCGACGCGACTTATCGACAACATGCCCGCGACGATCGGGAAGTAGACCCTACAAACGCAGGCCGACCTTGAGCGCCTTGTGGTAATTCCTGATGGCCCGGTAGTAGTCGCCGGTCGCCGCCGATCCGTCCGCACGCTCCAGGTAGGTGCTCACCCTGGCGGCGTCAACGTCACCGACGGCGTCGGCCAAGTCGTTGCGCACGAGGGCACCGAAAATGGATGTCAACTCGGCGATCTCGCTCCCGCTGACGCTTGCGCCAGCGCCGGGGCTTGCCGTGCTGAAGTCGTCCGCGATCATCAGCATGATCGCGAGGTAGTCTGCGCCCCCGTCGGCGAGGAGATTGTCGTTCGCCCACAGGCTCGAGTCGTTGAGCGCGTTGAGGTTTGCCCAGCCGCCGCTCGTGGGGTCGAGAGTGCTGGCCTCGATGAGGTTGATGAGTCTCAGTCGTAGGGTCAGTGGCACGTCGGCCTGGGGGTAGGTGGAGAAGGCGCCGACGGTCAGAGTGAAGGAGACCGAAGCCGCCGCGCCATCGCTGTCGCTGGCGGTGGCGGTGAGGACGTGAGTGCCCTCGGAGAGCGTCGAGAAACTTGCGCGGTACGATGTCCCGGTTCCGAGGGGGCCGTCGATGTCCGACGTCCACGTCACGGCGTCGGCGCTGAGGGTTCCGTCCTCGGTGTCCCATGCCGGGGCATCGATGACGATCTGCTGACTCCCCGCGACCGCGGCGGGCTCTTCGACATTGGAAAAGTGGATACTCGGGGGGGAGTTCTCCAAGACGAACGGCTCAGACTCGCAGTACCCGGCGTTGAGG
This sequence comes from uncultured Actinomycetota bacterium, assembly GCA_963830335.1. Taxonomy (GTDB): domain Bacteria; phylum Actinomycetota; class Actinomycetes; order Actinomycetales; family Demequinaceae; genus JAFGBM01. The sequence goes on from CAWHLX010000001.1 coordinate 28,591, forward strand.
CCGTCGGACACCTCCACGCGAGCGGACATGGCTATGCCGCCCGGGAGCCCGCTGCGATCAAACGTGATCGCTCCGGCGGGGTCGGGGGTGATCGCGACGATCGTCTCGTTCTCGTCCCAGACGATGGAGGTCCGCGCCGTGATGGGGTCTCCCTCGGGGTCGCTGGCATCGAGGGCGACGTCCCAGATTCCGCTGGGCTCTCCCGACCTTTCCGTGACGGCGGAGATGGAACAGGTGGGGGGAGCGGGGTTCGCCTCGAGCGTTGCGACGACGGCACCGTCATGGGTCACGTCGACGCGACTCAGTCCCTCGGCGGGGCGAGGGACGGCGAAACGGAAAGCGCCGCCAAGCGGAGCGGTCGCGCCCTCCGACATGTCGAACTCGTACGGCTGGAACGCGGCCTCCCCGGTGGACGCGAGCGCGCCCAATCCGTCGGTCGCCGTCCACGTGAACGCGACGTCGGAGTCATTGATCGGGCCGTCCACGCTCGTCACGAACCCAGCGGAAAGGGTCGTTCCCTCGCCCTCGATGAACGAGCCGTCGAAGGCGAGGTTGGCCGCGGAGGCGTCCCACGGGCTGGGGGAGGGAGTCGGGGTGGGAGAAGCCCCGGTCAGGTGGGAGAAGGCGGCCAGATACGACTGGAGGTCGGGCCATCGCGTCTGGTCGCTCGCCTGGGATTTGTAGTCGCAGTAGGACATGAGCGAAGCGGTGTCGTGTGAGTACGTGAGGGCGAGAGTCTTCCGAGCCCAAACGAATCGCGTGTCGAAACCCCAGATCTCATCCGCATGGACCAGCGGGTCCGGGTTGGCGCGTTCGAAGCGGGAAACGGTCGGGCCGAGAGCCGTCAGGGTCACTCCGTCGCCGACGTCGATGAAGTAGTCGAACGCTCGTTCCAAGAGGTGGGCCGCGCTTTCTCCACAAATCCCCGATCCCCCGCGTGTTACGAGAGTGTGCGGCTGCCACATCTCGTGGTAGAACTCGTGAACGGCGGTGTTGCGGTTGCTGCCGCCGTGCAGGAACGCCGTCGTTGGCTTCATGAACGACAGCACGTCGGGATCGCTGTGGCCGGGGTCTGGCTCCAAGACGTTCGCCACGGCGGTGTGGTCGTACGCCGAAGATATCCCGTTGGTGTAGGACGTGGTTGTTTCGCCCTTATCGTTGGTTCCGTAGCGGTAGACGTTGGGCGCGCCGTAGATGCCGAGCCAGAACTCGTTGCTCCCACAGGCCCACGGCCAGCCCTGCTTCACGCCGCAGTTGTTGTAGTAGCCGAGATGCGAGCGGAAGTCGTCGGCGCGGGGACTCCTCCACTCGCTCGAGAACTGGTTGACATTGGTCCGCGCAATGGTGCTATACGCCACGTCCACGTCGAAGTCGCTCGCAGGGGTCTGGGCTATGACGCGGTCGATGACTTCGCTCGTCCACCCCACAGGCGGGCGGATCACGTTCCCGTCCTCGTCCTTCCAGGACATCCCGACCATGTGAAGGTCCACCTTCGCGCTGGGTTCGAAGGAGACGTCCACGAAGCACCCGCGCCACGGTGAGGGGCCCGCGGTGACAAGGGCTCCACACTTCTCTCCGCTCGCGGATTCGAAGGTGAGGGTGACGTCGCCGCTCAGCCAGTTTGGTTCGAGTTCGAAGAGGAATGCTTTGTTGCGGTCCAGGCGCACGTAGTCGTCGAGGTAGGTCGGAACGGTGATGAGACCCGACGGCGACGAGGGTGTGACCGGGCTCCCCGGGAGTTCCACCCCGCCACGGAACGCGTGGAGTCTCCCGCTCGACGTGAAGGACTCTCCCGTGTCGGACCACACGTGCACGCGCGCAACGGTGGACTTCCCTTCAACGAGCGTGACGGAGTTGTTCCAGTCCTGGACGACCTGCACGACCTCGATCGCATCGACGTTCAGGCCAGCCACCGCCGAGTCTCCGTAGTCGGAGTCGGGAACGCCCGGAGTCACCGTCCCCGGGTCGCCTGGCTGAGGGAATCCGCCTGTGACCTCGTGAGCGTTGAAGCACAGGTCGTGGAGTTGGGACTGCACCTGAGTGAAGTCGTGTGCGAGCGCTTGGACCGAGCCCTCTTCCCAGTACGCGGTTCCCCCGGGATTCGCGACCCAATAGCCAAGCCAGCTCCGGGAGAGCGCCTCTTCGCCGACCCACTCGTGCCCCAAGCTGTTGTACGGTCCGGTGTGGTCCTCGACATCGAGAACCGCCACGAGACCAACTCCGTACAGGTCCGCGTAGTAGCCCGTATCGTAGTATCCGAAGGTATCTTGGCTGTGCTTGATCGTGCACACAGTCGCACTTGCCGGATCCGGAGCGTAGTCCCGGATGAGACTGATGGCGGCGTACTGGCCCCTCCTGGTCGAGTTGAGGCCCCCTTGTTGCGATGCCCCGAGTATCCGTTGCTGGATACGGGTGGCGTCGGTCTCGTCCTTGATCCTTGAGGGGTACTGCTCGATGCGATAGCCGGTGGTGAGGTCGGAGCCTGCGGCCTGGACCACGCCGACCATCATGGAGCCATCCCGCGGGAAGATGGTGCGATCGTCGAGCAACGCGGCGACCCCGCGCTTCTGGAGCTCCCACTCCTCGGGCGACACCAGTTCGTGATACGACGAAGTCGAGCCGTCGAGGACGAAGATCACGGTCTTGATGTTGCCCGATGCCTCCGCGCCTGTGGGGGCGGCGAAGCTCAGCAACACGATCGCGGAGAGGAGCCCGACGATGCCGATGGCGATTCGGGCTCCTCGGCGTCCTGAGCTTGTCTCGGTCTTCACGTGGTCCCCCTATCCTGTGAAGCTTGCCGAGAAGCCCCCGGCAACGGGGTCGACGGTGATGGCATTGGCGAGACCGTCGTCATCGAGCGGCCCGCCGTCGATGAGGTAGTAGGTGACGGTAGATCCATCGATCGATGCGCTGGCGATGAGAGACCAGAGCCCGCCGGTCAGCTTCCACAACTCGCTCACGGGACCCGGGAACTCGAGCTCGACCACGACCGTGGCGCCAGGGCTCGGTACGTCCAGCGTGAATGTCGAGACGCCGTAGGGAAGGGACAGCCCGGCAGGCGGCGGCGTCGAGGCCGCTGAGGAGGTGGCGTTTGAGATATCGCTAACCCCGAGCGCTCCCCGCACGGTGGCGACGATATCTCCGGCGTCGGTTTCAATGACGAAGGTGATCTCACCCAAGACCTCGACTGCGCCAGGCTCGCAGCCGGATCCGAGCGGGCGCGAAGTTCCGGTCTGGTCCAGCGTGCCGACATCGCACTGGGCGAGAGGAATGGCGCTGACCAGCGGGCTCAGCGGCGACGGCGCCATCGTGAGCGTCGGGCCGCCGTTGTTCGCGAGCGAATCGAGCAAGGGGTCGGCGCCGCCAAAGTCGCCCACTCCGCTGCGTCCGGCCGTGCATGTGGCGTCGTGGTCGAAGTTCGCACCGGAAGATGTCGCGGACCCCGAGGCGAACGCGCACCCTGTGCCCAACCCTGCGGGCGCCGAGAAGACGGAAGCGCTCGTGCTGAAGGAGTTCGACCCGCCGACGAACACGTGGCTTCCCGTCGCCGCGGAGTTCTCATCGAAGGTCACGTGGGTCGCCGAGGCGTCGTCGGATCGCGCGTAGATTGCCCCACCCGATCCCTCGGCAACGTTGCCAGTGAACGTCGAGTTGTTCACCGCGACGGCGTAGTAGGCCCAGATCGCCCCCCCATCGGTCGCCGTGTTCCCTGCGAAGGTGGAACCCGCAACGGTGACGTCGTCGTCCTCGTCGTGGATCGCGCCGCCCCGCGCGGCCGCGTTCTCGACGAAGGTGCTGGAAGTGACGGTGATCGGGTAATAGCTCCACACCGCCCCGCCATCGCCGCCCGCGGAGTTCCGGGCGAAGGAGGAGCGGACGACGATGACCTCGTCGTCGTCCGAGAAGACGGCGCCGCCATGGTCGACGGCGGTGTTCGCGGTGAACGTGGACGCGTCCACCGAGACGCGGTTGGTCGCCCACACCGCGCCCCCACTTCCCCCGGCGTGGTTACCGGAGAAGGTCGAGCCGGAGACCTGCACGGTCGACGGAGTCACAATCGCTCCGCCATCGTTGGTCGCTACGTTGTCGGTGAAGTCCGTTCCCGTGACCACGATCGGCGCCGGTGAAGAGAGCGCAGGCCCGGACAGCGCGGCGTTCCGGAGAAACGTCGAAGAGTCCACCGTGAGCAATTCCTCGGCCCACACGGCTCCGCCGTCGCCATCGGTTCCGTCGAAATTCGCGGTGTTGTCGGAGAACGTCGAACGCGCCACGTCGAGCGTCCCCGCGACGTAGACGGCCGCACCAGGCCCCTGAGCCGCATTATGAGCAAACGTCGAGTCCGTGATTTCCGTGTGGCCGTTGGACGAGACTGCCCCGCCATAGTCGCTCGTGTTGTGGTCGAAGTGGGATCCCGTGATGACGAGGTCGGCGCCGTATATGGAGAGAGCCGCGCCGTCCCATACTGTGTGGTTGTTCGAGAAGGTTGAGTCTTCGATCGTGACGAGTCCGAACGCGGAGCCGAAGCCGATAGCGCCGTAGTCCGAGAAGCCGTCGAGGGTCAGATGCGCGATCGAGATATCGATCGAGTAGCTGCCGCCTGCGAGGAACATCGTCTCGGCATCCGCGTCCCCCGAGACGGTGTGGCCCTGTCCCTCGATCGTTAGCGACGAGTCCGAGGAGTAGTACGGGTCCCCCAGGGAAAGCGGGTCCGTGATCGCGAAGTCCGCGTCGATTCTGATCACGTGGGGACCCGATGTCGACGTCGCCGTTGAGAGGGCCGCACGGAACTCCGCCTCGTTGGAAACGGAGAGATCGGCGGCCACAGCTGGCGGCGCCCAGGGTCCGGCCACGGCGAGCGACGCGGATGCCGCGACCAAAGTGAGCCTCAAGGCCCACCGGAAGCGGGCGATCGACGATTCCACGTTTGGACCCCCCGTCTCCGGACTCGGCCGTGAAACTAGACCGAGCGTAGCCACCTGCGAGGGGGGCCGCAAACGCTGGAGTGCTATCTCGTTGATCCGGGAACGAGTCGCCGCGCGCCGTGCCCAACGACTACCGTGGAGAGGTAGTCATCGCCGTGGCGGCCAAGGTCGGCGCGACGCGACTTATCGACAACATGCCCGCGACGATCAAGGGAGGCAGGCCATGACGAACCCGTCGTTGCTCCGCCCCATGATGATTGCCAAGATCCACCGCGCCACCGTCACGCAGGCGGACCTCCACTACGTCGGCTCGATCACGGTCGACGCCGCGCTCATGGAGGCGGCGGACCTGCTCCCTGGCCAGCAGGTGGACGTCGTCGACGTCACCAACGGCGCGCGCCTGACGACCTACGCCATCCCCGGAGCGGCGGGCTCCGGCCAGATTTGCATCAACGGCGCGGCGGCCCACCTGGTGCATCCCGGCGACATGATCATCGTCATGGCGTACGGCCTCTTGGCGGACGCCGAGGCTCGCACATACGAGCCCGCGGTCGTGTTCGTCGACGAGAAGAACGCAATCGTGTCCGTCGGCTGCGAGCCGGGCGACGTTCCGCCGGGCGGGCCGCTCGAGCGTTCGGGCCTGGGGATCGCGGCATTCCGCAACTCCGGCTGGTCGGCGTATCACGCATGACGTTCGCGCGGCGCCTCGTCGCGCCTGAGCCGGGCTGGTTCACCGAGGCCGACGTCGTGGTTGTGGGCTCCGGCGTCGCCGGCCTCTCCGCGGCGCTCGAGCTTCGCTCCAAGGTGGACCGCGTCCTCATCGTCACCAAGGGCGTCCTCGCGTCGGGCTCCACGGTCTGGGCGCAGGGCGGGATCGCCGCCGCGCTCGACCCGAGCGACACCCCCGATGCCCACCTTCGCGACACGCTCGCGGCGGGGGCGGGCCTGTGCAGCGTGCCCGCCGTCGAGGTCCTCGTCACCGAGGGCCCGGGTCGGGTGCGCGAGCTCATGGACCATGGAGCGAAGTTCGACCGTGCGTCGAACGGGGATATCTCGCTGACGCGCGAGGGCGGCCACCATGCGGACCGCATCGTCCACGCGGGCGGGGACGCCACCGGGGCCGAGGTCTCGCGGGCGCTTGTGGCGCAACTCGAGGCCGTGCGCAACGACCCGGGCATCGAGGTGATCGAGCAGGCGCTCGTCGTCGACCTCCTCACCTCGGCCCCCGACGCCGACGGTCGACCCGGTCCCGTGTGCGGCGCGACGCTCCACGTCATCGGCCAAGGCAGTCGCGACGGCATCGGCGCCGTGCTCGCCAAGGCCGTGATCCTCGCGACCGGCGGCATCGGGCAGGTGTTCATGTCGTCGACCAATCCTCCGTCCGCGACGGGCGACGGCATCGCGATGGCGCTACGCGCGGGTGCCGCGGTCGGGGACATCGAGTTCGTGCAGTTCCATCCCACCGTGCTGTGGCTCGGGGCGGGCACGCGCGGCCAGCTCCCGCTCATTTCCGAGGCGGTGCGCGGCGAGGGCGCGCTCCTCCTCAACTCGGAGGGACGCCGCTTCATGCCGGACGTTCACCCGATGGCGGAGCTCGCGCCCCGCGACGTCGTCTCCCACGCGATCGTCGAGCAGATCGAGGCCACCGGCGTCGATCACGTCTACCTCGACGCCCGCTCCATGAGCGAGGAGTTCGTCGCCGCTCGTTTCCCGACCATTCAGGACGCGCTCGATCAGCACGGGCTGAGCCTTGCCCACGACCTCATCCCCGTCGCCCCTGCCCAGCACTTTCACTCGGGCGGCGTGCTCACGGACCTTGTGGGCCGTTCCTCGCTCGACGGCCTCTACGCCGCTGGTGAGGCGGCGTGCACCGGAGTCCACGGCGCGAATCGGCTCGCGTCAAACTCGCTGCTCGAGGGGCTCGTCTTCGCTCACCGCGCCGCGCACGACGCGGCGGATCGGGTGCGCGGTGGCGACCTCATCCAGCGGGAACCCCAGAAGCGCCCGGGAACTGCGGGCCTCCTCCCCGCGACCCAGCGCATCGCGATCCAGCGCATCGCACACGCGGGCGCGGGACCCGTCCGGGACGCCGATGGGCTCGAGGCGGCGTGGAACGAGCTCAGGGAGATTCGGCGGCCGGGCCGCTTCGCCGACCCGAACGTCGACGTCGCGCCGCAGACGGCCGAGTGGGAGACGACAAACGTCGCCCAAACCGCGGCCGCACTTCTCGCGACGGCGGGGGAGCGGGAGGAGAGCCGCGGCGGGCACTTCCGCAGGGACTTCCCCGAGACGAACGACGCCGACTGGCAGGTCCGCCTCGCGGTTACCTACGACGGCGACCACAGTCTCCACCTCGAGCGGGTCCCGCTGGAGCGAACCTGACGCGCTCCCAGCGTTCTTGGCTCGCGAGGGGGCGTGCGGCTCAGGTTTGCGTTTCGGTGGGAGGCTGCCGCGGCAGCGCACGACGCTGGACGTAGGCCTCGTGCGCCTCCAGTTCCTCCCGTTCGCGGTCGCTGAGGTCTTCGCGACGTGCCGCCGCCGCGAACGCCTCATGCGCGCTGACACGCGGGTGGGAAAACAACCCGTCGAAGCCCATGTCGCCCTGCACGAGTTCGGGGTAGCCCCACAGCCCATGTACGGTAGTTCCCGGCTCATGTGCGTGATAGAAGAGCCAGTCCTTGCCGAGAGCCGGGTCACTTACCTCGAAGAGCTCGATCGAGACCAGACTCGGACACGTGCGGACCGCGTCGGCGAGGACGAGCACGAAGAGGCCATGCCGGTCCAACACCATGCCGAAGACCGTGTACTCGCGACCTACCTCCAAACCAAAACCTTTCACATCTGAACCATCCAGATGTGCGGCCGCGGCTGGGCTCAGGCTCTCAGCACTGTTGTGCCGCGCCACGACCTTCACCTGGGGTACCCGCCTTCGAACTTGAAATCATCAGCCCAACCGGTCTCCTCGTTGTACACCGAATGGATTTCGATTTCCGCCTGGCGCGTCAACGCCCGCCCGCGTTTCAGGTCCGCGCTTCGTCCGGGTCGTCGCCAACATCTTCGAAGACGACGTCACGGATCAGGGAAGCAGGCACACGTGCGACGACGACACGCTTGAGGGACTCGTCCACAAGAACCTCGAAGATCCGATCCTCACCAACGATGCGTGAGTCATCGGCAAAGACCGACATGATGTCGCCGCTGTTGAGCGTGATCACCCACCTCGTGTCCAGCATCACCTTCTCGTCACTCATGGCTTCCTACCTTCTCCGGGGTTGTGCGTTGTTGACTCAAGTGTGCTCGGCTCCGTGCTGCGGCGCGCCCCCGTCCGTCGCAGGGGCCCCGGCGGCCTAGTCACGCGGTCCGTTCGGGGGCGTCGGCACCGGCAACCCGGGTGCAAAGGGCATGCGGGGAAGCGGCGGATACCGGTCAGGTGCACCCGGACGGTCGGCGAGCTCCGAGGTGTAGTCACGGATCAGGGCCAGTGGCACGCGCCCAATCTCGACCGGATAGGGCAGGTCCTCGCCAGCGGGAATGGTGAAGACCCGATCCGCGCCCTCGATGGATGTGCTGTCGGCGTAGATCGACAACACCTCACCACTCCGCAACGTCACCACCCACTCCGTGTCCGACACACGCGCCTGCTGGGCCGCCCACCACGACGCGTCGGTGCCGCCTGCGCGTTTCGAGATCGAGTCGCCGATCCGGGCGCGAGGATTCGGCGACGAATTGAAGGGTGCGTCCGGGCGATCCGCAATCTCCGACACGAGGTTGTCGATCAGGGCGTGGGGCACACGCGCTATTTCTCACAAGATACGTGAGGCTTCCCGGGCACGAACACATCGAAGACCAGATTCTCGCCTCGGCGGAGTAACTTCGGCGAAGATCGATAGGACCTCGCCGCTCCACAGCGTGATCACCCACTCTGTGGTCCGACTCAAGCACTCGCGATCCACGGCTACCCTCCCTCCCCGAGGTAGTACAAGCCGTTTTCGATTGCGCGCGCGAACTTCGGGTCGCTCATGAGTTCCTGAAGCCACTTCTTCGGAGCCTCGGCGAACTTCCCGGATTCGAAGTCGTACTGCCACTTGCCTTACCGATACCGTAATCCTGCAGATGCATCTGGCCAGGGCGGACGCCAGGAGCTGGGTTCTCAACATCGATCCGCCACCCCTTCCCTTGACCCACGGCTTGCTCGCTGTTTGGTGGCCGTTCTCGCCAATCATGTGCCCACCGGAGCCCGCACCGGTTGACGAGCCGTTGCCGCCTGAACTTCGGTGTTCCATGATCTGGACGCTGCAGTCGCCCATGGCTTCATGGATGAGGACGATGCCGCCGATCGCGACGAGGGTTCCTCCCAGGGCGGCTTCAAGGGTACCGATCCCCGCGACCGGAGCGGCGACAACGACCGCCCCTCCGCCCGTCCCCGCGGTAAAACCGCAGCCGCCGCATCTTTCGTAGCGCCGTCGATCATCAAGAACAGTCCGATCGCAAAGAACGCGGTAGCGAGCAGATTCTGATTCATCGCGTTGACGAAGGACGCCGCCCCGTTAACGACGTCCGCCGCCGCGTTGTAGAGGCCATCCCAATTGGGCCATGCCCCGCTCACGTCGGAGAACATCAACGGGTTGTTGAACGCGTACGAGTACCCGGCGACGTAGGGCATGCCGGTGGGGATAGCGATGGGGTCGGTGGCGGTGAAGCGGCCGCTGGTGGGGTCGTAGTCGCGGGCCCGCATGTCATACAGCCCGGTCGGCGTCGTCGAGGTACTGTCCGGCGAACCCGACCGCGGCGTCGGCCAGGGCCCCGGTCGTGGGTAGCCGTTCCACACCGAACGCGTTCATGGTGCGCGTGCCGGACACGGTGGTCCCGGTCGTGGAGACCGTGGCGACGGTGTTGGCGAACGGGTCGGACAGCAGCCACGAGCTCACCCCGTTGGTGGTTTGCGCGAGCGACGCCCCCGTCGTGGACGTGGGGTCCGCCAGCCACGACGTCGCCAGTGTGCCAGTGGAGTCGTATTCGCCGATGCGCATCGGGAGGCTCGATAGGTCGTCCCACGCCCACGTCGCGTCCACGACCCCGTCGACGGTGCGGGACGTGCGGTTCCCGGACGCGTCGTGGGTGTAGTCGACGGTGGAGCCATCCTCCAACGTGAGCGTGACGAGCTCGTCCGTCAGGTCCGTCACATAGGTGCGGGTGCCCGCAGGCGTGGTCGAGGTCGCCAACGCACCGTTCTCACTCCACGTGTTCGTGACCGTCGCGACACCGCCCACCGCCTGGGTGAGCAATTGGTCGGCCGCGTCGTAGGCGTAAGTCCGTCACCACCGTGGTGGCCTTGATTGCCCTCCACGGTGCGCACCGACTGCAGTGGCACGGTTACCCACCTTGTCGTAGGCGTACGTGTTCTTGGGCGACTTCGCTGTGCACGCAGTCCCCCGTGGCCGGGTAACACTCGGACTTGATGCCGACTGACCACGTCATACGAGTAGAACGCCGACGTCGTAACGGCACCACTACCAACGTCGCCCGTCGTGGTCGTCACGTGCGACGCAGACCACCATCTTCGGCTTGAGCGGGTCCTGCTCGAGCGAACCTGACGCGCGCCCAACGTTCTTTGCTCGCGAGGTTCCATGACATCAGGAGGATGTGCGCCACTCGGCCCACCGCAAACTGACCTCGATTGAGTACGACGTCCTTCACATGTCAACACCACTCGCCTCCGTCGCCTCGTCCCAGCAAGGCGGCTCCGGGAGACTCGGGGTACCTCAAGGCACCGCCCCTTCACCTGAGTCGAGGTCCCACCTCCACCGCCCTGCGCCTCTCTCCCTCTGCGCGACGAAGACTCGCACCCAGCGGACGCGCGCTCCGCTAGGACGGACAGGTCCCCGTATCCGTCGACAGGACGAACGACCGCTCGGGATCCTCGAAGCTGTACCACTGGGCATAGAGCGAACCGTCGGCCGCGAGCGCTTCCACCTCGAACCCTCCTGCCGCCTCCATGAGATAGGACTCGGTGCTCGAACCCGGCGCGACCACTTCGCCGAACTCGGCTGCGATGCCCCGCGCCGTCTCGTCCCGGTACGGGATGTTCGTTTCTACAATTGCGATCGTGAGCGTCTCTCCACACTGGTTCTCGACGGTGGCGTGCTCGGTGCTCGTATCACACCCGGTCAGGACCGCGCTCACGACCGCAGCCGCAGCAAGTGCCAGAGTCGGGCGCCCACGCCTGCGCGCGGAGCCGCCGCGCGGCCAAATCCAGCAGAATCCGCTCATCTCATCCATCCTATCCGGCGCCTAGCTACGAGTAACTGCTTGTGCGGAAGACGTCCTGCACGGCACCGGGAAGAAGACGCGGGCCCGCTTGGGTGCTTGACGACCCGCCAGCGGCGTCCCACGCGAAGTTTGCCGCGTCTGCGCGCTCGTTGGCAGACTTTTCCAACCAGTTTCCGTCGTCAGGGCGGTTGTACGTGCCGTCGTCTGGCTTCGCCCTGAACCTGCCCCACAACCAGTCGCGACCGAATCGGCTGGCACCAACATCGAGGTAGTCGATCACGTGCGCATACTCGTGAAACTGCCTCCAGGGCTTGATGGTGTCTTCACTTGTGAGTATCACGCGACCAAAGGTGATGGCGGTTCCTTTGTTGACAAACGACACCCCCGTAAGACACACGGCGTAGAGCCCGCAGATCGGTCCACCCACGTAGGTATGCCCGCCGTGGTTGTAGCCGGTTAAGAGTTGGTGATACTCGAGTGCCTGGGTGGTCGTGTCATCCCAGTGCGACCAGGATGACGGTTGCTTCTGGAGGTCCAGCAGCATATAGAGACCACGCGCCAGGTCCGACACGAAGTCCTCTGGGCCGTAACTGTAGCCCGCGTGCGTGTAGGGGGTCCGATCTGGGTCCTGCGAACAAGTGGTGCCCTCCGCGGTTCCGCTAGACACCGGCAGGGACGAAGACGACCCGCCCGATCCGTAGCTCCCGCCGCCTGCGTAGCCATATGGACTAGTCGCGCTCAATCCGCTGACGTCGCTGAACATCAAGGGGTTGTTGAACGCGTAGGAGTATCCGGCGACATACGGCATGCCGGTGGGGACGGCCACGGGGTCGGTGGCGGTGAAGCGGCCGCTGGTAGGGGTCGTAGTCGCGGGCCCGCATGTCATACAACCCGGTCGCCTCGTCCAGGTACTGTCCGGCGAACCCGACCGCGGCGTCGGCCAGGGCCCCGGTCGCAGGCAGCCGTTCCACACCGAACCCGTTCATGGTGCGCGTGCCGGACACGGTGGTCCCCGGTGGTGGAGACCGTGGCGACGGTGTTGGCGAACGGGTCGGACAGCAGCCAGGAGCTCACCCCGTTGGTGGTTTGCGCGAGCGACGCCCCCGTCGTGGACGTGGGGTCCGCCAGCCACGACGTCGTCAGTGTGCCAGTGGAGTCGTATTCGCCGATGCGCATCGGCAAAGCAGACAGGTCATCCCACGCCCACGAGGCGTCCAGCACCCCGTCGATGCTGCGGGACGTGCGGTTCCCGGACGCGTCGTGGGTGTAGTCCACGGTGGTGTCGTCCTCGAACGTCAGCGAGACCAGCTCGTCGGTCAGGTCCGTGACATAGGTTCGGGTGCCCGACGGGGTGGTGGAGGACGCCAACGCGCCGTTATCGGTCCACGTGTTCGTCACCGACGCCACCCCATCCACCGCCTGGGTGACCAACTGGTCTGCGGCGTCGTAGGCGTAAGCGGTCACCTGGGTCGTGACCCGATTGCCGTCCAGGGTCCGCACCGACTGGGTGGCACGGTTACCGACCTTGTCGTAGGTGTAGGACGTCTTGGGCGACTTCGCCGTGCACGCATCCCCCGAGGTGGGGTAGCACTCGGTCTTGATGCGGCTGACCTTGTCATACGAATACAACGCCGACGTCGTCACGTCACCCGTCGTCGTGTCCACCCGGGTCGGGTTACCCCGACTGTCACTGGTGACGCTCATACGACTCGTGCAAACTCTCGACGCATATGTCGACTCGGAGGGTGACCGCCCCCGTTAGTGACCGGTCCACCCACCACTGAGCATCCCCGCCATTCACGTACAAGAAGCCCGACGAGAGCGTCGACGCATCGACGTTTCCGAATAGGTCCTGACGCGCGACGTTCTCGTGGCGGCAATCGTCGCCAACCTTCAAACCGATCGGATAGTCGCGAGCCTCGAATGTCATGTCCTGGTGAATCTCAATCCACGCATCACTCGTCGTCGAGTCCCAGCGACCGACGAAGTTGGTTTGCGACTCACCCCTGGCACAGGCGCACAACAGGGATAGGGCGACGGCGACAAGAGCCGCCCACCTGCGCGTCCGGTTCATTGCCGCTGCATGCTCGCGGCCGAATTCGTCAAGCGCAACTGCGCCGCGGGGACTCACTTGTGGTCACGCGATCTCACTTGCTGACTCCATCCACTGTCGGGCTTGATTTCGACTCTTCCCGAAGGATCCGGAGCCGCGCTTCGCGCCCCGGTATCGGCTCGATGTTCAAAGAGATGCCGCGCGATGCCATAAGAGCCAAGCTGTCGGCGGTTAGCCTTACTGCGCCGTCATCAAATGTCGGATGGACGACCAGTTCGGACGGTTGATGATTCGCGGTTGACCCCTCCGCCTCGAGGAGGTCGCGAAGGTCACGGTGAGTCCGCGTCTTCTTGGACGCACGCGCAAGGCTCCCGAGAACTTGGGCGGATTCGAAGAGACGGAACGTCGCGCGCCCGGGCCGCTTCGACAGAGAGCTCATGCTTTCGCTCGGCGCGAGAAGGACGGCGAGCGTGGAATCGGGCCAGTCGGAAGGCAGCGATGGATGAGGAACCTCGCCGCCGGCGACGCCCAGCCGTGCGTCGAAGCGAAGGTCGTCGACGAGTCCGTCGGGATACGTGGGATGGGGAGCGAGCGCCTGGACACGGAGGGTCTGGCAGATTTGGGATAGGGGCAGGAGATCCGACGCCTCAATCCTAATCGCGGGCCGGCCCGCATCCACATCGACATCCAGGATGAACTCGGTTGCGACCTTCGCGCGTTCGGAGGTTTGGTTGGATGCCCACTCGTGGGCCTCTTCGAGAAGGATCTTGGCAGGAACCCGGTTCGAGACGGTGTGGACCCCATATTCGACGGCAAGGAGGACAACGCGGAAATCATCCGAAGCCTCTTGCTCAACCCCCTCGGGATCTTCCTCAGTCCACTCAGTGAAGAAGAGCCCCTGACGCACGAGTTTGCCCACGTGGACCACAACTCCTTCCGTCGTCGTTGATCGCCCACGATCCCGTGGGCGAACGGCGCTATTGCGCTATTGTGCTGGCGCGGTGGCCCGGCCCGCCACTACCCCCAGAACCATGAGCGTCGCCGACAAGACGCCGAGCCAGAATCCCGTCTTCTGTTCTTGCGTTGGTGGGTTGACGACGATGGTGGGAGCGTTCGCACCAGACGCGATTCCATCGACAATCGGGACTGCCCCCGGTTCGATGCGGCTGACCTTGTCATACGAATACACCGCCGACGTCGTCACGTCACCACAGCCAGCGTCACCTGTCGTCGTGTCCACCCGGGTCGGGTTACCCCGACTGTCCCGCGTGATCTCATACAGCACACGGTCCGCCTCGTCCGTGTAGTGCACCAGAAGCGCCAACTGCCCCGCCGGGTCGTACTCGGCGTATGTCTCCACCGACGACGTCTCCCCCTGACGCGACACCCACGACACCCGGCCCGACGGGTCGTACCCGTACACCACCGTCGGCAGGCCGCCCGTCCCCGACGGCGCCACCTGCGTCAACTCACCCGCACTGTCCGGGAGCCACTAGTCACTCCTTGTGAACCGCGCAACGGGATCGTCGGTGTCGCATCCGCCGGTGCCGATTTCGCGCCACACATCCCACCCGGGCCCCGTGGCCCAGAACACGATGTTCACCTGCCGGGAATTGACGAGCGGATCAAGATCGATCGGGTCGTCGAGCATCACATTGATAACCTCTCCCCCCCCGAAGTTTCCGCCCGCACCTGAGACGATCTGAACCGGGTCGGTGCACGACACCCACGAGTCGTAGAACGGGATGTTCTCGAAGACCACGTGCCCCGCCTCGTCGACCGTAATGCTCGCGCCATCGTCGTTCGACCACGTGCCAGCTGGAGCGCGGCTCCCACCACAACCGGTTGCCAGCAGGGCAACACCAAGCAACGCGGCGCCTCGCCAGCGGGAGATTGTCCTTCGCGCGCTTGCGCCGTCGAGCGTGGGCCGGTGCGATGTGGGATGAGCCCGCTGGCGCATCACTGCTTCGCCAGAGTTACGTTCACGTCTCGATTCCCGCACGTGGCGAGGAACATCTTGTTGTAGTTCGTGTCGTCGAACCATACGTCGAATGCGAACTCAACGCTGAAGGTGCCGAACTCAGCCTCGTACCAGCCTTCGCCGATGCCACGCCAGGTGCCGACGTCGCTCACCCCGGCGCCGCTGTCGAGGCAGGTCGGGATGCCGTCTGCGCCAAAGTCAATCGTCGCCGACCCATTGTCCGAGAGCTGCAACGACGTCGTTCCGGAGAAGGCGGACGCCCAGCGGCCAGCCGGGACCGAGTCCCCTAAACCACAACCACCAAGTAGCACCACGCAGCAAAGTGCAACGCACCCGGCAACCCACCGCGCCATTTGCCCACCAGGTCCACTCATCTCGCGCCCCCGATCCATGCACCTTACTCGTTTCGGTCGAGCACCGCCGGGCGGGTCGAGTCGGGGTGATTCGCCCTGAGTTTCGTTCCTATCGGACAGCTTGGGAAACGGGCTCTCCCAAGTGGCGTTCGTGACCGCCGTAGAAGGACGCGCTGGTTACTCGAGGCTCTCGTCCACGAGCACCGGGTCCACGTAATAGACAATGGCTTCGACCCGAGGATCCGGATGCGCATCGAGCAACTCCGGTGGAATGTAGCCCAGGGCGGTGCGCTGGTCGCGGACTTCGGACCACCACGACGTTTCCTCGTAGAGGCCAGCCATCCGGACAAACACGAAACTCCCTCGATATTCGGGATCGAGGACGACGCCTTTGCACCCCGCGGGAATGATGGTGAGGTCAACCCACGCAGGGGTATCGCAACCAGCTTCGAGGACACGCGAGCCCGGCATGTCCGGAAGCGCTCCCTCAATCGCGTCGGTCACTGAGCGGATAAGCAAGCGGGGGTCACCGCTGTCCCACACCCAGCAGCCCACCACCGCGTCACCTCGAGCGCGCGTCGCATGCGCCTCCGCGGACCACGACTCCGTCTCCTCGCAAGCCACACTCGTAGCGCCGAGCCCAGCGAGGTCAGCCGCCAACAGCGTGCCCTCACGCGCTGCCACGCGATTCTCCCAAGCAACTTCGGAGTCACCGGTGCAACCCGCGAGCGCTAGCGCGCAACCAAGACTCCAGACCGCGAGCGCCGGTTTCGGCGAGAGTCCACTCCTCATCCCTCAATCTCCCATCTCATGGTTGATATGCGTGATCGATGCTGGATTCGTGATGGCGTCGCAGTAGAGATACGCCCCCGCCGTGCAAATCGCAAGGAAGTCCGTTATGCCGTGCACAGCGTAAAGGTCATCGTAGAGATCGGAGTGCACCCGATAAAGGTCAACCCAGTGCTCGAGATCGTCGTAGTCGGATGGGACTGTCTCCATCATGTAGGCCTGCCAGTTGATCTCCTTCTTAAGCTTGTAGTCATTTCCTGCGTAGGCGCTGAGGATTTCGTACTCAGCATTCACCTCATGGACGTAGTCGCGAATGCGCGGCCAGTCCCGCTCCGGCTGGGGTAACAGCAGGACATCCACAATTGACTGCGGGACGTACGGATTCACGACGATTCCGTGACCGAGGTTCGTGCCCAGCGGCGACGCGGCCGGTGTAGGCGACGGACTCGGTGATGACGCCGAACTCCCCGCCGCCGCGTTCTGCCCCCAACAGCCCGCTGCGGCCTGAATGATCGCCTGAATGATCGGACGCAACAAGACAATGCCCAAATTCGTGCCGGGCGCGGGGTCCCAAAGGCGCGGCGTTAGTCCGCTCGCGTCAGAGAACATGAGGGGGTTGTTGTAGGCGTAGGTGTAGCCGGCGACATACGGCATGCCGGTGGGGACGGCCACGGGGTCGGTGGCGGTGAAGCGGCCGCTGGTGGGGTCGTAGTCGCAGGCCCGCATGTCATACAACCCGGTCGCCTCGTCGAGGTACTGTCCGGCGAAGCCGACCGCGGCGTCGGCCAGGGCACCGGTCGCCCTGGTGCGCTCCACCCCGAACGCGTTCATGGTGCGGGTCCCCGACACGGTGTCCCCGGTGGTGGCCACGGTGGCGACGGTGTTGGCGAACGGGTCGGACAGCAGCCACGAGCTCACCCCGTTGGTGGTTTGCGCGAGCGACGCCCCCGTCGTGGACGTCGGGTCCGCCAGCCACGACGTCGCCAGTGTCCCAGTGGGGTCGTATTCGCCGATGCGCACCGGCAAAGCGGACAGGTCGTCCCACGCCCACGAGGCGTCCAGCACCCCGTCGATGCTGCGGGAGGTGCGGTTCCCGGACGCGTCGTGGGTGTAGTCGACGGTGGTGGCGTCCTCCAACGTGAGGGAGATCAACTCGTCGGTCAAGTCCGTGACATAGGTTCGGGTGCCCGTGGGGGTGGTCGAGGTCGCCAACGCACCGTTCGCACTCCATGTGTTGGTCACCGTCGCGACACCGCCCACCGCCTGGGTGAGCAGTTCCTGCACGAGATCCTGATGTGTCGCGCCGGCGTAATGCCCGAAGATCCTGCGTGAGAACACGTACGTGGTAGAAGCGACGACGGCGAAGTTGGACTAGGGGCCAGCCTCAAGGGATATCCGCCACCTGCAGCTGGCGCGACCGCCGTGACGCGTCGCTGCGCCAGATCGGCAAACTCAATTGGGGCGGAAGTTGCATTGACTTCACGCCGCTAGGTAACGAGGACTCAGGCACGATCCGCCGCCGCGTCTGTCACGTCCAGCCGTCGGGCAACTCCGACGGTGTGTATAGGCTCGGTGGTGCATCAAGACCGTTCCAGAAGGCCCACAGGTGCCCACTCTCGGGACACCGGTACATGATAGTCGACTGGAGGTAGAGATCTTCGGCGTTCACGAGGCCCGTGAAAGCCAAAAATTCCGTGTCCGCCAAGCAACTCCACTGGTCAGGGTTTGGGATGGCCCCACTCGTTGTAAGAGTGTGGCCACATACGCACACGAATTTCGCCACATCAGCCTCCAAGAATGATGATGTGGGTGACACTACTCGTCACTCCCTGAACTCGAGCGAGCAGATCTCCAGCGTCGATACCGGACAACAGCGTTCGGCTCAGGTCAACTACTACGCCTCCGCCCTTCACCTGGGAACCCTTCTTCGCAATCTCACTGACGATCCGATCGATGCTCCCAGTGATAGGCGTGTAGACGTCGTAGGGTATTCCGTCCACGAGCAGGTCGGAGGTGCGGCCCAGACCGGAAGCCGCCCGAAGCACAACATCATGGCCTTGCCGCGCGAGGAACTCTGCGGCGCCCCTTTCGCTTGCCGAAAACCCTGAGCCTACGATACGGAGACTCCCTGCTCCACTTCCGGCCTCGATCCCGGTCGCGGTGATGTTGACGGCACCGCCTGCGCCCGCGAGCGATTCCGCACCGGCAAGAGTCTCGGCCCCGGTTTCCGCGCGGTTCACGGCCGCCATGGTTTGCTCGATGCGGCTGAACGCCGTCTTGGCGCAACCAGCGCCGCCGATCAGCGCGAGGCCAACGTTCGCGGTGTCGCCACCGTAGCCACCCCACTGGTAGAAGTCCGAGCTATGGTCCACCATGTCAACATCGCCGCTGCCCTGCTCATACATGATGAGCAGCCGGATTTGCTCGGTACCGCCGAACGTCACCGTGTCACCAAACGCTGCGCTCCATGCAGCGGCGTCATCCAGCCAGTCGTCTTTGACGCGACCGCTCGCCAGGTTTCCACTCGCGTCCGTGAACATCAACGGGTTGTTGTATGCATAGGTGTATCCGGCGATGTAGGGCATGCCGGTGGGGACGGCGACGGGGTCGGTGGCGGTGAAGCGGCCGCTGGTGGGGTCGTAGTCGCGGGCCCGCATGTCATACAACCCGGTCGCCGCGTCCAGGTACTGTCCGGCGAACCCGACCGCGGCGTCGGCCAGGGCCCCGGTCGCCGAGGTGCGCTCCACACCGAACGCGTTCATGGTGCGGGTGCCCGACACGGTGTCCCCGGTGGTGGACACGGTGGCGACGGTGTTGGCGAACGGGTCGGACAGCAGCCACGAGCTCGCGCCGTTCGTGGTTTGCGCGAGCGACGCCCCCGTCGTGGACGTCGGGTCCGCCAGCCACGACGTCGCCAGTGTGCCAGTGGAGTCGTATTCGCCGATGCGCATCGGCAAGGCCGACAGGTCGTCCCACGCCCACGAGGCGTCCAGCACCCCGTCGATGCTGCGGGACGTGCGGTTCCCGGACGCGTCGTGGGTGTAGTCCACGGTGGTGTCGTCCTCCAACGTCAGCGAAACCAGCTCGTCGGTCAAATCCGTGACATAGGTGCGGGTGCCCGATGGGTGACGTGGAGGTCGCCAACGCACCGTTATCGGTCCACGTGTTCGTCACCGTCGCCACCCCATCCACCGCCTGGGTCACCAACTGGTCCGCGTCGTCATAGGCGTAAGCGGTCACCTGGGTCGTGACCCTGTTGCCGTCCAGGGTGCGCACCGACTGGGTGGCACGGTTGCCGACCTTGTCGTAGGTGTAGGACGTCTTGGGCGACTTCGCCGTGCACGCATCCCCCGACGTCGGATAGCACTCCGTCTTGATGCGGCTGACCTTGTCATACGAATACAACGCCGACGTCGTCACCCCACCACTACCGGGTCACCCGTCGTCGTGTCCACCCGGGTCGGGTTACCCCGACTGTCCCGGGCGATCTCATAGAGTTCAAGATCCGCCTCGTCCGTGTAGTGCACCAACAGCGCCAACTGCCCCGCCGGGTCGTACTCTGCGTAGGTCTCCACCGACGACGTCGGAACCGGCCCAGCCTGCCCCTGACGCGACACCCACGACACCCGCCCCGACGGGTCATAGGCGTACGTGACCGTCGGCAGATCCCCCGTTCCCGACGGCGCCACCTGCGTCAACTCACCGGCGCTGTTGTAGCTGTAGGCCACGGACAGGCCCGTGGACCACGACGCACCCGACAGGCGACCGGCCGACGTATAGGCATAGTTCGCCTCGGACCCGCCGGGCCCCGTGCGCACCACCGACGTCGTGCGACCAGCGTCGTCATAGGTGTACGCACTCGACGCCACCACCTCCGCATCCCGCACCCGCGCCGCCGTCAACACACGCCCCGCCGCACTGTAGTCATACGTGAACCCGGCCGTGTCGTCGGAGAACGTCGTCGCCACCGGCCGGTTCGCCGCGTCATACGCGTACGACACGATGCCATCCGTCGGATCATCCACCGTCGCCGTGCCCGAAGGCTTCACCACCTCGATCACGTTCCCCACCGCGTCATACGACATGGTCGTCACCCGCCCGAGCGCGTTTCGTGGCGCCGACGGGTCGACGACGCGGGGACGATCACTGGGCGTGTGGCTCAGGTCTGGGTTTCGGCGGGGGGTTGTCGCGGGAGGGCACGACGCTTGACGTAGGCCTCGTGCGCCTCCAGTTCCTCCCGTTCGCGGTCGCTCAGGTCCTCACGACGCGCCGCCGCGGCAAAGGCCTCGTGCGCACTCACCCGCGGGTGGGAAAACAACCCGTCGAAGCCCATGTCGCCCTGGACGAGGTAGGGATAGCCCCACATCGCGTGAATATCGCTTCCCGCCTCGTGCTTGTGAAGGAAGAGCCAGTCCGTGCCGAGGGCCGGATCGCTGACGTCGAAGAGCTCGATCGAGACCAAACTAGGACGCGGAATGACCCGACCCGCGAGGATGAGGACGAAGAGGCCGTACCGGTCCCAGATCATGCCGAAGACGGTGTACTCACGGCCGATCTCGAGTCCAAAACTCGCCAAGTCCGAACTATCCAAATGCGCTGCCGCGTCCGGGCTCAGATTCTCAGCGCTGTTGTGCCGTGCCACGACCTTCACCTGGGGTCCCCGCCTTCGAACTTGAAGTCATCGGCCCAGCCCGTCTCCCGGTCATACACCCAATGGATCTCGATGTCGTCGACGCGCGTCCCCACCTCAGGGCTGCGCTTCGTCCGGGTCGTCGCCAACATCTTCGAAGACGACGTCACGGATCAGGGAAGCAGGCACACGTGCGACGACGACGCGCTTGAGGGACTCGTCCACAAGAACCTCGAAGATCCGATCCTCACCAACGATGCGTGAGTCATCGGCAAAGACCGACATGATGTCGCCGCTGTTGAGCGTGATCACCCACCTCGTGTCCAGCATCACCTTCTCGTCACCCATGGCTTCCTACCTTCTCCGGGGTTGTGCGTTGTTGACTCAAGTGCGCTCGGCTCCGTGCTGCGGCGCGCCCCCGTCCGCCGCAGGGGCCCCGGCGGCCTAGTCACGCGGTCCGTTCGGGGGCGTCGGGACGGGCAACCCGGAGGCAAGCGGCATGCGGGGAAGCGGCGGATACCGGTCAGGTGCACCCGGACGGTCCGCGAGCTCCGAGGCGTAGTCGCGGATAAGGGCCAGGGGCACGCGCCCAATCTCGACCGGATAGGGCAGGTCCTCGCCCGCGGGAATTGTAAAGACCCGATCGTCGCCCTCGACGGATGTGTTGTCGGCGTAGACCGACAGCACCTCACCGCTCGCCAGGGTCACCACCCACTCCGTGGCCGACACACGCGCCTGCTGGGCCGCCCACCACGACGCGTCGAGGCCCTTCGGGCGTTTCGAGATTGAGTCGCCGATCCGGGCACGAGGGTTCGGTGAAAACTTGTCCGGCGCGTCCGGGCGATCCGTAATCTCTGACACAAGGTCGTCAATCAGTGCGTGGGGCACACGCGCAATCTCCACAAAGTACGGAGGCTTTCCGGGCACGAACACATCGAAGACAAGATTCTCGCCCTCAGCGGAGTAACTATCGGCGAAGATCGACAGCACCTCACCACTCCACAGAGTGATCACCCACTCCGTGGTCGACTCAAGCCACACGGACCGCTCCCGGGGCTTCCGCGGATCCTTCTTCGGTGCTCGGCATGACTCCCATTGTTTCGGGAAATCAGACGCTCCACCAACCCCGGGGCGATTCACGGCCTCCGTCAACTCGCCCACGCTGCCCGGGAGTCACTGGTCGCTCCTCTGGAGCCGGGTTGCGGGCGCGTCTGTGTCGCATCCGCCGGTTCCGATCTCACGCCACACGTCCCATCCCGGCCCGGTGGCGGAGAACCCGATGGCCACCTCCCGGGACTCACCGAGCGGGTCGAGATCGATCGGGTCGTCGAGCATCACATTGATAACCTCTCCCCCCCCGATGTTTCCGCCCGCGCCTGAGACGATCCGAACCGGGTCCGTGCACGACACCCACGAGTCGTAGAACGGGATGTTCTCGAAAACCACGCGCCCCGCGTCGCTGACCGTGACGCTCGCGCCATCGTCGTTCGACCACGTGCCGGCTGGAGCGCGGCTCCCACCGCAACCGGTTGCCAGCAGGGCAACACCAAGCAACGCGACGCCTCGCCAACTCGAGATTGTCCTTCGCGCGCTTGCGCCGTCGCGCGTGGGCCGGTGCGATGTGGGATGAGCCCGCTGGCGCATCACTGCTTCGCCAGCGTTACGTTCACGTCCCGATTCTCGCACGTGGAGAGGAACATCTTGTTGTAGTTCGTGTCGTCGAACCATACGTCGAATGCGAACTCAACGCTGAAGGTGTCGAACTCCGCCTCGTACCAGCCGTCGCCAATGCCGTGCCACGTGCCGACGTCGCTCACCCCGGCGCCGCTGTCGAGGCAGGTCGGGATGCCGTCCGCTCCGAAATCGATCGTCGCCGCTCCATCGTCCGAGAGCTGCAACGACGTCGTTCCGGAGAAGGCGGACGCCCAGCGGCCAGCCGGGACCGAGTCCCCTAAACCACAACCACCGAGTAGCACCACGCAGCAAAGTGCAACGCACCCGGCAACCCACCGCGCCATTTGCCCACCAGGTCCACTCATCTCGTGCCCCCGATCCATGCACCTTACTCGTTTCGGTCGAGCACCGCCGGGCGGGTCGAGTCGGGGTCCCCACACGGCCACATTTCGATGCGCGACCAATCCTCCGGGGGCCACCTCCATGGGAAGAACTGAACGGACTCGCGCCCCGACGTGTCGAGGAGGTAGACCCGGATGTTCGGATACAGCTTCACCGCCGGATCATCCGCGCGGGGGGTTTGGATCCAGCCGATAGCGCCGGAATAGGTGTCCAGTTCTCCGTCGATCGGGCAATAAAGCGACTCGCCTACGGGGACGTAGGGGATGTGGGATGCGGTGCCCGAACCGTCCGCGTTGAGCGTCAGGACAACGCCCGTCTCGGCATTTGACCACGTTCCGGGGGAGAAGGCCATCGCGGTGTCTACATCCGGGGAACGCGAGCACCCCGCCGCGATGACAAGACACATGACCGCAATCCCAAGATTCCGCGGCAGACGTACGCGGGAACTAGACAGCACCGTAGTACCACTCCTGATAGTTGGCTCGCATATGAATCGTTCGAAACATCCCCTGGGGAGCGGAGTTGTTGATCGCACGGTACTCCTCATCGGTCCACGCCCGGGGTTGGTGCACGGATAGGTGACAACTGACTTCTGGGACCCGGGAGGGCCCCGGTGGAAGGATGTTGTCATGCCTAGAGCGTTTCCTGAGGAGTTCCGCCGTGATGTGGTCGCGGTTGCCCGGCGCCGTGATGCGCCTCAACGACAGATCGCCGAGGACTTCGGGATGTCGCATGCCACGTTGTCGAACTGGCTGCGTCAAATCGATATCGAGGACGGCGATAAGCCCGGTGAGACTCGGGAGCACGCCCAGGAGGTGCGGGAGTTGCGTCGCCGCAATCGCCTGCTCGAGCAAGAAAGCGAGGTGCTGAGGCGCGCGGCCGCGTACTTGTCCCAGGCCAACCTTAAGCTCGGTGGCCACCCAAAATGATCTACCCGCTGCCTCCGCAACGTCAGGTCCGCGCCGTCTTCGACGACGAGACGATCACGGTCTACCAGGCGTACTCCGCCACGATCGCGGTCCCCGCCGCGGCCAACGACACCTTCGCCGGAACGGCGTTCAACCTCGACCGGATGACCTGGATCAAGCCCTCGTTCCTGTGGATGATGTACCGCTCCGGCTGGGGCACTAAACCCGGCCAGGAACACGTCCTCGCCATCCAGATCACGCGCGCCGGATTCGAAGAAGCCCTCTCTCTGGCCTGCCTCAGCCACTTCGACCAGGACACCTATCCCGACCGGGCCACCTGGGCCCAGCGCAAACAGACCAGCCCCGTGCGCGTCCAGTGGGACCCCGAACGAAGCATCACACTCGAGCCCCTGCCATGGCGCTCGATCCAAGTCGGGCTCTCCGGGTCGGCCGCCGAGCACTACGTGAACCGCTGGATCGTCCACATTGCCGACATCACCCCGCTCGTCCACGAGGCACACGGGGGCACCGCCGAACCCCCGACGCTCTCACGAGAACGCCCCTACCCCCTCGGGCGCGACCTGACGTCGATCATCGGTGCCAGCGGGTGAACGTGAGGTCTACTTCTCCAGTTGCGCTCGAGCTCCACCGGCCACAATGGGGTCGTCGGCACTAGCCAGCGACTCCAACGCCTCCCGTGCGCCGTGGCTACTGATCGACCCCAACGCCCAGACGGCCTTTGTCGCCAAGGCCCGGGCATCGTCGTACTCGAGGTAATCCGGCACCCACGTGGCCAGATGGACCAACGCCTCGACAGAACTCGGTGACCGGAGCCGCCCCAGTGCCGTCGCTACGTCCTCGTGCCGCTGGTGCCAGTCAGCGAAGGCCAGCGCATCGAGTATCCCGAGGTGGGCATCGGACAAGCCGAACCTGAAGCACACGACGAGCGCGAGCTCGATATCCCCCGGATCACGCCGTGCGGCAGCGTCACGCAAGAGAGTCAGCCCCAGGCCCTCACCGTCCGTCACGCCGAACGCGTCGAGGAACTGTTCGACGGACAACGCCCCACGACCCGGCGCCACCGTGAGGGCCAAGACCAACGACCGCTCCTCCGGCGTCACTACGGAATCACCTGCCAACCCACGATCGAATCGTTGAAGGTGTTCAGTGCCGGCCCGCGACCAAGGCCGATGTTCACGACCCCGCCCTCGCCCTTGAAGAACGCCGAGGCCGACGTCCACCCCCTCGAGACCAGCGGCATGTTCGGGAAGGCGGACGATGCCGCAGCCGAGCCGTCCCGCACCCCCATGCTGGTCAGCGAGCTCGTCGTACCCGTTCGGACAGAGAACTGGACCATCTGTCCCTCATAGGCCGACGAGAATTCCGCCGACGGCGAGATGAACGTCTCCGACGTCGCAGGTACCCGGCCGGTCGCTTGAAGCTCGGCGAGATTCTCCTCGTTCATTGTCCGGAAGAAGGTCTCCGCACCCCCGCCTGCGGTGTCTGCGGCAACTGCTTGGGTGTCGACGATGACGCCGTCGGAACCGGCGATGAAGCGGGCGCCGGAGCGGATTTCGCTGACGCTGCCCGCGGCTTCTGCCTCCGCGGCGCGGAGCGCGTCTTGAGCAACGATCCTGCCGGTGGCGGCCGTCTCGACGGTGGCGACCTCGAGTTCGCGGACGGTGTTCTTCGCCCAGGGTCGGAGACCCTGCTTGAGGCCCGAAGTCAGTTCGCGGAGCGCGGTCGTGGTGCCGGGGAGCTGGTCCGCTGCAGACTTCAGGGTCGACGAGAGAGTGCTCTTCAACACCGCAGGGGCCTTGCTCACCGCAGTGCGGAGGAGCGGGGCGGCCACATACTTTCCAGCGGCACCCAGGGCCACGGTGAAGGCGACGTCGACGGCGGCGCGCGTGCCCACGGGTGCGAAGGCGTGCGGCACCTGCGTGAGCGGAGTGCCGAGGTGCGAGGTGACGGCGATGTCGAACGCGGCGCCCACCGCGGAATAGCCTTCCGGGAGCGCGGGAAGGGGCTGGGCGACGGCGTCGACGTCGGCTACCGAAAGGTGCGCGCCAGCGGTGGAAACATCGTTCGCCGTGAGCCACGCGTCGACCCCTGCAGGGGAGGTCGCTTGGATTGTGGCTCCCAGAGCGACGCCGGCCTCGGGAGTGTCGGCCGACGCCGGCCCCAGTCCGACGATCGCCACAACGATGGCGGTGGTCGTAGCCACAAGGCCTCGAATGGTCCCGTTCACGGTCTACCCCCAGACGTGAGTCGGCCGACCCGAGCCGTCAGTTGCCCGAAACCCTAGCGAACATGTCTCGACGTGTCCTGTTGGGTGATCCGGCCTCGCCTCAAGGAGCATCCGCAACGCCCGCTCACGCATCTCCGGGGTGTATCGAGTCATGGGTTCCATCCTTACGGAAGAATCTGTATCGCCCCGGGTTTGATGGAGGTTCTCATTGCAGGGAAGGATGAGGACCATGAGTGCACCGAGGAAGTATTCGCCAGAGCTGAAGGAGCGCGCGACGCGTTTGGCGCTTGAGGCCAGGAGCGACCCGGCGATGAGCCGGGGCTCGATGGCGAGGATCGCGGACCAGTTGGGGATCCATCGTGAGGCGCTCAGAACGTGGGTGCAGCGGGCCGAGGTCGATGCCCGTCTCCGTCCGGGGACCACGACCGATGCGGCGTCGAGGATCGCGGCGTTGGAGCGTGAGGTTCGGGAACTGCGGCGGGCCAACGCGATCTTGAAGAGTGCTTCGGCTTTCTTCGCGGCGGAGCTCGACCGCCCACCGACACGATGATCGCCTACATCGATGAGAACAAGGATGTCTTCGGGGTCGAGCCGATCTGCGCGCAGTTGCCGATCGCCCCGAGCAACGTACTACGCGGCCCGGTCGCGAGCCCCGTCCGCGAGAGCCGTCCGGGACGAGGAACTCGTGGCCCTGATCCGGCAGGTCCATGCCGACAACTACGGCGTCTATGGGGTGCGGAAGGTCCACGGCGAACTCACACGGCAAGGCCACCGGGTTGCTCGCTGCACGGTGGAACGCCTCATGCGACGCGAGGGTTTGCGGGGCGTTCCCCGCGTGAAGTCGCCTCGCACGACGATTCCTGGCGGCGAGACGGAACGTCCCTTGGACCTTGTGGATCGTCGAGTTCACGGCGTCCGCTCCCGACCAGTTGTGGGTCGCGGATATCACCTACATTCGCACCTTCAGCGGCTGGGTCTATGCCGCGTTCGTGATCGACGTGTGCTCCCGCAGGGTCGTCGGCTGGCAGTTGTCGACGTCGCTGCGCACCGACCTTGCCCTGGACGCCCTCGAGATGGGGCTGTGGTCGCGGGCCACGTGACGGTCGCGACGTGACTGCTCTGATTCATCACAGCGACAGGGGCGTTCAGTATCGAGCCATTCGCTACACGCAGCGCCTGGCGGACGCCGGCGTCGTCGCGTCCGTCGGCAGCCGCGGCGACTCCTACGACAACGCCCTGGCCGAGGCGTTCAACTCGCTGTTCAAGGCCGAGCTGGTCCGCAACCGAGGGACCCTGGAAGATCCATCACCGACCTCGAGATCGCCGTCGTCGAATACATCGACTGGTTCAACCACCGACGCCTCCACGGCGAGATCGGCCTGGTTCCCCCCGTCGAATACGAGCACGCCCAGTACGCTTCACAGAACACCCCCGCCCCCGACCGGGAGCGGGCATTCACGAGCCTCTAACAAACCCGGGGCGATACAGTTACCCACCTTGTCGTAGGTGTAGGACATCTTGGGTGACTTCCCCGTGCACGCATCCCCCGACGTCGGGTAACACTCCTTCTTGAGGCGGCTCACCTTGTCATACGAATACAACGCCGACGTCGTCCCCTCATCCGTGGTCGTGTCCACCTGGATGGGGTTACCTCGCACGTCACGGGTGATGTCATACAGTTCAAGATCCGCGTCGTCCGTGTAGTGCACCAACAGCGCCAACTGCCCCGCCGGGTCATACTCGGCGTAGGTGTCCACCGACGACGTCGGAACCGGCCCAGCCTGCCCCTGACGCGACACCCACGACACCCGCCCCGACGGGTCATACCCATAGTCCACCGTCGGCACACTGCCCGTACCCGACGGAACCACCTCCGTCAGCTCGCCCACACTGTTGTAGCTGTAGGCCACGGACAGGCCCGTCGACCACGACGCACCCGACAAACGACCGGCCGACGTATAGGCATAGTTCGCCTCGGACCCGCCAGGCCCCGTACGCACCACCGACGTCGTGCGACCAGCATCGTCATACGTGTATGCACTCGACGCCACCACCTCCGCATCCCGCACCCGCGCCGCCAGGTTCACCCGCAACGACGTCCACTGAGACATCTCATCCCTCGCAAGCCACACGGCAACCTCCCGGAGCCGCAGCGGAAGCGAGCTGGGTGCTGACATCACTCCGATCCTTGCGTGCGACGAGATCGTCCTGAATGTCGGGGATTCAAGATCGGGGTGCGACGAGACTGCTACGCAGTCGGCTGGACGGGGTAGCCCCACGCAACCGCTACCGTCGCAGTCACCGGGACCCCTTCATAGTCCTCGGGCTCGAGATCGCCCTTGGCGTCGCGGCGTTCCCCTAGCACTGCGAGCCCCTCCGGACTCGCCTCGACGTACATGAACACCTGCACCAGGCCTTCCGACCCATCTTGGAATACAAACTGAGCTGAACAAGACTGAAACGCCAACGGGAAGAGTTGCGTAACCGGGGAACATCCACTTTCTTTCACAACAACCGAGGGCATCACTTCGAGGATGCTCGACTGCAATGCCATGAGAAGCGCATCGGGATCGGATACCGCATCGAGATCCGTGTACTCCGCGCATGTAACGCCGATTACCCCCGGGTCGTCGCCGAGATCCGGCAATTTCGGCGAGGTATCGCAGTTCACCGACACGCCGTTCCACTCGCCGGGTACCGCGGAGAGGTCTGGGGCGACGAATGAATCTGCGGGGGCCGCCCGCCCGCAGCCCGCAGTAAGAAACACCATGAATCCTACGAAGCCCAGCAACCCGCGCCTATTACACAGCACTGTTGATACCCTTTCGTGCCGAATCGACTATGAACTCGCGTAGCGGCTTAAGGACAAGCACTTTCCCGAAGTACCTGGACCAACTCGTCGCGACACTTACCGTGAATCCTTGTGACGCATTCAGGGCAAACCCCGCCTTAGATTTCCACCCCTCATTGTAGAGCGCAGTGCTCAAATTTATCGAAAGCGATAGATCCGAGAGCCTTGAATAGGTGTAGTCCGCCATTCCCACATAGAATATGGCGTCGGATAGGTATGGTACCGCACCCTCCAAATCGAAATAGTCGGGCATTGCCCTCGCCGAGAAGTACGCGTTAATCATGTCAATGAAGTCCAAGTAGTGCTGTTTGCCGAAATCCGATGCGAACGACGTATTTGAGAGTAGGTCCGCAATACTCTTCGGAGCGTCCTCATGCAACTGCATGCCATTTGGCAATCTGTAGGGATGGTTCCCGACAGGAAATAGTTGGCCCGGAGGTACCATGCCCGCATTAGTCGGATCGCCGCGGGTACCAAAACTGCCCCACTTGTAGAAGTCCGAGCAATGGTCCACACTGTCAGTGTCGCCATTGCCCGTCTCGTAGTTGATGAGCCGCCTGAACGCCTCGGTACCGCCGAAAGTAAACAGGTCGCCGAATCCCGCAGCCCATGCAGCAGCGTCATCCCACCCGCTGTCTTTGACGCGACCGCTCGCCAGGTTTCCACTCGCGTCCGTGAACATCAACGGGTTGTTGTATGCATAGGAGTATCCGGCGACGTACGGCATGCCGGTGGGGACGGGGACGGGGTCGGTGGCGGTGAAGCGGCCGCTGGAGGGGTCGTAGTCGCGGGCCCGCATGTCATACAACCCGGTCGCCGCGTCCAGGTACTGTCCGGCGAAGCCGACCGCGGCGTCGGCCAGGGCCCCGGTCGCCGGTAGCCGTTCCACACCGAACGCGTTCATGGTGCGGGTGCCCGACACCGTTGACCCGGTGGTGGACACGGTGGCGACGGTGTTGGCGAACGGGTCGGACAGCAGCCAGGAGCTCACGCCGTTCGTGGTTTGCGCCAGCGACGCCCCCGTCGCGGAGGTTGGGTCCGCCAGCCACGACGTCGCCAGTGTCCCAGTGGAGTCGTATTCGCCGATGCGCATCGGCAAAGCAGACAGGTCGTCCCACGCCCACGAGGCGTCCAGCACCCCGTCGATGCTGCGGGACGTGCGGTTCCCGGACGCGTCGTGGGTGTAGTCGACGGTGGTGTCGTCCTCCAACGTCAGCGAAACCAGCTCGTCGGTCAGATCCGTGACATAGGTTCGGGTGCCCGTCGGGGTGGTCGAGGACGCCAACGCACCGTTATCGGTCCACGTGTTCGTCACCGACGCCACCCCATCCACCGCCTGGGTCACCAACTGGTCCGCGGCGTCATAGGCGTAAGCGGTCACCTGGGTCGTGACCGCGTTGCCGTCCACGGTCCGCACCGACTGCGTGGCACGGTTACCCACCTTGTCGTAGGTGTAGGACGTCTTGGGCGACTTCGCCGTGCACGCATCCCCCGACGTCGGGTAGCACTCCGTCTTGATGCGGCTGACCTTGTCATACGAATACAACGCCGACGTCGTCACCCCACCACTACCGGCGTCACCCGTCGTCGTGTCCACCCGGGTCGGGTTACCCCGACTATCGCGCGTGATCTCATACAACTCAAGAGCCGTCTCGTCCGTGTAGTGCACCAACAGCGCCAACTGCCCCGCCGGGTCGTACTCTGCGTAGGTCTCCACCGACGACGTCGGAACCGGCCCAGCCTGCCCCTGACGCGACACCCACGACACCCGCCCCGACGGGTCATAGGCGTACGTGACCGTCGGCAGATCCCCCGTTCCCGACGGCGCCACCTGCGTCAACTCGCCCACACTGTTGTAGCTGTAGGCCACGGACAGGCCCGTCGACCACGACGCACCCGACAGGCGACCGGCCGACGTATAGGCATAGTTCGCCTCGGACCCGCCGGGCCCCGTGCGCACCACCGACGTCGTGCGACCCGCGTCGTCATAGGTGTACGCACTCGACGCCACCACCTCCGCATCCCGCACCCGCGCCGCCGTCAGCACACGCCCCGCCGCACTGTAGTCATACGTGAACCCGGCCGTGTCGTCGGAGAACGTCGTCGCCACCGGTCGGTTCGCCGCGTCGTACGCGTACGACACGATCCCATCCGACGGGTCGCCCCCCGTCGCCGTGCCCGAAGGCTTCACCACCTCGGTCACGTTCCCCACCGCGTCATACGCCATGCTCGTCACGCGGCCCAGCGGATCCGTCTGAGTGAGCACGCGACCGAGCGCGTCGTACGTGTACAACGTCTCCCGGCCCAGGGGGTCCACTCGCGTGGTGAGGTTGCCAACACGGTCATAGCGGTACCGCGTCCTGCCCTCGCCCGGCGCCCTGACCGAGGTGGTCCAACCCACCGCGTTGTAGGTCGTCGTGGTGACGTTCCCCGCCGGGTCCGTGACCGTGACGGGACGTCCGTTGGCGTCGTATCCGGTCGTGACCGTGCGGCCGAGCGGGTCGGTGGAGGTGACGGGACGTCCGTCGGCGTCGTACGTCACCGTCGTGGTGAATTCCGCCGGGTCGGCGCCGGGCACGTTCCCGCGCGGGTCGACGGTCGACGTCAGGTGGCCGTCGTCGTCGTACGTGTACGTCGTGAGGTCTTCCGAGTAGCCAAAGTCCTCTTCCGCGCCGGGCACGGCCCTGGCCTGTTCGATGAGCTGGCCGGCGAGGTCGTAGGCGTAATTGGTATAGACCCCGTCGGAGTCGATGGTCTGGGCGGACCTTCCCATGGCGTCGTAGGACGTCTGCTGGAATCCCCCTGAGGCATCCGTCACCGCCGCCACGTGCCCGCGGCGGTCGTAGGTGGTGGTCTGTGTTACGCCGTCGGGGTCCGTGGTCGAGATCAACTGGCCCACGACGTCGTAGGTGTACGAGGTGACGCCGCCGGTCGGGTCCGTCGTCGACGTCAGCTGGCCCAGGGCGTCGTACGCCATGGTGGTGGTGCGCCCGAGCGCGTCGGTGGTGCCCGTCAAGCGTCCCGCGTCGTCGTAGGCGTAGGTGGTGACCGCACCGAGGGCGTCGGTGGTGCTCTCGACGCGGCCCGCACGGTCGTACGACGTCCGGGTGATGTTCCCGGCGGCGTCCTTGGTCCAGGTGAGGCGGTCGGACCTGTCGTAGTGGTACCTCGTGGGGCGCCCGAGCGCGTCGGTGGTCTTGATCAGGCGGCCAGCCTCGTCGTACGTGTTGGTCGTGACCGCGCCCATCGCGTCGGTGACCGTCAACATCCGGCCGGCCGCATCGTAGGTGTAGCTGGTGACCTCGCCGCCCGGGCTGGTGGTCGAGGTGCGCCGGTGCGCCGCATCGTAGGTTGACGTGGTGGTCCGACCGCCGGGGGTGGTCGTGGAGACCAGGTCACCGGCCGCGTCGTAGCTGTAGGTGGTGGTCCGGTGCAGCGCGTCGGTCGAGGTGGCGAGCAGGTTGGCCGGCACCCCCTCGTCACCCGTGGTGTAGGTGTACAGGTTGGTCCCGCCGTCGGGGTTGTGGACCCTGGTGACCAGACCCGCGTCGTTGTACCAGTAGGAGGTGGTGTATCCGTCGGGGTCGGTGTAGCTCGTGACGTGGTCGTCGTCGTCGTACGTCCATTCCTCGGTGTAGTACAGCGGCGCCGACGCGACCCGGAGTACCAGTCGGTCGCGGTCGTCATACTCGCTGCGGTAGAGCCGGTCCGCGGCGTCCACCGTCGCGGCGGCGTTGTTGTCGTCGTCGTAGAGCTGTTCGACGACCGCCCCGTTCCCGTCGATCTGCTTGACGAGGTTGAGGTTGTTGTAGACGTCCGTGCGCACCTTGCCCGTCGGGTCGGTGACGGTCGCGGTTTGCGTGGCCTCGTCCCACGCGAACGTCGTCTTCGCACCGGTCTCGTCGCGCTGGCTGATGATGCGCCCCGCCGCGTTGTACGTGTTGCGTGCGCTGACGTGCCCCAGCGGGTCGGTGATGCTCGACAAGCCGCCCGTGGTCGCGTACTCGTACGTCGTGGTGGTCCCATCGACGGCGGTCACCCCGGTCAGGCGCTTGGCACCAGCCGTGTCCGCGTAGGCGTAGCCCACGGATCGGCCGTCGGACGTGGTCGCCGAGACGATCCTCGCGTCGGCCCCCGTGCCGCCATCCCACCCGAACGTGAGGGTCTGGCCCAGCGCGTCGGTGATCGTGGTCAACGCGTCGGCGGAGTACGCCAACGTCAGGCCCTGGCCGCGCTCGTCCGCCGCCGCGATGAGCACCCCGGTGGCATCGAAGGTCATGGTGTCGCCGGAAAGGTTGCGCATGACGTGGGTTCCGTCCGGCCCGTCGGACAGGGTCGCCGAGACCGCCGGGTCGATGGGCTCGTACCCACCACCCACCATGGCGCCGAAGCTCGTGCGCGTCCCGGATCCATCGGTGAAGACGTACTCCCCGTACTCGTTCTCCACGAGCGAGGCCCCATAGGCAAAGGACCACCCGGGGCCGAACGGCCCCGAGGCCGTGTCCAGGGAGTTGTACGTGCGCGTCACGCTGATCGAATCGCCGACGCTGGCCACGGCCACGTCCCCGAACTGCTCCGTGAGGCCACCGGTCGCTGTGTTCACGGGATCCGCGGCCATCGCCTGGTTCCCCGACGAGTGACCCGCCCAGCAGTCACAGCCAAACGTCTGGCCAGCGGTCAACGGGCGAGGCACCGGGTATCCCGAGTAGACCAGGTGCAAGATCGGCGGCGACACCTGGACGCCGACCGCGGAGTCGATGGCGAAGCCGACGATGTATCCGGTGAGGCCTTTGCCCTCGGTCGTGGCCCGAAGGGTGTGCGTGACATCGGCCTGCCAGCCAACACCGTCCTCCCCGGGAACCCACTTGAGCGTAAGGGGCGAGCCGCAGCGGGCGGCAGCAAGGTCCGCGCCCGTGTTTCCTGGCACGATCGTCGAGCACAACGACCGGACAATGGCGTCGGGCTCGGGTTGCCAGCCGAGGAGCACCGCCGAGGAGACCTGGCGACCGGCGAGTGCGGTGACGTCCGCGCCGACATAGGCGAGATACGAGGTGTAGGTGACGGGGTCCCCCTCCTCGATGATGGGGTCCTCCACCGGGCCGATCATCATGCGATAGTCGACGGGATCCGCGAGCGAGCAGGGTCCGCCATCGCAGTCGGTCGCGCCCGAAGGCCCGAACGCGGTGGAAAGGCGATCCTCCTCGTCGTCTCCCCTCTCCATCCAGACCTCATCCGTCCACTGAATCGCGGGGTCGAGGACCAGTGGGTACGCGACCGTTGCCGCCCACTCCGAGTCGACACTCAGGTCAACGGCGTACCCGCTCCCCGTGACCGAGACGTGTTGGTGGGCGGTCCCGGGCAGACCGGATCCGGCGTCCGTCTGGCTCCACGCCGCGGGTGCAGGCAACTCGATCCCCATGGCAAATGAGACCGCAGCGGAGAACGTCCAGGACTCGCCCGCGCCCTCGGTCGGCTCGCCGAGCGTGTGCTCCGGGTCGGTGATGGTGAAGTGGAAGTCCCGTCGCGCGTTCTCATCGGCCAAGACCAGGTACTTGCCGACGCGTCCGCCATCCGTGCGGAACTCCAGGTCGACGCCCGGGAACACCCCCTCATACGTGACCACGCCGTCGCTCAGCGTGGGCGTGTTGATCGTGGCGCCCTCGAGCCCAAACACCACCGGCCCGTTGACGGTGTCGATCGTCACCAAAGCGTCGGCACTGACGCCGAAGTGCACCGGGTTCGCCAACTCGAGGGCCTCGAACGGGTATGCACCGGAGCCCGCGCTGATCGTCGAGTCGATCTCCGTCCACCCGTCGGCGTCACGCTTGAATGCTGGTTGGGGATACAGGTCGAGGGTCGTCTGGCCATCCACGGTCACCGAGTGACTCGAGGGAGTCCAGGACTCCATGCGCGCGGTCGGGACCGGCGGCGAGGTGGGTGTCTGTGCCGCGGGTCCCCCCGCGCCGGCGACGGTGCCCGACGGCGCCGCGGCGGCGGTGGGGGGCGCGGGATCTTGCGGCTCCGCGAACGCGGGCGACGCCGCGACTGCTCCCTGGCTGACCGCAACGGTCGCAAGGACGGCAACGAACCTGCGGAACACGTACGTCAGACCGCGCGGCGATGAGTGAGGTGCGGCGCGCCGCGCATTTGGGTACACGTGACTTGGACGCATGGCGGCACATCCCCCTTGCAGAGACCGCTCCCCCTTCAGCGATTAAGCGGCAGGCTAGCACCGGGACGGCGCGGCCGCAGGGTGAGGAGATCTGCAAGCGGCGGTTATCCCCAGTCGCGCCCGCTAGGCCGAAACGAGGTGCAGGTTCGCCTCGGAGGCCACCAGGGTCATGAGGCCGCCCGAAAGGTTGGCGGAGTCGAGCCCGGCCTGATCGAGGATTCGGTGCGCGAGGTAGGACCGGAAGCCGCTCGCGCAATGCACCCTGACGGGGCGGCCCGCGGCCGCCTCGCGGATCTCCTCGAGCCGCGCGCGCACCTCGGTGTGGGGCACGTTGATCGCCTCGGGGAGGTGGCCCCTGGCGAACTCGGCGGGCGAGCGAACGTCGAGGATGAGGGCGCTCTCTCGTGCCCACGGAAGATCCCCGCCGTGCCAGACCTTGAGCGTGCCGTCGATGACGTTCTGCATCATGAACCCGAGCATGTTGACGGGGTCTTTGGCCGAGCCGAACGGCGGCGCGTACGCGAGTTCCAACTCGGCCAGGTCGTCGGCCGTCATTCCGGCTCGAAGCGCGGTCGCGAGGACGTCGATGCGCTTGTCCACACCGTCGCGGCCGACGGCCTGCGCGCCGAGCAGGAGCCCGTCGGGCGCGAACGAGGCGACGAGGTGAATCGACTGGGCCCCGGGGAAGTAGCCGGCGTGGTTGCCCGGGTGGATATGGAGCGCCTCGTGCGCCATGCCGGCACGGGAGAGTTGCGCGGGGCTCGCGCCCGTGATGGCGGCGGTCAGGGAGAACACCCGGACGATCGCGGTGCCGAGGACGGGGCGGGCCGCGCGCACGTGCCCCAGGATCGCGTCGGCCGCGCGTCGGCCCTGGCGGTTCGCCGGGCCGGCGAGCGGCACCGGACCGACCTCGCCGGTCACCCCATTGCGCACGGAGGTCGCGTCGCCAACGGCCCAGATCGCGGGATCGCTCGTGCGCTGAGACTCGTCGACGACGATCGCGCCCCGGTCATCGAGCTCGAGCCCGGCGGCGATCGCTAGCGAGGATTCGGGTCGCACGCCGATAGCGGCGACGACGATGTCCGCGGGGAGCGCGACGCCGTCGGAGAGCGCGACGGTCACGCCGATCTCGGCCGGCGTGATGGCCGTCGCGAGAACCCCGGTGCGTACGTGCACGCCGTGCGTGATGAGTTCGGCCTCGACGAGGTGCGCCAGTTCGGGCACGAGGATGGGGAGCACTCGCGGAGCGGCCTCCACGATCGTGACGTCGAGCCCGCGACCGCGCAGGGCCTCGGCGGCCTCGAGGCCGATGAAGCCCGCGCCAAGGACGACGGCAGTGCGTGCGGTGCCTGCGCGCTCGGCAAGCGCGACCGCCTCGTCGACGGTGCGAAGGTGGCTGACGGCGGCGTGGTCGATTCCCGGAATGTCTGGCGTGAAGGCGCGCGCCCCGGGCGCGAGGACCAGCGCGTCGTAGGTGAGGGTGTCGACGCCGTCGGGAGTGAGGATGGTGACGGACTTGGCTACCGCGTCGACCCCCGTCACCTCGTGGAGCACGCGGACGTCCAGGTCCAACGTCGCGGCGAGCGTCTCCGGGGTGTGAAGGAGGAGGTCGGCGGGACGGGTGATTTCCCCGCTGACGTGATAGGGCAGGCCGCAGTTCGCGAACGAGACGTACGGGCCCTTCTCCAGGACGATGATCTCGGCCGACTCGTCGAGCCGACGGGCGCGCGCCGCGGCGCTCATGCCGCCGGCGACTCCGCCAACAATGACGATACGCATGGGTCCTCCTAGGTTGACTCCGGAAGGGTATCAGATACCCCAGGGGGTATATAGGTCGAGGGTCCCGGTATCCCCGACTTTCGCGGCGGGCGAACGCGGCGGGCGAACGCGGCGGCCCGTGGGGTTCTCCGCCTACGCGAGCGCGAGGAACATCTTCTCGAGGCGGGCCCTGGCCGCCGTGGAGTCCTCGCCCGGGGTCATGCACTGCTCGAGTCCGGCACTGATGAGCGCGAAGCCGGCCCGATCGATCGCCTTCGACGCCGCGGCGAGTTGCGTAACGATGTCTCCGCAATCGCGACCCTCCTCGAGCATCCTGAGGACGCCGTCGAGCTGGCCGCGCGCGCGCTTCAGGCGATTGGCGATGGGTTCGATGTCCCCGGTCGTGAGGTGAAGTTGATCCACGGGGGTGCCTCTCTTCTGGGGCGCGACTGCGCGCCACGCACGGCAAGAATACCCCCCAAGGTAGGGGCGCGCCCATCCTTCGAGTTGCGGAACTGCACCGAAGGGCCACAATGGCGAGGTGACGATGCCCGAGACGCAACCGCAGGATGCACCCCTCGACCCACGCTGGCTTGCGGACATGATCGAGCGAGCGCTCACCGAAGACCTGGGCGGCAACCCCGGGCGCGACGTGACGACTCAGGCGACGATCGCCGAGGACGCTGTCGTGACGGGAGAGCTCGTAGCGCGGGACAGCGGGATCCTCGCGGGGATCGACGTACTCGATGAGATCCTTCGCCAGGTCGCCGCGCGCTGGAAGCTGCCCGTTCCGGAGGTGAGGGTTCTCGCGAGGGACGGCGAGTCCCTCAACCCGGGCGACGTCATCGCCGAATTGGTCGGGCTCGGGCGTGTCATCTTGACCTCCGAGCGCACGCTGCTCAACCTCATGAGCCACGCCTCGGGAATCGCGACCCACACCCGCATGTGGGCGGACGCGCTCGCCGGCACCACCGCCAGGGTGCTCGACACCCGCAAGACCACCCCGACGTTGAGGGAGCTCGAGAAGTACGCCGTGCGCTGCGGGGGCGGGGTGAACAAGCGGATGGGGCTCTTCGACGTCGCCCTGATCAAGGACAATCACGTGGTCGCCGTTCGCGGTGTCCCGGAGGCGATCATCGCCGTGCGGACGCGCTTCCCCGAGGTGGGAATTCAGGTCGAGGTCGAGCGCCTCGCCCAGGCGCACGAGGCGATCGACGCCGGCGCCCGGTTCCTCATGCTCGACAACATGAGCGACAGCGCGATGATTGAGGTCGTCCGCGAGGTTCGGGCGCGCGAGGGTGAGGTCGGCAAGGTAGAACTCGAGGCGACGGGCGGCCTGACTCTCGATCGCGCGGCCGCCGTTGCGGCGACGGGCGTCGACTACCTCTCCGTCGGCGCGCTGACGCACTCGTCACCCGCCCTCGATCTGGCCCTCGATCTGCACTAGCCGAGCCGTGGGTCAAGGCGCGCGCGCCCCGGTAGCCTAGGGGCGTGACCGACGAGCCCGACGTTCCCGAGCAGATGCGCGTTCGACGCGAGAAGCGCGCCCGCATCCTTGCGTCGGGCGGCGATCCCTATCCGGTCGGCGTCGCGCGTACCCACGGCATCGCCGAGGTCAAGCGCGCCTACGACGCCGTGGAGTCGGGGGTGGAGACCGAGGACATCGTCGGGGTTGCGGGTCGCGTCGTGTTCCTTCGCGACACGGGCAAGTTGGTCTTTGCCGCGATCCAGGACGGCGAGGGCGAGCGGCTCCAGATCATGCTGAGCGCGGCGCGGGTCGGCGAGGAGTCGCTCGCGGCCTTCAAGACCGACGTCGATCTTGGCGACCACCTGTTCGCGCGGGGAAGCGCGGGCAAGTCGAAGCGCGGCGAGGTTTCGGTGTTCGCGGATGAGTGGGCGATCGCCGCGAAGGCGTTGCGCCCGCTACCCGCCCTCCACAAGGAACTCTCGGAAGAGTCGCGCGTACGGCAACGCTACGTCGACCTCATCGCGCGTCCGCTCGCGCGCGACACCGCGCGCCGCCGAGCTGGCGTCGTCCGGTCCCTCCGCGAGTCCCTCCACGAGCGTGGCTTCATCGAGGTCGAGACCCCGATGCTCCAGACCCAGCCGGGGGGCGCGACCGCCCGGCCATTCGTCACCCACATGAATGCCTTTGACCTCGATCTCTATCTGCGGATCGCCCCGGAACTCTTTCTCAAGCGAGCCGTCGTCGGAGGAATCGAGAAGGTCTTCGAGATCAACCGCAATTTCCGCAACGAAGGCTCGGACTCCTCGCATTCGCCCGAATTCTCGATGCTCGAGGCCTACGAGGCCTATGGCGACTACGACACGATGGCCACGATGACGCGCGAGTTGGTCCAGGGCGCGGCGACGGATGTCTTCGGGGGGACGGAGCTCGAGCTCGCCGACGGCGCCTCGTTCGACATCGGCGGCGAGTGGGCGGCGTTGACGCTCTACGGTTCGCTCTCGGAGGCGCTCGGCGAGGACGTCACTCCCCAGACGGATCTTGCTCGACTTCGTCAGTGGTGCGACGTCGCCGACATCTCCGTCGACCCCAAGCGCGCGAGTCACGGCAAGCTCGTGGAACTCCTGTGGGAGCACCACGTGGGTTCCGCTCTTCACGCGCCGACGTTCGTCCGCGACTTCCCCGTGGAGACCTCTCCCCTGACTCGCGCCCATAGGAGCGTGCCGGGCGTCGTGGAAAAGTGGGACCTTTACGTGCGCGGTTTCGAACTTGCGACGGCGTATTCGGAGCTTGTCGACCCCGTGACTCAGCGCGCGCGCTTCGAGGAGCAGGCCCGACTGGCCGCGGCGGGAGACGACGAGGCGATGCGCGTCGACGACGACTTCCTGACCGCGATGGAGTACGCCATGCCCCCCGCGGGCGGTTTGGGCATGGGCATCGACCGGCTCCTGATGGCGTTGACGGGGCTCGGGATACGCGACACGATCCTCTTCCCCCTCGTCAAGCCATCCGAGGAGGCGGGAGCGTGAGCGGTCTCAGGGCGATCGTCGTGGGACTGGTGCCGTCCATCGGGCTCGCCGTGATCTTCTGGTACGTCATGCGGGCGATCATCAGGGCCGACCGCAACGAGCGCGCGGCGGAGGCCCGGCTCGACGCCGCGCGGAATGTCGTCAAACCGCCGAATTAGGCCGGCCCAGAATCCCTCAGGATCGCCGTATTCTTTGACGCCCCGCGGACCCCATGACATGCTGAGAATGAGCGAAAGGGCATGCAATGGCGCAGAAGGTTCAGGTGGTCCTCATCGACGATGTCGATGGTTCCCAGGCGGACGAGACCGTGACGTTTTCTCTTGACGGGGCGAATTACGAGATCGATTTGACGAGCCGCAGGGCGGCAGAACTTCGCTCGGCGTTGACGCCGTGGATCGCGAAGGCGCGACGCGCGAACGCGCGGCCAGGGCGCGCCGCGAGGCGCGGTGGCGGGGACGTTCAGGCGATTCGCGCCTGGGCGCGTAGCCACGGTCACGCGGTGAACGAGCGCGGACGCATCTCGGCCGCGTTGCGGGCGGCGTACGAGGCGGCGAACCGCTAGTTTCCCCAGGCGCGATCGAGCCGAGGCGTTCGAGCCGAAGGGGGAGACGATGTCCGAAGCGTGGTGGTGGGGCACCTACCCCGAGGCTGGCGCGGGGAGCCCGACGGGGGTCGGCGAGGGCGTTTGGGTGATGGCCCCCCGTGGCCCGGCCGTTCGCGCGATCGAGTTGCCGGCTCCCGCCTTCGTGGTCGCGCACCCCGACCTTCCCGTCCTCTACGCGGTCACCGACGTGGAACGCGCCGAACTTGTGTGCCTCGACGTCTCGGACGTGGCGCGTCCCGTCGTCGTCGACCGCATTCCGACCGGCGGGTCAGGAGCCTGCCACCTCCTGCTCAGTCGCGACACGCTGACGGCATATGTCACGCACCGCTCGACGGGTGAGGTGGCCGTGGTGCCCCTGCGGACGGACGGGAGGATCGCCACGGAGCACCCGACCCAGGTGGTGCGGGGGCAGGGCTCCGGTCCGGGGCGGGGCCAACCGTCGGGCCCGTGCGCGCCCTTCGTCGGGTACGCGCCCACCGGCCCCGTGCTCCTGGCGTGCGATGGGAACGCGGATCTGATTCGGCGCCACGAGGTGCTCGCCGACGGCTCGCTCCGGGCCGACGGCGTGGCCGCTGACCTCCCGCCCGGCTCGGGACCCGGTCACTTCGCGATCCGGCGCGACGTCATCTACGTCGCCTGCGAGAGCGGCCGCACTCTCGCGACTCTCCGCTGGGACGCGGTGTCCAGGACGGCGACGCTCATCGATTCGACTCCCGTCTCGCCGGTTCCCGCGCGACGCGGGGACGCGGCGCAGGCGGCCCACGTCATCGCGGTCTCGGGCGTGCTCCTGGTCTCGGTCGTCGGCAGCGACGTCATCGCGGTGTTCGACCTGGGTGGGGACGGCGTGCCGACGTACCGCGCGTCGTTCGACTCCGGCGGGACCTTCCCCCGCTACTTCGCGGTGACGGGCGAGCAACTCGTCGTCGGGAACCAGGAGTCGCACCTCGTGTGTGTCTTCGACCTTGCCGACGTGCTTGCCCTGGAGGGGGTGGAGGAGCCGGGCGGATTCGCGAGCCTTCCCCACGTTGACGTCGCGGTGACGAGCCCCG
The DNA here is from genome assembly GCA_963830335.1 of uncultured Actinomycetota bacterium. Taxonomy (GTDB): domain Bacteria; phylum Actinomycetota; class Actinomycetes; order Actinomycetales; family Demequinaceae; genus JAFGBM01. Next base: position 70,249 of record CAWHLX010000001.1, read on the forward strand.
CGTGCGTCGCCTTCGGGTGAGGCGTCGGTGGGACCTTCGGCGCTCCTGGGCATTCGGCCCGTCTCTTAGGATGAGGGCATGACGTACACACTCGTGTTGCTCCGCCACGGTGAGAGCGAATGGAACGCAAAGAACCTCTTCTGCGGATGGGTAGATGTTGACCTGAGCGAGAAGGGCTACGCCGAGGCGGCCAAGGCCGGCGAACTCATGAAGGAGAAGGGCATCCTCCCGGACGTAGTTCACACCTCCCTCCTTCGCCGCGCGATCACGACCGCGAACCTCTCGCTCGACGCCGCCGACCGCCACTGGATCCCGGTCAGGCGCTCGTGGCGACTCAACGAGCGCCACTACGGCGATCTCCAGGGCAAGAACAAGGCCGAGACCCTCGCGCAGTTCGGCGAGGAGCAGTTCATGCTCTGGCGCCGTTCCTACGATGTTCCGCCGCCGCCCATCGCCGACGACAGCCCGTACGCGACCGCGAACGACCCGCGCTACGCCGGCGAGCCCGTTCCGAAGAGCGAGTGTCTGAAGGATGTCCTCGGGCGCGCGCTCCCGTACTGGACGAGCGACATCGTTCCCGACCTCAAGGCGGGCAAGGTCGTCCTCGTCGCGGCGCACGGGAACTCGCTCCGCGCGATCGTGAAATACCTCGACGACATTGACGACGACACCATCGTCGGCCTCAACATTCCGACCGGCATCCCGCTCGTCTACCGCCTGGACGAAAACCTCAAGCCCACCGTCAAGGGCGGCGACTACCTCGACCCAGAGGCGGCCGCGGCCGGAGCCGCGGCGGTCGCCGCGCAGGGAAAGAAATAGCGCGAGGCAAGAAGCAACGCCGCGAATAGAAGTGACCGGCACGCACCGGTAACGGCGATGGCGGGCTCCCGAGGGGGCCCGCCTTCTGCTTGTGGGGCGGGCCGGGCGGCGGGTGGCGCTGGCGCGCGAGGTTGCGGCGTCGCCGTCGCTAGATCGCCGAGCGATCCCTCGCGGTGTCGCCCGTCACCAGGTACACGATCCGGCGCGAAAGGTTGACCGCATGGTCGCCGAAGCGCTCGAAGAAGCGCGCGAGGAGCGCAACGTCGAGCGTCTCCTGGGCCCCGCCCTTGTACCCGCTGGCGAGGAGCTTGGCGTAGGCCTTGGCGTGGAGGTCGTCGAGGGTGTCGTCGTCGTCCACGATCTGCGCGGCCACGTTGAGGTCGCGGGTCTTGAGGAGCTCCACGACGAGGTCGGAGACCCGGCAGACCGCTATGGACATGTCCTTGAAGATCTCCTTGTGGGACGTGGGGATCGGGGATTCGGGGTAGGCGCGGCGAGCCGCCTCGGCGATGTGCTCGGCGAGATCTCCCATGCGCTCGAGGCCGGCGGAGATGCGCAGAGAGGTCACGAGCGTGCGCAGGTCGAGGCCCACCGGTTGCTGTTGCGCGATGAGCAGGACGCAGCGCTCGTCGACGCGATGTTCCAGGGCGTCGAGTTTCGCGTCCTCCGCGATGACCAACTGCGCGAGTTCGAGGTCCTTCTTGGCGAGCGCCTTGGTCGCGTTGTGGATGGCTACCTGGACGTGCTCGCTCATCTCGACGAGGTCGCCAGCGAGTAGCGAAAGCTCGGCCGTAAAGATCGTGCGCATGGGACTCCCTGAAGTTCGGCGTGCGTCTGCACCCAGTTTGGCACCTCGCGGCACGCCCGCACAGTGAGGTGGCCCCGTTGGCGGTGAACATTGGGTAAACGGTCAGGCGCGCGGATACTGTGAGCGCATGAGCCACGACGTGACGCTTGCGCTGGTGCTCGGCGTCATCGTCGGCGGTGCCGTCGTCATGGTCATCGAGCGGGCGAGGCGTCGCAGGGAGATCGTGCCCCACAACCTCGTTCCGCGCAGGACCCGCCAGGTACTCGGCCTCCTCCAGGCCGGGGCGATCGTCGTCGCACGGGACCGGCGGGCGGCCGCGAGCAACGCGTTAGCGGTCGCGCTCGGCCTGTCCCGTCCCGACGGCGCGCTTCTTCCCGAGGTCGCCGATCTCGCGGAGCGCGCGTGGGGCCTAGGCGACGCGGTCGAGGGGGAGGTGACGGTTCACCGCGGCGTGCTCGGCACTCCGTCCATGGTTCACGTCCGGGTGACCCCCATCGACGATTCGCTCGCACTCGCGATCGGCAACGATCGCACGGAGCAACGCGCCGCGGAGGTCTCGCGACGCGAGTTTGCCGTGAACGTCTCCCACGAACTCAAGACTCCCGTCGGGGCGCTGGTACTCCTGGCCGAAACGGTCGAGGGCGTCGCCGACGAACCGGACACGGTCCGGGAATTCGCGGCGAAGATCGGCAAGGAGGCTCGACGGCTGTCCAAGCTCATCCAGGAGATCATCGAAATCTCGCGCCTGCAGGGCACGGAGACCGTCGTGGAGAAGCGCAAGGTCGATCTCGCGGCGGCGGCGCGCGAGGCGGCGGACGCCGCGCGCCTGATCGCGCAGGCGCGGGGGATCGATGTCACGGTCGCGGCCGGGGCGACGGCCCCCGTCTTCGGAGACCGCGACCTCCTCGTGATGGCCATACGCAACCTCATCGACAATGCCGTCTCCTATTCCGACGCGGGAAGCCGCGTGACGGTCTCGGTGGGGCGCGATGACGGAGTTGCGGCCGTCTCCGTGATCGACCAAGGGATTGGTATCGCCGAATCGGAACAGGACCGGATCTTCGAGCGCTTCTACCGCACCGACCCCGCGCGCTCTCGGGAAACGGGCGGCACGGGACTCGGCCTCAGCATCGTGAAGCACATCGCGGCGCAGCACGACGGTGACGTGAGGGTCTGGTCGAAGCTCGGTATTGGATCCACCTTCACGCTGAAGATTCCGCTGCGCGGAAAGGGGGCGGTCTCGTGACCGGTCAGAACGCTCCGAGGGTCCTCGTCATCGAGGACGAGGAGTCGTACCGCGACTCGTTGCGCGTGCTCCTTGGACGCGAGGGGTTCGTGGTGAATCTGGCAGCAACCGGACCGGAGGGCGTCCGCGCGTTCGAGCGATTCGGAGCCGACGTCGTGCTCCTCGACCTCATGCTCCCCGGCCTCAGCGGCGCGGGCGTCTTCCGAGCCATCAGGGAACGCTCCGGGGTTCCCATCATCATGGTGACCGCAAAGGACGACCAGGTGGACAAGATCATCGGCCTCGAGCTTGGAGCCGACGACTATGTCACCAAGCCCTACTCGGGCCGGGAGCTGGTGGCCCGGATCCGAGCGGTGCTTCGGCGAACGGCGCCCCAGCCCGCCGAGGCCGAGGAAGAACCGCAGCGCCTCACGGTCTCGGGCCTCACGCTCGATCCCGAGCGTCTGACCCTGACACGGGACGGGCAGACCATCTCCCTCCCGCCCAAAGAGTTCGCGCTCCTGTACCTCCTCGCGGCAAACGCGGGGCGCGTGTTGACGCGTCAGGTGATCATCGACCGGGTATGGGGCATCGACTACTACGGCGACACGAAGACGCTCGATGTCCACATCAAGCGGCTCAGGAGCCGAGTCGAGGCCGAGCCCGCCGAGCCCACGCTCATCAAGACCGTCCGTGGTGTCGGGTACACGCTCGAACGCGTCTCCTAGGCGCCCCGCGTGGGCCCCGCCCTCGTTCACTCAACATTCACCCAACGTTCACGCCCGCCCCCCGGTGCGGTTACCTCGCATGCGTAGCGTCGTGAATATCCGGCACACGCCGGCCATCGACATCAGAGAAGGATTCTCGACGTGAAGATTGCTATCCGCACTGGTGCCCTCGCCTCGGCGATGGTACTGACGCTCGCCCTGGCTGCCTGCAACTCGGGCACCGAAGCGTCCGTCACCCCTGGTTCCACGTCCGCCGACGCCATGGCGCCGCTGTCCGGCGAGCTCAACGGCGCGGGCTCGTCCGCGCAGGGCGCGGCGATGGACGCGTGGCGCGCGGCGTTTCAGGACGCCAACCCCGGCGTAACCGTCAACTACGACCCGGTGGGCTCGGGCGGCGGCCGCACCTCGTTCCTCGACGGCACGGTCGCCTTCGCCGGTTCGGACGCGCTCCTGAGCGCCGACGAGGTCGCCAAGTCGCTCACCACGTGTGGGCCCGAGGGCGCCATCCACATCCCCGTGTACATCTCCCCGATCGACGTCGTGTTCAACCTCGACGGAGTGACGAGCCTCAACATGACGCCCGACACGATCGCGAGCATCTTCGACGGCAAGATCACCAAGTGGAACGACCCGGCGATCGCAGCGGACAACGCGGGCGTGAGCCTTCCCGACCTCGCGATCACGGTCGTTCACCGCTCGGACAACTCGGGCACGACGTCCAACTTCACCGACTACCTGGAGAAGGCCGCGACCACGTGGCCCTACCCACACAGCGGCGACTGGCCCAATGCCGTCGGCGAGGCCGGCGCGAAGACCTCGGGCGTCGTCTCCATCGTTGAGGGCACCAAGGGCACGTTCGGCTACGTCGACGCCTCGCAGGCGGGCACCTTCGGCCTCGTGTCGATCAAGGTCGGTTCTGCCTTCGTCGCGCCGTCGACGGAAGGTGCGGCCATCGCGGTTGGCGCCTCCCCGATCGCGGACGGCGCGAACGGTCAGTACGACCTCGCGTACAAGCTCGACCGCACCACGACGACCGCCGGCGCCTACCCGCTCGCGCTCGTCTCGTACCACATCCTGTGCGCGCGCTACACGGACGTGAGCACGGGCAACCTTATGGTCGCGTTCGAGAAGTACGTGGTCTCGCCCGAGGGACAGGACCAGGCCGCTTCGGCCGCGGGTTCGGCCCCGATCGGCGACAAGGTTGGCGCCCTGGCGCTCGCCTCGGTTGACTCGATCAAGGTCGGCTAGGGTCTGAGGGACTAGACCGGTGGTGGGTCCATTCGTCAGGATGGACCCACCACCGGAATTCCTTTGGCCCACCAACGAGGTGCGAGACGGAGAGCGCGCGTGACCACTGTCGCCTCTGCCCGTACCGTCACCACGGGCGACAGCCTTACCGCCGCGCGGTCGTCCTTCGCCAACGCGATTCTTCTCCCGCCTGACGGCCGGGGCCGCGTCACTCATCCTCATCACGCTCGCCGCCGTCGCGGCCTTCCTTGCGGTGCGCGCGTGGCCCGCGATGACCTCGACCGCCGCGGATCTCGCGAGCAAGGTCGACTGGCTGGGGACCGCGTCGAGCGACACCCTCATCGCGACCATCGGCTACCTCGTCTTCGGGACGCTGCTCATCGGCACGATGGCGCTGCTCATCGGCGCGCCGATCTCCTTCGGGATTGCCCTGTTCATCTCCCACTACGCGCCGCGGCGGCTCGCCGCGACGCTCGGCTACATCGTCGACCTCCTCGCCGCGGTCCCCTCCGTCGTCTACGGCCTCTGGGGCGGCTTCGTGCTCGTCCCCAAGCTCGCGCCCTTCTACGGCTGGCTCAATCGGGAATTCGGCTGGTTTCCCCTCTTCGCCGGAGGGGTGTCGCCCACGGGTCGCGTCGCGCTCTCGGCCTCGATCGTGCTCGCAATCATGATCCTGCCCATCATCACCGCGGTGACCCGGGAGGTCTTCCTGCAGACGCCGATCCTCCACGAGGAGGCGGCTCTCGCGATGGGGGCGACGCGCTGGGAGATGGTTCGCATGGCGGTGTTCCCCTTCGCGCGATCAGGGATGATCGGCGCGACGATGCTCGGCCTCGGGCGCGCGCTCGGAGAGACGATGGCCGTCTACATGATCCTTTCCCCCGGGCTGTCGTACTCCTTCCATGTTCTCGAGGCGAGCGACCACAACACGATTGCCGCGAACATCGCGCTCAAGTTCCCGGAGGCGAACGAGGCGGGCGTCGGCGCCCTGATTGCGATGGGTCTCGCCCTGTTTGTCATCACGCTCGGCGTCAACGTCCTCGCTCGCTGGATCGTGTCGCGCCGGTCCGACTTCTCGGGGGCGAACTGACGTGACTAATCTCGCCACGGAGGGACGCTCTCCGCTCGAGCAGTTGACGGCACGGCGCAGGTGGACCGATCGACTGATGACCGGGGTCGTCTATGGCTCCTTCGCGGTCGCGATGATTCCCCTCGTGTGGCTCGCGATCACCGTCATCCAGCGGGGGCTCGTGAGGTTCAACCTCAGGGCCGACGGCACGACGGGCCTCAACCTCGAGTTCCTCACGACGAGCATGCGCGGCGTCTTCGGCGGCATGCCCGCCGGGGGCATCCAGGCCGCGATCGTCGGGACCCTTCTCATCACGCTCGCCGCGACGATCATCTCCGTGCCCATCGGCCTGCTGACGGCGATCTATCTCATCGAGTACGGCCACGGATGGCTCAAGAGGGCCGTCACGTTCTTCGTCGACGTCATGACCGGCATCCCGTCGATCGTCGCGGGGCTCTTCGCGTACGCGCTGTTCTACCTGATCGTGGGCCCGGGTACCAAGACGGGGATCGTCGGGGCCATCGCGCTTTCCGTCCTGATGATCCCCGTCGTCGTTCGGGCGAGCGAGGAGATGCTCCGCCTCGTTCCCAACGAGCTGCGCGAGGCCTCCTACGCGCTCGGCGTCCCCAAGTGGCTGACCGTGCTCAAGGTGGTGGTCCGCACCGCGTTCGCGGGAATCACGACGGGGGTGATGCTCGCGGTCGCCCGCGTCATCGGCGAGACGGCCCCGCTACTCGTCGCGGTGGGAGTCAACGACTCGGTGAACGCCAACGTGTTCAACGGGCGCATGATGTCCCTGCCCGTGTACATCGTCAACGAGTGGGGTAAGAACGTCCAGACCTGCCACGCGAACGTCGCTGGCTGCCAGCCCGACATCGCCATCATGCGCGCCTGGGCCGCCGCCCTCGTTCTCATCCTCATCGTGATGGGGCTCAACCTCGTTGCGCGCCTCATCGCCCGATACCTGTCCCCCAAGACCGGCCGATAGAAACACGGAGACATCGTGGCCAAACGCATCGACGTCAACAACCTCAACTGCTACTACCGCGCCTTCCGCGCCGTGGAGGGCGTGTCCCTGGCGATCGAGCCCAACTCGGTGACCGCGCTCATCGGCCCATCCGGTTGCGGCAAGTCCACCTTCATCCGGACGATCAACCGGATGCACGAGGTGATCCCGGGCGCGCGCGTCGAGGGCGAGGTGCTGATGGACGGGGTTGACCTCTATGCGCCGGATATCGATCCCGTCGCGGTACGGCGTCACATTGGCATGGTGTTCCAGCGGCCCAACCCCTTCCCCACGATGACCATCGCGGAGAACGTCCTCGCGGGTACCAAGCTCAACAACCGGCGCATTTCCAAGTCCGACGCCGAGGAAGTCGTCGAGACCTCGCTCAAGGCCGCGAACCTGTGGGAAGAGGTCAAGGACAGGCTCGACCGCCCGGGCTCGTCGCTGAGTGGCGGCCAGCAGCAACGCCTGTGTATCGCTCGTGCGATCGCGATCAAACCCGACGTTCTGCTGATGGACGAGCCGTGCTCGGCGCTCGACCCCATCTCGACCCTCGCGATAGAGGATCTCATCGCGGAGCTGAAGAGCGAGTACACGATCGTCATCGTCACGCACAACATGCAGCAGGCCGCGCGTGTGAGCGACCGGACCGCGTTCTTCAACATCGCGGGGGCGGGCGCGCCCGGCAAGCTGATCGAGATGAACGACACGTCGGTGATTTTCTCGAGCCCCGCGGAGCGCGCGACCGAGGACTACATCTCGGGTCGGTTCGGCTAGGACGTCGTCGGGGCGTCTTGCTTCTGGGTGGCGTCCTACTGGGTGGCGTCCTACTGGGTGGCGTCCTACTGGGTGGCGTCCTACTGGGTGGCGTCCTGCTGCGCGGCGAGGTAAGCGTCCAACGCGCCCAGCACGGCCGCATACTCGGGTAGCGTCCCGTCGAGCACGGGAACGGGGGCCTCGGCCGACGCGCCGCCGACGGTGAGGTCCACGGTCGCGATCAGGCCGGGAGCTTCAGGCGCACTGGACGCGACGATCGGCGTGTCGCCGTCGGCGAAGCCGAGCCTGACGCTCGACCCCGCGGGCACCGCGACGGCGAACGACTCCCCGCCGATCACCACGGTCGCCGTTTGGCTCGCGGTGCCGGAGTTGTCGAGGGTTCCGGTGAGGGCGGCGGGCTCCCCGGCGCCTCGCGTCAGGAGGATGAGGTTGAGGCCGCGAACGTCGCCTGCGGTGACTTGGAGCCCGTCGGACGCGGCGTAGGGCTTGAGCGCCGTGAGGGGCGAGCCCCCCGAGCAGGCCGCGAGCGACGCGACGGCGGCGAGCGCGACGGCGGCGAGGCGAAGGCGCGGTGCTGGGCGAAGGCGCGGTGCTGAGCGAAGGCGCGGTGCAAGGCTCACGGCGGGACCTTTCCGGGGCGTGGCGTGGGTTGCGGTCAGGATACCCTTGCTCCCGGATTGAGGTGCCCCCCGCGCGCCTCCCAGGGGCGGGAATCGACCCCTGATATTGGAGGGGTCCCCAATGGTAGAATGGGTGTCCGCACAGAGGGGAAACCGAGTACCGATGAACTTCGCAGTTGGCGAGACCGTCATTTACCCGCATCACGGGGCGGCGGAGATCCAAGACATCAGCACTCGGACGATCCTGGGCGAGGAGAAGTTGTTTCTCAAGCTCAAGGTTGCCCAGGGCGACCTGACGATCACCGTTCCAGCCGAGAACATCGACCTCGTTGGCGTTCGCGATGTGGTCGACGCGGAGGGTCTCAAGCACGTGTTCACCGTCCTCGCCGAGCCCTACGTCGAGGAGCCGACCAACTGGTCGCGTCGCTACAAGGCGAACGTCGAGAAGCTCGCGTCCGGCGACGTGATCCGCGTGTCGGAGGTCGTGCGCGATCTCTCCCGCCGCGACACGGACAAGGGACTGAGCGCGGGCGAGAAGCGCATGCTCTCCAAGGCGCGTCAGGTGCTCGTCTCGGAGCTCGCGCTCGCCGAGAAGTGCTCCGAGGAGGCCGCAGAGGCGCGGCTCGACGGGGTCCTCACGCCGTGACCGTAGCGGCGGTCGTCACCGCCGCGGGTCTAGGTGCGCGACTGGGAACGGACCTCCCCAAGGCCCTCGTGCGCGTTGAGGGCAGAACCCTCGTCGCCTGGGCCGTCGAACGTATCGCGGAAGTCTGCGCCGACGTCGTCGTCACGGCACCGCCCGCGCATCTCGACGCGTTCACGCGGGTCATCGCCGAGGTGACGATCTCGCCGGACGTTGCCGTGGCCGTCATCGCTGGAGGCGAGACGCGACAGGAATCGGTCGCCGCCGGGGTCGCCGAGTTGATGTCCCACGCCCCGCGGCCGACGATCATCCTGGTGCACGACGCGGCACGAGCCTTCATGCCCGCCGAGCCCATGCGCGCGGCCATCGGCGCGATCGAGGCGGGAGCGGACGGCGCGGTCCCGATCGTCCCGCTCGTCGATACCATCGTCGCGACTCCGGGGGAGGACGGCGCCCTGGGCCTCTCGGTCAATCGCTCCCTGCTCCGGGCGGCACAGACCCCTCAGGCATTTCGCGCGAGCGCGCTGAGCGACGCGCACACGCGAGGCGCTGCCGAACCCGACGTCACCGAACTCGGCGCCACCGAACCGGGAGCGGAGGTCACCGACGACGCCGGCCTCGTTCGTCGGTACGGTTATCGTGTGGTCGCGACCGAGGGGCACCCATGGGGATTCAAGGTGACAATTCCGGGCGACCTCGCGCTCGCGGAGTACGTCGCGAAGCAGTCGCTGGGGGCCGCGTCGTGACGACCCCACGCACGGGTATCGGGGTGGATGTCCACGCCTATGGGGATGACTTCGGCCTCTCGCTCGCGGGCCTGAAGTGGGAGGACGAGCGGGTCCTGAGCGGCCACTCCGACGGCGATGTCGCCGCCCACGCCGCGTGCGACGCATTGCTCTCCGCCTCCGGACTGGGCGACCTGGGTTCGCACTTCGGCGTGGACCGCCCCGAGTGGGAAGGCGCGGCGGGAACGGCGCTCCTGGCCGAAACCGCGCGCCTCGTGACGTCGGCCGGTTTCGTGATCGGCAACGTCGCGATTCAGATCATCGCGAACCGTCCGCGCCTCGGGTCTCGTCGCGCGGAGGCGGAGGCCGTGCTTTCGGAGGCGGTCGGCGCCCCGGTAACCATCTCGGGGACGACGTCGGACGGCCTCGGCCTGACCGGCAGGGGAGAGGGCGTCGCGGCTGTCGCCACGGCGCTCATCACGCCGGTAGCCTAAACCCCGTGACGCTCCGCCTCTTTGATTCCGCGACCCGCACCGTCGGCGATTTCGCGCCGATCGTACCGGGCAAGGTCGGAATCTACCTCTGCGGCGCCACGGTGCAGTCCGCGCCTCACATCGGGCACATGCGCGCCGCGGTCGCGTTCGACGTTCTTCGCCGCTGGCTCCAGCGTGGCGGCACCGAGGTCACGATGATCCGCAACGTCACGGACGTCGGCGACACGATCTTCGCGAAGGCCGAGGCCGCGGGAGTCCCGTGGTGGGAGTGGGCACTCGCGAACGAGCGCCTCTTCACCGCGGGGTACGACGCCCTCGGGAACCTCCCCCCCGCCTATGAGCCGCGCGCCACGGGCCACATCCCCGAGATGCTCGTGCTCATCGCCCAGCTCATCGACTCCGGCCACGCCTACGAGAAGGACGGCTCGGTCTACTTCGACGTCCGCTCCTTCCCGGCGTACGGCTCGCTCACGAACCAGGCGCTCGAGGACCTCGCGCCCGCGGAGGACTCTCCCGAGGCCGCCAAGCGCGACGCGCGCGACTTCGCGCTGTGGAAGGCCGCCAAGGCGGACGACCCGGCGGGGGCGACGTGGGGGAGCCCGTGGGGTCCGGGGCGTCCCGGGTGGCACATCGAGTGCTCGGCCATGGCGCGGCGCTACCTCGGCGAGAGCTTCGACATTCACGGCGGCGGGCTCGACCTGCGCTTCCCGCACCACGAGAACGAGCAGGCGCAGTCCCGCGCGGCGGGCGACGGCTTCGCCCGGATGTGGATGCACTCCGCCTGGGTGACCCAGGGCGGCAGCAAGATGTCCAAGTCCCTCGGCAACACCCTCCTGGTGGACGCGGTGCTCGCGGAGCACCCCGCCGCGGCCCTGCGGCTCGCGCTCGTCGGCGTCCACTATCGATCGATGATCGAGTACGGCGACGCGACGATGGACGACGCGGAGGCCACGTGGTCGCGCCTGGAGGGATTCGTGACGCGCGCGGGAGAGCGCGTGGGTCAGCCCGACGCGAAGGCCGTGGCGACCGCCGTCCTTCCCGCCGACTTCGTCGAGGCCATGGACGATGATCTCGCCGTTCCCCGCGCCCTCGCGATCATCCACGAGGCGGTCACCGAGGGCAACGCGGCCCTGGCCTCGGGAGACGAGGAGTCCGTGGCCGCCGCCCTGCTCGCCGTGCGGTCCATGCTCTCCGTGCTCGGGCTGGATCCGGAGGCCGCCCCCTGGGCGGGGCGATCGGGCGGGGCTTCGCTCGATGCACTCGACGCGCTCGTGCGTGCCGAGATCGACGCACGCGTCGCCGCGCGCGAGGCGAAGGATTGGGCGACGGCCGACGCGATTCGCGATCGGCTCGCCGCCGCGGGCATCACGCTCGAAGACGGTCAAGAGGGCGTTCGCTGGACCCTTTCGGGCGAGCGCTAGGAGAGGGCCGTGGCAGGCAATTCGAAGCGCGTCGGCGCCGTCCGCAAGGAGGGCTCGAAGAAGGGTCCGCAGGTCGGGAGCGGCGGCAAGGGTCGGCGTGCCCTCGAGGGCAGGGGCCCGACCCCTAAGGCGGAAGACCGCCCCCACCACCCCGCGCATCGTGCCAAGGAACTCGCCGACCGAGCGATGGCGAAGTCCCCGAACCGGGGCCCCGCGCCGCGGAGGAAGGTGCCCGGCGGGCCGGAGGTCGTCGCGGGCCGCAACGCGGTCCTCGAGGCGCTGCGAGCCGGCGTGCGGGCCGAGGGCCTGCACCTCTTCTCGCGCATCGACGCCGACGATCGCGTGAGCGAACTGCTCCACCTCGCGCTCGAGGCCGACGTCCCCGTGGTGGAAGTCTCCAAGGCCCGCCTCGACCTGCTGACCGGAGCCGCAGCGCATCAGGGCGTCGCCCTCGTCGTGGAACCGTTCCGCTACCTGGGGCTTCACGATCTGCTCGCCGCCCCCGGGCTCCCCCTCATCGTCGCGCTCGACGGGATTCAGGATCCGCGCAATCTCGGGGCGATCATCCGTTCTTCCGCCGCATTCGGCGCGACGGGCGTCCTCCTTCCGGAGCGGCGAGCGGCGGGCGTGACGGTCGCCGCGTGGAAGACGTCCGCCGGCGCGGTGGCGCGAATGCCGATCGCCCGGGTGACGAACCTCGCGCGCGCGCTGGAGGAACTCAAGGCCGAGCGCGTCTTCACCCTGGGCCTCGCGGCCGACGGAGACGTCGCCCTTGCCGACAGCGGCCTCCTCGTCGAGCCGCTCGCCCTGGTCATCGGCTCGGAGGGCAAGGGGCTTTCGCGCCTCGTCCGCGAGGCGTGCGACGAGGTTGCGAGCATCCCTATCGCCGCGAGCACCGAGTCGCTCAACGCCTCCGTGGCGGCCTCTCTCGCGCTCTACGAGGTCAGGAAGGCGCGCTAGGCCGAGTCCTGGGGGCGGGCGGCAGGGTCTGCGTGGGCGCGGTCTGGTTCGGCGCCGTCCGCCTCGGCGCCGCTCGCTTGGTGGTCTTTCGCACGACCTGCACGGGGGCGTCGTCTTCGTCGTCGTCTTCGTCGTCGTCGCCGTAGCCGTCGTCCCGGCCCCATGCGCCGGTGTTGTCGCCCTCGAACTGGGGGATCTCGCGCGTCAGGACCTCTTCCGTGAGTGCGGGAAGCTCGGCCGTCATCTCGGCGGTGCGCTCCGCGGACATCTCGGCAAGGGTGAGCCCGAGGACGGCCTTTTCGTCGGGGCGCTCCGGCAAGATGTTCTTGATGTAGGAGGCGACGGCGACCGCGATCGGCACGTCGTGGCCCGCGGCCTCGGCCAGGAACCAGCGGTGGTCCAGCACCTCGTGGAAGATCTGGGCCGGCTCAAGCTTGGCGCGGAACTGTTTCGGGACGGCGCGGACCGTCGCCTCGAACACGGTGGTGAGCCATTGGTGCGCCGCGTAGCTCTCCTCCTCACCCGGAGGCGCGACGACCACCCGATACTCGTCGAGATCGTTGAGGAGCCGGCGTGCCTGGTTCTCCTGCACGTCGAGCCCCGTCAGTCGCATCAACCGCCGCGCGTGGTGGCCGGCGTCGACGACCTTCGGGCGGATGACGATCGCCTTGCCATCCGGCGCCTCGCGCATGTCCAACTCCCCGATGTCGAAACCCAGGTTGTTCAGCGCCTTGACGCGCTCGGCGATATGGAGGGGGATGTTCGACGTGAACGTCTCGGTCTCCGTGAGCGCGTGCCAGAGTTCGCCGTACCGGGTGACGAGTCGATCGGCGACGGCCATGGGGTCGACGCCCTCGTGCAGGTGCTCCTGCGCCTGAAGGTCGAACATCTCTCCGACGATGTTCGTTCGCGCGAGGTCAAGGTCGTGGTTGCGCTGGCCGCTCGTCAGCGTCTCGTGGAGTTCCCCCGTCTCGGCGTCGACCAGGTACGCGGTGAACTCCGCCGCATCCCTGCGGAAGAGGGCGTTGGAGAGCGAGACGTCTCCCCAGAAGAACCCGATGAGGTGGAGTCGAACGAGGAGGACCGCGAGGGCGTCGACGAACCTCGTGACCGTCTCGGCGCGCAGCGACTGGGAGAACAGGGCGCGATACGGCAGCGAGAACTGGAGGTGGGCGGTGACGAGAGCGGCCTCGAGGGGCGCGCCCAGGGCGTCCTCACGCCCCGTGACGACCGCGAGCGGGACGACGCATGGCGCCCCGAGGCGTCCCAGTTTGCGGAGGAGCTTGAACTCCTGTTTGGCGATCCGGGGGTTGGTTTCCTTGATCGCGAGCACCCGGTCGTCGAGGCGGGCGAAGCGGACGACGTGACGCGAGATTCCGCGGGGCAGGGCCGCGATGGTCTCCTTTGGCCACTGTTCGAGCGGAAGGTACCAGGGGAGCGCGATGAGGCCCGGATCGGCCGCACCCTTGAAGGTCAGTGGCATGGTGGTCTCGCTCCCTCGGCCCGTACCCGGACCGCCGCGACCATCGTAGTCGCGGCGCCACAGCGGGAAGGGCTCCCCGACGTGTGCCGGGGAGCCCTTCCACAATGCTGTCTTGGGTGCTGCGCCGTTCTACTTGGTGTCGAGCCTGCCGCCGGTCGAGGACGAGAATACGTGCTGCTCGCCCTTGCGGATCGTGACCCACACCGTCTCACCCTTGCGGGGGACGTCACGCGGGTCGATGCGCGCGATCATCTGCGCGTCTTCGGAGGAGAAGTGAATCTCCCTCGACGCGCCAACCTCGGCCGGAACCGTGCCGTAGACGTAGGCGTCGGAGCCGAGCTCCTCCACCGCGTCGACCTCGATGGGAATGGCGCCGTCGGCGTTCGCCGCAGCCCGATCGAGCGACTCGGGACGGAACCCCAGAACCACGGTGTTCCTGTCCTCTGCCCGCAGGGCGGCGACGATATCGCGGGAGAGCGGAACCCTCGCACGTCCGACGAGCGCCGAGCCGGCGTCCACCTTGTAGGTTCCGATGTTCATGGCGGGGGAGCCGATGAAGCCGGCGACGAAGACGTTCGCCGGGGCGTCGTACAGGTCACGCGGCGGGCCGACCTGCTGGAGCACGCCGTCCTTGAGGACCGCGATGCGGTCGCCCATGGTGAGGGCCTCCACCTGGTCGTGCGTCACGTAGACCGTCGTCGTTCCCAGGCGGCGCTGGAGCGCGGCGATCTGGGTACGGGTCTGGACTCGCAGCTTGGCGTCGAGGTTCGACAGGGGCTCGTCCATGAGGAACACGTGAGGCTGACGCACGATGGCGCGGCCCATGGCCACGCGCTGGCGCTGGCCTCCGGAGAGCGCGCGCGGACGGCGCTCCAGGTACTCGGTCAGGTCGAGGATCTTCGCGGCGGCTTCGACCCGCTCGCGAATCTCGGACTTCGGGACTCCAGCAATCTTCAGGGCGAAGCCCATATTGTCGGCGACCGACATGTGCGGGTAGAGGGCGTAGGACTGGAACACCATCGCGATGTCGCGGTCCTTGGGCTGGACGTTGGTGACGTCGCGGTCTCCAACCCAGATCGAGCCCTCATCGATGTCCTCAAGTCCCGCAAGCATGCGGAGGGAGGTGGACTTCCCGCAACCGGAGGGGCCGACGAGAACGAGGAACTCACCGTCTTCGATGAGGATGTCGAGCTTGTCGACGGCGGGGCGCTCGGTCCCCGGGTAGATGCGTGTTGCCTTGTCATAGGTAACAGTAGCCATGCTGATTTCATCCCTTCACCGGCAGGTACGTGCCGGACGATCCGTAGTGAAGAGCATCAATGCTGTGTGTCGGCACTGACACGGCCACCGCATGCGCGGCAGTCCCGTTCATCTTGCCACAGCGACGCCGCGCGGCAAACCTCGTCACGGTAGCGTGGCCCCATGGGAATGCGGCTACGCGAACCGGGCGCGGACATCGGTGGGTACACGGTTGTCGCCGCGATCGGTCGTGGCGGGTCAGGGGACGTTTACCGAGTGACGGACCACCGGGGCGAGACGGCCGCGCTCAAGCTCGTCGACGCGCAAGCCGACGACGCCGCGCGGGAGCGGCTCGCGCGCGAGGTCGACGCCCTCAAGTCGCTCCGGCACGACGCGATCCCGCGCATTCTCGACGCCGAACTTGAAGGACCCGAGCCCTTTCTCGTTTTCGAGTACATCGACGGAGTAAGCCTCGCGCACCAGGTCGCGGATCACGGACCCGTGCGCGGCGAGGCCCTCGCGGACCTCGCCGAGACCATCGCATCCGCGCTCGCGGAGGCTCACGGCGCGGGCGTGATCCATCGCGACGTCACTCCGGCAAACGTCATGATGGGCTCGCGGGGTCCCGTGCTGATCGACTTTGGGCTGTCGCATCGGACGGACGATCCGCGCCTCACGCGAGAGGGAATGGTGAGCGGCACGGCCGGATACGTCGCGCCCGAGGTGATCGATGGGGCGGATCCGAGCCCCACGGCGGATCTTTGGGCGTGGGCGGCGACGGTCGCCTTCGCCATGGTGGGCGCGGCTCCGTTCGGATCGGGGCGCGGTGCCTTGAGCAAGACCCTCCAGGGCAAGGTGCGACTGCCGAACGTGCAGGGGGCCAAGGAGGTTGCGCGCGCCCTCTCGCTCGACGTGTCGGCGCGCCCGAGCCCTTCCTCTGTGGTCGCGGCCCTCCACGGAAGGACCGAGCGACTTGTCGCGGCCGAGGCGGTCGCGCGGGATACCCCCACCAAGGTCTTCGATCTGGGAGAGGAGGGACAGGGTGCGGCGAACCCCGACCCGTGGGCGTTGCCCCCCGTCTCGGTGCATCGGCCCGGGGTCATCGCCGCGATCGTCCTCGCGCTCGTCGCCATCGCGACCCTCGCACCCATCCTCGCGATCCTCGCCACCGTCCTGTTTGTCATCATCGGACGAACGGAGCACAGGCGAGTCGCGAGCCTCACACGGCTACGCGCCCGACGAGGCAAGCGTCGGGGCGACGCTGCGCTCATCGCCGTGGGGATGCCGTGGCACCTAGTCAGAGCCTTTGCCGAGGTTCTTCCGACGGCCTCGATCGCGACCTTCGTCGGCGGTGCCTGGGCCGCGTTCGTGTGGAAGCTCGCCAAGGACGGACACTTGGCCTCACTCTCCGGGGATACCGGGCTCGCGTGGGGGCACGCGATCGCGCTGGGAAGCGGCCTGGCGATCGCCGCCGCGATCTTGTGGCGCGGACCCTGGTCGGCGCCGACGCGCGATGGCGTCAGGCGTGCCGCCGCCCGCATCGCGCCGTCGAAGCGAGCCGCGCGGATCTGGGCGCTCGTCACCGTGGTCGTGGCGGGGACCGTCGCCTTCGCACTCGCGTGGGCCACGACCATCTGGTGGTGGCCGCTTCCTCCCCTACCGGGGGCATAGGGCCGGAACTCGGACCTTGATCCAGGCGTTGAGGGTGCGGGAGGCATTAGGGTTGACGAGGGTCGGGCCGCGTGTCCGACCCTGGTCACGACACTGGAGGACCGATGGGGGCCCGCACGTTGTTCGCCGCCGTTCAGCCATGGATTTCGCTCGTTGTGCGCGTTGCCGCCGGGATCATCATGGTGTGGGCGGGCGTCGCGAAGCTCCTCGATGTTCACGCCTCCGTTCGCGCCGTTCGCGCCTACCGCCTGTTGCCGGAGGCGGTCGTCCCGCTCGTCGGCAACGTCCTGCCCTTCATTGAGGTCGGCCTTGGCGTCCTCCTTATTGTGGGAGTGATGACGCGCACCATGGCGACCATCTACCTGCTGATGCTTGTCGTGTACGTCGCGGGCACCATCTGGGCCTGGGCACACCACCTCCAGATCGACTGCGGGTGTTTCGGCGGAGACGGCACTCTCGCGGTGGGCACGACCACGAACTACGCGGCTCACTTCCTCGAGCGCGCCGAGTTCATTTCACTTGGGGTGTGGCTCTTCATCTTCCCGAAGAGTCGGCTCTCCCTCGACGGTTGGCTCCGGCCCGCCGAGTAGAATTCCACCAGCATCAACCACGGATTCGGAGAATGACGACATGGCCTCATCAACGAAGGGCACCAAGGCGGCGGCGGCCGCCGCTCGCGAGCGTGCCGCGCAGCTCAAGGCGCAGGAGCGAAGGGCGCAGGGGCGCAATCGCCTCCTGATCCTCCTCGGCGTCCTCGCGGGAGTCGTTCTCTTCGGATTCGGCGTCAAGTACATCGCCGACAACGGCGGCGGCCAACTCTATGATTCCGGCACGCTGACCACACCGAGCGCCGCCGATGCCTCCGGGGGCATCCTTGTCAACGAAGACGGGTCGGTGGGGGGCACAGCGCCCGCCGGCTCCGTACGAGTTGATGTCTACGTGGACCTCATGTGCCCGATATGTCACACGTTCGAGACCATCAACGCCCAGACGCTCACGACCCTTCGCCAGAACGGGACGATCGCGGTGTACTACCACCCCGTGTCGATCCTCGATCGGGCGTCGAGCGGAACCCACTACTCGACCCGCGCGGCCGCGGCCATCGCGACCGTCGCCGAGCACGACCCGGCGCACTTCATGGCGTTCTTCAACGCGCTCTACGAACGTCAGCCGGCGGAGGGCTCGTCAGGGCTCAGCAACGCGACGATCGTGGAGATCGCGACCAGCGCGGGGGTCCCCGAAGCCATTTCCGCCAAGTTCAAGGACGGCGAGTTCACGCGATGGGTGACCGCCGCGACGGAGCAGGCCTCCGTCGACGGGTTGACGGGCACGCCGTGGATCCGGGCCGAGCAGTCAACGGACATCGACGGTGGCATCTGGCAGAACACCCAGAACCTCCAGATCGTGCTCCAGTACATTCACGACTTCGGGCTCCAGAAGTACCTGGACTCGGTGGCCGCGGCACAGGCGGCACAGGCGACTCCGAGCCCGACCGCGACCCCCTAGGGCGTAGGCTCTCTTCGGCCTCGTCGCCGGGGCCTTCGCCCCGGCGACCTCCGACGCTGGCATGGCGCAATTGGTAGCGCACCCGACTTGTAATCGGGCGGTTGCGGGTTCAAGTCCCGCTGCCAGCTCCGTCGCATGAGGGCCTTTGCGTCCCAAAGGCGGGTTTTGGGCGATGTGAGAAAAGCCGCGTCATAGATGAGGGGTTCGTCACTCTCATACATCAACGGCGAACAGCCGATAGAAACGGCAACCGCGTTGGCGCCACTACCCGGGGCTTACGCAGGGAACCAGCGGGCCTTCGGGCGCGTAACTCGAATGAGGGGAAATCCCATGGCTAGCAAGAAGAATCGCTCGCGGAAGTCGCTCGCGGTCGCCCTGGCGATCGTCGGCGTTGCGGGTCTCAGCATGGCTTCGGCCGCACAGCTCACGGTGTCGAGTGACGAGATCGCCGCTGGCGTCGACACATTCGCCGCGTGCGACGGCAGCGTCACGGTTTCGTACACCACCGCGTACCACGCGGCCGGGGGCGCGTACGCGACCTCCGACTTCTACGTCTCCGAGGTCGTCGTCACTGACCTCGATACCACCGCGTGTGACGCCAAGGACATCACCGTCCAGGTTATCGGCGTAAGCGGCGCGCTGATCGCGCCCGCCTACTCGACCACCATCGACAGCGCTTGACACGGACGAGACCTTCGCCGTGGCCGCTGGAACGCTCACGGTTGGCGACGTCTACGGCGTCGCGGTCGAGATCGGCTAGTTCGCACCGCCGACCCAAAATCGGCGAGCGGATTGTCATGATTCGCACTACGACGGATACCGGGCCCCTCTCCGGAGGGGGCCGGTATCTGTCGTTTGCGGGTCATCTCGCCCTGTGGCTTGTCGTCGCGTTCAACTTCTACTTCCTGTGGCCCAGCACGCTCGGCGGCTCGTCGACGTTCGTGATCGTCGCCGGCCACTCGATGGAGCCCACGTATCTCTCCGGCGACATCGTCGTCGCGCGCAAGGGCGTTCCCGAGGTCGGGGACGTCGTCGTCTACATCCCCGACGGTTATCCGAAATCGAGGGTCGTGCACCAGATCGTTGGCGGCGACGGCGTCTCGGGCTGGGACGTGAAGGGCATTAACAACTCGTGGCACGATCCATGGACCCCGACGAACGCGGACGTCGTGGGCGTCGTCCGCACGAGGATCCCCAACGCGGGAATCGTGACGTCGATCCTCCTCAGTCCGCTCCTGTGGGCGGGCATAATCTTCGTAGCCTTCGGACTCCTCGTGTGGCCCGAGCCCGCGCCGGACTCGTCCGAAGCGGAGCCTTCTGAGGCGGCACCATCCGAAGCGTCGGATACGCCCGCCCGCTCGCCCTTTGACCGCGCCCCTAGCCGCGCGCGGGTATCCCCGGCACCGACGCGACCGCGCAGCTCGGTGCCGCCCGCCCGCGTTCGCTAGGGGCGGATTCTCGCGGATTGTTCCAATAGTCACGTCATGAAAGTGTCGTTGGTCACTCTCATAAGGTGAACGCAAACTGCCGATACACGTGGTAGTCGACAGATGTGGTAAAGGACTTTCGCAGTAGCCGCGTTGGCCCCGACCCGGGGCGGATGCGGGACGTTAGGCGCCGCAGGGCGCAACACACGCAAGGAACGATCATCATGGCTAGGAAGAAGAACCGTCCCCGTCAGATCGCTGCAGTCGCGCTCGCGATTGCTGGCGTCGCCGGCCTCAGCGTCGCGTCTGCGGCACAACTGACGACGACGACAACGCCGGTCATCGCGGGCGTCTCTGTCGATGCGGCGTGTGACACGGCCGTGGCCGTGACGTACGGGACGACGTTCAGCACCACGCTGCACGCGTACGCCGTGAACTCCGTGACCATCTCTGGCATCAACATGACGGCGAGCCCCCCGATCCCGAGTTGCGCGGGTAGGGTCCTTGACTTCACGTTGCTCGATGCGTCAAATGCCGTGATCACCAGCGGAACGGTCGCGTCGATCTCCGCGACCTCGCACAACGTGTCGATCACGGCGGTCGATGCCTCGACCGTCGCGCAAATCGCCATCGTCATCCACTAACGCGCGCGCCGCCTCCGCGACGGATCGGAACAGCCCGTGATGCGCCACTCGCCAGAAGACAGTGCCCACGTCAGTGTGCACCGCCTCCGCGAAATCCTCGTGAGCGTCGCGCTGTGGGCCGTGCTCGCGGTGGGCGCCTGGCTGCTGTGGCCCAGTTCGCTGGGAGGGGGCACAACCTTCATTCTTGTGAGCGGCCACTCGATGGAGCCGGTGTATCACCCCGGCGACCTGCTCGTGGCCCGCACGGGTAGCCCCGAGGTGGGCGACATCGTCGTGTATCACCCGACGGGCTACGGCAACGCCCAGGTGGTCCACCAGATCGTCGGCGGCGACGGCGTCACGGGTTGGGACATGAAGGGCATCAACAACTCGTGGCATGACCCGTGGAACCCGACCAACGACGAGGTCGTGGGGATCGTCCACGTGCACCTTCCGCGCCTTGGCATCGCTACCGACGTTCTGTTGAGCCCCATTCTGTGGGCGAGCGTGCTCCTGCTCGCCCTTGGGCTGTTGCTGTGGCCGAACTCGCATTCCGACGACGACGAAGATGACGACGACGCACGGGCCGACGGCGAGCGCCAGGGCGTCGGCGGCATATCGCCCGGTGGGCCGGCGCGGGCGTGAAGACGCGCCGTGGGCGTTCGCCGCGCATCGCGGCGCTCATCGCGATGGTGTTTGTTGCGCTCGGGCTCAGCGGGCTCGCCGTGGCAGATGCGACCCAACTGACCGTGACGAGTAACCCCCTGTTACTTCAGGACGACTCCCGGTGCACGAACGCCACCATCGCGACCACGGGGTTCAGGAGTTCCGGAGACGGGGACTGGAACCGGGTTCGTCTGGTGGGCGTGCCCGCCGCCTGCGCGGGCCTGCCGATCGAGCTCGTCGTCTTCCGGATTCGCAACGGGGTTACGACCGAACTCGCGAACGGCTCGGGCACGGCCGCAGAGGGAATGGTCGACGTCACCACCGACTACTACCGCTCGAGCCGCGTCGCGGGCGTCGCCCTCCTCATCGGAGGATGGGGGGTGCCCACCACGTGGGCCCCCGGTGGTACGGTGATCAGCCTTCGCTCGTTCCAGAACGGCCAGTACGTGACCGACCGCTGGCACGACGTCGCCGTTGATCGCCGACAGCGCGACGATCGGGAACAACCAACAGTTCGACCTGATCACCAACGCTGGCGGAAGCGTGAGTCTGCGAGCGCACTCGAACAACAGGTACGTGTCCGCCGCCAACACGGACGACATCGTTGGTCGCCAACAGCAACGGAATCGGGACGGCGCAGGAGTTCAACCTCATCAGCAACGGGGACGAGACCATTGCCCTTCAGTCGCGCGTGGACCCCCCGAATATGTACGTCTGCGCAGAGAACGCTGGCGCGTCACCGCTGATCGCCAACCGCACCTGGATCCGCGAGTGGGAGAAGTTCTACCTCATCATCAACTAGCACTCCCGTTGCGGACCAGGTGACTCTTGGTCGTCAGTCCGTTGCGGGAGACGCTTCCCTGCGGACTCCCTAGCCGGAGGCTTCGGGCGTACCCCAGGAGATCGGAGCGGCGCCCTGGTCGGTGAGCAGGGCGTTGGCGCGGGAGAACGGGCGCGAGCCGAAGAACCCCGACGACGCGCTGAGCGGGCTCGGATGCGGGCTCTCCACTGCGGGGACGTCACCAAGCAACGGCCTCAGCCCCCGAGCGTCGCGGCCCCAGAGGATCGCCACGAGCGGTCCGCCACGTTCGGCGAGGGCGCGGATCGCCCGTTCCGTGACCTCCTCCCAGCCGTGCCCGCGGTGGGATCCGGAAGCCCCCGGTCGCACCGTCAGGACTCTGTTGAGTAGCATCACCCCCTGCTCCTGCCACGGCGTCAGGTCTCCCGACGCGAGGGTCTCTCCCGTGTCGTCCCGGAGTTCGCGCGCGATGTTCGCAAGCGAGCGCGGCATCGGCCGATCCCTCGGTACGGAAAAGCTGAGGCCCATCGGGTCCCCCGGCGTGGGGTAGGGGTCCTGGCCGACGATCAGGACGCGGACGTCCGCGAACGGCGCGCGGAAGGCCCGCAGGATGTCCGCGCTCGAGGGAAGGTATCCCCGCCCCGCAGCGATCTCCTCCCGCAGGAACGCCCCGAGGCGCGCGAGCGTCGGGGCGACCTCATCGAGCACGGGGACCCAGTCGGGAGCCACTTGGGCGCGCCACGCGTTGGACATGGCGTCAGGGTATCCACTCCGCCGGGGTTGTCGAATGACATCGATGTGATTCCAGCGGTAGAGTTGCGCTCGGGGGATGCATTCCCCGGGCTCGGAGGAGGCTAGATGAGCGAGCAGGCGCAAGCACCCCGGCGGGGCGCGAACCCCGGCCTGTCCGACCGCGACGCGGCGATCCTCGCGTTCGAGCGGGCGTGGTGGCGCTACGGCGGCGCCAAGGAGTCCTCCGTCCGCGCCGAGTTCTCGATGAGTCCGACCGAGTACTACCAGGTCCTCAACGCGCTCCTGGATGACGAGTCCGCCCTGGCGCACGACCCCATGCTCGTCAAGCGTCTCCGGAGGATGAGGGCCACCCGCCAGAGGGGACGCGGCGCCCGGCGCCTGGAGTTCCCAGCGACAAGGTAAAGTTCTCCCGTGTCCCGCAACGCCAAAGATCCCGCGCCCGTCGCCGCCCACCGCCTTGCGCCCCGTGGCTGGACCCGCATCTTCACCTTCCTCTTCGTGTTCGCCCTTTTCGGCGGGATCGCGTACGGGGGTATCTGGTATCTCGACCAGAACGGCAAGAGCTGGAAGGACTGGATTCCGTTCCTGAGCTCGGGTGAACCCTCGCCCTCGCCCTCCGCGTCCCCCTCGGCAACGCCGGACGTGACGGTCTCACCGAGCCCGAGCCCCTCGGTCTCCGCGAACTACAACTTCGGCGTGCGCGTGACGGTCTACAACGCCTCCGGCGATCCCGCGCTCGGCTCGGACATCGCGGCGCTGCTCGCCGCGGATGGTCGATTCACCCAAATCGATACCCTCCCGTGGAGCGGGGCGCTTCCGCCCGCGAACGTCGTGAGGTTCGAGAACCCCGACCTGAGCGATACGGCGAACCTCGTCAAGACGATTCTGGGCATCCAGACGGTGGCATCGGGCCCGACGGACGGCCCCGCGATCGCGGTAGTCCTTGTCAGCGATCCCCGACCCCAGCCGAAGGTGACTCCGAGCCCGGGCGCTACTCCGAGCCCGACCCCCTAGCCGCGGCGGGAATGCGGCGCCCTCCGACCCCGAGCGGGTTTGCACTCGGGGGACGAGAGTGCCAGAATCGCATTAGCACTCTCGGCATGAGAGTGCTAACAACCGAGGCACCTCGCTGAGGCGTGGCCGCGACCGTGACGTGAACGATCGCGGGTTCGCCGGCCGTCGCGGGCGGCGGGTGCCCAGCACCGATCGTGGAGGAAAGAGTCCCCATGGCAAAGCTCATTGCTTTCGATGAGGAAGCCCGTCGCGGCATGGAACGGGGCATGAACGCCCTCGCCGATGCCGTCAAGGTCACCCTCGGCCCCAAGGGCCGCAACGTTGTGCTCGAGAAGAAGTGGGGCGCGCCCACCATCACGAATGATGGTGTGTCGATCGCCAAGGAGATCGAGCTCGAGGAGCCGCTCGAGAAGATCGGCGCCGAACTGGTCAAGGAGGTCGCCAAGAAGACGGACGACGTCGCCGGCGACGGCACGACGACCGCGACCGTCTTGGCCCAGGCGCTCGTCAAGGAAGGCCTGCGGAACGTCGCGGCTGGGGCCAACCCGATCGCGCTCAAGCGCGGGATCGAGAAGGCCGTCGAGGCGGTAACGAAGGAACTTCTGAAGGCCGCCAAAGAGGTGGAGACCAAGGAGCAGATCGCTGCGACCGCCGGAATCTCCGCGGGCGACCCCGTCATCGGCGACCTCATCGCCGAGGCGATGGACAAGGTCGGCAAGGAAGGCGTCATCACCGTCGAGGAGTCGAGCGGCCTCGGCCTCGAGCTCGAACTCACCGAGGGAATGCGCTTCGACAAGGGCTACCTGTCCGCGTACTTCGTCACCGACCCCGAACGCCAGGAGGCCATCCTCGAGGACGCCTACATCCTGCTCATCGAGTCGAAGATCTCGACGATCAAGGACCTGCTCCCCCTGCTGGAGAAGGTCATGCAGGCGGGCAAACCGCTCGCGATCGTGGCCGAGGACGTCGAGGGCGAGGCCCTCGCGACGCTCGTGGTCAACAAGATCCGCGGGACCTTCAAGGCCGTCGCCGTCAAGGCACCCGGCTTCGGCGACCGCCGCAAGGCGATGCTTCAGGACATGGCGATCCTCACGGGCGGCCAGGTCATCTCCGAGTCCGTGGGCCTCTCGCTCGAGAACGCCACGCTCGACCTTCTGGGCACCGCCCGCAAGATCGTCGTGACCAAGGACGAGACGACCATCGTCGAGGGTGGCGGAACGCCCGCTCAGATCGAGGGTCGCGTCTCCCAGATCCGCAAGGAGATCGAGAACTCCGACTCGGACTACGACAAGGAGAAGCTCCAGGAGCGTCTCGCCAAGCTCGCGGGCGGCGTCGCCGTCATCAAGGCTGGCGCGGCCACCGAGGTCGAGCTCAAGGAGCGCAAGCATCGCATCGAGGACGCCGTTCGCAACGCGAAGGCCGCCGTCGAAGAGGGCATCGTCGCCGGAGGCGGCGTGGCGCTCATTCAGGCTGGCGAGAAGGCGCTCAAGGGCCTCAAGCTCGAGGGCGACGAGGCGACCGGCGCGCGGATCGTGGAGCTTTCGCTCTCCGCTCCGCTCCGTCAGATCGCGATCAACGCTGGCCTCGAAGGCGGCGTCGTCGTCGAGAAGGTTCGCACCCTTCCGGCAGGCCATGGTCTGAACGCGGCGACGGGGGTCTACGAAGACCTCATGGCCGCCGGCGTGAATGACCCCGTCAAGGTCACCCGATCGGCGCTGCAGAACGCGGCATCCATCGCGGCCCTGTTCCTGACGACCGAAGCGGTCGTCGCGGACAAGCCCGAGAAGGAGCAGCCGATGGCCGGTGGCGGCGGCGGAGACATGGGTGGCATGGGCTTCTAGCCCGAACAGGGCAAAGGCGGGCGACGGGCATCGTCACTCGGGGCGGTCAGTCTTGATCCCCTCGTGGCGACACCCGTCGGCCGCCTTCGTCGTGTGCGGACGGGTTGGGGCTAGGGAATCTCGCTGAGGGTCTTCTCGACCGACTGAAGACGCCCGTCGATGGACTCCAGGCGCTCAAGCAGTTTGGCGTTGACCTCCGACGATTGCCGGAGCGCCTCGGCGAGCTTCTGATCGGCGTCCGCACGCGCGCTCGGCTTGCGCTTCATCGCCTCGACGATGATCCCTGCGCCCGAACCGACGACCGTGACAAGGACGACGATGAGCACCAGGGCAAAGGGCCACGAGATGTCACTCATGACGTTTCCTCACTTTCTTCTATGGTGGCGACCGCGCGTGCGATCACTGTGGGGTCGAGCGCGAGGGCGAACGGGAGCACCTGGTAGATCTTGATGGCCTTCCCGTCGTCGCCCAGCTCCAGTCGACCGGACACGAATCCGGCGACTTCAAGCTTCCGCAGGTGCATGTAGAGGAGGGCCCGCGACATCTCGACGCGGCGTGCGAGCTCGCTCACGTGGAGCTCTTGGCGGACGAGTTCCGCGATGATCCGCATGCGCTGGGGGCTAGCGATCGCGAGCAGACGCTCGCTCAATGCTTCGGCCTCGCTTGGCGTGCTCTCCGGTTGCGGCACTCGTGTTCTCCTCGACTTACACCTGTTAGTTAGATATTACACATGATACGAGCACAGATGCAAGTGGCGAGGGGGTTGCGCTTGGGGCGCATCGAGCGGCGCGCTCCTAGGGGAGGGCGTGGGGATGCGTGAGGTAGTTGCGCCGCGCCGCCGACGTCACCCTGAGCCCCGACGCGCGGAGGCGGCGGACAAGATCCCGCGTTCCGACCTCGACCACGCCAAGCTCGAGAAGCCGCGGGTACATCTCGGCGGGAACGTCGTAGTGATCGAGGTCGAAGCCCCGTTCGGGGATGCCCGCCTGCCTCGCGACGGCATGAAGCTCCTCGAGCGAGACGTCGCTCACGAGGTGTCCCCACACCCGCCCGTGCCGAGGCCAGAGGGGAGGGTCGACGAGCACGGCCATTCCCCGACCCTATGTCGTCATCAGCATGTCGCGATCAGCGTGCCATGCCGCCGTTAGCGAGCCGTCGTCAACGAGCAAAGAGACGAGCCGCAGAGTGTTCGGCGGCGTCGTACTGGCTCGCCGCCTGCGAGAGTCCCGTGCTCATGCCATCGAGCGCGAGCTCGAGCTGGGCCTGCGCCGAACGCCATTGCGTCAGCATTCCCGTGAAGGCCTGGGCGGCTCCGCCCTGCCAAGTCGCCTGAAGGCTCTCCAGGTGAGCGATGAGGCCCGCGACCTCACCGCGAATGGTCTCGGCGGAGGCGGCAGCGCGTCCTGCGGCGCTCGACACCTCCGCGGCATCTACGTGGTACAGCATGACTCCTCCTTGGGTTGGTGACCCGAACCTAGGAGAGCTGGCGACGCGCACGCGGAACGCTGGAGGAGAACTTGGACGAGGCGCCAGAAGCTAGCGCCTGGGGACATCACCCCCGTTGCGGCCACCGAATGCCTCGCACGCCAAGGTCCGGATAGACTGAGGCGATTGGCGCGGACCACCGCGCCCTGGGGACCAAGCGAGGACGACGTGCCGACCGGCAAGGTGAAGTGGTTTGACGTGGACAAGGGCTTCGGCTTCATCGCGGCCGATGATGGCGGAGAGGCCTTCCTCCACGCCTCCGTCTTGCCCGCCGACGCCCAAGCGCCCAAGCCCGGCACGCGCGTCGAGTACTCCGTTGCGGACGGCCGGCGCGGCCCCTCGGCCATGGCCGTCACGATCATCGAGCCGGCGCCGTCCATTGCGCAGGCCCAGCGCAAGCCCACGGACGACATGACCGTCATCATCGAGGACCTAATCAAGATGCTCGACGGGGTCTCGAACGGGCTCCGCCGCGGGCGCTACCCCGACGGCGCCAAGGGCAAGCAGGTTTGCGCCGTTCTCCGCGCCGTGGCCGATCAGTTGGAGCAGTGATGGCCGACGCCGTTCTCGTCGACGCGGTCGACATCGCGCGCGACGCCGCGGTCGACGCCTCGGGGGATCCCGCCATGGTTGGGGCTCACCTCGGCGTGCAGGACGCGGGGGAGGGCGTGGCGACGCACCTCTTCGCCTGCGAGCTGTCTGGTTATCGCGGATGGGTGTGGGAGGTCGCCGTCGCCGGCGCCCCTCACGCGACCGAGGCGACCGTCTGCGAGGCCCACCTGATTCCGGCGGACGATGCGCTCTTGGCCCCGTCGTGGGTGCCGTACGAGGAGCGGGTACAGCCGGGAGACCTTGAGCCGGGGATGACCCTTCCGTTCATCGCCGAGGATCCCCGACTCGTGCCCGGCTTCTCCGTGACGGAGGACGACGAGGTGGACGTGATCGCGATCTGGGAACTGGGGCTAGGGCGCGAGCGGGTCCTGGGGCCCACGGGCCGCGACGACGCCGCCGAGCGGTGGCACGCGGGCTCTCACGGCCCGACCGCGCCCGCCGCCATGGCCGCCACGGCGCAATGCGCCACGTGCGCCTTCCTCGTTCCCCTGGCCGGATCCATGCGCGCCCTGTTCGGGGTCTGCGCGAACGAATGGTCATCGTCCGACGGCGAGGTTGTGAGCCTCGACCATGGCTGCGGGGCTCACTCGCAGACGGACCTCGAGAAGCAGGGCGCGCGGTGGCCGGCCAACGATCCGATCATCGATACCCAGGACATCGACCCGCTCGATCTCCTGGCGGAGGATCCTCCCGAGGCGGAGGCTATGGAGTCCCCGATCGACCAGACGGGTGGCGAGCACGCGACGTTAGCCGAGCAGGAACCGAAAGCCGAGCAGGAACCGAAAGCCGAGCAGCCGCCCGTGGAGGCGGTTGCCGAGCCGCTCGCGGACGACACGTCCGAGTAGCCCCGTGACGCGGGACGACACCCCGCGACCCGCGGTCGCGAGAAGCCTCGCCTCGTCGGTCTACCTCCCCACCTTCTTCTTTGAGATCGGCATCGGCGCGCTCTATCCGATCCTCGCCCTCTCGCCCGTGCGGATGGGGGCGTCCGCGGCACTCGCGTCGGCGACCGTTGGTGCCTACGCCCTCGGACGCATCGTCGGCAGTTCGTTCGGCGGGGGTTTCGCCGCCCGCTGGGGTTCGCCCCGCGCCGCGCTTGCGGGAATGGGCTGGACCGCGATGGCCGCGCTCGTCTGCGCCGCGAGTACCGCGCTCGCGCCGTTCATCGTCGGAGCCGTGCTCATCGGCATGGGACACGCCCTTGTCCACGTATCCCGCCAATCCCAGGTCTACGAGATCGTTCCCAGCCACTTCCGCGCGCGCGGCCTCACGACCCTCGCGGGCATCTGGCGGATCTCCAACTTCATCGGCCCCCTCGTCGGCGCGCTCGTCATCCACCACCTCGGCCTCAGGGCGGTCTACGTCTTCGCGGCGGCGGCGATGGTCGTCGGGGGCGGAGCGCTCCTGTGGGCGCGTGCGTGGCGCTCGGCCGCGCACGCTCCTCAGGCGCGCAGCATCGCCCCCATTCGGGTGATGCGGGAGAACCGGCGCATCTTCGGAACCCTGGGCGTCGCAGTCGCGCTGACCAACACCGTTCGGGCCGCGAGGCTCGCGGCGCTACCCCTCTGGGCCGCGCACCTGGGGCTCCCGGACGGGACGGCATCCGCGATCTTCGCGGTCTCCGCCGCCGTCGACATGGTCCTGTTCTTGCCGGCCGGGCTGGTCATGGATCAGAGGGGACGGAGATGGACGGCGATCCCGTCGACCCTGCTTGTCGGAACGGGGCTGCTCCTTCTGCCCCTCACCAACGGGGTCGGGACCATCGCGATCGCCGCGATGGTCCTGGGCCTGGGCAATGGATGGGGCTCCGGACTGTTGATGACCCTAGGCGCCGACGTCGCGCCCCTAGAGGGCAGGCAAATCTTCATGGGGCTGTGGACGGTCCTCCAGGACGGGGGCGGGCTCGCTGGCCCGGCGATCGTCTCCCTCGGAGCGCTCGCATCCCTTCCCGTCGGCATCGTCGCGGTCGGGGCGATCGGAGTCGTGACGACCGGACTACTGGCGCGATGGATCCCGCCGTGGAGGCTCAGCGAAGGGGCGAGGGCCCCGGCGCTCGACTAAAAGGAGAAGTTCTGGACGACATACCAACCGGTGTCGCTATGGGCAATTCCGACTCCCACGGAGTGGAAGGACGCGCGAAGGAGGTTCGCGCGGTGGCCGCTAGAGTTCATGAACGCCGTGTTGGCGCGGGCGGCGATGCCACCACTGGGGGTTCCGCTGATCCAGTAGAGGTTCTCGCCGTTCTTCCATATCGTGCTGTGATGGATATCCGAGCCGGTGACGTGGTTGTCGGCGAGGTGCGACGCCCAGCTTCGCGCGGTGTTCGCGAGGCTGGAACTCCACCTCAGGGCGGCGACGCCAGCCGCGGCGCGGTCGGCGTTGATGTAGCCGAAGTTCGCGCACTCATAGGAGCCGTACGTCGCGCCAGAAGAACAGCCGGCCGATGAGTGGTGGGAAGACCTCTTGGCGACCGGGGGCGGCGGAGGGGGAAGCACCGTGATGGGGGGCGCCGCGAAGATCTCGGTCGCGGCCGCACTCGGAGACGGCGATGCCGTGATCGCCGGGGTGGCCTGGACGGGCGCGGCGGCGGGTTGCTCGACCGTGGCCGGGAGCGACTGCGCTGCCTGATCCGTGCTCACCGACGACAGAGGGACGATGGCGACGAATGCGAGCGCCGCGAGTGCGGGGAGCAGGGGAATCAGTACGAGGAAGCGGGCACGCGAGTGCCTAGGTGCCGGGGTTACCTCCACCGTGCTGCTCATCGTTCCTCGCCACCACCCAATCGATGCATGTTGCGAGTGCCCTGACATCGTCCGGATCCACCGCCGGGTAGACCCCGACTCGGATCTGATTGCGCCCGAGCTTGCGGTACGGATCGATATCCACGATCCCGTTGTGCCTCAGTACCGCTCGCAACTCTGTTGAATCAACGTGCCCTGTGAGGTCCAACGTAGTTACGACTGTGGAACGGTGGGAGGGGTTTGTGACATATGCCTCAAGGAAGTCCGATTTGTCCGCCCAGTCGTAGAGGAAGCTCGAGGACTCGCGCGTCCGCGCGTCGGTCCAGGCCATGCCGCCGTGCTCGAGCATCCACTCGAGTTGGGCCCGCATAAGGACCAGCGTCGCCACCGCCGGCGTGTTCGCCGTCTGGTTCACACGCGAGTTCTCGACGGCCTCTTTGAGGGAGAGGGACGTGGGGATGTACCGACCGGACGCCGCGATCTCGTCGATTCGGTCGATAGCCGCGGGAGACACAAGCGCGAACCACAATCCTCCGTCGGAAGCGAAGCCCTTCTGCGGGGCGAAGTAGTAGACGTCCGTTTGGGAGACGTCGAGCGCCGCGCTGCCGGCCGCCGAGGTGCCGTCGATCACGACGAGGGCGTCGCCGATACCGTCGGGGCGCTTCACCGGGGCCATCGCCCCCGTCGACGTCTCGTTGTGCGGCCAGGCGTAGACGTCGATGCCGTCTTCTGCGGCAGGAAGAGCAATCGAGCCCGCCTCCGCCTCAATGATGCTCGGACTCTCGAGGTAGGGAGCGGTCGCGGTGGCGGCCGCGAACTTGGCGCCAAACTCGCCGAACGTGCAGTGCTGCGCTCGCGAGCGCACCAGGCCGAAGGCCGCCGCATCCCAGAACAGGGTGCTCCCGCCGTTGGCGAGCAGTACCTCGTAGCCATCGGGAAGGGCGAAGAACTCGGCGAGCATGGCGCGGACGTCGCCGACGAGGTCCTTGACGGGAGCCTGTCGATGGGACGTGCCGAGGATTCGCGGCTGGGCGGCGCGCAGGGCATCAAGCTGCTCGTCGCGAATCTTGGAGGGACCGGAGCCGAATCGCCCGTCGCGGGGTAGCAGTTCTGCGGGGATCGTGAGCGGGGTGGCCATGCCCCAAGCGTAGTGGGCCCCCACCGCTGGCATGATGGGACCATGTACTCCGTGCGCCCGGCGCTGCAGCCGTACGCCTGGGGCACGCCGGGGGACATTCCCGAACTGCTCGGGCTCGCGCCGACGGGCGGTCCCGTCGCCGAGGCGTGGTGGGGCGACCACCCGGTGGCGCCGGCGCGGTGCATGGTGGATGGGGTGGAGGTCGGCCTTGACCGCGTGATCGCGGCCGATCCGGACTCCGCGCTCGGGCCGGACCTCACACGGGTGTACGAGGGGCGCCTTCCGTTCCTCTTCAAGATTCTCGCGATAGGGAGCCCCCTGTCGATTCAGGCCCATCCGAGCGTGCAGGCGGCCGTCGGGGGGTTCGCGCGAGAAGACGCCGCAGCGATTCCCATCGACTCTCCCGACCGCACCTACAGGGACCGCAACCACAAGCCCGAGTTGCTCGTCGCCCTCACGCCGATGGTCGTGCTCTCCGGCTTCCGACCCGCCAGCGAGATCCGCCAGGACATCGAGCGGCTCGAACACCCCGAAGCCCCGGGGCTCGCCGCGCTTCTCGCCGCAGACGACGAGGGCGAGGCGATCGCCAACTTCGTTCGACGCTGTCTGGAGAGCGCCGACGCGCCCGGGCTTGTCTCGGCCGTCGTCCGGTCGGCGTCGCAGGAGGGCGCCAGTGGCAGCCTGCTGGTTGCGGCGGCCGCGGCTTCACACTACCCGGCGGATGGCGGAGTGCTCGTCGCGCTCGCGATGAACCTCCTCGACCTCAAGGAGGGCGAGGCATGCTTCACGCCCGACGGGATCGTTCACAGTTACCAGTCCGGGGTCGGGTTGGAGATCATGGCCAATTCCGACAACGTCGTGCGCGCGGGGCTCACGCCCAAGCACGTTGAAATCGACGAGCTTCTCGCGGTCGCGTCGACCGTGCCCGTGCCGCCCGTTCGACCCCGCGTCGCCCTGGTCGGGGGTGCGGAGACGTACGCAGGGAGCGCTGACGAATTCACCCTCAGCCTCGTGCGGGAAGGCGTCGGCAACTTCCCCGCCGGCCCGCGGATCGTCCTCGCGGTGGACGGGGAGGCCACGGTGACGACGAGCCACGGCGAGGTGCAAACGCTGGCCCGGGGCGAGGCGGTATTCGTGCCCTTCGCTGACGGACGCCTTGCCGTCTCGGCCCAGGGGCTCGCCGCCGTCGCCGGCTGTCCCGAGCCCTCGCGCGGCGGGTAGGTCGACGGTCCGGGCGGAGCGCGCCGCCTGCCGGATAGGCTGACCTTATGGAACGCATCGCGGTCTTCGGAACCGGGTATCTGGGCGCGACCCACGCCGCAGGCATGGCCGAACTCGGTCACGAGGTCATCGGGGTTGACGTCGACGCCGCGAAGGTGGCGATGCTCGCGCGCGGCGAGGCCCCGTTCTTCGAGCCCGGGTTGCCCGAGATGCTCGCGCGCCACGTCGCATCGGGGCGGCTGCGCTTCACCACCGACGCCGCGGAGGCTATGGAATTCGCGGACGTCGTCTTCATCGGCGTGGGGACGCCGCAGAAGGCGGGCGAGCACGCTGCCGACGTGAGTTACGTCGACGCGGTCATCGACACCATCGGCCCCCTCATCACCCGGCCCACCGTGATCCTCGGCAAGTCCACCGTCCCCGTAGGAACAACGAGCCGGCTGATAGGACGTCTTCGGGCGAGCGTGCCGAACCCCGAGCACGCCCACCTGGGATTCAACCCGGAATTCCTTCGCGAGGGGCTCGCCGTCCAAGACACGTTGACCCCCGATCGCATCGTGCTCGGCGTCGATCCGCGGGAGCCCGGACGGATTGAGGAGGTCGCCCGACGGGTTTACGGCGCGATCATCGAGACGGGAACCCCCTTCCTCGTCACCGACCTCGCGACGGCCGAACTCGTCAAGGTCGCCGCGAATGCCTTCCTCGCCACCAAGATCTCCTTCATCAACGCCATGGCCGACGTCTGCGATGCGTCGGGAGCCGATGTCGCAGCGCTCGCCGACGCCATCGGGTTCGACGAGCGGATTGGGCGCAAGTTCCTCAACGCGGGCTTGGGGTTCGGCGGGGGATGCCTCCCCAAGGATATTCGGGCCTTTCGGGCTCGGGCTGGGGAGCTGGGCGTCGAGGAGGCCCTCGGGTTCCTGCGGGAGGTCGACGACCTCAACGTGCGACGCCGGGCACACGTGGTGGACATGGCGAGGGAGGCCGTCGGGGGCTCGCTCAACGGCGTGACGATCGCGGTGCTCGGCGCGGCATTCAAGCCCGATTCCGACGATGTCCGCGATTCTCCCGCGCTCGACGTCGCCGGTTCGCTACACCTGGCCGGAGCGCGGGTGAAGGTCTACGACCCCCAGGCGAACGCGTCCGCCGCCGCTGCGTGGCCGACGCTCGAGTACGCGGACAGCATCGAGACGGCCGTGCTTGACGCGTCTGTCGTCATTGTGGCGACAGAATGGCGGGAGTTTCGCGAGGCGGACCCGGCTGCGCTCGTGAGCCTTGCGGCGCGGCCCTACGTCATCGATGCGCGGAATTGTCTAGACGTCGACGCATGGAGGGCCGCAGGATGGGCCTATCGAGGATTGGGAAGGCACTCGACATGACGGATCTGATCGATACGACGGAGATGTACCTCCGGACCGTTTACGAGCTGATTGAGGACGGCGTGGTGCCCATGCGTGCCCGCATTGCGGAGCAACTGGGGCACTCGGGACCCACGGTCTCTCAGACGGTCGCGCGCATGGAACGGGATGGCCTCCTGTTTGTCGCCCCCGGCGATCACCACCTCGAGCTCACCGATCACGGACGGGACATTGCGACTCGCGTCATGCGAAAGCACCGACTCGCGGAGCGTTTGCTCGCCGACGTGATCGGGCTGAACCTTGCGCACGTGCACGAGGAGGCCTGCCGGTGGGAGCACGTGATGAGCGATCTGGTCGAAGAGCGACTTCTCGCGTTGCTGGACGACCCCCTGGTCTCTCCCTACGGGAACGCGATTCCGGGGCTCGGGGAACTGGGCGTCGCCGCGCGTGGAGACACTAACGAGAGCGCGCTCTCTCTGGAGGAGGCGGTCAAGTTGGGGACGACGATGGTGACGGTGGTCCGCCTCGGCGAGGCGGCTCAGGCGGAGCCCGGCTTGCTCGACGCGGCCATCGCGGCCGGAATCTGGCCCGGGGCGAGCCTCGGTGTGGGCGCGGAGGGCGACGAGTACGTCCTGAGTGCCGCAGCGGGGGAGGTCATCGTGAGCGATATCGCCGCTCGCCACATCTTCGTCGTGTCGGCATAGGAGGCGCCGAGACCCGGGTTACCATTGACCCGCTGGCGGCCGCAGGCGGTCGCCCCACGCACCGTGGAACGTGACGAGCCGCTCGCACGTTGGGCGTGAAGACCAGCACAGACGACGCAGTAAGGAACCATGTGAAGACGACACTGCGCGCCTCGGCGCGGATCCTCGCCCTAAACGTCGCGGCACTCGCGGGAGTGCTGACGGTGAGCGGAGCGGGCATTCCCGCCCCGGAGGCCCCGGCGCAGGACGCCATCGCCGCTCAAGGAGTCGTGGTGGGCGACGGATACGCCATCCAGGCGGGGAGGATCACCGCGGCCGCCGGAGCCGATTTCGCGTTTGACTCGCCCTCCATTTCCGTCGCCGAGAAGGTGGCCCCCGTCGCCGTTTCGCACCGCCGGGCGGTCAGCCGCAACCCCTCTCCGCCGTCGGTCGCGGGTAATGCGGTCCTTGAGGAGGCGGCGAAGTACGTGGGCACGCCCTATCTCGCGGGCGGGAGCACTCCTGCGGGCTTCGACTGCTCCGGATTCGTGTCGTACGTATTCCGACAGCTTGGCGTCTCCCTCCCGCGCTCGTCCGCGGCGTATTGGAATGTCGGGACGCGCGTCTCCGCGGCCGACGCTCGGCCGGGAGACCTCATTGTCTCCAGAGGTCACGTCGCCATCTATGCCGGGGGCTCCACGGAGATTGATGCGCCGCGGCCGGGCAAGACCGTCCAGTTCCGCCAGATCTGGCAGACGTCCTACATCTTCGTCAGGGTGGGCTAGCGGGCGACTTTTCCGCCAATCCCGGCGAAATCGCCCGCGCGGCTGGCAATTCTTCGCCACCGGCCGCGCGAAGCGGAGACGCGTGGCATATCGTCGGAACATGCGCATGTCCGTGCCCGGCAGACTGGGCAGAAGCGTCTCAACGATCGGCCTGGGCTGCTGGCAACTGGGAGCCGACTGGGGCGACGTCGGCGACGATGTCGCCCAGGCGATCCTGAACGCCGCCGCCGAGGCGGGTACGACCTTCTTCGACACGGCGGACGTCTACGGGGATGGTCGTTCCGAGAAGGCGATCGGTCGTTTCCTGAAGTCGCGAGCGGACGCGGAACGGTTCGTCGTGGCGACGAAGATGGGCCGTCGGGCCGACCCCCACGTCGCCGAGGCGTACACGCTCGACAACTTTCGCGCCTGGACCGATCGCTCGCGAGAGAATCTCGGCGTCGATCGCCTGGACCTCGTCCAGCTTCATTGCCCTCCCTCGTCGGTGTTCGCCGATCCCCGCACCTACGAGAACCTCGCGACGCTGGTATCCGAGGGGCGCGTCGAGAACTTCGGTGTCTCCGTGGAGACCGTCCAGGAGGCGCTCGTCGCGATCGGCGAGCCCGGCGTGACGAGCGTTCAGATCATCGTCAACGTCTTCCGCAGAAAGCCGCTCGAACGCGTGCTCACCGACGCCCACGCGGCGGGAATCATGGTGATCGCGCGCGTCCCGCTCGCGAGCGGGTTGCTGAGCGGGCGGTACGACGAGCGCACGACCTTCGCGGAGAACGACCATCGGAACTACAACAGGACCGGGGCCGCGTTCGATGTCGGGGAGACCTTCTCCGGGGTGCCCTACGAGGTCGGGGTCGACGCCGCCCGAAAGGTGTCGGCGCTGACGCCTCCGGGCTGGACGACGGCCCAGATGGCCCTCCGATGGATCCTCGACCAGGGCGTCGACGTGGTCATTCCTGGCGCGAGGACGGTTGAGCAGGCCGCGACGAATGCCGCCGTGGGCGACCTGGCTTCGCTCAGCGACGAGACACACGCGGCGCTCGCCGAGATCTACAACCGCGACATCAGGGAGCACGTGCACGCGAAGTGGTAGCCGCCGTACGCTGCGGCGCCCGGTAGGCTCATGAGGTCTTGCGCCTGTAGCTCAGTGGATAGAGCACCGCTCTCCTAAGGCGGGTGTCGCGCGTTCGAATCGCGCCAGGCGCACCAGCATGACGACGGGGAGCGTCGCGCCACGCCCGCGACCGGGGTCTCAACCCGTGAGGCTTGTGCGCGGGTGTCTAGACTGTGCGGGTGACCCCCTCGCCTTCACGAACCGTGAGCCCTCGCGCGTCGGCCACTGAGTCCCCCTTGGCGATTTCCCTGAGCGCCGTGTCCAAGAGCTTCGGCCGCGTCGCCGCCGTGCGCGCGGTGGACTTGGCCGTCCACCCGGGCGAGGTGCTCGCGTTCCTCGGTCCGAACGGCGCGGGCAAGACCACGACGATCGACATGGTGCTGGGCCTCACCCAGCCGGACTCCGGTCGGGTCACCGTGTTTGGGGTCACGCCCCGCGCGGCGATCTCGCACGGACTCGTGTCCGCGGTCATGCAGACCGGCGGTTTGCTCAAGGACCTCACGGTGGCCGAGACGGTGGAGTACACCGCCCACCTGTTCCGCGCGAGCCGTTCGGTCGACGAGGTGTTGGGGCGAGCGGGCATCGCGGACATACGCGATCGGCGCGTCGGGAAGTGCTCCGGGGGCGAGCAGCAGCGCCTGCGTTTCGCCATGGCGCTCGTCCCCGACCCCGCGCTCCTCATCCTCGACGAGCCCACCCAAGGCATGGACGTGGAGGGACGGCGCGAGTTCTGGCGGGCCATCCGTGACGACGCGGCGCGCGGCCGCACCATACTTTTCGCCACCCACTATTTGGAGGAGGCGGACGCCTACGCCGACCGCATCGTCCTGATGCGCAAGGGCCAGATCGTCGCGGACGGCACCGCCGCACAGGTGAAGTCGCTCGCCGCAGGCCGGACGGTTCGGGCCACGTTGCCGGGCGCGTCGGAGCGCACGTTGGCGAAGCTGCCCGGCGTGGAGGGTGCCGAGGTGCGCGGCGACACCGTGCTCCTCCAGGCGTCGGACAGTGACGCCGTGGCGCGCCACCTGCTCACCGCAACGAAGGCGCACGACGTGGAGATCACGTCGCGCGGGCTGGAAGAGGCCTTCCTCGCTCTGACGGGTGACGACGCGGAGGAGGAGGCCCGATGACCACGCGCGCCGACGTCGACCGCGCCCTTGAGGCGGGCGCGCCCACCCTGGGAGGCTTCTCACCCGCGGTGCTGCTCATCGAGGTGCGACGGTTGGTTCGCAACCGACGCACGCTCATCTTCACCCTCGTGATCCCGGTGTTCTTCTTCCTGCTCTTCGGGCTCAATTACCAATACGCCGACGCGAGCGCGGGAAACGTCAACGTCTCGGCGTACATCATGGTCAGCATGGCGCTCTACGGCGCGATCCTCGCGACCTCGAGCGGTGGCGCCGTCGTGTCCATCGAGCGCGCCGCGGGGTGGAGCCGCCAGTTGCGGCTCACGCCGCTCACGCCGGTCGCGTACATCGTGACCAAGATGCTCACGTCGCTCGTGCTCGGATTCCTCTCGGTTACCTCGGTATTTGTGACCGGAATCCTCACGGGCAAGCCGAGCATGCCGCTCCACCTGTGGATCATCGCGGGGCTTTCGGTGTGGATCGGCTCCCTGCTCTTCTCCGCATACGGTCTGTTCATCGGCTACCTCTTGCCGTCCGAGAACGTCATGCAGATCATGAGTTTCACCCTCATGATCTTCGCGTTCGGCGGCGGGCTCTTCGTGCCGCTCGACCAGTTCCCCCAGGTGATTCAGGACGTCGCCATGTACACCCCGCTGTATGGCCTCAACCAATGGGTCCACGCCCCCCTTACCGGGGATCCGATCCTGTGGGCCTGGACGGTCAACGTGGCAGCGTGGCTCGCCATCTTCGTTTCCGGCGCCGTGTGGCGCTTCCGGCGCGACACCGCTCGCGTGTAGCGGCGCACCACGCCCCGCGGGGTGTTTGACTTAGGAGTTCTCGGCGAGAACAATCGCAACAACGGTGCGCGTCGCCTGCCCCCCTGTGCGGCGCGCACTGTCACGCACTTCTACGCCGCCGACGCCTGCATAGCGGCACCTGCACAGCGGCGTGGCAGTCGGGGGGCGACCACCGGGCATCCCTACGCTGGGGGAGTGGCGGACTACATCTCGCGCGCGCTTGTCGCGGACGCGCTCTCGGAGTGGCGGGAGCAGCTGCGAGCCCTCGCGAAAGCCTCCCCGCTCCGCGACGTCGGCAGTGGCGAGATTCCCGTCGTAGACCTCACGGGAGCCCATCCCAGCGGGCTTGCCCAGTTGTTCGCCGGTCGCCCAACTCTGGTCAGTGCCCTCATTCGCGACCAGGAAGCGCAACCGCTTGCCCTTCGACGCGCCAGGGCCGCGTGCGACCATGCCGAGACCGTGCGGCTCAACACGGGCATTGCCACCGGCGCCCTCGTCGTCGGGACCGCCTTGTGGTCCGAGGGTGGCTCCCCACGCGAGGTTCCCATTCTGCTGAGGCACGTCACGCTCGAGCCTTCCCGCGAGACGGACACTCAGGTGACGCTCCACACCACCGTCACCCTCAACCCGATCCTCGCGACGGAGATGCGGGCGCGCGCCCCTGAATCCGCGATCGCGGAACTGGCGGGCGCGATCGGGGACGCCGCCGAGTTTGATCCACGCCCGGTATGGAACGAAGTGCGCTCGCGCGCGGACGCATTCGGCCCGGACTTCGAGGTCAGGGAAAGCCTGATCCTTGGGTCCTTCGACGATCCCGAGCAGCGCCTCGTCGAGGATGTCGACGAGTGCGATCACCTGGTCGCCTCGTCCCTCCTTCTTGCCTCCGTCGCGGGCGACCATACGGCGCGCGAGGAATTAACCGGGCCGCTGCCCGCAGTGCCCATGGGGGACCGCGATCCCTTCGCGGAGCGCGGCCTCGGCGACCTCGACGACCGCCAGTTCTCCGCCCTCGACCTGGTCGCTTCGGGTCGGAGCCTCTTCATCCAGGTACCGCCGGGCGGGGACGTCCTCGCCACCGTGACCGCCATCGCCGCCGACGGCGCCGCCTCGGGGAAGTCGGTCGCCGTGGTCACGGGCTCGGTCGCCGGGGCGGAGGTGATCGCGACGGCACTCGCGGCGGCGGGCGCGGACGACCTCTGCGTCAGCGCGACGGGCGAGGGGTGGAACGCTGCCGGGCGCGCGCGTCTTCTCGAATCGATGACGATGGTGAGTCCTCGCTTCGACGAGGCGGAGCTCCGTGCCGAGGGGGAGGATCTCCTGTCCGCTCGTGCCGAGCTCCGTGCGCGCTACGAGGACCTCCACCGCACCTGGGCGCCGTGGCAGACGAGCGCGTACGAGGCCGTTCAGGCGCTCGTTCGCCTCACCTCCCATGACCGTCCGCCGACCACGCGGGTTCGACTCGGCGCCACGGCGGTCGCCTACGTCGCGGAACGAGGCGTCGAGGTCGTGGCCGCCGCGGTGGCCCGAGCGCACGCCGCTCAGATCGAGGCCGACCGCGCTGAATCGGCCGGGGCGGAGGCGGGGGAATCCGCCCTCGCGGCCGTCCCGCCGACGGCGGAGGGCGTCGGGCCGAGGGAGCGGCGTTGGTGGGAAGGCATCGTCCTCGACGAGGCGAGGGGCGCCGCCATCGACGAGGCGCTCGCCTCGTTCGTCGCGACCCTCCTTCCGCACATGCGGGCGGAGGCGGCCGAGGCCGCCGCGGAGGTGGGCGTCGACCCAGCGCCCTCGTTCTCCGAGTGGAGCGATCAGCTCGAGGTCTTCTACGAGCTTCGCGACACGCTCGACACGTTTTCGCCTGCCGTCTTCCAGGGCTCGATCTCCGACCTCATCGCGGCGACGGCGCCGGAGGGGTCGCCCTCGGGAATGCACCTGACGAAGCGCGAGCGGCGTGCGAGGGTTCGCAGGGCCGAGGAACTGATGCGGCCAGGGCGCGAGGCGTCGGTCCTGCACGCGCAACTGATCCTCGCCCAACGCCGCCTCGCGCGCTGGCGCTCCCACTGTTCCGAGGGCGGCTGGCCGCGCGTGCCGGACCGCGCGGACGGCTACAGAGAACGGCTCGCCGATGCCCACGCCGCCTGGTCGGTGGTCGCGCCCGTGATCGAGACGAAGCTGGGGCGCGGCGGGCTCGAGTACCTGCCCTGGGACGACCTCCAGCGGGCGCTCGCCGAGGCGACGGGCGCCGACGAGTCGCCGGTCGAGGCCGAGCATGTGCGCGAGGCGCACACGCACCTCGACGGCGCCGATTTGGATGCCCTCCTCCGCGACCTCGCCGAGCGCGACGTCGCGGCCGACGACGCCGCGGCGGAGATGGAGTTTGCTTGGTGGGCGTCCGCCTTCGATGCCATCATCGCGGCGCAGCCGAGCCTCGCTGAGTTCGGTGCGTTGGGCGCGGCCGTCGACGAGTACCTCGAGCGTGACCGACGTTTCTCCGGTGGGCGCGTGCGGCCCCTCATGCGAGCGGTCGCCGAGAGGCGCCGCGGCGTGATCGCTCGCGACCAGGATGGTGCGCGCGACGTCTTCGCAAGCCTTGTCGAGGGTGGCGATGGCCCGATCGCCGCGCTTTGGGGGCGATTCCCCGAGGTCGTCTCCTCGCTGCGCCCGGTGTCGATCTTCTCGGCCGAACAGACGTCGCAGGTCGTTCCGGCCGCGCGCGTGCTGGACACGGTCGTGTTCGCCGGGGTGGAGTCCCTGTCGTTCGCCCAGGTGGTGCCGGCACTGGCGCGGGCCTCGCAGGTGGTCGTCCTCGCCGACGAGCACTCGGCAACGGGGACCGCCGTGGCGCAACTGCGCGAGAATCTGCCCGTCGTGCGGCTTCGCGCGCGACCGAGGCCGCTCGACGCCCGTGTCACCGCGGTGCTCGCCGACCACGGATACGGGCGCGAGTTGGAGATGCTTCCCGCGCCGGGCGGTGGCGGTTCGCTCGAGTTGATCGAGGTGGACGCGCGCGGGCCGAACGGATCGTCACCGTCTAGCCGCGCGGAGGTCGCGGCGACGGTAGGCGCGATCGCGGCTCGCTCGTCCGACGACTCGCTCCTGGTGGTGTGTGGCTCGCGTGAGCATGCGGACGCGGTTGCCGCGGCGGTGAGCGCGGAGCCGCAGACGCGCCATCACGCGGTCTCGACGGTCACGTTGGGGGAAGTGGCGGGAGTCGAGGCTGACGTCGTGATCCTCTCGACGGGGTTCGCGGCCGGGCCCGATGGCACGACCCCTTCGGCGCTGGGCCTGCTTGCGGGACCGATGGGGGCGAGCGCGATGCGCCAGGCGATCGTCGCCGCGTTGCGGGACGTCGTCGTGGTGACGGCGCTGAGCCTGGGGGAGTTGGGCGACGCCGCGGCAGAAGCCCCGAAGGGCCACGGGCTCGATGTACTCGCCGACCTTATCGCCGTGGCGGGGGCGGGCCCGCTCGAACCCGTCGAGCAGGGCGCACGCGACTGGCTGCTCGCGGATGTCGCGGCGCGGTTGCGAGCGGAGGGCCTCGTCGTGGGGGTGCGCTTCGGCGTGGGCGGCGACGTGATCCCGCTCGTCGTCGGCGACGGCCCGGCATTCACCGTTGCCGTCGTGACCGACGACGCGCTTCCCGCGCAGGGCACGAGCCTGCGCGACCAGGTGCGGTGGCAGCGCTCGCGGCTCGAGTCGCTGGGCTGGATCGTCGCCCCGCTGTGGACCCTCGACGCGTTCGTCGATCCCGCCGCCGCGACCGCCGAGATTCTTCGCGTCGTGGGCCGGACGCCCCCCGCCATCGATCCGGAACCCGGTCCCGGTTTCGACGCCGAGCCCGGTCCCGATTCCGATTCCGAGCCGATCCTGCCGCGACGGTCCCTCGACGACGGTGACCTCGGTTGGGGCGGAAGCGAGCCGGCGTCGAGCCGCGAGGAGGAGTTGCGCCGCGAGATCCCGCCCCACTGGTAGGGGTGGCGGCCGGGGCTCCCGGGAGACTAGGAGTCGGGGTTTGACGCGGCGGGCGGCGCGACGCGCGCGGGCGCTGCGGGCGCCCCGGGTGCCGCGGGTGCCGCGGGTGCCGCGGGCGACGCGGGCGACGCCGATTCAGAGGACGTGCCCGAGGACGTGCTTGCGGACTTCGCCGGAGTCGTCCTTGATTTCGCCGCGGCGCGGGAATCCGTCCGGTAGAAGCCCGAGCCCTTGAAGGCGACGCCGACCGCACCGATGACGCGCCGCAGGGACCCCCCGCACTCGGGACACACGGAGAGCGGTTCGCTCGTGATGGAGTGCGCCGCCTCAAAGCGGTGGCCGCACACGTCGCAGGCGTAGTCGTACCGGGGCACGCGGGCTATCCTACGTCGCCGCTCAGCGGTCGAAGAGCGTGACCCCTTCCGGCGTCACGACGCCGTGGACCGGGAAGTCGTGTGCCTCGCGGGGGACCGGGTCGCCGGCGACGCGAAGCTCCTCGGGGAAGCAGAAGGCCAGGAGGAGCGCGTCCTTGCGGGCGTCGACCAGACATCGGTCGTACCAGCCCCCGCCGTGGCCAAGGCGAGTGCCCGTCGGGTCGACGGCGAGCGCGGGGGAGATGACGACGTCGGCGTCCGCTATGGCGATTTGCGGGAGGAAGGGGCTGGAGGGCTCGGGGGGCCGGCCCGGCGCGCGCGACGTGAGGTCAGAGGCGCCCATGTACTCGCCCCAGCCGCGCTGGAGGCCGTCGCCCAGGAGGGGTATCAGGACGCGCACGCCCCTCTCGCTGAGCGCGGCGATGAGGGGCAGCGTCCCCGGCTCGGACGGGCGAGACGCGTACACGGAGATGCACGAGGCTGCCTGAACCTCGGGAAGGGCCAGGGTGTGAGCGGCGAGTGCCTGGGCGGCCGCCGCCCGAAGGCGGTCGCTCCGGTGCGACCGGTCCTCTCGCGCCCGCTCGCGAAGTGCGGTTTTGAGTTCTTCGGCTTCCAGAAGGTTCGGTGACGACGCGGCGGGAGCCATACGGCCATCTAATCAACCATTGGCGTGCGGCGCCAGGGGGTCGCCGGTGCCCATGCTCGCGGTTAGGCTCGGGGCATGGCGCTTCTGGGCAAGGCGGTGATCCCTGCGGCGGGCCGGGGGACCAGGTCCCTGCCCGCGAGCAAGGCGATTCCCAAGGCGCTCATTCCTCTGGTCGATCGGCCGACGATCCAGTACGTCGTCGAGGAGGCCGTGGCCGCCGGATTCGACCGCATCGCGATCGTTGCGGGTCTGGGGAAGGCTTCGCTCGCGGCGCACTTTGCCCCGGATCCGGAGTTGGAGGCGGCGCTGGCGTCCAGCGGAAACGCGGCCCAACTTGAGGCCGTCCGGCATGCGACGGCGCTCGGACCGCTGACCGAAATCCTCGAGGATGAGCCGCTCGGCCTGGGGCATGCGGTCGCGCGCGCCGAGGAGTTCGTCGGGGGTGAGGCCTTCGCCGTTCTCCTCGCCGACGATCTCCTGGACGAGCGAGACCCCGCTCTTCCGACGATGATGGCCATTCACGCGCGGACGGGAGCGTCCGTCGTGCTCCTGATTGAGGTTCCGCGGGACAAGGCGCACCTCTACGGCTCGGTTGACCCGATCCGCGTCGACCCCGCCGCGCTCCCGGGAGAGGGGGGCATTCCCGCGGACGCCGAGATTCACCGCCTGACGCGCCTGATCGAGAAGCCCGCTCCCGGGGAGGAGTACAGCAGCCTCGCCATCGTCGGCCGGTATATCTTCACCCCGGCGATCTTCGACGCGCTACGGGCGACCGGGAAGGGTTCTTTGGGCGAGATCCAGCTCACCGACGCGATCAGCGAGTTGGCGAACCGTCCGGCCGCCGAGGGCGGCGGCGTCTACGGCCTGGTGTTTCGGGGGCGCCGATACGACACGGGGGACAAGCTCGAGTACCTCAAGGCAGTCGTCCAGATCGCGGCGGACCGTCCGGACCTAGGACCGGGCCTCCTCTCGTGGCTCCGGACCTATGTGGAGAATCGCGGGGACGAATCATGACGCGCAGGACCCTTGCGGAGCATCAGCGCGCCCTCCTGACGGGGATCGCGCAG
This sequence comes from uncultured Actinomycetota bacterium, assembly GCA_963830335.1. Classification (GTDB taxonomy): domain Bacteria; phylum Actinomycetota; class Actinomycetes; order Actinomycetales; family Demequinaceae; genus JAFGBM01. The sequence continues at coordinate 114,925 of CAWHLX010000001.1, forward strand.
ATCCCGGCCATGGAGGTGCTCATCACCGACGCCTCCGGTTCGATCCTCGCCGAGGATCTCGTGTCCGAGGGTCCGTTGCCCCCGGTCGCGATCGCGACGTGTGACGGATATGCGCTTGCCGCCAAGGATGTCGCTCGGGCGAGCGAGGCCGCACCCGTCGCGCTGGCGGTATCGCACGACGTCGGCTGGGATGCGCGCGGCCCGCGCCGACACGTGGCGAAGACGGCCGCGCGCATCGTCTCGGGGGCGCCGATGCCCCTGGGCGCCGACGCGGTGGTCCCGGTCGGCGCGACGGATGGCGGCGTCGCGAATGTGGAGGTTCGCGCGGCGATCCGATCCGGGGCGAACGTGCGCGCGGCGGGCGCGGACGCGGCGGAGGGCAAGGTGCTCGTGAAGGCCGGGACGCGCCTGGGCGCCCGGCAACTCGGGTTGGCCGCGGGACTGGGGCGCCGCCGGCTGAGCGTCCACCCGACCCCGCGGGTGGTCGTCATCCCGGTGGGACGCGAACTGGTGGAGGCGAGCCGGAGCGGCAAGGGCGGCACCGTTCCAGAGTCGAACTCCCACATGCTCGCGGTCATGGCCTCAGAGGCGGGGGCGAACGCGTTCCGGGTGGGCGCGGTTCCGGACGACCGCATCACCCTCAGGTCCACGCTCGAGGACCAGCTGGTGCGTGCCGACCTCATCATCACGACCGGAGGGCTCAGCGATGGCAGTGACGAGACCCTCCCCGACGTCCTTCGCGACCTCGGCGACTTCGACGTGCACCGGGTCGCGCTGATGCCGGGACGCCGACACGGAAGCGGACGCATCTCCGCGGCATCCGGGGGTACGGGGACGCCCGTCTTCGCGCTCCCCGGCCACCCCGCGGCGGCCATCGTGGCGTTCGAGATGTACGTTCGGCCCGTCCTGCGCACGATGTCGGGCTACGCGGAGAAGCACCGCCCGCGCGCGAGCGTCACGAGCGCCTCGGCGTGGCTCTCGCCCGCAGGCGTCGTGCAGTGCGTTCCCGTGCTTGTCGACAAGCCCCATCGGGCGGGCGCGAGCGCGAGGGCCGTCGGCGATCCATGGCAGCCCTCGCTCGCGGACCTCGCCGTGGCGAACGCGCTCGCGGTCGTCCCCGAAGACGTGACGTCCGTCGCCGTGGGCGACACCCTCTCGTGCGTCCTCTGGGACGACTAGCTCCTCATGGATCCGCTCTCGTTGCGCCGCATGCCCGTGCTCGCCTGCGGCGATGTCGTGGTGCGGGGACTGCGGCCCTCGGACGAGGGCGCGTGGACCAATCTCCTTCGCCGCAATCGGGCGTGGTTGCACCCGTGGGAGGCGACGCTCCCCGGGGGGCGGCCCCTCCCCTCGATGCCCTTCCGGTCGTTCGTGCGCCTCGACCGAAGCATGTGGCGCAGGGGGCGTGCCCTCGCCATGGCGATCGAGTTCGAGGGCGAGCTCGTCGGCAGGATCGCGATCACGGGGATCGAGTGGGGCTCGGCATGCAACGGGTCGATGGGGTACTGGATCGACGAGGGCCACGCCGGCCGAGGGATCGTGCCGCGGGCGGCGGCCCTGCTCGTCCGCTACGGGTTCTCCGAGGGGCTTCACCGCGTGGAGATCGCGGCGCGACCGGAGAACGTCTCGAGCCTCAGGGTTGCCAAGAAGCTGGGGTTCCGCGACGAGGGGCTGCGTCGCCGGTATCTCTATATCGACGGGGACTGGCGGGATCACCGGGTGTTCGCGCTGACCTCCGACGAGCGCAGGCTCGGCGATCTCTGGAACTGCGAGGACTGACACGCCGCCCGCGATGCGGGCCCGAGCCCACCGGCGGCCGTAGCGTTCAGATATGCCCCCGGTCGGACTCCTCGCCATCGCAGCCTTGGGGCTCATTCTCGTCTACGCGTTGCCGCAGCGGATGCGCGAGCGGGCCGACTACGCGATGGTCCGCACGGAGGATCGCTTCAGCGCGGACATGCGGGTGATTCGCGCATCGGTGGCCAGGATGGAGGCGCGGCCCGCATCGCCCGCCCGCCCGGCGTCCTCCACGAGCGGCGCGCCCGCCGCGACCAAGAAGACCATTTCCGCCCTGGGGGAGAGCGTCATGACCCGACCAGCAGCCCCGCTCGACCGAGCCGCGACGCGCGCCCGACGCGAAATGGTCGCGATGCGCCGGGACCGCAACAAGGTGCTGGCCCGCAGGCGCGCGCAGTCCCGCAGGCGCGCGGCCATCGCGACGCTCGCCGCGCTCGCTTCCGTGGGGCTCTGGGGCTTCGTCGCGGCCGCCTCGGCCCCCGCGTGGGCCGCATGGGTGGCCGTGGGAACGTCGACGCTGTTCGGGTCGTCGGTCGTCGCCGGCCGCCGGGCCGCCCGCGCCTACGAGGCGCAGGACGCAAGGCTCATCCCCGTCGCCACCGAGGTGATGGTCGCCGCGACCGCCGCGGCCGCCATCCAGCGCGTGTCCACCGAACGGGCCGTCGGCCATCGCGCCGTCCCGACCGCCTCCGAGACCCAGGCGATCCGCATCCTTCTCTCCGAGGACCTTCGCCCGGGGAAGCTCGCGCCCTCGAGCCTCGTCCCCGGCGCCTCGCCCGCCCCGTTGCCCGGCCCCGAGTTGCCCGGCATCGTCTCCCCCGCCGTCGACGACCCCGGCTGGACGCCGAACACCATGCCCGTGCCGTCCTACACGCTCAAGCCATCGGCCAAGCCCGGCACGGCGCGACCCATCTCCGAGGAGGACCTCGCGGCGGGCACGCGCGCGGCCGAGGAGGCGGTGGATCGCAGGATCGCGCAGCGCGAGGCGGAGCAGCGGCGCAGCGCCCCCGCAGCGTCGTCCGCTGGCCAGCAAAACCCCGCCGCCCAGAACCCCGCTAGCCAGCGCGAGGCGGACCCCCAGCCCGCGACCGCGACGCTCGACGCGATCCTCGCCCGCAGGCGCCGCCAGAGCGCGTAGGGGCGGCCGACGCGGGGGTCGCCAGTCGCGCATCGGGGCCCCGCATTCGCACGCTCGATGACCGCCAAGCCCGCCCGTTCCGCGCGTGGCTTGCCCGACGCCCGGATGGTAGCCTTTAGGTCGCTTGAGGGGCTGTGGCGCAGCTGGTAGCGCGTCTCGTTCGCATCGAGAAGGTCAGGGGTTCGAGTCCCCTCAGCTCCACCAAAAGTGTCTTACTGAAACCATGTGCCAAAGTAAATGCCGAGGCGCCTGGTGCGCGTCGGTTCGATGGCCGTGAGGCCGTCGTGAGCCCGCTCTTCGGAGCGGGCTTTTTGCGTTGGGAGAGTTTCGTCTCAGTTGCGGCGGCGCGGACGGCGGGGCCGAGGAGCGTGTCGAATGGCGGTGCGAGTTCGGCGTTGACGCTGGTGTCGGGGTTGACGAGGATTCGCTTGAAGAAGGCCTGGTTGAAGAGCTTCTTGATGTGGTCGGGGGCGTTGACGTAGGCGCAGGCGCAGTGCTGGGTGAGGTCGAGCGCGGCGCTGAGATTGGTCTCGACGACGTCGAAGTGGGCGTTAGAGGCGTCGAACTTGCCGGTGATGTGGAGCATCCCGGTGGCGATGCGTTCCTGCTCTGTCTTGAGCAGGTCGACGGGTATCGCTCCCGCGTAGTGGGCTTCCATCAGCTTGTCGCTCTGGCGTTCGAGTTTGTCGCGCTCGCGCACCAGGTTCCGTTGCTCGGCTTCTGCGTCCGGAGCGTGCGGCCTTCAACTCCACAAGGAGCATCGTCTCGACGGTCTTTCGGAACTCGGGATCAAGGACGATCCGTTCGTAGTGCTCTTCGATCTTCTTCTCGACTTCGTAGATCAGCACCGACTTCTGTCGACAGTGGTTCCGCTTAGAGTGTCGTCCGGCGCACATGAAGTACGGGTAGCGCATGCCCGGAGCGGGCTTTGGCGATCTGCACCAGGAGTCGTTCCCCGCAGGAGCCGCAGTAGATGGTGGATTTCAGGAAGTGCGGGTGCTCGCGGGTCTCGTTCGCCGTTGGTGTGGGAGGCGATCACGTCTTGGACCGTCTGCCAGGTCGCCGCATCGATGAGCGGCTCGTGTTGTCCGGGGTAGGCGGCGCCTTGGAATGGACGAGTCCCTTGTAGTAGGGGTTCGTGAGGATGCCATAGAGGAACTGTCGGTGACCGGCTTGCGACGCCATGCGGTGGCGTCGGCACGTGGTGAGTCCTCGCCCGTTGAGGTGTTCGGCCAAGGATTGGGCGGACCAGTCGCCGGTGGCGTAGAGCTCGAATGCCAGGCGGATCAGGGGCGCGCGTTCCTCGTCCAACACGACGGTGCGGGCTTCGCGGCCTTCGGAGTCGACGGTGCGGATGTTCCGGTAGCCGAGGGTGCCTTTCCGACGGTGCCGCCGCCTGGGCTTTCTGGGTCATGCCCTTCACGACTTCGTTGGCGAGGTTCCGGGAGTAGAACTCGGCGATGGAGGACATGATCCCGTGCAGCAGCATCCCCTCGGGGTCTCGTCGATGCTCTCGGTCGTGGATACGAGCCGCACCTTCGGCGGCCAGGAGTGCGTGGTTGATCTCGACGTCGTCGACGCGGTTGCGGGCGAGGCGGTCGAGCTTGTGGACGATCACGTAGTCGACGGGGTGCTCGTTCACATATTCGAGCATGCGTTGCAGTTCGGGTCGGCGGCGGAGCGGGCGGACTCGCCCCTGTCGACGAACTCTTCGAGTGACGATCGCCTCCACGCTCAGGCTTTGCGCTTGCTGGCTTCGCGCTGCGCCGGGATGGAGAAGCCTTCGGTCTCACCGCCCCGCTTCGGCCTGCTCCTTGGTGGATACCCGGAGGTAGGAGACGGCGATCTTGGGGGTGAGGCTCTGCTCAAGCACCTCTGCTAGGGGTATGGCGGTGGGGGTGAGGATGGGACTCATGGGCGATGGTTCTCCTGTTAGGTCCTCCCTATTGACGCTCTCTTCGGCCAAAGAGTCCAGTCCTGTTGACCATTCCACAACACCCTCCTGGGGCGGCCCGTCGGGCGGGTTCTCATTTGTTGAAGACATAGAGGTACCCGCCCAGGGGGACGATGTCGTAGACGTCTTGGAGGTGCGCGAACATGGCCTGGTGGTTCCAGGTCACGACTCCTTCGGGGATGCCTTGGCGCCTAATCACCTGGTCGATGGCGTCGGTCCAGCGAGCATGTTGAGCTCGTTTTCCACCAGGGCAGCCTCGCTGGCGAACCCTCCGACGTAGACGTTGTCGAAGTCGGCGGCGAGGGTCTCGGATGCGGAGTTGATGTCTTCCAGGGTGAGGTAGGCCGCGAAGGCGTCCCCGATCACTCGTAGAGCTCCCAGTAGGTTTCCGCGAATTCCTCCGTTGGCGCATGCTGGACGCAGTACTCCATGAAGGCCTCGGCGGTGCGGCGCGGATGCTGCCTGTCTCCCGTGTCCGGGGATTCCGGGTCGTGCGGGATGGGCGTGTCGTATTCGTTGGTCATGATGTTTCTCCTTTCTTGCCCACCCGTTCATTGCTGTTGTTGGTCTCGTCCGCTCCCTTGGCGATGAGCTCGGGGAGTTCGTCGAGGGTGATGACGGTGAAGAGCCGCGAGTCGATCGACGGCTCCTCTGCCAGACGTGTTCGGAGGCCTGTTGCCTTGCGCTTGTGGGGACGATCCAGACGACGGCCGGGAACAACCCGAGCCGTTGTTGTTCCGTCCGGTACGGAGGTACTCCGGTATTGGAGGCATTTGCGGATCACCCGTGAGGGTGGCTCGGTGGCGAGGTCAATCTCGAAGAACCAGTGATCCTCGAAGTCGCCCGTCGCGGTCACAGCCGCGAGGTCCGGCTTGAGGCGCAACGTGCCGCCACCAGCGGCGACGTACGGCCTCCAACAGGCTGGTTCGAGCTCCACGCCCACGAGGGTCACGTCCTTGCCGTGTGTGGCCTCACGCAGGCGGAGATGCACTTCGGCGACGGCGAGCGTGTGCTCCAGAAAGGTGGTCGAGGGTTCGATCTCCCGTTGGCGACGCTCGACCGGCTTGTCGTGGTCCGCGAGATCCAGGAGGCGGGGCCCGAGGTGGCCGATGCTCCACGAAGGCACCGGAGCCTGCACGGACTCCACCGATCCGCCGCTCCAACGCCACCAGCAACCCGAGGGTCGCGAGCTTCGCCAGGGTCCGGTTCGTTGCACGAAGCGCCGCCGTGTCGGTCGTGTTGCCGCTGAAGTGGGACGCCGCGATCTGCCTCGTGGTGAGGAACCGGTGCTCCCGCACCGAGGCCAAGACCGCGAAGCTCGCTCGCCGAGTTCGTTGGCGAGGTGGTCAGTTGTTCCGGCCGACACGATGCTCACTCATGACGTCGCCCTCCGCCCGGAGTAGACGCCACCACTGAAGTGGGGGTGGTCTCCTCCCTTACCGAGGCATTCGGGCCGCTATTGCGCCTGCCGGGCGCGTTCGTGGTCGTCGCGACGCGACAGGCGGTGCGACAACCCTGACCACTGGCCGGGCGGTTCATTGTGGACTCCGTTTGCGTTGCCCGATCGGTTCATCCTCAACGACTTCATTGCCGGTGGGTTCGAGGCCGACGGCTCGCAGGGTGGCGAGTTCCACCTCGGCGGCGTCGCGCCCATACAACTCGGCACTGTGGTTCTTGAACTCGACCGGGTCAGAGGTTGGGGCTGGGGCGGCGATGGTTTTGGCGGAGATCCATCCGGTGGCGTGACCGTCCCGCATCAGGTACGCGTAGACGTGGTACCTCGGCAGCAGCATGAAGTCCTGTGTTTCCAGCAACTGGTGCCATCTTGGCCATCTCGGCGGCGTCGGTGGCGTTGAGGCCGAAGACGATCTTGTTCCTGGCGTTCGGTGTCGACCCCAGCGCGCAAGGCGGGTGGCAGTTGTCCCCGGTATTGGTGTGCAAGGGTGAAGCCAACGCCGAGGCTGCGAGCCTGGGACAGGGCGTCAGCCAGGTCGGTGGGCAGGGCCAGGTAGTCCTGGACTTCGTCGATGTAGACGCCGACGATGTGGCGCCGCTCCGGCGGCAGGCTCGCTCGAGCCAACGTCAGTGGCCACAGTTGCGACACCACCAAGGACCCCAGCAGTCGGGCGCCTTCGGAGCCGATGAGTCCCTTGTTGAGGGACACCAACACGATCCGGTGTTTGGTGAACAGGTCATTCAGTTCGAACAGCGGCTCGCTTTGCCCGAGGACGGCGCGCAGTGCGGGACGCAGCAGGAACTGGCGGAGTTTGTTCATGACCGGGGCGATCACTTGGGCGCGCTGCTCGATCGACATGGCCTCGTAGGACGTCCAGAACGGGGCGAGCCCGATCCGGTCGGTCAGGCCACGGGTGAGCTTCTTCCGAAAGGACGCATCTGTTAGGAGCGACGGCAACATGGTCAAGGTCGCACCCGGATAGTGGGCCAAGGTGATGAGGGCTCCAGTGAGGATGTCCTGGGTTCGGGGACCCCAGGAGTCGGCGAACAGTTCCTTGAACACCGCCAGCACACTGTCGGCGACTAATTCAGCATTGCGGTGACCGCCCGCCAGAGGGTTCACTCCCACCGGGCGCGCATCGGTTGGGTCGATGACGACCACATCGTTCTTCCGTGACTGGGGGACGCGGGCGAGGATGTCGTTGGCGAGGTCGTTCTTCGGGTCGATTACGAGGACGCCAAGTCCGGCGTGGATGTCGGCCAGGATCAGGTTCAGCATGGCCTTGGACTTACCCGCACCCGTTGGTCCGAGAAGCACGGTGTGTTGCAGCGAGTCGCGCGCCGACACCCCAAGCCGGATGGTTTTTCCGGGTGCGGTGGTGAGGGCGAAGACCCGGTCGGAGTCGTGGAGTTTCGCAGGCGGGGCGAGAGAGCGTGGATGTTCGCCGGGCATGCCGGGCAGGACGCCATCGCCGAGAGGCCAGCCCATGAGGGCAACCAGTTCCTTTGAGGACAGTTGCATCGGCCACCGCCACGGCAACCTGGTTTCGTCGAGTGCCCGTGCCGGTTCCGGGGCAAGGCGCAGAGCCACTCCGGCGGATTCGGCGACACGCAGTCCGCTTAGGAGGCTGGCCAAGAGCACGCGCGCTCGACCAGGGGTGCCTGCGGTGGCGCCGACGCGGATCATCACCTTGCACCCATGGAGGCTGGCACGGGTCTTCATGCTGGCGCGGGTCTCCGGGCTGGCGGTGGCAACGGTGCCGCGAATCATGTCCAACCACGACGCCCGAGGATCGGCCGCACTTGAAGGAACCATTGATGGCGAGAGTCGCTGCCCAAGAAGCACCTGTAGGACGAAGCCTTCGTCGTCAGAGTGGGCTGGCGGCGAGAGCCGCGAGGACGGATCGGGTGACGGCGGTGACCCGGTCGACGCCTAACGCGAGCGAATGGTGACTGATGCGCACCTTGCCTGCCATCGCCACGGGCAGGCGGTGCTTCGTCTTCGATACCCGAACATCAGGGACCAGGGTCTTCACCAGGTGGGCAAGATCCCGGCTGTGGTGCGGGTGGACGCCAACCAGGTGGTGGATGCGTCCGCGACTGGCGCGAGTCTTCCCAGACGATGGTGCCGATCGTGCGGTCGGCGGCAAGCCGATCGAGAAGGTCCGACGCACTGTCCGGGTCGAAGGGCGTGGCCAAGTGACTGGGGGCGACACCCACCGGTCATTACGCCCGCTCATCGTCGCCCTCCTTCGGCTCGCGTCCGGCTGAGGCTTGCTGTTGTTGGGCGCTCGCCTCTTGGGCTGCCTGGTATAGGGCGAGGGCTAGGAAGGCGCGACCAAGTTTGCGGGCGTCGGGCTTCTCGTGCGGGATCGGAACGATCCGCACGTCCCCAGAGGTCGACGGACGACCCCTCCCTGCTCCTGTCTTCTTTTGCTTGCTCAATGTCGTACCTCCTTCCGTTAGTGATGTAGATGTCGGGACGCATCCCGCTTGTGCTTGTTTATGAACCTGTCGCGCCTGGCCGTCAACGCTCACCAGTACCGCCTGCGCCACCACCAGACAGCCAAGGCAATGGCTCCGGCGAGAGCGGCGAGAACCGCCAGCACCTTCCAGACAGCCAGCAGCAAATGCACTCCGAGCCAGATGGCGAGCGTCGCCGCGAGGAACGTCAGCGCGGAGCGCCACAAGTTGTGGAGCAGGCCTTTCGCTTCGTCGGCCATGTCGATCACCCCTTCTCACGCCTGAGCCCTTGGTTATTCCTTACGGGTGGAGGGAGAGTTGGGGACGGGGTAACCGGGGATGTCAATGTCGGAGGTGATCTCGTTACCCCAGACATCCCAACCGGGTTGGCGCCTGCGGGCGAACAATTCAAGCTTCAAACCGGGTCCACTGACCCGATCGATGACCGCGTACTGCTCCTCCGGCTTGTGGGAATGGTCTTGCAGGGGCGCGAACATCCACGTCGGCTGAGACCGGAACAACACCGGCGCCTTGCCCCTCGTGCCGAACAGCATGTGCTCCGTCGCGTTACGCAAATAGACACCGAGCGTGAAGCGCGGCTTGATCCACGTCAGCGGCGAGCGCGGGGTGAACCCCCACGCCTCCATCACGTCATAGCCGTGGCGGGAGCGTCGCGTTCGTGACCCACAACCAGAGGTGGGCGTCGTCCTCGGCGAGGTCCGCCACCGGCATGGCCTTGATTTGGGCCAGGGTCATCAGCTCGTAATGCCGTTTGGCACCGAGCGAGTTCCTGCCCCGTTGCTGCACATCCCATGGCGGGTCAGCCATGATCGTGCGGTATTTCTTGTTGGTCATTCGGGCCTCCTTTCTGGGTTTGTATGGCCCGGGGTTCCGGCCGTAGGGCCCCGCCCATGACTGACCTGACTTCACCGCACTTGGCTTTTCTTGCCAAGGTTTGGAGAGCCTGGTCCTTCGAGCGGCCCGACCGTTGCCGAATCTGACGGGGGTTCAACAGGGGCGGCGTGAGACGGTGTTGTAGAAAGTGGACGGTTCGTCCCCGTCTCGCCCGAATCTTGGCGACGCGAGAACTCCATCGACGCCAAGATCAGCGCCTTCCTCGCCTCGTGCGCCTTGCCATTCAGACCCGACGCGTACAAGGCGACGGCGGCCTGCAGATCGGCGCGGACTCTGGCAATCTCCGCCTCCAACCGCTGGCGCCGCTTGTTGCGCCAGTACTTCTTCCAGCGTTCGGCCGCCGGTGTGGCCGCCAGTGCACCGCCTGCCAGGGTGAGTGCCACCAGGAGTTCGCCCATGGCTACCACCTGGCAATCGCGCGCGCCGCGCCCAAGGCATAGGCGTCGACGATGTGCTTGTAACGGTCCTCACCCAGGGGGGCGATCTCAATCAGGTGGGCTTCCAAGGCGCTGAGCGAACCGACGTTTTCAAGTGCAGTGTTGGTGATCACGGCACGACCTTGCTCGATCGCTTCGGCCACCACCGCTTCAGCCGCTACACGATCGACTTCCTTCGAAGCCCGTCGGCACAGATGGCTATCAACCATATTCATCCTCGAAAGATCGAATCTTTTGCCGTGCGGGATCAAGTTCTTACTTGCCATGATGTGCTCCTTGGTTTCTGGTAGTCGAATCCGACTTCCGGCCCGATCAGGTGTTCATCCTCTTCTGTGAGTCGGCGTGCCTCTACCCTAGGCCGCTTCGGGAGTAGCGGCGAGGACTGAGACAGAACGCTGAATCCGTCCGTTCGCATCAACGGCGACGAAGCGCCAACGCCGAGTTGAGGCTGCGTGACGAGTGGCGTCATCGCAAATGCTGGCGATTTCGGGTGTCATTTTGACTCCCTCTCTCTCTGAGTTCGATCTTGTTGAATCTGGCCACGCCCACATGTGCCTGGCCATCTCCAGCACAACCGACGCCGTTCCACTTCTGGGAGAGAACACTGTCAGGTTCACTAGAACAGTGTTTGGCGGGCACCCGAGCACCTGGGCCGCTACGGTTGCTACATGGATCGACCGTTTGCTCAATACCGTTCACAACTCACACAGGCGGCGAATTCACTCGTTGAAAGCCAAAATGAAGAAGACGGGGGCTGGGGGCTACGACCTACCTCGGTTTCGAGCATTGTCAACACAGCGGAAGCTCTCCGTCGTTCTTCGGGCGGCGGGCTTTGACGACGTATACGTGGACAGAGGCCTGTCGTTTCTCTCGTGGGGGTTGCCTACTTTCTTTGGGGACAAATCCACTCAGCTCGGGGACCGCTACTGGCCGGGGAAGGAACATCCGCTACTTGTCCTTCCCCCTGGAGGGTCTGCTGACTTACCCGGAATATGCGTTCAGCGAAGATGGCTTACGCGGGATCCGCTTCAGTCTTGACTGGCTAGGTAGGATCCGAGGCCATCGTGGAGGAATCCCGGCGGTAATGGGCGGGAACAGGGTGTCTCTACATCAAACGGCGCGCATACTCGGGGCGGTCTCGAGGCTCCTCTTCCTTGATGAATCAAGGATAAAGTCTCCCACAGGCCGATAGAGCCATAGCCATGACTTTTGCGGGCCAAGCCAGCACGTACCTCCGGAATGCTCAAAGCAAGAAGAATGGTGCATGGCCGCATAGAGCGGGGGGCGGCGTGTGGAGTGCCGCCAGAATGGCGCCTGCTACCACGGCACTGGGGTACTACTCGTTGGTTGACCCGAGTACCGAAGTGGAGAACTCGCGTCGTCTTGGGGGAGCCTGGTTGATGGAAAATTACGATGAGTGGCGAACAAGGACTTCACGCGATCAGTTCGAAGAAAGCACAGACTGGGTACATCTTGACTATGCCGAGTGTATCGGCAAGTGCTAGCCGGGGTTGACGATGCACGGGGACTACTCAAGCGGAACTGGACTTTCCTGACAAGGCACTGGTCTGACGAGGAGAGACTCTGGTACGAGCCAGCCTCCCATATCGGTAATGGAACGATCCGTGCGGCATACCACACAGTCATGGCATTTGAGTCCGCGGATGAAGGCAGCGTTCTGTTGACGCCTGCGCCCCTACAGAATAAGTCACACGAACCCCCTTGGCCATCTGGTACGCGTCTATGTGGACAGACAGCGCGGAAACGGACTGATCATCGAAGGATCCGAGACGACAGTACCTGTGCGTCTTCCTACGGCCCTGTTTTCAACTTGCGGTGGCACTGACCGATCGCCCTACGGGCGGAAGCTTCAGCGAACTCGCCTTGGTATTGGGAATACACCCGACCTCAATCCCGACCTACGTATCAAGACTGAACCAACGAATCGTTGCCGGTACTCGGGGCCAGCGTTCTGCGATATTATCTCGAAGCGTCGACTTCCAGAAGGACACTTCGTCTATTTCGTTAGAGACCGGATCGAGTCCGGATGATTCTCGATGGCGTACTGTGCGATCGCCCGAACCTGCTTGAACGTTGAAAGCGAAGCCAATTCATCTGATGCAAACCAGCGGACCCCATTGATCTCCTCGACCTGTGGCGTCATCGTTGCGCTGGAAACGCGACGAACGAAGAAGAACTGAGTGATCGACGGGAACTGAAACCCTTCCCTCTCAATATCAACATAGAAGGGTCCTGCTTCCGGGGTAGCGTTTTCGTCAGAGATAAGAGACGGAGTGGAACTGACTACTTCGACGTCAAGACCAGTCTCTTCCTTGAACTCGCGTGCCGCAGTCTGGGCGAAGGTTTCTCCTGCTTCAATGTGTCCACCAGGGGGAACCCACTTGTCGAATCCCTTGTGGTGGACAAGAAGCACTTTGCCGTTCTCGACGAGATAACCGGAACACACTAACGAAAAACCAAACCCATTCGTGATTCCACTCCGAGTTATCTGGATCGGGTCTGGCGGCTGTGTCATATAGTCCATATTAACTTGCTGGCGACAGGGACTCGTGGAAAATGTGTTGCGGAATCGACAACGTTGTGAACGTTCGTCTTGCTGGACTGGTCCTCGCTGCAGGGCGGGGATCGCGTCTTAGGCCTCTTTCGGACCGACTTCCGAAGGCTCTTTGCCCAGTGGGCGGTCGACCGCTGGTGGATTGGGCAATCGAGAATCTTCGTCTACCAGTTACACAGATTGCGGTGAACGCACATCACCTGGCGGATCAGGTTGAGCGCCACTTCGCTGGAGCCGGAGTCTACGTTTCTCGGGAGGATCGTCTTCTCGGTAGTGCTGGAGCCGTTGGGAAACTGAAGAGATGGATTGACGGTCGAGCCCTGGTGGTACATAACGCAGATGCTTGGATCCGTGGCGATCTCGATCCCTTCTACCAGGACTGGAGAGGAGACCGCCCTCGGCTTCTTGTTAATGATGTTGGAAGGGCAGCTGATTTTGGTTCGTACAGATTCCTTGGTCTCAGCCTTCTCCCCGCGCGGATGGCGCAATCGCTCAAGCCGAAGGTTTCAGGGCTCTATGAGGAGATATGGCGACCGGCTTATGAGAATGGCGAAATCGAGTTCTCGGAGTTCGGAGGCATAGCATTCGACTGTGGCACACCAGAGACATACGCACTAGCGAACGAAATCGCCGCAAAGGAAGCGTCCTGGCCATACAAGGATGATCCAAAAGGGGGTTAACTTGACGGGGGTCCGATCCGCATCGTCTGTCAGACTGAAATAGGAGAATCGTAGAGGACCTGAGTCCAAGAAGCGGAGCATGTTGGGTATGAGGACTCATCGAAACCTTATGGACGAGATCGAGCGCGATGTCGTGAGGGATCGCCCACTCGCCCCCACACTCCGCAAGTTGATTCTGCTCGGTGGCCGCGTTGGCTAACCAGAACTTCGGGAATGGGCCTCCAACGAACTGAAGGGCTACCAGCCGGGAATGGACCTTCCCGCCTATCGCGTAGTGCCTGCACCGATCCTCATGGAAGCGGTCGATGCGTTCAAGCAGGTGCGTGGTCAGCGGGTGGGCGTTTCTGAATTCCCGGACTTCGCGCAAGACGATCTCGAGGAGGTCGTGCGATTCGTCCAGGGGATCGGAGAGATTGAGAGCCTTGCCGCCGACTCGTCCAACGCGACTGTCGACCTTTCGCTTCCGATGGCGCGCGAACTCGCACGCATCATGGAGGCGGAAGCGGGGGGACACATCCACATCAATGGCCTCTACTGGAGCATAAGTCGCCACGCCGTCAGAGGTGTGGTCGAACAGGTGCGCAATCGCTTGGCGGAGCTCCTCGCCGAACTTCGATCCGTGACACCACAATCGGGGTCGCTTCCCGAGCCAGACGACGCCCGCGCCGCGGTCAACGTCGTGCTCAAGGGCATCGGCACACGAGCGACTATCAACACGATTAGCGCAGGCGATGACAGTGTCAACAGCATCGCGAGCACGACCGAAGGCGGCGAGGTTCCTGGCTGGTCGGTCGGGAGGAAGGTCGGCACGGCAGTTGTGGGTGTCGCTGGCGTCGTTGGAGCGATCGCAGCTGTCATTGCGATTCTCTAGTTCTTCGAGATGTGATAGCAAGGCGCCGGAGCCCTGGGACGGAGCGAACTCCAGTCCCAGGGTCGGCGCCGCGTGTACCTACTCTCTCGCCGCCTTGCCAGCGCGTGCCGTGTCTGTTGTGCTCTTCGCCGCGTTCTTGGCGTCGAAGATGGCCGAGATGGCGTTGCGCTTGGTGGTGGCCTCGCGCTCGATCTGGTCGCGGACGAGGTCCGCCCGTTGCAGGACCATGGGGTCGGACTTGCTCTTCTTAATCCAGGCTTCTAGGGCGAAGCGGATCTCGTCGGTGACGGTGCGGTCGTTGAGCTGGGCGATGACGTCCAGTTGAGCGCGCACGTCCTCACGGATGCGAATGGCGAGAGTCTTGATCCCGTCGTTCGGGGATGAGTAGGTCAGGGATGTCTGCTCACTCATGGTGAGACCTCCTTGGTGTGGTGCGGCCGGCGAACCCAGGATGGGTTCTCCAACGAAAGCCGTAGGTCACCAAGCAGGCACCATGGAGCTAGACACCAGTGCCGAGCGCACGAAGCGATCAAGGCACGTTCTGAGTGAATCTCGATGAGCGGGAAGAGTCAACCGTCCGGTCGCTTGCTCGCCAAGCGAGCAGACGGCGCGCACCAGAGGCTTTCGGGAGCCAGTCGTTAGGCTGGATGGTGTCAGAACTCTCGCCGCATCGATTGGGTAGCGCGATCTGAAGTCGAAATGTGAACCGGCCCGCGAGGAGGTCGACGTGACTAACACCCTTGGCCCGGGCGATGTGCGTGTTGGACACATCGTAGACAAGGAGGATGACTCGCCGTGGCAGGCGGCGACGCTAACGTTCGACGAGAGACCAGGTGCGACCCTGCTCGTTCCCTATGTGACGGGTGAGGAACAGTTTGCGCGAACCGAAAGTTGGTTCCACAAGCAGGTGCCACCTGAGAGCCTGGTCTTTGTAGACAACGACGGGGCCGTCACATTGACCGGCGTGCACTGGCGCGGCGATAGCGGGCACCACTGGTCCCGAGGGCGACTCGGCGCCGACACTGTGATCTTCAATCGGCCACGCTCCATCAGACCCAACTATAAGGTCAAGGACTTCCTTTCGACGATCGACGGTCTGGAGACGTTCGCAGCGTTCCGACCGGTGAACTACGAGATTGAACAAATCGGCGAACGGAACCACCGAGTCACCGTCGTGGTCGAGGCCACCGAAAGCGAGACCTGGAGATACGGCGGCTTCACCTACGTGATTCATGCAAGTGCTGCGTGGACGGCCCGGGACGGGATCCGGTTCGAAGTTACCGATGCCTCTCCATATCTCCAAACGTCGACAAGCAGGGGAGCAACCCTCAATGACCATCTCAATGCTCAGCGGCCAATCCGGGCGCTCCTTGTTCTCCTTCACGGGCAGAAAGTCGCTTGGCGTTCGCATCGAGTGCGAGACGATCAGTTTCCGACTTGGATGATGTCCGGCAAGGCCGAAACTCCTCAGTTCGTAGAGGCGCAGGTTGACGCGACGGTTGAGCAACACCGTTCCCCCAAGCCCGCAAGCGGGGCACTCAGGTTCCCTGCGGCGTACCTCGCAGACCTGGGAACGCGCGGACTCCGAAAGTGGTGCAAACTCTATGCGGATGAGGATCTCCAGCGAGCCGTAGATCCAGCAGTCGAAGTGATCAATGGAGCTACGCGCTTCGTTGAACCGCAACTGATGATGCTCGCGATTTCACTCGATCGCTTCGGATACTTCCACCACGGCGATCAAGGAAGGCGCGGGATGTGGCAGAACATCCTGCGATGCCTTAACGAGGCGGACTTGGATTGGCCGGAGGTGGGCGGCCGCGAGGCGATTGCCAAAGCAATCGCCAACATCAACAACGACCTCAAGCATCCCGATCGGCCGACACACCCGCGATTCGTGGAGATCTGGTGCATGAACCAGCTGGCGACGGTCATTGCACGGGCGCAGATTCTGAGCCTAGTGGGTGTCAAGGCGTCTGTTCGAGACGCTTTCCGGAGGTCTTCCGACGTGCGTGAGGCGGGTGAGGCATTTAGGCGCAACAAGGTTGCTATCGATGGCGACGGGACTGTGTTTGGCTAGACTCCGAGGTTGCAGTCGCCACAAGGGCTAGGAGGGTCAGAGCATGTCGGAGTTCTGGACTTGGGTCAACACAAACGCCGCCGCAGTGAGCGCAACCGCCGCTGTGGTGACGGCCTTCATCGCAGTCCTCGCCATCCGGGCCACCGCGTCAGACAGTCGGCGGCGCACCCGGCCCTACGTGATTGTCGACTTGCGCCCGGATCAAGACCACCCTTCCGGGACAATGGACCTCATTATCGAAAACGTTGGACAGTCGGCTGCGCGAGACCTCGTGATCGAGTTCTTGCCACCCCTGGCTATCTCCGACGACAAGTCAGAGAACTTGCTGTGGTGGGTCGGTGAGCGCTACAAGGCGCCCGTTCCGCTGCTTGCTCCTGGACAGCAATTGACGAACACCTGGAGGATCGCCCACAGTCGGCCCGAAGACGAGGGCAAGATCGGGCCTGTCGTCACCTCTGCTCAGGTTTCTTATCGTGGTGCGGGACGTAGGAAGCGTTACTCCGACACCTTCGAGTTGAACGCCGCAGTCGTCGAGAACGCCGTCGGTTCGATGATCCGATCGGAGCGAGCGAGCCTTGAGCGGATCGAAGGGCATCTCAAGGAGATCGCGAAGCGCAACACGTGAAGGCGCCGTCCTGAGTGAAGTTTGATCGAGGGGAAGAGTCAACCGTCCGATCGGTAGGCGGGGTTTCCTCGTTGCGGTTCGGGTCGATGTCGATTTCGACAGTGATCCTGCCGACGGTTCGAAGTCCGTTCCTAGGTTGTCAGTTGCGCGCGGCGTCGCTGAGTCGTCGCAGTTGCGTGGTTTGCTGAGATCACTTGGTTCGTTTCCGCGACCGTGATCTCAACAGGGGAGAGTGTGCATGGCGATTCAGAACGCGGACTATCTGAGGCGACTACTCAGCGCTGTCGGGGACTTTGAGCGAGCGTTCGACCGGTGGATGGAAACCCAGGTCGAGTCGGATCACATGAGGGCACGCGGCCTGTTTCCCACCGTCTGGGCCAAGGACGGACAAGACGAAGGCAATATCCGCCGCTTGGAACTCGATGTGGCAGAAGCCGCCGGTGCCGCCGCGCGGGCTGTCGCCGTCACCGGTGCAGGAATGGTGATTGCTGGCATTGGCGCAATCGACCCCATTGCGAACTGGTCTTTGATGTCGGCGCCGAAGGCACTCATCGCACCCCAGGACATCCGGACGACTGCGGCGACTGTGCGCGGACGATTGCGAACAATGATCGATGAAGCCAACGCTGCATCGGAGTCTGGAGTTCCAGGCTTTGCGCCGTCTGCTCTGCATCCGACTATCTGGACAGCTGCGGCTGCGCACTGGACGACGCATCAGCATCGACTTGCGGTGGCTCAAGCTGCAGAGGCGCTCACACTCGATTGGAGGGCGCGACTCGGCCGAAGTGACGTGGACGGCACGGAATTCTGGCAACAGACTCTCTCACCAGGCGATCCCGAGCCACAGAAGCCGAAACTCGCATGGCCGGGCGACCCAGCGGACAAGACCGTCAAGAGCATGCGTGGTGGCATGGAGCCGTTGGCGAAGGCGCTCAACCTGCTCGCGACAGGTCTCAATCTGACCGTCCGCAATGTCACGACTCATTCGAGGGATGAGTTGGGTGAGCAGGAAGGCATGGAACGTCTCGCTGCCTACAGTTATCTCGCACGATTGCTCGACACCTGCGAGATTCGCCCCGCCGAGGCCTCCGGTACCTGACCCTCTACCTGCGCGTCGGCCGCAACTACACCCTGCTGCCCTATGAGCCAGTCTGTGGGTCGTCTTCGACTAGACCGGAGACGATGTCCTGGTCCATGGACCAGCGATGGCTCGAGTTGCGCGGGCACCGCGCAACGAACTCCCACTTCGTAGGGACCCGCTCGATCGACCCGTCTCCGTGCGTGCGCTCGTCAAATGCGACAGGCACTCGCGTCAAGCGGAGCAAGCGCTCTCGCTTGCACTTGGGGCAAACCGCGCGCGTCCGGACGATACGCAATCGGCTTGACGCTGAGCCGCCGATGTGGCGGTGTTGCGAGAAGCGCCCGGTGGAAATCGGGATCTCCTCATTGTTGGCTCTCAAGAACAGCATGTACAGCCCAAGCGCAGTCATGAACAGTGCGACGAAGACCGGGACCCATGGCAGCATCGAGGGGATCGAAAATGGGGTGGCGTCTGATTCGGGAGTCCGGGTCGTGTCCGAGAATCCAGCGATGAAGTTCGAAACGCCCTTCCACAGTGCCCAAAGCCCGCCTGCAACGGTGACGATGGCCGACGCCAAGTACCATCCGGCATGCGGCCCAAACTCGTGGTCACTCTCAAGCGTCACCTGACTGGGCGGTAATGGCGTCAAGCCGTTCGAACTCTGGACGTTGATGTGGTTCGTGATCCGTGTTCGCGAGTTCTTCCCGAACGCATTGTTCGCGATGTTCCCGTGCCCATTGATGGTGGTCATCAGCAAGTCCTCTCCTAGCCCGCAGGTGTGTGGCGAACCTATCGCTCGGGTCTGCCATGCACGCAGGAGACGGGCGGGCGGCGCGAACCAGGGGCTATCCGCAAAGCACTCGTCGCCTGTCCGCGTCCAAGCGAACGCCAAGGGGAGCGCCCACCAAGGTCTATCTTGGACTGGGTGCTCAGCCCTTTGGCGGGTGGGGGTCGTTGCCGTAGCTGTTGCTCTCGCCGATCGTGCCGTCTTTCTTGTGGATGATATGTTCGGTCTTATCTCGGCGAGCCGTCTCTCGCCCGGCTGCCTGCGCCTCAGCTTTGGTATCGAATACCTTGCTCGCGCGGTCTGCTCCAGCCCGCTTGTTGGCCCACTCGTCGCCGTGGGGCACGGTGTGGATTCCCGGCTTCTTCGTCATTGCTTGTTCCGTTCTAGAGGTGGAGACTACTTGTCTCCACCTCTACGATACGTTGGGGGTGTGACGCTAGCGGTGCTTCAACGGTGCTTCAACCAGCCACATTCGAGGTGCGAGAGTATCCAGGCAGAAGGTCCAAGCAATGGCTCGGCTGTCGATGTCACGAGGCCGCATACTCGTTGCTTTCTGACAACTCCGCAGCCCTTCGAGTCTGGGCGGACACGGATAGAATGGGTGAATGGAGATTGTTCCTGCAAACGAAGTGACGAGCATGTATCGGATTGCGTCGTCGCAAGTCGGCTCTTCCAAGGAAGTGTGCAGTGCTCTCGGGCTCGGCACACATACGGCAGCGGTTGAGTCAGCGGACAATGATCGGCCCTTCGCCGTGGTTGCCGTGCCAGGATTTCCACTTCCATAGGTGACGGAGTCAACGATGCCCGTAGTCGTATTGTCGCTGTACAGGTTCTTGGCGACGAGTGCCGCAGGAATCGCTGAGGAGGAGTCGTGTGGCCTCGCAACCATCACGGAGTCCTGCGAGAGCGCGGACAATGATCGTTCAACCGCCCTCTTCTTCAACGCCGCGCTCGTACTACCGTAGGCAACGGGCACGTGCCAACAGTAGTCATCATCGGCAACCGCGCTGACGCTCACGCGAAAGCCGTGTTGGATGCGCTTAGCCAGTACGACGTCAGCGTCAGCATCCTTGACCTTGAGACACTCCCCCAACTTGACTACGAGTGGAGTGACCAAGGCTTTCGCACGCGTCAGAGCGCCTCGGAGAAGTGGCGCAGTTGGGAGGAGGGCACTCGCGGCTGGATTCGGCGGATCTCGCCCCCGTTTTGGCGGGCAGGTATCGCCATCGAGTCCGTCGAAGCCGCCGAGACCACCGCATGGCTGGCCCTCTTGGGGGGCATTGCGCGAACGGCGCCCGTCCGATGGCTTACCCCGATCGATCCTCTCCTGGTATCTGAGAGCAAGTTGCTGCAGTCGAGTACCGCCCGAAGACTGGGCATCTCGTATCCGCGAACGGTGGTCACAAGTGAGCGCAATGTCGTGGATGAATCGCTTGAGTTTCCAGTGGTGCTGAAGCCTCTAGGCCCGAGTCACTTCTTCGGCGAGCAAGGCGCTCACATCGTCTACGCCCAGGAAGCCTTGGCGGACAGCGACGCACTTCTTCACCTGTCCGGTGCGCCGTTCATCGTTCAAGAGAGACTGCAGGCGGTACGTCACTGGCGGTTAGTCACAGTGGCCCGCCAGTCGTGGGGAGCCTACCTCGATGCGAGCGACAGGCCACTAGATTGGCGTGCAGATGCGGCGGCCCATCACAGTTTCAACACCGGCAGAGTTCCAGATCAGATCGCCTCCGGCGCTTTGGCAGTCGCGAGTGCTCTTGGTCTCGGCTACTCAAGTCAGGATTGGGTGGAGACAGTAGATGACTACTACCTTCTGGATGTGAATCCCGGTGGGCAGTGGTTGTTTCTGCCGGAGCCAGTCGCCGCTGACGTCACCTCGCGTATTGCATCGTGGTTGGCGAGGCGCGATGACTAGACAAGACTTCGAGGCCGACGCCAAATGCGTCGAAGTCAGGCTCTTCGCCAGCTATGTCCTGGGGCTCTGGCCAGGTCATCACGTTCGTGTCGTTGACAACTACTCGTACAACGTGGGGGACCTTGCCCGTCTCGGTAAGACTGAGTTGCAGCTTCTGGTTGACGAGGGGCGTCGCCAACACGATCAACAACTCCAACAACTGGAACAAGTTCGCGGGCGTGGGCAGTTCCTTCTGACGACGGCACTCGCACTCATGGCATTTGCCGTCCCGCTAGTTCGCGACGCTTTCGACTTCAACATGATCACGGGTTTTCTGACGGTCATCGCACTTCTACTGTTCTCCCTCGGGACTCTTGGAGCGGCTGCCGTGGTCGTTGCGAAGAAGCTCCTTGCGGCGATCGATGTTGCGGAACTCTCCGGAATGGACGACTTCTCTCTGGCGAAACTGGCGGAGGAGTACGCAAAGGGCGCGAGGACCAACGAGAACACGCGCACGTCAACCATCACGGTCTTTCGCGATGCGGTTCTACTTGTGCTCGGAGGGTCCCTTGCCTGGGGAATCGCGTGGTTGTTGGTGTCGGGCACCTAGCGTCGGCGGCCATCGCTCTATCCATCAATCGATCGAGAGTGGTCCCGGACCGATCGTTGTCAATATTGGGTAAAAAATGGCCGAATCACTTGGGTTTAGCGAACCTGTGTGAGGCGCGGCGAGTCTCGTGAGTGGAAACCGCTGCGAACCTCTCCGATGTGGAGGGGACGATCCCCCCTCTCGCCAGGCGGTGTCGGCAATTGCCCGCTAGAACTGGAGCCCGCCGTTCAAATTCGGCTGTGCAATAGGGCGACTGCCGAGGGTTACGGTGCTGTCTTTCTTGCGCGTGGCAATGAAGCCAAAACCTGAGATTGAGCCAGGACCGTGCCGAAAGCGTGGCCAACTGGCTGATCGACCA
The DNA here is from genome assembly GCA_963830335.1 of uncultured Actinomycetota bacterium. Taxonomy (GTDB): domain Bacteria; phylum Actinomycetota; class Actinomycetes; order Actinomycetales; family Demequinaceae; genus JAFGBM01. Next base: position 136,642 of record CAWHLX010000001.1, read on the forward strand.
CGAGAGCACCAGCACACGGACATTGACTCACGGAGTGGGCTCCGCAGAGACGGCCTATCCGGCTACCGCGAGTGCAGAACAACTCCAGAGCGACCGCCGAGTTGTGGTCGCGATTGAGCAGGAGTAGTCCTGGAAGAAGCAACAACAGGCTGCGACTCTTGATCAGGAGGTTGCTTCGGGGGAAGAGTCAGTCAACCGTCTGGTCGCTACTTGTCGCTGTCGCTGCCCTGACCGTCTTCGGGGAAGAGCAGAGCGATCAGGCGATGGGAGGTTTGCATGAGACCGACGGCCATTACGAGGGGGAACGCGACGGCGGTCTTGGGATGCGCAAACAAACTGTTGCGGAGCTTGCGGCCAGTATCGACCAGGTCGACATCGCTTGCCGACAGGGTCGTCTTCGATGGAAGGCGCTTGATGAGGTTCGCGAAGGTCTCCTTCTCGTTCGCTCCGAGGCAGTTTCGGACCGCAAGTTCGAGCGCCTGGATCGACTTCTCGACGGCAATGGCCGCGAACTCGTAGTGCACGACTGAGGTGCGCAGCAGTTTTCGACTCACTTCAAGGAGCCCGACGACCTCTTCGGGCGTGGCTTTCGAATGGTCGAAGGTGGCGACGACTTGGTCCACGGTGTCTGGTGTCGCCAAGACGACATCCTCAGGTCCCACTGTTTGGACCAGCGACATTCGAGGTGCGAGAGGATCGAGTTCAAAGGTCCAGGTGGTGGGTGGCGAGAATTCGGGCATGCCTCACCTTACGGCTACCTTCAGACACCCCCACCGTGTCGGGGACGGCCCCCAGTTTCCGCACCGTGCTCAACCGGACGCTCGGGATCGACCTCGCGGCGTCGAGCCCTCACGACGCGCTACCCGTCAAGTAAGAGCCCGCAGGTGATCGACGGTGGACGGCGCGGGGAAGCCCGATCCCGTTGTAAGGGGCCTTTGTCAACGGCCTGAGTAGTGGTATAATTCGGACAGATTGCAGCGTCTGGTTTGAGGCATCTCCCGGCTGCAGCAAGCCCATCGCAACGCTCTTCGAGCGAACTCCGGCACGTGTCGGGTTTGCCCGGTAACGTTGTCAGCAAGCCTCGGGCAGGCCAATCAAGCACACATCGGTGTGGAGGAGAAACACTGGACATGATGCATCACCCCGGAACGACGCTCGTAGCAACGCCTCGCAAGGTGGTGGTGTGGTAGTGGCTCTCAAGAAGTCCGATCTGTACGGCTCGCTCTGGAAGAGTGCGACGAGCTTCGTGGCGGCATGGATGCCTCCCAGTACAAGGACTACATCCTGACCCTGCTGTTCGTGAAGTACGTCTCGGACAAAGCCAAGACTGACCCGAACAGCCTGATCGACGTACCCGCCGGAGGTTCCTTCGACGATCTTGTGACCTTCAAAGGCGACAAGGAATCGGCGACAAGATCAACAAGGCCATCCGCAAGCTCGCCGAAGCCAACGACCTGCAGAAGGTCATCGACCTGGCCGACTTCAACGACGAGGAGAAGCTCGGCAAGGGTAAGGAGATGCAGGACCGGCTGACCAAACTGATCTGCATCTTCCAGACCTTGACTTCCGTGGCTCTCGGGCTGAGGGCGACGATCTGCTCGGCGATGCCTACGAGTACCTGATGCGCCACTTCGCGACGGAGTCCGGCAAGCCAAGGGGCAGTTCTACACGCCGGCTGAGGTGTCGCGCGTAATGGCCAAGCTCATGCGGATCCCGCCCGACACCCCCGGCCACAGTCTATGACCCGACATGCGGTTCTGGTTCGCTACTTCTCAAGGTGGCAGACGATGCCCCCAAAGGCCTGACAATCTATGGCCAAGAAAACGACAACGCCACCTGGGCCTTGGCCAGGATGAACATGATCCTGCACAGCAACGAAATCCCCGACATTCGCCAGGGCAACACGATCGCCGACCCGAAGTTCCGCAGCGGCGACCAGCTGGAGACGTTCGACTTCCTGGTAGCCAACCCGCCGTTTTCCATCAAGACATGGAGCAACGGGCGTCGACAAGGACTACGGGCGTTTCGAGTACGGTAGCCTCCGGACAAGAACGGCGACTACGCTTTCCTGCTCCACATGGTCAAGTCCTCAAGACCACCGGCAGGCCGCGGTCATCCTCCGCACGGCGTGCTCTTCCGAGGCAACGCTGAGGCGCACGATTCGCAAGGAACTCATCAGGCGCGGCTATATCAAGGCCATCATCGGCCTACCCGCCGAACCTCTTCTACGGAACGGGGATTCCCGCCTGCATCCTCGTGCTCGACAAGAAGGATGCTCGCTGCGCGCACGGGAATCTTCATGATCGATGCCAGCAAAGGCTTCACGAAGGACGGCCACAAGAACCGCCTGCGCCGCCGCGACATGCACAAGATCGTCGACGCCTTCAGCGAAGCAGGTGGAGATCCGCGGCTACTCCCGCATGGTGCCCTTCAGCGAGATCGCCGACGCCCACGAACGACTACAACCTGAACATCCCCCGTTACATCGACTCATCCGAGCCGGAGGACATCAGGACCTGCATGCCCACCTCCAGGGTGGCATCCCGAACCGGGACATCGACGCTCTCTGATGGATTACTGGAGAGGCGTTTCCGGGCACTCCGCCTCAGAAGCTGTTCAAGCCCCCTGCGAGAGGGCTATTTGGAGCTCGGGGCGGTTGACCTCCCATTGAGCGTCCAGCAGGACGATTATCTGAAAAACGCAGAAGCCCATAGTACCTCGCGCTTAGCACGCGAGGACTGCCGAGGTCGTGCGCCAGTGGTGGAACAAACTCATCGAGATGCAATTGACTTGTCATCGATTCGTCTACAAGAAACCGGGCGGACCTTATTGAGTCGCCCTCTGCGGAGGGTCTGCTGGCTTTGTTTCAAAAAACCCGGCCTCTTGTAGATGAGTATGCCGTCTATGAGCAGCTGATGAGCTACTGGAACGACGAGAGTATGCACGACGATTTGTTCGGACTCGATCATGCGCGAGGGCTGGGAAGATGCCGCGAAACCTCGCAAGACACTTCGAGGACAAGGACCGAAAGATATCGGAGACACCGGACCTGGTGATCGGCTTCTGGCCGCAGCGCTGCAAAGTACAAGATGGACCTCATTCCGCCCGACCTGATTTCAGCCACGTATTTCGCGGCCGAACGAGAAACGCTCGACGCACTAAGCGCCCAGGTCGACGGGGCAACCCAAGCGGTCGAGGAGTTCATCGAAGAGAACTCCGGCGAAGAAGGACTACTTGCCGAAGCGATCGACGACGGCAAGATCACCAAGAAACTCGCCGCCGCTCGACTGCGGGACGCAAAGCGTGAAGGTTCAGATCCCGACGAAGTCGCGGCACTCACCGAACTCATGAACCTCTATACCGCCGAGGCCGAAATCAAGAAGGCAGCCAAGGGAGCCGCCGCAAACCTTGACGCTGCGGTTTTGAGCCAGTACGGCAAACTCTTGACCGACGACATCCGCCACCTCATGATCGCCGCCAAGTGGGGCGCGACTGTGGCGCGTGACATCGACAGCGAACTCACTGCCCTCATTCAATGGCTGGCCGACCGCCTGGCAACCCTCGCCGAACGTTACGACGCAACGCTCGCCGAGATCGAGAACGAAGCTGCGACACTGGGTGGCAAGGTCAACGCCCATCTTTCTGCAATGGGGGTCTTGTGAGTAGCGCTATCCCACGAGGCTCGTACCCGGCCGATTGGAGCGAGGACAGGCTCATCGACAGCGCCACAAGGGTCATGGACTTTCGGGGCAGGACCCCTCGCAAACTCGGCATGGACTGGGGAGGCGGAACGATCCCGGCCCTCTCGGCACGAAACGTCCGAATGGGCATGGTGGACCTTTCCGAAGAATGCTACTTCGGCTCGGAAGAGCTATATCGGCGCTGGATGACGCACGGCGACATGCAGGAAGGGGACACGCTAATAACGACTGAAGCTCCGCTCGGCAATGTTGCCCACGTGCCCGATGGTCGGAAGTACATCTTAAGCCAGCGAGTCGTCTTGTTTCGTCCCGACCCCAGTAGGTACGACTCGGCGTATTTTGCGAAGGCCCTGCAATCTCCGGCCTTCCAGCGACAGCTGCTTGAAAACGCCACTGGTTCAACGGCGCTTGGTATCAAGCGCAAGAAGCTCGAGCAACTCACTTTGTACCGCCCCCCGTTGCCTGAGCAGCGCAGGATCGCTGCCGCTCTGTCTGATGCCGACGATCTCATCACTAGGCTTGAGCGACTTATCGCGAAGAAGGAGGCGATCAAGCAAGGCATGATGCAACAACTCCTCACCGGCAAGACTCGCCTCCCCGGATTTAGCGACCCGTGGACTCTCCGGCGACTCTCAGACGCACTTGACTACCAACAGCCCGGCCCCTACTCGGTTCGAAGCCTCACAACGAGGGCAGTCGCTGAGGCAGGGTTCCAGTTCTCACTGCGGGTAAGACATTCATTCTTGGGTACACCAACGAGACCGACGGCATCTACACCACGCATGCGAACGGCGATCATCTTCGATGAGCTTCACGACCGCTTCGAAGTATGTGGACTTCGACTTCAAGGCGAAGTCATCGGCTATGAAGATTCTGCGACCACGGGACGGCTATGACCTCCGCTTTGTCTTCGAGCGCATGCAACTCATCGCGTTTCCACTGGGAGAGCACAAGCGCTACTGGATATCGGAGTATCGACATCAGAAAATTGAGATGCCTCAGTTGGGTGGAACAGACGGCAGATCGCCGAAGTTCTTGCGAGATGCTTCGAACGAGATTGCCTCACTTCAAGTTGCGCTTCGCGAAACTCGAAACTTGAGAAGCACGGGACTGATGCAAGAACTTTTGACAGGGCGCACCCGCTTAGTCGTTGGGGGGAGCGCCGCATGAGCACGGTTGGTCAGATTGAGCGCAAGACGCAGGATCGCGTGGTCAAGTTGTTCCAGGCGCAGCTTGGTTACGCGCTACCTGGGTGACTGGTCGGACCGCGAAAACATCAACGTCGAGTGGGCGGACCACCTTCTGCCTTGGCTCATCAGGCGAGATCACAGTGAGGCACTCATCACGCGAGTACAGGACCAGATCGACAAGGCGCGTGCCACTTGGTGGCGGGCGCGACTCTTGTACGAGGCGAACCGCGACGTTTTATGGTCTGCTTCGCTACGGCGTCAAGGTGAAAGCCCGAGCTCGGCGAGCAACTCGAGACCGTCTGGCTGATCGACTGGGAGCACCCGGAGGCAACCACTTCGCCATCGCCGAAGAGGTCACGTCGCGGGGCAGCACGACAAGCGCCCCGACATCGTGCTCTACGTCAACGGCATCGCGCTCGGCGTGCTGGAGCTGAAGCGCTCGACCGTGTCGGTGTCCGAAGGCATCCGCCAGAACCTCGACAACCAGAAGAAGAACTTCATCCGCCCTTCTTCACCACCATGCAGTGTCATGGCGGGCAACGACACCGAGGGCCTGCGCTACGGCACCATCGAGACGCCGGAAAAGTACTACCTGACGTGGAAGGAGCCGAGCCCGGTCGAAAATCCGCTCGACCGGGCGCTTCGTCCAGCTGTGCCCAAGGCGCGCTTCCTCGAAATCGATCCACGATTTCATCGTCTTCGATGCTGGCGTCAAGAAGCTGTGCCGCCACAACCAGTACTTCGGCGTGAAGGCGGCGCAGGAGCGCGTCGCAGCGGCGCGAGGGCGGCATCATCTGGCACACCCAGGGCTCCGGCAAGAGCCTGACGATGGTCTGGCTGGCCAAGTGGATTCGCGAGCACGTCACGGATGCCCGCGTGCTGATCATCACCGACCGCACCGAGCTGGACGAGCAGATCGAGAAGGTCTTCAAAGGCGTCAACGAGGAGATCCATCGCACAAGGAGCGGCGCCGACCTGATCGCCAAGCTCAACGCCACCGACCCGTGGCTGATGTGCTCGCTGATCCACAAGTTCGGCGGCAAGGACGACGGCGACGAGGACGGCGACGTCGCGGGCTACATCGAGGAGGTGCAGAAGGCGCTGCCGCCGGGCTTCCGCGCCAAGGGCGACATCTTCGTCTTCGTCGATGAGTGCCACCGCACCCAGTCGCGGCGACCTGCACGACGCGATGAAGGCGATCCTGCCCGGACGCAATGTTCATCGGCTTCACCGGCACGCCGCTGCTGAAGGCGGACAAGAAGAACAGCATCGAGGTCTTTGGCCGCTACATCCACACCTACAAGTTCGACGAGGCGGTCGCGGACGGCGTGGTGCTCGACCTGCGCTACGAGGCGCGCGACATCGACCAGGAACTCACCTCGCCCGACAAAGATCGACCAGTGGTTCGAGGCCAAGACCGCGGGCCTGACCGACCTGGCCAAGGCGCAACTCAAGCAGCGCTGGGGCACCATGCAGAAGGTGCTCTCCAGCCAGTCGCGGCTGGAGAAGATCGTCGCCGACATCCTGCTGGACATGGAGACCAAGATCGCGCTGCATGAGCGGGCGCGGCAACGCCATGCTGGTCTCCGGCAGCATCTACCAGGCGTGCAAGTTCTACGAGCTGTTCGCCAAGACCGGCTTCGCGGCAAGTGCGCCATCGTCACCTCGTACAAGCCGACGCCCAGCGACATAAGGGAGGACAGCGGCGAGGGCGACGACCGAGCGGCTTCGAGCAGTACGAGATCTACAGCAAGATGCTGGCCGAGTGGTTCGACGAGCCGCCGAGAAGGCGGTGAATAAGGTCGAGAGTTCGAGAAGGAGGTCAAGAAGAAGTTCATCGACGAGCCGGGCCAGATGAAGCTGCTGATCGTCGTCGACAAGCTGCTGACCGGCTTCGACGCGCCGCCGGCGACCTACCTCTACATCGACAAGCAGATGCGCGACCACGGGCTGTTCCAGGCCATTTGCCGCGTCAACCGCCTCGACGGCGACGACAAGGAATACGGCTACATCATCGACTACAAGGATCTGTTCAAGAGCCTGGAAGGCGCCGTCACGCGACTACACGTCGGGCGCGCTCGACGGCTACGACAAGGAGGATGTGACGGGTCTGCTGAAGACCGGCTGGAGAAAGGCCCGCGAGCGGCTGGACGAGGCGCTGGAGGCGTTCCGGGCGCTCTGCGAGCCGGTCGAGCCGCCCAGGACACGCTGCCTACCACCGCTACTTCTGCGCGCCGAAGCCCGGCAATGCCGCGCAACTGAAGGAGAACGAGCCGAAGCGGTTGAGCTGTACAAGCCGCCGCGTCCCTGGTGCGCGCCTACGCCAACATGGCGAGCGAGATGGACGAGGCCGGCTATTCCGCCGCCGAGGTCGCGGCCATCAAGGCGGAGGTCGATCACTACGAGAAGTGCGCGACGAGGTGAAGCTGCGCCAGCGGCGACTACATCGATCTCAAGATGTACGAGCCGGCGATGCGCCACCTGATCGACACCTACATCCGCGCCGAGGCGAGCGAGGTCTCTCGCCTTCGACGACATGTCGCTGATCGAGCTGATCGTCGAGCGCGGCGCGGACGCGGTGGAGGCGCTGCCGAGGGCATCCGCAAGAACAAGGAGGCCGTCGCCGAGACCATCGAGAACAACGTCCGCAAGCTGATCATCGACGAGCCCGATCAACCCGAAGTACTACGAGAAGATGTCCGAGCTGCTCGATGCGCTGATCGCGCAGCGCAGGCAGGAGGCGCTCGACTACGAGAAGTATCTCGCAAGAGCTGCTCGACGCTCGCCGACGAAGATCGGCAACGAGGAGTCCGACACCGCCTATCCCGGACTGGGCCACGAACGGCGCCCAGACGCGCGCTCGTCGACTTCGGCTTGGACGACAGACGCTGACGCCCATCGCAGATCGACGCCGTGATCATGGAGAGCAAGCCGCACGACTGGGTCGGCAACCGCATGAAGGAGCGCGAAGGTCGCCAACGCTATCCGTACGGCGCTGCCCGATGGACTTCGACCGAGTTCGATGAACTCTTTGATCTGGTGAAGGCGCGCGATGAGTACCGCTAGCGCCTACCTGCACCGTCGCCGGCATCGGCGTCGATGTCGTCTACAAGGACATCAAGAACCTGCACATCTCGCGTCTACCCGCCGATCGGTCGCGTGCGTGTCGCCGCACCTGAGCGCCTCGACGAAGAAGCGATCCGGCTTGCGCCGTCGTGCAGCGCCTTGCCATGGATCAAGCGCCAGCGGGCGCAGACTTCAGGACGCGGCGCGCCAGTCGGCCCGCGAATATGATCAACGGCGAGAGCCACTACGTCTGGGGGCAGCGGCTTCGTCTGCAGGTCGTCGCCGATAGTGGACGACCGCGAGTTGAAGTCGGCGGGACGAAGCTCGACGCTCCGCGTGCGCACCGGACGCGACGCAGCGAGCAGAAGGCGCGAACACTGGAGCGGTGGTATCGCACCGAACTCAAGCAAGCCGTTTCGACGGTGGTTGAGAAGTGGGAGCCGGTACTTGGCCAGCGCGTGGAGGGCTGGACAGTCCGGCGCATGAAGACCAAGTGGGGTTCCTGCAACCCCGTCTCCCGCCGCTTGTGGTTCAACCTCGAACTCGCGAAGAAGCACCCGGCATGCCTTGAGTACATCGTGGTCCACGAGATGACGCACTTGTCGGAGCGCAACCACACGCAGCGATTCATCGAACTCATGGACCAGCGGCTGCCGAACTGGCGAGCCCTCCGGGACGAACTCAATGGGGCACCGCTCGCGGAAGAGGAGTGGCACTACTAATGCACATCTCCAAGATGAGTCTCGTGAACTACAGGAACTTTCCCAATGCACGGCTTCACTTCAATGCTGGGGTGAACACCGTTCTTGGTGAGAACGGTACGGGGAAGACCAACCTCTTTCGAGCCATAAGGTTGCTTCTTGACGACGACATGTTGTCGGCCGCTCATCGTCTGAGTGACGGTGACTTCCATCGCGGTATCCCAAACTGGCGGGGTCACTGGATCATCATTAGCGTCGAGTTTTCCGATGTGTCTACAGACGAGTCTGTCCAAGCTCTCTTCATGCATGGCACCGGGAACGTCGACCAAGACCCCGTCGACCGCGCAACTTACAACCTGATTTTTCGGCCGCGCAAGGAGTTCCGGCTCAGGCTGGCCTCTCTCGTAGACGGCGATCATCAAGGGATGAACTCGATCTTGTCTGCGATGACGACTGACGACTACGAGACCATCTTCACGGGGCGCAGCACTGCGGACTTCAATGACGCTGCATTTTATAAATCGGTCGTCGGCGATTTTGAGAATGCAGCTTTCAACTCCGAGCTGGAGTTCCCCGAGTTGGGCGCTACACTTCCCAAGCAGCTCGCCGTCTCGAAAGAGCTGTCATTCACCTTTATCCAGGCTCTGCGTGACGTGGTGTCGGACTTCCAAAACAACCGAAGCAACCCCCTGCGAGGCCTGCTTCGAAATAAGAGTGGCGACGTGGATGCCATTGCTTTCGCGGCCATAACGGAGAAGGTCCGCGAGCTCAACGAATCGATAGAGACCTGGCCCGATGTCCAAGAGATCAGTGGAGACATCAAGCAGACGATCAAGGACGCTGTGGGCGAGGCATACTCTCCGTCATCCCTGACGATCAAGTCCGATTTGCCGGATGACGCGGATCGACTGTTCCAGTCCTTGAAACTGTTCGTTGGTGAAGACCGCGAAGATTACGAGGGCGGGATCCATGAACTAAGTCTCGGCGGCGCCAACTTGATCTACCTCACCCTCAAGTTGCTGGAGTTCAAGTACTCGAAGGCGCATCAGTCGGTTGCCAACTTCCTCCTGATTGAGGAGCCTGAGGCCCACATACATACGCACATTCAGAAGACTCTTTTTGATCGCCTCAACTACGCCGACACGCAGATCATCTACTCGACGCACTCCACGCAGATCTCGGAAGTCAGCAACGTCAGAAGTATGAACATTCTCGGCCGCGCTGCCGGTCGCTGCGATGCCTACCAGCCAGCATTCGGCCTGGATGCCAAGAGCGTCAGGAACGTGCAGCGCTACCTAGACGCCGTTCGAAGTAACTTGCTCTTCGCCCGGAGCGTGATTCTCGTTGAAGGCGACGCGGAAGAAATCCTGATCCCGACACTGACCAAAGAAGTGCTTGGGGTCGGATTAGACGAACTTGGCATCAGCCTCATCAACATCCGCAGTACGGGCTTCGAAAACGTCGCAGTGCTCTTCCATGATGATCGCATCCGCAAGAAGTGCGCCATCGTCACTGACCTCGATGAGTCGATTATCGAAACTGATCCGGAAGCAGGCGACTCGGATGCGGCGGCAAGCTACCGTGCAAAGGCCAAAGCATCGCAGGAAGTTGGCGCTACTCGCCGAACGCGGTTGGAGCAGTTTGCTGAGGACAACCAATGGATTTCTGTTTTCTTCGCGCCGCACACCCTCGAGGTCGACTTCGTGGGCGCTGGCAACACCGAGATGATCGTCGGTCTCGTTGGGGATGTTTACACGAATGCGGTGACCATTACGAAAGCGACTACGGAACTTGGGTCCGGAGTCTTGTGTGTCGCTATGGCGGGCGCGTGCTCAAGATGGCCGAGAAGATGGGCAAGGGATGGTTCGCTGTTCTCGTGGCCAACGTCGTCGATCCTCAGACCGCGATCCCGAGATATATCCTTGACGCGCTCCGGTTCGCACACCCAACGCTCAATGATGAAATCTGGTTCAACATCCTGAGTTATCGGCTCAAGGTCATTGAGGCGAGTGCGGTTCATCCTAAGGCGCTTCTCAATCAATACCGAACTGCACTGACGCAGTTTCAGGCCGGTGCCCTGAGCCTCGCTGAGATCAAACAGCTGACGAGCACCAGCTTCCCCGACGACCGAATCAACGATGTTCTCGAGATCTACTAGGCGATGTTCGTCCGAACTCCGGGGGCGCTAAACCGCGAGCAAGAACTCGTGATCGACGAGCCCGACAGCGTCTTCTTGATTGCATGTCCCGGCAGTGGGAAGACGCGCACTCTCACCTACAAGGTCGCGTCTGAGCTTGCGAAGTTAGACACTCCTCGCCAATCTGTGGCCGCGATCACCTACACCCATCGAGCCGCAGACGAGATCGAAGAGCGGATCATGGATCTCGGCGTTGACACGGATCAGCTTTGGATCGGCACGATTCACTCGTTTTGTCTCGAGTGGATACTCCGCCCCTATGGTCTCTATCACCCTGACCTTGCTCACGGATTCCGGGTCATCGGCACCCATGAGCGGGAAACGCTGCTCCAGCGACTATGTGCGCCGTACAGAAACCCACAGATTACCTTCTAACGACGTGACTTCTATTTCACAGGGGAGTCCTTCGAGTTGGGTCTGCCAAGATCCCGCCAAGCACCCGAGCGTTCGGAAAGTCTTGGAGCAGTACTTTAAGGAACTTAAGGAGGCCAGGCAGGTCGATTTTGAGCTGATGCTCTACTACGCCCATCAGCTAATCGCTGCTCAGCCGCAGATCAGCAAGATCCTCTCGAACATCTTCAGTTTCATCGCAATCGACGAGTATCAGGACACCAAACTCATCCAGTACGAGATCGTCGCTTCGATCCTGAACGCTGGTGCGGGCCAAACGAGAACGCTCATTGTGGGCGAACCCAATCAGGCGATCTTCGCCTCGCTTGGCGGGTATGCCATTGCCGTGGATGCGTTCAGGGCGCAGATCAACGTCCCGCTCAAGGATGAAGCTATCTCAGAACTACCGCTCTTCAAGTCGAATCATCGACTATTTCGGAAACTACAACGTGCACGGCACGACAATCGAGGCAGTTTCGGAGACTAAGGACTTCGCGAGTCTTGTCACCTTCAACGACGTGGTTGTCCGCGACTCGCTGGAAGATGAACTTGTCCGCCTGATTCGCCACAACATCGAGGTTCTTGGTATCGATCCCAGCGAGATCTGCGTGCTTGCGCCTTGGTGGCGGCATCTCGCTGGGATGACGCGGAGGTTGGTTACTAGGCTGCCTGAGTACGAGTTTGACGGGCCCGGCATGGTCCCGTTCGCGCACGATATTGACAACATCTACTATGAGCGGCGCCATTGGCTTTGACCGATGCCTCACCGGGAATGTACGTGCGCCGCCTCCGGTGGGCGAACGAGATCCTTACGGAGCTCAGCGCTGCGGGGGCCGACGTCGGTAAGTTCGACAAGCGAGTTCTCCTGCGCGAATCGAACGCCGTCGTTGTCTCCGAGTCGGATGGTCTGGTCTATCTCGCTGCGTACTTCGATCAGCTGTTTGAGAGATTGGGAATTGATAGGAACGCGTTTCCGAGTCTCGTCGAACAGCAGGCTTCGTTCTTTGATAGCTCCCAAGCACGCATCGACCGAATGACCAAAGATGGGGCTGCGTTCATCAGCGACGTCGAGACGTTTCGACGAGTCTTCCGAAGTCGCTCCGGGATCACGGTGTCAACGATCCACGGCATCAAGGGCGCCGAGTTCGACACGGTGATCGCTTACGCGATGCTTGACGGAATGGTGCCGCACTTCAACGATGCGGATCAGATCGATAGCGGCAAGAAGCTCCTATACGTCATCGGTTCGCGTGCACGAAAACACCTTCATCTGGTGGCAGAGAGAGGACGTGCGCGTGGAAGTTGGACCGACTATGACACAGCAGTGCCATTGAAGGATCTCAACTTCGGCTACGACCCCCTCTGAAGTCGGAGTGGAGAAAGGGCTATCCGGATTGCTCGAGCCCCGAAACGCGTCAGTCGGGCAGGTGCACGCTCATGAACGCCTCGACAGCGCGGGCCAAAACCATGCCTGGACCGGTGCTTACGTCATCAACTGTTGCGTCGGGATGGTCAATGAACGTTCCGCTGTCCATCTCCACCTGAACCCAGAATCTGTCGAGCTTGAAGAAGACCTTTAGTGCGTCTGTGAGTACGTCTGGGTTCGCGTCGTATCCGGGAGAGAACAGATAGAGCGGCATCTCGTGGGTGAGCGCATCCCGGTGCTCTTTGACCTTTGCCAGCCGGTCCGCATCCGCTGCGGTAAGCGCGTCCATTCCTTGTAGCCACAGCAGGGATGCCTTGAAGTCACTATCCGGGCAGAGAGCCTTGACCTCCTTGCGCCACTTTGCGCCACCGTCGTCGTTTGCCCACGTGCCCACGCCATCCAACTCGATGTACCCGAAGAAGTTCTTCGGTCTTGTCAGGACGTCAGCCTTGATGAACTCATGTGCGAGTTGGAGTAAGCCTGCGAAGCCAAGGGTGCGGGTGATCGCCATGTCCGAGGTCTTGCGCTCAAACGCGTCGCGGTCAATAGCCATGGGTCAAGGCTAGCGAGCCATCACTGTCGCGGTCAGGATGCAGAGCGTCTGATGCAGGTGTTGGGCCTCGCGCACGCGACCTATCCTGCGCTTGAATTGCGACTCAGTGGCTGCGGCCATGTTCGTCCCGCCTTTCGATGCTGCGCTTGCGCAGGTAGTTGAAGACCGTCTTCGGAGAGACCCCAACACGCTCGGCGGTTACTTCCATCGAAAGGCCAGATTCATAGAGCCGGATAATCGCGTCGACCCGCTCGCTGGTGGTCTTGGCGAGTCGCATCGCGACGCCGTTCGCCTTGATCGCCTTCGTGACAGTCATCGGGTGGCATCCGAACTCGATGGCTAGTTCGGCGGCGGTGGCACCGGCCTCGTACTTTCTTGCGATGAGCGTCCTCTCCTCAGGGGTGAGACGCCTCTGCTGTTGACGAATCTCGCGGGCTTCCTCGAAGCCTGGCGCAAGCGTCCGGGTCGCGTTCCCCTCCGACGCGGAGTCGGGTAGTTTGAGGGCTAGGAGCAGGGGTAGCCATTTTTCTGCGTCAGGCTCTGACAGTTCCACATACTGTTGAGACAGCAGCGCACGAGGCCGCCCTACGGGGCGGCCTCTGGCGTTCCCAGGAGTGCCCCTGCCCCGCTCGCTCCCGCAACAGCGCCGACACTGGCTGGAGCCACCCGTCGTCGTCCGCCCCGACCGGTCGTTAGCATCGTGTCGAGGGACACAGTCGAGCGACCGGGGTGGAGCGATGTTCGTGGAGACGGCGCGGCCTCGGGCGGTGAGGGAGCACCCGAATGCCGGGTGGCTCGCCGTCGCGACCGTGTGCTTCGGCGCGTTCATGGGGCAGCTCGACGCGAGCATCGTGACGCTCACCTTTCCCGCCCTCCAGCAGCAGTTTCACGCGCCGCTCGCCGCGGTGCAGTGGGTGTCGCTGGCCTACCTGCTCACCCTCGTCGCGCTGGTGGCCGCGGCGGGCCGGATCTCCGACGCGGCCGGTCGCAAGCTCGTCTACCTCTACGGCTTCGCCGTCTTCACCGCCGCGTCGGCGGCGTGCGCGCTCGCGCCGACCATCGGATGGCTCGTCGGGTTCCGCGTCATCCAGGCGGTCGGGGCGGCGATGCTTCAGGCCAACAGCGTCGCGCTCGTGGTGACGAGCGTCTCCAAGGACAAGGTGCGCGCGGCGCTCGGGGTGCAGGCCGCGGCGCAGGCGCTCGGGCTCGCCTCCGGGCCCGCGATCGGCGGCCTGCTCGTCGCGTCGGTCGGCTGGCGCTGGGTGTTCTGGGTCAACGTCCCCGTGGGGATCGTCGCCCTCGTCGCGGGCAGGTACCTGCTACCCCGCACGAAGGAGCGCACCGCGCTCGTGCGCTTCGACGGCCTCGGCCTGGCGTTGCTCGTCGCGGCGACGACGACGCTGCTGCTGGCGCTCTCGGGGGTCTCCGGCCTCCCGGTCCCCGCGTGGGCGAGCTTCGCGCTCTTCGCCGCGTCGGGCGCCGCGGGCGCGGGCTTCGTGGCGTGGGAACGGCGCACGCCCCATCCGCTGATCGACCTCTCGGCGCTCCGCCCGCCCGCCGTGTCCTTGGGGCTCGTCGGGGCGCTCTGCGCCTACCTCGTGCTCTTCGGCCCGCTGACCCTGTTCCCGCAGATCCTGGGCGCCCACGGCGCCGGGGGCGGGCTCGTCCTGACCGCCCTGCCCGCGGGGTTCGCCCTCGCCGCGCTGACCGCGGAGCGCGTCATGCCGTCGCGGGTGCGCGCCCGCGGTCTCGTCGGCGCGGTCGCGTGCGTGGTTGCGGCGGGGGCACTCGCGGTCGCGCCCTCGTCGACGGCCTGGGTCGCGGCATGGCTGGCGCTACTCGGGCTCGGGCTCGGGGTGTATATCCCGAGCAATAACCACGCCATCATGGGCGCGATACCCGCCCGAATGTCGGGCACGGGCGGCGGCATGGTCAACATGAGCCGCGGGCTCGGCACCGCGCTCGGGGTCGCCGCCGTCACCCTCAGCCTGCACCTCGCCCGTGCGTCGGGGGCGGTGGTCGGGGCCCGGCTCGCGCTCACGGTGCTGGCGGCGTTCGCGCTCGTCGCCGCCCTCACCGCGTTCGTCGATCGCGGCGGCTCCGCCGTGACCCGCAAGCCGTGACCGGCCGCGGTCGGACCACGGACACGTAGCCTCTCGGCACGGGAAGGGGCCGCCCACCGGGCGGCCCCTTCCACTACGACGTGCCCTGCGTTGCCTACGTAGTGCTGTCGGCGGCCAGACCGCACTCCGAGAGCTCCTGGTCCACCTGGAGCGTCAGGCGGGTCTTGCCCTCGACGATGGCGTCCGCCACGGTTCCGGTGTAGATCTGGTTGTCCTGGGACTCAAGGTTGACCGCCGAGGCGGCCTCGCAGAGGTGGTAGACCTCGCCCGACTTGGTCCAGGTCACCATGTTGGCGCCGGTGAGTTGGGTGACGCGCGCGACGTCCGTGTTGCACACCTCGACCTCGGCGGCCGGGGTGTCCGCAGGGAGCTCGGCGCAGGTGAGGTTCTGGTTCTTCTCGACGGACGGAGAGTCAAACGACATCCCCATGTACGCCGCGATGAGCGCGATGACGATCGCGATCGTGCCCGCGGTGCCCTTCTGCTTGCTGTCCATGTTCTTGTTCAAGAAGATCATCAGGATCAGCGGAAGGAACGCGAGGATCGAGATGATCGCTCCGAGCTGGTTCTGGATGAAGAAGCGGGCCGGCTGCGAGCGCGGGGCCGGGTCCGCGCGGTTGGCCTTCTTCCACAGCACGTCCCCGATGATCGCGAGGATGCCGATGACGACAATGCCACCGATCAGGTAGACCATGCTGACCGGGTCTTGCTTCAGCACCCAGAAGATCTCGGCGGCCTCGCCTCCCAGCGCCAGGAGCCACAGCACCACGGCGATGAGGCGGAACCCCCCGGCCTTGCCCTTGGCCTCGGGGGTGGGCGTCCACGTCGCTCCATCCGATCCGCCAGCCGTCTTGTGCTGGACGTGAACGACCTTCTTCGTGGGCTTGTCTGCCATGGTTCTTCTCCTTGAGGTGGGACTTCCGCCATGAGCCTATCCGAATGGATGAGCCCGGGGGAGGCGCCATCTGCGCGGGTCAACCGACCGTGGCCGTCGGTACGCGCGTCCTCACGGGCGCGCCGCGGCACGGCGACACAGAACATTCACGGAAGTCTCACGTACCGCTCACATGGGCCGATTAGCGTTCCTTTTCATGGACCCTCGCATCCGTCATGCCGCCGCCCCGTCGCGGCCAGCCCGCGGCGAAGGCCTGGCACGCCGCTCCTCCGCCGTCGCCGCCCTCCTTCTCGTCGCCGGACTCGCCGCGTGCGGCACCGCCCCCGCGGTGACGTCGACCGTCGGAGCGCCGCGCGCCCCGGCGGGTTCTTCGCCCTCAGCCACTCCGACCAGCTCCTCCCTCGCCGCGGGCTCGGAGGAGTCGGCCACCTCCACGGAACCCGCGAGTGCGGCGCCAGCGAACGTGTGGAGCGCGACGGTCGACCCGACCGCGATCCCGCTGGGCGACGGGAAGGTGTCGACGTCGCCCGCGGTCGGGCAGCTGTACTCGTGCACGACCAGGTTCACCGGCGGGGGGGCGGAGCACGCGGGAGGGTGGATCGACGCGGCGGCCGGAACGTGGGACAGCGAGGCCAAGGTGCAGGTCCAGGGGTCCGTGACGTGGGAAGCCGCGGCCTACACCGAGGCCGTGTCGGGCCCGACCCGCGTCATCACCACGAACGATCTTCCCATCTCCGATCCGACCGGGAACTTCCCCATCGCGCGGACGGATCCCGCCTTCTCGTTCGACCGCAACCCCAATAGCCTTCAATCCCAGTCCTTCCGGTACTCCCTTCCCGCCAACCCCGCCGCCGCGTCGACTCCCGGCTGCCTCCCGCTCGGACCGATCGGAGTCTTCACCAACGGCGTCGTGCTCTACGACGCCCTAGACGCCGGAGGCCGCGACGCGGCCGCACACGAGACGCAGGACCTCTGCGACGGCCACCCCGACGGCCACGAGGCGTACCACTACCACTCCGTCGCGTCGTGCATCGAGGCCAGGGCGACCGGGTCGTCGACGCTCGTCGGATACGCCTTCGACGGATACGGGATCTACGTCGAGCGCGACGCCAGCGGTAACCTTCCGACGGACGCGGATCTCGACGCGTGCCACGGCCGCGTGAGCGAGGTGATGTGGAACGGAACTCTGACCTCGATCTACCACTACGACGCCACGCTCGAGTACCCCTACACCGTGGGATGTTTCCACGGCGCATCGGCCCTCGCGCGCGGCTGAAGACGTGTGGCCTGGATAAGGACTCCGCGCCATGGCTCTCAGTAGTCCTCAACTTCGCTTAGGGTGGAAGGCGGCGCCGCCGCGACACCCGCGCACTCTGGCAGCCTCGGCAAGGGAGTTACTCCACGTGAAGAAGATCTCGATCAAGTTTGCCGCGCTCGCCGCGGCCGCCGTTCTTGGCCTGGCCGGTTGTGGCACGAGCCCGACCGTCGCGTCGCCGTCGGTATCCGTCGGATCCACGGCGGACACCGCCGTGCTGGACTCCATCGCCTGGGCGACGGACGCGTCCGGAGTCCCCACCCTCACCTTCCCCATGCCGCTTTCGGTCGCCGCCGGGGCCTCGCGCCTGGTGAAGGACGGCACCGGTTCCGAGATGAAGGCAGGCGATGTCGTGAGTTTCGACTACGTCGTGATGAGCGGCGTCGACGGCTCCGTCCTGTACTCCACCTACGACGCCAGCGGAACGCCGGAGGCCCTGGTATTGGAGGAGGCGTCACTCGATCCCGTGATCTACGCGGCCTTTGTCGGGAAGAAGGTTGGAGCCCAGGTCATATACGGGACCCTCTCGAGCGATCCCTCCGGAGCGACCACGGACATGATCCCGATCTTCATGGCCATCACCGTCGCCAGTGCCACAACCCCGCTCGCGCGGGCCGAGGGCACCGCCGTTGCGCCCGTCGACGGACTCCCGGTCGTCACCCTTGGCGCGGATGGCGCGCCCTCCGTCGCGATACCCGCGACCGATCCTCCGGCCGATCTGGTTTCGCAGACCCTGATCCAGGGTTCCGGGGCGCCGGTGACCGAGGGGCAGTCGGTCCTCGCGCACTACTCCGGATGGCTGTGGGATGGGACCAGCTTCGACTCCTCGTGGGACAAGGGCGTGCCCGTGATGTTCACGCTTTCCTCAGACATGCTCATCGATGGATGGGTACAGGGGCTCGCGGGCGCGACGGTCGGGAGCCAGGTCCTCCTCGTGGTTCCCCCGAGCCTCGGGTACGGCGACACGGCGAGCGGGGCGATCCCCGCCGGATCGACCCTCGTGTTCGTCGTCGACATCCTCGCCGCCCCGTAGCGAGACGCGCCAACCCTAGATCCAGTGACCCCCTAGCCACATGTGCACCATCCAGTAGGCGCGGGGGATCCACTGGCCGGTCCATAGCGGCAGGAAGAACCCCGCGACCACGAGGCACAATGCGGTGTAGCCCGCCACGACGATCGCGCCACGTCGAGACCACCCGCCTCTCAGGCGGTTGGGTTGGGCGATATGTCGAAGCGCCCACACCAGGGTCAGCACCACATACGGCACGAACGCCACCGAGTAGAACGTGAAGATCACCCGGTTGGGGAAGAGGAACCACGGGAGCCACCCCGCAAGGGTGCCCGCAATCACCGTGGCGGCGAGCATGTCCGACTTGGCGGCGATGCGGTAGAGCGCGAAGAGGAGCGCGGCGGCGGCGGCCCACCAGATGAGCGGGTGTCCGAGCGCGGTGATGGCCGACGAGCATTCGTGCGCTCCGCATGGACCCCCGCCGTCCGGCGTGCTCTCCTGCGAATAGAAGAACGCGGTGGGGCGGTACTGGAACAGCCACCAGTACGAGTCCGATTGGTAGGCGTGGTGAACCTTGGGCTTGTTGAGATGCGTGTGGAAGTCGTACATCTGCTGGTGCCACCTGAACAGGGAGCGCAGCGGAGCCGGCAGCCACGTGACACCCTCTCCCGGATTCTGCTCGGCCCAGTGCCGGTCATAGCCCGATGACGAGATGAACCACGACCAGTAGGTCCCGACGTACGCGAGCGGAAAGACGACGACGGTCGAGAAGAACGCGGGAAGGACGGTGCGGATGCTCGTCGTGGAGAGCCATCGCTTGTACCCCGCCGCGCGACGATCGACGAGGTCCCACAGCGCGCTGAGGACGATGAAGAAGGCGCAGAAGTACAAGCCGGACCACTTGACCCCCGTGGCGAGCCCGAAGGCGACGAGCGCGGCGAGGCGCCACCAGCGGATGCCCAGGCCCCCGGCGAAGCCCGGGATGAGGTCCCCTGGCGCGAGGCCGAGTCTTGCCCTATCGGCATCGGCCCGCCGCGCCAGCGTCGCGCGCGCCCGTCTTCGATCGAGGAGCAGAAGGCCGAACCCCACGAGCGCCCAGAAGCTCAGGAAGATGTCGAGGATCGCGGTCCTGGATTCGACGATGTGCTGGCCGTCGATCGCAAGGAAGACTCCCGCGAGGGCGCCCCAGACGAGGGACTTCATGAGGTGGCGCGCGATGAGAATGATGATGATGACGGAGAGGGTTCCCGTGACCGCGCCCGCGAACCGCCACCCGAAGGGCGTCGGGCCGAACAGCCAGATTCCGATCGCGATCATGTACTTCCCGACCAGCGGGTGTACCACCATGTCGGCCTTGGTGCTGAGGCCACTCAGGTCGCCGTGGGCAAACGCCTGATTCTCGCCCGACCAGCTCCCTCCGTATCCCAAATGGAGGATCGAATACGACTCGCGCGCGTAGTACAGCTCGTCGAAGGAGAGCGACTCGGGATAACCGAGGCCCACGAGTCGGAGAATCGCCGCGAGACCGCCAACGAGGGTGAGGGTGACCGCGAGGCGCCACCGGTACAGGCGTTCGAGAAGCACGAGCGTCAGCCTATCCCGCCGCCTGCGCGCGTGCGTTCGGTGACGTATCGTGACTGACGTGCGACGCTCCGCTCACTCGTTTCGGGCCGCGATGCTCCTCTGCATCGTCGGCACGCTTGTCGCGTGCTCAAGCCCAGCCGGAACGACGACCCCGACCCCCTCCGCAACGCCGTCGGCCTCGGCGACGGTCACTCCGAGCCCCACCCCAAGCCCATCCGCGACGTTCGACATGTTCGCCCATCCGCTCGACGACCCGACCTCGATATGGGTCATCGTCAACAAGATCTTCCCCCTCAACCCCGCGTCGTATGTTCCGACGGACCTCGTGGCGATGCCCGGCATTCCCGAGGGCAGCGACCAGAAGATGCGGGCGGAGGCAGCCGGGGCGCTCACGACGTTGTACCAGGCGGCGAACGCGGCGGGCGCGGGCTTCAAGGTGTCTACGGCGTACCGCAGTTACTCCTTCCAGAAGGCGCTCTACGATCCGCGCGCCAAGTCGCGCGGCGTCGCGGGTGCGGACCGGACTACGGCGCGGCCGGGCTTCTCCGAGCATCAGTCCGGGCTTGCTGTCGACATCTACACGACCAACGCCTGCCACCTGGATCAGTGCTTCGGCGCGACTGCCGCGGGGCAGTACGTTGCGGAGCATGCCTGGGAGTACGGGTTCATCTTGCGGTACCCCGAGGGCAAGGAGGGCGTCACGGGTTACATCTGGGAGCCGTGGCACCTCCGGTACGTCGGGATGGACCTCTCGACGGCGATGCACGAGTCCGGGATCACTACGCTCGAGGAGTTCTTCGGCCTGCCGGCCGCGCCGGACTACGCCGTCTCGCCCTAGATCCCTTGCGGCGGTGTGTCAGGCTAGGGCCATGCCAGGAAGCATCGTCCTCGCGGCCACGCCCATCGGAAACGTCGGCGATGCCTCGGCCCGATTGATGGACGCTCTTGCGACGGTTGACGTCGTGGCGGCGGAGGACACGAGGCGCCTTCGGGACCTGGCGGCACGCCTCGGCGTGGCGGTCACGGGCGAGGTGATCTCGCTGAACGATCACAACGAGCGCGAGCGGGCGGGCTACCTGGCGGAGCGGGCGGCCGCAGGGGCCACGGTCCTCGTCGTCTCGGACGCGGGGATGCCGACGGTGTCCGATCCCGGTTTCAGGGTCGTCGTCGCGGCGGCGGAGGCGGGCGTCGCCGTCACCGTCCTTCCCGGTCCGAGCGCGGCGCTCGCCGCGCTCGCCGTGTCGGGGCTCGCCACGGATCGCTTCTGCTTCGAAGGCTTCCTTCCGCGGAAGGCGGGGGAGAGGGCCACCGTGCTCGCGTCGCTGGGCGCCGAGTCCCGCACCATGGTGTTCTTTGAGGCTCCCCACCGGCTCGCCGCGACGCTGGTCGCCATGACGGAGGCCTTCGGCGGGGCGAGGCCCGCCTCCGTGAGCAGGGAGCTCACCAAGACGTACGAGGAGACGAGGCGCGGAGGGCTCGCCGAACTAGCGACGTGGGCCCAGGCGGCGTCGCCCAAGGGCGAGATCGTCGTGGTGGTGGCCGGGGCGCCCAAGGCGGGAGCCTCCTTCGACGCGCTCGTTTCCGAGGCGCTCGCGAGGGCGGCGTCGGGGGAACGGCTCAAGGAGGCGGTCAAGGACGTCGCCACGGCAGCCGGCGTCTCGTCGCGCGAGCTCTACGCCGCGGCGCTCAAGGCCCGGGCCGTGCCGTAGCCGTACTCGAGTAGGCGTGGCCCTCGGGTCCCGCATCGTCGTCACTAGGATGTGACCATGTCCCGCATCCTCTCCGCCGTCGCGTGGCCCTACGCCAACGGCCCCCGCCACATCGGCCACGTCGCGGGCTTCGGGGTGCCGTCGGACGTCTTCAGTCGCTACATGCGCATGGCGGGCAACGACGTCCTGATGGTTTCGGGGACGGACGAGCACGGGACGCCCATCCTGGTTCAGGCGGAGCAGGAGGGCGTTTCGCCCCAGGAGCTCGCCGATCGGTACAACCGCGTTATCGCCGAGGACCTCACCGCGCTCGGGCTCAGCTACGACCTCTTCACGCGGACCACGACCGGCAACCACTACGCCGTCGCGCAGGCGCTATTCAGGGCCGTGCACGCGAACGGTTACATGATCGAGCAGACCACCAGGGGGGCGATCAGTCCGTCGACGGGCCGCACGCTCCCCGACCGCTACATCGAGGGCACGTGCCCCATCTGCGGCTACGAGGGCGCGCGCGGCGATCAGTGCGACGAGTGCGGCAACCAGCTCGACGCGATCGACCTGAAGAACCCCGTCAGCCGAATCAACGGCGAGACGCCCGAGTTCGTCGAGACCGAGCATTTCTTTCTCGACCTTCCCGCGCTCGCGACCCAGATCGGCGACTGGCTCGGCTCGCGCCAGGGGTGGCGACCCAACGTCCTCAACTTCTCGCTGAACCTGCTCGACGACGTGCGGCCCCGCGCGATGACGCGCGACATCGACTGGGGCATCCCCGTCCCGCTTCCTGGCTGGGAGGACAACCCCGCCAAGCGCCTCTACGTGTGGTTCGACGCCGTCATCGGCTACCTTTCCGCGTCGATCGAGTGGGCGCGCCGCTCGGGCGACCCCGAGGCGTGGCGCAAATGGTGGAATGACCCCGAGGCCCTCTCGTACTACTTCATGGGCAAGGACAACATCACCTTTCACTCGCAGATCTGGCCGGGGGAGCTGCTCGCGGCGAACGGGCGGGGTTCGAAGGGCGGGAAGCTGAGCGAGTTCGGCGACCTGCAGCTTCCGACCGAGGTGGTCTCGAGCGAGTTCCTCACCATGGAGTCCAACAAGTTCTCGTCCTCGCGGGGTCACGTCATCTACGTGCGCGACATGCTCGCGCGCTATCAGCCCGACGCGCTTCGGTACTTCATCGCCGTGGCGGGGCCGGAGACGTCCGACTCCGACTTCACGTGGGCGGAGTTCAAGCGCCGCACGAACGACGAGTTGGTGGCGGCGTGGGGAAACCTCGTCAACCGCACGGTGTCCCTGCTCCACCGCAACGTCGGGACCATCCCGCCCCTGACCGACCTGACCGGCGCAGACAAGCAGGCGCTGTCCCAGTCCGCGATCGGCTTCGAGACGGTGGGGAGCCTGATCGGGCAGCAGCGTCAACGGCAGGCGATCGGCGAGGCCATGCGCGTCGTCGGGGACGCGAACAAGTACCTCGCCGAGAACGAGCCGTGGAAGCTCAAGACGACGGATCCGGCCAGGATGGCCACCGTGCTCGGCGTCGCGGCGCAACTGGTGTCCGACGCCAATACCCTTCTCGCACCCTTCCTTCCGCACTCGGCGCAGCGCGTTCACGAGGCGCTCGGCGGCGAGGGGGTCTTTGCGCCCATGCCGGTGATGGAGGAGGTCGATGACCTCGACCTGCCCGATCGGCACTATCCGATCATCACGGGCGACTACACGGGCGTGCGCGATACCTGGGCCAGGCACGACCTCGTCGCGGGCACTTCTATTCCGGCGCCCCTGCCGGTCTTCACCAAGCTCGACGACTCGATCGTCGACGACGAACTCGCCCGCATGCGCGGGGAGGAGTAGGCGATCGCTCGACCGGGGGTGTGGCCCCCGAGCCCCGAGCCGCTGCCCGTTCCGGTGGCGGATAACCACGCGCACCTCGAGTGGCCCGCGGGCGACGAGCCCAAGACCGTCGAGGAACGCCTGGCCGACGCCGTGGCGGTCGGGGTCGATCGCGTCGTCCAAATCGGATGCGAGGTGGCCAGCGCGCGCTGGACGGCGTTGGCCGTGGTCCAGTATCCGACGCTGGTGGGCGGCGTGGCGATTCACCCCAACGAGGCCCCGCTCCACGAGGCGGGCACGCACGAGAGCGGGCTCGGCTACGACGAGGCGTTCGCGATCATCGCGGAACTGGCCAGGGGCCCGCGCATGCGGGTGATCGGAGAGACGGGCCTCGACTTCTACCGCACGGGTCCTGAGGGACGCGACGCGCAGGTCAGCGCGTTCCGGGATCACATCGCGCTCGCCAAGGAGCTCGGCCTCGTCCTCCAGATTCACGACCGAGACGCGCACGCGGAGGTGGTCGAGGTCCTCGATCGCGACGGCGCGCCCGAGCGCACGGTGATGCATTGCTTCTCCGGAGACGCCTCTCTCGCGAAGTTGTGCGTCGAGCGCGGCTGGTATCTCAGCTTCGCCGGGACGCTGACGTTCAAGAACTCGCACGACCTCCGCGGGGCCGTCGCGGTCACGCCCCTTGACCGCGTCCTCGTCGAGACGGACGCCCCTTTCCTCACGCCTCACCCGTACCGCGGCGCCCCCAACGCCCCCTACCTCGTTCCGTGGACGATGCGGGAAATCGCGCGGGTCCAGGGCGTCGAGCTCGAGGAGGCGTGCGCCGTAGTCTCTGCGACCTCCAATGCGCTGTATGGACCCTGGTAGGTCCCCAGTCGTATCGCCCCTAGGTGCGCGGAGGCCCCGTCGTTTCCCGAATCCGCAGCGCCGGCGTGATCAGGACGTTGTGCGCTGGACGGTGGGGGTCGCGTATTCGCTCGGCAACGAGGTTCATTGCGGCTCGTCCGAGCGACGCCCTCGGAGGCCGCACCGCCGTCAGCGGTGGCGTGAAGAGCTCCGCAACCTCATCGTCATAGGCGACAACGGAGAGGTCGCCGGGAACCGTCAGTCCCCGCGCCTCGCAACGCTGCGTGATCGTCGCGGCCGCTTGGTCCGCGTGGACGAGAAGCGCCGTGGTGCCGGTCTCAAGACATCTGTCGAGGATGAGGTCGACGGTCGCGCCCCACGAGGGTTCACGGGAACTCGGCACCGTCTCGTCGACGACGGTGAGGCTGTCCGTTCCCATTTCGCGGCGCGCGTTCAGCCACCCTTGGCGAAGGTGGGGCGCGGTGGGACTGTCACCGCTAATGACGAGCCCGATTCGCCGGTGGCCCAACTCCGCGAGGTGGCGCATCGCGATCGAGGCCCCCTGCGCGTGGTCGGAGACGACCGACTCGACCGTCGTATGGAAGGGCCCCACGACGGCCGTGCGTTCAACGAGCACGACGGGCACGCCGCTCGTCGCAAGCGCCTCAAGGGTCTCCGCGGAGTGTGCCGCGCTCATGTTGGGCGCGAGGATCAGACCCGCGGCGTGGGCGCGGCTGAGGAGGTAGTCGACGTGCGGAAGGATGTCATCGGCGTCATATGACGAGCCCCGGAGGACGACGGACAGCCCGTGCTTCGCGGCCTCTTGCTGGGCGCCTTCGATGACGCCGGGCCAGTAGTAGTCAAGGGACGGGACGAGCATCCCGATTCGGCCCGAGCCACTCGGCGCGACGTCGGCGTCCGTCGCCGGGTCCGTCTTGCGTTCCTGGACCAACACCGCCCCGCCGTGAACGCGGCGGACGACGCCCTCCTCCTCGAGCTGCACGATATCGCGGCGGATCGTGACGGCCGTGACCCCGGTCGCTTCCGTCAGCTCCGAGACGCGAACCGCGCCCTCCCGACGGAGGACCTCGAGGATCGCCTCCCGCCTCGTCTCGCCGAGCGGCCACGCGCCGGCAGGCCCGTTCATTGCTACCCCTTCGATCGGTGGTGTCTCTTCGCGCTCATATTATTCGCCGAACTGTCAATGTCGGTCACCTTCGCTCATCGCGACGGGCTCTCGATTCGGCACGGCCACCTCGTCGATTGTCGAAGATGTTCGAATATGTTCGAATATAACACAATGGCAACACGTATTGACAGAGACGATCATCATGGATTCAATGGGTACCGGTCGCGCGGTGCAGGGTTGCACCGCAGTGAACGCGACCTTCACGAAACGGAGCACAGAGGTCGTGGCCGATCGCCTTCGTGGAGCGCGTGTGAATCCCGCTCTGCCCCGCGCGCCGCGCGCAGAGGCCATGGACCCCTCCGGCGCGCTTCGGATGCCGCGGCCCGACCCGGACCCGCGGCCATGATGGCGACAGCGACCCGCCGTCTTCTGACCCGGGAGGATCTCCTGGGGCACGCCAACGTGATCCTCGAAGCGGCAATGGCACACGGCGCAAGCGGAAACTCTCACATTCTCTTCGCGGGACCTGCGGGCGGCTATGGCGCGCGCGTCGACGGGCTCGAGGGGTTCGCCCGCACCTTTCTCCTCGCGGGCTTCATCCTCGCGGGCTCCGACGGAGAACAGGGCAGGGAGGCCGCGGACTGGTATGCCAAGGGCGTTGCCACGGGGACGGACCCCCGTTCACCGGATCGCTGGATCCGGCTCGATGAGCATCCTCAAGCGAAGGTCGAGGCCGCGTCGATCGCGCTCATCCTCGACATGACGCGCCCGTGGATATGGGACGAGTTCTCAGAGGAGACCCGTCAGCGGGTGATCGACTACCTCAGTCCCGCAGTCGGAGACCAGACCTATCCGCGGATCAACTGGGTGTGGTTCCGGCTCGTTGTTCAGACGTTCCTCAAGTCCGTCGGGGGGCCATACTCCGTGGAGGACATGGAGGCAGATCTCGCCACGCACGATTCCTTTGTCCGCGCGAACGGTTGGCTCGCGGACGGCGATGAGAGGTCCTTTGACCACTATGCCGGGTGGGCGCTGCACCTCTACCCCACCCTATGGGCCCGAATGCGGGGTGCCGAGGACATGGCGGCGAAGCGGGGGAACGTCGACCGCGATCGCCTCGACCGGTACCTCGCTGACGCGCTTGCGCTCGTCGGAGCCGACGGGTCCCCGCTCATCCAAGGGCGCAGCCTCACCTACCGCTTCGCCGCCGCCGCGCCATTCTGGATTGGGGCGATAGCGGGCGTGCCGAGCCACCGGCCCGGCGCCCTCCGTCACGCCGCGCTCGCGATCATCGACCACTTCGCCGCGCATGGTGCGCCCGACCGCGACGGGCTTCTGCCAGTCGGCTGGTACCACCGATGGCCCACGCTCGCGCAAGCGTACTCGGGCCCGGGGTCGCCCTACTGGGCGTGCAAGGGGATGCTCGGCCTCGCCCTCAAGGCCGAGCATCCCGCCTGGACGGACGCGGAGGTCTCGCTCCCAGTCGAGCGGGGGGATGTGTTGCGCAAGATCGAGGCTCCCGGGTGGATCGTCTCGGGGACTCGCGCCGACGGGATCGTCCGCGTCATCAATCACGGCACGGATCACGCTCGTCCGGATGATCGCCGCGCCGACTCCCCGCTGTACGCGCGTCTCGGCTACTCGACGGCGACCTCGCCCCTTCTCGATAAGCGGAGTTGGCGGAGTCCGCTCGACCAGACTGCGTGCTTGGTGGACGCCCGCGGCGCGGCGACGCACCGCTCGGGGATGCACGTGCGCGACCTCCGCATCTCCGGTCGGGGCTCCCTCGCGGTCGGCGTCGCCGTTTCCGAGTCTCGAGTCCGCTGGGTTGCCCCAGACGACGCGCAACAGGGTCACGGGTCCGGCCTCGCGGGCAAAGCCGTCGAGGCGGGAATCGTGACCGTGGTCTCCCTCGTGCGCGGGGCCTACGAGGTGCGCCTCGCTTGCGCCACCGGCCTCACGGATGCGGGCCGCGAGCGCGCCGTCGGTCTGAGGATCGCGGGATGGCCGATCGCCGACGTTGGACCGGTGGTCGCCACGGAGACTCTGGAGCCCCTTCCCATCGCGGCGGCAAGGACGGACCGCCTCGTCTCGCGAATCTACGCGTCGACCACCGACGCGACTGTGTCAACCACCTCGGTGGATGACGCGAGTCCGCTCGGGCGGACTGCGCTCGTGCCGCTGCTTCGTGAACCCCTGCGAGAGGGAGCCTGGGTATGCGCAATGGTCGAGCTCTCGGGCGTTGACGTGGCGCGCGCGTCCGGGCACGGGGTGCCGGAGGTGGCGTCCTTCGACGCACACATGAATGGACAGGACGTGTCGATCACGTGGCCAGATGGCGCTCGTACCGTCACACGGCTCAATCAAAGCCTCCCAACCGCGCTCTCGCGCGGGATCGGGGAGTAAGCGGTCCGGGCGATCGGGCCACCACAGCAGGAGGAGAAGTCATGAAGCACACAATGAAGTGGGGCCTCGGCCTGGCGGCTGTTGCGTCTCTATTGCTGGCGGGCTGCACCAGCAGCACATCGGCAAGCCCCTCGGCGTCGGAGACGACGGCGCAGGAACCTGTCACCCTGACAATGGCAGCTTGGTTGCTTGACTCGACGCCGGAGTTCAAGACGCTCACCGACGCGTTCCACGCGGCCAACCCCAACATCACGATCGATCTGATCGAGTACACCGCTGGCAACGACTACGACACGCAGATGATCGCGGACCTTGCTGCGGGATCGGCGCCGGACCTCTACATCCTTAAGAACCTGAGGAACTTCTTCACCTACGAGGATGGCGGTCAGTTGCTGGACGTCTCGGACGTCGCGGCGGGCTTGGATAGCCACACGAGCGGCTTGTCGAACTACCAGGTTGACGGCAAGTCCTACGCGGTTCCGTATCGCCAGGACTCCTGGTACCTGTACTACGACAAGGACCTCTTCGACCAGGCCGGCGTGGCCTACCCCGACGGGTCGTGGACGTGGGACGACTACCAGACTGCCGCCAACGCTCTTTCGGCGGGTCTGCCTGCCGATGATGTCTACGGGACCTACCAGCACGGATGGCAGTCGATCATCCAGGGGTTTGCGAACGCGCAGACCCCCGGCGCCGACATCCTGTCTGGTGACTTCGGATACATGAAGCCGTACTACGACCGGGCCTTGGAGATGCAGGCGTCCGGCGCTCAGATCGACTTCAACACGCGGGCCACCGCCCAGCTCACCTACCAGAGCCAGTTCGGCACGCAGAAGGCCGCGATGCTGATCATGGGTAGCTGGTACGTCGCCGCGTACCTGGATCAGGTCAGCAAGGGCGACGCCCTCCCGTTCAACTGGGGCATCGCGCCCGTTCCGCAACTGGACTCGAGCACGATTAGCGACCCGGTGACATTCGGAGACCCGACGGCGATTGGCATCAATCCCGCGATCGACGCGAACAAGGTCGACGCCGCCAAGAAGTTCCTGGCATTCATCGGCGGCCAGGATGCGGCAATCGCCCTCGCTGGCATCGGCATCACGCCGGCGTACGCCTCGGACGCGGTCACGGCCGCGTACTTCGCGGTCGCTGGTGTTCCGACCGACGACCTGTCGAAGTTCGCGTTCGGAACGCACGACACGAAGCCGGAGAACCCGGTTTCGGCCACCACCGCTCAAGTCCAGGGCATCCTGGGCGACATGCACTCGGCGATCATGTCGGGAACCGCGTCGGTCGACGACGCGATTGCCGAAGCCGAAGCGCGGTTCAAGAGCGAAGTCAGCTAGAAGGAGCCCAAGGGGGTCTTCGTACCCTCCGCCGCAGGGCTTGGTGCGCAGCGGCGACGCTGCGCACCAAGCCCCGCCCAGCAGTCAGGAGAGACCGATGGCGATGACCGTCGCGCCCGCAAAGGCGCCGAAGGACGGGGCTCGAGCGCAGCGGCGCAAGACCATCCTGCAGGGTTGGATGTTCATCCTTCCCAACTTCGTCGGATTCTCGATCCTCACCCTCGTCCCTGTCCTCATCCTCTTCTACATGGCATTCACGAAGTGGAACATCTTCGGCGGATCGGAGTGGATCGGGCTCGACAACTTCACGCGGCTCGTCGGCGACAAGAGTTTCCACAAGGCTCTGTGGAACACCCTGTACTACACCGCGCTGCACGTCCCGCTCACGCTGGGCATCTCGCTCGGCCTGGCGTTGCTGCTCAACACGAAGCTCCGCGCGCTCGCGTTCTTCCGTACGGCCGCCTTCTTCCCCTATATCACGTCGATCGTCGCCGTCGCGGTCGTGTGGAACATGCTCTTCAGCCCGGACAAGGGCGTGATCAACCAGGCGCTCATGGCCATAGGCGTGGACAATCCGCCCGGCTGGACGACGTCGGCAACGTGGTCCATGCCCGCCGTGATCATCGTCGGGACGTGGCGCGAGGCGGGGTACTACATGCTGTTGTTCCTCGCCGGCCTCCAGGTCGTTCCCAAGGAGTTGCACGAGGCGGCGCGTGTGGACGGGGCGAATGCGTGGCAGAGATTCGTCAGCATCACGCTTCCCGTTCTCCGCCCCACCACGTATTTCGTCACGGTCATCCTGACGATTCAAAGCCTCAAAGTGTTCGACCTCGTTCTGGTCATGACCGGAGGGGGGCCAGGGCAGTCGACGCTCGTTCTCTCCCAATTCATCTACAACCAGGGGTTCATCAACAACCGATTCGGTTATGGTTCGGCCGCGGCCATCGTGCTGTTCATTCTCGCCGTCGGCATCACGATCGTCCAGTACCTTCTCAACAAGCGGAGCGAAGAGAAATGAGCGCTACTTCGGGTGTACGGCGGCCCTCGGCGCCCCGCACCGCACCTCGACGGCGGAGGAGGAAGCCCTCGCACTACGCGCTTCGTGGCCTCGGCTACCTAGCACTCGTCGTCGCGTCGATCCCGATCTTCGTCCCGTTCGTGTGGATGATCATTTCGTCGCTGAAGCGCACCAACGATGTCTTCACGGTTCCGGTCTCCTGGATCCCGGATCCCGTCGTCTGGAACAACTACGTGGAGATCTTCGCGAAAGCGGACATGGTCACGTGGATCCGGAACACGCTTCTGCTCTCCGTTGTCGTGACCGTCCTCCAGGTTCTCACCGGGAGTTTCGCGGCATACGGATTCTCGAAGGGACGCTTCCCCGGTCGGCGGGTCCTGTTTCTGTCGTACGTCGGCACGATCGCCGTTCCGTGGCAGGCGTACATGATCCCGCAGTTCATCCTGTTCTCGAAGTTCCACCTCTCGAACACTCTGTGGTCGATCATCGCGCTGCAGGCGTTCGGCGCCTTCGGTGTGTTTCTGATGAAGCAGTTCTTCGACTCCATCCCCGACGCGCTGATCGAGGCCGCGCGCATCGACGGTCTCTCTGAGATTGGCATCTACCGGCGCATCATGCTTCCGCTGTCAATTCCCGCCGTCGCGAGCCTCGGCCTGCTGATGTTCACGACGACGTGGAATGACTACCTCGGTCCGCTCCTGTACCTTCGCGACCCGAAGATCTGGACGATTCAGGTGGGCCTCCAGTCGTTCGTCGGCCAGTACAACACCGAGTTCGGGCTCATCATGACCGGCGCCGTGCTCTCCGTCCTTCCGGTCGCGATCATCTTCGCGCTGGGCCAGCGGTACTTCATCGAGGGAATCGCAACTACCGGAGTGAAGGGGTAGACCGATGCGCGGCTACTACACGGCATACATGAACATCGGCGGGGCGGTGTACACGGCCCTCACGACGAATCTCCTTCTCGCCGTCGCCAACCTCCCGCTCCTGGTCCTCTTCGTCGCGACGGACGTTCGCGTGACGTGGCTCCCGGTCGTGGCGCTCACCCCGCTGCTCGCGATCTCGGTGACCGCGGTGTTCTCGGTGTTCGAGGCTCACGCGGCCGAGGGTTCCGTCGCTGTCGTCCGGAGCTTTCTTCGCGCGTGGCGAGCTCACGCGCGTCGCGCCGGTGCGGCGGGAGCTGTCGCGGCCGTCGGAACCTGCGTGCTCGCCGTGGACGTCACGGCCGTCTGGGGCAAGCCCATTGGCGCGACCGCCATTCCCGTGTTCGCCACGTTCGAGGCTCTCCTTGTCGCGACGACGCTGCACGTCCTCGCCGCCATCGTGCTCGGCGTCGAGGCCCGCAGCGCTGTCGCCCTCTGGAAGGCGTGCCTCTACTTCGCCGTCCGAAGGTGGTATCTCACCGCGATGTCGCTGTTCGCCCTCCTCCTACTTCTCTCGTTCCTCTATGCGACGCCCGCATGGGGCGCGGGGCTCGCGGCGAGCCCGATCCTGTACCTCGCCTGGACGAACAGCAGGCAGGCGCTCCTGCCGATCGCGAGTGCCGCAGAGCGGATGGTGGTGAGCGCGTGAGCGGGAGTCCGTCGAGAGACCGCGATGCCAGCGCGGTCGCACAAGCGAGCATTGAGGGGGCGCTCGTCGAAGCCCTCGCGACCATCGGCGCGAACATGAGCATCTTCGCGACGCGCTTTCCAGAAGACACAACCATCGGCGGAACGTACCCCCTTCGAATGCGGAAGGGATCGCCCGACGGCGCGAACATCGGGTGGACGACGAGCTTCTGGCCGGGGATGCTGTGGCTAGCTTTCGACGTGACTCGCGAGGAGCGGTACAAGGAGGCCGCGCGGCGATTCGTACCCAGTTTCGTGAGCCGCCTCGACGATCGGGCGGACCTCGAGACCCACGACCTCGGCTTCCTCTACACGCTTGGTTGTGTCGCGGCGTGGCGCCTGACGGGCGACGAGGAGGCTCGCGCCGCAGCGCTCCGCGCCGCGGATCAACTCATGACCCGGTTCCTCGAGCCCGTCGGCATTATCCAGGCGTGGGGCGATCTCCGGAACCCGGAGCAGCGTGGCCGAACGATCATCGACAGCGTCATGAACACGCCGCTGCTCTACTGGGCGTCGGTTGAGACGGGTGACGGGCGATATGCGGAGGCGGCGGGCCGGCACGCCGTTCAAGTCCGCGACCGGATGGTACGCGCCGAAGGATCGACCTTCCACACGTTCTACTGGGACCCGGAGACGGGCCAGCCGCTCCGTGGAGCGACGGAGCAGGGACACTCCGACGACTCGTGCTGGGCGCGCGGGCAGGCGTGGGGCATCTACGGATTCGCGATCAACTCCCGGCTCTCTGGCGACGTCACGCTGCTCGACGCGTCTCGGCGGTGCGCCGACTACTTCCTGCGCCGCCTGCCCGTCGATCGGGTCCCGTACTGGGACCTCGCGCTCGCGCACGGGGCGGGCGAGCCGCGCGATAGTTCCGCCGCCGCGATAGCGGCGACGGGTCTCATGGAGTTGGCGGGGGGGCTCGGCGCGTCCGAACCCGAACTCGCCGAAAGGTATCGCGGCGAGGCGTTGGCGATTCTCGTCGCGTTGGCGACGGACTACGCGACCCGGGGCGCTCTGGGAGGGAAGGCCCTTATCGAGCGCGGCGTCTACGATGCACCGAAGAACGTCGGCGTTGACGAGGGCAACCTCTGGGGGGATTACTTCTACCTCGAGTCGCTCGTCCGCACGGTGCATCCCAAGTGGGTCTCGCCGTGGTAGGCCCGCGGGATCGCGACGGGCAGCGATGCGCCTCGTGACATTCAGCGACGGGTCCCCCGCGCGTGCGGGGGTGCTCGTCGACGATGGGAAGCGCGTCGTCGATCTCGGGAGAGCGGATCCCCGACTCCCTCGTGCGGTCATCGACATCGTGCGAGGTGGCTCCGCGATGACCGAGAGAGTTCGCGAGGCGTCCGGGAATCGGGGAGACGGCGTATCGCTTGCGCGCGACGCCGTCCACCTACACGCTCCGATTCCCGAGCCCGGCAAGTTCCTCTGCATCGGGTACAACTACCGCGGCCACGGCGCGGACTCCGCTGCCGAGATCCCGGAGTATCCGGACGTCTTTGCGAAGACCCGGAACACGATCGTGGGGACAGACGACGCCATCCGACTTCCAGCGATCTCGCAGGCGATCGATTACGAGGGCGAGTTGGGGGTTGTCATCGGAGAGAGGGCGAGCGCGGTGTCCGAAGCCGACGCCCTCGCGCACGTCGCCGGGTATACGGTCGTCAACGACGTCTCCGCCCGCGACGTCCAGAAGCGCGGAAGCCAGTGGGTCTTGGGCAAGTCGTTCGATACCTTCGGACCCATGGGCCCCGCACTGGTCACCGCCGACGAGATACCCGACCCGCAGGCGCTCGAGATCGCCGTTCGGTCCAACGACACGCTGACGGTGCACTCGACGACGGCGGACATGATCTTCACCGTCGCGTTCCTCGTGTCCTATCTCAGTGCGGTCATCACCCTCGAGCCCGGCGACCTCATCGCGACGGGAACTCCGGGAAAGATCCCCGAAATCGGCGCGCTCGGCCGCTTCATGCAGGCGGGCGACACGGTCGCCATCACCTACGGAGCGGTCGGGACACTCGTCAACCGAGTCGAGGGGCCAGCGCGATGACCCCGCCCACCACACAACAACCGAACGCTGGCCCCGCGCGGCCCCGATGAAAGGATGACCATGAAGAA
This sequence comes from uncultured Actinomycetota bacterium, assembly GCA_963830335.1. Classification (GTDB taxonomy): domain Bacteria; phylum Actinomycetota; class Actinomycetes; order Actinomycetales; family Demequinaceae; genus JAFGBM01. The sequence continues at coordinate 170,819 of CAWHLX010000001.1, forward strand.
CCACTGCTATCTGCCCGCGGAGAGCGGCGTCAACGCGCTGCCGTTCAACCCGTGCGAACTGCTCGACTTCCAGACGGTGCGCCTCGCGGCGGGGAAGAAGCACGCGGGCAAGTCCGGTGACCGCGAGATCCTTGCCGTCGTCCTGGGGGGCGTCGCTGACGTCACCGTGGGTTCGGCTTCGTTTGAGAAGGTGGGCGGTCGCCCGAACGTCTTCTCCGGAAAGCCCCACTCGGTCTACATTCCCGCGGGCCACGACTACACGATCACCGCGCGCACGGCGCTCGAGGTAGCGATGCCGTCGGCGCCCTCAGATCTCGCGACCGATCCCTACGTCATCCGCCCCGACCAGGTGGCGGCCGGACGATGGGGCGCCGCGAACTTCTCGCGAAACTTCCACCAGATCCTCACGGAGGTCGCGCAGCCCGACCTGCCCGCGCGCCGCCTCATCGTCGGCGAGACCTACACGCCGTCCGGCAACTGGTCGACGTACCCCCCTCACCGCCACGCGAATGACAACCTTCCCGTCGAGGCGAAGCACGAAGAGATGTACTACTTCCGCGTGAACCCCGGCGACGGTTTTGGCATCTGCCGCATGTACACGGACGACGGCTTCGAGGAGAACTTCACCGTCCGCGAGCACGGCATGCACATGATGCCGTCCGGTTACCACACCGTCGTGAGCGCGCCCGGCTACACCACGTACTACCTGTGGTTCCTAGCCGGGGAGCAGCGCACGCAGGGAGCGATCGACGACGCCAACGTCGGCTGGGTGAGTCGCACCGTCTCAATGCTGCGCGACCTCGGGCACTAGGGGTAGCGATGATTCTCGACACGTTCTCCCTCGCGGGCAAGAGGGCTCTGGTCACCGGGGCGGGCCGCGGGATCGGCCGGGCGTACGCGCTCGCGCTCGCCGAAGCCGGTGCCGACGTCGCCGTCCTGGATCGTTCCGGCGCCGCCGACACGGCCACCGAGATCGCCGAGCTCGGGCGCGCGTCACTCGCGCTCGAGGTCGACCTCCTCGACGCGAGCCCGGGCGACCTCGACGACGCGGTTCAGCGGGTGGTGGATGAGCTCGGCGGAATTGACATCCTGGTGAACAACGCCGGGATCATTCGGAGGGCGCCCGCTGCGGAGCACCCGGCCGAGGACTGGAACTCGGTGCTCCAGATCAACCTCAGCGCGGTGTTCTTCCTGTCGCAGTCGGCGGGGAAGCGGATGCTCGAGGCGGGCCGTGGCTCGATCATCAACGTCGCGTCGATGCTCTCCTTCCAGGGCGGGATCAACGTCCCCGGCTACACCGCGACCAAGCACGGCGTCGCGGGCATTACCAAGGCGCTCGCGAACGAGTGGGCGAGCTCGGGCATCACGGTCAACGCGATCGCCCCCGGGTACATCGCCACCGAGAACACGGCCCCCCTCCGGGCGGACGAGAAGCGCTCCGCCGACATCCTTGCGCGCATCCCCGCCGGGAGGTGGGGCCTGCCCGAGGACCTCATGGGCACCGTGGTCTTCCTGGCGTCGGACGCGGCGCGGTACGTCAATGGGGCGATCATTCCCGTGGATGGAGGCTGGCTTGCCCGGTAGCGAAGAGTTCCTCGCCGCGCTCAGGCGCCGTCGCTTGCTTCCCGTCGTCGTCCTCGACGACGCGGACCGTGCCATGCCGCTGGCCCAGGCCCTCGTCGACGGCGGACTTCCGATCGCCGAGGTGACGTTTCGCACGGAAGCCGCGACGGGAGCGATCGAGCGCATGGCCGCCCGCGGAGACATGCTGGTGGGCGCCGGGACCGTGCTGGCGCCGGTTCAGGTGGACATGGCGGTCGACGCTGGGGCGTCGTTCATCGTCTCTCCCGGCCTCAGCCGGGCCGTGGTCGAGCGGTGCGAGTCTCACGGCGTAGCCGTCGTTCCAGGGGTTGCCACCGCGACCGAGATCCAGGCCGCGCTGGAGATGGGCCTGACAACGCTCAAGTTCTTCCCCGCGCGCACGGCGGGTGGCGTGGAGGCTCTCAAGGCGCTTTCCGCGCCGTTTGTGCACGTGTCGTTCGTACCGACGGGAGGCATCGGACCCGACGACTGCGCGGAGTACCTTGGCCTTCCGAGCGTCGTCGCCGTCGGGGGATCATGGATGGTGCCGCGACAGACGATTGCGGAGGGCGACTTCGTTCGCATCCGTGAGCTGACGGTGGCCGCAGTGGCCGCGGCGGCGTAGCGCGAGGGAGTCATCATGGTTGGACCGCTCAGCATCAGACCGGAGGAGCCGAGTCGCTACGACGCCGTCTCGCTCGGCGAGGTCATGCTTCGGATGGATCCCGGAGAGGAGCGGATTCGCACCACGCGCACGTTTCGCGTGTGGGAAGGCGGCGGCGAGTACAACGTGGCACGCGGCTTGCGCCGGGCCTTTGGGCTGCGCACGGCGGTCGTGACGGCGCTGGTGGACAACGAGGTGGGTCGCCTGGTCGAGGATTGCATTCTCGCGGGCGGCGTCGATACCGCGTTCGTGCGGTGGATGCCCTTCGACGGGGTGGGGCGCGAGGCTCGCAACGGCCTGAACTTCACGGAGCGTGGCTTCGGCGTGCGTGGAGCGCTCGGCGTGTCGGACCGCGGCCACACGGCAGCCTCGCTGATGGCGCCAGGCGATGTCGATTGGGGCCACCTCTTCGGAGAGTTGGGCGTTCGCTGGTTCCACACCGGCGGGATCTTCGCCGCGCTCTCCGAGTCTGCCGCCGCGACCGTCATCGAGGCTGTCACGGCGGCCAAGCGCCACGGCACGGTCGTCTCCTACGATCTCAACTACCGCCCGAGCCTCTGGAAGGCCGTCGGGGGCCTATCGCGCGCCCAAGCGGTCAACCGCGAGATCGCACCCCTGGTCGACGTGATGATCGGCAACGAGGAAGACTTCACCGCCTCGCTCGGCTTCGAGGTGCCGGGCGTTTCGGCGGACCTGGCGGACGTTGAGGCCGAGGGGTTTGCGTCGATGATCGAGAACGTCGCTAGGGAATACCCCAACTTCTCCGTGATCGCTACCACGCTCCGCCGGGTCAAGACGGCAACCGTCAACGACTGGGGCGCCATCGCGTGGTCCAAGGGCTCCGGCTTTGTCACGGCCACTGAGCGCCCGGCGCTCGAGATTCTCGACCGCGTAGGAGGTGGGGACTCCTTCGCCTCCGGCCTCATCTGTGCGCTGCTCGAAGGCGAGGATCTCCAGACTGCGGTCGAGTGGGGTGCGGCCCACGGTGCGCTCGCCATGACGACGCCGGGCGACACGACGATGGCCACGCGGGCCGAGGTTCTGAAGCTCGCTCGCGGCGGTGGGGCCCGGGTGGATCGCTAGGCACCGCTTAAGACGCTCGTTCGTTGTGCCGATAAGCGTGACGTTGGGGTGCGAGGCTTTGTCGCGCCGACGCGGGGCGAGAGTGGGGAGACGACACGTGGGCTGGGCCGGAATCGCAGCGCGAATGCGCGTCGCCTGCGCGTCGGCGTGGGCGTGGGCCCTGGCCTGGGTGCAGGCCGCCGCGTCCTCGGTGATCCGCGCCTTCGTCGCCCGCTGGCCCGGTGGACGCGGCCTGGGTCGACGCGGACTGAGGGGACGCGGCCTAGGCCGACGCAGACTGAGCGCACGCGGGGCGTGGGTAGTGGCGATCTCCGGGGTGGCGGGACTCGCCGTCGGCGCCGTCTCCTCGACCGTGTACGCGGCGGCCCCGAACGAATCGGGTTTGTCCGCCCCGACCGCGGAGGCGCTCCCCACCCCGAGCGCGGAGGCGACCATTCCCCCGATTGTCGCGACCGGTGACGAGGCCGAGACGACGGTCGAGACCATCGAGGAGCCCCTGGAACCCGAGTCGATCACACAGACCGACAAGTACCTCCCCGTGGGCTACAAGAAGGTCGTGAGCAGGGGCGACCCCGGTCTCCAGCTCGCGATGTACTCCGTCACCTCGGTGAACGGGGTGGAGACCGATAGGGAGCTCCTCGCGAGTTTCGTCGTCAAGCAGCCGACGCACGACGTCGTGTCGGTCGGCGCGCTCGTGGTGCCCTCGCGGGGCCCCATCGTTCCCGGTTCGAACCGGGACATCGGCAGGCAACTCGCGGCGTCCTGGGGCTGGACGGGCATCGAGTGGTTGTGCCTCGACAATCTCTTCGAGCGCGAGTCCAACTGGCGCACCACGGCAGACAACCCGACGTCCAGCGCATATGGGATTCCCCAGGCGCTCCCGGGGAGCAGGATGGCCTCGGCCGGAGCTGACTGGCTGACGAACCCGGCCACCCAGATCACGTGGGGACTCGGGTACATCAAGGGCCGCTACGGCACGCCTTGCGGTGCGTGGGGCAAGTGGTCCGAGCGCTCGCCCCACTGGTACTGATGGCCACGCTGCTCGGGCCGAGAGACATCCGAGGCCTGGCCGAATCCCTCGACCTGCGCCCAGCCAAGCACTGGGGTCAGAACTTCGTCGTTGACGCGGGGATCGTCCGCAAGATCGCGCGCCTTGCGGGGGTGGGGCCGGGCGACCACGTACTCGAGGTGGGGCCCGGCTTCGGCTCGCTCACCCTCGCGCTCCTCGAAACGGGCGCGGATGTCACCGCGGTAGAGATCGATCCGCGCCTCGCGGCGACACTCCCTGTGGTCGCGGCGACGCACGCTCCCGACGACGAGTCGCGCCTCACCGTCATCAACGCGGATGCGCTGCGGATCACGGCGCGAGACGTCGAGGACGCGCGCGCCGGGACTGCGCGCGACGCACGCGCCGGGACTGCGCGCGACGCACGCGCCGGGACTGCGCGCGCCGGCCGCGCCCCGCGCCCTCGTCGCGAATCTCCCCTACAACGTCGCCGTGCCGGTCATCATCACCGCGTTGGAGAGCTTCCCCGGCCTGGAGCGCGTGCTCGTCATGGTGCAGGCGGAGGTGGCCGATCGGATCGCCGCACCTCCCGGGTCACGCACCTACGGGATCCCCTCGGCGAAGGTCGCGTGGTACGGCTCCGCGCGTCGCGCGGGGAACGTCGGGAGGGCGGCGTTCTGGCCCGTTCCCCGCGTCGATAGCACCCTCGTGCTGATCGAGCGCCGCGATCCCCCAGTGACGACCGCACGCCGCGAGGACGTCTTCGCGGTCGTCGATGCCGCCTTCGCGCAACGTCGCAAGGCAATGCGCGGCGCCATCAGGGCCATGGCGGGCTCTCCCGAGGCGGGCGATCGCGTACTCGAGCGCGCGGGGGTCGACGGACTCTCGCGCGGCGAGACCCTTGACATCGCGGCGTTCGCGCGGCTCGCGGAGGCGCTCGGCGACTTCCGCGTTGGCGCCTGATCTGGCACGGTGGTGGGCATGACCGCCCAGGATGCTCCCCGAATCATCGCCGCGAGGGCGCCGGCGAAGGTGAATCTCCAGCTCGCGGTCGGTCCGCGTGGCGAGGACGGCTACCACCCCCTGGCGACGGTCTTCCAGGCGGTGGCTCTATGGGAGACCGTGGTCGCGACCCCGCGAGGCGACGGCGAGATCACGGTCACGATGGAGGTTCACCCGAGCATCCAGGTGCCCGAGGGCTCCGTCCCTATGGACGAGAAGAACCTCGCCGTGCGCGCGGCGCGCGCTGTCGCACGCCGCTACGGCGTGCCGGGCGGGGTGGACCTGCGCATCATCAAGGGCGTCCCCGTCGCGGGAGGCATGGCCGGAGGGAGCGCAGACGCCGCCGCGGCTCTGGTCGCGTGCTCCGAGGCGCTCGGGATCGGCGCGACGCGAGGCGAACTCGACGAGCTCGCGGCGGACCTTGGCTCGGACGTCCCGTTCGCGCTTCACGGCCACACGGCCGTCGGCCAGGGCCGGGGAGATCGCCTGACCCCCGCCATGGCGCGAGGGGAGTATCACTGGGTGTTCGCCGTGCAGGCAGACGGCCTCTCGACGCCCTCGGTCTACGCGGAGTTCGATCGCCAGGTCGCCGAGGGCGAGCGCCTTGCGGGGCCGCCGGTGCTCGACGAGGAACTGATGATGGGCCTCAGGATGGGTGACGCGGCCGCCGTCGGGGCGCGTCTCTCGAACGACCTTGAGGGCGCAGCCCTCCTCCTCGCGCCCCGCCTCGCCGCAGTCCTCGATGCCGCGCGCGAGGCCGGGGCGCTCGGGGTGATGGTCTCTGGTTCCGGCCCTACGGTCGCGGCGCTGGCCCGCTCGCGTCAGCACGGGCTCGCCATCGCCGCCGCCATAACGGGAGCGGATGTCGCCGACGGGGTGGTCGTCGCGTCGGGCCCAGCGGCCGGGGCGGCCGTGACGTCGGTCGAGGCACTCTAGGGAGCCCAGTGCCGCCGGGCGCCAGCGAGAGTGGGCTAGGTGGCGTCGCCGGAAAGATCGAGGACGGGCCGACGCTCGAGGTCCGACAGCCCGTTCCACGCGAGGTTCACCAGGTGCGCCGCGACGACTTGCTTCGATGGCTCCCGAACGTCGGCCCAGTGTTGGCCGGTCAGCGCAACCATGCCGACGAGCATCTGCGAGTAGATCGGGGCGACGGAGGCGTCGAGCCCGCGCTTGGCGAACTGCGCCGCGAGGAGACCCTCCACCTGCGTCGCGACGTCCCCGATGAGGCTCGAGAAGGTTCCCGTGGCCTGGGCCACGGGCGAATCGCGGACGAGGATGCGGAACCCGTCGGGGGAATCCTCGATGTAGCCGAGAAGGGCTAGAGCGGCGCGCTGGACGTGCTGCTTGGGGTGTCCTCGTCGGGACAGGGCCTCCGTCAGCCTGCCGAGCAGGGCCTGCACCTCGCGGTCGACGATGACCGCGTACATGCCCTCCTTGCCTCCAAAGTGCTCGTACACCACGGGCTTCGAGACGTCCGCACGCGCCGCGATCTCTTCGACCGAGGTACCGTCGAACCCTCGTTCGGCAAAGAGGGAGCGTCCGACCACGAGAAGCTGTTCTCTGCGTTCGTGGGCGGTCATGCGCGACCTCGGGGGACGCTTGGGTTCGGCGGGCACGCTCTCAGTGTGCCCTGAATCCTGGCAGACTGCTTTCCTGGACCCTCGCGGCGACGGTCCGCCCTGGTGTAATGGCAGCATGCAGGCCTTTGGAGCCTTGCGGTTCAGGTTCGAATCCTGAGGGCGGAGCCCACGGTCGGCCCCTCGTCGGCCCGGTAGAGTGGTGGCACACGACGTTGGCGCCGAAGTCGGGCATGAGCAAGGGGGCCCCTTGAGCGAGGAGCGACCTGCCGCGGTGATTGTTCTCGCCGCGGGAGCCGGGACGCGCATGAAGTCCGCCGTACCCAAGGTGCTTCACAGCATCGCCGGCCGCACCCTCCTTCACCACGTACTCGCCGCGGCGGCAGACGCCCAGCCAGCGCGCATCGTCGTGGTCGTCCGCCACGAGGCCGAGCTGGTCTCCGCGCACGTGCGGGAGGTCGCGCCCACCGCGCTCATCGCCGATCAGGACGAAGTCCCGGGAACCGGCCGCGCTGTGTGGGGCGCGCTCATGGCGCTCGATGCCGCGGCCGCGGCCGCGTCGGCCGGTGCGGGCTCGCGGAGCGCGAGCAATGCGGCCGCAGCGAAGGTCACGGGGACCCTGCTTGTCACCTCGGGCGACGTTCCCCTCATGGACGGCGGGACCCTCTCGGCGCTCGCCTCCTCGCACCACGCAGACGGAAGCGCCGTGACGGTGCTGACGACGATCGTGACGGACCCGACGGGGTACGGGCGCATCATCCGCGACCCGGAGACGGGCGACGTGGCCCGCATCGTGGAAGAGGGCGATGCCACCGAGGATGAGCGAGAGATTACGGAGATCAATACCGGCACCTACGCGTTCGATGCCGATGCGTTGCGATCCGCCCTTGCCGGAATTGGTCGAGCGAACACCCAGGGCGAGATGTACCTCACGGACGTGGTCGCCGTGGCCAGGGCGTCGGGTGGCGCCGTGCGCGCGATCATGATCGAGGACTCGGCGGCGGCCGAGGGCATCAACGATCGCGTCCAGCTCTCGCGCGCCGGCGCGGAACTCAACGCCCGGATACTGGAGCGCTGGATGCGGGACGGCGTGACGATCGTCGACCCCGGGACGACGTGGATCGACGCGGGCGTCACGCTCGCCGCGGACGTGATCCTGCTGCCGGGAACCCATCTTCACGGGACCACCGCCGTCGCGGCGTTCGCCACGATCGGGCCGGACACGACCCTTACCGATGTCGTCGTGGGCGAGGGCGCCACGATCGTGCGCTCCCACGGAACCGGCTCCGTCATCGGCGCGGGCGCGAGCGTCGGCCCCTTCTCCTACCTTCGACCGGGAACGAACCTCGGCAGCGACGGGAAGATCGGCGCGTTCGTCGAGACGAAGAACGCGGAGATTGGCCGCGGATCCAAGGTTCCTCATCTCAGCTACGTCGGGGATGCGACGGTGGGAGAGGCATCCAACATCGGCGCGGCGACGATCTTCGTCAACTACGACGGCGTGACCAAGCACCACACGACCGTCGGCAACCACGTGCGCATTGGCTCGGACAACACGCTCATTGCGCCCGTGACGATCGGCGACGGGGCGTATACGGGCGCGGGCGCGATCATCCGTCACGACGTCCCGGCCGGCGCGCTCGGGCTAAACTCCGCGCCTCAGCAGACTATCGAGGGGTGGGTGGAACGGCGGAGGCCGGGCACGCCCTCGGCGAAGGCGGCCGAGGCCGCACGCGATGCCGCGACCAAGCCCGAGGCGCTCGCGCCGGAGGCACAGACAGAGGGGGCCGCCACGAGGCGGTCCGGGGCCAAGGGAGAGTCATGATGGCCGGGATCTCGAACGCGAACGAGCGACGGATGGTGCTGGTTTCTGGGAGGGCGCACCCGGAACTCGCGCTTGAGGTGGCCGAGGGTCTCGGGACGGAGCTCCTGCCCACCGACGCGTACAGCTTCGCGAATGGCGAGCTCTACATCCGTTTCGGCGAGAGCGTTCGCGGCGCGGACGCCTTCGTCCTTCAATCGCACGCGGCGCCCATTAACAAGTCGATCATGGAGCAACTGATCATGGTCGACGCGCTCAAGCGCGCCTCGGCCGCGCGAATCACGGTCGTGGCGCCGTGCTACGGATATGCGCGTCAGGACAAGAAGCACCGCGGCCGCGAGCCCATCTCCGCCCGCCTCATGGCCGACCTCTTCAAGACGGCGGGCGCCCACAGGATCATGGCGGTTGACCTCCACGCGGCGCAGATCCAGGGCTTCTTCGACGGCCCCGTCGACCACCTCTGGGCGATGCCGCTCCTCGCGCAGTACGTGCGCACTCGCGTCGCGCCGGACAACATCACCGTCGTCTCGCCGGATGCTGGCCGCGTCCGCCTCGCCGACCAATGGTCCGACTTCCTGGGTGCGCCGCTCGCGATCATCCACAAGCGCCGAGACCCGTCGATCGCCAACCAGGTGCGTGTGCACGAGCTCGTCGGCGAGGTTGAGGGCCGCACCTGCGTCCTGGTCGACGACATGATCGACACGGGAGGCACCATCGTTCAGGCCGCGGAGGCGCTCTTTGAAAACGGTGCGGCGAGCGTGATCGTGGCCTGCACCCACGGCTTGCTCTCCGGGCCGGCGGTGGAGCGCATGCGCGACTCGAGCATCACGGAGGTCGTGGTGACGGATACCCTCCCGATCGCCGAGGAGAAGCGTTTCGAGAAGCTGACGGTGCTCGCGATCGCCCCGCTCATCGCCCGCGCGGTCCGAGAGGTCTTTGACGACGGCTCGGTAACGAGCCTGTTCAGCGGGAACACCTAGGGACCGTCCCCGCGCCGCCGGTTAGGCGCACTCGAAGATACTCGCCATCGCCCGCGCAGCGATCGCCCACGTCCCGGGCGCGATCTCGTAGGTCAGCACGCCGTACTGGTCGACGAACTCCTCGTAGGTTGCAAAGGGGTAGTCCTCCGTGGGCTCCGCGCGGAGGCCCGACTCTCCTCGAATGATCGGCCAGCGGGCGGCGTAGAGGTCCGCGCCGCCCTCCCATCCCCTGATCTCCTGCATGCGCGTGTAGACGGCGAGCGCGACCCGGTTGCCGCCCTCGACCGGGGCGAAGATGTCTCTGCCGAGGTCGTCGGTGGCGACCTTGACCCACTCGCTCGCGGCGTGCGTGTGATCGATCGAGTAGGCGATGCCCAGGTCGCACTGGTACCCAGCGGCGGGATAGACCCAGAACCGCCCATCGTCGATGGGCAGGACCGAAGGGGCCGTCGCGGAGGGCTCCCATGCCACCCCGGACAAGACGAAGGATCCGTCATCGTACGTGGGCACGTTCGGGTCGATGACGAACAGGCCTCCGAAGGGCGCCCGGACGGCGTAGAGGGCGTTCGTGACGCCGGTGATGTTCGACGACACCTCCTCACGCACGACGGTCGCCCCTCCTGGAAGGGTCGAGAGAATCGCTGAGGTCGGCGCCCCGTACGGCTCGAACGCGTCGGGCGTCGCCTCGGCGAGGAGGCCGAGGCCGGTCATGGGATAGCCCCCTGGGTACCCCCCGGGGTCGCTGTCGCCCGAGGTGAGGCGGCCGATCAGCCCGCGATCAAGCGCGATGGCCGTCGGGAACGTGAGGGAGTCGTAGAAGACGTCGCTCGCCATGGGTCCGGAACGCACCCCGCCGTACTCGAGCGAGGGGTCGCAGGGGTCCGTGGTGCGTGCGCTGGGGCAGGGCACCTCGTAGGCCACGTCGTCCCGGATTTCGTAGAGCAGCACCCCCACCACTCCGGACGGGCTCGCGTCGGGATGATGCCACTCGGGGTCGAGGGACGAGAGCCCGATCACGATGTCGAAGCCGGCGCGCTCGCCCACGACGAATGCGCGCGGCGTGCCGTCCCAATCCTCTGGCAAGAGCGCGTCGTATTGGGGCGCCCGGACGGGCGCGTGCCACGTCTCCCCGGTGCGGGGGTTGGCCATACGGGCGAGGGCGGTCGCGTCGTCGATCGACGCTTCCCTTGCGATGGCGAAGGGCTCGGGGCCAGCGGAGGCCTGCGTTGAGGGCGCGACACTTGGGCTCGCCGACGCCGACGCGCGAAGGCGTGAGGCTAGCGGTGGAAGGGACGCGCGAGTCGCCGCCGAGCAGGTGAAGAGAGAGCGTCGCCGCGAATACCACGACGGCCCCGGCGACGATGCCCACCCCCACCCACGCGCGTGAACTCAGGTGAATTCTGCTCATGGCGCGACGCTAGCAGTCGGCGCCAACTGCCGCCGGGCGGGCGCCCTAGCACCAGGCGCGGCCGGAGTACGCGCCGTTGAGGTACACGAGCCACTGGCTCGTTCCCGGAATCACGTAGCCGACGAATGCGGGCGCGGTCCTGAAGGCGTCGAGGCTTACGGTCGTTTCGCCGACGTTCGACTTGGCGGCTGCGTAGGAGTCATAGAGCGGCTGAAGGAGACGGTTGGACGAGGTCGGGACGTACACGCTCTGGCCGAGGCCCGTCTTGCCGCCGACGGTCCACTCCGTGGCCGGGACCCCCACCACCAGGGTGTTGTGGTCCTTCTCCCACACCCCGCACGAGATGTCGTTGAGGTCTGCGAGGTACGAGTAGTCGTCGGAGGCGAAGGAGGTTGGCACGGACCATGTGACGGCGTCGAGGGACGGGAAGGGATCGTAGAAGAGGGGGATGTAGGTGCCGTACGGCGTGTGGAGCATGTAGTACAGATCCTGGTACGTCACCCCAGCGGGCGCGGTCACGCCGTAGGTCGCCGCCCAGACGAACGAGACAGGCGTCGCGTAGCGGATGATCGAGTAGCCGCCGAGCGAGTCGACGGTGGTCCCTGTGGGCTGGTTGACGACCGTGTACCCCGGGTTCGCGAGGCCGCCCCTGTCGTTTTCGTGGACCTCGAGCGGTTCGCCGCTCGGCAGGGTGAACCGAGAGGGAAGCGTCAGCGAGTCGTAGTAGATCGTCTCGTTCAGCGGGACCTCGGCGGATCCGAAGGTCACGCCCGATGCACCCGTAACGGGTTGCCTCGCGGACGGCGCGCCGATCCACTGCCACGTCCCGCCCTGGCTTCGCTCGAACAACTCCTGGATGTTCTCCTCGACGTAGCCCACAATCGTGTTGCCCGCCCGCATCCCGAACTCGAACCAGGAGATCGACATGGGATCCAGATTCGGATTGCCAGCGGCCCAGCTCGGCGCCGCAATCGCCTTGGGCGCGGAGAACCAGGTCTCGCCGGTCTTGGGGCTGGCGACGCGCGCGAGCGCCTCATCGTCCGTCATGGCGGGATTGCGTCCGGTGAAGTTCGCGGCCTCGGAGGTCACGGCGGGCGACGGCGACGCAGAGGCAGTCGCGGTCGGCTGGGTCGCGGTGAGGGAGGGCGCGGACGACGCGCTCGCCGTGGGGGTTGACGAGCATGCGGACAGCCCAACGAGGGCCGCGATGGTTGCCGCGGACGCGCCAATTCGGATCAGCGAAGCCCCCATGACCCCACATCCTCTCCCTCGCCCAGTGTACCGATTCGCGTGCCGCGACGCGGGCCGGTAGACTACGTTCGTTCCACGGCGAGGGAGTGCTGCGGCCTCCGTCATCGACGCGGCAGGCGCACGGTGCCCTTCCTCGCCCGGACCCGCGACCTGACCGCTATCGAGGAGACCACCGATGTCCGACGCCCTGACACTCGCCGCCGCCCAACGTACCGAGTTCGGCAAGGGCGCCTCGCGCCGCGCGCGTGCCGCCGGTCAGATTCCCGCCGTCCTCTACGGGCACGGCGCCGCCCCGGTCCACGTCCTGCTCCCGGGTCACCAGACGATGATGGCCCTGAAGCACGCGAACGCCCTCCTGACCATCGCGGTCGGCAAGGACGAGAGCCTGGCGATCGCGAAGGATGTGCAGCGCGACCCGGTGCGCCAGATCATTGAGCACGTCGACCTCCTGATCGTCCGCAAGGGCGAGAAGCTCACGGTCGATGTGCCCCTCCACATCGTCGGAGACTCGATCTCCGGCACGATTGTGATGCTGGAACACAGCACTCTATCGATCCTGGCGGAGGCGACCCACCTTCCCGAGGGGATCGAGGTATCTGTCGAGGGCCTCGAGGACGGGGACAAGATTCTCGCGGGCCAGATCGCGCTTCCCGAGGGCTCCGAGCTCGTGACCGACCCCGAAGCGATCGTCATCGCGATCACCCACCCGCGCGTATCGGTCGCCGACGAAGCGGCCGACGCTGCACTTGCCGCCGAGGCCTCCCAGGCGAGCGCCGAGGCCGCAGAGGCCGCAGAGGCCGCCGAGGCCGCCGAGGCCTCCGAGGCCTCCGGGGCCGCAGCCACCGAGTAGCAAGGGGGTGTGACCATCGCCGCGCTCGTCGTCGGCCTGGGCAACCCCGGGCCGGAGTACTCGGGAACCCGTCACAACGTCGGGCAACGCGTCGTCACGGAGTTGGCTCGACGAGGGGGGGTGACGCTCGCCGCGCACAAGGCGCACGCGCGCGTCGGCACCATTCGGCTCGCAGGCGCGGCGGGGGCTCCCGGACCGGGTGTCGTGCTCGGCATACCGCTGACGTACATGAACCTCAGCGGCGGTCCCGTGGCGGCGCTCGCGAAGTATTACTCCGTCGAGGCGCGCGACGTGATCGTCGTCCACGACGACATCGACCTGCCCCTGGGCACCGTCAAGATCAAGCGCGGCGGCGGCGAGGGGGGCCACAATGGGCTCAAGGACATCACCAAGGCGCTCGCGACCAAGGACTACATTCGGGTTCGCGGCGGGGTGGGTCGCCCCCCGGGCCACATGGATGCCGCGGACTACGTCCTGAAGCCGTTCGCCGCGAAGGAGCGCACGGACGCCCAGTGGATGGTCGGAGTCGCGGCCGACGCCGTGGAGGCGATCGTTCTCATCGGGCTGGAGGCCGCCCAGCAGAGGTTCCACTCGGTCGACTAGCCGCGCGCGCCGATGTCCCTGGCGAGGCCCTCCCGGTGAATAGGCTGGTGGTGGTTGGGGTCGACGATGTGGATTGAGCGCGAGGACGGGTGTGACGACAGGCGATCGCAGGCCGAGTATGCGCCAGGTGGCATCGCTCGCTGGCGTGTCGCACCAGACTGTCTCGCGGGTGATCAACGGCCACCCCAACATCAGGGATGACACGCGCGACCGCGTCGTCAAGGTGATCGAGTCGCTGAACTACCGCCCCAACAGCGCGGCCCGAGCCCTCGCCTCTCGGCGGTCGAATCGCATCGGGGTGCTCGTTGACAGCGCCATGCAGTACGGTCCGAACAGCACCCTTCGCGCCGTCGAGGACGTAGCGCGGGCGATGGGGTTTTCGGTGAGTTCGATCACGGTCTCGGAAGACCGCGCCATCAGCGCTCACGCCGCGGCCGAACACCTGATGAGCCAGGGAATCGACGCGCTGTGCGTCATCGCACCGCGCTCCTCTTCCGTCGACCTTCTTCGTGAACTCTCGGATGGACTGCCGACCCTCGTCGTCAAGGCCGAGCCGGACGAGAGCTTCCTCACCGTTTCGGTGGACCAGCACCTCGGAGCCACCCTCGCGATCGACCACCTGATAGGGCTGGGTCACCGCGACATTCTTCACGTTGCCGGCCCGCTCGACTGGCTGGATGCACGCGGTCGCGAACGCGGATGGCGGGAGCGTATGGGGCGCGAAGGGTTTGCCGTGCGCGAGCCGGTCGTCGGAGACTGGACGGCCGACTTCGGCTTCACGTTCGCGCGCTCTCTCGGACCGAAGCCGGACTTCTCCGCGATCTTCGCGGCCAACGATCAGATGGCGCTGGGAATTCTCCACGGCCTGAACGCCTCCGGAGTCCGCGTTCCCCAAGACGTGAGCGTGGTGGGATTCGACGACATCCCGGAGGCCCGGCACTTCCTCCCACCGCTCACCACGGTGAGGCAGGACTTCCAGGCGGTCGGGCGCCGGAGCATCGAGAGCCTGCTCGCCGTCGTTCAGGGTCGCGAGGTTCCGGGGTGGTCCCTCATCGCACCCGAGCTCGTGGTTCGCGAATCGACCGCCCCGCCTCGGCGGAGGTAGGCGAGGACCCCGTGGGGCTCCCGCGCCGCGTCGTGCCGCTCGATCTGATCTGCAACGGCCGCTTTGGCGCGGCCAATCACCGGGGAGCGAGGCCGATGGATGCATTGCGTGTCGGGTAGTGTTACCGCTAACATTTCTGCAGGAGCAGCAAGGAGGCCGGGTCGTGGATGGACAACGTGACGGGTCTGATCGCTATGTGATCGGCGTCGACTACGGCACCCTCTCGGGGCGCGCGCTCGTCGTTCGGGTGAGTGACGGCGCCGAGCTGGGCACCGCGGTGCACGAGTACGAGCACGGCGTGATGGACTCGACGCTCGCTTCGACGGGAGCGGCGTTGCCCCCCGAGTGGGCCCTTCAGGACCCGAATGACTACCGCGAGGTGCTGCGCACCGCCGTCCCCGAGGCGATCAAGAACGCGGGCATCGATCCGTCGCAGGTGATTGGCATCGCGACGGACTTCACCGCGTCCACGCCGTTACCCGTCCTCGCCGATGGCACGCCCATGTGCGAGGTCGACGGCTTCCGCGATCGCCCCCACGCGTATGTCAAGTTGTGGAAGCACCACGCGGGCCAGGGGCAGGCGGACCGCATCAACGCGGTAGCGCGCGAGCGCGGCGAATCGTGGCTCCCCCGCTACGGAGGCTTCATCTCCTCGGAGTGGGAGTACGCGAAGGCGCTCCAACTCGTCGAGGAAGACCCGGAGATCTTCGCGCGCATGGACCTCTGGATAGAGGCCGCCGACTGGATCATCTGGCAACTGTGCGGCGAATACCTCCGCAACGCGTGCACGGCCGGCTACAAGGGCATCTTCCAGGACGGCTCCTACCCCTCCGAGGACTTCGAGGCCGCCCTCAACCCCGCATTCAAGGGCTTCGCGGCGTCCAAACTGGCGCACCGAATCGGGCAGTTGGGCGAACGCGCCGGTGGCCTGACCGCCGAGGCGGCCGCGTGGACCGGCCTTCCCGAGGGCATCGCCGTTGCCGTCGGAAACGTGGACGCGCATGTAACCGCCCCCGCCGCCAAGGCGGTCGAGCCCGGGCAGATGCTCGCGATCATGGGCACCTCGACGTGCCACGTCATGAACGGCACCTCGCTCGCCGAGGTTCCCGGGATGTGCGGCGTGGTCGACGGCGGGATCATGGAGGGCTTCTTCGGGTACGAGGCGGGCCAATCCGGCGTCGGCGATATCTTCGCCTGGTACGTCGGAAACCAGGTGCCGGGTCGTTACTTCGAGGAAGCCAAGGCCGCGGGGAAGTCCATCCACCAGTACCTCACCGACCTCTCCTTCGAGGAGCCCGTCGGCGCACATGGCCTCGTCGCCCTGGACTGGCACAACGGCAACCGCTCGGTGCTCGTCGACACGGCGCTGTCGGGACTCATCGTCGGGCAGACCCTCGCCACCCGCGCCGAGCAGGGCTACCGCGCCCTCCTCGAGGCGACGGCGTTCGGCACTCGCACCATCGTCGAGACCTTCAAGGCATCCGGCGTTCCCGTCACGGAGTTCGTCGTCGCGGGTGGATTGCTCAAGAACCAGGCGCTCATGCAGATGTACTCGGATGTTCTGCGCCTGCCGTTGTCGACCATCGCCTCCGACCAGGGCCCCGCGCTCGGAAGCGCGATCCACGCCGCCGTGGCCGCCGGAGCCTACGCGTCCGTCGCCGACGCCGGAAATGCCATGGGCCGCGTCGAGCGGGGCGCCTATCGGCCCAACGAGGACGCCGCCAAGGCCTACGACGCGCTGTTCGCCGAGTACACCCTTCTCCACGACTACTTCGGTCGCGGCGCAAACGACGTGATGAAGCGCCTGAAGGCCCGGCGCAAGGAGGCCCTGGCGTGAGCACCTTCACCCCCGAGATCCAGGCGGCGATCGACCGCGTTCGCGGCGAAGTCGCGCGGCTTCACGCCCTGCTCCCGCGCTACGAGCTCGTGATCTGGACCGGAGGAAACATCAGCGGCCGCGTCCCCGGCGCGGACCTGTTTGTGATCAAGCCCAGCGGCGTCGATTACGAGGACCTCGCGCCGGACAACATGGTGCTATGCGACCTCGACGGCAACGTCATCCCCGGAACGCCCGGGTCCGAACGGAGCCCTTCGAGCGACACGGCCGCCCACGCCTACGTCTACAGCAACATGCCCCAGGTC
This sequence comes from uncultured Actinomycetota bacterium, assembly GCA_963830335.1. Taxonomy (GTDB): domain Bacteria; phylum Actinomycetota; class Actinomycetes; order Actinomycetales; family Demequinaceae; genus JAFGBM01. Next base: position 187,893 of record CAWHLX010000001.1, read on the forward strand.
GGCGGCGTGGTTCACACGCACTCCACCTACGCGACGGCATGGGCCGCGCGGGGCGCCGCGATTCCCTGCGTCATCACGGGCATGGCGGACGAGTTCGGGGGCGAGATTCCCGTCGGGCCGTTTGCGATCATCGGGGACGACTCGATCGGCCGCGGGATCGTGCAGACCCTCTCGGGTCATCGCTCCCGCGCGGTCCTCATGCAGAACCATGGCGTCTTCACCATTGGCAAGGACGCCAGGGACGCCGTCAAGGCGGCCGTCATGTGTGAGGACGTCGCCCGCACGATCCACATCGCCATGCAGCTCGGCAAGCCGATCCCGATTCCCCAGGACAAGATCGACGCCCTGTTCGATCGATACCAGAACGTCTATGGCCAGAAACCCAAGGAGAACTGATATGTCCGCGCGCAGCATCATCCCCGACCTCGCACAGTTCGAGGTGTGGTTCGCCACCGGCAGCCAGGAGTTGTACGGACCCGAGACCCTCGCGCAGGTGGCGGAGCAGTCGAAGGGCGTCGTCGCGGCCCTGAACGCCGCCAGCGACATCCCGGTGAAGATCGTCTGGAAACCGGTCCTGACCGGGTCCGACGCGATTCGCCGCCTCTTTCTCGAGGCCAACGCCGCCGACAACGTGCTCGGCGTCATCGCGTGGATGCACACGTTCAGCCCCTCGAAGATGTGGATCGCGGGTCTCGGCGCGAACGACAAGCCGATGCTGCATCTGCACACGCAGGCCAACGTGGCGCTGCCGTGGGACAAGATCGACTTCGACTTCATGAACCTCAACCAGGCAGCGCACGGCGATCGCGAGCACGGCTACATCGAGTCGCGCATGGGGCTCCCGCGGACGACGGTCGTTGGCCATGCCTCCGACCCCGTCGTCCAGAAGGGCGTGGGCACCTGGGTGCGCGCCGCGCTGGGTCGCTGGGCGACCCGCACGATGAAGGTCGCCCGTTTCGGCGACAACATGCGCTACGTCGCCGTCACCGAGGGGGACAAGACCGAGGCCGAGATCATGATGGGGGTCCAGGTCAACACCTGGCCGATCAACGAGCTCGCGGACGTTGTCCATGCCGTGTCCGATGCCGACGCCGCCGCGCTCGTCAAGGAGTACGTCGCCGAGTACGACGTCGCCGATGAGCTGAAGCCCGGCGGGGACCGGGCCGACTCGCTCCTGTACGGCGCCAAGATCGAGATCGGGCTCAGGAACTTCCTGGAGGCTGGCGGCTTCACCGCCTTCACCGACTCGTTCGAGGACCTGGGCACCCTGAGGCAGCTTCCCGGCCTCGCGGTTCAGCGCCTCATGGCCGATGGCTACGGCTTCGGCGCGGAGGGCGACTGGAAGACCGCGGTGCTCGTCCGCGCGGCGGCGGTCATGGGGGCGGGGCTCCCCGGAGGCGCGAGCCTCATGGAGGACTACACATACAACCTCGAGCCGGGCAAGGAACTGATCCTCGGCGCCCACATGCTCGAGGTCAACGCGGCGCTGTCCTCGGCGAAGGCACGCCTCGTGATTGCCCCGCTCGGCATCGGCGGAAAGGAAGATCCCGTGCGCTTGGTCTTCACCGCTGATGCCGGGCCGGCGATCGTCGTCGCCATGAGCGACCAGCGGGAGCGCTTCCGCCTCGTCGCCAACGTCGTCGACAACGTACCGCTCCCGGCGCCGATGCCGAACCTTCCCGTCGGCCACGCGGTGTGGAAGCCGCGTCCCGATTTCCGCACATCGGCGACGTGCTGGCTCATGTCCGGCGCCGCTCACCACACCGTCATGTCGAACCAGATCGGACTGGACGTGATCCGCGAGTTTGCACGCCTGTCTCGGATCGAGTTGCTCGTCATTGACGAATCGACCTCGGTCGTCTCATTCGAATATGGGCTGCGCGCCAACGCGGCCTACTACCGACTTTCGCAAGGTCTCTAACACCGCCCCGCCGGGCACGTCGACGCGCCCCGAAACAGCCAGTTCGGGGTGCGTCGACACGGAGATTCAACCCGGATCGGCGCCCCGCGTCTGTGGTGATCGCGGGGTGCCGATCCGCGTAAGGACGGACTCCGAAGCGCGCTGCGCGCACTAGCCTGAAGGTGCCGGCAAACGCCGGAGCAGTCTGCGCGCCCGAAACGGGTGACCCGACCAACGGGGGCGCGTCGCAGCGAGGAGGGGCCGGCATTGTCGGAGGATCGACCTCTCGCCGGTGTACTCGATGTGCTGCGCGACGCGGTCTCGCCCGGGCAGGGCGACGCTGCCTCCCGGGTCATCGCCTCGCGTGGCGCGTTCCCTGCGCTCGTCGCGCTCGCCTCCGAGGCGGTCCGCACGACGCTCGCCATTACCGCGACGGGCCGAGAAGCGGAGGAACTCGCGACCGTGCTGGGCGCGTACGTCGACCCCGACTCGATCGCGCTATTCCCCTCGTGGGAGACGCTCCCACACGAGCGCCTCTCGCCCCGAGCCGATACGGTCGCGCGGCGACTCACGACCCTTCGCCGCCTGGCGACGCCCGGGTCCGAGCCGCGAATCATCGTCGCGCCGCTCCGCGCGGCGATTCAGCCCATGGCGCCGGGGCTCGGCGCGATCGCGCCCGTGGAACTCGGGGTGGGGGAGCGACGCGACCTTACGGAGGTGACGGAGGCCCTGACGCGCGCCGCCTACGCCCGCGTCGATATGGTCGAGAGGCGCGGCGAGTTCGCGGTTCGCGGCGGCATCGTCGACGTCTTTGCGCCGACGGATCCGCACCCGACCCGCGTCGAATTCTTCGGTGACGAGGTCGAGTCGATCCGTCGTTTCTCGGTCGCGGACCAGCGGTCGCTCGGCGAGTCCGATCGACTCGTGGCGCCCGCGTGTCGCGAGATGCTTCTCACGGACGAGGTTCGCGCCAGGGCCGCGGCCCTGGCGGGGACCGCGGCGAGCGCCCGCGACCTATTCGCACGGATCGCCGAGGGGATCGCGGCGGAGGGGATGGAGAGCCTCCTTCCCGTCCTGGTCGACGGCCTCGTGACCGTTGTCGATGAGTTGCCGCGTGGGTCCCGGGTCATCACCCTCGAGCCCGAACGCCTGGAACGGCGCGCCGAGGATCTGACGAAGACCGCAGACGAGTTCCTCCACGCGGCGTGGTCGGCGGCGACCGCGGGGGGGCCCGCGCCACTAGGGGTCGACGCGGGGTCCTTCAGGGCCATTGGTGACGTCCGGGACTCCGCGCAAGCGCGGGGGATCTCCTGGGGGAGCGTGGGGCCGTTCGGGGGCGCGGGGGCCCTCGCCACCGGCATCGTCGAGCCTTTCGAGCAGGCGACGTCGCCCGAGGGCGCGATCGAGGCCATGCGGGCGCGTCTCGGCGAGAGCTGGAAGGTCGTGATCGCCGCGGCGGGGCAGGGCAGCGCCGAGCGTCTTGCCGAGAAGTGCGGGGAGGCGCAACTCGCCGCCCGGGTTCAGAGCAGGTACGAACCCGTCCCGGGGGTCGTGAGCATCGTGCCAGGGGCAATGCACGAGGGGTTCTCCGCCCCGGGTGCCTCCCTGCTCGTCCTGGGCGAACGCGACCTGACGGGCCGCGCGGGCGTCGCGCCCTCCCGAGGCAAGACGCCGGCCCGTCGCCGCGCCTCCGTCGACCCCATCCAACTGCGGCCGGGCGACTACGTCGTCCACGAGCGTCACGGCATCGGCCGGTTCGTCGAGCTTGTGACGCGCACGGTGCGCGGGATCGAGCGCGAGTACATCGTCATCGAGTACTCCCCGTCGCGGAAGGGCATGCCGGGCGACCGGCTCTCCGTGCCGACCGACCACCTCGACCGGGTCACCAAGTACGTGGGGGGCGAGGCCCCCTCGCTCAGCAAGATGGGCGGGGCGGACTGGGCGAAGACCAAGGGCAAGGCGCGACGCGCGATTCGCGAGATCGCGGCGGAGCTCATCCGGCTCTACAGCGCGCGGATGGCGACCAAGGGCCACGCCTTCGGGCCGGATACGCCGTGGCAGCGCGAACTGGAGGAGGCGTTCCCCTACGTCGAGACGCCCGATCAACTCTCGAGCATCGACGAGGTCAAGGAGGACATGGAACGCGAGGTCCCGATGGATCGCCTCATCTGCGGCGACGTCGGCTTCGGGAAGACCGAGATCGCCGTGCGCGCCGCGTTCAAAGCGATCCAGGGCGGGACGCAGGTCGCGCTCCTGGTCCCCACGACGCTCCTGGTCCGCCAGCACGCCGATACCTTTGCCGAGCGCTTCGCCCCTTTCCCCGTCAAGGTCGCCGCCCTGTCGCGCTTCCAGACGGACAAGGAGGCCCGGCTCATCGAGGAGGGGCTCGCCGACGGCACGATCGATCTCGTGATCGGGACGCACCGCCTGATCACCGGGCAGGTGCGGTTCAAGAACCTTGGCCTCGTGATCATCGACGAGGAACAGCGGTTCGGCGTGGAGCACAAGGAGACCCTCAAGGCGATGCGTACCTCCGTCGACGTCCTCTCGATGTCGGCGACCCCCATCCCCCGCACGCTGGAGATGGCCGTGACGGGGATCCGGGAGCTCTCTACCCTCGCGACCCCGCCGGAGGAGCGGCTTCCGATTCTCACCTACGTCGGTCCCCATGAGGACGGCCAGATCATCGCCGCGATCCGCAGGGAACTCCTGCGCGACGGACAGGTCTTCTACATTCACAACACGGTCCGGTCCATCGACAGCGCGGCCGCCCGCCTGAGCGACCTCGTCCCTGAGGCGCGCATTGGCATCGCGCACGGCCAGATGTCGGAGCACCAGCTCGAGAGCGTGATCGTCGGCTACTACGAGAAGCGCTTCGACGTGCTGGTGTGCACGACCATCGTGGAAACCGGGCTCGACATACCCAACGCGAACACGCTCGTCGTCGAGAAGGCGGACGCCTTCGGCCTGAGCCAACTCCATCAACTGCGGGGCCGCGTCGGCCGCGGGCGGGAGCGCGCGTACGCGTACTTCCTCTACCAGGCCGACCGGACGCTCACCGAGCTCGCGCACGACCGCCTGCAGACCATCGCGGCGCACACCGACCTGGGCTCGGGCACCGCGGTCGCGATGAAGGACCTCGAGATCCGCGGTGCGGGCAACCTGCTTGGCGCGGAGCAGTCGGGGCACATCGAGGGTGTCGGCTTCGACCTCTACATGAGAATGGTCGGCGAGGCGGTCGCGTCGTTCCGGGGCGACGGCCCGGAGGAGGCGGAGGAGGTCACGATTGACCTCCCGATCGACGCGCACCTTCCCGCGGACTACATCCCCCACGAGAGGCTTCGCCTCGAGGCCTACAGGAAGATCGCGGATTCCCCGGACGAGGCGGCACTTGCCTCGGTGCAGGAGGAGCTCGCCGATCGATACGGCCCCGTGCCCGAGGCCGCGCGCAATCTCTTCTCCGTGGCGGCGCTACGCTGCGAACTCGTGCGACGCGGCGTGACGACCGCCGCCGCCCAGGGCAAGTACGTGCGGTTCGGCCCGCTCGACCTTGCTGACAGCGCGGCGCTCAGGGTCCGCCGGCTCTTCCCCGGGACCATCCTCAAGCCCGCGGTTCGCCAGATCCTCGTCCCCACGCCGGTCACCGCGGGCGGTGGCGACCCGATCTCGGGACTGGCCGTTCTCGACTGGGCGCGCACGGTTCTGGAGGCCTCGCTCGGCGAGGTTAGTATGGCGCCATGACTGTTCTGAGAAGGCGCATCGTCGGCGCCATCGCCGTATTCGCCGCGCTCGCGCTCTCCGCGTGTGCCGTTCCGGGCCAGGGGAAACCCGGCATCGCCGCGACTTACGGCGACAGGGTCGTCACGAATCAGCAGGTCCTCGACATGAGCCGGGCCTACGTGGACCTCGGCACGGCGCCAAAGAGCGCCGGGGAGCCCCTCACGATGCTTCTGCTCGGCCCCGACCTGGTGGCCGAGGCAGAGAACATGGGCATGAACCTCACGGACGACAAGGTGGAGAACGCGGCCGAGGACTGGATTGCCTACAACCAGAACGGCGGCACCGTCACGCCCGAGGTACTCGAACTCGTCCGTGACCTCTACTCTCTCTTCTATCTGTTCGCGAGTACGGACGGCGTCGCGATCCTCGAGAAGGCCGGGGCCGATGCGGAGGCGGGCGTCGTGGCGAGCCCGCGCTACGGGGCCTTCACGAGCGCCCAGTACATCAAGACCGTCAATGCAGGACTCAACGACGTCATTGCGGGTAAGGCGGCTCTGGGAGACCTGCTGTTCGTTCCCTTCAAGCAGGTCAGCGGGTTTGCTAGCGTGTCGCCGACGTGGGTCTCGGGTGGGTGACGAGCTCGCTCGCCTGATCGAGGTGATGGACCGCCTCCGGTCGCCTGGCGGCTGCCCGTGGGATGCCGAGCAGACGCACGCGTCGCTCGCGCGCCACGCGATCGAAGAGGCCTACGAACTGGCCGACGCCATCGAGTGCGGGACGCGCGAGGATCTGCGCGAGGAGCTGGGCGACGTCTTGCTTCAGGTCGTCTTCCACGCGCGGCTCGCGCAGGAGCATCCCACGGCGCCCTTCGGGATTGACGACGTCGCGGCCACGCTCACGGACAAGCTCGTTGCGCGGCATCCCCACGTGTTCGGGGACGTTTCCGTCTCCGGGGCCGACGAGGTTCACGCAAACTGGGAACGCATCAAGGGGGAGGCGAAGAACCGCGCCTCGGTTCTCGACGGCATCCCGGCCGCGCTCCCGGCGCTTCAGCGCGCCCAGAAGGTCCTCGCGCGCGCGGAGCACACGGGCACCCCGTACCGAGCCGAGGCGGGAGTCGGCATCGGGGCGTCTCTCCTGGCTATCGTTGCGCAAGCAGAGGCGGAGGGCGTGGACGCCGAGGGCGCTCTTCGCGAGGCGGTCCGTTCGCTGGAAGCCGCGGTGCGAGAGGCCGAGGCCACCCGGCCGGGCGCCGCATCCTAGGACTTCCGTCTGTCACAAGGCAAGAGGTCCGAAGATAGACTCGGTGGCGGACAATCCCAACAATTCAAGGAGCATCATGGCCAGCATCGAGGCCGTTGGAGCCCGCGAGATTCTCGACTCGCGAGGCAACCCCACCGTTGAGGTCGAGGTCGCGCTGGACGACGGCACGTTCGCGCGCGCAGGCGTTCCTTCGGGCGCGTCGACCGGAGCCTTCGAGGCCGTTGAACGTCGCGATGGCGACGCAAAGCGTTACCTCGGCAAGGGCGTTCTCGGGGCCGTTGACTCGGTCATCGACACCATTGCCCCCGCCGTCATCGGCCTCGAGGCGAGCGACCAGCGCCTCCTCGACCAGACGATGATCGACCTGGACGGCACACCCAACAAGGCGAAGTTCGGCGCGAATGCGATCCTCGGCGTCTCGCTCGCGGTCGCCAAGGCAGCCGCCGATAGCGCGGATCTGCCGCTGTACAAGTACATCGGCGGCGCCAACGCGCACATCCTGCCCGTCCCGATGATGAACATCCTCAACGGGGGTTCGCACGCGGATTCGAACGTCGACATCCAGGAGTTCATGATCGCCCCCATCGGCGCGCCGAGCGTCCGTGAGGCTATCCGCTGGAACTCGGAGGTCTACCACAACCTCAAGTCGGTCCTCAAGGCGAAGGGCCTCGCGACCGGCCTCGGCGACGAGGGTGGATTCGCCCCGAACCTTGGCTCCAACCGTGAGGCGCTCGACCTGATCGTCTCCGCGATCGAGAAGGCCGGCTACACGCCCGGCAAGGACGTCTCGCTCGCGCTCGACGTCGCGGCGTCAGCCTTCTTCAAGGACGGCAAGTACACGTTCGAGGGTGGCACCAAGAGCCCGGCGGATCTCATCAAGTTCTATCAGCAACTCGTGAAGGACTACCCGCTTATCTCCATCGAGGACCCACTCGATGAGGAGGACTGGGCGAACTGGACGGCGTTGATGAAGGTCATGGGCGACGGAACGCAGATCGTCGGCGACGACATCTTCGTCACGAACCCGATCCGCCTCAAGCGGGGCATCGACGAGAAGTGCGCCAACTCCCTCTTGGTGAAGCTCAACCAGATCGGCACCGTCTCGGAGACGCAGGACGCCGTGACGATGGCGCAGCGCGCCGGGTTTACCGCGATGGTGTCGCACCGCTCTGGCGAGACCGAGGACACGTCGATCGCGGATCTCGCGGTCGCGTACGGCACCGGCCAGCTCAAGACGGGCGCTCCCGCCCGCGGCGAGCGGATCAACAAGTACAACCAGCTCATGCGCATCGAGGAGGAACTCGAGGGCGCCGCGGTCTACGCGGGCCGCTCGGCCTTCCCGAAACTCGCACAGTAGTCAGTTCCCGACCCGCGGCGAAAGCGGCGGGTCAACGGCGCGGCGCGCCGGGACGACGGCGGGGCACAGCCTCTCCGAGCGTTCCCGACGCGCCGCGTTTGCGTTGGATCGAGCGTGGCGCGGTCGATCGCGGGGCGGCTTGGGGAACCGCGGGGCAACCGGGCCCCGGAATTGGCTCCCGTTCCGTTTGACAGGATCGCCAGACCCCGCCACTCTGGTCGCGACGCATCGGCGCGTTCGAGCTGGGGGATCATCACATGAAGAAATTGGCGGCCGGACTGGTCTGCTTTGCGCTGATCGCGTTTGTGGCGCCGCCCGCGACCGCCGCGCGGTCGCTCGAGTCGAGTACCGGGGTGGCGTCGAGTCGCGTCATGACCGCCGATCCGCCCGTCGTTCCCCCGGCCGAACCCGGTGCCTCCGGTGCGATCATCCGCGACGAACCCTGCTTCGAGAACCAGCTCGGAGGCGGCGGTGCGTGGTCGTGGGTGGGTGCCGAGCGCGTAGACCTGCCGTTCACGATGTGGGGGAACGGCGAGTACTGGAACGACCTGTGGATATCCCCGCAGGGAGCACTCTCGCACGACGCGGGTGGCATCTACGCCACGGGACTGGACATGGAGGACGCGGACCTCATCTGGTCACAGGAGGTCTACGCGCCGATGTTCGGGGGGACGTCGGCCACGAGTTACTACAACGACGGCGTCGACTACACATCGCCCGACTTCGGTCAGCATCTGTCGCCCGTCTACTACGGTTTCACGACGTTTGAGGGGCGCACGGCCCTCTGCGTGACATGGGTCAACGTCGCGCCGTACGTTCCGGACGGACCGCCCGAGTGGATCGTGGACGACTGGTATCCCGCGGGTGGGTACTGGTACCAAGAGACCACGTGGGACGAGACGCGCCACAACACCTTTCAGGCGCTCGTTGTCGACCGATCCGATCGCGGAGGAGGCGACTATGACATCGTCTACAACTACGACACGATCCAGTGGCAGACCGAACAGTACAGCGTCGACCGCACGACGAAAGAGCCGCTCTACAACTATGCCGACGCGGGTTGGTCTCGAGGCATTGACTTCGGTGACTGCGCGGGAATGTTCTGCTGGCGAGGCGAGGTCGACGGGCGCCGCGACCCCGACGGGAACCTCAATGTTGATCCCCAACTCCCCTACCCCGACGAACACTGGTTCCCGCAACACGACGCGGTTCACGATAGCGTCGCTGGCCGCGATACGTACCTTGACAGTTCACCGACAGGACTCGCGAAGACGAGCACGAGGTCGACCCAGGTCGGGCGGCATGTCTTCCCGATGAGCGCTCCGCGCTGGCACCTCGCGCTGGTCCTCGACGGGAGCGTATCGCTCCCGGCGGAGGACTATGCGGCGGAGATCGATGCCATGGTGGCCGGGCTCGACGATGCGGCGGCTTTCCCCCGCGACGGCAGGTTCGGCATCTCCGTCACCGTGCTGGGCCGATACCTTGACCCGGAGACGGGGGGGTGGGTGGACGCGCTGATGGTCATCCCAGAATGGGCCATCTTCTCCGAGGCCACGATGGCGACTCTCCAGGAGAACATCAGGGCCATCCCGCAGTCGACGCAAAGTGGCGGCAGCGACCGCGTCGGACTGAGCGTTGCCGTGAGCGGTACAGAGAGTTTCCAGAGCCGGAATGCCCTTCGTTCGGTGTGTGAGGTGAGTTTCGCGCAGCCTTCATCCGGGCTTCGGGGTGACCTGCCCAGCTACCGGGCGTCCGCTTCGGTCGACCGTATCGACCTCGTCGGTATCGGGGGGCAGCCCGGAGGCAACACGGGATCCTCGATGAGCGAGTACTACGTCGAGGATCTCCTGTTCGGGGGAAACCGGTATCTGTACGCCCAATCGACGGCGGAACTCGCGGACGAGTGGGTGGGGCACTGCGCTGAGCGTTTTCCGCTCATCAGGGGCATGGAAGTCAATCAGGCGATTCAGAACCTGGAGAACGACGTACCTCTGGTTGCTGGACGCCACACGGTCGTCAGGGTCTACGCGGAGAAAGTCTTCAAGGACGATCCCGATTGGGCCCTGACCGGAACCCTCTCGGCTTGGGACCGGGACAAGGGCGAGACGGCGTGGTACGGGCTCCCTCCTATGAGGAAGGCGCCCCTCAACCTTGGTATGGACTTCACCGACCAGAAGACCCGAATGAACTTGGGGACGAACAGGGTTCTCGAGTTCAGGATCGATCCCGAGTTTGCCCAAGGGGATCTGGTCCTCTCCTTCGACTCCAATCAGCCGAATCCCGATCTTCCGGTGGTCACCACCGGTCGCACCGCCGTGACGTGTACCTGGCCAACGGCGAACCCCTTAGAACCCTGCGAAGTCGAGGCACAGTTCCTCCCGTCTGATCCCTTCTATCTCAACGTCTACACGATCGAGAAGAACGGCATCAAGCCAACGGGCGACGAAGCCGCCGAGCAGTTGGCACGGGTGTACAGCCAGATGCCGATCGCCGAGGACGAGTTTCATTACCAGGTCTTCGATGGCTTGCGTATCGGATCGGGTCTCTCGGACAACAAACTCGTTTGGCTTCTCTTCTACCTTCGCCTGGGAGACACAGCATTCAGCGCGGCCGAGAAACCCTACTACCACGGGTTGCTCAAGGACTCGGGTTCAGGGGGCAAGGGGCTCTTCGGGCGCGCCGTCAGTTTCAACGAGATTGTTGGTATCGGCGGCGAGAACCTCGCCGAGGGGACTGGCCCGGGGAGAAACAGAATCGTGCACGAGCTCGGCCATGCCATCGGACTCAGGCATGATCGTGCTGAACCCGTCGACGCGAGCGGTATGGGCTACTGCAACGCTGTCTGGGATTCTGGTCTGGGGGGGCCGGGTGGCGTCAACCTGTACTGGGACCACTTTCGCATCTTCCCCGATGACGGGCAGCCGTCTGGGTACGTGGACATACCGACGATCTCCGATTTTGCTCGACGTTCGGGAGATCCCGGCATCGTGAGTTTGTTTCCGACAACGGTCTACCAGGAGTACTGGGGCGTCGACGTCAGGTATGCCGGGACGACCAGCCGGTTTCTTGCCAACTCGGACCCGCGGATCACGGGCGAACTGATGAGCTACGTCAACCAGTTCAAGACGAACGAGTGCCTTCTCGACAGGAGCAGGCTGGGACAGGGCAACTGGGTATCCCCCGAGTCGTACCTCTACTTCCTCGGCCGGCTGTCCCCCGACGCCGCGGGTGTCCCGCTCGACGGACGACTCATCATGGGCTCGATCGCGTCCGACGAATCGGGTGCGACGGTGGAGTTTGGTCCCGTACTTGAGGTCCCGAACATGGGAACCGGACGGACAAATACTGATGGTGTCGTCCTCGATCTGTATGACGCCTCGGGGACGTTGCTTGGGACCGTCACGCCGGAGATCGATGTCGCCGCCGCCGGAGAAGGAGACGCGGCCGGTTCCGCGTTCTCCGTATTCGCGGCCGGTTTCGAGCAGGAGGGCGTTGCGCGAATCGACCTCGTGCGTTCGGGCGTGGTGCTCGGCTCGACCGTAGCAAGCTCGTCGGCCCCGGTGGTCAGGATCACCGAACCCGTCAGTGGTTCGAGCATTGCCGGGGATCAAGTGCACCTTGCATGGACGGCGAGCGACGCCGACGGGGACCCCCTTGAGTTCAGGGTGATGTATTCGCCCGACGGGCTCGACTGGAACACCTTGGAGATTGGAATCACGGGGGACTCCGTTGCGATCGACCGGTCTAGAATCGCTGGTTCCGACTCGGGCGAGTTCATGGTGATCGTTGACGACGGATTCCTCAGTGCGTCGGATGTCGTCGGCGGCCTCGCGGTAGAGGGAAGTGCCCCGTGGGTGGCGATCAGCTCCCCGGCGGATGGGCAGGAGTACGAGGCTTCGGAGGAGCTTCAGTTCCTCGGCTGGGCCTCGGACTTGGAAGACGGGTCATTTCCCGCATCGGGGATAATCTGGGCGTCCGACCTTGACGGAGTTCTCGACACTTCGTCCGGCGCGGGCGTGCGCGCCGAGAACCTGACCGAGGGAGTTCACCACATCACGGCGACCGTCAGCGATTCGGACGGCAACGTGGCGACGGCAACGGCGACCATCACGATCCTGGCCGACGAGCCATCCGGACCCGCGACTCCCCTGGGAAACGGCTCGGGCGGGGGGACAACCCCCGAACCGAACCCGTCGGCGTCCCCGGAGCCGCAGCCGAGCCCAACTCCGGGGGTCCACGAGACGCCCGGCGTGGAGCCGGGCCCCACTCCCCAGCCGAGTCCCAGCGTGATGGCCGCCGGGCCGAGTGAACCGGGATCGGGCGCGTGGCTGTGGTGGATTGGTCTTTCGATCCTGGCGATTGCAGCCGCCCTGGGCGGATGGTGGTATCTACAGCGCTTCGTTCGCGAGCCGTAGGCTACCCGCGCGAACGCCGCGGGCGCTTCCGCTCGGCGGGCGGAACCTCGACTCGCGGCGAAAGCGGCGGGTCAACGGCGCGGCGCGCCGAGACCTCGGTGGGGCGAAGCCCCCAGCGCCCCGGCGCGCCGCGTTTGCGTTGGGATGGGCTCCGCGGGGGTGGCAGGCAGGACGGCGCCGGAGCCTGGTCCCGGGGAGTTGTGCCCGTTCCGTTTGACAGGATGACTCCTCCCCGCCACGATAGGCGCGACGCATCGGCGCGTTTGAACTGGGGGACCACCACATGAAGAAGTTGGCGACCGCGTTGGTCTGCTTTGCGCTCGTCGCTCTCGTGTCGCCGCCCGCCCTCGCCGGTTCGTCGCTCAAGTCGAGTTCCACGGCGGCTACGAGTCGCATCATGGCGGACGTACCTCCAGCCGCCCCAGGCGCGTCCGGGGCGATCATCCGCGATGAGTCGTGCTTCGAAACCCAGTTGTGGGACGGCGGGGGCTCGTTGGGGCGTGCGGAGGCCGTGCGCATCGACCTGCCCTTCGCGATGCAGGGGAGTGGCAAGTACTGGAACGACATCTGGATCTCTCCCCAGGGCGCGCTCTCGCACGACGTCGGGGGTATCGGCGCCTCAGGGATGGACGTCATCGAAGAAGACATGCTTCGGTCGTCCGAGGTCTACATGCCGATGTTCGGGGGATACTCCCTGTGGGATGGCGACCCGATGACCGATTCCGGCTACGAGCCCTCGAGTGCCTACTACGGATTCACGGTCTTCGACGACCACCAGGCCTTGTGCGTCACGTGGCTCAACATCACGCCGATGATTGCCAGGGGGCCCGCAGAGTGGGTAGAGCGGGACGACCCGTCCACCGGTCCGGGATGGTGGCAGAGCCCGGGGACCGTCAACGACCCCACCCACGCCAACTCCTATCAGGCACTCATCGTTGATCGGTCGGACACCGGGTGGGGCAACTTCGACGTCGTGTTCAACTACGACTCGATCACGTGGCAATACGAGTACAACGGCATCAACTCGTCCACTGGCGCGCCCATCTACTCCTACTCCGAGGCGGGATGGTCACGTGGAATCCCGGGCGAGGAGTACGAGTTCGTGTGGAGAGGTGAGGCCGACGGGCGTCTCGATGACCACGGCGAGCCAATGATGTACCCCGAAGACCAGTTGCCCTACCCTCAGGACCACTGGTTCCCTCAACACGACGACTATGGCCACCACATGAACCTGATCGACGGTTCGCCCACCGGGCTCGCAGAAACGAAGACCAGTTCTTCCCAGAAGGGTCAGCACATCTTTTCCATGCGGGGGCCGCGTTGGCACATTGCCCTCGTCCTCGACGGCAGGGTAACGGTCGCGCCTGAGGACTTTGCGGCGCAGGTCGAGGCGATCGCCGCAGGGCTCGACGATGAGGTCGCCTTCCCCCGCGACGAGCGGTTCGGCATCTCTGTAACGGTGGTCGGCCGATACCGTGATCCGGACACGTACACCTGGGTTGACGCCCTCACGGTCCTCCCGGAATGGACCATCTTTTCCGATGCAACAATGGCGACGCTACAAGGCAGAATCCGAGGCATCCCGCAGGCGACGAGCGACGGTGGCAGCGACCGCGTCGGACTGGGCGTCGCCGTGGACCATACCGAGTCGTTCCTGAGCCCGAATGCGCTTCGCTCGGTGTGTCAGGTCGGTTTCGATCAGCCGTCCTCCGGACTCGGTACTGACCTGGACAGTTACGGGTCGACCGGCGCGGTTGACCGCGTCGACCTCATCGGGATCGGCGGGCACCCCGGGGGCAACACGGGATCCTCCGCGAGTGAGCTCGACATCGAGCATCTGCTCTTCGGGGGAACCGGGTACACCTACGTCCCGTCGACGGCGGACCTGGCCGACGCGTGGGTGGGGCACTGCGCCGAGCGTCTCCCGCTCATTCGGGGGATTGAGGTTACTCAGGGGATACAGAACCTCAACAACGACGTTCCACTCGTCGCAAACCGAGACACCGTCGTTCGCGTCTACGCAGAGAAGACCTTCGCGGGCGACCCCGATCCGGAGCTGACGGGAGGGCTGGTCGCCCGCGAGGCGCAGTACCCGTTCTCCCCAATTGCAAGATCGGGCACAGTGCTCGGCACCCCAACGCCCACGCTCGGAACGAATGTCACGGCTCCGTCCTGGCGCGCCGATCCTTCGGGAAACAAGATCCTGGAGATCGGTGTACCGACGGTTTGGACGACCGGCGATGTGATCCTCACGCTCACGAACAACCAGCCGCCGTACGAGGACCTCACCGGCGGCGTCACCTGCATGTGGGGTCACGAAACGGGGATGGGACCCTGCGAGGTCAGGACGACCTACACGGCATCCCCAGTTCTCCCGCTCGATTTGTACGTCTACAGTATGGGCGGCGAGGGACCGACGGAGGATGACGTGGCGGAGCAACTCCTGCGCGTCACGAGCCAGTTCCCGGTCGCCACCGTGGGCGGCATCAAACCTCAAATTTCCTATGAATCGTACCCCTACGCGACCCCCCTAAGCGCCGATGTCCTGCAGTACCTGTGGCACAAGCGCGAGAGCGCGCAGTCCCTGTCGAACGGAGCGAAGCCCTACGTCTACGCACTTACCAACCCGAAGGACTATGACCTGCGGGGCATAGGCTACGGGGGCGCCGCGGTCAGTGACGTCAGCGGATCGTACGTGGGTCATGTGACCAAACACGAAGAGAAGCCCGGGGCGACCGGGCCGTGGCGCAACGTGATGCCCCACGAATTGGGGCATGCACTGGGGCTCGACCACGACTTGGCATCGCCGTCGGGGGCCAAGTGGTTCCTCCAGACGGATCTATGCGGCACGGTATCGACTCCGACGATGGACCACCCCGGATGGACGGCCAACGCGGTGTTTGAGTCCCCCGACGGCGGCGGGACGCCTCCGTTGGTCAAACTCCCGACCATCTCCGGTTTCAGCACTTCGGCGGCGTTCGCCCAACGCACGTACAACAAGGGCAAGGAGGACGAAGCAGTTCAACTCGGTTTCAGTAGCACGCCGGCGTCGGTGTGGGACGAGTATTGGGGCGTCGACACGCGATACGTCGGGACAGACCGCTACGCGCTGGCGTACTCCGATCCACGCAAGACCGGTGAACTCATGAGCTACGTCAATGGTGGCGGATCCACGTGCGCAATCGACCAGGGGCAGAAAGGGCAGGGCTACTGGGTCTCCCCCGAGACCTACGCCTACCTGCGTCAGCACCTGATGCCCGGGTTGGACTTCCGAGTCGAGGCCCCTGGTGATCAGGTCATGGGGTCGATGTCGACCGACGCCGGAGGAACTCACGTGGACATGGGTCCGATGATTGACGTTCCCTATATCGACATGGAGCGTTCCAACGACCTGGGCTTCATGCTGAACCTGTACGACGGCGCTGGGGAGTTGATTGCTGCTGTCGCCCCGGACGTCGACTTCGCCCTAGGCGAAGGCGAGAGCGAGGACGCTACCCTCTACGGGGTCTTCATTGCCGACTTCCCGCGGCAGGACGTGGCGCGCATGGATCTCGTGCAAGACGGCGTCGTGCTTGGCTCAAACTCGGCGAGCTCCGCGACCCCCGTGGTCGAGATCAGCAGACCGGTCGACGGTGCACGCATCGATAGTGACTTCGTGCAACTCGCGTGGACCGCGAGCGACGCCGATGGCGATCCTCTCCGGTTCGACGTGATGTATTCGCCGGATGGGCTCGACTGGGACACATTGGAGTTGGATCTGACCGGCAGCGGCGTCTCGATCGACCGGTCACTGATCGCGGGTTCTGAGTCTGGGCAGTTCCTGGTGGTCGTGAACGACGGATTCAACAGCTCGTCGGACACCGTTGGCGGCCTCGCCGTGGCGGGCAACCCGCCCTCGCTCCTACTGGGCGAGCCTATCGACGGTAGTACCTATCGCGGGAATGCCAAGGTCCCGTTCACGGCATGGGCGTCGGATCGCGAGGATGGTTCGATTCCCTTCTCGCAGGTGTCCTGGGTTTCCAGCCTGGACGGGGTCCTCGACACTTCTTCCGACCTCGGCGTGTACGCCAGCGACCTGACACTGGGGGTGCACCGCATTACCGCGACCGTCACGGACTCGGACGGCAACGTGACGACAAGTACAGTCGCTATCACGATCCTGGCCGACGACGCGTCCGGGCCCGGGACTCCCGTAGGCCACGCTTCGGGCGGGGAGGCATCGCCCGGACCGAGCCCGTCGGCGTCCCCGAGCCCGGAGCCGAGCGCGACCTCGGGAACGGACGAGACCCCCGTGGTCGAGCCCAGCGCGGGTCCCGAGCCGAGCCCCAGTCCGAGCCTGGCGGCAGCCGGGTCGGCTGAACCCGGCTCGGGTTCGTGGCTGTGGTGGTTCGGCCTTGTGGTGATCGTGGCTGCCGCCATCGCCGGGGCGTGGCTCTGGTACCGCCGGCGCTTCGTTCGCGAGCCGTAGGCCACCCGCGCGAACGCCGCGGGCGCTTCCGCTCGGCGGGGGGAACCTCGACTCGCGGCGCAAGCAACGGGTCGCTGGTGCGCCGCGCGGGGACAATGGTGGGCGTGAAGGCCCCTCAGCGTCCCGGCGCGCCGCGTGCGTCTCAGCAGCGCGCGCGCCCGACGCCGCGCGCGGGCGTCGCTAGGGCCGCGGTGTCGCGCACCACCGCTCCGCAGCACTCAAATCCGCAGCATTCAGGTCCGCAGCGACCAAGTCCGCAACGTTCGACGCCCGTCGCCTCCCCTCCCGCGGTCATGCGGCCCTCGGCCGCATCGTCGATGTCCTGGCGCGCCGTCGTCCTCACGGGCGTCATGGCCCTCGCGCTCGCCGTCATGGTTCCCTCGGCCCGCGCCTACCTCAGGCAGCAGGAGACCCTTCAGGACCTCCAGGGGCAGGTCATTGACGCCCAGGCGCAGGTGGACGAGCTCCAGGGGCAGGTGGCGCGGTGGAACGATCCCGCCTACGTCATTGCGCAGGCGCGGGATCGACTCATCTACGTGCTCCCCGGCGAGACTCCGTACCGCGTCGTGGACCCCGAGTTTGTGTCCGACCCGTCCGCGTCGGCCGCCGACGCGCCCACCCAGGCAACGGCCCCGGTGCGGCCGTGGTTCGCTACGCTGTGGGGTTCCATCGAGAAGGCGGGGGTGGGCGCGTGAGCGAGGAGGCCCTGTGGGCCGTCGACTCGCGCGACCTCGAGGCGCTGCGCGAGCAGCTGGGTAGGGCGCCCCGCGGCGTCGTCGCGATTCCCGCGAGGTGCGCCTGCGGCAACCCGATTGTCGTCCGCACCCTGCCTCGCCTCGACGACGGCACGCCGTTCCCCACGAGCTACTACCTCACCCACCCCGGCGCCATCGCGGCCCTGTCCACCCTCGAGGCCGAGGGGGCGATGCGAGCGATGAACAGGCGGCTCGACGAGGACTCGCAGTTGGGATTCCGATACCTCGCCGCGCACGAGTCCTACCTCGCCGACCGGGCGGAGTTGGGGGAGGTTCCGGAGATCGAGGACATCAGCGCGGGCGGCATGCCGTCGCGGGTGAAGTGCCTCCACGCGCTGGCGGCGCACGCGCTCGCCAAGGGTCCCGGAGTGAACCCCTTCGGGGACGAGGCGCTCGAGGCGATCCGCGACACGTGGCGCCGCGACCGGTGTACCTGCGCGACGCCCCGCTCGTACTGACGCGTCCACCGGCCCCGTATGACCGGGGCCGCCGGCCCGTATGACCGGGGCCGCTGGCCCCGTTACGCTGTCGCCATGCGAGTCGCTGCCATCGATTGCGGGACCAACTCCCTGCGCCTGCTCGTCGCCGACCTTGACCCGGCCACGGGGACCCTTAGCGACGTGACGCGCGAGATGGTGGTGGTGCGCCTCGGGGAGGGCGTCGATCGAACGGGCCTCTTCGCCCACGAGGCGCTCGAGCGCACCTTCGCCGCGGTGGACGCGTACGCGGAGACCTGCGCGAGGCTCGGGGCGGAGGCGGTCCGGTTCGTCGCGACCTCCGCGTCGCGGGATGCGGCCAACAGCGATCTGCTCGTCGCGGGGGTCGAGCGGCGCCTTGGCGTCGTTCCCCAGGTGATCACCGGCGAGGAGGAGGCCCGGCTCTCGTTCCTTGGCGCGACGGGTGCGCTTGCGGATGGCATCGCGGGGCCGTTCCTGGTCGTGGACCTGGGCGGCGGCTCCACCGAGCTCGTCCTCGGCACTCGCGAACCGGAGTTCGTGCATTCGATGAACGTGGGTTGCATACGGCTCGCGGAGCGCCACCTCTCCGCGGATCCGGCAGGCGCGAGCGAGATCGAGCTGGCGGTTCGCGACATTCGAGGAGCACTCGATGCGGCGGCGAGGGATGTGCCGTTCGCGCGCGCGGGCACCCTCGTGGGCGTCTCGGGAACCGTCACGACCGTCACCGCGCACGTCCTGGGGCTGGACGCGTACCGACCGGAGCGCATCGATGGCTCGATCCTGCCCATCGACGAGGTCGTGGCGGCGGCGGACGATCTCCTGGGCATGACCAGGGCTGACAGGGCCGCCCTACCCTTCATGCATCCCGGGCGCGTCGACTCGATCGGGGCGGGCGCGCTCGTGTGGCGCGAGGTGGTGCTCCGGGTGAGGCGGGAGGTCGAGGACGCGGGCGGCTCGCTCGGGACCGTCGTGACGAGCGAGCACGACATTCTCGACGGGATCGCGCTGACGTTGATGCCCGCGTAAAGGCGCCCAGCCTGGGACAATCGATGCGGGCCCCCGTAGCCCAGTTGGTAGAGGCAGTCGACTTAAAATCGGCCAAGCGCAGGTTCGAGCCCTGCCGGGGGCACATCCGTCGCGTTGTAGCATGACGACGATTCGGCGGAACGGGATCCCGGCGAGGCGAGGAGACGAACGTGGCGCACTACGACCTTCCGCTGGAGGAGCTCCGCGCCTATCGGCCCGTCATCGAGGAACCCGCGGATCTCGATGCGTTCTGGGCGGACACCGTCGCGGAGGCCCGGGCCTTCGGCGGCGATCCGATCCTCGCGAAGGTGGAACCGCCGATGCCGAACGTCGAGGTCTGGGACGTGACGTTCCCCGGCTTCGGGGGCACCCCGATCAAGGCCTGGTACTCGCGCCCCGCGGGAGACCGGGCCGACCTTCCCGTCATCGTTCAGTACCAGGGCTACAACGGCGGGCGCGGGCTCGCGTGGGAGCACACCTTTTGGCCCTCCGCGGGCTACGCCCACCTCATGATGGACTCGCGCGGGCAGGGCTCCGGCTGGGGCGCGGGGGGCGAGACGCCGGATCCCGGTGGTACGGGAGCTGCGAGCGCGGGGTACATGACGCGCGGCATCCTGGACCCGGCCAATTACTACTATCGACGGCTCTTCACGGACGGCGTGCGGGCGGTCGACGCCGTGCGGAAGATGCCGGGGATTGACCGGGAACGCATCTTCGCCGCGGGGATTTCCCAGGGCGGCGGCGTCGCGATCGCCGTCGCCGCGCTCGTTCCCGACCTGGCGGCGGCCCTGGTCGACGTGCCGTTTCTCTGCCACTACCGTCGAGCGCTCGCCGTCATCGACACCGATCCGTACGCCGAGATCACGCGCTACCTTTCGGTCCACCGCGACCACACGGAGCGCGCCTTCGAGACCCTCTCGTACTTTGACGGCGCCACCCTGGGCAAGCGGGCCACGGCCCCCGCGCTGTTCTCCGTGGCACTGATGGACGACACGTGCCCGCCGTCAACGGTGTTTGCCGCCTTCAACGCGTGGGGCGGGGAGCCCAAGGAGATCCTCGTCTATCCGTACAACCGGCACGAGGGTGGCGGCGCGTTCCAGGTCGAGCACCAGTGGCAGTACGTTCGCCGGATGACCGCGTCGTAGGAGACGGTGCCTGTTGGAAGACGCAGCCTAGTAGGCGATCTGACAGAACCCGTGGTTGCAGTAGCCCCCGGGGTTCTTGTGGAGGTACGCCTGGTGGTAGTCCTCCGCGTAGTAGAAGGTCCCGTCGCCGGCGTCCTCCGCCCGGTCCACCTGGGTGGAGATGATCCCGAATCCCTTGTCCTGCAGCCTCTGTTGGTAGCGCGAGCGCGACATCACGGCCTCGGAATACTGGTCCTCCGTCGTGGTGAAGACGGCACTTCTGTACTGGGTGCCGATGTCGCCCCCCTGGCGGTTCGGCGTCGTCGGATCGTGGTTCTCCCAGAAGGAGGCGAGCAGTGTCTCCACGGCGACCTTCTTGGGATCGAAGACCACCTGCACCGTCTCCGTGTGCCCCGTTCGCGACGTGCACGTCTCCTCGTAGGTCGGGTTCTTGGTCCACCCGCCCATGTATCCCACGGCCGTGACGTAGACGTCATCGGTCTGCCAGAAGATGCGCTCGGCGCCCCAGAAGCAGCCCATCGCGAAGTAGATGACCTCGAGACCCGCGGGCCAAGGACCCTTGAGCGGCGTCCCCAAAACGGCGTGGCGGGGAGACACCACCGTGGGCTCGTCGCGCCCAACGAGCGCGGAGTCTCGTCCCACCATTGCCGTCCTATCGAGCAACATTCAAGGCCTCCTTGCCTACGGTAATGTCTAGTCAACGCGACCCGCAACGATTGTGTTCCGCGCCCAACGACGCTCCCTGCGTCATCCCCTTCGCCGCGCTACGCTCGCCTCATGGCCACTCGCCCCGCGCCCCGCGACTACGAAGAGGTTCCCGACATCCTCCAGCACGTCCCCGTTCCCCTTCGGGTCGCGGGAGCGTGGTCGTGGAGGCTCATCGTCGTCGGTATCGTCTTGACTACTCTCTTCACCATCGTCGCGAGGCTGTCGGCGCTCGTCGTCCCCATCGCGGTCGCCCTCCTGATTGCCGCGCCGCTCGGGTCCGTCGTTGGGTGGCTCGCGCGCCACGGATTCTCGCGCACGTGGGCGGCCCTCACGACGCTCCTTACCCTCGTCCTGGCGGTGCTCGGGTTGATCGCCCTCGCGAGTACGACCGTCATCCAAGGGATCGATGAACTGAAGCAGCAGGCGTCCGACGGACTCCACACCCTCGTCGACTGGCTGTCCACCGGGCCGCTGAACCTGAGCGCCGATCAGATCCAGTCATACCTCGACAAGGCCGGCCAGACGCTTCAGGCGAACAGCTCCGGGATCGCGGCGCGCGCCCTGTCCGTCGGTTCGACGGTCGGGCTCATGACCGCTGGCGCGATCCTGGCTCTCTTCTGCCTCTTCTTCTTCCTCAAGGACGGCAGGCAGATCTGGCTCGACTTCGTTCAGGTGTTTCCGCGCCGCGCACGCGCCCAGGTCGACTACGCGGGGACCGCGGCATGGGAGACCCTCGCCCGATACACCCGCACGTCGGTCTTCGTTGCGCTTGTCGACGCCACGGGCATCGGGCTCGGCGCGTGGATCCTCGGGCTGAACCTTTGGGTGCCGATCTTCATCGTCGTCTTCCTGACCTCCTTCATCCCGCTCGTCGGTGCCACGCTCTCGGGGATGGTCGCCGTCCTTGTTGCGGTGGTCGAGGGCGGATGGGTTAAGGCCGTGATCATGGTCGGCGTCATTCTGGTCGTCCAGCAGGTCGAGGGCAACGTGCTCTACCCGTTCCTGTTCGGCAAGGCCGCCTCCGTGCACCCGATTGTGATCCTGCTCGCGGTTGGCGTTGGGGGGATCGTCGGGGGCCTCGTCGGGGCGCTCCTCGCCGTCCCGATCCTTGCCTTCACCAAGACCTTCGTCGAGGGCCTGAGGAAGACGGGACTGGGGCCGACGACGGAGATACCCATCTCGGGTGCCGGCGCTGGCTAGGAGGGCGCCTCAGCCCGTGAAGGGCTCCGTCGCGATGATCTTCACCGGAACCTCGTTGCCGTTGGGCGCCGAGTAGGTGGTTTCGTCCCCCGGGTGCTTGCCGAGGAGCGCCTCGCCGAGCGGGGACTGCGCAGAGAAGACGTCGATGTCCGTCCCCCCGGCGGCCTCTCGCGAGCCCACGAGGAACCGCATTTCGCGTCCTCCGACCTCCGCCGTGACGACCATTCCCGACTCGATTTCACCGCTGCCCGACGGTGCGGCGCCGACCTTGGCGTTGTCGAGGATGCGACGAAGCTGGGCGATCCGCGCCTCCTGCTTGGCCTGTTCCTCCCGCGCGGCGTGATACCCCCCGTTTTCGCTGAGGTCGCCTTCGCGCCGACGCTCGTCGATCTCGCGGGCGATGGCCTGGCGCCCCTGGCCCGTGAGGCGCGCGAACTCCTCCTGGAGGCGGTCGTACGCCTCCTGGGTGAGCCACGCCTGGGTCTCGGTCACGTCAGCCTCCTCTAGGGCAAGGTGTCACAGGATAGCAAGGGCGGGTACGGGGGCGATAGTGCGGGGCGAAGTCAGGCGGACTGGCAGTAGGCCACAACCGCCGTAACGGCGGGCTCCACGGTCACAACGGTACTCGTAATGCGCTGCTGGCGCCCGGCGCTCCTCGCGACCGCAACGTCGACGTATCCCACCTCGGAGAACCTCGAGTTGAGGGCCCGGATCCTGCACGTCGCGTCGGAGTCGGTGTAGAGGTAGACGTCGAAGGTGCTCGTCGCCTGCGTCGCCGAATCGATCGTGTAGCCCACGTCCGACCACCGAATGGGCTGGTTGGCCGCCTTCAGTCCGAAGTAGGAGACCACTCCGGTCAGAACGATCGCCGCGAGAATCGTCGCCGCCGTCGCTCGACGGTCGACGCGTCGCCCGCCGACTTCCTCGTCGGCGGACTGTGGGGACTTGTTTGTGGTCATCATGAGGCACGATAGTCCTAGGAGGTGGACATGAGCCCGATCGACGAGAGCCTCGGCCCCGGATTCCTGGGGTTCATTGTCACTTTCGCGCTCGCCCTGGCGTGCATCGTCCTCTTTCGATCGATGAACGCGCACCTCAGGAAGGTGCGGCACCGCGCGGCGTCAGGCGCGGTAGATGGCCAGGCTGACGGCGACGTAGTGGCAGATGAAGGCGGCAATGGTTAGCGCGTGGAAGATCTCGTGGAACCCGAAGTACTTCGGGCTCGGGTTCGGCCACTTGAGCGCGTAGATCAGGGCGCCGACCGTATAGGCGAGCCCGCCGGCCAACACGAGCGCGATGACCGCAGGGCCGCCCGCGTCGGCGAGCGGCTTGATGAACGCGACCGCGACCCAGCCAAGGCCAATGTAGAGGGGCACCCAGAACCAACGCGGGGCGTTGCGCCAGAGAAGCCGGGCGAGAAGGCCCGCGACCGCCCCTCCCCAGACGATAGAGAGTGCGATGATCGCCGTGTGCTTCGGCAGCAGGAGCACGCTGAGCGGCGTGTACGTTCCCGCGATGATCAGGAAGATGTTGGCGTGGTCCACGCGCTGAAGCATGGCGCGCAACTGCTCGGCCCAGTTGCCGCGGTGGTAGATCGCGGAGGTGCCGAAGAGTTCTACGGCGGTGAGTGTGTAGATCGCGGCGCTGATGCGGCCCGCGAGCGTAGGCCCAAAGGTGATGAGAGCGAGGCCGGCGATGAGAACCAGCGGAACGGCGCCCAGGTGGAACCAACCGCGGAGGAGCGGCTTGGACGGTTGGGAGGCTTCGGTCTGCGTCGGGGCCGGGGCGGCGGGCATGAACCTACGATACCGTAGGTTAGCGGGCGACGGTACCGTGGGGGGCGGAAATCCCCCCGCTCGACCCACCCGGGAAGGACGCTGATGCGCCTGTCGAAGCCGCTCTACGGGACGTATGAGCGACGCCTCCTTCGGGCGCTCAAGAGGAACGGAAACGTGCCTCGCCACATCGGGGTCATCCTCGACGGGAATCGCCGGTGGGCGCGCCAGGCCGGCGCCCCGGACGCGGACGGTCACCGGGCCGGTGCCGACAAGATCACCGAACTCCTCGAATGGTCCGAGGGCATCGGCGTCGACGTCGTCACCCTGTGGATGCTCTCGACGGACAACCTCGAGCGCGACTCCGCGGAACTGGAAAGCCTCCTCGACATCATCTCTTCGGCCGTGGAGACGCTCGCCGCCGATGGTCGCTGGACGCTCCAGGTCGTTGGGGCGCTCGAGCTCCTGCCGCCCCAGGTCTCGGCGCGGCTTCGAGCGGCAGTCCGCGCGGGGCATGCCAAGGGCGGGCTCCATGTGAACATCGCCGTTGGGTACGGGGGCAGGCACGAGATCGCCGACGCGGTGAAGGCGTTCCTCCAGGAGGGGGTGGATCAGGGCCGGTCGCTCGTCGAGGTCGCTCAGGACTTCTCCGTGGAGCACATCGCCCAGCACCTCTACACCAAGGGCCAGCCCGACCCCGACCTCGTCATTCGGACGTCCGGTGAGCAGCGCCTGAGTGGATTCCTCATGTGGCAGAGCGCGCACAGCGAGTTCTACTTCTGCGACGCGTACTGGCCGGACTTCCGCCACGTCGACTTCATCAGGGCCCTTCGCGCGTACTCGCAGCGCGAGCGCCGCCGCGGGCGCTAGGTTTGTTCGGCTAGGCGCCCCTCCGGCCCGGCGTGTTGCTCTGGCACACGCCCGGCCGCGCGTACCGTCGAATCATGGTGGGTACCGACCTAGCACCATGACAACCTCCGCCACGGGGCGGAGCGCCCCCGTGGCTCGACCGGCAGCCAGGGAGCACTTGTGACCGTCACGCAGAGCCCTTCCCCCGCCGAAGCCCCGAGCGAACTCGCCTCGGGCCTTCGCACCTTCGTGCTCGATACCTCCGTTCTGCTGTCCGATCCCAGGGCTTCGCTACGCTTCGCGGAGCATGCCGTCGTCCTCCCGGTCGTGGTGGTCACGGAGCTCGAGGCCAAGAGGCACCATCCCGAGCTTGGCTACTTCGCGAGAGCGGCGCTGCGGCTCCTGGACGACCTGCGCGTCAAGCACGGACACCTGGACGAGCCGATCGAGATCAACGAGGCGGGTGGAACCCTGCGCGTCGAGCTCAACCACTCCGACCCCGACGTGCTGCCCAGCGGGTTTCGGCTGGGCGACAACGACTCGCGGATTCTTGCCGTCGCGGCGAATCTTCGCGCCGAGGGGCATACCGTCACCCTGGTGTCCAAGGACCTCCCGATGCGCGTCAAGGCGTCCGCGCTGGGAATGGACGCCGAGGAATACCGCGCAGAGCTTGCCGTCGAGTCCGGATGGACCGGCATGCGGGAGATACGTCTGACGGACCAGCAGATGTCCGCCCTCTACGAGGCCGAGCGGATCGCCGCCCCCCCGGAGGAAGACGCTGGGGTAGATGTCTCCGCGCTCCCCGTCCACACCGGACTCGTGATCCATTCGACCCGCAGTTCCGCGCTGGGCAGGGTGACCGAAGGCGGCGGCATCCGGCTCGTTCGCGGCGACCTTGAGGTCTTCGGGATTCACGGCCGCAGCGCCGAGCAGCGCGTCGCGCTCGATCTGCTGCTCGACGAGAGCATCGGGATCGTCTCGATGGGGGGGCGCGCCGGAACGGGCAAGAGCGCCCTCGCCCTCTGCGCCGGACTCGAGGCGGTCATGGAGCGCCGCCAACACAAGAAGATCATGGTCTTCCGGCCCCTCTACGCCGTCGGGGGACAGGAGCTCGGATATCTGCCCGGTAGCGAGGCAGAGAAGATGAACCCTTGGGCGCAGGCCGTCTTCGACACCCTCGGCGCCGTGGTGTCCAAGGACGTTCTGGACGAGGTCATGGCGCGTGGCATGCTCGAGGTGTTGCCGCTGACGCACATTCGCGGTCGTTCCCTCCACGACGCCTTCGTCATCGTCGACGAGGCGCAGTCGCTCGAGCGCAACGTGCTGCTGACGATGCTGAGCCGGATCGGACAGGGTTCCCGCGTGATCCTCACACACGATGTCGCTCAGCGCGACAACTTGCGCGTGGGGCGCCATGATGGAGTTGCCGCCGTAATCGAGGCTCTCAAGGGTCACCCGCTCTTCGCGCATGTGACGCTCGAGAGGTCCGAACGCTCGGCGGTCGCGGCTCTGGTGACCGACATCTTGGAGCGTCTGGACCTCTAGTCCGGACCTCCAGTCCGGTTGGCCGCGTCGAACGCAACTCGGGGGAGTCACCATGGTGCTTGGGGAAGTTGCGGGTTGCGCAGTGGGGGTCGTCGCATGACGCCCACGAACATCGTCTCCGCGTGCCTGCGGATCCTTCTGAGCCTTCTGGGCCTCTATGCGGGAATCAGCCTGATCGTGCTTGGGGGCTTCCGCGAGGTCCTCACGTTCACGTTTCAGTCGAATGTCATCATGGCCGTCTCCTTCGCGTGGACGGCGGTGACGCTCCTTGGGCGTTGGCGCACGCCTCCCGAGTGGCTCGCGGGGAGCGCCGTCTTCTACATCGCGATCACGGGACTCGTGTACTACTTCGTGTTGCGGCCGGCCGACTTTCCGCGTGCGGGATCGTTCCTCGGCTGGTTCGCGAACAACAACAACCTCGAGCACGTCGTCACGCCCGTCGGCGCGTTCCTCGTTTGGCTCATCTTCGCCGAGCATCGCAGGATTTCGTGGAAGCACGTCGGATGGTGGCTCGTGTACCTGGTCGCCTACCTCGTCCTCATCTTGACCCTCGTCGCGGTGCTGTCTGACGTGAGCGCTCCGTACCCATTCCTCGACGTCACGCTTCACGGGTGGAGCGGAGTCGGGTGGAGGATCGTCGTCTACATGGCATGGTTCGCGGCGCTCGCCGCGGCGATGATCGGCCTCGATCACCTGCTGCCGAAGCACACGAAGATCAGCGAGTTCGATCCTCGCGATCCCTTGAACTTCGGTTGACTTAGCGTCGAGCGGGTCGTGCGAAAGGCGCGACGGAACCTGCGGCTCACTCGCTCCCGGTCATGGTCGTCACGTCGAGGAGGGCATCGAGCTGCTCCTCGGTGATCTCGCCCCGCTCCACGAAGCCCAGGTCGATCGTCGCCTCGCGCACCGTGAGTCCGCGCGCGACGGCGTGCTTGGCGATCCTCGCCGCGCTCTCGTAGCCGACGATGCGGTTCAGCGGGGTGACGATGCTCGGCGATGCCTCGGCGTTGCGCCTTGCCCGTTCGACGTTCGCCTCGATTCCCGTCACGGTCTTGTCCGCGAGCAGGCGCGCGGCGTTGCTGAGGAGGCGAAGGGACTCCAGCGTTCCGAGTGCCATGACGGGAATCTGAACATTGAGTTCGAACGCGCCCGAAGCCCCCGCCCACGCCACGGTGGCGTCGTTGCCGACGACGCGGGCGCAGACCATCAGGACCGCCTCCGGAATGACGGGGTTGACCTTGCCCGGCATGATCGAGGAGCCCGGTTGGAGGTCGGGGATGCGAATCTCTCCCAGTCCGGTGTTGGGGCCGGATCCCATCCACCGAAGGTCGTTGCACACCTTGGTAAGACCGACGGCGATGGTCCGCAGCACCCCGCTGAGCTCGACGAGGCCATCCCGCGAGGACTGTGCCTCGAAGTGATTCCTGGCCTCGGTCAGCGGCAGGTCGGTGTACTCGGCGAGAAGCGCGATGACGCGCGACGAGAAACCGGCGGGAGTGTTGATCCCCGTTCCGACGGCCGTGCCCCCCAGCGGCACCTCCGCCACGCGGGGCAGGGCCGAGCCCAAGCGCTCGACTCCGAGCCGGACGGTCGCCGCGTATCCGCCGAACTCCTGGCCGAGTGTCACGGGGGTCGCATCCATCAGGTGCGTCCTGCCGGCCTTCACGACCGAACCGAACTCCGTCGCCTTCGCCTCGAGCGCCTCGGCAAGGTGCTCCAGGGCGGGTGTCAGGTCGTGAACGATGCCGTCAGCCGCCGCGACGTGGACGGACGTGGGGAAGACATCGTTCGAGGACTGCGAGGCGTTCACGTGGTCGTTGGGGTGAACCTCTCGCCCGAGGCGAGCGGCGGCGAGGTTCGCGATAACCTCATTGGCGTTCATGTTCGATGAGGTTCCGGACCCGGTCTGGAAGACGTCAACGGGGAAGTGAACGTCATGGTCGCCGCGGGCGACCTCGTCCGCCGCGTGGACGATCGCATCGGCGACCTCGGCACCGAGAACACCAAGCTCGAGGTTGGCGACCGCGGCCGCCTTCTTGACGAGGGCGAGCGCCCTGATGTGCCTGCGCTCGAGCACGGTCCCGGAAATCGGGAAGTTCTCGAGCGCGCGCTGAGTCTGCGCCCCCCAGAGCGCATCCTTGGGGACGCGCACCTCGCCCATGGTGTCGTGTTCGGTTCGGAACTTGGGTGCATCGGGCATGGCCCTATTCTGACAGGTCGCTCGGGTAGACTTCTCCGGAGAATTCCCTGGAAGTGGCGTCACGACCGCGTGTGACGTCCCTCTCATCGAGTAGCAGCCACAATGGCGGGGCGCGCTTGTCCCGCTCGCGCCCCCTCACGACCCTAGGAGACGCATCCAAATGGCGATCACCGGTAGGACGACCACGGACGGACCCGAGTCCCGGGTGCTGGATGGGCCCCTGACGGGTGAGGATTACATGAGCCTGGTGGTGTCGAAGGACATGTCGGCACGGGCGGCGGCGGCAGCCCGAGACGACGCTCCGCTGGGTGCCCTCCTTGCCTTCGCGCAGGATCCCAAGGTTGAGGTCCGCGTCGCCGTTGCCTCGAATCCCGCGATTGGACGAGCCGCCTCGATCGCGGAAACCCTTTCGCAGGACAAGAGTGCGGACGTCGCGCGCGCCCTCGTCCAGAATTCGGCCGTCCACCTCGCCGTGGTCGCGCGGATCGCCGACGTTGGACCGCGGGCCGTGAGGGGCCTCGCGCAGGGGCGCCTACTGGCCTAGGACTCTGCTTGCCTAGGCGAGAGGGGTCTCCCCGAGTTCGGCGCGGGTGGGCGCGCTTGCGCCAGCCCGAGAGACCGTGATCGCCGCTATACCCACGCACCGGGCGAGCACGTAGGTGACGATGTCGGTTGAGACGGTATCGAGTTCGTCGCGCGTTGCCGCGCCGAGGTAGCCCTGAGACCACAGCCCGTCGATCAGGCCCGCCATGAACGCGTCGCCCGCGCCGACCGTGTCCACCACCTCAACCGTCGCGGCGGTGACATCGATGCGGCGGGCGTCCCTCAGGAAGGCGCTCGCGCCCTGGTCTCCTCGCGTGACGACGACGATTGACGGACCCATCTGAAGCCAGCGACGTACCTGCGCGTTGACCGGCTCGTTCGGATGGAGCCACTGGAGATCCTGGTCGCTCACCTTGACGATGTCCGACACGGCGACGACACGATCGACCTGTGCCGCCGCGGTGATCGGGTTGCCCATGAGGGACGGCCTCACGTTCGGGTCGTACGTGACGGTCGCGGTCGATCGAAACCCTTCCAGGAGGGTGAGGACGTCGTTGCCGCCGGGAGGAAGTATGGCGCCGAGGGAACCCGTGTGGACGACGAGAGGCTTGCGCGTCGGCGCGGCGTTGGGGCTCACCGCCCAGGTGAGGTCGAAGTCGTAGTGTGCGGCCCCCGTGTCGTCGAGCACGGCCGTCGCGACCGGTGTGTGTATCGCCGACTCAGAACCGCGGACCAGGGTGACGCCCGCGCTCTCGAGGTGCTCGTGAATCAGGCGGCCGTGGTCGTCGAGGCCAATCCACGCAAGGAGTTCGGCCTGGCGACCGAGGCTGGCGAGCCCAATCGCGACGTTCGCCGGGGAGCCGCCCGGGTGCTCCGAGGAGGTGCCGTCTGGGCGAATCACGACGTCGATCAGCGCCTCGCCGATGACGAGCGCGTGGTCGCTCACGCCGATGTCTCCGGGGCGGCCGCCGCGTCGTCGTCGGCCGCATCGCCGCCCGCGCCCGCGACCCTTTCGCGCGCCCCCTGGAGAATGTGTTGGCACCTCACGGCGAGTGCCTCGCCCCGCTCCCAGAGTTCGAGCGACTGTTCTAGCGTCACGGCGCCGATCTCGAGCTTCGCGACGATTCCCACGAGTTCGTCCCGCGCTTGCTCGTAGGAGAGATCCTCGATATCGGGTCGGGTGGTCACGGTCCCACGCTACCGCGAGAGGAGGCCGACGGCCGTCGGCCGGAGGGCGTGGGGCGGAGGGTGTGGGGCGGCGGGTGTGGGGCGGCGGGTGTGGGGCGGCGGGAACGCCGCAACGGTACACAGGGATTCTGGGAAGTGGCGTCATAGAGTGCCCGCCGGGTCGTCTCATCCATTGAAGGAGTCAACCGACTCACAATGGGGTGAATCGAAATGTTCAGCGAAGACTACGAGGGTGGCCGCACCGCCCTCAACAGCGTGGCGGCGGTGATGAGGGACGACCTGACCGACGGCGAACTCGCGGCGCTCGCCCGTTCGGAACAGCTCAAGGTTCGCGCCGCCGTCGGTGAGCGCGTCCGTACGCCTCTGACATCCCTCCTGATTCTCGCGGCCGACGAGTCGCCTGCCGTGCGGGCAGGGGTGGCGAGGAACCCCCGGGTCGACATTCCCGTCGAATTGCGCGAGACGCTCGCGCAGGACAAGAGCGCGGAGGTTCTCCTCGCGCTCATCCAGTGCCCGGTCGTTCCGGAGAAGATCTTGTCGCGGCTCGCGCGGTCATGGAACCGCGATGTCGCGTCGGCCGCCAAGCGGCGGCAGCGGAGTCTCAACACGTCCGGCCCTGTTGCGCCGGCTGCAGGACAGGCGTCGTTCGTCTCCAGCTGAGGGGGAGGCGAAAGACACCTGAGTTCCACCGTCCATCCGAAAGAGTCCGGGGTGGCCGCCGGAGGTCCGGCGGCCACCCCTCCGTCTTAGTGAGTGGTGGCGGCGATGTCCGCCTCGGCAGCACCCCTAGCGAACCGGATGGCGACGCGCTCGCCCACCTCAAGTCCCGCGGCCTCGCGCACCACGGCGCCGGATGCCGCGCGCACGACCGAGTAGCCGCGTTCCAGCGTCGACTGGGGCGACAGCGCGCGCAGGTTCGCTACGAGTCCCGCGAGGTGCGCCTCCGTCGCCCGTACCAGGGCGCCATGCGCCCGCCGCACGGCCGAGCGATGGCGCGTGATCTCCTCCGCGAGCGGCTCGATGAGCCGGTCGGGGTGGACGAGGACGGGGCGCGTCAGATACGAGATGAGGCTCGCGGCCTCGCGGTCGAGTCGCGCCTCGATCGCCGCACGCAGGGCCTCGGTCGCCCGAACCACCGCCCGCGTCTCCGCCGCGGCGTCCGGGACGATGCGCTTACCCGCGTCCGTTGGTGTCGAGGCACGCAGGTCCGCGACGAAGTCGAGCAACGGCGAGTCCTTTTCGTGGCCGATCGCGCTGACGAGCGGGGTCGCGCAAGCGGCGGCGGCCCGAATCAGCGCCTCCGAACTGAACGGGAGGAGGTCCTCGAGGGAACCACCGCCCCGCGCAACCACGATGACGTCCACGTCGGGGTGCGTGTCGAGCTCGCGGATCGCCGCCGTCGTCTCGGGCACGCACTTGGCCCCTTGGACCGTCACGCGCCGAATCTCGAACCGGACCGACGGCCAGCGCTCCCTCGCGTTGACCACGACGTCGTGCTCCGCGTCGCCCTGGTTGGCGCACACGAGGCCGACGAGGTTCGGGACGAAGGGCAGCGGCACCTTGCGGTCGTCGTCGAAGAGGCCCTCGAGCGCGAGGCGTTCGCGTAGCGCCTCGAGCCGCGCGAGGAGTTCGCCGAGGCCCACCGTCCTCAATTCGCGCGCGTCGAGCTGAAGCGAGCCGCTCTTGGTCCACCACGTTGGCTTGGCGTGGACGATGACGCGGGCGCCGTCGGCAAGGCCTCCGGCGACGGCCTCGACCTCGGCGTAGGGGAGTGTTGCCGACATCGACACGTCCGCCTCGGCGTCGCGGAGGGTCAGGAAGGCGAGGTGTTTCCACCGCCGGAGATTGAGCACCTGCCCCTCGACCCACACGGGCGGCATGCGGTCGACGTACTCCTTGACCTTCTGCGTGAGGTGGCGCACGGGCCACGGCCGCTCGGGGGTGGTGTCACCCGCGGTCTCGGGCAGGGGCTCGCTCACGGCCAGGGGCTCGTCCACAGACTCAGGGTGCCACGTACCATGGAGGCATGCCTAGCGCCGACCCCAAGCGGGTGCTCCTCGCCGCTCCGCGCGGATACTGCGCGGGCGTCGACCGCGCCGTCATCGCCGTGGAGAAGGCCCTCGAGATCCACGGGGCGCCCATCTACGTGCGCAAGGAGATCGTCCACAACAAGTACGTGGTCGAGACGTTGAGCGCGCGCGGGGCGGTTTTCGTGGGCGAGACGGATGACGTTCCCGAGGGCGCCCGCGTCGTGTTTTCGGCCCACGGCGTCTCGCCTGCGGTGCGCGACGCCGCGGCGTCGCGCAACCTCGTGACGATCGACGCGACGTGCCCCCTGGTGACCAAGGTGCACAAGGAGGCCGTGCGCTTCGCCGGGGCCAACCAGACCATCCTGTTGATCGGCCACGAGGGCCACGAGGAGGTCGAGGGGACCGCGGGGGAGGCGCCCGGGCACACTGTCGTCGTCAACTCGCCCGAGGAGGCCGACGCCGTCGTCGTCCCCGATCCCGACAACGTCGTGTGGCTCTCTCAGACGACGCTAAGCGTCGACGAGACCATGGAGACCGTCCGCCGCCTCCGCGCGCGCTTCCCGAGGCTCCAGGATCCGCCGAGCGACGACATCTGCTACGCCACCCAGAACCGCCAGGTCGCGGTGAAGAAGCTCGCGCCAGAGTGCGACCTCGTGATCGTGGTCGGCAGCGCGAACTCGTCGAACTCCGTGCGACTCGTCGAGGTGGCCCTGCAGTCCGGCGCTGGCGCCGCGTACCGGATCGATAGGGCCGCAGAACTCGACGACGCGTGGTTCCAGGGCGTGGCGACCGTCGGTCTCAGTTCGGGTGCGTCCGTGCCCGAGATTCTCGTGCGCGACGTGCTCGACGCGCTCGCACGGCGCGGTTACGCGAACGTGGACGAGGTGCGCACGGCCACGGAGGACCTGATGTTCTCCCTTCCCCACGAAATCCGGGCGGACATGAAGGCCCGCGACGCGGAGGAAAGGACGAGCCGATGAGTGTCTTCGAGGAGATCTTCCAGCCGGAGGCCGCCGACGCGCGTCGGACGCGCGATGCCGAGAAGACCCTCCCGGTACCCGCCCCACCCGCTGGGGCCCCTCCGATCATCGCCGCCGATGGTTCGGAGATCGTGATCCCCGCCCTGGATGCGCCGGCGTCCGACGACTAGTCCTCCGGCGCCTCGATCTCCTTGGGGCTCCTGGGGTGGAGATCGAGGGTCTCGGGAGCCTCGACCGGCGCGTCGATGACCTTGAGTTCGGCGAGGCGGCGTGAGCCCGGGAGCACGGAGCGCTCGTACGAGCCCACCACGCCGTCGTAGGCCTTGCCCGCGCTGTCGAGCGCGCGGCCGAGCTTCGCGAAGTGCTCGCCCATGGTGAGAAGGCGCTTGTGGAGGTCCTGTCCCGCGTTAAGCACGTCGCGCGCGTTGTCGGCGAGCGCGGCTTCCTTCCACGCGTGCGCGACGGTGCGGAGCATCGCCACCAGGGTGGTCGGCGTCGCGATGACGATGTTCTTGGAGAAGGCGTACTCCTGGAGTGCGGGATCCTGCTCGAGGGCGGCCTGGTAGAACGCCTCGGACGGCACGAACATCACCACGAACTCCGGAGTCGGAGAGAACTGCTCC
Organism: uncultured Actinomycetota bacterium; assembly: GCA_963830335.1. Classification (GTDB taxonomy): domain Bacteria; phylum Actinomycetota; class Actinomycetes; order Actinomycetales; family Demequinaceae; genus JAFGBM01. The sequence goes on from CAWHLX010000001.1 coordinate 222,041, forward strand.
CAGTACTTCTTCGACGAGAGGTCGTCCACGTGCTTCTTGACGTGCCGCGCGTGGGCGAGGAGGCGTTCGGCGCGCACCGCCTCGTCGTCCGTCTCGAACGCCTCGATCAGCGCGACGAGCGCCACCTTGGAGTCGACGACGACGCTCCGCCCGCCCGCGAGGCGCACCACCATGTCGGGTCGAAGGTTCTTGCCCTCGTCCTGGACGCTCTCCTGTTCGGTGAAGTCGACGTAGTTGACCATCCCGGCGAGCTCCACGACCCTGCGGAGTTGGACCTCCCCCCAGTTCCCGCGCACGTCCGAGCGGCGAAGGGTGTTGATGAAGTCCGTCGTCTTCTTGTCGAGTTTCTCCGAGGCCGCGACCATCTGCACCACCTGCTCGCGTAGCGTCGCCTGCCCCTCGGCGCGGGACTTCTCTGCCTCGGTCGTCTGCTTCTTGACCTCGTCGAGGGCGCGGGACATCGGCTCGACGAGTTGCTTGACCGCCTGCTCGCGCTTGGCTGCCTCCGCCTCTTGCGCCTGGTGAGCTCGCTTGAATCGTTCGTCCGCCATCTCGAGGAACTGTGCCGAGTTCGCGGCCAGCACGTCCGAGCTCAGCGCCTTGAACTGATCCTGCACGTGCGCGTATTGGTCCTTGAGGTCGGCGATGCGCCTCTCGGCCTCCTCGCGAACGCGGAGTTCGCGTTCCTCGGCGCGCTTGTTAGCGACCGCCTCCGTGTGCGTGGAGGAGCGGGCGACGGCGAAGAAGTAGGCGATCAGCGCGCCGACGACGAGCCCGGCGAGCGCCGCGAGGAATTCGGTCATGGAATCACTCTGGCACGCGGCGCGGACATAGGGTCGCCACCCGCGCGATTCCGTGTCCGGGAGACGCGTCGAGTCTCGACCGAATGCCGCTCTGGCCTCTCCGGGCGGGGCCTGTTGGCCCAGGCGGCCCTCGAGTTTCGGCCGATCTGTACCCGAATAGGCTCATTATCGAAACGATTTAAGCGATTGTGATGCGCCCGTGACCTCCTTCCCCTTACGATTTGTTCAACTGCGGAACTTGATGGTCCGTGGACGACGCATTCGCCAGCGGGAGCGCTCACAAGGTGCCAACGCAGGTGGGGCGACAACTCGAAAGGAGTCGAGATGAAGCTCGGCATGCTTGCAAAGGGGGCTACCCTCGCCGCTGTGGCGTCGGTGGCCCTCTCCGCATGTACGGCAGAGACTGGCATCGTGGAGAATTCCTCGCTCACTGTGGCGTGGAACCAGCCGTTCTATTCGTTCAACGCGAACACGACGAACGGCAACGCCACCGCGAACGCCAACATCCTGTACATGACCCAACAGTGGTTCAACTACTACGACGACCAGCAGAACTTGGTCAGGAACCCCGACTTCGGGACCTATGAGCTCGTGACCAAGGACCCGCTCGTCGTGAAGTACACGGTCAACAAGGACGTGACATGGTCCGACGGCGTCAAGGTTGACGACGCCGACCTGCTATTGCAGTGGGCTGCGCTCTCGGGCAACCTCAACGACCCGAACGCCGACCCGCAGTACGACGAGGAGACCGGTCAGATCATCCCGGGCGACGCCGTCTACTTCGACTCCGTCGCCATCGGCGGCGGCATCGAGCAGGTGACGCAGCAGCCCGAGACGAGCGATGACTTCCACTCGGTCACGCTCCACTACGACGAGATCCTCGTGGACTGGGAACTGCTCTACTCCGGCAACATGATGCCGGCCCACATCGTGGGCGAGAAGGCTCTCGGCCTCACCGACCCGCAGAAGGCCAAGGACGCGGTCGTCAAGGCGATCACGGACAAGGACCCTGTGGCTCTCAAGAAGATCGCGGATGTCTGGAACACGGACTTCGACCTCACGTCCATGCCCGAAGACACCAGCCTCACGGTCGGTGACGGCGCGTATGTGGTGACGGACTTCGTCCAGGACGAGTACATGACCCTCAAGGCACGCGGCGCCGACTACAAGGCCGGCCCGCAGCCCAAGGTCGAGTCGATCACGGTTCGGTTCATTCCGGACGCGCTCGCCTCGGTTCAGGCGCTCGCCAACGGCGAGGTGTCGATCACGCTTCCCCAGGCCACCACGGACGTCCTTGCGGCGGCCGAGGGCCTGAAGAACGTGACGATTGTCAACAACCCCGAGGCGACGTACGAGCACATCGACCTTGTGTTCAACCACGAGGGCGGTCGCGTTCAACCCCGCTACATATGGGGGCGACGCGGCCAAGGCGAAGGTGGTACGTCAGGCGTTCCTGACGGCCCTCAACGTCAACGAGGTCATGGACAAGCTCATCAAGCCGCTCTCTCCTGACGCCAAGTGGGATCAGAGCCAGGTGTACCTTCCTGGCGCCCCTGGCTACGACGAGGCGGTTGCGGGCAACGGGTCCGGGGTCTACGGCCAGGGCGACGCGGCAAAGGCAAAGTCCATGCTCGAGGGCGTGGGCCTCACCGATCCGATCGACGTGTGCTTCCTGTTCTCGTCGACCAACACCCGCCGGGCGAATGAGTACCAACTTTACGCGGAGCAGGTCGCACCGGCCGGGTTCAACCTGGTCGACTGCTCTGACCCGAACTGGGGCTCGCTCCTCGGCAGTGGAACGTACGACGCGTCACTCTTCGGGTGGCAGTCCACGTCCACGGCCGTGACGGCGACCGACGCGACCTTCCGGACGAAGACAGTCGACTGGAGGCAACAACTTCACCGGGTACTCCAACCCGGCCGTTGACGCCCTCTACGACAAGCTCAAGGTGGAGTTCGACCCGGCCACGCAGAAGTCGCTTCTTGCCCAGATCGACAAGCTCCTCTGGGACGACGCGTACGGCATGACCGTGTTCCAGTTCCCGGGCGTCTTGGTGTACGACAGTTCGCTTGCGAACATCTCGTCGTCGCCGCTTTCGCCCCAGTTCTTCTGGAACTACTGGGAGTGGGAGGCGCCTGCCGCCAAGGCTGCTGCCTAGGCGCTAGTAGGCTTATCCCTTACATCGGTGGTGGGGGGTGTCGGAGCGATCCGGCACCCCCCATCCCCCAGCCCTGGAAGTCTGAGGCATGGTCTCCTTCATCCTTCGCCGCCTGGTCACGATCCTGGGCGTGCTGATCGCCGCGTCGTACCTCTTCTACATCCTCGCGGCCAATGCGGGCGACCCGCTCGAGGACTTGCGCACCTCGAGCCAGCGCAACCGCGAGCAATTGATCGAGGCGCGCACCGCCGAGCTTGACTTGAACATCCCGGCCCCCATCCGCTACTTCTACTGGGCGGGCGGAGTGACCAAGTGCGTCGTCGGCAAGTGCGATTTCGGCATCGACTGGAAGAGCGGCCAGCCCGTCACCTCGATGCTTCCCCACGCGATGGCCTCGACCATCAAACTCGTGGTGATCTCGCTGATCCTGGCGATCCTCATCGGCATTTCCATCGGGGTGATCTCTGCCTTACGACAGTATTCGGGCTTCGATTACGGCGTGACGCTCGCCGCGTTCTTCATGTATTCGCTCCCATCCTTCTGGGTGGCGGTGCTCCTGAAACAGTGGGGGGCGATCGGCTTCAATGACTTCCTAGCGAATCCGCACTTCCCCGTGCTCGCCCTTACCATCATCGGGGTGGTGCTCGGGCTCGTCGTCGGAAGCGCCGCGGGTGGCGCGTGGGGCAGGCGCTTCGCGTTCGGTAGCCTCGGTGGCCTGGGAGCCGCGATCCTGCTCTTCGCGCTCGACAGGTCCGGCTGGTTCGCCGACCCGCAACTCGGCCCCGTGGTGATTGCCGGACTCGGAGCCGGCATCGCCGTCCTCGTGACGTTCCTCGCCACGGGACTGTCGAACAGGCGTGCGCTCTATTCGACGCTCACCGTCGCGGCTCTCGGGACGATCGCCTGGTTCCCCATGCAGCAGGCCTTCCGCTTCTCCGCCGGCGCCGCCGTGCTGGGAACGGGCCTCGGCTTCATTGCGCTCGGCGCCGTCGTCGGCCGCCTCTACGGCGGACCCGACTGGCGGATCAGCGTCCGCCTATCGGCGCTGACCGGGGCCCTCGTGTACTTCCTCATCTTCATCGACTTCGCGATGGGCTGGTGGCAGCGATACACCGAAACCGGCGCCATCAACGGCCGACCCATCGCCACGGTGGGTTCGGTCACGCCCCAGTTGGCGGGTAGCGGCTACTGGGTTGGCACCGTCGACACCTACACGCACATGGTGCTTCCCGTGACGGCGCTCGTGTTGATCTCGCTCGCGAGCTACACCCGCTATGCGCGCGCGAGCCTGCTCGAGGTCATGAACCTCGACTACATCCGCACGGCGCGAGCGAAGGGGCTCCCGGAGCGGGCCGTGATCATGCGACACGCATTCCGCAACGCGCTCATCCCGCTCGCGACGATCATCCCGCTCGACATGGCAGGGCTCTTTGGAGGGGCGGTCATCACGGAGACCGTCTTCGGGTGGAACGGCATGGGGCGCCTCTTCATCGAGGCGCTGAGAAATGTGTCCGTCAACGTCCTCATGGCGTACTTCCTCGTGACCGGACTCCTCTTGCTCATCGGGAACATCGTGGCCGACATCCTTTACGCCGTCCTCGACCCCAGAATCCGGGTGGACGCGTGACCGCACCGGCCGAAATGCTTGGGGAGCCCACGGACCACACCGAAGGCCTCTCCATCTCCCGCGTCGTATGGACGCGCTTCACCCATCACCGCGTGGCCATGATCGCCGCGATCGTCCTGACGCTCACAATCATCCTGGTCTACTCCTCCATCGGCATCGGACCCATCCACGGCTGGTGGAAGTGGACCTACACCGAGACGAGCGACATCTCGATCGCGATGGGGCGGCCGACGATGCACCTCCAGGGATGGAAGGTCATCTTTGGCGACCACCCCTTTGGCCAGGATGAGATCGGCAGAGACATCTTCGCGCGCGTCATGCGGGGCGCGCAGCAGTCCCTGATGGTGATGGTGGTCATGGGCCTCATCGCCACGACTCTCGGAGTCGCGGTCGGTTCCGTGTCCGGCTACTTCAGGGGCCGACTCGACAACCTCCTCATGCGCACCACCGAGGTGTTCATCGCGATCCCCGCCCTCGTCGTCACTGCGGTGATCGGCCGGTCGGTCGTGAACGGGGGAGCGCTACTGCTCGCCATCGTCTTGGGGCTCTTCCTGTGGCCACCGCTCGCGCGCCTCGTGCGCGCGGAGTTTCTGAGCCTTCGGGAACGCGAGTTCGTGGATGCCGCGCGCGTTGCGGGAGCATCGGACTTCTCCATCATGTTCAAGCACATCCTCCCCAATGCCATGGGCGTGATCATCGTCAACGCGACGCTGCTCATGGCCATCGCGACGATCCTCGAGGCTTCCTTGTCGTTCCTCGGATTCGGGATCCAGCGTCCCGACGTCTCGCTGGGGAACCTGATCAATGAGTACGGATCCGCGTTCGCGACGCGACCGTGGCTCTTCTGGTGGCCGGGTAGCTTCATCATCATCTACGCGCTGTCGATCAACCTCATCGGCGACGGGTTGCGGGACGCGTTCGACCCTCGCCAGCGGCGCATCCCCAAGTCCAAGGACCTCCTCAAGGCCGACACCGCCGAGTCGCGCGCCGAGACCGAGACCGAGAGGACCTCCCTCGAGGCGCACGGACACCACCAGGACGGTGACGAGGCGTGAGCCGACTAGACCAGGAATCCTTCGAAGGCGGCCGCGAGGCCGACCGTAAGGGCGAGTATCGCGCCGACGTCGACGGTCCTCGTGATCGGATCGGCCGCGTCGTGGCCGACGCGCTTCCGGTAGTCCTCGAGCGACTTCCGCACGAGGGCGGCGGCATCGCCGGACGGCGTGCCCCTGCGGTCGCCGGGCCTCACCGTGCCCGCAAGGTACGTATCCCGCGGCAGCCCGCGCGCGTCCTCTGCGCGCATGGTGCGCGCGGCGAATGCTCCCGGCGCCGGCGCGACGAAGGCCGAGACCTTGGAGCCATCGTCCAGGTACAGTTCGAGCGCCCACTTGGTGTCGACGTGCACGACGCGCGAGAGCGGTATCGTCGCGCGGCGCAGAACATTGTGGACATCGATCGAGTCGGGCCCCACCCGGATCGACGGCCTCCAGTAGCCCACCACGCCGGCGATCGCGACGAGCGCGGCCAGGCCGACGGTCGGAGCCGCCCCGCGCAGGCCGTCACCCATGACTCTTGCCGCGGCGACGGTCGCGGCGACGGCGACGATCAGCGCCGCCGTGATGCGCGCGGACCGCGGCCGGTAAGTGTGCACGCGACCATGGTGGCACGAGTGGAGGCCCTCGCATGAGCGGAGAACTCGTTCTCGATGTCAATGGACTGAACGTCGACTTCTGGGTTGACGGCGTGTGGTACCCGGCCGCCATCGACGTGACCTACCAGGTGCGCCAGGGCGAGGTCCTCGCGATCGTCGGCGAGTCCGGCTCCGGCAAGACCCAGTCGTCGATGGCCATCATCGGGCTTCTGCCGCGGAATGGCCGCGCGAGCGGGAGTGCCAAGCTTCGCGGGCGCGAACTCATCGGCCTGTCCCAGGGGCGGCTCTCGGAAGTGCGCGGCGTCGAGGTCGGTGTGATCTTCCAGGAACCGATGACCGCCCTCAACCCCGTGCTCACCGTCGGAGCCCAGATTGTCGAGGTCCTTCGCCAGCACTTCCGGATGGCCCCCGCCGACGCGAAGAAGCGCGCGATCGAACTCCTGAAGCTCGTCGAAATCCCCGAGGCCGAGCGCCGATTCGACTCGTACCCGCACCAGCTCTCCGGTGGCCAGCGCCAGCGGGCGATGATCGCCCAGGCCCTCGCGTGCGAGCCCAGCCTGCTGTTCGCCGACGAGCCCACCACGGCGCTTGACGTCACCGTCCAGGCCGAGATCCTTCAACTCATTCGCAATCTCAAGGACCGCATCGACGCGGGCATCGTCCTGATCACCCACGACATGGGCGTCGTCGCCGACATGGCCGACCGCATCGTCGTGATGAAGGACGGACGGCTCGTCGAGGAGGGCACGTCGACCCAGATCTTCGGCAAGCCGGCCCACGAATATACGAAGACCCTTCTGGCGGCCGTCCCTCACCTCGGATCGACCCTCAAGGGAAAGGTTGCCGACCGAGTCAAGAAGTCGGCCCCCGTCGTCTTCGACGCGAGGGACCTCGTTATCGAGTACCCCAAGCAGGGCCGGACGCCCGCGTTCCGAGCCGTAAATGGGATCGACCTCACCATCCGCAAGGGCGAGATCGTGGGGCTGGTGGGCGAATCCGGCTCCGGCAAGACCACGGTCGGCCGGTGCGCGGTGGGACTTCTTCCCGTTCACGCCGGCGAGTTGTCCATCACGGGCGTCGAGATGCAGGGGATTCGGAAGAAGGATCTCAACAGGATCCGCAAGGGCGTGTCGATCGTGTTCCAGGATCCGGGATCGTCGCTGAACCCCCGCTGGCCCCTTGGCCAGTCCATTCTCGAGCCGCTTGTCCTCCAACACTTCGCCGAAGAGGAGGAGGCGACGGAGCGCGGAAGCGACCTCCTCGACGGCGACAAGGCCGTCAAGATCGGCCGGTCCGAGCGGTTGACAGCGCGCGTGAGCGAGTTGCTCGACCAGGTGGAGATCCCGCGATCCATGCGGAACCGCTACCCCCACGAGCTCTCGGGCGGGCAGCGCCAACGCGTCGGCATCGCGAGGGCGCTGGCGCTCGAACCCCAACTTCTCATCGCCGACGAGCCGACCTCCGCCCTTGACGTCTCGGTACAGGCCAGGGTTCTGGAACTGTTCCGCGACCTTCAACGCGAGCACGGCTTCGCGTGCCTGTTCATCTCCCACGACATCGCCGTGGTGGAGATGCTGAGCGATCGCATCGCCGTGATGAAGGACGGGCTGCTCGTCGAGCAGGGCAGCGTCACGGACATCCTGCTTCACCCGAAGCAGGACTACACGCGTGAACTAATCGCCGCGGTACCCGTTCCGGACCCGGCCGAGCAGGCGCGGCGCCGCGGCGCGCGCGTCGGCGCGTAGCCACCCCCGACTAGACTCGCCCCGTGGCCCTTACCATCGGCATTGTCGGCTTGCCCAACGTCGGCAAGTCGACCCTCTTCAACGCGTTGACTCGCGCCCAGGTGCTCGCGGCGAACTACCCGTTCGCCACGATCGAGCCCAACATCGGAGTGGTGCCCCTGCCCGATCCCCGCCTCGAGGTTCTCTCTGACCTCTTCCACTCGGAGAGGATCGTGCCAGCGACGGTGAGCTTCGTCGACATCGCCGGGATCGTCAAGGGCGCGTCCGAGGGCGAGGGCCTCGGCAACGCGTTCCTGTCGCACATCCGCGAGGCCGATGCGATTTGCCAGGTGACCCGCGCGTTCGCGGACCCCGACGTCGTCCACGTCGAGGGTCGAATCGACGCCGCGTCGGATCTCGAAACGATCAACACCGAGTTGATCCTCGCCGACCTCCAGACGCTCGACAAGGCCATTCCGCGGCTGGAGAAGGAGGTCCGCGGGAAGAAGGCCTCGCCGGACTACCTCACGGCGTGTCAGACGGCGCGGGCGATCCTCGATGGCGGCCAGACACTCTCCGCGGGGGCGAAGGCGGCGGGGCTCGAACTCGCGTCGATCCGCGAGCTTACCCTGCTCACCGCCAAGCCCGTCATCTACGTGTTCAACACCGACGACGCGGGCCTCGCGGACGACGCCCAGCGCGCCGCGCTCGCCGCGAGCGTCGCCCCGGCCGAGGCGATCTTCCTGGACGGCAAGTTCGAGGCGGAACTTGTTGACCTCACGCCCGACGAGGCCGCGGAGATGCTCGCGGAGTCCGGTCAGCCCGAGTCGGGGCTTGACCAGCTTGCTCGCGTCGGCTTCTCGACCCTGGGTCTCCAGACCTTCCTCACCGCGGGCCCCAAGGAGTCGCGGGCGTGGACCATCCGGCGCGGCTGGACTGCGCCGCAGGCCGCCGGCGTCATTCACACGGACTTTGAGAGAGGCTTCATCAAGGCCGAGGTCGTGGCCTATGGGGAGCTCGTGGCCGCCGGTTCGATGGCCGAGGCGAAGGCCCACGGCAAGGTCCGCATCGAGGGCAAGGACTACGTCATGGCCGACGGCGACGTGGTGGAGTTCCGCTTCAACGTCTAGATTTCTCGTTCCTCTGAGGGGCTCCCGCAGGCGCACCAAGGACGATCCGGCGCGCAGAATGCCCCATTCGTCCGCGTTTACCACGCGGGATTTGCCACTGAGGGGGACTAAAGTCCCCTGTGCGGTTGCGCAAGCCGCCGTCTCCCCTTACGGTGTGACGTAGGTCACATGCAGATGTGACCAAGATCACAGCAGATCACAGCCTAGTATCCACAAGACAAGAATCGCGTGTCGTCAATCACACGCAGGGGCGACGGTACGGTCGGCGCCCCGGAGGGAGAAAAACATGAATGCGACATCAACCCGCTCAATGGGGAAGAGATTCCTCGCGGCGGTCGGCCTCGGCGCTATGGCAGGAGTCGCTGGCCTCATTCTGGCGGCCTCGCCGGCTAGCGCCGTCGTCGCCTGTGTTCCCGTCCCGGGAGTTGACGCAGTTCCCGCGACGCCTGGCAGCCCGGCCGTCGGTGACCCGACGATCCCGAACCCCGACTACGTGCCCGCTGTTGCTGGGGTCTACGGTACCGAGTACCTGTGGGGGAAGGACTACAACTTCTCAACGCACGTGTGGGGGAGCCAGCAGTGGTCCGCGGCAAAGCCCGGCATAGGCTGGTGGGCCTTGCCATTCGGAGGGACCCAGTCGCAGCGCCCGTACACAATCACCGAACCGGTGGATGCCGTCGGCGACCCGACGATCCCGAACCCCGACTACGTGCCCGCTGTTGCCCCGACCAATGGGTCCCCCGCAGTTCCGGCGATCCTCTGCGAGTGGTACACGTGGGACGTTCATGGGTACTTCCCGAGCGCCAGCGTCGGCGAGGATGTCAACTGGCCCCAGGATCTCGTCGGCCAGGGCCAGATCTCGCCGCAGCAGTGCGGCGTGACCTACCAGCAGGACCTCTACAGGGGCACGCGCGATGAGATCGACGCGGTCGTCGGCGACGGGCTGCTGACGTACAGCGGCCAGGCCGAGGACCACGCGCTGGTGCAGAGTTGGCACTTCGTGTCGAGCGACGCGTGTGGCGACGGGGACAAATACACCACGACGGATCCCGAGGTCTGGGGTGCGCCCACCTGCGAGGACACGACCGTCTACGGAACGCAGACGGTCCACCACTGGAAGTACGTGCTGAACACCAACACGCACGTGTTTGACGTGGTGGCCGACGGCCCCGACACCGTGACCAACGTCACTCGTCCGGCGACCGCGGAAGAGCTCGCCGGTCTCACTTGCCTCACCGACGTCACCCTCGGGGTGTCGTCGACCCCGACCCTCACCGAGGTCACCCTTGCGGCGACCGGCGCGGGTGGTGCCTCCGGCACCGCTGCACTTGGCCTGGTGCTGGGGCTCGGCGGTTTGGGCCTTACCCTGCTGCGCCGCAAGGTTGCTAGCAGCGAGTAGATAGGACCCGGCGACGGCCGGCAGGGGGCCTTCGGGTGCCGTGCCGGCCGTCGCTTGTGGAAACAGGCTGGTGACCGAGCCCCCGTCCTCGGATGTGACTCCGGGGGCGGGGGCTCTCTACGTCGCTACCGCAGGAAGGCGCACGAGGCGAATCGTCCCTTTCGTCCGGCGTATAGCGCAGAATCTATGGGAATATCGGGACGAAGGTCCCCCTTCCCTTGCGACCACGGCCGCGACCGCGTACCGTTGTGACGTAGATCACACATCAGGCGTGATCCGTGTCACAGCCTGTGACCCGTGGGGCAACGACCGTACGGCCTCGGAGTGATGTTGCTCCGTCGCCAGGTCAGCACCGAAATCTCGTACGAACCACCAAGGGAGATTGACGATGGTCAGCGCTAGCCACATCCGCGGGACTCGTTCCGCCTGGGTAGGTGGAATTAGCGTGGTCGTCGCGGTCGCAGCCTTCATCATGGCTACGCCCGCGACGGCCGGACCATCGGCGACCTCGCCGGGGGCCCTCGCGGTCGCCACGTCGGCACTCCCCTCGGAGGTTCTTCCCGGCGAAACCACCCTGATGACGGTCGCCGTCACGAACGTCGGGGGCTCCACCCTCACGGGAGTGACCCTCACCGAGTCGCTTCCGGCTGCTCTGACCTATCTTTCGGGGTCCACGGTCGTTGTCCGGAGTTCCGCATCCGGGGTCGGATCCGTCTACTCCGACGGGACGTGGGGTGGCTCGACGGTCGCGGACCGCCTGGGCGCGTATTCCCCCGGCCAACTCATCTCGGCGTTTGACGGCGTGGATCTGGCGCCTGGCGAGACCGTTCGGGTCAACTTCGACGTGACCGTCAACCCCGCGCTCGCTCCCGGCGTTAGCACGCTGACGGCGACGTCCATCGCGACGTCGGGCACGTCCACCGTCGCGAGTGACACTCAGACGCTGACGATCCTGAAGCAGGCGCTCGATTGGGCCTACGGCGAGGGTTCGAACTAGCCACCTCACCGGTCCGCCGGGTGAACCAGGGGGCCTCGGCCGCGACGTAGGGTGGACCGCATGATTCGTTCGACCCTCGCGTTCGCCGGGCTCACCTTCGTTGGCTTCCTCACCGGGGTCGTCGGAGCCGCGGAACACCGGTTCCACCCCTATTGGGGTTCGGTCCTCGTCATCACCCTCGTTCTGGCCTCGGCAACGTTTGCGCGTACCTCACGCTCGTGGCTCGGGCTCACGGTGTACGCGTCCGCGTGGTTCTTCACCGTCTTTCTGCTCTTTGCGCTCCACGGCCCCGGCGACTCGGTGGTCATCCTCGACGACGCGCTCGGCCGCACCCTCTTCGTGGGTGGGGCGCTCGCGATCGTGGCCGTCGCCTTCCTGCCCTCCGCCTGGATGCATGATCCTAGTGAGCGGGGCCTTCGTGAGTGGGGCCTCCGAGATTAGGCCGCCCGGGATCGGGTTTCCCCGGCGTTATGATGAAGCCCCGATCGAACCCTCGCCAAAGGAGTTGCCGTGACGTACGTGATCGCCCTGCCCTGCGTCGACGTCAAGGACAAGGCGTGCATCGACGAGTGTCCCGTCGACTGCATCTATGAGGGCGAACGGATGCTCTACATCCACCCCGACGAGTGCGTCGATTGCGGGGCGTGCGAACCCGTCTGTCCCGTGGAGGCGATCTACTACGAGGATGACCTCCCCGACAAGTGGTCGGAGTACTACAAGGCGAACGTCGAGTTCTTCTCGGTGATCGGATCCCCCGGAGGCGCGGCGAAGATGGGGCTGATCAGGCACGATCACGACATCATCAAGGCGCTTCCTCCGCAGAACGCTCAGTAGCGCGATGGCGAGCGGCGGGAGCCCGAGGCGAACGTGGGCCTGAATCCGGGAGCACTTCCGGACTTCCCGTGGAACTCCCTCGAGCCGCATCGCGCACGGGCCTCCCTGCATCCGGACGGGATCGTCGACCTCTCGGTCGGAACCCCCGTCGATCCCACCCCCGAACTGATCCAGGCGGCGCTTGCCTCCGCTGCCAACGCGCCGGGGTACCCCACGACCCAAGGGCGCACGGACCTGCGCGAGGCGATTTCCGCGTGGTTCGAGCGTCGGCGCGGGGTCACCGGACTCGATCCGGGCGCGATCTTGCCCACCATCGGGTCGAAGGAGTTCGTCGCGCTCCTTCCCGCGCTCCTCGGTCTCGGCGAGGGGGATATCGTCGTCATCCCCGAGATTGCCTACCCGACGTACGACGTCGGCGCGCGCCTCGTCGGCGCGTCAACGATTTCTGCCGACGCGGTGGAGGCGTGGGCGGGAAACACGGACGTCGCGCTGGTGTGGGTGAATTCGCCGTCGAATCCCACCGGCGCGGTGCGTTCCCGTGAGGAACTGGCGACGGTGGTCGCCCAGGCCCGGAGGATAGGCGCCGTGGTCGCCTCCGATGAGTGCTACGCGGAGCTCGCGTGGGTGGAACCCTACGCGAGCGACGGCGTTCCTTCGATCCTCGATCCGGCGGTCAGCGGCGGCACGCACCAGGGCCTGCTCGCCGCGTACTCGCTCTCCAAGCAGTCGAACCTCGCGGGGTACCGCGCCGCCTTCGCCGCAGGCGACGGGGCGCTCATCGAACGACTGGTCGAGGTACGCAAGCATCTGGGAATGATGGTTCCCGCTCCGGTGCAGGCTTCCATGACCGTTGCGCTGGGCGACGACGCCCACGTCGCCACCCAGCGCGCAACGTATGGACGGCGGCGGGACGCGCTTCTCCCGGCGCTGCTCGGCGCGGGATTTGCCGTCGACGGATCGGACGCCGGCCTCTACCTGTGGGCGACGCGCGGCGAGGACAGCTGGTCCACGATCGAGTGGTTAGCCGAGCGGGGCATACTTGCCGCCCCCGGCGTGTTTTACGGAGCGGCAGGTGGTGGGCACGTCAGGGTGGCCCTCACAGCCACGGATGACCGGATCGACAGTGCGGTGCGGCGGCTCGCGCCCTCCCGCTAGAATGCCAAGACATGGTCTACGGCCCCTCAAGACCTCGGAGGACGCATGGCACACGTAGGAGACGCTCGACTCACCGTTGACGGCAAGACCCGCGACCTCCCGATCGTGCGCGCCACCGTCGGGAACGATGGACTCTCCATCGCGCCCCTCTTGCGGGACACCGGCTTCGTCACGGTCGACCCGGGGTTCATGAATACCGCGTCATGTTCCTCGGCGATCACGTATATCGACGGCGACAACGGAATCTTGCGCTACCGCGGGTACCCGATTGACCAACTGGCGGACCAGTCCACGTTCCTTGAGGTCGCCTACCTTCTGGTCCACGGCGAGCTCCCGAGCGCCGACCTGCTCAACGCCATCGAGAACCGCGTCGCCCGGCACATGCACGTCCACGATGGCATCAAGTCGTTTCTTGAGTCGTTCCCGCGCGACGCCCACCCCATGGCCGTTCTCTCGGGCGCGATCTCGGCGCTTTCCGCGTTCTACCCCGATAGCGTCGGGCGCAGCGACCGCGAGATCGAACTCGCCACGGTACTGCTGCTCGCGAAGACGGCTACCGTCATCGCCTACCTGCAGCGCCGCTCCGTCGGGGGCGATTTCATCGAGCCGAAGAAGGGGGGCACCGACTACGTCGAGGAGTTCCTGCGATTGACCTTCGCGCCTTCCGACGCCGACTTCGACGTCAACCCGATCATTCGGCGCGCGATGGACCTGTTGCTCATCCTTCACGGCGATCACGAGCAGAACTGCTCCACGTCGACCGTGCGCATCGTCGGATCGAGCCAGGCGAACATCTATGCTTCGGTCTCCGCTGGGGTGGGTGCGCTTTCCGGGCCCCTTCACGGCGGCGCCAACGAGGCCGCCCTCCGCATGTTCGACGAGATCAAGGAGTCCGGCGACACCATCGAGCAATTCGTGGCGAAGGTGAAGGACCACTCCGAGGGCGCCCGCCTGATGGGTTTCGGGCACCGCGTCTACAAGAGTTACGACCCCCGCGGAGCCGTGGTCAAGGGGCTCGCGGACGAGGTGCTCGTGGCGCTTGGCGGGAACTCCGAGTTGTTCGACATGGCGAAGCGCCTCGAGGAGATCGCGCTCAGCGACGCCTACTTCATTGAGCGCAAGCTCTACCCGAACGTGGACTTCTACACGGGGCTGATCTACAAGGCCATGGGCTTCCCGTCGGCGATGTTCACCCCGCTCTTTGCGCTGGGGCGCATGCCAGGCTGGATCGCCCATTGGCGTGAAATGGTGAGCGATCCGCAGACGAAGATAGGTCGTCCCCGCCAGATCTACGTCGGAGAGCTCGAGCGGCCCTACGTTCCTATGGCGAAGCGCCCGTAGCAGGAGAGTCTCCTACCCGTCCGCGCCTCTCGGTGTGAGACATCTCTCAGCCCCTTGCCTCGCGCGCCCCGACTCCGGGGCCTAATCTGGCGGACAGGGGATACCACGGGAGTGGCGATGTCAATCGATTTCCGTCGAGAATATCAAGTTGCCTGGGCGCGGTGTGAGGCGGCCCGCCTACGGACTACCTTCGGAGACTCCATTCTCGTCGTTGAGCATGCTGCGAGCCCGGAATCGGCGCGGGGGGACCGACTGTTGACCATCTCCGACCCCGGGGGCAAGGGCGCATCGTGCGCGGTCTGCGTTACCGAACACTCGCCGGAGGGCAGTTCCTGGAGCATTGAGCTCCGGCCCATCTTCGGGCCCGACGACGCCGACGTTCCCGCCACTCGGGCTCTCCAGCACATTTCGCTCCAGATGCGCTACAACACCTGCGTTCATACCACGTGGGATGCGACGGTGGGGCCGCGGAGCGGGGAAGACGGTTCGCCTGACCTGGCCGAGGGCGTGACCACTCTCCTGCGCGGCGATTTCAAGGTCCATCGGCGAGGCTTCATCGGCGGGACACGCCCCGCCCAATACGCGTCGGTTCCCGCCGTCTAGTCTTCCCGGCGTCTCGTCACCCCGTCACGAATCGCACAAGGACGGATGCGGTACACCCCGGCGCAGGCGGTTCGATTGCCTGCCAGGTCTCGCTGGCGCGAATCCACCGGTGGTCGCACAGCGTGACCTCGGCCACGGGCCATCCCGACGCGACCGCGATGGACCATGTTGCCGCGGCGTTCAGCACGGACTGCTCGGCCGAGGACACGCGCACCGCCCCCGCGCCGTCGGGCTGGGGGTCGATCGTGACGGCGACCCGCGGCCCAAAGTCGTCGGAGACTCGCGCGGCGAACGACTGGGCTGCTGCGGGATCCGACTTCGCCGAGGGGAGCGAGCACGTCACCGCCTCGGAGGCGACCTCGCCCGTCAGCACGCGGGCCCAGAGTCGAGCGTCGGCCTCGTGGTCGGCGTACCCGAGGGGGTGTCCGGAGCGCTGGACCGCCTGGGCGGCCTCCGTCACGGGAATCTGCTGCCACCCGGCTACCTCTTCGAGGTGATCGTAGAACGCGTTCGTGGCGAAGCGGGGATCGCGGATCTGCTCGATCGTTCCCCATCCCTGTGACGGCCGCTGCTGGAAGAGCCCGACCGAGTCGCGGTCGCCGTAGTCGAGGTTCCTGAGGTCCGACTCCTGCATGGCCGCGGCGAGCGCCACGGTCACCGCGTGGGCGGGGAGCTCCCTACGAAGGGCCGTTGCGGCGATCAGCGCCGCGTTGTCGACCTGCTCGGCGGTGAGCGTCGACGTTGCACCGTCGATCGTGACCGTGCACCTTGACGACGAGAACACCCCGTCTCCATAACGATGAAGAAGCGTCCGTCCCTCGACAACCGCGAACGCCACCGCGGCCGCAATGATGAGAAGTGCGAGACCACGGGCGAGGGGCCTCCTCCGCCTCCGACGAGCCATTAGTTGTGGTGCAGGGCGGAGTTGAGGGTGATTCCCGAGCCTTCGCGCCGAACCGCCTCGATGGCGCCGGTCATGGAGTTGCGACGGAAGAGGAGCCCATCCTGGCCCGCGAGGTCGCGCGCCTTCGCGACGACGGGAGCGCCATCATCCCCGGTCTGACCCACAAGGAGGACCTTGGCTCCCGCCGTGAGGTAGAGGCCCGCCTCGACGATGCAGTCGTCCCCGAGCGGGATCCCGAGGCCGGAGTTCGCGCCGAGCAGCGAGCGACGCCCGAGCGAGACTACCTCCTTGCCGCCGCCCGAGAGAGTGCCCATGATCGAGGCGCCGCCGCCGACGTCCGAGCCGTCGCCGATGACGACACCGGACGACACGCGCCCCTCGATCATGCTGGTCCCCAGAGTGCCGGCGTTGTAGTTGACGAATCCCTCGTGCATGATCGTCGTGCCCTCGGCCAAGTATGCACCCAGGCGCACCCGATCGGCGTCTGCGATCCTCACGCCCGACGGGACGACGTAGTCCACCATCCGCGGGAACTTGTCCACCGAGTGCACCGCCAGGGGGACCCCCTCGGCGGCGCAGCGCAGCCGAACCTGCTCGATCGATGCGATCGCGCACGGCCCACGCGAGGTCCATGCCACGTTGGCGAGGATCCCGAAGATGCCCGTCAGGTTGATTCCATGGGGGAGGACCAGGCGATGCGAGAGCAAGTGAAGGCGAAGGTAGGCGTCGGGAACGTCGGCGGGCGGGGCGTCGCAGTCGACACGCGTCATGATCGCATGGAGGCTCACCCCCCGGAGGGCGTCGATCCGCTCGCCCGCCCTGAGGTCGGCGGGAACGTCCTCGCCGACCGGGGGCTCGCCGAGGGTGGGACGGGGATACCAGGTATCGAGAATCGTCCCGTCCTCCGCGGTCGTCGCCAGGCCGAATCCATACGCCGTCCGTGTCATGGCCCTAGCCTACGGCGGCGTCTTGCCGTCGGGCGGCAGGCCCGGCGTAGCCTAACCTCATGGACGACGACTTCCCCGTGCCGGTACTCGGGCCACGGGACGATGGTGAACAGCCGACGTCACCTGACCTTCACGACGTCGAGCAGGCCCAGCAGGCTCGAGACTCCGTGCCGCCCGAATCGGAGACCGAGTGGGGGTCCGTCGACCCCATCGGCGGGGACCGGTACGTCATTCCGGACCCCGACCAGTTGGTCCCCACGTACGTGCGCAACGAGACCCCCTGGGTCGGATTCAGCAGTCCGATGGAGGAAGCACCCGTAGCGAGCGACGAACCCGAATTCACGCGAATCGTGCGGCGACGGCGACGATGGAGAGAAATGGTCGCATGGTGCGTCACCGGGGTCTTCATCGTTACCGCTGCCTGGTTCCTCCCGACCCTGCTCGCCCCCATTTCCGATTTCGGTCGCGTGGGATCCTTCGTCGCCCTCGCGCTCGGCGGCCTAGCCGCCCTTGCGGTCCTGTGGCGGACCTGGCGCTGGGCGCATCACGGCGGGTAGAGAACGGTCGAGACACCCGTGGACGCCTGTTGTCCGTGCCAGGGCCTCTTGCCCCCCCGGGGCCTGACTACGCTGGCCTCATGACACTCGATCTCGGGGCGCCCGTCGACAATCTCGCGCTGGAGCTGATCAACCTCGAATCGGTGAGCGGCGATGAGCGCGCGATCGCCGACGCGGTGGAGGCTGCGGTACGTGCCCTCGACCACCTCGACGTCCTCCGAGACGGCGACGCCGTTGTGGCGCGGACCGATCTGGGGCGCGGCGAGCGCGTCGCCATCGTCGGACACCTCGACACGGTCCCCGTGCGCGGAAACGTGCCGGGAAGGCTCGACGGCGGGGTGCTCTGGGGTCGGGGTGCGGTTGACATGAAGGCGGGGGTCGCCGTCCTCCTCTCGCTCGCGGCTCAGCTCACGGAGCCCAACCGCGACGTCACGTGGATCTTCTATGATCACGAGGAAGTTGATGCCAGCCTCAATGGGCTTGGCCGCCTCGCGCTCCACCGTCCGGACCTCCTTGAGGTTGATTTCGCCGTGCTCGGGGAACCAACCTCCGCGCGAATCGAGGGGGGCTGCAACGGAACGCTGCGCGTGGAGGCACGCATCGCCGGGGTGGCCGCGCATTCGGCGCGGGCCTGGAAGGGGACCAACGCCGTCCACGGCGCCGCGCCACTCCTCGCCGCGCTGGCGGCGTATCGTCCCCAGACTGTCGCCGTCGACGGGCTCGACTACCGCGAGGGGATGAACGCCGTGCGGATTGTGGGGGGGATTGCGAACAACATGATCCCCGCGGAGTGCCTCGTGACGGTCAACTACCGGTACGCACCCGACAAGACGCGGGACGCCGCGCTCGCGGTCGTGAGGGGCGTGCTTGAGTCGGCGGGCGTTCCCGAACTCGAGATCGCCGTCACCGATCATGGGGAGGCCTGCAGGCCCGGACTCGATGCGCCGATCGCGCGGGCCTTCGTCGACGCCGTCGCCGCGACCGGAGCGTCCGCGCCCACGGCCAAGTTCGGCTGGACCGACGTCGCCAGGTTCGGCTCGCTGGGAATTCCCGCGGTCAACTACGGCCCGGGCGACCCCGAGCTGGCCCACGCGGATGACGAGCGCGTCGCCGTTGAAGAGATCACGATGGTTCGGGAAGGGTTGGCGACATGGCTGCGCGCGTGAACAAGGTGGGTTTGCCCGGGCACACGCGGGGTCCGGTGTTGATGCGCGGCACGCAGGTGCCCCGCGCGAGCGCCTCTGCCGAATTCCTCAGGGAGGCCGAGGGCGCGGAGTGGCTCGACCAGGACCCCTGGCGTGTCCTGCGCATCCAGAGCGAGTTCATCGAGGGCTTTGGCGCCCTGGCGCGCCTAGGCAGGGCTGTGTGCGTATTTGGGTCCGCGCGGTCCTCCTCCGGCACGCCCGAATACCACATGGCCGAGACCATCGGGACGCTCCTCGCGGAGCAGGGCTTCGCCGCGATCACCGGCGGTGGCCCCGGCACGATGGAGGCCGTCAACAAGGGCGCCTCCGTGGCGGGTGGCGTCTCCGTCGGACTCGGAATCGAACTACCCCACGAACAGGCGCTCAACGACCACGTCAATCTGGGCATCAACTTCCGCTACTTCTTCGTGCGCAAGACGATGTTCCTCAAGTACGCGCAGGGATTCATCGTGCTCCCGGGAGGTTTCGGCACCCTCGACGAACTCTTCGAGTCCCTCACCCTCGTCCAGACGGACACGGTAAGGGACTTCCCGATAGTCCTCGTGGGTTCCGCCTACTGGGGACCGCTACTCGATTGGCTTCGAGACACGGTGGCGAAGGACGGCAAAATCGCGCTCGCCGACCTCGACCTCGTCAAGCTGGCCGACGATCCGGCGGAGGCCGTCGCCCTCGCCACGTCGTTCCGCCCGTAGGAGGCGGTCAAGCGGGGCCGCATTTCTGCGTGCCCGAATGTCCCGCTAGAATGGTAGGTGCCGCCTGCCGCGGCGCTGCGAATTCGAGGAGAAGAGCACCCCATGGCTGCAATGAAGCCCCGCACCGGCGACGGCCCCATGGAGGTCGTCAAGGAGGGACGCGGCTTTATCCTGCGCCTGCCGCTCGAAGGCGGCGGTCGCCTCGTCGTGGAGATGAGCGCCGACGAGGTCAGGCAGCTCGGCGACACCCTCCAGGCCGCGGTCTCGTAGGTCGCGGCGGGGTCACTGCCGAATCGCGATGAGCAGGCCGTCCCCGGACGGCAGAAGCACGGGCGTGAGTTCTTCGCTCGCGCGCACGGCCTTGAGCGTCTCTCGCACCGCCGTGGTGTTGTGGTCGCGCTGCGCGGGATCCGCGACCTTCGAATGCCACAGGGCATTGTCGATCGCGATCACGCCCCCCGCTCTGACGATCCTTAGCGCGTGATCGAGGTACGCCGGGTACTCGGACTTGACCGCGTCGATGAGCACGAAGTCGTATCCAGCGTCCGTCAGCCTCGGCAGGACGTCGAGCGCCGCTCCCGAGATCATGCGAACCCTCTCCGGCTGGAACCCCGCCGCGGCGATCGTCTGTCGCGCCGCCTTCTGATTCTCCGGCTCGACGTCGATGCTTGTCAGGATGCCGTCGGCATGCATCCCCCGAAGCAGGTAGACGGCCGATACCCCCGCGCCGGTCCCGATCTCGGCGACCGTCCTCGCCTGGATGGCGAGCGCCATCGCCGTGAGGACCGCTCCCGCGCCGGGCATGACGGGGACGCACCCGAGGGCCTCCGCGACGTCGCGGGCTCGCCGAAGAACCTCGTCCTCGGGAACGAAGTCCTCGCAGTACGCCCAGTTGGCTAGCGCTTCGTGTGTCATGGCCCTCCTGGAGTTCATCGTATCGGCGCCGCCGTGGGAACATGGTGGGTACGCAAGGCGTTACCGATGTATGGAGGTGCTGCGGTGACCAACGTGCCCGTCCCGTCGCGCCCCGGCGCAGCGATTCTCGTCGAGACCGAGGCGACCTTCGCGCCCACCACCCCGGATCTCACGTGGGAGGGCATCGTCCGCGACCACTCGGCGCGCGTGTACCGCCTCGCGCTTCACCTCACGGGTAACCCCCACGACGCGGAGGACCTCACGCAGGACGTGTTTGTCCGCGTCTTCAATTCGCTCTCTCAATACAAGCCGGGGACGTTCGAGGGATGGCTCCACCGCATCACGACGAACCTCTTCCTCGACCGGGTGCGCCGACGCAAGCGCATTCGGTTCGACTGGATGGGTGACGACGACGGAGCGGTCGCGACGGCCGACAGTTTCGATCGGCATGAGCGCAGCGGCCAGCCGGAGGACGCCTTCGAGATGATTCACCTGGGGCCCGATATCCTCGACGCGCTCGCGGAATTGCCGCCCGAGTACCGCGCGGCGGTGGTCTTGAGTGACATCGAGGGGCTCTCCTACGAGGAGATCGCGGTCACCCTGGGAATCAAGATGGGTACGGTGCGCTCGCGCCTGTCCCGCGCGCGGGCACGCCTGCGGGAGTCCCTCGCCCACAGGGCGCCGGAGGAAGGGGGGGCGTGACCACGCGCCACCTCGGCAAACGGCTCTACGCTCTGGTCGACGGACGCTTGAGCCGCGAGGATGCCTACGTCGCGATGGCCCACGTGGGCGAGTGCGCGGAATGCGCCGCCAAATGGGAAGCGCTCCGGAAGGATCGGATCGCCCTGCAGACCTCGGGCACCGGCATTGACATGTCGTTCACGAGCCACCTGCTCGATCGCGAGCGCATCGCGGAGATTGCGCGTGACGAGCCGAAGCGGCACGTGCGGGCCGCCAGAGGCAAGGTCGTCAACGTGGCGGTCATAGGCGTGGTGCTGTTCGCGGGCGGCGCGCTCTTCCTGGGGATTTTGTGGAAGCTCGGGGCCCCTCCCGAGGTCGGGCTTCAGGTCGCGGCCATCCCCGACGCAGCGACGGCATCGAGCGTCCAACTCATGGGCGCGCCGCGCATGCGGCTAGAGGGCTCCTTGGTGTCCTGGGTTCACCCGGTGTGGGAGACATCGACGCTGATCCCGATCGACGCCTCGGTTATTCACACGGCGGACGGAAACGACAGTGCTTGTCGCTCGTTTCCTTGCCGGCAATGACTCGATCACGGTGATCGAGCAGAAAGGAACACTTCCCGCGGGTTTCAGCAGCGAATTCCCGATGGGTGGCGTAGCGGGTCGAGAGGTCTATGTCGTGTCGGATCATCCCACGCAGATCGCGTGGGATGCCGGAGGAGTGGTGGTCAGTCTCGGCTGCACCTGCTCGCTCGACGTGCTCGAGTCCGTTGCGAGTCAATTCCCCAACGGTAGAGAACCGGGCGTGTTGGAACGCCTGGGGGATGGCCTTCGGGCCGTCGCTGATGCAGTAACGGGAGGTTAATCATGAAGGAAGAAGAAGGGCTGTTCGCTGACCCGAGCAACCCGGCTAGCGGGGCGCCCCGCGCGGTCGCGGAGAAGGCACCGCGGTCGAAGCCGGCCAGCAAGCTCGACGAGCCCGTGATCGTGCCCACCCTCGCAACAGACAGCTCCGGTCGCGAACCGGCGCTCGCACGCAAGGGGCTAGGCCCCATGTGGGTGATGGTCGTGTCTCTCCTCGCGCTCGTCTTTGGCGCGGCGGGAGGGGTGGGCGGCTACGCCGTCGCCTCGCACGGCGACTCGACGCCGACGGGAGGACTCCCGTACGCCGTCGTCAACGCGGCCGCGCCCGCGGCGCAACCCGGCTCCGTCACCGACGTCGTCGCGGCGGTGCTTCCGTCCGTCGTCCGAATCGAGGCCTCGTCCGGAGGGACGCTCGTTGACACCGGGTCCGGCTTCGTCATTCGGGCGGACGGTTACATCCTCACCAACGACCACGTCGTCGCGCCGAGCGACGGGGAGATCAACGTCCGCTTCTCCGACGGCACGGTCTCGCCGGCAACCATCGTGGGCGCGACGAGCGACTACGACCTCGCGGTACTCAAGGTCGACAAGTCGTCCCTCACGCCGCTCGTGCTCGCGGATTCGGACAAGGTACAGGTCGGGGACGAGGCGATCGCCATCGGTTCCCCTCTCGGCCTCGACTCCACCGTGACGCTCGGGATCGTGAGTTCGCTGCACCGCCCCGTGACCGCGGGCGATAGCACAAGCTCGACCGCGTTCATCGACGCGATCCAGACGGACGCGGCGATCAATCCTGGGAACTCCGGAGGCCCGTTGCTCGACGCCTCCGGTCAGGTCATCGGGGTCAACTCCGCCACCGCGGCGCTTCCCGGCGCGAGTCAGCTGTCCGGGTCCGGCACCGTTGGCCTCGGCTTCGCGATCCCCGCGAACCAGGCTCGGCGCACGGCGGACGAGATCATCGCCACAGGAAAGGCCACGTTCCCCGTCATCGGCGTGCTGCTTGACGGCACGTACCACGGCGAGGGCGTCAAGGTGATTGACGACAACCCGGCGACGAACACGCTCGGGGTTGCTCCCGGATCGCCAGCGGACCTCGCGGGAATCAAGGCGGGCGACATCATCGTGTCGTTCGACGGGCGCCCGGTCACGAGGCCGGAAGACCTGATTGTCGCGACGCGCGCCATGGCTCCAGGCGACGTCATCACCCTGGGGATCAAGTCGGGAAGTTCGACCTCCACGGTCAAGGTCACCCTCACGGCGAACGACAAGATTACGTGGAACGACGGATCGCAACAGTAGGCTGACGGAGTGCTTGATATCAACGGCCAGGAGTTCGTCATCCTGCTCCTGGTTGCCGTCGTCGTCATCGGCCCCGAGAGGCTCCCGCGCTATGCGCGGGAGTTTCGGGGCTGGGCGACCAAGGCCCGCGACCTCCTCGGCGACGTGCGCGCGTCCGTGCGCGACGAGATGGGCGACACGGTGGACTTCGGCGCCCTCGATCCCCGGCAGTACGATCCCCGTCACATCGTCAAGGAAGTGCTCGCGGAGGGCGATTCCTCGTCGCCAGCGTCACGGTCCGACGGCAGAGCAGCACGGCGGCGCTCCGCGCGGGTAGCGACCGGCGCGGTGCCCCCGTTCGACGCCGACGCCACCTGACCGCTTCGGTGCTGCGCCGTTGAGCGCGCTGAACCTGGAACAATGGGCGGCATGTCTCCACGCGTCTTCTCCGGTATGCAGCCCACCGCCGACTCCCTCCACCTGGGGAACTACCTAGGGGCCCTGGTGCAATGGGTGGCGCTTCAGGAGACGCACGATACGATCTACGCGGTCGTGGACCTCCACGCGCTCAACGAGCACCCCGAGCCCGAGGCGCTGAGCCGGAGGACCCGCGCGACCGCCGCCCAGTTCCTTGCGGCCGGAGTCGACCCCGAGCACTCGCTCCTCTTTGTCCAGTCCCATGTGCCGCAGCATGCCGAGCTCGCATGGGTGCTCGGCGGATTCACGGGCTTCGGCGAGGCGAGCCGCATGACCCAGTTCAAGGACAAGTCGGCTAAGCGCGGCGACGGGGGAACGAACGTCGGGCTTTTCACCTACCCGATTCTCATGGCGGCCGACATCCTCCTGTACGACGCCGCGGCGGTGCCCGTCGGTGAGGACCAGCGCCAGCACCTCGAGTTGACGCGGGACCTCGCGCAGCGCGTCAACGGGAGCTACGGGAAGGTATTCACCGTCCCCGAGCCCCATATCATCAAGGCGACGGCCAAGATCTACGACCTGCAGGACCCGTCGTCCAAGATGTCGAAGTCCGGCAACCCGAGCGGGATCATCGAGATCCTGGACGAACCGAAGGTCATCGCCAAGCGGATTCGGTCCGCGGTGACCGACGCGGAGACCGAGGTCCGCTTCGACGAGCGGATGAAGCCCGGACTCGCGAACCTCATCACCATCTACTCGGCGCTCTCGGGGCGGGCGATCGCGGACATCGAAGACGATTTCGCCGGCAAGGGGTACGGCGACTTCAAGGGGGCGCTTGCGGACGTCGTCGTCGGTTTCCTTTCGCCCATCCGCGAGGCGACCCTCGGATGGATGGAGTCACCCGACAAGCTCGACGCCGTCCTCGCCGACGGCGCAGAGAGGGCCCGCGTGATCGCGCAGGGCACGCTCGATCGCGTCTACGACGCCGTCGGAATCCTCCGGCCAGCGCGCTAGGCGACGGTGACGGGCGCGGACCGCGGGGCCGACGCCGAGGGAGGTTCGCGTCTCCATCGCCTTGCGTCGCGGGCGAGGGGAATCGTCGAGACGTTCAAAGCGACGACGGCTGGCCGCGCCATGGAGCGCTACTCGCACGGGCGTGGCAACGTCCTCGCTGGCGGCGTTGCCTACCATGCGCTCTTGTCAGTCGGGGCGGCGGTCGTCGTAGCGTCGACGGTGGCCGCGCTGGTGGTGGGTCGGGCGCCGTCGCTTCGCGACGCGTTCCTCCGGTTCCTCGACCGTGCCATTCCCGGCATCGTCGACACGGGCGCGGGCGACGGCCTGATCAACGCCTCGTCGCTCGCGGCGAGTCCCGTGACGGGCCTGGTGAGCGCCCTCGCCGTGGTCATCGGCCTTAACACGGCCACCCGCTATGCGGGCGCCCTGCGGGCCGCGACGCAGGTGATGCTGGGTAGCGAGTCACGCTCGCCGCTCCACGGCAAGGGCCGCGACCTCCTCGCGCTCGGCATGCTCGGGCTCATGGCCCTTCTGGCGGCTGTACTCCAGGTGACCGCGGCGAGCGCCGCGGCCTGGCTCGGCGCCGATCAGTCCGGTCGCACATGGGCGGTGCGTGTCGTGGCACTCGTGCTCGTCCTCGCGGCGGACGCGCTATTTGTGTTCGTCGCGCTCGCAGTGCTCGGCGGCGCGGGGCGCCCCTATCGGCGCCTCCTTCCCGCCGTCGGAGCCGCGGCGATCGGCATTGCCATTCTTCGCTCGCTCTCGGCCCTGGTGCTGGGGGCCTCCGTCGGGAACCCCATCCTGGCTCCTTTCGCCGCCATCATTGCGGTGTTGGTGTGGGTCGACCTGGTCACGCGGCTTGTGTTGCTTGCCGCCGCGTGGGTCGGCGCGGGACGCCCGCCTCGGACGGGTTAGGTAGTGTGGGGTGGTGGACGCCGTGCGCTCGCGAGTGCGATGGGGGCCGCGCGTGTTGGCCCTCGCGGCGGTGGCAGGTTCGACTCTGGGCGGGTGCGCGTTCGGCAAGGGTGACCCCTATGACGACCTGCCGCCAGCGCCGGCGGCGGAGACCGTGCTCGAGGACATCAACCTCGCGGCCTACGGCCTCCGTTCGTATCCGTGCGACCTCTTCGACGCGTCCGTGTCGCGGTGCTACCGACCCGATCACTGGCTGTCGACCCGAGAGGGCAGGGAGACGCTCGCACACGTGCATCGCGAGCTCGTGGGGGCGGGCGCGCGGTATTGGGGAGGTCCGGACTCGCTCGTGAAGACCGATCGTCCGCTCGTCGCGGGTTTGAGCCTCGGCTGCTACTACGACTACGCGACGGGCGATCTTGACCTGAGGGTCGCGATCCTGGGTCCGACGGGGGAGGCGGCGCCGTGCGTCAACGGGCTTCCCGGCGACGGGGTCAGCGAGGTGTGGATCATTGGGGCCAACTTCGACCCGGCCGACGTCTACTCGTCCGTCAGCATGCCCTCATCCTTCGAGTCGCTCCTGATTGCCGTTCCGGGCCCGCCGCCCGTCGTGGGGGAGGTCTACGGCGGGGCCTCCTCGACCGTCGACGGGTACTACGGGGTGGAGTTGCCCGCGCGGCCCGAGGGTGCCGGGGTCAAGTTGCTTCCCGAGACGGTGTCCGTTCGCGACGGCATAGTGCGAGGGCTTGTTCAATACCGCGGCGCTGTCCCGATCGCGGCGCCCGCGCCAAGCGAAGGGCCGAGCGCATCCGTCCCCGCCGGGGCCGCCCCAGTCGCGCAGAAGACGGGAGCCGTCGGCGTCGTTATCGGCCTGGGGACGTCACGCTATGCCGTGCCCATGATCATCCGACCGGGGGAGTCCGCGCCGTTCGAGCTTCCCCTCCCCGACGGCTTCGCGCCCGAAGATCTCAAGGTGATTCCCGGGTGGATCGGCGTCGACGACGCGTGGCACGGAGCTCAACTCCTGAGCGGGCCGGAGATCGATCCGGCATGCGCCGAGGCGCTGACGGTCGAGGGCGACCCGATCGCCCCGCTCGTGCCGGGTCCCGGCCAGTCGTGCTACGTCGCGTTCGCCCAGGCGACCATGCCGCCCGGCACCGCGATCTTCGCCGACGCGATGGTCGCCGTCTTCGATCCCGACGGCACGGTCGTCGACGTGATCCAGCCCTATCTCATTCGCGGCGACGGGAGCCTCGCCGCCCAGGGCCGGCTCATGACGAACGACAATGACCTGCACCTCGCATGGGTGGACGCTTCGGGCAGGGAGGGCGGAACGATCGGCATCTGGGTCCGTTACGCGCGGGGATCGGACATGGTGCTCGGGGGACCGAGCGATCCCGCGGCTGCGGCGAGTGCCTCGATGGCTGCCGCGGCGGCCCTTGCGGCCGCGGCGGAGACCGACGCCCAGGGCTAGAACCGACCGACGCTAGAACCGACCGATGGTGAGCGCGCGCTTCACCTCGGATATGGCCTCGGTGACCTGAATGCCGCGCGGGCAGGCATCGGTGCAGTTGAAGGTCGTGCGGCACTTCCACACGCCGTTCCTGTCGTTGAGGATCTCCATTCGCTCCCACGCCGCATCGTCGCGCGAGTCGAAGATGAAGCGGTGGGCATTGACGATCGCCGCGGGGCCGAAGTACTGACCGTCCGTCCAGAACACCGGGCACGATGTGGTGCATGCCGCGCACAAGATGCACTTGGTCGTGTCCTCGAAGCGCGCCCGCTGCTCGGGCGACTGAAGGCGCTCTCGCTTCGGGACGTCGCCGGAGGGGATGAGGAACGGCATGATCTCGCGATAGGAGGCGAAGAAGGGCTCCATGTCCACGATCAGGTCCTTGAGGACCGGCAGGCCCTGGATGGGCTCGATCGTGATCGGGCGTGACGGATTGAGATCCTTGATGAGCGCCTTGCACGCGAGCCGGTTCCGGCCGTTGATGCGCATCGCGTCCGAACCGCAGACGCCGTGCGCGCAGGAACGGCGGAACGTCAGCGAGCCATCCTGCTCCCACTTGATCGTGTGGAGGGCGTCGAGGACGCGCTCCGTCGAGTGGACCTTGACCCGAAACTCCTGCCAGTAGCCCGTGCCAGCTTCGTGGTCCCCGGACGCCTCCGGGTTGTTCCGACGGATCTTGAGCGTGACATCGAACGTCGGAATCGCGCCGCCGGTGGTCTCAGAGGTGGCTGCCGTGCGCATCAGTAGACCCTCTCCTTCGGCTCGTACTTGGTGATCACCACGGGCTTGTGGTCGAGGGTGACGCCCTTGGGTGTGGCGTAGGCGAGGGTGTGTTTGAGGAACTTTTTGTCGTCGCGCTTGGGGAAGTCCTCGCGGAAGTGACCTCCGCGCGACTCCTCGCGCGCGAGCGCGCCCGCGAGGATCACCTCGGCCAGGTCGAGCAGACAGCCGAGTTCGATGGCCTCGAGGAGGTCCGTGTTGAAGCGGCGCCCCTTGTCCTGGATCGTCGCGCGCGCGAATCGCTCCTTGAGCCCGGGGATCTTCGCCTGCACGCGAGTGAGGCTTTCGGCGGTCCGGAATACCTGGGCGTCGCGGTCCATCGCGTCCTGGAGCTCGGCGCGAATCTCTCCGGGCCTGGGGCTCGACGCGTCGCCCGTGCCCGCGAGGAGTCGCTCGACGATTCCGGTGACCCGGGCGTCGGCGTCCGCCGGCATGGCTGGCTGGGGAGCCTTGGCGGCGTGCGCCGCGGCCGCTGCTCCCGCGCGCTTTCCGAACACGTTGATGTCCAGGAGCGAGTTGGTGCCGAGCCGGTTGGCGCCGTGCACGGACACGCACGCGCACTCGCCAGCCGCGTAGAGGCCGTCGACGGTCTCGGTGGCGTTGCGCAGCACCTCGCCGCTGACGGTGGTGGGGATGCCTCCCATGGCGTAGTGAGCCGTCGGGAACGTCGGTATGCCCACCGAATGGGGTTCGATGCCGAGGTAGGTCCGGGCGAACTCGGTGATGTCGGGGAGCATGGCGTCGATCTGCTCGGGCGGCAGGTGCGTCAGGTCCAAGAGGACGTAGTCCTTCTTCGGCCCGCAGCCCCGGCCCTCGCGGACCTCGCGGGCGATCGCCCGCGAGACCATGTCACGGGGGGCGAGGTCCTTGATCGACGGCGCGTAGCGCTCCATGAAGCGCTCGCCCTCGGAGTTGCGAAGAATGCCACCCTCGCCGCGCGCCGCCTCGCTCAGGAGGATTCCGAGGCCGTAGAGACCCGTCGGGTGGAACTGGAAGAACTCCATGTCCTCAAGCGGCAGGCCCGCGCGGAGCGCGATCGCCATGCCGTCGCCCGTGAGGGTGTGGGCGTTGGAGGTGGTTTTGAAGACCTTGCCAGCCCCGCCCGTCGAGAGGACGACCGATTTCGCGGAGAACGTGTGGATCTCGCCGGTCGCGAGCTCAAGGGCCACGACGCCCGTGACGGAGACCTTGCCCCCCTTCTTCACCTTCTGGGGGTTGCCGGAGAGGATCAGGTCGAGTACGTAGAACTCGTTGTAGAACTCGACCTTCTGCTTCACGCACTGTTGGTAGAGCGTCTGAAGGATCATGTGACCCGTACGGTCGGCGGCGTAGCACGCGCGGCGAACCGGGGCGGCCCCATGCTCCCGCGTGTGCCCGCCGAAGCGCCGCTGGTCGATCTTGCCGTCCTCCGTGCGGTTGAACGGGAGGCCCATCTTTTCCAGGTCGAGCACGGCGTCGATCGCCTCTCGACACATGATCTCGGCCGCGTCCTGGTCGACGAGGTAGTCGCCGCCCTTGATGGTGTCGTAGACGTGCCACTCGTAGTTGTCGTCTTCGACGTTCGATAGCGCGGCGGCCATGCCGCCCTGAGCCGCGCCCGTGTGGGATCGCGTCGGGTAGAGCTTCGTCAGGACCGCCGTCTTGGCGTGCGGAGAGGACTCAAGGGCCGCGCGCATCCCGGCGCCGCCCGCTCCCACGATGACGACGTCGTACTCATGGTGGGTCACGGGACCTCCGAGGTGTTCTGGGCGCTGAGGATGGAGGCGCAGACCTCGGCGTTGAGGTCCGTCGGGCTGCCGTTCTTCGGGCAGGGGTCGAAGGTGAAGATCACCAGGCTGCCGAGGACGACGACGAGCGAGAACGCGGCGACGAGCGCCGACTTCAGCGTCTTCCGGAGCCACGAGGTACGGGCGTAGTCGTTGATGAGGACGCGAATGCCGTTGCTGCCGTGGATCATCGCCAGGACGAGCATGGCGGCGTCCCACCATTGCCACAGCGGGTTGGCCCATTTGCCAGCGACGAACGCGAAGTCGATCGCGCTGATGCCGTCGCCCGTCATGAGGTTGACGAAGAGGTGCGTGAAGACGAGGACGATGAGCAGGGCGCCGGAAGCTCGCATGAACAGCCAGGACCACTTCTCGACGTGGGTGCGGCTCGGGTGGTCGCGGCGGTAGCGCGGCGGAATGAGCTCGGGCGCGGTCATCACTCGCCTCCGAACACGTGGCCGAGGTGGCGCGGAAGGAATCCGGCCATCGCGATCGCCCAGATCACCCAGACGACGATGGCGAGGGCGGTCTGGTGGCGGTTCGCCCACTTCCAGAGGTCGACCGAGATGATGCGGAACCCGTTGAGGGCGTGGAAGGTGATCGCGGCGACGAGGCCAGATTCCACGAGTCCCATGACGGGGTTCTTGTAGAGGCCGATCACCTGGTTGTAGGCCTCGGGCGACACTCGTACGAGGGCGGTGTCGGTGACATGGACGAGAAGGAAGAAGAAGACCGCGACCCCGGTCGTTCGATGCGCAAGCCACATCCACATTCCGGTGCCGCTCTTGTACACACTTGACCCTCCGGGCACGGTTCCTTCCCTCCATGGGCTGTGCGGGCGTGGGTTCCATTCTAGTCTGGAGTCCGTGACCCCCGAATCCAGGGCAGTAAACCCTCGCCCGGACTTTTCCGCCGTCGTTCCGGCTGGAGGCTCCGGCACCCGGCTCTGGCCCCTGTCCCTGCCCGAGCGGCCCAAGTTCCTCCACGATCTGCGAGGAACGGGAGTGAGCCTCTTGCAGGACACGGTCGCGCGCCTGGCCCCGGTCGCGAGTCGCATGATGGTCGTCACGGGCGTTGTGCACGCCGCCGCGGTTCACGAGCAACTCCCCGCGCTCGGGGACGACGACATTGTCGCCGAGCCCAGCCCGCGGGACTCGATGGCGGCGATCGCGCTTGCGGCGGCGATCCTGGAGCATCGCCACGGCGCGCACGTCTTCGGCTCGTTCGCGGCCGATCAGGTGGTCTTGCGTCCCGACGAGTTGGAGCGTGCAATTCGGATCGCGATCGAGGCCGCGGACGCCGGCGCCGTCGTCACGATCGGTATCGAACCGCTCTACCCCGCGACGGGGTTTGGGTGGATCCTCCGTGGCGAGCCGCTCACCGACATCGACGGAGCCTTCCGCGCGGAGGCGTTCGTCGAGAAGCCCGACCTCGAGACGGCCCAGACCTACCTGGACGGGGGTTCCCACTACTGGAATGCGGGGATGTTCGTCACGCGAACCGACGTCCTCCTCGGTCACCTCGCGCGGCTTCAGCCGACCCTGCACGACGGCGTGCGGGCCCTTGCGGCTGCGTGGGACGGCCCGGACCGGTGGCCGGTCCTCGACGCGGTGTGGCCGACGCTCACGAAGATCGCGATCGACCACGCGATCGCCGAACCCGTTGCGGCGGAGGGTGGGGTCGTCGTGGTCCCGTCGGACTGCGACTGGATCGACGTTGGCGACTTCGCGGTGCTCGCGTCGATTGTCGAGCCGGATGGCGACGGAATCACCCGCCTGAACCGCTCCGCTCCCGTGCGTGCGCTCGATGCATCCGGTCCGATGATCATCGGGGGAGACCGCCCGGTCGTCATCGTCGGCGTAGACGATGTGACGGTGGTGGATACGCCGGAGGCGCTTCTGATCCTAGGCCGGGCCTCGGCGCAACGCGTCAAGGACGCGGCGAGCTCCCTCGAAGGGGCGTGATCTGATGGCCTGGCAACTCACGACGATCCTCGCGCGCGCGGCCCGTGTCTTCGGCCTGAGGCGACGGTGGGGCGGGGCGGCGGCGGTCTCCAAGGCGATGGAGCTCGCGGACCGCGCGCCCAGGCCCGGACGGGACACCGTGTTCGCGCGAGCCGCCGAGCGAGCGACGAGGCGCCTGCCCGAGGCCGACCGTTTCGCCCTCGCGAAGGCCGTCGTCGAGCTAGACCCCGAGACCCGCGCGGTCATCGATCGCGCGCTGGCCTCACAGGCCCCCGTCAGGGCGATCCTCGCGCTCGCTCACCAGTGGTCATCGCTGACGCCGGCGGAGAGGACGATCGCGACGAGTCCGTTGCCCTCGGCGAATGAGAGCCCCGTGGCGCTCGACGGCGTCCCTGCGCGGCAGGTGGACTCCACGACCTGCGGCGCCGCGAGCATGGCCGTCATGCTCATGATGGGAGATCCGTTCGTCGGCCTTTGGGTCGCGAGCGGAAGGAGACTCGGCGGATACTTGCCCCCCGAGATCCGCCGCATCCCTTCCCAGGCCCGGCTCGATACCGTCGATCGGCGTTGGGGGGCTCTCCAGAAGGTCATCCACAGAGAGACGGTTCGGCGCGGATTCCTGCTCCTCGTCCCGTGGCCGGAGAAGCTCGGGACGCCGCCCTGGCGGGTGAACAACGCGACTCGATTCGCGGGGGTCGGGTTCCGCGGTGCCATCGTCGACGATACCGACGACGCCGACGTCGACGCCCTCATCTCCCACGCCTCCGCCGCTCTCCGCGACGGCATCCCAGTACCGATCTACGCCTCCGGAGACTCCGCCAAGGGCATCGACACGGTCATCCCGCGCCACGTGGTGCTCCTGGTACGGCGCCTCGCGGACGGGTTCGTGGCATACGAGCCGGGGAGCGCCCGCCTCTACCCGATCACGGACGACCAGATCCGCCAGGGGGGTGCCGGCCTGCGGGCGCTGGGCAACTGGTCTCACGTTGCCTGGATGATCCTCCCTCGAGCGAGAAACCGTCCGTGACGCCTTCCGACAGTGAGTTGGCGGCGCTTCCCAAGGTCGTCCTGCACGATCACCTGAACGGCGGGCTCCGTCCCGCGACGGTCCTTGAGATCGCGAATGCGATCGGATGGCACCTACCCGAGACCGATGCTGGCGCTCTCGGCGCCTGGTTTGTTCAGGCCGCCTCGGCGGGTTCGCTCCCACGATTCCTTCAGACCTTCGAGCACACCATCGCGGTGATGCAGACGCGGGCGAACCTCGAGCGCGTCGCGCGGGAGGCGGTGCTCGACCTCGCCGACGATGGGGTGATCTACGCCGAGCTCCGGTGCGCGCCGGAGTTGCACGTCTCCGAAGGGCTCACCCTGCAGGAGGTCGTCGACGCCGTTTACGCGGGGTTCGCCGACGGGATCGCCGAGGCGCGCGACGCGGGGCACCAGATCCGCATCGGGACGATCCTCACGGCGATGCGCCAGGCCGACCGGTCCATGGAGGTCGCGCGGCTTGCGCTTGCCAACCGGGAGCGCGGGTGCGTCGGATTCGACATCGCCGGCGCGGAACTCGGCTTTCCCCCGGCACGGCACGCGGAGGCATTCGCGATCCTGCGGAACGCGCTCTTCCCCACGACGATTCACGCGGGAGAGGCGGACGGGCCGTCGAGCATCGCGGAGGCCGTCGGGCTCGGTTCGGCGCGAAGGATCGGCCACGGGCTCCGGATCGTCGAAGACATTCAGGGAGCGACGACCGAGGAGCCGCGTTTCGGGACGACGGCCGCGTTCGTCCGGGACAACCGGATTCCCCTCGAGTTGTGCCCCACCTCAAACGTGCAGACGGGCGCGGCTCCCTCGATCGCCGAGCATCCGATCTCGCTGCTGCGGGACCTCGGCTTCGTCGTCACGATCAACCCCGACAACCGGCTCATGTGCGGCACGAGCCAGATGAGGGAGATGGCCCGCCTCGTCACCCAGGCGGGGTGGAAGATCGCGGATCTTGAGGTCGCGACGCTCGAGGCCGCGCGGGCCGCCTTCCAGCCCCACGACGTGCGCGAGGAACTCGCGGACGCCGTCCTCGCGGGCTTCGGCGGCCGGGCCTCCGAGCCGGAGCTCGAGGGCTAAGGCAGACTGGTCGGGTGACCCTCACGCGCGCCAGACTCGCGGCCTATGCGGATCACACGCTGCTGAGCGCCGACGCGACGGTCGCGGACGTTGCGGCGGCGGTGAAGGAAGCACGCGCGGTTGGAGCCTTCGCCGTATGCGTCGGGCCGAGCTTCCTTCCCCTCGCCGATCCGGGACCGCTGCGCGTCGTGACCGTGTGCGGCTTCCCCGACGGGGGTCAGTCGAGCGAGGGCAAGGCGAACGACGCGGCGAACGCGTTCTGGGCGGGCGCTCACGAGGTGGACATGGTCATCGACATCGCGGCCGCGCAGCGCGGGGATTTCGACGCGGTACGGGCCGACGTCGCCGCAGTGCGCGCCGAGGTGCCCGACGGCCGCATGCTCAGCGCGATCCTCGAAACCGCGGCCCTCACCGATGAACAGATCGTCGGGGCCGCCGTCGCCGCCGAATGGGCGGGCGCCGACTACGTCGGGACGTCCACGGGACGGCACCCCGCGGGGGGTGCCACCGTTCGCTCGGTCGAGCTCCTCCGCGAGACGGTGGGCGGGAGGCTCGGAATCAAGGCGTCGGGGGGCATCGCGACGGCGGAAGAGGCCCTCGCGCTGATCGCGGCGGGTGCGACCCGACTGGGCATGTCCCGGACCAGGTCCGTGCTCGACGGGCTTCCGCGCTAGTCGGTGGGCGCGCCTTGGCCGCGCTTGGGGACCCCGAAGTCGCGCCAGCCTCTCGTCCGCGGTTCGAACCCGCTACCGAACCGCGACGGTAACCGCCAGGTTGAGGTGATCGGAGCGGCCGGAGTCGCCGATCCCGAACCCCGTTGCCGAGACTCCTTCGAGGAACTGGTAGTCGATTCGCGCGTTGAAGTCCGAGCCCACGTAGGTGTCCTGCTCGTGCCACAGGGCGTCCTGCGCGCTGGTGTAGCCGGCGCCGAGCATCAGGGCGACCGCACGTGAGTCCGGGGTGTCGTTGAAGTCCCCCGCGACCACCCTCGACGGGACGGGCGCCAGCGCCGCGAGAAGGGCCTCAACCTCGGCGACGCGGGTCGCGTCATCGTCCTTGTGCTGGAGGTGCACCGAGACGAACTGGATGGGGCCCTTCGACGTCGCGACCGTCCCGACGATCGCGCTGCGGCCCTGGGGGCCGGCGCCGTAGGGGAGCCGGATCATGTCGGGATCGGTGATCGGGTATCGCGAGAGGATCGCGTTGCCGAACTGCCGGTCGTGCGCGCCCGCGTAGACGTAGTACATGTGAAGAGAGTCGGCGAGGTACTCCAGGAGGTCGGTGCCGCCCGCGAGGATCCACCCCCGTTCGACCTCCTGCAGTAGCACGACATCCGCATCCTGCGCGCGGATGTAGTCGGCGGTTGCGTCGAGGTCCACGGCCGGGCCTCCCGTGAGCCCCGGGGTGACGCCGTAGTGAAGGTTCCAGGAAACGATCTTCAGTTGGGCGGGCGCCTCGCCGGGAGTGCCTTCCCCGCCGTTGAACGTGACGAGCAGCAACGCGCCGATCCCGACGGCCGCGATGACGCCAAGGCCCGCGCGGCGCCGGAAGCCAACCGTGGCGTGCGCGAGCGTCGGACTCATCGCGCCTGCGCGAGAGCGCACGATCGCGCCCGCCGCGATGAACGCTGCGGTGATCGCGATGACGAGGAGGTGGGGGATCCCGATCGGGATGTCGTAGTCGATCTGGACAAGCATGAAGGGCAGCAGAGCCATCAGGCCAAAGGCGGCCGAGGCCCCCAGGCTGCGGACCCCCGCGCGGGCGCCGGACGGAGCGGGACGAACGACACGGCTCGCGAGGTAGGTGACCGTCGCGCTCGCAACGGGCATCATGACGACGAGCGCCGCGCCGGAGAACGCGACCGTCGTCCATGTCGCGAGAAGCGACACAGCGCCGACGACGGCGACGGCCGCGACCGGGAGGTTGGGTCGGCGGGAAGAGGCGTAGATTCCGGCCGCGAGGCCGAAGGCCCCGAGGACCAACGCGAAGCCCAGGTGGAAACCCGTCTGTGAGGCCAGGAAGGCGACGTTCGCGAATCCGAAGGCCACGAGCGACAGCCACAGGCCGAAGGCCCAGAGCCCGCGGACGGGGCGCTCGGATACGTCACGCCGCGCCCTCCATGCGCTGGCAAGGAGCGCGAGGCAGAGGAGGCCGCCCGCGATCCAACCAGCGACATCGTGGCGCCACAGGGCGTCCCACGCCCGGAGGATGCCCTGCTCGAGGAGGGCTACCATGGCGCCCGTGCCCGCGGCCGCAAGCGCGCCCGCCCCCCCGGCGACCTCGGCCGTTCCCCCCGCCGCCATGAGGACCAGGCCCAGCGCAAGGGCGAGGGCGATCAGCCCGTAGATGATGAGCGTGTCCTCGGCCAGGAAGGGCAGAAGGATCCTCAGGACGACGAGCGCGGCCGCAACCCACATCAGCACCCGCCCGTAGCCGATTTGGCGCGCGACGAGGGTTCCGACGAACGCCACGATGCCACCACCAACGAACGCGGCGATCGCGGCCGCCGCGGCGATGCCGACGCCGACATCGAAGAGCTGGCTGATGAGGGGTCCGCTGAATCGGACAAGGTCGAGGGTAAGCCACACGGAGACCGCTACAAGGCCCGTTGCTCGTCGCTGAGGTCCAGTCATGAAGTCACCATATCCGGAACCCGGGAATCGCGACACGAGCGGTACGTTCGACGCAAACGCTCCCTAGGTGTCCAGCTCCAGCGCCGCGAACTCCGCGCGCGCGCCGTGACTACCCGCGGCGCGGGACGCCTCGACGGCCGACGTCGGGCGCCGGGTGAAGGAGATCTTCGCGAACCCCACGAGCGTCGGGATGGCGTACGCGGTCCAGGTGAGAGCCTCGAGCCACGTCGTCGTGGGCGAGAAGTTGACGATGCCCTTGAGGAGGCTCGCGTGCCACGAATCCGGCGGGATCTGGGCGGAGACGTCGAAGGCGAGGGCGTCGGCCCCGGGAAGGACGCCGGCATCCTGGAAGTCGTGAACCGCATGGGCGAGGACCCCGGCCGCGATCACGATGAGCACGAGGCCGGTCCACTGGAAGAAGGCGCGGAGGTTGACGCGCAGGGCGCCCCTGTAGATGATCCAGCCGAGCGCGAAGGCGCAGGCAAGCCCCAACACGGCCCCCGCGACGGGGCCTACTCCCGCGCCGGCCGTCTCGATGCCCGCCCAGAGGAAGACCGCCGTCTCGAGTCCTTCGCGGCCGACGGCGAGGAGCGCCATCGTGATGATCGCGCCCTTGCCCATCGAGGCCGCGGCGTCGAGCGACGTCTCGAGGTGGTGGCGAAGATCGCGCGCGGTCCGCGCCATCCAGAAGATCATCCACGTGATAAGGCCAACCGCGAGGACGCTGAGAGTCCCCGCGATGGTCTCTTCCGCCCGGTCGGAGAGTCCGCGGGGGCCGAACGTGAGGGCCGCCCCCGCTCCGAGCGAGGCCGCGGTCGCGATCGCGACGCCGATCCACACGTGCGGCAGGAGCTCCCTGCGATCGCTCCTGATGAGGTAGGCGACCAGGATTCCGACGATGAGCGCCGCCTCGAGCCCCTCGCGCAAGCCGATCAGGAAGTTCGCGAACACGACGTCACCCTTCGGGGTCCCAGGTTAGGGTGTCCTAACCTCTGACCTCCAGCGTAGGGGGGGTCGCGCGGGTTGTCAAATAAACGCAACAAGCATGTTGCGTAATTCGCGAATCCCTACTCGGCGGACTCGATCTCGCAGATCGTCGCGCCCGCGGCGACTCCCGCCCCGACCTCGGCAGCGAGGTTCGTGACCGTCCCGGGTCGATGCGCGACGAGGGGCTGTTCCATCTTCATCGCCTCGATGACCACGATGAGGTCGCCCTCCTCCACGACGGCGCCCTCCTTCACCGCGACCTTGACCACGGTGCCCTGCATGGGCGAGGAGAGCGTCTTTCCGGACGCGAGTTTCACGGTATCGGTGCGCCGGGCACCGCGTCGGGACGGGCCGCCGCTCCTGGAACTCGCGCGGCCCGCGGCGGCGAGCGCCGCCGGGAGCACGACCTCAAGCCGCTTGCCACCCACCTCGACGATGACCCGGGACATCCCCTCCTCGGGGGCTGTGCCGTCGGTGTTCGCGGTGCTCCGCCCAAGCGCGAGGACCACGGGCGCGAAGTCCGTCTCGATCCACGTGGTGAAGACGCCGAAATCGCCATCGGCGGCGACGAACTCGGGGGCCTGCAACACCGCGCGGTGAAACGGAAGGACCGAGGGGATTCCGTGAACCTCGGCCTCGCCGAGCGCGCGTCGCGCGCGCTCGATCGCCTCGGTGCGCGTCGAGCCGGTGACGATGATCTTCGCGATCATCGAGTCGAAGGCACCGGAGATGACGTCGCCCCGGCGGACTCCCGTGTCGACGCGCACGCCCGGGCCCCGGGGGAAGGTAAGGCGGGTGATGCGACCGGGCGAGGGCATGAAGCCTGCGGCGGGGTCCTCGCCGTTGACGCGGAACTCGATGGAGTGTCCGCGCACGGTAGGGGTGAGGTTCGAGATGGGCTCTCCCGCCGCGATGCGGAACTGCTCCCTCACCAGGTCCATGCCGGTCACTTCTTCGGAGACGGTGTGTTCCACCTGGAGGCGGGTGTTCACCTCGAGAAACGAGATGGTCCCGTCGGTGCCCACCAGGAACTCGCAGGTTCCGGCGCCCTCGTACTGTGCCTCGCGGAGGATCGCCACCGACGAGCGGATGAGCTCGGCGTTCTGCGCATCGGAAAGGAAGGGCGCGGGCGCTTCCTCGACGAGCTTCTGGTGGCGGCGCTGAAGCGAGCAGTCCCGGGTGGAGACGACGATCACGTTGCCGTGGGAGTCCGCGAGGCACTGGGTCTCGACGTGGCGGGGCCTATCGAGGAAGCGTTCGACGAAGCACTCCCCACGGCCGAAGGCGGCCGTCGCCTCGCGGACGGCCGACTCGTACTGCTCGACGATGTCCTCCATGGCGCGCGCGACCTTGAGCCCGCGTCCGCCGCCGCCAAACGCGGCCTTGACGGCGATCGGAAGGCCGTGCTCCTTCGCAAAGGCGAGGACCTCGTCGGCGCTCGTGACCGGGTCGGGAGTCCCCGGCACCAGGGGCGCGCCCGCGCGCTGCGCGATGTGACGCGCGGATACCTTGTCGCCAAGGGCGTCGATCGCCGCGGGCGACGGGCCGATCCACGTGAGCCCAGCCTCGATGACGGCGCTCGCGAATGGCGCGTTCTCCGCGAGGAAGCCGTATCCGGGATGCACGGCCTGGGCCCCGGAGCGTTCCGCGATGTCGAGGAGCTTCGCCATGTTGAGGTAGGTGTCCGCCGCGCTGACGCCGTTCAGCGCGTACGCGTCATCGGCGAAGGAGACGAAGGGGGCGTCGCGGTCGGTGTCCGCGTAGACGGCGATCGACCGGAGCCCGGCGTCGCGGCACGCGCGCATGATCCTGACGGCGATCTCGCCCCGGTTGGCGACCAGCACGGAATCGAAGGACGGCACCACGCCACCGTAGCGCGCTTCGGGCATCCATCACCATCGCTTCCGACGGGCAGCCGCAACTTTGGGCGCAGGGCCAAGGCGTGGCGTCCGTCGTTGTAGGGGGAACACAAAGAACAAGCGTGTTCGTACGGCTACGTCGCCGTAGGTTGTGGCGACCCCACAAATCAGGGGCGAGACCACAGCTCCGAGATGCTGACGCCCATCGAGGCGCAGAGGTGTCGCAACAGGGGGAGGCTCAGGCCGACGACGGTGTGGTGGTCGCCCTCGATGCGCTCGACAAACGGGCCGCCGAGGCCATCGACCGTGAAGGCTCCCGCAACGGAAAGGGGTTCGCCGGTGGCGACGTACGCGTCGACCTCGGCGTCGGTGAGGTTGGCGAACCATACCGTGGTCGACGCGGTCTCGCCGGTCTCCCTCCCGGTGCCGCCGTGTGCCGGATCGCGGCCGTCCACGAGCCAGTGCCCGGTGTGGAGGATCCCGGTGAGCCCGCGCATCGCGCGCCACCGATCCCGCGCGGTCGCCGCGTCGCCCGGTTTCCCGAGCCACTCGCCGTCGAACTCAAGGATCGAGTCGCATCCAAGCACGAGCGCGCCGGGAGAGTGGGTGGCGGCCACCTCCTGCGCCTTGGCCTGCGCGAGGGCGAGCGCGGCGTCGGCGGCCGAGAGGGCGGGGTTGTCGGACCGTGCGCCGTCAAGGGCGGCGCCCTCATCCACGTGGGACACGATGACGCGCGGCTCGATCCCGGCCGAACGGAGAGTCGCGAGCCGCGCGGGTGACCCGGACGCGAGCACGAGCGGAATGGGCATGGCGAAAGCCTAGCCGGGCCTACGAATACGCCTTGGCCTGCATCCCGTAGAGCTCGGCGTAGAGGCCGTCGAGCGCGATGAGCTCGTCGTGCGTGCCGGACTCCTGGATCCGCCCGTCGTTGACCACGAGGATCATGTCGGCCATGCGTACGGTCGAGAACCGGTGCGAGACAAGCACCGTGATCGCCCCGGTCTTCCGGCCGATGCGCTTGGCCGATGCCGCGTACTCCTCGAAGAGGTTGTGCTCGGCCTGTGCGTCGAGGGCGCTCGTGGGCTCGTCGAGGATGAGTAGGAGCGGGGTCTCGCGCATCATGGCGCGCCCGAGCGCCAACTTCTGCCACTGTCCGCCCGAGAGCTCCGTGCCGTCGGCGTAGGACTTCCCGAGCTGGGTTTCGAGCCCCTCGGACAGGCGCGTCAGAAGATCCTCGCCGCGGGCGCGGCTGAGCGCCTTCGTCACCGCAGAGGTGTTCTCGATCTCGGGAAGGTCGCCCACGCCGATCACCTCGCGCGCGACGAACTCGAACCGCGCGAAGTCCTGGAAGCCCGCGGCGATCCGCTCGCGCCACGCGTCCAGCTCGTACCGGCGCATGTCCACGCCATCCATCTCGATGGTTCCGCCGGTCTGCTCGTAGAAGCGGCACAGGAGCTTGACGAGGGTGGTCTTGCCCGCGCCGTTCTCGCCGACGATGGCGACCGTGTGTCCTGCTGGCAGGGTGAGATTGACTCCGCCGAGCACGACCCGTTCGGTGCCGGGGTACGCGAAGGAGACGTCGCGCAGTTCGATACCGCGTTGATGGTGCGGGGAAGGTCGAGGTCGGGAACGGGAAGGTCCTTTTCGACGAGCTCGCGGATCCACGCGAGGTTGGCGAGC
The DNA here is from genome assembly GCA_963830335.1 of uncultured Actinomycetota bacterium. Taxonomy (GTDB): domain Bacteria; phylum Actinomycetota; class Actinomycetes; order Actinomycetales; family Demequinaceae; genus JAFGBM01. Next base: position 263,149 of record CAWHLX010000001.1, read on the forward strand.
GTGCGCGAGATGCGCTGGAGGCTCACCAGCAGGAACACGGACTGCGTCACCTGCTGGTTGACCTGGCTCGCGAGCGAGATCACCAGCACGACGTCCCCGACCGAGCCTTGGTGCGTGACCACGTCGCGAACCACCAGTAGCGTCGCGCCGATGTACGCGATGGCGAAGAAGACCTGGCCCGCGACCTGAAGAATCGCGGAGCGGTCCTCGCCGCGCACTGAGCACTCGCGTCGCGTCGTTCCACGAATCGCGCTCGCGCCGGTACATCTCCTCGCCGAGCCCGCACGCCCGAAGTTCCTTGGCGGGTCCGGCGTCGATGGCAAGGCGAAAGACGTGGCGCACCCGACGCGTGAACGGCGCGGCGTCCTCGCGTGCCGTGCCCATGACGACCTCGCCGCGACGGCCGAGGACGAGCGACGGGATCGCGAAGATGGGGAGCAGCAGGAGCCACGGGTTCAGCGTGGCGAGAAGGAAGGCGGTGATGATGCTACCCATGCCGAGGCCGATGGCGCTGAAGAGCGTACCCATGACGCCCCAGCCGGCCCAGTCGACCTCCTGGGTCACGACGCGGAGCTTGTCGGCGTAGTCCGGGCGCTCATGGTGCTCGAGCCCGGCTGATCCGTTGCTCAGATCGATGAGATCGCGTTCGAGCGCGAGCTGGACCCTCTCCCCGAGCTCGAAGTAGAAGATGTGCCCGAAATGCCCGGCGACGAGACCCGCCATGGTGAACACGGCCACGGCGATCGCCGCGCCCGTGACCCTCGACGCATCGTGCGCGATCGCCGCGTTGGTCAGCGCGGCGAGAGCGGGCGCGGCGAGGGGCATGGCGGTGAACTGCAGGAGCATGAGGAAGAAGGACAGGAGGAAGCGACCCCGACTCGCCGTCCACGCGATACGCACAAGCGTCAGGGTGCCTCGCAGGGTTTCGATCACGGTGCGACCACCTCCCCAAGATCGACCAGTGCATCGGGGTCGACGGCGGCGTCGACGAGATCTCCCTCGGCGGACAGGCCCTTGGCGAAGCGTTCGGCCTGGAGGGAGAAGAGCCTGGCGTAGTGGCCACCGGCCTTCATGAGTTGGGCGTGGGATCCCTGCTCGCTCACCTTCCCCGCCTCGAGGACGACGATGTGGTCGGCCCTGCGCACGGACGAGAACCGGTGCGAGATGAGCAGGGAGGTCACGCCCTGGGTCAGTTCGACGAAGCGGTCGAAGAAGGCGACCTCCGCACGGACGTCGAGCGCGGACGTCGGCTCGTCGAGGACGAGGATCTTAGCCCCCTTGCGCAGGGCGTAGAGAGAACGGGCGATCGCGATCCGCTGCCACTGCCCGCCGCTGAGGTCGATGCCGCCCTCGTACGCCCGCGCGAGCGGGGTGTCGAGCCCGAGCGGGTGGTCGTCGAACGCGTCGAGGATTCCTGCGCGCCGAGCGGCCTCCCCGATCTCCGCGTCGTCCCTAGCGGCGTGAATCGCCCCCATGGCGATGTTGTCTGCTGCCGTGAACTCGTACTTGATGAAGTCCTGGAAGATGACGCTGACCTGGCGGCGCCACTCGCGCGCGTCGAGGCGCCCGACGTTGACGTCGTCCGCGAGGATCGCTCCGCCCGTAGGCTCGTAGAGGCGGCTGAGAAGCTTGACGAGGGTGGTCTTGCCCGCGCCGTTGACGCCGACGATCGCGGTCGAGCGGCCCGCCGGGATCTCGAGGTCGAGCCCGTCCATCACGAGGTCGTTCGTTCCGGGGTACGCGAACCGGAGGTCGTGGAAGACGAGGCTCGCGCTCGGGAGCGCCCGGACGTCGACGCCGACAAGGCTCGCGACTCCAACGGACTCGCGCGCGACGTTCGCGGCGGTCTGCTCGCGCTCGCGCTCCTCCGCCCGCTCGATGTGGGTGCGGAGCCTGCGCATCGCCTCGATGACGCGCATGCCCCACTGCGTCGGGACGTCGGCCTCCTCGTAGGCGCTGCCGAGCGCGATCGCTCCCATGACCGCCTGGAGCGACATCGCGAGCGCGGTGAGCGAGATCGTCTGCTCGACGGACGCCTGGCCGATCGTGAACACGACCCACGCGAGAGCCGCGAGCCCGACGGCCGTGGTGAAGAGGAAGGGATAGAACAGGACGCGGCGCCGGGCGCGCCCGACCGGGCCGTAGACCGCCCAGTGGGCGCGCTCGAAGCGGTCCGAAAGCCAGGCGTTGATCCCGAAGATCCGCGTCTCCTTCGCGGCGACGTCGCCGAGCGAAAGCTCGCGCAGGTAACTCCGCTCGCGCGTAGCTGGCATCACCGTGCGCCAGATGGCGGAGTATCTCCTGAGGCCTCCGCGGTTGGCGTTGCGGAACATCATGGTGGTGCAGAAGACGACGGGTCCCGTCCACCACAACGACGCGACGCTGGCGAGCACGCAGAAGCCTGACAGCGCGCCGTAGCGCGCGAGGAGCGCGACGATTCCCGCGACCGCCTGGCCCGGCGTGCGCACGTCGTCGTCGAACTGGCGCGTCGCCTCTCCAAGTTCGTCGAGCACGTCCTGGTCTTCCATCGGGGCGATCGAGACGGTGCGGGACGTCAGCTCCAGGATCTCCGAGCGGAGTTGGCCGTCGATGCGCCTGCGCACCCGCGACGAAAGCGCCGTCACCACGGGCGCGATGATGCGCGCGAGGAGGAAGGCGCCCGCGGCGAGGAGGAACGCGCGGACAAGGGAGTCCCACGCCTCGGAGGGCACGCCACCCTCGACGGCTGCGGGCACGCGACCGATCACCACGGACGTGGCGATGACGAACGCGACGGGAAGGCCGCCCGCGAGGAGGTTCATGGCGATGAGCGGCGCCGCGAGGCCCCAGCCGACGCGCGGCACCATCCTGGCGATCGTGACGCGCGAAATGATGGTGCGCTCGACCCATGTATCCCAGGCCGTGCGTGCGCGGGAAGTCTCCGTTGACTTGGCGGACATGGTCACGCGCCGAGTCTATGGGAGCGCTCCCACACGGCGCGGCCGGAGGCCCGGATCGTTGCGATTCTGTTATGCCTTGACGCCGATGTGCGCGGCGACGATGCCGAAGAGCATCGTCCGATACTCGCATCGCTCGAACCCCGCCGCGGCGATCATGTCCCTGAGGGTGTCGCGGTCGGGGTGTACCCGGATGCTCTCGGCGAGGTAGCGGTAGCTCGCCGCGTCGTTCGTGCAAATCTTCCCGAGCGCGGGCAGGACGGCAAACGAATAGGCGTGGTAGAAGGGGCGGACGAGCGTCGCGACCGGCCGCGAGAACTCCAGGACGACCATGCGGCCGCCGGGCCTGAGTACGCGAAGCATCTCTCGGAGCGCACGGTCCTTGATGGTCACGTTGCGTAGCCCGAATCCAATGGTGACAACGTCGAAGGCCCGATCCGCAAAGGGGAGCGCCTCGGCGTCGGCCTCCTTGAGGGAGATCCGCGCCGCGAGGGGGTCGCCCGCGAGGCGGCCCTGGGCCTCAGCGAGCATCGAGGGATTGATGTCGGCGAGGACGACCGAACCCTCGGGTCCGACGATGCGCGCGAGCCGAACCGCGATATCGCCGGTTCCGCCGGCGAGGTCGAGCGTGGCGTCGCCGCTGCGGGCTCCGGACAGCCGAATCGCGGACCTCTTCCACGCGCGGTGCAAGCCCCAGGTCATGACGTCGTTCATGAAGTCGTAGCGTTTCGCGACGGAGTGGAAGACCTCCGCGACCTTGCCCGCCTTCGCGTCGGAAGGAACCGATGAGTATCCGAAGTGGGTCTCGCTGCGCGTCTGGGCGTCTTCGGGTTCATCCATTCTCACGTCTGGCCTCCGGCGACAGCGTTCTCGTTCGCCGCGGGCCATCGATTCGGCCTGTGCCGGCGCGCCGCTCAACGCGACTGGCGCCATTCTATCGTCCGTCGCCAGGGGCACCGGCGCGTCCGGAGCGGGGTGCCTCCGAGCTACTACGGCAAGCCCGTGAGGTGAAGCGTCGCGACTGCGCCAAAGGCCAGGGCGACGAAGAGCGGCGTGAAGAGCGCGTCGTCCAGAGAGGCGAAGCGTGTGCTTCGCACCACCTTGGTCAAGCCGACGTCCTTCCCGTCGCCGATCACGCGGACGACGAGCACGAACGCGGCCGCCGCGACGAACCACCAGGTCCACGATGGGGCCGAGCCCCACGTGACCCACCAGAGGAGCCCGGCGAGTGTCGCGGAGGCGCCCGCGGCGGCGAGCGTCATGACGCGCCCCGGCTCGGCGACAGGCAATGAGGTCTCCGGATCCTCGGGGGTCGCGTGTTCGAAGCCCCAGGAGGCTCCGAAGACCCACGCCAGGTGCAGGAGCGCGCCCGCGCTCGCGATGCCGACGGCGATTCCCACCAGGACGAGCAGGGCGCTTCGGGGTAGGGCATCGGACACGTCGAGGCCGTAGAGGCCGGCCGCGAGGAAGAGCGGCCACGCGAGATGCCCCCGAAGCATGACGAAGATGACGAGGGCCGACGCGAGGCAGACGAGTCCGAACGTCACCCCGACGGGTGCCCCCACGACGATCGCCGCGAGGCCGACCCACGCCACGGTCGTGAGGTGCCAGGCGAACTTCAGGGTCCTCACCGCGTACGGGCGCGGCAGTCTCGTCTGCCAGCCCGAGTCTCGCGAAAGCGGCCCGATGATGAACTTCTGACCCAGAATCGAGTGCGCGATAGCGATGAAGATCAGGAGCGAGAAGGCGATCCAGGCCGACATTTCGGGGGCTCCGTTCCGTGGGGCATTGCCCCCAACCTATCGACCGCGCCACACGTTGAGCACGGCCTTCCAGTCTGCGCCCAGCTCCCGAACGTTCCCCGTGACCGTCCCGGCGCGTCCCTGAATGGGAGGGTAGACGCCGCTCGCATCGAGACCCGCCTCGCCGCAGAGCCACGTGGCTCGCGCCACGTGGAACTCCTGGGTGACGACGATGACGCTCCCGAGCGCCAGGGGTCCTGCGGCGTTGGCGCACGAGGCGAAGGTGTCGACGCCCTCGCGGTCGAGGATGATCGCGTCGGCCGGCACCCCCAGGGTGAGGGCGAGGTCCCGCATGGTCGCGGGTTCGTCGTAGCCGCCCGCGTGGGTCGCGCCGGACACCACGACCACGTCGACGACCCCGTCGAGATAGAGCCGTGCGCCAAGTTCGATGCGCTCGCGGAGGAAGGGGCTCGGCTCGCCGTCGTCGCCGACCTTCGCGCCGAGGACGAGCGCTGCGTGCGCGTGGCTCGGCGTTGCTCCGGGCCCGACGACGTGGCCCCAGGTCGCGTAGCGCAGGTAGCCCCAGGGCGCCGCGACGAGTGCGGGGATCAGGACGAGGCAGGCGACGGCCCAGCGGTAGCGCGGATGGATGCGAGAGCGGGTTCCCATATCGTCGAGCGTACGGTCGGTTCGGGCGCGCGGATCGGGTCTGAGTCCTAACTTTCGAGTGTCGCGACGATGAGGCGCGTGATGACGGCCTGGTCATCGGGAGAAAGGTGTGTTGACGCCGGGTACACGAGGCGCCAGTTGTCGAGAGCGGCTTCGCCGGCGGCGACCGCGGCTAGGGAGCGAATCAGGTGGGCGGGGACGACGTCGTCGGGGCTCGTGACGCCCGACAGGCCCATCGCGAGCATGATCGCCACGCTCCGGATGATGCCCGAGTCCTCGACCTCGGCGTTGATGGCAGCGCCGAGCGCCGGATCGCGGAAGACGGCCATCATCTCCGGCCCGTTCGCCGAGAGCGCCCCCACCGCTTGGCGGACGAACGCCTCGCGCCCCGCGCGGTCCGACAGCCGGTGGGGCTCGCCGAGTATCGCGTGGACCTTGGCGAGCGGTTGGGCGACGATCTCGGTGAGGATCGCCTCCTTGGAGGGAAAGTGGTAGTAGAGCGCCGCCTTCGATACGTCGAGCGCCGTAGCGATGTCGCGGATCGATGTTCCCGCAAACCCGCGCTCCGAGAAGAGTCTCGCCGAGACCTCGAGAATGCGCTGGCGCGTGTCGGTGCGGCGGGCATCCTCGTGGGGATCCTCGTGGGTCTCCATTGGCTCCATGGTCATCAGTCTGCCTCTCGGAGTGACCTGGGAAACACCTTACTTGACGATCGTTCAGGTTCCATGCGACGATCGGTACTGTTCCAATCTAACCGATCGTTCGTTAAGCGTGGAAGGACCCCCCATTGCACTCCCTCGCGCAGTTCTCGACGCGCCGTCCCGTCCTCGTGATCCTCATGTGGATCGCCGCGGTGATCGGCCTGAGTGCGGCGAACACCGCCGCCGGATCCGACTTCCGCGATTCGTTCTCGCTGCAGGGCACCGACAGCCAGGCGGCCTACGACTTCCTCGGCGAGCACTTCCCCGCGGCGTCGGGGAGCACGGACACGATCGCGTGGGAGGCCCCCGGCGTCGGCGTGAAGTCCTCCGCCGTTACGGCGGAGATGACCGCGCTCCTCGATCGACTCGCCCGGGTCCCCGACGTTGCCAGCGTAACGAGCCCCTATTCCGCCGAGGGTGCCGGCCAGGTGAGCGCGGACGGCACGGTCGCGTTCGCGGCGCTTCACTGGGCCGGGCAGGCCTACGCCGTGCCGCTCGACTCCGTCAGGCAGGTTGGGTCGATCGTCTCCGACGCGAATGGCGTCAACGGCGTCGTCGTCGCGTACGGCGGCCAGGGCGCGACCAGGCTGAGCACGCCATCGATCGGCGTCGGCGAGGTCATCGGCATCGGAATCGCCGCGCTTGTTCTGCTCCTCGCACTCGGCTCCCTCGCCGCGATGACCGTTCCCCTGATTGGCGCGATGGCCGGGGTGGCCTCGGCCGTGGCAACCGTCGGGCTCTCGTCCAACCTCGGTCCCCTCTCGAGTTCGGCACCCATCGTCGCCGAACTCCTTGGGCTCGGGATCGGCATCGACTACGCGCTGTTCATCACCAACAGACATCGCCGCGGCCTCAAGGAGGGACGGCCCGTGAGCGAGAGCATCATCGGCGCGTCGATCACGTCGGGGCGGGCGGTGATCTTCGCGGGAGTCACGGTGTTCATCGCGCTCGCCGGAATGTACGTGCCCCGCATCAGTTTCCTCACGGGTCTCGCGACATCGGCGGCGATCACCGTCTTCTTCTCCGTCGCCGTCTCGCTCACGCTCGTACCGGCGATACTGCAGTTGTACGGCTCCAGGGTGCTCGGCAGACGGGAGCGGCGCGAACTCGTCGCGGGCTCCGCTGGTCCGAGACTGGTTGCCGCGGGGGGCGGGCTGCGCGGGTTCATCGAGCGGCACCCCGTCGCGGCGAGTGTCGCCGCTGTTGCGTTCCTCGCGGTTGTCGCGATCCCGGTTTTCGGCCTGCGGCTCGGCAACGCCGACCAGGGGAGCGACCCCGTCGGAAGCTCAACCCGAACCGCGTACGACCTCATCGCCCAGGGCTTCGGGCCTGGCTCGAACGGCCCACTCATCGTCACCGCCGACCTGTCGAACGCGACGTCCCCAACGGGGCTTACCGACCTCGGATCGTCGCTCGCGGCCGATTCCGGCGTCCTCGCGGTCGTTGGTCCGATCCCCGACGCCGCAGGAAATGCGGCGATCTTCCAGGTCGTGCCCACCACCGATCCCCAGAGCACCGCGACCGTAGACCTCGTCGCGAGGGTGAGGGACACCTACGGCGCGTCTGCGGCCGACGCGGGTATCACCGTCCACGTCGGGGGCGCGGTCGCGACCCACGTCGACTTCGCCGCGTCGATCGCGAAGTCGCTCCCGGTGTTCTTCGCCGTCGTCGTCGGTCTGTCGATGCTCGTCCTCGCGGTCGCATTCCGGTCGATCGTCCTGCCGCTCGTCGGGGCGGTGCTCAATCTGCTGTCCGCTGCGGCCGCGTTCGGTGTGGTCGTTGCCGTGTTCCAGTGGGGGTGGGGCCATTCGCTCATCGGCGTCGGCGAGGGGGGTCCTATCGAGCCGTTCGTTCCCGTCATCCTCTTCGCGATGCTCTTCGGCCTCTCGATGGACTACCAGGTCTTCCTGGTGTCGCGCATCGCGGAGCTCTGGCATGCCACGGGGGACAACGCTCTCGCAGTGCGGCGGGGTCTTGCGGAGGTCTCTCGCGTCATCACCGCCGCCGCCGCGATCATGATCGTCGTGTTCGGTTCGTTCGTGACGAGCGACTCGAGGATCATCAAACTGATCGGGCTGGGGCTCGCGACCGCGATTTTCCTCGACGCGTTCGTCATCCGGATGGTCCTCATGCCGGCGGTGATGCGACTCATGGGGCGCGCAAACTGGTGGATGCCCCGCTGGCTTGATCGGATTCTGCCGCGCATCGACCTCGACAAGGGCGACGGTGCCTCCGTAGTCCCGTCGAAATCGGCCGGTGAGCGAGAACTCGAGTCCGCCGGGAGCTGGCCGAGTACACCTAGGCGCTAGGGGTCTCCATCGCGGCCGACATCAGAAGGGTCCTGACGTGCTTCTCGACGGCCGGGACCCAGGCCTCGGGCCCCTCGGGGATGCCGTGGCACGCGACGGCGAGGGTGTAGAGCCCGAACAGTTGCCCCTTGGGCCCCACCAGGTGGTCACCCCTTGGCTTGACCCGCAGACCGGCCCGTGCGAAGGCCTCCGTGGCGAGCCCGCGCATCAAGCGCGCATCGTCGGTTGAGAGGAAGGTGAAGTCGGCGTCCGCAGTGCGGTCCCCCTTGGTGAAGATCCCCATTGACGCATCTTGTCAAAGGTCGCGCGGTTTCGCGCGTCGAACGGGGACGGTACTTGTCCGAGGTAGACATCGAGCGGCAAACGCGAGGGGCGGGTGCGGGTGCGGGCAGGCTAGCGAAGCGAGTGTCTCCAGGCGGTTTCGCCACGGCCGAGGATCCCGACCCTGCGGCCGCGCATCGACCGCGAGCGATCCATCCACGCCGAGGTTGGGGAACCGGGAGTCTCCGCCTCGCCGCTGGCGGCGGCCGTATAGGCGACCACGCCGGCCACGAGGGCGGCAAGTTCGTCGTCGTCCACGTGGCCGCGCACCACGTGGAGTTGGGCAGCCGCCGCGACGATCTCGTCCTGTTCGTTCACAGCGGGATGTTTCCGTGCTTCTTGGGTGGCAGGGAGGCGCGCTTAGTTCGGAGGGCCCGGAGTGCCCGGGTGATCTGCGCACGCGTCTGAGACGGCTCGATCACCGCGTCGACGTAGCCCCGGTCGGCGGCGTCGTACGGATTGACGATCTCGTCGTCGTACTCGGCCACGAGCCGCGCCCTCTCGGCCTCGGCGTCGCCGCCCGCCTCGGCGACGGCGGCGAGCGCGCGTCGCTGAAGGATGTTCACCGCCCCGCTGGCGCCCATCACCGCGATCTGTGCCGTCGGCCACGCGAGGTTGACGTCCGCGCCGAGCTGCTTGGAGGCCATGACGATGTATGCGCCCCCGTAGGCCTTGCGCGTGATGACGGTAACAAGCGGCACGGTCGCCTCGGCATAGGCGTAGATGAGTTTGGCGCCGCGGCGGATGATGCCCTGGTATTCCTGGTCGGTGCCGGGAAGGAACCCGGGAACGTCCACGAAGGTCAAGACGGGGATGTTGAACGCGTCGCAGGTCCGCACGAACCGCGCCGCCTTCTCCGCCGCGTTGATGTCGAGGGTCCCCGCCATGGACTTCGGCTGGTTCGCCACCACGCCGACCACGTGGCCCTCGACGTGGCCGAAACCGATGACGATGTTCGTCGCGTATAGCGGCTGGATCTCGAAGAACTCCCCGTCGTCGAGGGCGGTCTCGACCACCGTCTTCATGTCGTAGGGCTGGTTGTCGCTGTCGGGAATGATGGCGTCGAGCGCTTTGTCCTCGTCGGTGAGGCTGAGGTCCGCGTCGAAGGCCCACGCGGGCGGATCCGTGAGGTTGTTCTGCGGGAGGAACTGCAGCAGGTGTTTGACGTAGTCGATCGCATCGTCCTCGTCGGCCGCGAGGAAGTGCGCCACGCCCGACTTCACGTTGTGCGTCTGCCCGCCGCCCAATTGCTCAAACGTCACCTCCTCGCCCGTCACGGACTTGATGACGTCGGGCCCGGTGATGAACATCTGCGAGGTGCCGTCCGCCATCACGATGAAGTCGGTCAGCGCGGGGGAGTAGACGGCCCCGCCGGCAGACGGGCCGAGAATGATCGAGATCTGCGGGATGACGCCGGAGGCGGCGACGTTGCGCCGGAAGATTTCCGCGAACTGGGTGAGGGCCGCCACGCCCTCCTGGATGCGTGCCCCGCCGCCGTCGGAGATGCCGATGAGGGGGACTCCCGTCCGCAGCGCGAAGTCCTGGGTCTTGGCGATCTTCTGCCCGTGTACCTCGCCGAGCGAGCCTCCGAACACCGTGAAGTCCTGCGAGTAGACCGCGACCTGGCGGTTGTCGATCGTGCCGTAGCCGGTCACGACGCCGTCGCCGAACGGCCGGTTCGTCTCGAGACCGAAGTTGCGGGAGCGGTGACGGTTGAGTGCGTCGATCTCGACGAAGGAGCCCTCGTCGAGCAGGGCGAGGACACGCTCGCGGGCGCTCTTCTTCCCGCGCGCGTGCTGCTTCGCCTGCTTCTCGGCTTCCGGAGCCGTGACGGCGGCGTCGACGCGCGCCTTGAGCGCCTTGAGCGCGCCCGACGTGGTCTTCGACGCGCCAGATTTCTTCGCGGTCACTTTGCGCACCTTCCTCGATACGGGGATAGCCTAGTCGGGTGAGCGTAGGGACCCGAGATTCGATCGAGGAATCTCGGCTCGCGCTGGATGGGATGCAGCTGAGGGCCTGTCTCACGTGGCCGAGCGGCCCCTTGGCGCGCCTGACCGTCGTCCCCGAGTCGGATTCGACCAATTCCGATGCCCTCGCCGCCCTGCGCTCGGGCGCCCGGGTCCCGCACTTCAGTGCATTCGTCTCCGACTTCCAACGTGCCGGGCGTGGTCGGAGCGGCCGAACGTGGGAGACGCCCCCGGGGACGTCGCTGACCACGAGCATCGTGCTTAGGCCCGAGGTAGCGCGCGCGTCGTTCGTGTGGGTTCCGATGCTCTCGGGGCTCGCGGTCGTGCGGGCGCTCGCGGGGCTCGGTGTGAGCGCGCGGCTCAAGTGGCCGAACGACGTGGTGGTGGACTCCGACGACGGCGAGATCCCCGGCTGGGGCACGGACCGCAAGGTCGCCGGCATCCTGTGTGAGGTCGAACTCGACGCCGTGGTGGTGGGCATCGGCGTCAACGTCTCTCAGAGGGCGGAAGAGTTGCCCGTCGCCCACGCGACATCGCTCGAGGTCGCCGGGGCGATTTCCCTCGCGAGGGGCGCGCTGTTCGGCCGCATCGTCCGTGAACTCGACGTGATCATCATGGCGTGGGAGCGCGACCCCGCGGTGGCGCACGACCTCGTGGCGCGGGCCTGTACGACGATCGGCGAGAGCATCGTCGTGGAGATCCCCGGCGCCGCCCCGCTGGCAGGGACCGCCGTGGGGCTCTCAACCGACGGTGGCCTTGAGGTGCACCTCGCGGACGGCGAGATGCGCACGGTCCTCGCTGGCGATGTGCGGGTCCGCTCCGCCAGCTAGGGTCCCGTCGGCGTGTGAGGTATCCCACGCAGGTATCCCTCGCCCCTCAGTCGAGCGGATGACACGATGGATCGAGGGAGATTGGCACGGGAGACGGACATGAGCGCAGCATCGGATTTTGAGGTACCCAAATTCGGCGAAGACGGGTTCCTCCCCAACCGCAGGGGTGGCATGTCGATCCCCCTCACCGTCATGCTGTGGGCGCTGATCTTCACCATCGTCTACTTCGCGACGCGCGATATCGCCATCGAGGACTCCGTGGCCGCGGACGGCTACATCGGCGCGCTCCTCATCACGTTCATCATCACGATCTTCTTCGTCATTCCGGCGGGCTCCCTGCTCCTCGGCAACTTCGTGGACGAGGCGACCAAGAAGATGCCCGCTTGGCGCGCGGGCCTGACGTTCGCGCTCGTGGGGCTCATCCTCGGCGTCCTTCCCGCCGTCTTCATCTACATGGTCAACCACGCCTACGGATGGCTCCCCTTCACGCAGTTGATCATCCCGTCGGTACTCGCACCCTGGACCGCTCGAGTGATGCTCGAACCGACCCTGCGGAACCGGACGCTCGCAACATTCGCGATCGCATTCACCATCGTCGTGGTCGTCGGGTCGCTGAGCATCGGCGTCAGCGTGTTCACCGGTCACATCTAGGCGCGCTTCGACTCCGGCTTCCGCCCACGGGGCCCCGTGACGACTCGAAGCACCGCGTCCTGACCGAGCCAGCCGACGAGCGTCCCGTCTTCGGCGACGACGGGTAGCCCCGCGGCGGCATCGTCGACCAGCATCGCGTCGAGCGCCTCGTCGATCGTCATGTCCGGGTCGAGGATGGAGGGCATCGTAACGAGGCTCGACACGGTGAGTTCGTCGGCGTCTGCGTCGCTCGCGAGCGCGCCGGCGACGGCGCCCGAGGTGAGTATTCCAATGAAGACACCGTGATTGGAAACGACGGGAAGGGCGCGGCGTCCCGAGCTGAGGAGGCGACGGGCGCCGGCCCGGACGGAGATCCCGGTGGTGACTGTCGTGGGAGAGGCGGCCATGACATCGCGGACCGTGAAGCCCCTCAGGGCGTCCGCGCCGGGCCGGGCGCCAACGTTCACGCCGCGGCGCCGGAGTTTCGCGGTGTAGATCGTCTCGACGGAGAGCTTCCTCGAGATGCCAGCGGCGACCACCACGGCGAGCATGAGCGGCAGGATGATCGTGTACTCGCCCGTGAGTTCGAACAAGATGATGACGGCGGTGATCGGGGCGCGCGTAGCTCCCGCGAAGACCGCCCCCATGGCGACGAGGGCGTAGGCGCCGGGCGCGACGTGGAGGCCGGGCGCGAGGTGCGCGACGCCCTGGCCGAAGGCGGCGCCGAGCATCACCCCGAGGAACAGCGAGGGGGCGAAGACGCCGCCCGAGCCGCCGATCCCGATAGTCAGGCTGGTCGCGACGATCTTGCCAACGAGCAGCAGCAGCAGGAATCCGATGACGTACGCGCCCGAGATGCCCTTCTCCAAGATGGGGTAGCCCACGCCATACAACTGGGGAAGGGCGAGGAGAACGATGCCGAGCGCTAGGCCGCCGACTCCGGGGCGGAGCCACTCGGGTCCGCGCCACAGCCGGTCGACCAAGTCCTCGGTGCCGTAGAGCACCTTGGTGAAGACCACGCCGACGATCGCGGCCGCGACGCCGAGCAGCGCGTAGAGGAGATACTCCCACGGAGACGAAACGGAGAACGCCGCGAGGTGAAGGAAGGGCTGGTCGCCGAGGAAGGACCGGCCGACCACGGCGGCGGTGACCGCGGATAGCACGACTGCCCCGAACGAGGTCGCGGCGAAGTCGCCCAGCAGGAGTTCAAGCGCGAAGAAGACGCCGGCGATGGGGGCGTTGAACGTGGCAGCAATCCCGCCCGCCGCGCCGCACGCCACGAGGGTCTTGACGCGGGACTCCGGCATGCGCACCCAACGGCCCAGCGTCGATCCCAGGGCCGAACCGATCTGGACGATCGGGCCCTCGCGTCCGACGGACCCCCCCGAGCCGATCGTGAGGGCGGAGGCGAGGGCCTTGACCACGGCGACCTTGCCGGGGATGCGCCCCCCGCGCTGCGTGACCGCGTACATCACCTCGGGGACGCCGTGGCCGCGCGCCTCTCTCGCGAAGCGATCCACGAGCGGTCCGTAGAGCAGGCCCCCGACCGCGGGCGCAAGGACAATGAATCCTGCGCCGAGCCACGGCAACCACGGGTGGGCGGGGTGGCCGGTGGTGGCCGAGTAGTCCGTCGTACCGGTGAAGAGGAGGGTCGCCTTCGCGATGAGCCAGCGGAAAACCACGGCGCCAAGCCCGGCGCCCGCGCCGACAATGAGCGCGAGAAGAACGAGTTGGACTGAGCCGTTGCGCAACGACTGGCGAGGCGATCGCCAGGGCCACACTGTCCTGGGCCTCGGAACCGACGGGAAACGCATCCCGACCTCCGAATGTATGTAGGTATACAACGGTTGCACCATAGCATGGAATGCGGGTTACTCTGAGTCCATGACGAGCGACAGGGACGCTGCGGCCGCGGGCATCTCCGCGACCCTCACGTCGTCGCGCGCGCTACTCGGAATCGTCGCCCACTCCATGGCGAGCGCGCTCGAGGACATGACGCCGCAGCAATACCGCGTGCTCGTGGTCCTCGAGGGCTCCGGTGCCGCACGGATGGGTGCGCTCGCCGAGAGCACCGGCGTGCATCCCTCCACGTTCAGCCGGATGGCGGACCGGCTCGAGGCCGGAGGCTGGATCCGTCGCGACGCGAGTCCGGATAGCAGGCGCGAGGTGCTTGTCGACCTCACCGACGCAGGCCGCGCGCTCGTGGAAGACGTGACGCGTCGCCGTCGGCGCGCGATCGGGGCGGTGCTCCGAAGTCTCGAGCCGCCGGAACGGGACGCCGTTCGCCTGGGGATGGAACTGTTCGCGCGCGCGGCGGGGGAGCCCGCTGCGCGAGACCTCCTGTCCTTGGGGGTGTGGCCGGACGCGAACCCGTCCGACAGCTGAGGGCGCCTGCCCCGCGAACGGGGGAGAGGTAACGTTTCCCTAGGGCCGCGACGGCGAGCGCCGCGACGACAGGGACGGAGGCGAGGTGCCGGACTCCCGTTCGGGGTGGCCAGAACCCCCTGACCACACGCGCCTCGACCGCGTGCGCGGTCGCCTCTTCAACGCCGAGACACGGCGACCCTGGACGGCCGCGACCGTCGGCGCCGCGATCTTCACACCGATGTTCTGGCTGAGCGTCGCCACGGGCCTGGGCAAGCTCACCGTCGCGCACGGTCAGCCGCTCGGGGCGTACCCCGCGGCGGTGGTCGGCCTTTACTTCGCGTCGATCGTCCTCATCGCACCGCTGCTCTCCCACACGGCCGGCTACCTGCTGGATCGCGCGACGTCGGCGTGGCGTCGTGACGACGCCGTCGCCGTGTTCGTCGCGTTTGGCGTCGTTCTGGCCGCCGCGGCCGTGGCCTTCGTGATGGCGCTCGCGCCGGGGGGCGGGGCGTTCGTTCCCGCGCTATGGCTCTTCGGCCTTCCGTTGCTCGTGACGCTCGGGGTGACGCGGTTCGTCATCGACGCCGTTCTGGCGTCCCGGAAATGGACGCTCGCGGCGGTTGCGGTCGCGTATGCACCCGCGCTACTCGCGGCGCTCTGGCTCCTTGGGCTCTATATAGGCCACGCGACGATCCCGGCCTGACTACCCGTCGGCGGGGTCCGCCACAGCGGTGATCAGGCTCGGGTCGTCATTCCTGATGTTGCCCACGGCCTTGCCGACGGGCCTGGTCGCCATCGCGGGCGTCGGGGATGCCATCACGGCCATGAGCTCGTCGGCGGAGGCGTCGACGTCCATCCACGCGATCCGCTCGTCGGCGCGGAGCATCACGGGCTGTCGGTCGTGGATGGCCGCGAGGTCGCCGCGCGCCGCCGTGGTGAGGATGCTGAACGTGAACGTCCGCACGTCGGAGTCCTTGCGCGTCTCCCAGAGGCCGGCGAAGGCAAGCGGCGACTCGTCCTCGGGGTAGATGAAGTAGGGCTGCTTGCCGCCCTCCCGCGCCTGCCACTCGAAGTAGCCGCTCGCGGGAACCAGGCAACGGCGCTGCGCGAAGGCGGCGCGGAACGACGGCTTCTCCGCGACCGTCTCCGAGCGGGCGTTGAACATCTTGGCGCCCAGGGAGGAGTCCTTGGCCCACGTGGGGACCAGGCCCCAGCGGGCGGCGACAAGGCGCCGATGGCGGGGGGCGTCCCCGCCCACGGGGGCGAGCGTGACGACGGGTGCGAGTTGCATGGGGCCGATGTTCCACGACGGCGGGAGCAGGCGCGCGTCCTCGGCGGCCTCGGCGACGGCGAACTCGTCCAGGAGGTCCTGCTCGTCGAGGAAGTTCGCGTATCGACCGCACATGGGAACAGCCTGCCACGAGCGTGCGACCCGGGGGAGGGGTCGATGCAAGCGCCCGCGGAGGCGATGATCGCGGGCTGAATTGCAGCCGTGTTATCCCTCACATTGGTGATTTGGGGCGAGGCACTCGTCGCCACGCCGTTCGCGGGACCGGCGTCGTCGCGACGGGGCCGCCTGCCACAACGCAAATCCCCCATGTGATCCCTAACATGGGGGTCGCGAAGGCCTGACGAGGGGTCGTTGGGGGCGGAGTTCGCGGTCACGGTCGCGCTCGCTTTATGCAATTGTGACCTGCGAGACGTTGCGGCGCCGCCGGATGTTAGGGCTAACATGGGCCTCGCTACCCTGCAAGGATGCAGGACGTGAGTTGCCCGGCTCCTAGACGGGCCCCAGACACGGAGGTTTTGGGAATGAAGAGGAAAATCGTAAGTGGAGTCCTGATGGCGGGAGCTATGGCTCTTGCCCTTTCGGGGTGCTCCTCCAATGACACCACGACGTCGGCCGGTGGCGACACCGGGGGTCTTATCACCGTTGGCTTCGCACAGACCGGCTCCGAGAGCGGATGGCGCGCGGCGAACACCGAGTCGATGAAGACGGCGTTCTCTGAGGCTAATGGCTTCAAGCTGATCTTCAACGCCGCGGACAACAAGCCGGAAAACCAGATTGCGGCCGTGCACAGCTTCATCAACCAGGGTGTCGACGCGATCGTTATCGCGGCGGTTGTCACCACCGGTTGGGACGACGTGCTCAAGGAAGCTCAGGCTGCGAACATCCCGGTCATTCTTGAGGACCGTACGATCGACGCTCCGGACAGCCTCTACGCTGCATGGTTCGGCGACGACTTCCTCCAGGAAGGCAAGACCGCCGGCGAGTGGGCAGCCAAGACCTTTGGCGACACCCCGACCAACATGGTGGTGCTCGAGGGCACGACCGGCTCTGGCCCTGCGATCGACCGGGCGACCGGCTTCGACGAGGCCATCAAGGGCACCGGCATCAAGAAGATCGACTCG
Source organism: uncultured Actinomycetota bacterium (assembly GCA_963830335.1). Lineage (GTDB taxonomy): Bacteria > Actinomycetota > Actinomycetes > Actinomycetales > Demequinaceae > JAFGBM01. The sequence continues at coordinate 280,033 of CAWHLX010000001.1, forward strand.
CAGACCGGAAACTTCACCCGTGCCGACGGCAAGACCGTCATGGAAGGTTTCCTCCAGAAGTACGGCGACACGATCAACCTCCTGTTCGCCCAGAATGACGACATGGCGCTTGGCGCCATCGACGCCATCGAGGCGGCCGGGCTTGTTCCTGGTAAGGACATCCAGATCGTTTCGATCGACGGTGTTCACGACGGCATGCAGGCGCTTGCCGATGGCAAGATCAACTACATCGTCGAGTGCCAGCCGCTTCTCGGTGACCAGGTCGCCGCGACCGTGAAGGATGTCCTCGCGGGCAAGACGGTCGAGAAGAAGCAGTACGGTGTTGACGGTGCCTTCGACCAGGCAGCGGCCATCAAGGCGCTCCCGGACCGCAAGTACTAGAAACTGTTGGCGCGGTCGTTGATTAGGCCGCACGCCGGCGGGGCGAGTCTCTCGCCCCGCCGGCTCTCTACCCTTCATCAGGCGGTGCGGACCGTCTCAAAGTAGAAGAGAATCTGATCGTGGTCGACAACAGTGTGGTCGTCGAAATGCGGAACATCTCCATCGAGTTCCCTGGGGTCAAGGCGCTTGACGGTGTGGATCTCACACTGCGCGCCGGCGAGATCCACTCCCTGCTCGGTGAGAACGGAGCTGGCAAGTCCACCCTCATCAAGGCGCTGACCGGCGTCTACGCCATTGACTCGGGGACCATCAATGTCGCCGGCGCCAAGAGAACGTTTCACGGCACGGCCGACGCCCAGGAGGCGGGCGTCGCACCGGTGTATCAGGAGATCAATCTCCTCCCCAATCTGAGCGTCGGCGAGAACGTCATGCTCGGCCACGAGACCCGCGGTAGGTTCGGCATCAACTGGCGGGCCACGCACGAGAAGGCTCGCACATACCTCAAGGAACTTGGCCTCGAGATTGACCCGCGATCGATCCTCTCGAGCCACTCGATCGCCGTGCAGCAACTGGTGGCCATCAGCCGCGCGGTCGTGGTCGATTGCAGGCTCCTCGTGCTCGACGAACCGACCTCCAGCCTCGACCGCTCCGAGGTCGAGCAACTCTTCGCCGTGATGCGCCGCTTGCGCGATCGCAACGTCGCCATCGTCTTCGTCTCTCACTTCCTTGACCAGGTGTACGAGATCTCCGACACCATGACGATCCTTCGCAACGGGAAGCTCGAGGGTGAGTACCCCGTCAAGTCCCTGAACAAGAAGCAGTTGATCGAGAAGATGCTGGGCCGCGAGATGGCCGAGCTCGACTCCATTGGCCGCGCGGCGGCCCGCACGATTGACAGGACAGGGCAACCGATCCTCAAGGTCCTCGCGCTCGGGCGCAAGGGCGGGATCGAGCCCGTTGACCTTGATGTGTTCGATGGCGAGATCCTCGGCCTGGCGGGCCTCCTGGGTTCTGGCCGGACCGAACTCGCCCGCATCATCTACGGCGCCGATCACTCCGATCACGGCACGATGGAGGTTCGCGGCAAGCACGCTCGCTTCGCCACGCCGCGCCAAGCCGTCGACCAGCGGATCGCGTTCTCGTCGGAAGACCGGCGAGCTGAGGGGGTCATCTCCGACCTCACCGTCGCGGAGAACATCGTGCTCGGAGTCCAGGCGAAGCGCGGCTGGATCCGCCGCGTGAGTTCAGCCCAGCAGGACCAACTCATCACCCAGTACATGGAGTCGCTCGGCATTCGACCGAACAACCCCGACGCCCTGCTGAGCACCCTGTCGGGCGGGAACCAGCAGAAGGTGCTCCTTGCGAGATGGCTCGCGACGGCGCCCCAGTTGCTCATCCTGGACGAGCCCACGCGAGGCATCGACGTCGGCGCCAAGGCCGAGATTCAGCGCCTCGTCGCCGACCTGGCGGAGAGCGGGATCGGAGTAATCTTCATCTCGTCGGAACTGGACGAAGTGATGCGTCTCGCGCAGCGGATCGTGGTTCTGCGTGACCACCGCAAGATCGGCGAGTTGAAGAACAGCGCGAAGACCGGAGTCGACGACATCGTCGCTATGATCGCCAAGGAGGGCGCAGCATGATCGCCTGGCTCAAGAGCGTGCTGAAGAAGCGCATCATGTGGCCCCTCGGGGCGCTCCTCGCGCTGATCGTCATCAACACCGTCTCGCGACCGACCTTCCTCAAGATCACCGTCCTGGACGGCAGGTTCTACGGGTCGCTCATCGACATCCTGCGCAATAGTGCGCCGCTCATGTTGGTCTCGCTGGGCATGTGTCTGGTGATCGCCACCCGGGGCATCGACCTCTCGGTCGGGGCCCAGATGGCGATTTCCGGCGCGGTCGCTCTGACCATCATTTCCAAGTCGCCCACCCCGGATAGCCTGGCGACCGTGTTGGGCGCCATCCTGTTTGGGGTGCTGATCACCCTGGCATTCGGGATCTGGAACGGCTTCCTTGTCTCGGTCGTCGGGATACAACCGATCATCGCAACCCTCGTGTTGTGGCTCGCCGGCCGCGGAATCGCGCTGCTCATCACCGGCGGCTTCATCACCACGATCAACAGCGCGCCCTACAAGACGATCTCCCAAGGCAACGTCCTCGGTCTCCCGGTGGAGTTCCTCATCTCGCTGTCGGCAATCATCATCGTGGTCCTCTTGGTGCGCAGGACGGCCCTCGGAGTGCTCACCGAGGCGATCGGCATCAACCCCGCGGCGAGCCGTCTTGCGGGCGTCCGGTCTCGCGGGATCATCTGGAGCCTCTACGGCCTCAGCGGACTCCTCGCCGGCGTGGCGGGAATCCTTTACAGCTCGAACATCATGGCCGCCGACGCGAACGCCGCCGGCTCCAACATCGAGCTGGACGCGATCCTCGCGGTGGTCCTTGGCGGCACCTCGCTCGCGGGCGGGAAGTTCAGCCTCGGCGGCACAGTGGTGGGCGTCTTTATCATCCAGACTCTCGTCTCTACCGTGACGTTCCTTGGGGTTCCCTCGTCGTCCGTGCCGGTGTTCAAGTCTGCCGTGGTGATCCTGGTCGTGGTGTCGCAAGCGCCCATGGTCCGCAACCGGCTTCGACGGCGCCCAGGGCCATCCACGACGGCAAGCCCGACCGCGACTCCCGCCGCGATGGAGAGGACCGCAGCATGAACGCCAAGACGACGGCCCCAGTGACCCCGCCGACGCCGACGGCAACATCGACGGCACCCGCGCCTTGGCGGCGGGCGGTTGTCAACCACGCGTCGTGGTTCCCCGTGGTCGCCTCTGGCCTCCTCCTCATCGTCATGTTCATCTCCGCGCAGGCGTACTTCGGTAGCTTCGTCAAGCCGGGCGTCCTGTCGTCGCTATTCGTCGACAACGCCTACCTGATCGTCCTCGCCTGCGGAATGACCTTCGTGATCATCACGGGTGGCATCGACCTCTCCGTGGGAGCGGTCATGGCCTTCTCGGGGATCATCGCCGCCAACCTCCTTCAGAATGGGACCGCCCCCGCGCTGGTCATTCCCTTGATGGTGATCAACGGCGCCCTGTTCGGGCTGCTTATCGGCGTGCTCGTCCAGTACTTCGACGTGCAGCCGTTCATCGCCTCGCTCGCGGGCATGTTCCTCGCTCGTGGCCTGTGCTACGTCGCGGCACCCCGGCAGATCAAGGTGGACAATGCCGCCGTCCTGAGCATCCAGAATCACAAGTTCAGGTTCGGTGACTGGTACTTCACCGGAACGGTGATCATTGCTCTCACAATCGTGTTGATCATGGCTTGGCTGCTCGCCCGCACCCGCTTCGGTCGCACGGTTTACGCGATCGGCGGCAGCGAGCCGTCCGCGAAGCTCATGGGACTCCCCGTGGCACGCACCAAGGTGATCGTTTACATCATCAGCGGAACGTGCGCCGGAATCGCGGGCCTCCTGTTCGTGTCGTACACCGCGTCGGGTTATGCGCTGCACGGCGTCGGTACCGAACTCGACACCATCGCGGCCGTCGTCGTCGGAGGCACGCTACTCACGGGCGGAAGCGGCTATATCTTCGGCTCGCTCCTGGGCGTGCTCGTCTACGGCGTTATCAAGACCGTGATCAACTTCGCGGGGGCGGACCAGTCCTGGACGCGAATCTCCGTCGGTGTCCTGCTGCTGGCGTTCGTTGTGGTCCAGCGTGGGATCGTGGCAAGGGCAAGCAGACGCTAGATTGCCGACCCGCTAGACTCGCTGGCGCACCGTGTCGAGCGAAGAACGCGAGGTCGGCCATGGATGTTGTCCCGATTGTTGAGGTCGTCGGTGCGCACTTGCGGTTTACAGGTGACATCGCGCTCGACGACGTCGACTTCCGGATGTTCCCCGGCGAGGTCCACTCGCTGATGGGAGAGAACGGCGCAGGCAAGTCGACGCTCATCAAGGCGATGACGGGCGCGTTGCGGCTGGACGCGGGGACCATGCGCCTGGACGGGAACGTCGTGTCGTTCTCCGGTCCAGCCGCCGCCCTGCGCGCAGGCATCAGCACCGTGTACCAGGAGGTTGACCTGCTCCCGAACCTCTCGGTCGCGGAGAACATCATGCTTGGCAGGGAGCCGAGGCGACACGGCCACATCGACTGGGAGCTCATGCGGTCGGAGGCGGTCAAGGCGCTCGCGGTGATGGGCATCGATATCGACCCGCGCTCGCCCCTGTCTAGCCACTCGCTAGCGACCCAGCAACTCGTGGCGATCGCGCGCGCGATCTCCCGCGACGTCAGGGTGCTGATCCTCGACGAGCCAACTTCCAGCCTTGACCAGGACGAGGTCAGCGAGCTCTTCCGCATCATTCGCGAGCTCAAGGCGCGGGGGGTCGCGATCCTCTTCGTCTCGCACTTCCTCGAGCAGGTGTACGAGATCTGCGACCGGATCACCGTGCTGCGCAACGGCAAACTCATCGGCGAGTACAAGACGGTGGAGATGCTGAGGATCGACCTCGTTCAGAAGATGCTGGGAAGCGATTCGGTGAACCTCACCGTGCTCGAGGCCAGGGCGCAGAGCCCCGCCGGTCCAGGAGGGCGAAAGGCGGTCGTCGAAGCGCGGGGTCTGGGGCGGCGGGGGGCCACGCTACCGACCGATCTCGACATTTTCGAGGGCGAGCTCCTCGGCATGGCGGGCCTCCTCGGCTCTGGTCGCTCCGAGCTCGCGAGGCTGCTCTCGGGGGTCGATGTTCCCGATACGGGCGTGCTTGCCGTCCACGGGAAGCGCCGGCGCTTCCGCCAGCCCCGTCAGGCCCTCAAGGCGGGCGTCGCCTATTCGACCGAGAGCCGCAAGGCCGACGGGATCGTCGCGGAGTTGACCGTCCGAGAAAACATCACGCTGGCGCTTCAGGCGGACCGGGGCTGGATTCGACGCATCCCGCGCGCGCGCCAGGACGAACTGAGCGCGAGTTGGATCGAGGCGCTCGACATTCGTCCGGCGGATGCCGAACGCCGCGCGGGGGTGCTCTCGGGAGGCAACCAGCAGAAGGTTCTGCTCGCGCGCCTGCTCGCCGTCGCGCCCCGCGTCCTCATTCTCGACGAGCCCACCCGGGGCATCGACATCGGAGCCAAGGTCGAGATCCAGCGGCTCATCGGCGACCTCGCGGCAAACGGGATGTCGGTGGTCTTCATCTCCGCCGAGCTCGAAGAGGTCCTGCGCGTCGGGCACCGAATTCTGGTGCTCAGGGATCGCGAAGTCGTCGCGGTGCTGGATCCCGACGCGGTCACGTTCGAGATGCTGCTCGCCATCGTCGCGAAGGCGGACGGCGATGACTGAGACGGTGAAGCCGGTCCGCAGCGTCCAGAAGGCTCAGAAGGCCGAGACGGCCCCAACGGCGAAGCCACCCCGGAGCGCGGAGAAGGCCGAGAAGAAGGCCCGCACGGCGAACATCTTTGACGTCGCCCGCCTCGCCGGCGTCTCGCACCAGACGGTATCGAGGGTGATCAACGACGTTCCGCGGGTGCGCCCCGCGACGCGGCTGCGGGTGGAGCAGGCGATCAGCCAGCTGAACTACAGCCCGTCGCCCGCCGCGCGCGCGCTGGTCACCAAGCGCACCAGGATGATCGGGCTCATCGCCCCAAGCAGCGCCGACTTCGGGCCCTCGTCCATCGTCCTCAATTTCAGCGCGGCCGCGAGGGACGCTCGGTACGGCGTGGTGACCGTGACCTCGGTGAATGCGGACGCGTCGTCGATTCGCCCGTTCGTCGAATCGCTGGTCAGCCAGCGGGTCGAGGCGATCGTGCTGGTCGTTGCCGACGTGGCGGTCCTCGCGGCGGTGCGCGGGCTCGACGCGGGCGTACCGGTCATCGCGGTCGCGGCAGGGCCGCGGCGCGGCCCGTTGACCACCTCGCTCGATCAGTACCGCGGGGCGCGCACGGCGGTGCGCCACCTCATCGAACTGGGGCACCGGCGCATCGCGCACCTTGCGGGGCCTCTGGCTCACCCCGACGCGATCGAGCGGCTGCGCGGCTGGAGGGACGAGCTTGCGGAAGCCCAGCTCGTGGCGCAGGAACCCGGCCGGGGCGACTGGTCGGCCGAGAGCGGGTTCCGGTTCGGGGAGCAGCTGGGCGACGCCACGGCGGTCTTCGCCGCGAACGACCAGATGGCCCTCGGCCTTATCGCCGCGCTTCACGGGCGGGGGCTCACGGTGCCGGGCGATGTCAGCGTCGTCGGATTCGACGCGGCGCCGGACACGGCCTTCTACTTTCCCCCGCTGACCACCGTCAGCCAGGACTTCGCCGCGCTGGGCGCCCTCACGATGGAACGCGTGCTCATCTCCGTCGAGGAGCCCGACAACCTCGTGGAGTCGACACCGCATCCCGACCAAGTTGATAGTGAGGGAGTCCACCGCCCCCCCGAAGCCCGGATCCGAGTAGCTCGCCGACCGCGGTCCTAGCCGCGCGGCCCTGGCGCGGGCGCGAGATTGGCTGCGATAGCGAGGACCAGGAGCATGATGGGCACAATGAGCGCGATGCCCATCGGCACGAGTTGGCGCATCGCCTTCGACTCCCCGCGCTTGATCATCGTTGCCATCCACAGCGCGAGCCCGTATCCCGCGAAGTAACCGGGGATGAGGCCGATCACGAGCGGACCGAGCCGAACCATGAACATCGCGAAGCGATCTCCGCCTGTCATGCCTTCCGTCCGGTATATCTTGCGGCGATCCATCATGAGGACAGGAAAGCCGGTCCAGTTCTCCACCCACTTGAGGCGCTTACTACCCCCTCCGACCAGCGGCACCCTGACAGTACTCGAGGAGAAGATGCCGCCAGCCGCGCGCTTGGTGCCGACATACAGTTCGGGGCGCGGGGTGTTGGCATTCGCCATGTAGACGGGCACCGCCGCACCGGGGATTTCGAGGAACACGGTGCCCGTCGCGCTGGGATCGACCATGCCCGACATGTACGGCGAGTACCCATCGGGGTACGACGGCGCGGCGACGAGCCGGGGGTTCGGCGACGGGACGAACGGCTGGTAGAACGGTGGCTGTGGCGGCCACGGAGGCGGGGCGAGCGGTGGCTCCGTTGGCCACGGAGGCGGGGACGCGGTGGGCGCCGGGGCGGCTGAGGCGGGCGTCGGCCAGGCCGGTGGGGCGATCGGTGGGGCGATTGGTGGAGGCGCTGATGTGGGCTGAGCAGGGGAACTCCACGCGTCCGAGCCGTTCGAGGGTCGCGCGGCGAATGGGTCGTCGGGTGGCGGCAGGGACATGGCCAGAGCCTATCGGAGGCGGCCGTCCAGCGGGCGGTGACGGTACCTTGATTGGGTGACGTCCACGCCCGCCGCACCCGCTAAGAACATGTCCTTCACCGGTGCCGTGTCGCTCGGCATCGGCGCGATGATCGGCGCCGGGATCTTCGCCCTGCTGGGCCAGGCAGGAACGCTGGCTGGCAGCGCGGTGTGGCTATCGTTCGTGATCGGCGGGCTCGTGGCCCTGCTTTCCGGCTACTCGCTCGGGAAGCTCGGCGCGCGCTACCCCTCCGCCGGGGGGATCGTCGAGTACCTGGTCCACGGGTATGGCAACTCCCTGTTCGCGGGCGCGATCTCCGTGATGATGTACATCGCCGCCCTCATCTCGCTCGCCTTGGTGGCGAAGGCGTTCGGCTCGTACGGCGCGGCGCTGGTGGGCGCGCCCGGCTGGGTGGCGTCGGTTCTGGCCGTCGCGGTGATGGTCGTCTTCGTCGCGATCAACCTGCGCGGCTCGGCGAGCGTCGGCCGGGTCGAGACGTGGATCGTGCTCATCAAGTTCGCGGTGCTCGTGACGCTCGCCGTCGGCGGCCTCATCGCACTCAAGCCCGGCCTGCTCGCCCCGAGCACGTACCCTGGTGCGGGCTCCATCGTCGGTAGCGTGGCGGTGACGTTTTTCGCGTACGCGGGGTTTCGCGTCATCACCAACGCCGCCGAGGTGGTCCACGACCCTCAACGCGTCATCCCGCGGGCGATCATCACCGCGATCGTGCTGGTGATGGCGCTCTACGTGGTGATCGCCGTGGTGGTATTCGGGACGCTGACGCCAGCCGAGGTCGCCGCGGCCAAGGACCACGCGCTGGCGGAGGCCGCGCGCCCCGTGTTCGGATCGGCGGGGGTGGTCGCCGTGTCGTTGACGGCGCTCATCGCGACGGCGTCGGCGATCAACGCGGGCCTGTTCTCCGCGACGAACGTCTCGTATCAGATGGCCAAGGACGGCGAGTTTCCCGGCATCTTCACGCACCAGGTGCGGCGGAGCCGCGAGGGGCTCCTGGTGAGTGGGTTCCTGGTGGCGGTGATGGCGGTGGCGCTCAACCTGACGCAGGTCGCGATCCTCGGGGCGATCACCGTGCTTGTGGTGCAGGCGTCCGTGCACATCGGGCATCTTCGGCTCGTCCGTGAGACCGGGGCGAGCCGGGTGGTGGTGGCGCTCGCCGCGCTGACGGCGATTGCGATTGTGGGGACGACGCTCGTTGACTCGGTGCGTGGCTCGCCGAGCACCCTGGTCATCTTCGGTGCGTTCGTCGCGCTCGCGTTCGGCGGGGAGTGGGCGCTGCGGCGGTTTGGGAGCAAGCGGCTCAAGGCGACGGTCGCCTGACCGGCGTCGCGACTCCTTGCGCGCCTAGCCCTTGGGCGCCTAACCCCCGCGCTCGCCGAGCAACGCCAGCAACTTCGTCGTCGTGTTCCAGTTGCGGATGGTGAGCGACGCGTAGATGGGTTTCCCCACGATCTTGCCGAGGTGGCTCTTCGACGCCTCGGCGATGGAGTTGCGGAAGTAGACGACGCCGTCGCCGGGCCAAGCAGCGTCCACGCCCTCGCGCGTGGTGATCTGCTGCCATGGCTTCCTCGGAGGCGACGCCGAGGAGGAAGACGGTGTTGTAGCGGAAGGTCGCGGGGTCCTCGCCGAACCCCCGCGGCGCGCCCTCGACGATCCGACGGTAGGCCGAGTGTTCGATCGCGACGACCCTGACCGCCGCGCCGTCGGCGGCGAATCGCGTCGGCAGTAGGCGCTCGATTCGCTCCTCAACCGCACTCGCGTCCAGGTCCGATCGCAGGAGTGCGTTGCCGCTCTGGATGTAGGTGGCGACGTCGCCGAAGCCCTCGTCCTCGAGGCAGGCCTTCAGGTCGGCCATGGGGATCTTGTTCTTGCCGCCGACGTTGATGCCGCGCAGCAGGACCGCGTAGGTGCTCATGCGTCGAGAGTCTAGGTCCGTTGGCGGTAGATGTGACGGCGGTGGCCCACGGCGACCACCCACACGCGAAGCGCACGGTCGCCAATCTCGTAGAGGATCCGGTAGTCGCCGGTGCGTACCCTCCACACGCCGTCGGTGCCGACGAGCTTGGTCGCTCCCGGCGGCCGCGGGTCTTCGGCAAGAAGGTCGATCGCCGCGCCGACGCGTCGGCGGGCGGGGGCGTCGAGCTTGGCGAGTTGGCGCGCGGCCGCCGTAGAGAGGGCGACCCGGTATCGGCTGCTCACGAGAGGCCGAGGTCCGCCTTGACCTCGTCCCACGGGATCGACCCGCCCTCGGCGCGCGCGGCCTCGACCGCGGCGACGTCTTCCGCATCCTCGAGCGCGGTGAGCGCGCGAGCGGCGAGCGACGCGTCCATCAGGACCGCCGCGTCGCGGCCGTTGCGCGTGATCGCGACGGGTGCGAGCCGCGCGGCGTCGATCGTCTCACTCCAACGCTTCCGCGCCTCGGCCGCCGGGATGCTGTCCATGTACGAAGTGTACAAGATGTACGAAACTCGGTGCAGGTGATGAAGGCAGGGTTGTGGCGCCCTCGAGGGCGGAGGCAGGGCGATCGCATGGGTGAATCCTGGCGCTCTTGAGGCTGGTTTCCGGGTCCGCGTCCCCGAATGCTGGGGAATGTGAGGGGGACACCAAGGCCTCGGGGCATCAGCTCGCACGGGGGTATCGCTCCGTCGATACACGGGTCGGTAACCCCACTGCTCGCCAATACACCCCCTCGACACCGTTCGCCGTTTCGTGATGCTAGGACCGAAAACCCCCCGGCTCCCATCGAATCGGTCGGCCGGACATTCCGGTCAGGCAACCGAGCAGGAGTCTTGGCGGAACCTCGTACGCGACCGAGTCCATCAGCCACGCCTGAAGGCCGTTCGCATACGGATCGAGCGCGGACGGCTTGTAGCGCACGACGGAGGACAGGTAGTACATGACCGCGTATCGGATGAGAAACAGGGATAACGGATCGTCTTTCGATTTCCATAGTCCCTGACGGAGCAATGCGTCGTTCGAGACCTCGTGTGAGTCGTCAAGGAACGGAATGAGCAATCTACGCAATGCAAATGCCGCTGCCCTGACGTCGGGCATGGAGTCTTGCGAGTATGTGGTCTTCGACTCGTAGAAGGTCGGCAGGTGCAAGGGCAACCGCGTGGAAAGGCCGAAGACCATCTTCCACTCTGCCTTGTCGGGAAAGATGACCTCGCGGAACCCGCGTTTGAGATGGCTTAGCAGAGGTTCTTCGGGCTCGCCTCCTTGTACCGCGACAACGGCCCACGCCTCGGTCCCATCCTGCGCGACGATGGTTTGGCAACCCCTGGGGCGAGGTCGATTCCGACCTATGGATTCCACCTCGAGTCCAATTTCATTCAATTGAGACAGCATCCGACCGACTTGGAGCTTGGTGCCAGGCTCGATTTCGACTCCAGTCCTTGCCTTCACGAGCATGGGAAAGACGCCGGGGTAGACGACGAGATTGTCCGTGAACACGGATGGTGTGCCCGCCGGATTGAAAGACAATCCGTGCTTGATCGGACGCCCGACGATCGACTGAGCATCGTGCTGTAGGAGTTCGGCCTTCGCCAAATTGAGGGCGGCGTAGTAATACGGCAAGGAGGCACTTGCTCCCTTGATCGTACGAGCGGCATCCCAATATACGCGGGCCTGTCGGACGTAGTTGCGAAACTCCTTCCAACTGTCGTAGCCGACGTGCGCGCCATTCGGGAACAACTGCTGGGTTCGCTCTATGGAGATCGCGAAACTGTTGATGATCAGCCACGGCGTGTTCTCGTTCGGCTGCTCGACCGCGACGTACGGCGACCGCCCCGTTGTGGTGGGGATCACGCCCAGCCATTCGGTGAAATCGCGACGCCTTTGAGTCATGTTCAAGGCTAGCGCGCACTTCACTTGAAGTAGCAACATAACTCGGGAGGGTCTGAGCCGCCGCCGGGCGCCAGTACAGGGGGGTCGGGGCCGTGATGGCGCCGCTCGGGCCAGGGTCCCGCGCCGCGAGTTTGCGGTGTGGGGGGCCCGTTGCAGCGGCTGCGGACCCGATGAGCCTGGCGGCGGCGCCGGGAGTCGGCGTGTCCGCTGGCCAATGTCGGAACTTTGGCGTATTAGTAGATCAGGGCGGACGTCGATACCGGCGACGAGACAACAACCTACATTGAGGCCCCTGACCCGGGGACGACAAGAGCGGTGATCGCGGCCGCAGGGTGGCGGGAACACCTCCGTGTTGCGGTCCGCAGCACAGCACGGAGCCCGTCTAGAGCGACCTAAGCCGGTTGAGCAATTGCTCTCGGCGCTGCGCATTCCTGAGCAAGACCGTTGAGCCGTTGCCTTCCAACTTCGGCGCTCTCAGAAGGTCTCGCTCATGGATTCCCCGGTCGGCAACAACCGCCCTGGATGGTGGCTGTCCTTGTACCCGCAAGCGGGTGAGGGCGGCGGGTGCTTCGTGTCCTCGCGTCCCCCTCAACGCGCGTACGTCGCGCGCGGTCGCGCCGCCGATCCGGAGCGAGCGGCTCTTGAGGCCGGGCGTCGGGCCCGGGGTCGGCTCCGTCGATACTGCGCCGCAAATGGGCTCAACCGTCTGGGGACGCTGACCTATCGGGGCGAGGGGTGCCACGATCCGCGCGAGCTGCGCGGCCATGTCGGCGAGTTCTTCCGGGACCTGCGGGACGGGCTGGGCAAGGATGCGCTCCCGTATCTGTGGGTACCGGAGTGGCACAAGACAGACCACGGTCTGCACGTCCACTTCGCCGTCGGCCAGTACGTGCCGCGCCGGTTGATCGAGTCCGCATGGGGGCGGGGCTTCGTCCACATCAAACTGCTGGGGGATCTCGCCGTCGGCTCGGGGACCTTGGAGGAAGCGCGCAAGGCCGCGGGTTACCTGTCCAAGTACGTCACGAAGACCTTCGTCGATCCTGCGACACGGGTCCTCGGGCTCCACCGCTATGACGTGGCGCAGGGCTTCCAGCCCATCAAGGTCCGGCTGTATGGGACGCACGCGGACTCCGTGATCCACCAAGCATCACAGATGCTTGAGGCGCTGCCTTCGCGAGTGTGGCGCTCGGAGGCGGAAGAGGAGTGGCACGGTCCTCCCGCGATTTGGGCGCAGTGGGCGGGTCCTCGTGCCTAGCGCCCTGGACGATTGCGGCGTGACGCTCGATCAGGTCCGCGCCTGGGTGGACGCGTCGTGCGCCGCTCAGGGGTTGGCGGTCGCGGTCACTGATCCGGCGATCATCGGGAGAGTCGGGGCGTTGCTTGGACGGAGGGCAGCGCGAGCGCGTGCGCCGCGCGCCCCCCGCTCAAGCGCGCCAGCGGGCCTCGATGCGGGCAGGGTCAAGGCCGTGCCTGCCAGGGGTAGCGGCGGGGAGGATGATCGCGTGATCGAGTACCGCCTTGATGATCGCGACCTGGCGGGACAGGTTGAGGGAGTCCCACCGCGCGCGCAGTTCGTTGCCGCGTCCGATGTAGGCGTCGATGGCGTCGCGTTGCGTGAGGCGGGCTAGAGCACGGCGGTCGGCTTCGAGGCGTTGCTCTAGGCGCTTGCGGGCCGTGACCCACTCGGCGCGGGAAATGTCGCCGTCGGCCCAGGTCGCGGCGAGGTCGTCCATGCGGGCGGCGGTCGATTGGATCGCCTCGCCCAATGCGGCCACGTCGGCGGTCGCGTCGGGCCCGCTCGTGATGTCGCGGAGCAGTTCGGGGGTGTCGAGGCGATACAGGACCGCCTCCGCGAGGAAGGCTTCCAGCATGTCCGAGCGGATGAAGATGCGCCCGCACCCGCGCACGTCCGAACCCATGGAGCACCCGTAGCGCCGAACACCGGCCTTGGGTGCGCTGTGGAGCGTGCGCCCGCACTGCCCGCACCGCAGCATGCCGGACAACAGGTAGCGGCGGGCGGTGCGGTTGGTGCGCCGCGCGGGATCGGACAGCAGGCGCACGAGGCGTTCGCCCTGCTCGGGTGTGATGATGGGCTCCCACGTGCCATCGCCGATCACCTGCCCGTTGTGCACGCGCATGCCCCAGTAGCGGGGGCTCGTGAGGAAGTTCCGCATGGTCGAGGTCCGCCACAGCCCGCCGCCGACGGTGCGAACCCCTTCGGCTTCCAGCCACCGCGCGACCGATTGCAGGGACTCGCCCGCGAGGACCCGGGTCGCGACCTCGCGGATGATGGGAGCCTCGGCGGGGTCATGCGTCACGCGGTCGGGAAGGAACCCGAACGGGCGCGGCCCACCCATCACGGGCCGCCCCGACTCCGCAATCTCTAGCGCCTTCCGCTTGCCTCGGCGCTTCTTCGCGTCGGACTCATTCGCCGCAACCGCCGCCATCATGCGCGCGACAAACAGCCCGTCGCCCTTCTCCAGGTCAATCTCACCGTGGAGGGTCGTCAGTCTGGCAACGCCGGCGCGGGCGCAAACGGCGGCGAACGTCTCGAACTCCAACGGCTGGCGATGGAGTCGGTCGAGGTGGTAGGCGATCACCGCGTCTCGCTCGCCGTCCTCGATGTCGCGCAGCATCCGGTCATACGCCGGGCGAGCCTTGCCCGAGTAGGCGGAGATGTCGTCGTCGATGTACTCCTCCGCCACGGTCCACCCGCGCCGCTTGGCTTCGGCCCGGCAATCCTCCAACTGGCGCGTGACGCCCAGGGCGTCGCCGGAACGGTCCTGCGAAATGCGGGCGTAGATCGCCGCGCGGGTGCGAGTAGTCATGGGGATAGATTAGCGCCAAGTGGGCAACCCGACCCAGGTCGTCCCCCTTCGTGTTCGGCGCAGGCGAGTCGTCGCGGCGTTCGCGACCGGCAGGCGCGGAAGTCCGCCCGGCCGCCGCGCGTTGTCCACCATCGCGCGCGCGAACGAACCCGCGGTGAAACAATCCGAGGTAACCGAATCCTCGCCTCGGTCGCCGTCGGCTGGGGAGGCGACCGCGGACCAAGGGAGCCGCTGATGCGCCGCCGAATCCCCAACCCTGCACCACGAGCCGCCGGGCTCGCCGCGATCGTCCTCGCCTTCGTCCTCCTCGTCACGTTCTCCGCGCCGAGCCGGGCCGCCGGCGACTGGGTCCGCGTTCCGTACGATTCCGCCGTCTTCGGGAGTAGCGGGCACGCCTTGATGTTTGACGTGGGATCGTCGTCCCCCGGGCTCGTCGCGGTGGGCATGGACAGTGGCGTCAATGGTGCAGCCATCTGGCTGTCGCCCGACGGCACAACGTGGACCCGTGTCCCCGATCAGCCCGACTTCGACCGCGGTCTGATGACTGGGGTTATCGAAGGCCCCGCGACCATGGTGGCGGTGGGCTACGTCGAACTATTGGGTGGCGACGACGCGGCGGTGTGGACCGGCGACGGCCTTACCTGGAGCCGCGTTCCGAACGATCCCGCGGTGCTCGGGGGTGCCGGTGACCAGGTCATGCACGACGTCTGCGCGGGTGGACCCGGCGTCGTTGCCGTCGGCCACGAAGTGCCTGCCGGAGAGGCCAACCCCAATGCCGCCGTGTGGACCTCCCCCGATGGGGTGACGTGGGCGCGGGTCCCGCACGACGAGGCGGTGCTGGGCGGCCAGGGAGAGGTGTACATGGTGGGCGTCGCCGCGGGGGGGCCGGGCCTGGTTGCCGTGGGTTGGGATGACAGCGGTGGGGATCGGGATGCCGCCGTGTGGGTATCCGCCGACGGACTCACCTGGAGTCGGGTCCACCACGTGGAGGGACTCTTCGGAGGGCCCGGCAATCAGGTCATGAACTCGGTGACCGTGGGGGACGGCGGGTTGCTCGTCGCGGTGGGGCACGATGACGGCGCCGCCGTCGATGGAGCCGTGGTGTGGACGTCCGCCGACGGGGTGCACTGGACTCGGTTGCCCCACGTCGAGGGGGTCTTCGGCGGGCCGGGATTCCAGTCCATGGAGGACGTGGCGCAGGGAGGGCCGGGCTACGTCGCCGTGGGCAAGGTCTTTTCCGGCACGCTCACGGTGGCGGCCGCCTGGACCTCCGTCGACGGGACCGTGTGGGAGCGAGCGCCCCACGACCCGGTGGTATTCGGCCGCTCGGACGAACAGCTGATGAGCGGGGTCGCCGTCGACGATTATGGCCTCGTGGTCGGGGTCGGTCGGGCCACCGATGCGAACAAGCTCATCGCGGCCGTGTGGGTCAACGACACCTGGTGGCAGTCGTCGGGCCCGGTAGCCAAACCCTCCGTCCCCGTCCCCACGGACGGTCCGAACATGTTCTACAACCCCCGATTGTTCGAGAACAGGCTTGTCCTGGTCGGGATCGCCGTTGCGGCTCTCATCCTCGGGGGGCTCGGCTGGCGACTTGTTCGCGGGCGCCAGTCCGGCCGCTAGGCGGGAGCCATCACCGCGTCCAGCCGGTACATGAACGCCGACATGGCTTGGCGGGTCACCGTCGCACTCGGGCGGAAGGTCCCATCGGAGTACCCGGTGGAGATGCCCTGATGGGCCATCCACGCGATCTCCACATAGAACGCGGAGCCGGGAAGCACATCCGAGAACCGGTCGCGCGCCTCCGACGCATAGGCCTGACCGCCCGCGTTCCACGTTGGGGTGGTGTACCCCGAGGACGCCAGATCGCGGCACCCACGGTGACTTCGGTCCACGCCGCGGAAGCGGGGATTGAGATGAGGACGACCGATGCAAGGGCAACGGCGACGGTCGCGCCCAGGGCGCGTTTCAAGACAGAGGTCACAATCAACTCCTATGGGCTGGCGGCGGCACGAGAGCACCCCGATTCCACGACGTAATCAGGACGAGGCGGGCGGCGCTGGTTGGGAAGAAGACCCGGGTCGCTCCGATACCCTCTCGCCCGGACGTCTCGCGGACCTAGCTGATCACCCGCCGGCGCTCCGCGAAGAAGTCCATCACCAGCCGCCCCACGCGCAGGCACGTCTCCTCACGCCAGTCGCCCATGCGGGAGGCCATTTCTGCGGGAAGGCCACGCTCCCCGCGTGGCGCACCGTCGACGCTGAACATCGCGAAGCCCACCGCGAGCGCCGTCATCGACTGCAGCAGCTCCACCGCGTCCTCCAGCTCGAAGCCGATCGTGACGAGGTAGGTGAGCCCGTCCTCCATGCCGTTCTCCAGGCGCCACCCCGCGAGGCTCATCAGGTTCGGGTGCGCAATGAGGAGGCGGCGGTACTCCGCGAACACCTCGTCGAGAAACGGGCGCCAGTCGCCGTAGGGATCGGCGGTCACGTTCATCTGGGTGCGCGCGCGTGCGATGACGCCGTCGAGGAGGTCCTGCTTGTTGGCGACGTGGTGATAGAGCGAGGCGGCCTCGACCCCCAAGTCGGAGGCGAGTCGGCGCATGGAGAGGGCGTCGAGGCCGTCGGCGTCGAGAATCTGGAGCGCGCGTTCGAAGATGGCATCCCGCGTCAGGGGTATCGCGCGCCCGCGTTGTTTCGCCATGATTCCTCCTGTACGACTTGACCCTAACACTGTTAGGTGGCACACTCCTGTATCGACAATCTAACAGTGTTAGACACTCTGACACCCGTAACTGGAGGCACGCTCGTGCGCATCGCTCTCGGCATCTTCATCATTCTTCACGCGCTCGTCCACGCGATATACGTGGGCCAGGCGCTGCGGTGGTTCGAACTGAGGCCGGGGATGACCTGGCCCGACGGTTCGTGGGCCCTCGGGTCTCTTTCCGACGGCGCCGTGCGTGCCCTTGCCGCGATCAGCATCGGCCTTTGCTCGGTCGCGATGATCGTTGGCGCGGCCGGGTACCTCGCCGGCGCGGGCTGGGGTACGTGGACCGTGGTTGGCAGCGCGACTCTCGTGTCCGCGTTCCACGCCCTGCTGTGGAGCGGGAAGTGGAGCGAGTTCGGCGACCAAGGCGGGTACGGCGTCGTGATCAACGTCGCGATCGCCGCCGTGCTGCTCGCGACGCGCTAGCGAGGCGAGCAGCAGCGGGCCCGAGCGCGCGCCCCTACTTGGTCGAGCGTCGCGTCATCGCAAGCGGAATGGCCATCGCGAGCAGGATCACGGTGTTCCCCACCGCGTTGATCCAGACGTGGTGCCCGAGCGAGTACCCGGTGTCGAGCGGGAACCACACCGCGAGGCCGAGCGCCACCGCGTTCCACGCCCACCGGACGCCGCCCGCGATGCCGCGCCGGATCATCACGATCATCCCCGCGGACCAGCCCGCCATGGTGCCGCCGAGGACGGCGAAGATCCAGGCGCGGTAGTCCGTCGCGGGACCCGTGACGCTCGCGTCACCCCAGAACGCGGGATCGATCCTGTCGTTGAGGACGCCCAAGGCTGACGTCCCGCCCAGCACCGCCATAGCCACCCCCATCGCGGCCATCAGCGACGCGACCACCAGCATCCATCGAATCCACAATGCGCGCGGACTCATGTCTCCCCACCTTCCCCGTTGCGCGGGCCCCGGGCCAATCCCGGGGCGCCATTCCCCCTAGATCGACCGCTCCCGGACCACCTTCGCCACGTCCACACGCGCGATCGCCCTGGACGCCGGCCACAGCGAGAGCCCCGCCGCCGCGAGCACGCCCACGGCCGCGCCCACGAGCACGTACCAGGGCATGACGAGCGGGAACTGGAAGATGTCGCTCGAGAAGCTCGCGAGGAACTCCTTGGCCGCCCAGATCCCGAGCAGAAGCCCGAAGGGCAACCCGAGCGCCGTCGCTACGAGGCTCTCCGTCGCGATGGTCCCCGAGACCTTCCTTAGCGGTACCCCGGCGGCCCGCAGCGTCGCGAGCTCGTTGGTCCGCTCCACGACGTTCACCGCCATCGTCACGTAGATCACCGCGAGCGCGAGCACGGCGCCCAGCGCGATCATCACCGCGCCGAACGCCCAGAACAGTCCGAGGTACTGGTTGACGGTCTCCGCGAACGCCTTGGAGTCGTTGTAGGCGACGACGCCGGGGAGGTTCGTGATGGTCTGGCGCATCTGGTCGCGGTTCACCCCGGAGTCGAAGGCCATGACGTACGACGTCACCCCGGAGTCGGGCAGGACGGTCGCGGCGAACGCGTTGGTGGAGTAGATCGTGGTTCCGAGCGGCTCGCTGAGGAGCCCCTTGAGCACCACCTGAACCTCGCCGCGCGTCGTCGACAGGGTGATGGTGTCGCCCACCTTCACGTGGAGCGCGTCGGAGAGCCCCACGCCCGCGAGGACGCCGCTGTCCGGCAAGGGAATGAACGTGCCGTCGGTGGAGTGGAACCCGTGCAGCGTGGTGCCCGGCTTGAAGCCGCGCAGGCTCGTCACGTACGAGTGCCCGTCGCTGAGCGCGGTCACCTCGCCCATCGCGCTGGGCTCGACGATCGTCACGCCGGGAATCCCCGCGAGCGTCGCCTGGGCGCCCGCCGCGACGGAATTGTCCACGGTGACGATGGCGTCTTCCTTGTTGATCTTGTCGAAGTGCAGGTGGAGGGCCTCGATCATGCTCGTCACCATTCCGAGCGTCGCGAGCACCAGCACCAGCGAGAGCACGGAGCCGAGCATCGTCGCGAGCGTGCGGCGGCGACTGCGGCCGACGTCGCGAAGGGCCATGCGCGTGGTGGCGGGAAGGCGCGTCATCCGGGCGACGGCGCGGCTCCACGGTCCGGGGGCCTGCGCGGGGGAGGCCGAGCGCATCGCCTCGGCGGGCGCGGTGTGCGACGCGCGGAGCGCGGGCGCCCACGCGCCGAGTATCCCGACGACCACGCCGAACAACAGCCCGTTCACGATGAGCCACGGGTGGCCGCTCACCACGACGTCGGGCACCCCGATGGCGCTCGCGTAGGAGTTGGTCACGGCGCCCGTCGCGACGAGCCCAAGGGCGACGCCGACGATGGATCCGAGCAGGCCGACGGCGAGGCCCTGGGTGAGGTAGTGGCGCATGATGCGGCGCGGACGGGCGCCGGCGGCCATGAGGGTGCCGATGATCGGCCGCTCCTGGAGGATGCGGCGGGAGAGCAGGACATACGCCGCGACACCGGCCGCGGTGAGGAACAGCATGGGGAACGCGACGGCCATCTCGTTGAAGCCCGTCAGGTCCTCGTTGAGGGTCGCGTGCGACGCCTGCTCCTGCCATGGCGTCACGTCGGCGGCGCCGGCGGTGCGCATGGCGGCCGCGACGGTGTCGCGCTGGGCGGTGGTCGCGCCGGCGGGCATGAGCACGAGCGCCTGGTCGGGTCCGGTGCCTGCCCACGTCTCCACGGTCGCCTCGGGGGCGAACAGCACGGCGAAGGAATGCGAGTCCGAGATCACGTCCTGGCGGCTGCGGGCCGGCCAGAGGTACTCGGCGGAGCGCACGATCCCCTTGACCGTGACCTTGTGCCACGCGCCTGCACCGAACACCTGCAGGGTGTCGCCGACCTTGATGCCGAACGTCTGGGCCGCGTGCGTCTCCACCAGAACCTGGTCGGTGGCGCCCGGGTCGAGGTAGGCGCCGTCGATGACGCGGACGTCGTCCACCGCGGGCCGGGCGTCCGTCGGCACGCCGATGGTGCGGCCGATCAACTTGGTCCCGTCGATGAGCATCGGCGGGTCGAACTGGACGCGCGTGGCGGCCGTGGCCGCGCCCGCGGTGAGCGCGGCGTCGGCGATCGTCGCGGGGGTGCCGCCGGTGGCGACGAGGTCGGCGAAGTGCATCAGGTCGTAGGTGTGCCGGTAGGAGCCGCTGAGGTTCTGGAACGCGCCCGCGCTCGCAACGTAGAGCAGCACGCCGAGCATGATCGTGACGGCGACGGCGATCACCTGCCCGCGCTGGCGTACCAGGTCGCGGATGGTCTTGTGGGTGGTGGCGCGCATCGTCACCACGTCACTTCTGCGGCCGCGACGGGCTTGGCGTTGGATTTGGACGAGGTGATCTGGCCGTCGACGATGGTGACGACGCGGTCGGCCATCTGCCCGATCGAGGCGTTGTGGGTGATGATGACGACGGTGGTGCCTTCGCGGTGGAGGTCCTGGAGCAGGCCGAGGATCTGGCGCCCGGTCTCGAGGTCGAGGGCCCCGGTCGGCTCGTCGGCCAGCAGGATGTCCGGCTCGGTCGCGAGCGCTCGGGCCAGCGAGACCCGCTGCTGCTGGCCGCCGCTCAGCTGCGAGGGGAAGTTGCCGGAGCGGTCGCTGAGCCCCACGGACCCGATGAGCGCGGGAACCTTCGCCTTGTCGCCGCGGTCCGTCAGTTCCACGATCACGTCGATGTTCTCCTTGGCCGTGAGCGTGGGGATCAGGTTGAAGAACTGGAAGACGAACCCGATGTGGTTGCGGCGGAAGTCGCTGAGGCTCCCGGGGTCCCGGCCGCTGATCTCCTCGCCGGCCACGGTGACCGTGCCGCTGGTGGCTGACTCGATGCCGCCGATGATGTTGCACAGCGTCGTCTTTCCGGACCCTGATGGGCCGAGGATGACGACGAGTTCTCCCGAGGCGATCGTGAGGTCCACGCCCTTGAGCGCGTGGACGGCGGCGTCTCCCTCGCCGAAGACCTTGGTGAGGCCCTTCAGCACTACTCCCTTGTCAGTCATTGCTTCTCCGTTCTAAAGACGCCCGTGGTGTAGGCGCGCATTGCTGTGTCGGCGTATCGGTCGAGGCCGTCGTGGGTGAGGGGATCGATGCCGGCCGCGTCCACGAGGTGGAGGCGGAAGAGGATCATCGAGAGGTCGTTGCACAGGAGGAAGGCGGCGCGGGCCTCGACGTCGTCCACGGGATGCATGATCCCCGCGGCGATTCCCTGCCGCGTCACCTCGAGGGTCATCTGGTACCAGGCGCGGAAGAGGTCCTTGCCGACGGGATCGCCCGAGAGGAACAGGCGCCGCAGGTAGGCCGGCACGCGCGTCCCGGGTTCGAGGCCGGACAGCAGCATCTCGGCGAAGCCCGCCGATCCCGCGGCCCCCTGCTCGATCAGTTCGCTCCACTCCTCGGGCTCCTGGCTGAACATCGCGTCGAAGAGCCCGGCCACGTGGGCGTCCACCTCCTCGCGCAGGCCCTCCTTGGAGCCGTAGTGGTGGAGCACGAGCGCGGGGGAGACCTCGGCGCACTTGGCGATGTCGCGGATGGTCACCGCGTCGAAGCCCCGGTCGGCGAAGAGGGAGAGCGCGCAGTCGCGGATGTTCGCGCGGGCGGTTTGATCGGGATCACTGACCACGCGTTCAGCCTACTGAACACCGGGTCAGTCGCGCAAGTTGGTTGCGGGTGCGGAAGTTATCCACACTCGCCGAGCGAGATTCCGCAACGTCGGCCACTATTCCTGCCATGAGCGCCGAGGCCGCGTCCCACATTGAAGAGCAGGTGCGCGCCCTCATCAGGACGCGAGGGGTGGATCCCGTGCGCGACGCCAAGGCGGTGCGCGTGTTGGTGGATGAGGCCCTGCACGATTGGGAGGAGCGCGCCCTCGTGGGGGCGGTCGCCCCGGTGACGGACCGCGGGGCGACGGCCAAGTCCGTCATGGACTCCGTCGCTGGCTTGGGGCCCCTTCAGCGGTACCTCGAAGATCCAACGATCGAGGAGATCTGGATCAACGAGCCCGCGCAGGTGTTCGTCGCCCGCGGGGGAGAGCCCGAACTGACGGCGACTATCCTGGCGCCGCGCCAGGTCCGGGACCTCGTCGAACAGATGCTCAAGTCCTCGGGGCGGCGCCTCGACTTGTCGAGCCCGTTTGTCGACGCCGCGCTTCCCGGTGGCGAGCGCCTCCACGTCGTGATTCCGGACGTGACCCGCGAGCACTGGGCGGTCAACATCCGCAAGTACGTGACGCGCGCGAGTCACATCGACGACCTGGTCCGGCTCGGATCCCTGCCCGCGGGTCCCGCGGCGTTCCTGGCCGCAGCGGTCGTATCGGGACTCAACATCCTCATTTCCGGAGCGACCCAGGCTGGCAAGACCACGGCACTGAACGCGATGGCGGGCTGCATCCCGGCTCGCGAGCGAGTCATCTCCTGCGAGGAGGTGTTCGAACTGCAAATCCCGCTGAGGGACGTCGTCTCGCTTCAGTGCCGCCAGCCGAGCCTGGAGGGGACGGGGGAGATTCCCCTTCGTCGCCTCGTCAAGGAGGCACTCAGGATGCGCCCGAGCCGCATCATCATCGGCGAAGTGCGCGAGGCGGAGTCGCTCGACATGCTCATCGCGCTCAACGCGGGAGTTCCGGGGATGTGTACCATTCACGCCAACTCCGCGCGCGATGCGATCACCAAGATGTGTACCCTGCCCCTCCTGGCGGGAGAGAACGTGTCCGACCGCTTCGTCGTTCCCACCGTCGCGAGCGCCATCGACCTCGTCGTCCATCTCACGCTCGACGCTGGGGGGGTCCGCCGTGTCGCCGAGGTCGCGGGGCTCTCCGGCCGCGTCGACGGCGGTGTGATCGAGGTATCCGATCTCTACCACTGGGTGGGGTCGAGTCTGGTCCGAGGAGACGGCTTTCCACCCCAACCTGAGCGTTTCGCGAGAGCAGGGTTCGATGTTGTTGAACTCCTCAGGGCGGGGTGAGCGCCGGTGGGGGCGATCCTTGGCCTGACGCTCGGCGCGGGCGTCTATTGCATCTGGTGGTCTTTCTGGCCGCGCGCCTCCCGTCCCGAGCGGCGAGCCAACGACTGGGTCGCGACGACGCACGACGCGCTCATTGCGGCGGGCTTGCCGAAGGTGACTGTTGGCGGACTCGGAGCTGGCGGGCTCGGGCTCGGGCTCGTGACGTGGGTCGTCGCGTCGGGGCTTACCCGATCGCCGGTAATCGGCCTGTGCCTCGCGGCGATGGCGGCCCGGGGTCCATTTGCTCTCGTCCACTCGCGGGCGAGGAAGCGCGGTGGCCACCTGCGGGACGCGTGGCCGGAGGCCGTGGACAACCTGGCCTCGGGCATTCGCGCGGGGCTTTCGCTACCCGAGGCGCTCGCCAAGCTTGGGGATCGCGGTCCCGAGCGGTTGCGGCCAGCCTTCAACTCGTTCGCCCAGGACTTCCGCGCCACCGGACGCTTCGAGGATTGTCTGGACGCGCTCAAGGCCCGCCTCGCGGACCCGGTCGCGGATCGGATCATCGAGTCGCTGCGCGTCACTCGCGAGGTTGGCGGCTCCGATCTCGGCCGCGTGTTGCGCACGCTGAGCTCGTTCCTCCGCGAGGACGCCCAAACACGAGGCGAGCTTGAGGCGCGCCAGAGCTGGACCGTCAACGCCGCTCGCCTCGCCGTTGTCGCCCCGTGGGTGGTTCTCGTGTTGCTCTCGACGAGGGCGGAGGCCGCCGCCGCCTACAACTCCCCGGCGGGGGTGACCGTTCTCGCATTCGGCGGCTTGAGCACGCTGTTTGCGTACCGGCTTATGGTCAGGGTGGGCAGGCTTCCCGTCGAAGCCAGGGTGATGCGGTGAACGGGGTTTCGTGGTTCTGGAGTCTCCTGATGGGCGGAGGCGTCGCGCTCCTCGTGCTCTGGTGGAGCGATGGCGTTCCGACACTTGAGGTCAGGGTCGCCCCGGCCCTGCGCCTTCCGTCGTCGGGAGCGTCTCGTGCTTCGACGCTGGGCTCCGTTCGGTATCCGCGCGTCGAGCGCTGGCTCGGGCCGCGGCTTGCATCGGCCGTACGCATGGTCGGCAGGTTCGGCTCGGCTCCTTCCGATCTTGCCTCTCGTCTTCGAAGGGCAGGGGCATCTCTCACCGTGGATCAGTTTCGCGCGGAGCAGGTGGTGTGGGGTATTGGAGGTCTCGCGGCGGGCATTGCCTTCGGATTGGGCCTGGCGGCATCACGCGGGACTTCGCCGTTTGCCCTTGGGGTGCTCGCCGCTTCGATGGCCGCGTCGGGTGTGGCGGCACGCGAGTATGCGCTCGGTCGAGCGGTGACTCGCCGCGAAGCTGGCATTCTTGCCGAACTTCCCACGATTGCCGAGATGCTCGCGCTCGCGGTCAATGCTGGGGAAGGTATCGGCGGGGCGCTCGATCGTGTCGGGCGGATCGCGGCGGGCTCGCTCGCGGACGAGCTTCGTGCGACGGTGGGGGCCGCCAAGTCTGGCGTGCCGCTCGGCGAAGCCCTGAGGGAGCTTGCCGATGCGACGCGAGTCGCGGAACTGCGCCGGTTCGCGGACGGCATCGCGATCGCGGTCGAGAGGGGCACTCCTCTGGCCGACCTTTTACACTCCCAGGCAAATGACATCCGCGAGGCTGGCCGACGCCGTCTCATGGAGGAGGGCGGCAAGCGCGAAATCGCGATGATGATCCCCGTCGTCTTTCTCATCCTTCCCGTGACCGTGATCTTCGCGGTCTTTCCCGGCATCATCGCCATCAACCTGGGTACCTGAGACCCACCAGCGAACAAAGGAGCAGCCATGTCCCTCCGATCATTCCGGGCACGTTTGACAGCCACCGACTCCGATCCCGATAGGGGCGATGTTCCCGGCTGGGTCCTTATCACCCTCATGACCGCGGGGCTCGTGGCGGCGCTCTGGGCCGTGGCGGGTCCGGCTCTGACGAACCTGTTCACGTCCGCGATCGAGAGCGTCTCGGGCGGCTAGTGTGCGCGATGACCGGGGGAGCGCCGCCGTCGAATTCACCTTGGTCTCAGCGCTTCTCGTTGTGCTGGTGACCGGGGTCCTGCAACTCGCCCTCGCTCTGCACGTGCGCAACACGATGATTTCGTGCGCGGCGGAGGGGGCGAGGGTCGCCGCGACCGAGGATCGGTCGCTCGCGGATGGAGAAGCAAGGTCCGCGGACATGCTTCGGGCCGCCCTCGGAGACTACGCGGCCGATGTCTCTGCGACGAGAGGAACGGTCGACGGTGCCCCCGTCGTCGTCATGACGGCGCGCGCCCCTGTTCCGGTCCTGGGACTCTGGGGTTTCGGCAACATGTCGGTCTCGGTGCGTGCGCTCAAGGAGGTCGATCGTGGGTAGATGGCTACGATTGCGGGCCTCGGGGCGGGATGATGGAAGCGCCATCGTCGAGTTTCTCGGGATGTCCCTGCTTCTGCTCGTGCCGCTCCTCTATCTTGTGGTTGCGCTATCGCGGATCCAGGCGGGTGCCTACGGCGCCGAATTCGCTTCGCGTGAATCTTCGCGGGGTGCGGTCGTCGCGGGGATTCAGTCGCTCGAGCGCGGCGCAAGCCTGGATCAAGCGGTCGCGGTGGCGAATCGGCGGGCCGACGCAGTCGCGGCCCTGGCGGTGGAGGACTTCGGGTTCGACGCCGACCATTCCGCCCACGTCGTCGTCGGCTGTAGTCCGCAGCCATGCCTCTCGCCGGGAAGCGACGTGGTCACCACCGTCGAGATCACGGTGGACCTGCCAGGGGTCCCCGGTTTCGTGCGGGGCTGGCTCCCGCTCGCGGTGACCGTGAGTTCCACCTCCGTCTCGGCCGTCGACGGATTCGCGAGCGGGTCGTGAGACGCGCGAAGACGGTAGACGACGGGGGAAGCGTCACGTTGCTGACCCTCGGCTTCGCGATCCTCGCCATCGTGCTGATCCTCGTGGTCGCCGCCGCAACACAGGTGCAGCTCCAACGCACCCGTCTGACGCAGGTGGCCGACGAGCTCGCGATCGATGCCGCGGACGCGATGGACGTGCCTACCTACTACGCGAGCGCCGCCGAGAGGCCCACGGACCAGGCGGCCGTGGGCCTCTCGACCGCGTCGATGCAAGCGGTCGTGAGTGGGCGCCTGGCTGAGTACTCGGGCCGCTACAACTTGGATCACGTAGCGGTCGTCGCGGTCAGCTCGCCCGACGGCAAGACGGCCGTCGTGACCGTCGCGGTCGTCGTGAGGCCCCTCTTCGGGCTGGAGGCTCTCCTGCCGTGGTCGGATGGCATCACCCTCACCGCAACGTCGTCCGCACGCGCCCGCTGAGGCGAGCGCCAAGCCGGGCGCCGCGCACAGCAAACGGGCGGGCCACCCGAAGGTGGCCCACCCGTTTTTGCGTTCAGCGAACGCTGTGCGCTTGGTGAACCCAGCGTCGTGCGCCGTGTTGGCTAGCGCCGCGTTGCTCCTGGACCTACGGAGCCGCGTCGCCCGCGTCGGCCGTGGCGACGGCGAGGTCCCAGGCGTCGGCGATGGAGACGTCACCCGACTCGACCTGGGTGAGCACGTCCTCCATGCCCGTCTGTAGGGTGAGGTTCTTCGGAGCGAAGGAGACCGGAGCTGGCACGTCAACGATGGAGCGGGCGAAGATCTCCCCGTACGGCGCGTCGTTGAAGAACGCGCTCGTGAAGGCCATGACCGTGTCGCTCGTCAGCAGGGCCGTCTGCGCCGAGAGGGTTCCCGTCGCATTCATCATTTCGATCTGCTGCTCGGGCTCAAGGAGCCACTTCACGAACTCGTAGCCCTGCTGCTGCTCGTACTCGGTGCCCTGCTTGGGAATCGCGAAGAAGGACCCGCCCTGGTTGCCCCCGGTGCCCGGAAGCGTGGCGATGTCCCACGTGCCGGCGAAGTCCTCGGGGACGTTCTTCTGGATCATGCCGAGCATCCACTGGGGGCAGATGACGGCGGCATAGGCGCCGCTGGAGAGCCCCGTGTACCACTCGGGCGAGTACCGCGCGATGTTGGCGGACAGATTGGCGCCAATGACGCCGGTCGCGATATCGAAGGCGGGCTTGATCCCCTCCATGTCGAGCTTGAGGTTGGCGTCGTAGTACGAGTGCCCCGTCCCGAGCTGCTTGACCGCCGGGTCGAGCACCGTTACGGCGTCGTCGATGAACGGCTTTCCCGTGGCCGCCACGTACTTCTGGCCCTCGGAGATGAAGTCGTCCCAACTGCCGCTGATGGTCGCGCTGACGGCGGCCCTATCCGACTCAAGCCCCGCCGCGGCGAAGAGGTCGCTGCGGTAGCAGATCGCGAGCCCGTAGAGGCTATTGGGCAACGCGATGAGCTTGGTCCCGTCCGTATTCTCGGCCTCGGTCCATGCCCACGCGGGGTAGTCGGCCTTGAAGTCGCCTGCGCCGAGGTCGAGGAGGTTCACGAAGCTGTCGGCCTGAGGGACGAAGCGGGAGAGGAAGCCCTCATCGATCGCCGTCACCGTGTAGGCGCCGGATCCCGTCTCGAGTGCCTGCTGCAAGAGATCGTGCTGGGGCGCGTAGTCGCCCGAGTTCAGTTGAATGTCCACCCACGGGTGAGTCTTCTCGTACTTCGCCTCGAGCTTGGTGAGCCCGAAGTCCCCGTAGAAGCCGACCGAGACCGTCACGGGGGCGTGCGACGGCCCGGTGGAGACCTCGGGGGTCGAGCCGCAGGCCGAGAGAAGGATGGCCGAGGCGGTTCCGAGGGCGAGCACGCTCGCCGCGCGGGTGCGTGTCCATGTCATGTGTATCTCCCCTTACGTGGAATGCCGCGCACTCCGATGCGACCCAAATTCTACTGTATCGAGAGTTTCGGCGGAGTCGTGACGGTGGCATCGCCTCCCGTAGGCTCGATGCGTGGCCTCCGTCGACTTCCCCTCCCAGATCGCCGCGCTCCGCACCACCCTTGCGTCGATCGTGGCCGTGCTGGACCCCTCCGCGCTGCGGGCGAGCATCGAGAGTCTCTCCGCCGAGGCGTCGGAGCCGGGCCTTTGGGACGACCAGGAGAAGGCGCAGCGGGTGACGACGGCCCTGTCCCAAGCCCAGGGCGAACTGGAGCGCCTGACGACCATGGCGGCGCGCATCGACGACCTCGAGGTGCTCGTGGAAATGGCGGGCGAGGAGGAGGATGCCGGGGCGCTCGCCGAGGCGGAGTCCGACCTCGCGGCGATCCGCACCGACCTCGGGGCGCTCGAGGTGCGCACGCTCATGACGGGGGAATGGGACAAGCGCGCCGCGGTGGTCTCCATCCGCTCTGGGGCTGGCGGCGTGGACGCCGCCGACTTCGCCGAGATGCTGCTGCGCATGTACCTGCGCTGGGCGGAGCGTCACGGCTATCCCACGCGCGTGCTCGACACGTCGTACGCGGAGGAGGCCGGGCTGAAGTCCGCGACCTTCGAGGTCGACGCCCCCTACGCGTACGGCGTCCTCTCGGTGGAGGCGGGCACCCACCGCCTGGTTCGCATCAGCCCCTTCGACAACCAGGGTCGCAGGCAGACGTCGTTCGCGGCTGTCGAGGTCATACCGCTCATCGAGCAGACGGATCACATCGAGATCCCGGAGTCCGAGATCAAGGTGGACGTGTTCCGCTCCTCCGGCCCCGGGGGCCAGTCCGTCAACACGACCGACTCGGCGGTGCGTCTCACCCACATCCCCACGGGCATCGTGGTGTCGATGCAGGACGAGAAGTCCCAGATCCAGAACCGCGCGGCCGCCCTGCGCGTCCTCCAGTCGCGACTCCTCCTGCTGCGCAAGGAGCAGGAGGCCGCGCAGAAGAAGGAGATGGCCGGGGACGTCAAGGCCTCCTGGGGCGACCAGATGCGCAGTTACGTCCTCCAGCCGTATCAGATGGTCAAGGACCTGCGCACGGAGCACGAGTCCGGCAACCCCCAGGCGGTCTTCGACGGCGAGATCGACGACTTCATCGACGCGGGGATTCGTTGGCGCCGCGGCGGGGGCGGCTCGGCCTAGGGAAGGAAGACCACGGACCCCGGCACGGCGTCGATCGGAACGAGGTAGCCGTCCGTGGTCATGGAGGCGAAAACCACCGCGTCCCTGTACCGGAGTCCGGTGACGACTATGGCGATGGTTTGACCGTCGACGTGCGCCCAGGTCTCCTTCTGAAAGCCCTCGTAGCCGAGGGGATGGCGGTAATAGCCGCTGGAAAAGGAATCGGGTTCGTCGTCCCCGAGGTCGGCGGCGATGCCGGACGTGTACCGTTCGACGATGGTCCTGATATCGCCGTCGCGGCCGCCGACCGGGTCCTCCACCACCCGAATCCTCACGGCGGGCATGGTCGCGGATGCCGCTCGCTGCCAGTCGCCCAGGAGCACGACGGCGTCCTGGGGGCTATCGCCCGCGGCGGCCAGTGCCTCCTCCTGAAACTGCCGATCCTCGGGCGAGTCCATCACGTCAGTCCACGACGGGTCGTACGCAAACGCAAGCGCTCCGCTGCCCGTCGACGCCCGCCTCGACCATCCGTCGGGGGTCATCATGGCGGTGATGTCGTGTGGCGAGGGAGTCGCGACAGGGGCCTCCTGGCCCGGGATGGTTCCCGAGGTTGCAACGGGTTGGGCGTAGAACGTGTGGAGGCGGTTGGCGATCACCACGCCGGCGCACACCACGAGCGCGACAACGCCTCCCGCAGCCACGGTCACGAGCGCCGCGATCCGGGCTCGGCGCCGTTGGACCAACACGGAGGGTCCGGCGGGGCGCGTCGCGTTCTGCGGGGTTCTGGGGCGAGGTGGGTAGGCGAAGGGGTCGGTCAGATCGCGCTCGCCGTCCCAAGGGGGGAGGGTCATGGCAGTCCCTTCGTCTTCGCCCACACTAGGGCAGAGGCCTCGGATTTGCCCGGTGCGCGGGTGGTTGTCGCGGGCCGAACGTCCCGGGGCCCTAGGTCCCTCGGTCCATGGTCCCGTGGGAGACGGTTAGGCGCGACTTACCGTTGGTGTGTCCGACCGACACTGCGCGACCGCCCCACAAGGGTGGGTACCTGGGAGGGAACCCCGATGACCACGACCACGAATGCCAGCACGCTCGAGGACGAGGACGACGGCATCAAGGCCACCTCGGGTCCGTGGCGCGGCTTCGCCCCCGGAGCCTGGCAGGACGCCATCGACGTCCGCGACTTCATCCAGGGCAACTACACGCCGTTCGACGGCGACGGTTCCTTCCTCGCGGGCGTCACGCCCCGCACGCAGGCCGTCTGGGACCGCGTCAGCGCGATGTTCCCAGAAGAGCGCGAACGCGGGGTCTACTCCATCGACCCCGCCACCCCGTCGTCGATCACCTCCCACGGACCCGGCTACATCGACCAGAACGCTGAACTCATCGTCGGCCTTCAGACCGACGCGCCACTCAAGCGCGCGATCATGCCGAACGGCGGCTGGCGCATGGTCGCCAACGCCCTCACCACCTACGGCTACGACGTCGACCCCATGCTCGAGAAGGTCTTCACCGAGTACCGCAAGACGCACAACGACGGCGTCTTCGACGTCTACCCCCCGAACGTGCGCGCCGCCCGATCGAGCCACCTCATCACGGGCCTGCCCGACGCCTATGGTCGCGGCCGCATCATCGGCGACTACCGTCGCGTCGCGCTGTACGGCGTCGACGCCCTGATCCACGGCAAGAAGCTGGAGCGGATCGCCCTGGACATGGAGCGCTCGGTCGAGGACATCATCCGCGACCGCGAGGAGAACTCGGAGCAGATCCGGGCGCTCGGCGAACTCAAGGAGATGGCGGCGAGCTACGGCTTCGACATCTCGGGCCCGGCGTCCAACGGCCGCGAGGCCGTGCAGTGGCTCTACTTCGCCTACCTCGGCGCGGTGAAGGAGCAGAACGGCGCGGCGATGTCGCTCGGTCGCACCTCGACCTTCCTGGACGTCTTCCTCCAGCGCGACATCGAGGAGGGCACGCTCACGGAGACTCAGGCCCAGGAGATCATCGACGACTTCGTCATCAAGCTCCGCATCATCCGCTTCCTCCGCACCCCGGAGTACGACACCCTCTTCTCGGGCGACCCGACGTGGGTGACCGAGTCGATCGGCGGCATGAGCGACGACGGGCGCCCGCTCGTCACCAAGACCTCCTTCCGCTTCCTCCATACCCTCTACAACCTCGGCCCCGCGCCGGAGCCGAACCTCACGGTTCTGTGGAGCGACAAGCTCCCGCAGGGTTTCAAGGAGTTCTGTGCGCAGGTCTCGATCGACACCTCCGCCATCCAGTACGAGTCCGACGACCTGATCCGCACCTCGTGGGGTGACGACTCCGCGATCGCTTGTTGCGTGTCCGCCATGTGCGTCGGCAAGCAGATGCAGTTCTTCGGCGCCCGCGTCAACCTCGCCAAGTCGCTCCTCTACGCGATCAACGGCGGGCGCGACGAGATGACGGGCAAGCAGGTGGGTCCCGCGCAGAACGAGGTCGTGGGCGACCGCCTCGACTTCTACGACGTGCTGAACAAGTTCGACACCCTGCTGGGCTGGCTCGCCGAGACCTACGTCGATGCGCTCAACTGCATCCACTACATGCACGACAAGTACGCATACGAGCGCCTCGAGATGGCCCTGCACGACCAGGACATCCTCCGGACGATGGCGTGCGGCATCGCCGGCCTGTCCGTCGCGGCCGACTCGCTCTCGGCGATCAAGTACGCGACGGTGCGGCCCGTGCGTGACGAGACCGGCCTGGTCGTCGACTACGACGTCACGGGGGACTTCCCGAAGTACGGAAACGACGACGACCGCGTCGACGCGATCGCCGCCGACCTCGTCACGCGCTTCATGGGCAAGATCCGTCACCAGGCGACCTACCGCGACTCGCTGCACACGCAGTCCGTGCTGACCATCACCTCGAACGTCGTCTACGGAAAGAGCACGGGCAACACTCCCGACGGGCGCCGCGAGGGCGAGCCCTTCGCCCCCGGCGCCAACCCGATGAACGGGCGCGACACCCACGGCATGCTCGCCGCGGCGTTGTCGGTCGCGAAGCTGCCCTA
Source organism: uncultured Actinomycetota bacterium (assembly GCA_963830335.1). Lineage (GTDB taxonomy): Bacteria > Actinomycetota > Actinomycetes > Actinomycetales > Demequinaceae > JAFGBM01. Next base: position 312,103 of record CAWHLX010000001.1, read on the forward strand.
CGAGGACTCGCAGGATGGCATCTCGCTCACGGCAACGGTCACGCCGTCCGGCCTCGGGCGGGAGAAGGCGGAGCAGATCACGAACCTCGTGGGAATCCTGGACGCCTACAACGTGTCCGATGGCTTCCACGTGAACATCAACGTGCTCAACCGCGAGACCCTCGAGGACGCCATGGCGCACCCGGAGAAGTATCCTCAATTGACGATCCGGGTTTCCGGATACGCCGTGAACTTCACACGGCTCACGCGTGAGCAGCAGGAGGATGTCCTGAGCCGCACGTTCCACGCGGAGCTCTAGTAGGTCAATCGGCCGGGTCCGTCCAGGGCGTGGACGGACCCTACGGAGTCGGGGGCGCGGTGCGCCTGAGGCTCGTGGCCTGAGGAGGTGGTGATGCGCCCGACTCTGTGCCCGCCGACTCTGTGCCCGCCGACGCTCTGCCCGCCCCGGCGCCCTTCATGGGCTACGCCGACGCTGAGCTTGACGCCTCGGAGACCATTCCCGCGGAGGGGGCTACGGGCTTCGTCCACTCCTGGGACCTCGTGACCGCGCAGGACGGCCCCGGGACCCGCATGACGCTCTTCATGGCGGGTTGCGGCATGCGCTGCCAGTACTGCCAGAACCCCGAGACCTGGAACATGCGCGACGGCATCTCGCGCAGCGTCGAGCAGGTGCTGGACCGTGTCGCGCGCTACAAGAAGATCATGAAGGTGACGGGCGGCGGGCTGACCATCTCCGGCGGCGAGCCGCTCCTCCAGTCGCGCTTCGTCGCCAACGTCTTCCGCCGCGCCAAGGCGGAGATCGGCGTCCACACCGCGCTCGACACCGCCGGGATGCTCGGCGCGCGCCTGTCCGACGACGAGTTGCAGGACATCGACCTCACCCTCCTCGACATCAAGTCCGGGCTACCGGAGACCTACCGCCGCGTGACGGGACGCCCGCTCGAGCCGACGCTCGAGTTCGCGCGGCGCCTGTCCGACATGGGCCGCACGATGTGGATCCGGTTCGTCCTGGTCCCCGGCCTGACGGACGCGCCCGACAACATCGCGGCCGTCGCCGACGTCGTGGCCTCTCTGGCGACCGTGGAGCGAGTCGAGGTGCTTCCCTTTCACCAGCTGGGGCGCAGCAAGTGGGCGGCGACGGGGGAGAAGTACCTGCTCGGCGACACCAAGGCGGCGACGCCCGCGGAGGCAGAGGCCGCGCGGTACGTGTTCAGGGAGCGCGGGCTGACGGTCTACTAGGCTGGAATGGCGGATGGCCCCGGCGCGTTCATATACCCACAGGGGTATAGTTCCCCAAGGCCTACACATCCGTAAAACAGACATAGAGGAGTCGCCATGAAGTTCCGCACCACCCGCGCCGCGGGAATCGCCCTCGGCATCGCGTTCGCCCTGACGGGGACCGCGTGCTCGAGCACGCCGAGCGCCCCCCAGGCCGCGGCTGTCGCGCCGGCCTTCCAGGGCGAACACGTTGCGGCCGCGGACTTCGCGTCGGCCATCGCGGTTCCCGGCGTGACGATCGTCGACGTCCGCACGGCCGAGGAGTTCGCGGCCGGGCACATCGCGGGCGCCGTGAACATCGACGTCAACTCGACGGACTTCACCGGCCTCGTCTCGGCCCTCGATCCCGCCAAGGACTACGCGGTGTACTGCCACAGCGGCAACCGCTCGCGCGCCGCGATGACCGCGATGGCGGGCATGGGCTACACGAACACCGTCGGCCTCGACGGCGGCATCACCGCGTGGACGGCCTCGGGGTTCCCCGTCACCAAGTAGGTCCGCCGTGCGACCGCGGGTCGGGTTGGCTCGGCGAGCCAGCCCGGCCTACGCCTTCGCGGCGGGCACGGGCACGGGATCGGGAACGAGCAGCGTCCGCGTGACGATCGAGCGGATCGTGCACATCGTCACCCAGACCACAACCGCGCTCGCGAGGCCAAGGAAGCCCACCCCGAGCCACTTGCACACCCCGCAGCCCGTCGCCGCCGCGTCGGCCAGCAGGGCGGCCGTGAGGGCCGCCAGGGGGAAGGTGTAGGCCCAGTTGGCGGGTCCCATCGGGGCCTTGCTCAGTTCGGGGATCTGCGCGAGCAGCAGCACGCCCTGGAAGACGGCGACCGAGAGAAGGATGGTCGAAAGCGGGTCCCCCCACGCTCCGCCGACCTTGACCCACGCGATCGCGCCGACGGCGGGAGGCGAGATCAGCACGGCGAGCGTCGGCAGGAGCCGCGGAGGGAGGGGCTCGGCCGTCATAAGGCGGACGAGAACCACCGGCAACAGGGCGATCCACCACAGCAGGCCGATGGAGAAGAAGAACCACGTGAGTTCGGAGGGGGCGAACTGGACGCCAGCGAGCGGGACCACGATGTTACCGACGGCCGGGATGAACCAGCCGGGGTGCACGTGCTCCATTCGCAGCTTGGGGTGGCGCATCCACCCGCGGACGATCGCGACCGTCAGCACCCCCTGCGCGACCATTCCCGGCCACCAGAGCGCCTCGGCGAGGCGGGGGTGGTGGGGCAGGAGCGCCGGGGCGAGAACGAGCAGGGCGATCGGAATCGTGGCGACGAATGCCATCTTGACGGGGTGTGTCCACTCTTCCCACACTGCTCGCGGCACGCGGATGGCCTTGGTCGAGTAGGCAAGGGTCACGAGGGCAAACACGCCGAGCGCTACCCATGCGAGAACGGTCGCGGCGCCGGTTCCGACGTCGAAGACGTCCGCCGCGCGTCGCCACGCCACCGCGAGTCCGCCGATTCCCATCACGGAGGCGAAGAGGCTCACCGGCATATGGGCGATGCTCGGCGTGGGCCGGGATTCCGGGGTCATGGTTCTCCTCAGTGTGCGTGGGAATGTCGCGGCGTAACGCCAGAATCCTATACCAAAGCGTCATACCCCAGGGGGTAGGGGCGCGAGACAAAGAAGTCCCGCCCGCGACGGGAGGGTGTCGCGGGCGGGACCGGTACTGCTGGAGGAAAACCTATTCGCTAGAGGTACTCCTTGACGCCGGTGATGAGGGCGGTAAGGCCCTTCTTCGCGTCCGAGAGGAACATCCCGGTCTTGGGGTTGGTGTAGAGCTCGTTGTCGAGGCCCGCGTAGCCGAACCCGAGCGAGCGCTTGATCACGACGATGGACTTGGCGTGGTCCACGTTGAGGATCGGCATCCCGGAGATCGGGTTGCCGGAACGACGAGCGGCGGGGTTGGTGACGTCGTTGGCGCCGACCACGAGCGCAACATCGCACGTGTCGAAATCGCCATTGACCTCATCCATCTCCTTGAGCATCTCGTACGGCACGTCGGCCTCCGCCAGGAGCACGTTCATGTGCCCCGGCATGCGGCCGGCGACCGGGTGGATCGCGTAGTAGACCGTCTTGCCGTGCTCCTCGAGGAGCTTGCCAAGGTCGCCTGCCTCGCGCTGGGCCTGCGCCGCCGCCAGGCCGTAGCCCGGGACGATGATGACCTTGTCCGCGTACGCGAGCTGGACGGCAACGTCGTCCGCGTTGACGAGGCGCGTGGTGCCGCCGCCCTCGACGGGGCCGCCACCCGAGTCCGTCGTTCCGAACCCGCCGACCATAATCGCCAGGATCGAGCGGTTCATCGCGTCGGCCATCAGCTTGGTGAGGATCGAGCCAGACGCGCCGACGAGAGCACCGGCGATGATGAGGATCGGGTTCTCGACGACGAAGCCCGCCATCGCGACCGCGAGGCCGGTGAAGGCGTTGAGCAGGGACACCACGACCGGCATGTCCGCGCCGCCGATGGGCAGAACGAGCAGGATGCCGAAGGCGAGCGCACCCACCGTGAGGACGATGAACGGAACCCAACCGGGGCTCGCCGCGAGCCAAGCGACGCCGCCGATACCGGCGGCCGCCGAGAGTGCCGCGAGAATCCGAGCGCCGGGGAAGATGATCGGGTTTCCCGACACCCATCCCTGGAGCTTGCCCGCCGCAATGAGCGAGCCGGTAAAGGTCACCGAGCCGATGAGGATGTCCAGGCCGACCGGGATCGAGAAGTCGAGCCGCAGGCTCCCGCCATCGCCGAACATGCGCATGAACTCGACGACGGCGACGAGGGCCGCAGCACCACCGCCGACCGCGTTGAACACGGAAACCAGTTGCGGCATGTCCGTCATCTTGACGAGTCGAGCGGAGAAGAGGCCGCCTGCCGAACCGACGACGGCGCCGACGCCCACGACGATCCACGCAGTGGTCGTCACGTGGAACGGCTTGTCCGAGATCGACGTGAGGTAGAACGGCGTCACGGCGACGGCCAGGGCCATCCCGATCCAGGAGAGCGTGTTGCCGCGACGCGCGGTCGCGGGGGAGCGCATGAAGTGCAGGCCGAGCACGAAGCCGACCGCCGCAACCAGGTAGACGAGACGGATGGCGGTTTCGACGCCGGTGAGGGTGGTCACTTGTCGTCCTCCTTCTTGGCTGCGACCGGCTTGGCGCGGAACATCCCAAGCATGCGGTCCGTCACGACGTAGCCGCCCACGACGTTCATCGCGGCGAAGGCAGCGGCGAAGAACGCGAGGACGTATCCGGCGGGGTTGTCGGCTTCCGCCGCGAGCAGGATCGCCCCGACGAGGACGACGCCGTGAATCGAGTTGGCGCCCGACATCATCGGGGTGTGAAGCATCGCGGGAATCTTGGAGATGACCTCGAAGCCCACAAGGAGCGCGAGGACGAACATGCTGAGGTCCGTCAGCAGTTGCGGGGTCACTTTGCCGCTCCCTTCGTTGCGGGCCGGATGAGGCAGGCGGCCACGACCTCGTCCTCGTCGTCGAGGACGATCGCGCCGTCCTTGGTGATCGAGACGATGAGCGCCTGGATGTTGCGCGAGTACGCTGCGGAGGCGCCGGAGGGCATCCCCGCAGCGAGTTCGTCGGCGCCGACGATGATCGCGCCGTTCTTGGTCTTCACGGTCTTGCCGGGCTCGGAGCCCGCGACGTTGCCGCCGGTGGAGCTCGCGGCCAGGTCAACCAGGACCGAGCCGGGCTTCATGGCCTCGACCACGTCCTTGGTGACGAGCACCGGGGCCTTGCGGCCCGGAACCTTCGCCGTCGTGATGACGATGTCGAACTTCACGATCTGCTCGGCGAGGTCCTTCTGCTGCTGCGCGGCCTCCGCCTTGGTCAGTTCGCGGGCGTACCCACCCTCGCCGGCGGCCGAGTCGACCGAGGTGTTGAGGAACTGGGCGCCCATGGACTTGACCTCTTCGCGGGAGGCGGGACGGACGTCGTAACCGGAGATCTGAGCGCCGAGGCGCTTCGCGGTCCCGATCGCCTGGAGGCCGGCGACGCCGGCTCCGAGGACGAGGACCGAGGCGGGCTTGGCCGTTCCTGCCGCGGTGACCATCATCGGGAAGTACCGATCGAAGGTATCGGCGGCGACGATGACGGCGCGGTAGCCGGCGACCGATGCCTGCGAGCTCAGCGCGTCCATGGTCTGGGCGCGAGAGAGCTGGCGGGGGAGAAGGTCGAGGCTCATGGGGCAACCGCCGCCAGCGGCGGCCTTCTCGAGCGGGGCTCGGTCGGCGAGCGCATCGAGTAGGCCCAGAACGATCTGGCCCTTGCGCAACTTGCCGAGCACCTCGGCGCCGGGTCGGCGCACGCAGGCGACGACGTCGGCGGACTTGAGCAGGTCGGGAAGCTTGGCGATGGTGGCGCCAGCGGCCTTGTAGGCGGCATCGCTGTGCGACGCTGCCTCGCCTGCTCCGGGTTCAATCACCACCTTGTACCCGTCTTTGACGAGTTTGCTGACTACCTCAGGAACGAGCGCCACACGGCGCTCCCCTGCGGCGCGCTCCTTAATGGCTGCGACGACGACGGGCATGCGTACCTCCTCGGACGTGTACGGCCATTATTCCCGGGTTTAGTTGTCGGGCCGACCGGACCTAGGTCCCGCGAACGGGCGCGCGGGGCCGCGTGCCGCGCGCGAAAGTCGGTCAACCGGACCTTGGTCCCGGCGTTGGCGGCCGCGGGCGTGTGGGTTTCTGCCAACTGCCTCCGTCGGCGTCCGGGCGCGCCGTTCCGAAGTCATTGACGATTCCCTGCGGGATGAGGCGCAGCAACTCTCGGAGCAGGGCGAAATGGGAAAGCACACGGTCGTCGGGAATGGGGCCAGGGAAGAGGTTGACGATGGCGGCGCCGTCGATTCCAATCGCCACGTCGGCGAGATCGTCCCCCATCAATCTCGCGATGACGAGGGGCGACAGCACGGCCGAAGCGAATCGGGTATCGACGGATTGGACGGACCACCGCTTGTTGAAAGCTATGGACTCGGACACGAACGCCACGGAGTCAAGCCATATTCCGTGGCCGGAGTCGGTGAAATGCGGTTCGATCGTGAGTGTCGGAAGAACGACGGGCGTATCGATCATTTCGATACTTGCGACCCCCCCGGTTCCCCCGGTCCCGCCCACCGCCGTGAAGGCCGTGTGGCGGGCGCCATCAATATCGGCCGAGGCGAAGTTGATCGCGGTCAGGGAGGTCGACGCGAGCACGGGTAGCGAGAAGCGGCCGGGCCACTGGATAGTCGCCCGGCTCCGATAGTCCCATCCTTGGGCTCGGAGTAGGGATCGGTCGCCCGGCATGCGAACCATGGAGCCGAGGAAGCCGAGGATGGATTGACGGTTGCTCACCGCTGACTTCACATGCTTCGCTACTGACCACGCCCTGAGGGCGAACAAGACCACCGCTACGGCGACGAACAAGACGATGAAGTGGCTCGGGTCCTCGAACCACGCAGAGAACCCGTTCATCGACCCCCCGCCCTCCCGAGTCCCACGGGGGCCCAGCGTCCCTACGCCAGCCCGTGCGCGACCCTGCTCGCCTGCTCCTGGGCCTTGAAGAGCCCGAAGCGCGGCAGGTACTTGTCCCAGTCAATCGAGTGGGAGTCGATCTCGGGCCCGTCGATGCACGCGTGCTTGCGGACCGGCTTGCCGTCGATGATGACGGGCACCATGCAGGCGCCGCACATTCCGGTCGCGTCGACCATGATCGAGTTGAGGCTCGCGACGCACTTGACGCCGTACGGCTCGCACAGGTCGCTCACGGCCCGCATCATCATCGGGGGTCCGATGGTGACGATCTCGGCAATCGGCCGCCCCTTGCCCGCCTTGTGGTCGTCGAGGAGCTTCTGGAGCGGGGTCGTGACGAAGCCCTCGACCCCGAACGTGCCGTCGTTGGTCGCGTAGATGACCTCCAACTGCTTGCCGTACTTCGCCTGCAGCACGCCGACGCGCTCGTCGGCGCCGTCCCAGAACATCAGGTTCTTGCTCCGGAAGCCGCTGATCAAGGTGACGTGGTTGCCGCGCTCCAGGTGCTCGCGCATGATCGGGTAGACGGGGGGAAGGCCGAGACCACCCGCGGTGAAGACGACCGTCTTGTCCATTCCGTAGTCGTCGACGTGGCTCGGCTGACCGAGGGGCCCCGCGATTCCGGTGAACGCCTCGCCGACCTCCATCGCGTTGATCTCGATGCTTGAGGTTCCGACGCCCTGGATGACGAGGCTGATCGTCCCGGCCTTCGCGTCCCAGTCGGCCAGCGTCAGCGGGATGAGCTCTCCATCGGGGCGGGGGAGCACACGCACGAACTGGCCGGCCTTCGCGGCCGTGGCGATGAGCGGCGAGCGGATCGTGAACTCGACGATCCCGTCGCTCAACTCGGACTTGCTGAGAATGGTCTGTTCCGTCAGGCCGAGCTCGGTGTACTTCCTGGCGCGTGCCACGCGATCCTGGATTTCCGCGAGCGAGATCTCGACCCCACCGAGGATCTCCCGCGCCGCGCTCTGGCCGTCCCCGGCCGCCATGATCGCCGTCGAGCCTCCACGCGCAGCGTCGCCGCCCGTGTAGACGTTCGCCAGCGTCGTCTCCTGCGAGCCGGCGTGGTCGAGTTCGATCGTGCCCCATTTGGACGTCTTGAGGCGCGGCTCGGAGTCCTTGATGATCGGGTTGGCGTCGTTTCCGAGCGCCATGATCGCCAGGTCGATGCGAATGGTCGTCGTCTCGCCCGTGCTGATGGGCTTCCGGCGACCGGACTCGTCGGGCTCGCCGAGCTTCATGATGTCGAGCGTCGCCGCGGTGACGAAGTTCTTGTCGTTGCCGAGGAACTCCGTTGGACCGCGGAGCTCCATGACGGAAATGCCCTCCTCGATCGCATGGTGCAACTCCTCCACGCGGGCGGGCATCTCCTCCTTGGTGCGGCGGTAGACGATGGTGACGTTTCCGCCGAGGCGGCGAGACGTGCGCGCCGCGTCCATGGCGGTGTTGCCACCGCCGATGACGATGACCTCCTTGCCCCGGATCTCGGGAAGCGGCGTCTCGTAGTCGGGGCGGAGGCCCTGCATCAGGTTGACGCGCGTGAGGAACTCGTTGGCCGACATGACGTTGAGCAGGTGCTCGCCCGGGATGTTCATGAAGCGGGGAAGGCCCGCGCCGGAGCCGACGAAGATCTTGTAGAAGCCCGCGTCCTTGAGGTCCTGGAGCGTCGCCGTCTTGCCGACGACGAAGTTCTCCACGAACCGGCCGCCCAGCAGCTTGATCTTGCCCACGACGTCGTCGATCAGGTCGTTCGGAAGGCGGAACTCGGGGATGCCGTAGCGGAGCACTCCGCCGAGGGCGTGGAACGCCTCGAAGATCGTGACGGGGAATCCCTCGACCGCGAGGAGGTACGCGTTGATGAGGCCCGACGGGCCGGAGCCGACGATCGCGATAGGAGGCTTGGTGGCCGTCTTCCACGGGTCGGGGAAGCCCGCGAAGCGGCGCTCATCGGCGCCGGGGTCCACCATCTTCTCGTGCTGGGGAAGGAACCACTCGACCTGGCCGATCGCCATGGGCAGCTTGTGGAGGCAGACGCCCTGGCACTGGAGCTCTTGCGGGCACACGCGCCCCGTGACGTCGGGAAGCGGGTTGGACCCCTCGATGAGCTCGAAGGCCTCGCGGAAGCGGCCCTGGCCGATCAGCTCCAGCATCTGCGGGATGTGGATCCGCACGGGGCATCCGCCCTTCATGGGCTTGTGTTCGGCGACGAAGATGCCGAGCTCGCACGGGCTGTCGGCGCACTGCTTGTCGCGCAGGGCCTCGAGCCAGACGAACAGCTCGATATCGCGCGCGGAGAACCCGAGGGTCATGTAGCCGTAGTAGCCCTGGTTCACCAGTTCGAAGTCGTCCGAGCGCTGTTCCGGCGTGCGGATGTACGGCGGAATGGAGCTACCCGCCGGCCAGTCGATGCTGAGGCCGTCGAACATCGGGTAGCGCTGGCCCAGGTTCTTGTCGAGCCCGCGAATGAAGGCGCGCTTCTTCCCGATCGGCATATTCCAGATGAACCGCATGAGGACCGTGCTGGCGTCGTCGTTCCGCTGGAGAAGCGCCCAGAGCCGCTCGACGAACTCGGGAGAGAGGTCGCTCTGGTTGAACTCCCACGCAACCGCCTGCATCCCGTCCGCGATGAACATGTCGCGGAACGCCGCGGGGTCGGTCAGGAGGCGACGCTTCAGAAGCTCAACCTGCCGGTTGAACGACTCCACGCCCTCGCTCGATTCCAGATCGTGGACCTCGTTGCTCGTCGCCTGGAGCGCGCGGGTCGCGTCGACGTATCGACGTACCTCCTCGCCCCTTGGCGCGCCGTCCGGTCGCTCCGTCGTGGTGCTCATCGAATGATCTCCGCGTCGCAGGTGTCCTTGACGCGTTGGATGCGCTTGGCGACGTCCGGCGTGATCTCCACGCCGTCGAGCGAGCCGGGGATGAACTGGGCGACGATCCTCGCCTCTCCGTCCACGACCTGGGTCGTCTTGCGGAAGAACTGCGGGAGCTCCTGATAGCAGGTCCCACAGTCGTTGCACAGGTGTTCGTCTGCGGGGTCGAGCCAGACGGCCTTGTCGCCGGCGCCAGCCGCTTCCGGCTCGGGTGCGCCTGCCTCTGCGGCGGCGGACGCCGTCGGCCTGAACTCCGGGAGCGACGTGGTCACCGTCGCGGGGCGCCCACCGGGCGTCCGGCTGGACGACACGAGGTCCGCCATCGCCTTCGCGATGTCGTCGAGCGAGGTCTCCCGCTGCTCGAGCGCCTCGTCGTACTTGGCCTTGAGGGCGCCCAATTCCTCGCGGTGCGCCGTGTCGAGTTGCGCCTGGGTCTGCCCCGACAGGAATCGGAGCATGTTCCAGTAGTGGCGGCGTTCTTGGACGAGGTGCACGATCGCGCTGGAGCAGGCGACCTTGATGAGGCGCTTGTCGTCGTCGGTCGCGTAGACGAACGGGGTGCGCGCCCCGCGATCGGCGGGCGCGAGTTCCACGTACTCCGCGATCGGTAGCGCGCCGTCCTCGAGGTCCTTCGCGAGCTTCTTGAAGTTCTTCTTGAACCGCACCTCGCCCAGCGCGAATTCCGCAGGGGTGAGCGGGGTCGTCATCAGCTGAAGCTGTCCCTCATCGTCTACGTACTCAAGGGTGGACGTGGTCCACGTCTTGTCGACGTCGGGGTTGCCGTCCAGCGAGAACCGTTCCGCGAGCGTCTCGCCCTTGCGCGGGTCGTGAACGAACAGCGGGCTCATCCGGCTCTCGACCGCAAGGCGGGAGCGGGTGTTGGAGAGATCCTCGGGGATCCCGTTCTCCGTGCCGCACGGGGTGTAGACGTCCATGACCGCGGCACCGCCCTGGTACCCGAGCATGTCCAGCGAGGACTGCAGGAAGTGACCGTGAAGCGCGGTCGCTGTCACGCACGAGAAGACGCCAGGGTGGAACGCCGCGAGGAGGGCGAGCTCCTTGCGGCTCTCCGTCTTCCCGTCGTGCACCTTGCCATAGCGCGAGAGGTCCGCGTCCTGACCGATGTACGACGCGGTCGATGTCTGGCCGCCGGTGTTGGAGTACGCGCCCGTGTTGAGGACGACGACGTTCACGGGCGTTCCGCTCGCGAGGACGCGGGACATGGCCCCGAAGCCGATGTCGTAACTCGCGCCGTCGCCCCCGAGTGTGAGGACCTCGGGCATGAGGCGGCTCTCGTCGGGCGTGAAGCCGCGCCACGAGAGGTACCGGAGTTCCTTGTCGTGAATCGCGGGATTGTAGGCGTCCTCGATCTCGAGCTTCGCGGTGCGGAGCGCCTTGATCTCTCGAACCATCTGTGCGGAGATTCCCTCGTAGATGCCCCCCGCAAGCGGCTGGGCGTCCTGGAAGAGGCTGTTGACCCACGGATCGAGGTAAGGAGTGAACGGCATGGTCGAGGCATAGACGCTCGAGCATCCGGTCGAGTTCGCGACGACGGTCGGTGCGGGGCCGTTTCCGCTCGGCCCGGCCTCGTATAGGTACAGCGAGCGGTCGAGCTCGCCGATGGCGCGGCCAATGCGCTCCTTGCGGTCCGCGTCCGCCTTGTCGACGGTCGCGAGCTTCTCGCCCAGGTCGCTGACGAGGGTCTCGAGCTCGGCGACGTGGGCGCGGCGCTTCTCCTCGCCTAGCGCCCTGCTGAGTGAGGTAATGAGCCGGATCGCCGTGACCTCGCCGCAACCGCGGCACGCGCCGTGGCCTCCGGTGGTGGCGTAGTAGTTGGCCGTGTCGAGCATGATGCGCTTGAGGTCGCCGTCCGGGGACGTCGAGCCTTCGTAGAAGCGCTTCGGCGTCGGGGGGAGCTTCGTCATGAACTCGAAGCGAGTCTCGAGGTCGTTGAGGATGTCGGCGTCCTGCTCCACCTCGGTCAGCGCGTTCGGGCCGCAAACGTCGATGCACTGGAGGCAGCCCGTGCACTTCCATGGGTCGATCGTCGCGGAGAAGAGGGCGCCCGAACCGGGGTTGTCCTTCTCCATCGAGTCGTAGAAGGGGCGGGTGCGCGCGACGGGGAACGTCGCGAGAACCGCGACGACCTGCTCCGCGTTGCGCGCGATGGCGGCCTTCGAGGTGTCGAGCGCGGTCGCGGCCTTGGCCGCGACCGCGGAGAATGTGCCCGCGTCCTTGCTCTCGCGGTAGAGCTCGCGGATCTTCTCCGACCACGCGTGGACCTGCGACGAGAGCGCCTTGCGCTGCGCGTCCGTCGCGTCGATCTGGGCGATGCCGGTGGAGAGCAGGTCGTGGATCTCGTGCACCGTGTTCGGGATGGCGACGTCGGGGCAGACGAGCGTGCACTCGAGGCAGGCGGTGCAGAGGTCGGGATTGAAGGCCGGGACTGTCCTGCGGAAGAGGCCCTTGTCCTTCACCGCACCCGTCCCGACGGGCATGAAGAGCCCGAAACCGGGAAGGACGGGGGACTCGCTCATCGTTCCCTCGCGGAACGGGCGGGCGATCAGGTCCTCGTAGTAGGCGGGGTCGAACAGGGCGCTCGGGCGCTCCTCGGAGGCCGTCGGGCACATCGACGCAGAGATTGCTCCGGTCCGAATGATCGGGAGCACCGTCTCCTTCTCGATCGCCTCGAAGACGGGAGTGTTGTACTCGACCACGTGGGTGGCGCCGATGCCGTCGTCGATGACCGCCATGTTGGCGTCGACCACCGCGTCGCCCTTGGAGCCGAACTTCTTGGAGATCTGGGCCTTGACCTTGTCCCGGATGGCCGACGCCGTGGCGCCCTGGGAGATGCGGTCGACGTGGGCGGCGACGGCGCCGATGAACGCGATCCCCATCATGCGGGTCTCGAGTTCCGGCGTCGGGGCGTGCTTCTTGGCGACCGTGAACGCGTCGATCACGAGGAAGCGGATCTTCTTGTCGCGGATGGTGCGGCGAGCGTAGGACGGGAGGCTTCGCCACGTGTCCTCGGCGGAGAGGTCGGACTGAAGGATGAAGGTGCCCCCGGGGACGAGGCCCTTGAGCGGGTTGGTGTGGACGAACGCCTTGTGGTCAGGGGAGATGACCACCTCGACGTTCTCGAGTTCGGCGTTGGTGAAGAGCACGGGCTCGGGGCTCAGGGTGATGTAGTAGTTGGTCGCGGCGCCGCTCTTCTCCGAGCCGTACTTGGGCGCGGACTTGGAGTGCATGCCGAGCACGCCGGCGAGGATGTCGGTCAGGAGCTTGCCCGTCGCCACCGTGCCGTACCCTCCGACGGAGTGGAACCGGATCCGCATCGCGGTCTCGGGGAGGAGCCCCGTGGGATTCGGCTCGGTCTCGAGGGCCATCGCCACCGTCTCCGGGTACGCGGCGCGCAGTTTGTCTTGGAGCACGGCCATCGTGGGGCCGGGGTTGGGCTCGAAGAACTGGGAGCCCAGGTAGATGAGGGGAGCCCTCTTGCCCTCCGCCATGTGCTTGAAGGCGGCGATGACGTGGCGCGGCTGGACGTCGTGTCCACCGAGGCCGAAGATCGCCGTCGTGAGCGCGGGAAGGGCCTTGATCGCGGGGACACCGGGGTGCTCGGCGCCATCCGCATTCGCGCGGGCGTGGAAGAGGGCCGAGGTGACGAACCGTGTCAGCGCCGTGTCGTCCGAGCGCTCGAGGATGGTGACCGCCTTCGCGTTCTTCAGTGCCTCGACGAGTTCCGCCTCGGGGAAGGGCTGAAGCAACTTGACGGAGACGACGCCGACCTTGATGCCCTGCGAGCGGAGGTACGGGACGACCGCGCGGACGTCGTCCGTGATCGAGCCGAGGCCGACGATGACGAAGTCGGCGTCTTCGCAGTCGTAGGCCATGACCGGCAAGTACTCGCGGCCCGTGAGCTCCGTGTACTCGTCCATCGCCTGGCGCACAAGGCGGGGTACCGCGTTCGCGAAGTGGGTGCGGTGATCCACGGTGCCCGCCTGGAAGTCGGGCTGGTTCTGGACCGGCCCCGTGACGCCGGGATTGTGGATGTCGACGAGCGAGGGCACCAACTGGCGAGTCCCCTTCTCGTCAGCGCCTATCCACTGGCGACGCCACTGACCGCGGAGTTCCTCGGGCACCCACGCCGTCGTCTTGGAGACCAGGGCACCCTCGTAGTCCTTCTCGATCTTGGCCGCGTTGGCGTCGAGGTAGGCACGCACGCTTGTGAGCGCCTCGTTGGTGAACTCATCCGCGTGGCGGCTCAGGTACTGCCCCAGCTGGAAGACGCGGCCCTTGGCGCCGAAGAGCATCTCCTGGGCGACGGTCGGGCACGCGATGCGCCCCGACGGGTCGCCGAGGTACTCCCGCAGGAGCTCCGGCTCCGGCATCACGGCCTCGCTCATGACGTGGCTCGTGGCGAATCCGTCCATCGCGTTCGCGACGGGAATGAGCGAGAGCGCCGACGCGCGGTAGGAGATCGCGGCGAGGTCGGCCGCTTCCTGCGGGTTCGACCCGAAGAGGATGGTGTAGCCGGAGGGGAGCAGCGCGTAGACGTCGTCGTGCCCCGCCATGACGTTGAGCGAGTGCTTCGAGACGACGCGCGCAGCAACCTGCAGCACGAAGCCGCCGACCTTCTTGCCGACGGTGACGAAGTGGGACTCCATCGCGTAGAGCAGGCCCTGGCTCGACGAAGCGTTCGAGATGTACTTGCCGCCGGTCAGCGCCGCGCCGAGAGCGCCGCTCTGGGCCGAGTGCTCTCCCTCGGTCTCGACGAAGAAGGGGTGACGGCCCCACACGTTGACATTGCCCTCCGCGCGCGCCTGCTCGAAGAGCTCGGAGATCTCCGTCGAGGGGGTGATGGGGTAGCCGATGACGCCATCGCAGACGTGTTGCATCACGTGCGCGACCGCGCCGTTGCCGTTGATCACGGTCTCCTTGCCGGGGTACTTCGGCTTGGGCGCCGAGGTCTTCGCGGCGGGGGTCTTGGCGGTGGTGGTGGTCTTGACGGCGGTCATAGCGTGACTCCTGAGGGGTGAACGAGCCGGCGCGAGGTCTTCGGCGGGCGCGTCGCTGCTCGGCCGTTCGTGGTCGGATGGACCAGGGTCGGCGCGGTGGCGAGGGGGGCTACAAGGGACTTGTGGAGGAACTCGGGCTTGTTTTGGGTAGGCAGGACCCATGCGGCGGTCAACATACCCTGGCCGCCTTGGCCATGAATGGGGCTTGGAACATCTCTGTTCTCTCCTCTACATATCCATGCTCAGCCCGACCGGGCAGGGCCCGACAGGACGTAGGTCCCTTGTCGGAGGCGTTCTGAGGGGAAATTAGGTGAGGATTGCCTAACTTGGGGCCTGTCGGGGCGGTTGGAGGGCGTTTTTGGCGCTTTCGGAGCACGAGGGGGACTGCGTAGAGTTGTTCCAGCGGCGCGCATGGTCGCGGCATCTCGGGGGCAATTGGGGGCGTCATGGAAGACCTGAATCAACGCGTCGCCGCGTGGCGCGAGGCCAGGCTTCTCACCGAGAAGCAGGCCGCCGCGATCACCGCCTTCGAGGCGGCGCGCACCCCCGAAGTCAGCCCCTCCGAGAGGGACCCCGAGCACGGAAGGGGAGTCCTTCTCGCCGAGGCACTCGGGTACGTCGGAGCGGCGATCGCCGTCGCTTCCGTCGTCATCTTGCTGGGCAGCCAGTGGGCCAACCTCAATCTCGGGGGCCGACTCGGCCTCATCGGCCTCATCACGGCGATCGTCTCCGGAGCTGGCGTCGCCCTTCGCGCTTCGGACCGTGCCCCGATACGCCGCCTCGTCAGCCTCCTGCTTACCGCGGGCATCGGGGGAGTCGCGTGGATCGTCGGCATCGTCTCGAATGACGTTCTGCGCTGGGCGTCCTCCAGCACTGTCCTGGCGATAGGCGCATGCTCGCTAGCCTGTCGGGAGCCCTCTACCGCTGGCGAGAGCGGGCGCTTCCTCAGGTCGCGGCGCTCGCGAGCGCGCTCGTCATCGTCATCGCGGTCTTTGACCGGCCCGGACTGGATTCCACGTCGACGTGGGTCGGGCTCGCGATGTGGGCGATCGGCGTGGCGTGGGCACTCCTCGGGTTCGGCGGCTGGCTTCGGCCCGCGACGGTTGCGGTGGGCTTCGGCGCCGTCGTCGCGCTCATCGCCGCCCAGATCGTGCGTCCGAGGACGATCAGCGCCTCGCCCTCCTCCTCGTCGGCCTTGTCACGGCGGGCGCCCTCCTCGCGCGCGGCGTCGGGAAGGCCGCGACGTATCAGGTCGCGATTGGCTCGCTTGGGGTGCTTGCCTTCCTCCCCCAGGTGGTGGTGCACGTCTTCGGGAGCGCGATCGGCGCCATGGTGACGATGCTCGCGGTCGGCCTCCTCCTCGTCGTCGTATCCGTTCGGCTCGCCCGCGGACGGTCGCCTCGAGGGGAAGGGCCCGAGTCGTGACGATCATGATGGGTCACGCCCGAAACGGCGATCGGCGCACCGTCGGCTACCTCGTCGCGGCCGCGGCAGTCATCGCGATTGTCGCGGGCCTCGTCCTCGCCTTCGGTGTGGTCCGCCCGCCGTCGCTCGTCGCGGTCGCAGACTCCAACCCCGAGGTTCCGGGCGGCGTCGCGTTCGTCCAGTGGGACGAGCGAGGGAGTTGCCCCTCGCTCCACGTCGTCTTGCCCGATGGCGTGCAGCGCACGGGAACGTGCGACTCGAGCCTCGGCCAGGTCGTCGGCTGGACCAGTCGCGGGATCGTCGTCGTCGTGTGGGTGAGCACCGGGGAGGTCCTTCGCATCTACGATCCGGCCTCTCTCGAGGTGATCGCGAGCGGTGCAAGCAGTGGCGACGCGCAGCAGGACATGAGCGACCTCATCACCACCGAGCGTTCGGCCGACGGCATCCTGACGGTCTACACCGGAGGTTCTCACACGGCGCTGTGGAGCGTGCGGGCCCCCGCGCGCTACGACGTGACGGGAGGGAGCCGCTCTCCCGACGGGCGTTGGTACGCCCTCGTCGACAGCTTCGGCCGCCTTCTCCTGGTGCCCGCCGACGGTTCCCGCGCCCCGCTCGTCTGGGCCGCCGGTCTCTCGCAGGGTCTCTGGCCCGGTCCCGTGTGGGAGGGTAGCCCCGTCACCTACGCCACGGTCAAGGATTCGTGAGGCTTCTTGCCGGGTCCGCGGCGCGGACTAACCTGGATAGATGGTGAGGAAGGGCGCCGTCGTCGCTTGCGCGCTGCTTGCGCTCGCGGCAGGCGTCGCGCTCGCGGGGTGCGCCGGTCCGTCCCCGTCCGTGACGCCCTCCCCGCTCGTGACGCCCGAACCCGTCGCGCTCGCGATGCTGCCGGGCCCGGAGCCCTCCGCCTCTCTGAAACCCACCGCCTCCCCGGAGCCGGCAGCGTCGGCGTCCCCCAACGTCGCGCCCGACCCGAGCCTCAGCCGTCCCGCGTGGATCGGCACCCGCCCTCTCAAACTTCGCTCCGCCGGAATCGGATACGCCCAGCCGACGCCCGCCGAGCTCGTCGATCGGAAGATGCCCCCGCGCGTCTTGTTCGCGGATCCGCTGACCACCGAGTGGCGCGCGACGATCTCCCCCGTGCCCGATTACGTGATCGCGCGCTCGACCTGGTACCCGGGATGCCCGGTCGAGGTCAGCGACCTCGCCTACATCGTCATGACGTACTGGGGGTTTGACGATAAGGCGCACATGGGCGAGATGCTCATCAACGCGTCGGTCGCAGGCGACATCGTCGGCGTGTTTCACAAGCTCTACGACGCGCGCTACCCGATCGAGGAGATGCGGGTGTGGTCCATCGGCGAGATGAAGGCG
The DNA here is from genome assembly GCA_963830335.1 of uncultured Actinomycetota bacterium. Taxonomy (GTDB): domain Bacteria; phylum Actinomycetota; class Actinomycetes; order Actinomycetales; family Demequinaceae; genus JAFGBM01. The sequence goes on from CAWHLX010000001.1 coordinate 329,604, forward strand.
CCGCCGACCGGCGACATCAACATGACGGATTCGTACACCTGCAGGCCCGTCGTGACCACGACCTCCGGATGGTCGATGCACGCGTACGGGCTCGCGATCGACCTCAACCCATTCCAGAATCCGTACAAGAAGGGGAGCATCGTCATCCCGGAGCTGTCCACCTCGTACCTCGATCGCTCGTACGACCGGCCCGGGATGGTCCACCACGGCGACCTCGTGTGGCAGGCGTTCCACGATATCGGCTGGGGCTGGGGCGGCGACTGGTCGAGCCTCAAGGACTACACGCACTTCTCCTCCAACGGGAAGTAGGGGAGCGCGCGGACACGGCGCGCAAGTGTGATCAACCGGACACACCGGATTGGGCGCGGCGTATGGCCCATGCGAGCGGCCACTGCCTACCATGGCAGAGGCGGTGCCTACCCCACGCGCCCAAAAACACCGTGATCCGATTCGACTACGTCACCAAGATCTATATGCGCGGAGCGCGCCCCGCGCTCGAGGACGTGGATGTCACGCTCGAGCGGGGAGATTTCGCGTTCCTCGTCGGCGCCTCCGGGTCCGGCAAGTCCACCTTCCTCAAGCTGGTGCTTCGCGAGGAGAGGCCGACGTCCGGGCACATCCACGTGGCGGGCCGCGATCTGGGCCGCCTGGCGTCGTGGAGGGTCCCGACGCTTCGGCGCGAGATCGGCGCGGTCTTCCAGGACTTCCGGTTGCTCCCCAACAAGACGGTCTACGAGAACGTCGCGTTCGCGCTCCAGGTGATCGGGAAGGGCAAGCGGCAGATCGAGAACACGGTGCCCGAGACGCTCGACCTCGTCGGCCTCGGCGGCAAGGAGAAGCGCATGCCGCACGAGCTCTCCGGCGGCGAGCAGCAGCGCGTCGCCATCGCGCGCGCCTTTGTTAACCACCCCCCGATCCTGCTCTGCGACGAGCCGACGGGGAACCTTGACCCCGCCACAAGCGTCGGAATCATGAGACTTCTCGACCGGATCAACAGGACGGGCACGACGGTACTCATGGCGACCCACGACGAGAACATCGTTGACCAGATGCGCAAGCGCGTGATCGAGCTTCGCGACGGCCGCGTCGTCCGCGACCAGGTTCAGGGCGTCTACGGGCTGGAGACGGTATGAGGTTCCAATTCATCGCTTCCGAGGTCTGGCAGGGGCTCCGCCGCAACATCACCATGGCGCTCGCCGTCGTCATCGTCACCTTCGTCTCCCTCGCGTTCCTCGGCTCCGCCGCGCTCCTCCAGATGCAGGTCGCGAACCTCAAGAACGACTGGCTGTCCAAGGTTGAGGTCTCGATCTTCCTGTGTCCGGACTCCTCCAACGTCGCGAATTGCGCCTCCGGACCCGTGACGGGGGCCCAGCAGGACGCGATCCAGCAGGTCCTCTCGGTCGGCCCGGTGGGCGACCTCGTCGAATCCGTCCACGTCGAGACCAAGCAGGAGGCCTATCAGTACCTCGTTGCGCACGACAAGGATGGCTACTTCTCGCAACACCTCACGGCGGACGACATGCAGCCGGCCCTTCGGGTCAAACTCAAGGATCCCGAGCAGTTCCAGGTTGTTGCGGATGCCACCCAGAATCTCGACGGTGTTGAGCACGTCGTGGACCAGCGCGACATCTTCAAGACGCTCTTCCTGGTACTCAATCGGGCGACCCTCATCGCCGCGACCCTCGCCGCCGTCATGCTGCTCGCCGCGGTCATGCTCATCACCACGACCATCCGCCTGTCCGCCCTGAGTCGGCGCAGGGAGACGACTATCATGAGGATGGTGGGGTCATCGAAGACCATGATTCAGTTGCCGTTCATGCTCGAGGGCGCGCTGGCCGCGACCCTCGGGGCGGTGCTGTCCATCCTCGGCCTATGGCTGACGGTGCGCTATCTCGTCGAGGATTGGCTGTCGTCCGAGTTCAGAACCATCGACTACATCAGCGCCTCGGACGTTCTGAGTATCGCGCCGCTGATGCTACTCATCGCCGTGGGACTGAGCGCCATAGCGTCGCTCGTCACGCTGGGAAAGTACACGTCGGCATGATCCGCGCGCGCAAGGCGACGCTCGCGGCGATTCTCGCCGTGGGGCTAGCTCTCTCGGTCGGGTTCGGCGCCCTCGCGCAGACCGGCGGGTCGACCGGGGTGGCGTCGGACGACTACGCGGACGCCATCGCGGCCGCCAAGCAGCAACAGCAGGACACCGCGGACCAGCAGGCCGAGATCGATGCCGCGCTTGAGGACACGGACGCGGAGCTGGTCGCCGCCAATGCGAGACTGACGGAACTCCAGGCGCAGTTGCCCATCGCCCAGCAGCAACTCGACTTCGCCAACGCGCAACTCGACAAGGCCCTCTTCCAGCAGCAGTACACCGAAGATCTTCTCGCCGCGGCACAGGCGGAGGACGCCCGCATCACCACTCAACTCGCGGACGACCAGGCCCGGTCCGTCGAGCTACAGAAGCAACTGGGGGAACTCGCCCGCGCCACCTACCGCGGCGAGGGGCAGGGGGACCTCCTCCGCCTGGTCCTGGGGGCGGCGAACTCGGATGACTTCATATCGGAGTACGCCGCGCAGCACGCCGCTTCCCGCACCCAGAGCAATGCACTCGCGCAGATCGAGCAGATCGCGGCCACCGACCGCAACCTTGCCACGCGCCAGGACGCCGTCAAGGTCTACATCGGCCAGCTCAAGACCCAGGCCGACGAGTGGGTGGCGACGGCGGACAAGGCCAGGAAGGCCGCCGAGGACAGCAAGGCGGAGATCGAGGCGAACCTGGCCGAGCAGCAGACCCTCCTTGCCAAGATCGCCGCGAAGAAGGCGGAGTACGTCGCGCAGCAGGCCGAACTTGACCAGCAGGCGTACGACCTGCGCGTTGAGCTCGTCAAGTTGGTGCGCCTGCAGAGCGGCGGGACCGTCCTGAGCGACGGGACGTGGGGTTACCCCACGGCCAACCCCTATATCACCTCCCCATACGGGTGGCGGCTCCACCCCATCTACCACGTCTGGCGCCTGCACAGCGGAACCGACTTCCGCGCGTACTGCGGAACGCCGATCCTGGCCGCGGCGGATGGCGAGGTCAAGTGGACCAAGTGGGTCAGCGGCTACGGCAACCAAGTCCTCATCAACCACGGCCCGATTCCCCGGAACGGTCCGATCTATATGTCGAGCTACAACCACCTGAGCGCCTTCAACGTCACGCCGGGCCAAATCGTTCTTCGCGGCGACGTCATCGCGTTCGCGGGGACCACCGGGTCCTCGACCGCGTGTCACCTGCACTTCGAGATCTACGTCAACGGCAACCACGTCGATCCGATGACGATCCTTCCTCCCCGGTAGCCTTGTATCCCTGCGGGGACGCCGCAGGGAGTCGAGGAGGTGAGTCATGGCGGAGCAGAAGCTCGTCGCGAGCAATAGACGCGCGCGCCACGACTACTTCATCGACGAGGTCTTTGAGGCGGGAATCGTGCTGACCGGGACCGAGGTGAAGTCCCTCAGGCAGGGGCGGGCGTCCCTCATCGACGGGTTTGTGAGCGTCGACAAGGGCGAGGCGTGGCTCGAGGGCGTCCACATCCCCGAGTACACCGAGGGGACGTGGACCAACCACACCCCCCGGCGCAAGCGCAAGCTTCTGCTCCACGTCGAGGAGCTCGAGCGCATTGCCGACGGGACGCGGGACAAGGGGCACACCGTCGTGCCGCTCCGCCTCTACTTCGTCAAAGGCAGGGCGAAGGTGGAGATCGGTATTGCCCGAGGCAAGAAGCTCTACGACAAGCGCGCTACGCTTCGCGAGCAGCAGGACAACCGCGAGGCCCAGAGCGCGATGAGTCTGCGAAAAGGGCGCTAGTCGCGGCATGATGGGCCCATGAAGAAACTCGGGCTCCTTCTCGCCGTCGTTATGATCCTTGCCGTTCCCAGCGCGGCGAGCGCGCGTACGGTGCACGCGAGCGACTACTCCACGCGATCGTTTGACGCCTACACGGCGACCTATGACATCCATAAGGACGGTTCGGTGGACGTCGAGGTCGATCTCAAGTTCAACTTCAATACCGAGCCCGGGCACGGCCCGTACGTCACGTACATCACGCGCGAGCCGTACGACTCCAAGAACGACCGCTTCTACCCGATCTCGAACGTCCACGTGACGAGCCCGTCGGGGGCGCCCGCGAAGGCGTACATCTCGACGCCCCAAACGGGGCGGATGGAGATCCGCATCGGCGACGAGAACATCGGCGATGTCACCGGCGTCCAGGACTATATCCTCACGTACACCGTCAAGGGCACGCTCAACTCGACCATGGCATCGGAGATCGACCCGAGCGTTGCGCCCGCCGACGACAAGGCGGTGTACGACGAGTTCTTCTGGAACGTCATCGGCGGCGACTGGACCATTCCGCTCGACAACATCACGATCATCGTCAAGGGCGATGTCGGTGCCATCGATCTCCGTTGCTTCAGTGGCGGTTACGGGAGCACGGGCGCCTGCACCAGCGCCACCCTGGCCGACGGCGTCGCGACGTTCACACAGACCCATCTCGATCCGTACACCGGGATGACGGTCACGGTGGGCTTCCCGCCGGGGTCGTTCGACACCACCCCGATCATCCGGAACAAGAGCGACTTCCTGTACGCCTTCTCCCTGAACGCGGGGACCGGGATCGGGTTCCTGGTGGTGCTTCTCGCCGGAATCCTCCTACTGTCTCGCGCGATACGCGGCAAGGCGATCGACGAGCAGTACGCCGGGCTCACGCCCGGGCTTGCCCCGACGGATGGGGACGCAGCGCGCATCGTCAAGCGCGACTACCACTCGCCGGTCGCGGTCCAGTTCCAGCCGCCGCCGGGACTCCGCCCCGGCCAACTCGGGACCCTCATCGACGAGAGGGCTGACGTGCGGGACGTGACCTCCACGATCGTCGACCTTGCGGTGCGCGGGTACATGCGAATCGATCCGGTGGACCCAGGGAAGAAGAAGACCGACTACACGCTGGTCAGACTTCGCGAGGCCGACGGCGCGATGGTGGAGTACGAGAAGACCCTGTTCGACGGCCTCTTCGGCGGCGCCGCCTCGGTCACGCTCTCCTCGATCAAGACGACGTTCGCCTCGACGCTCGCGAAGGTTCAGACGCAGATGTACAAGAACGTCACGCAACTCGGCTGGTTCCGTGGAAACCCGTCGACCGCCCGGACCTCCTGGGGATTCGCTGGCTTCGGCATCCTCGCCCTGGGGGTGATCCTCACCTGGCTCGCGGCGGTCCTCGGTCCGTTCGCCCTCATCCCGCTCCCCGTCACGCTTGTGGGCATCATGGTGATCGCGACCATCAGGAGTGCGCCGGCCCGCAAGGCCGAGGGGACGCGCGTCCTGGCGCAGACCCAGGGGTTCGAGCTCTTCCTGAGCACCGCGGACGGCAACAAGTTGCGATTCGAGGAGGGGAGCGACATCTTCAGCATGTACCTCCCGTTCGCCATCGCGTTCGGCGTCGCGGACAAGTGGTCGGCGACATTCGAGAAGCTCGCGGCCGAGGGGCATCAGTTGGCTGAGCCCACGTGGTACGGGGGCCAGAGTTACGGCATGTTCTGGGCGACGCAGCACAACTTCGGGGCGACGATGAACAACTTCGTGTCGTTCGCCGGCACCGCCATCAGCGCGCCGACGCCCGGCTCAAGCGGGGGGTCGGGCTTCGGCGGCGGAGGAGGCGGCTTCTCCGGTGGTGGCGGCGGAGGCGGCGGTGGCGGCGGCTGGTAGGCGGAGGTTGGCGGTAGAATGGTGACATAACTCCACAGGGGATGATCGGTTTCGACGTGTGTCGTTTCATTAGGTGAAGCGGGCCGAGGATGCAGGGTTATCTCGTCAACGCTCCCTGCAAACCAATAGGTGCCAATTCAAACCGCACCGACTACGCCCTCGCCGCTTAGGCGAGCCTCGTAGTCCGTCAGCCCAGGCTTGTTCCCGTCCTGGACCCTGGCGTCATCTAGGGAACTTGCTGAACCCTCCCGTCACCGTGGGGTTCGGGACTTCTAGGTGACTGGGCCTATCTCACTCGCTCGCCTGATGTTGGTGAGGGGCCGAGAAACACTTCTCAGGCTGCGCCCGGAGAAGCCCTAGTGTCGGACATGCGGACGCGGGTTCGATTCCCGCCATCTCCACTGCTCATTGAGGTAGCCAGACGGCCGTCCTCGTTCCCTAGCGGGTTCGGGGGCGGCCGTTTTCCGCGCCCGCGCACCTAGTAAGTGCGGCGACGTCGCAAGAGGAGGACGGCAAGGAGGAGCAACAGGAGCGCGAGTCCGACGCCGATCCAGAGCCACGACGGGAGTCCGGATTGGGCGTCGTCGTCGGCGGGTCCGGGTGTCGGCGACGGGCTGGCGGTCGGGGTGGAGGTGGGGGTCGGCGTCGCCTCGAGGGCGGGGAGCACCGTGAGCGTGGCAGCGCCGCTCGTGGTGGTGCCGCTGTCGTTGGTGAGGATGGCGCGGTAGCGGGTGCCGTCGATCTCGTCGGCGGCAGTGAGGGTGAGGCTCCAGCCAGTTTGGCCGTCGAGGTCGGTCCAGGTGGCGCCGTTGTCGGTTGACTGTTGCCACTGGACCGTGGGCAAGGGGTTACCGTCGGCGGTGATCGCGAAAGTGACGGTGTCGCCGGCATGTGCGGTCACGTCCGCTGGCTGAAGGGTGATAGTCGGCGGCGGGCCGGTGGTGGTCTCGCCGGTGGTATCGCTCCCGCTACCGGCGCCGTCACCGGGTCCCGTGGCGGGTCCGGTGCTGGGGGTTGGGGTAGGGGTAGGCGTGGGAGTCGGCGTGGGCGTGGGAGCGATGTAGGTGAAGGGCCGGGCGAGGGTCAGGGCGGGCTTGGCGACGCCGTTGCAGCTGTAATGGATGGTGATGGTGGCCGCGCCGGGGGTGCCCGGCGGTGTGGTGACGAGGGCCTGGGTTTCGCTGAGGCGTTGCAGGCCGGTGCCAGCCACACCGTCGAACGCAATGCTGGTGATGACCGTTGTGCCCCCGGGTCGGGCTGGTGCGGTGACGTTGCCGGTGGGGGCGCCGTTGCCGAGCTGCCCGTATTCGTCGGATCCCCAGGTCCAGAGGTTGCCGTCGCCATCCAGGGCGAGGGAGTGGTCGTAGCCGGCGGCGATGTGGGTGTAGGTGGTGCCGGCGGTGATCTGCGCGGGTGTGGTGACGTCGCCGGGGGTGGCGCCGTTGCCGACCTGCCCGTAGTGGTCGTTGCCCCAGGTCCAGAGGTTGCCGTCCCCATCGAGGGCGAACGAATGGTAGTAGCCGCTGCCGATGGCGGTGTAGGTGGCGCCGGTGGTGATCTGTGTGGGTGTGGTGACGTCGCCGGTGGTGGCGCCGTTGCCGACCTGGCCGTGGTGGTCCCGTCCCCATGCCCAGAGGTTGTCGTCGGCGTCGAGCGCGAGGGAGTGGTAGGCGCCGGCGGCGATGTGGGTGTAGGTGGTGCCGAATGTGATCTGCGCGGCTGCTGTGACGTTCCCGGTGGGGGCGCCATTGCCGAGCTGCCCGTATTCGTCCGATCCCCATGCCCAGAGGTTGCCGTCGGCGTCAATCGCGAGGGAGTGGAGGTAGCGGGCGGCGATGTGGGTGTAGGTGGTGCCGGAGGTGATCTGTGCGGGTGTCGTGAAGTTGCCGCCGAAGGCTCCGTTGCCGAGCTGCCCGAAGTCGTCGTTGCCCCAGGTCCAGAGGTTGCCGTCGCCGTCAAGGGCGACGGAGTGGCCATAGCCGGCGGCGACGTGGATGTAGGTGGTGCCGGTGGTGATCTGTTGGGGTGTAGTGACGTTGCCGGTGGTGGCACCGTTCCCGACCTGCCCGTAGTAGTCCCATCCCCAGGTCCAGAGGTTTCCGTCGGCATCGAGGGCGAGGGAGTGGAAGTAGCCAGCGGCGATGGCCGTGTAGGTGGTGCCGGTGGTGATCTGTGCTGGTCTGGTGACGTGTCCGGTGGGGGCGCCGTTGCCGACCTGCCCGTAGTCGTCGTTTCCCCATGCCCAGAGGTTGCCATCGGCGTCGAGCGCGAGGGAGTGGGAGCCGCCGGCGGCGACGCGGGTGTAGGTGGTGTGGGAGGTGATCTGTGCGGGTGCGGTGACGTCTCCGGTGGGGGCGCCGTTGCCGACCTGCCCGTAGTCGTCGTCTCCCCATGCCCAGAGGTTGCCGTCGGCGTCAATCGCGAGGGAGTGGCCTGCGCCGCCAGCGACGTGAGTGTAGGTGGGTTCGGAGGTGATCTGTGCGGGTGCGGTGACGTCTCCGGTGGGGGCGCCGTTGCCGACCTGCCCGTCGTTGTCGTTGCCCCATGCCCAGAGGTTGCCGTCGGCGTCGAGCGCGAGGGAATGGTAGTAGCCGGCGGCGACGGTGGTGTAGGTGGTGTCGGTGGTGACCTGCGCGGGTGCAGTGACGTCGCCGGTGGGGGCGCCGTTGCCGACCCGCCCGTCGCCGTCGTATCCCCAGGTCCAGAGGTTGCCGTCGGCGTCGAGGGCGAGGGAGTGGACGGCGCCGCTAGCGACGTGAGTGTAAGTGGTGCCGGTGGTGATTTGTGCGGGTGCAGTGACGTTGCCGGTGGGGGTGCCGTTGCCGACCTGCCCGTAGTAGTCCCATCCCCAGGTCCAGAGGTTGCCGTCGGCGTCAATCGCAAGGGAGTGGCCATAGCCGGCGGCGATGTTGGTGTAGGTGGTGCCGGTGGTGATCTCTGCGGGTGTGGTGACGTCTCCGGTGGTGGCACCGTTGCCGACCTGCCCGTCGCCGTCGTATCCCCAGGTCCAGAGGTTGCCGTCGGCGTCGAGGGCGAGCGAGTGGTAGGCGCCGGCGGCGACGTGGGTGTAGGTGGTGCCGGTGGTGATTTGTGCGGGTGCGGTGACGTTGCTGGTGGGGGCGCCATTGCCGACCTGGCCGTGGTGGTCCCGTCCCCAGGCCCAGAGATTGCCGTCGGCGTCAATCGCAAGGGAGTGGCCATAGCCGGCGGCGATGTGGGTGTAGGTGGTGCCGGCGGTGATCTCTGCGGGTGTGGTGACGTCTCCGGTGGTGGCACCGTTGCCGACCTGCCCGTAGAGGTCCGATCCCCAGGTCCATAGATTGCCGTCCGCATCCAGGGCGAGAGAGTGCGAGTCACCAGCGGCGATCTGGATGAACGAGTCGGCCCCCGGCACCGGCACGGTCACCTCTGTGCCGCCCGCCGCAGGTCCACTGTCGGGGGTCGGGATTGCGCCGACGGCTGCCGTCCCCACCAGCACGATGGCTACCAGGGCCGCCGTGGCGCTCAGGGTCGCGCGGGTGCGCATGTCCGGAATCTAGCAGAGACAGGACCGCCGTTGCCGTCCGGGGGCCCCTAGTGAATGCGGTACGCCGCGTACACCGGGCACAGGAACGGATCGCGCGCCGCCAGCCCCACCTTGTTCAGGTACCGGACGACGGTCCCGTAGGACCTCATCAGCGTCGTCTCCGTGTAGGGGACGCCCAGCGTGGCGCACTCCTCTCGGACGAGCCGGCGGGCCCTCCCGAGGTTGGGGCGAGGCATGTTGGGGAACAGGTGGTGTTCGACCTGATAGTTGAGGCCGCCCAGGAGGGCGCTCGAGCGCCATCCGCCGGAGATGTTGCGCGACGTGACGACCTGGCGCGAGAAGAAGTCGAGCTTCGCGTCCTTCGACACGATCGGCATCCCCTTGTGGTTCGGGGCGAACGAGGCCCCCATGTAGAGGCCGAACACCGCGAGCTGGACGCCGACGAACGCGAAGGCGAGCCCGATCGGTAGGAACCAGAAGAGCACGGTGAAGTACAGCCCGAAGCGCACGGCGAGGCCCGTGAGCTCGGTCTTGCGACCGCGGACCGGGCGCTTCTCGACGAGCGACGAGACGGAGCGCATGTGGAGGTTGACGCCCTCGAGCATCAGGAGCGGGAAGAAGAGCGTGCCCTGGTGCGTCGTCAGCCAGCGGCCGAACCCGGACTTGCCCGCGGCCGCCTCCTCGTAGAAGGAGATGGTGTCCGTGTCGATGTCCGGATCCTTGCCGATCTTGTTCGGGTTGCCGTGGTGGCGCGTGTGCTTGCTCATCCACCACTCGTAACTGATGCCAACGACGAACGTCCCGAGGGCGCGACCGACTCCGTCGTTCGCCTTCCCGGTGACGAGGACCTGCCGGTGGGCAGCCTCGTGCGCCATGAACGCGAACTGGGTGAGCACGACGCCGAGCGCGGCGGCAATGAGCAGCTGGAACCACGACGAGCCGAGGAGGAAGAACCCGGCGCAAAGGCCTCCCAGCGCGAGTGTGAGGCCCGAGAAGAGGATGGCGTAGAAGGGGATGCGGCGCTTGAGGAGGCCAGCGTCCTTCACCGTCTCGAGGAGGGCGGCGTACGCGGTCGTGTAGGACGGCCGGTTGGGGTCGCGAGGCTCGGTCGCTCGGAAGGCCGCGACGGCATCCGTGGTGGTCATGCGTCCTCCTGGGTATCGGGTCCGACTTCCCAGCCGAGGCGCGAGCGACAGATCAACTGCTGAGGCCAGTGTACCTGCCACCCGGGACCTAGGTCCCCTACGCGTGGCCAACGGCACCCGAAATGGGCGAGCCCCTCGCGGGCACCCCGGTCGGATAGCCTCGAGCCGTGACCCTTGCCCTCGTCGAACTCGTCGGCGGACTCGTCGTCCTCGGATGGAGCGCCGATCGCTTCGTCCTTGGCGCCGCGTCGACGGCCCGACACCTGGGGCTACCCGCGTTGCTCATCGGGATGGTCATCATCGGCTTCGGAACGTCGGCTCCGGAGCTCGTGGTCTCCGCGTTCGCTGCCAGCGGGGGCCACCCGGAAATCGCCCTGGGAAATGCCTACGGCTCCAACATAGCGAACATTGGCCTCGTGCTCGGGGTGACGGCGCTCGTCACGCCAATCCTCGTCCACCGCGGCGCGGTGAAGGTAGAGATTCCGATGCTCTTCGGGGTCCTGGGCCTCGCCTTCTGGCAGTATCGCGACGGCGAACTCTCGCGGCTCGACGCCACCGTCCTGTTGATCGCGTTCGCCGCGTTTCTCCTATGGTCCTTCCGGCACGCGCTGAGAACGAAGGGCGAGTTCCTCGCCATCGATGCCGAACAGGAGCTCGCGGAGGCTAGCCTGTCGAGGCGCCGGGCCGCCACCCTCACGATTGCCGGCTTCGTCGGGCTCGTCGCGTCGTCCTACTACCTCGTCAGAGGGGCGACGGTGGTGGCCCGCGAGTTGGGGATGAGCGACCTGGTCATCGGGCTGACCGTCGTCGCGATCGGCACGTCTTTGCCCGAACTCGCGAGCGCCGTGGCGGCGGCGCGCAGGAGCGAGCACGACCTCGTGATCGGTAACATCGTCGGCTCGTGCCTGTTCAATGCGCTCGGGGTCGTGGGACTCGCGGGAGCGATCCACCCCGCGTCGGTTCACCATCAAATCCTCACTCGAGACCTTCCCACGTTGGGGGTCCTTACCGTCGCCCTCACGCTCATGGCGTATCGGTTCCACCACGATCGCCGCATCAACCGGATCGAGGGCTCCCTGCTCCTCGTGGCATTCATCACGTACACCACGTACGTCCTTGTCACATCGCTGTAGGCCGAGCCTAGGCTGAGCGCATGACCCCGGACTCGCCCCCCGCGGCGCTTGCCCTGCGGGGCCTGCGCAAGCGCTTCGGCGCGACCATCGCCGTCGATGGGCTGGATCTGGACATACCTTCGGGCTCCTTCTACGGCATCGTTGGCCCGAACGGCGCGGGGAAGACGACGACGCTCTCGATGGCGACGGGGCTTCTCACCCCGGACGCCGGGACCGTCCTTGTGCACGGAATCGACCTGTGGAAGGAACCCGACCGAGCCAAGCCGACGCTCGGGGTCCTGCCCGACGGTCTGAGGACCTTCGACCGGCTCACGGGCGCCGAGTTGATCTCCTATGCCGGGCTTCTGCGCGGCATGGACCCCGCGATGGTCGAGGAGCGCAGGGACGACCTGCTGGCGGCGTTGGACCTCGACGCGGTGGGTAGGACGCTGGTCACCGACTACTCCGCCGGAATGACGAAGAAGATCGCCCTCGCTTGCGCGCTCGTCCACGCGCCCCGCGTCCTGGTCCTCGACGAGCCGTTCGAGGCGGTCGACCCGGTCTCTGCCAAGGCGATCCGGCGCATCCTGCAGGACTTCGCTGCGACCGGCGGCACGGTGGTGATGTCGAGCCACGTCATGGCTCTCGTGGAGCGTGTGTGCGATCATGTGGCGATCGTGGGCCACGGCCGCGTCCTCGCGCATGGAACGCTCGATGAGGTCAGCGGCGGCGGGGACCTTGAGGAGAGGTTCGTCGGCCTCATCGGCGACACGTCCGAACGGCGGGACCTCACGTGGTTGCGACAGTCCTGAGGCTCCGCTTCACGACGACCAAGCACCAGCTCCAGCGAGAGTGGTGGAGGGTCCTCGTGCTTCTCGGGGGCGCCATCTGGTCGGCGTCGCTGTTGCCGTCGACGTGGTGGGTATCTCGGATACTGGAGGGTCAGCAGGCGGGCGTGCGTTCCGATGCGCTTGTAGCCATCTCGGGAGTCCTGATCTTGGGATGGGTCGTCGTCCCCGTGCTGATCACGGGACTGGACGACGCCCTCGACCCTTCGCGCTTCTCGTCGCTCGGTGTCCCGGTGCGCAGGATTCTGCCTGGAATGACGGTCTCGATCGTCCTCACCGTGCCGTCCCTGTTCTTCCTCGTGGTCCTCGCGTTGCTCGCGTCGTCCTGGCGGCACGACGGGCCCGCGACCCTCGCGGTGGCGTTTGCGTGGGCCGCGCTCACTCACGCGACGATGATCCTTTCGGCGCGAGTGTCGGTGGCGTGGACGGCGAGGGTGCTGCAGTCCCGGCGCGCGCGGGAGGCCGCCCTCGTTGCGGTTGTGGTCGGCGTGCTCGTGGCGACTCCGGTCGCCTACGCCGTCGTCTCGGAGGGACTCGACGCCATCCTGAACGTCGACGTTCCCGCCCTCCTTGAGGCCCTGCGGTGGACGCCCATCGGGCTACCGGTGGCGGCGACGAGCGCGGCGGCGGCGGGCGAGTGGTGGTCGGTGGCGTGGAGAATCGGGGCCTCGCTCGCGTGGATCCTGCTCCTCCACGGGGTGTGGCGAGCCAACGTGGCGTACACACTCGTTCACCCGACCTACCGCGGCGGCGGCGCGCGAGCGCGCGATGATGCCATCCTCGCGGCGGCCAAGCGTTTCGAGGCCGGTCGCCTTCCGCGGGCGGGTAGCGCCCAGCGCGCCGTCGCGTCGCGGGCGGGTAGCGCCCAGCGCGCCGTCGCGTCGCGGGCGGGAAGCGCCCAGCGCGCCGTCGCGTCGCGGGCGCTTCGGTACTGGTTCACGGATCCCCGCTACCTCAGCGGGCTCGTCTCGGTGATGGTCTTCCCCGCGCTGTTCTTCACGCTCGTCTATCCGATCTTCGGCTCTCCCGTCGCGGTCGTCATGTCCATTCCTGTGCTCGTCGCTGGAACGATCGGGTGGGCTCGCCACAACGACGTCGCCTATGACTCGACGGCCCTGTGGCTCGACGTCGTCTCTGGCAGGCTCGGACGGGAGGTCATGCGGGGTCGTGTCGCGGCGACGCTGGCGTGGGCGGTTCCTCTCGCGACGGTGGCTGGCCTGGCGGCGCTCGGCCTCGCGGGAAGGTGGGACCTCGCCCCTGCGGAATTCGGGGCCATCGCCGGGGTCCTCGGTACGAGCCTCGGAGTATCGGCGATTAGCGCGGTCGCCCTCCCGTATCGGGCACCCGCCCCCGGCGAGAACCCGTTCTCTGCCGAGGTGGGTTCGGTAGGGGCCGGCCTCCTCGCCCAGCTGGTTTCGTCCATCAGCGCGTGGATCGTGGCGATACCTGTGACGCTTCCCCTGGTTGCCGCGATTCGCTGGGACGCCCGCATCGGCTGGCTCGGTCTTGTGCTCGGGCTCGCGACGGGGGCCGGGGTGCTGGTCCTTTCGACTCGATGGGCCGGGCGATTGTACGACCGCAAGAGCGGGCGCCTCGTGATCTCGGTGGCCTAGTGCCTGCCTCCCGGGGGGACGGTGCCCCGGCGTAGCATGGGTCCATGACCGAGCAGGAGACTCGCCCGAACGAGCAGACGCGGGCCTCGACCACCACCATCACCCGTCCGGACACCCAGGTCGCCGAGCCGGGAGATTCCGAGCGCTTCGCGCACTACGTCCGCAAGGAGAAGATCGTCGAGGCGGCCGTCGCTGGCACGCCCGTCATCGCTTTGTGCGGCAAGGTGTGGGTCCCGAACCGCGATCCTCAGCGATTCCCCGTCTGCCCCGCGTGCCAGGAAATACTCGACAAGGCGTTCCCGCCCGACGACGCGCCCGGCGAGTAGGGCGGGGGCCCAGCGTGAGTGCAGACCCGGCGACGGGTAGGTCCACGAGCGTCGCCAATCGCCTCGACGACGCGTGGGTCACGATCGTCTGGAACGATCCAGTCAACCTGATGAGCTATGTGACACACGTGTTTCAATCCCACTTTGGCTGGACGCGCGTCAAGGCCGAGCGGAAAATGCGCGAGGTCCACGAGAAGGGTCGGTCGGTCGTCTCGACCGGCGGACGCGAACACATGGAGGTGGACGTGCAGGCGATGCACGGCTACGGCCTCTGGGCGACGATGCAGCGGAGCGGCGAATGAAGGCGTTCCGTGCGCGCAAAGGCGTTGCGGTCGCCGAACTCGACCGCGAGGAGCGAGCCGTCGTGGCGCGGATCGTCGCCGACGTCGGGCTGCTCCTCGGCGGTGAGATCTTCGGGATGGAGAACGCCCCCTGGGAGGCCGAGACGCCGCAGGATCTCCTCGACTACCTCACCAACCTCGAGGCGCACTTGGCGGAGCCCGACGATCCGGCGATCCTGCGCCTGCTACCCAACGCCGCCCCGACGGATCGCGAGGTCGCCGACGAGTTTCGCCGCTACACCGAGCCGGACCTCCGCGCGCTGAAGGTCGCGAGACTCCGCCGCCTCTGGTCGCAACTGAGCGAAGACGGCCCGCGGTGGGAGGTCGCCGAGGACCAAGCGATGGAGACGGCTGCGGCGCTGACGGACGTCCGCCTGGTGCTCGCCTCGCGGCTGGGGATCGAGACGGACGCGGACGCCGAGCGGATCCACGAGGACATCGGACTGGTTCCGTACGCCAACGCCGACGGTCTCGTTCCCGATCGGGAGCGGATCTGGCTCGGCATGTTGTACGAGGCCCTCACCTGGCTCCAGGACTCCTTGGTAGCGTTCGTCATGGGCGAGGAGGGTGACGATGAGTGACGCACCGATCGGGGTCTTTGACTCCGGGGTCGGGGGGCTCACTGTGGCCAGGGCGATCATGGACGTCCTTCCGAACGAGGCCATCCACTACGTGGGCGACACCGCCCACGGACCTTACGGCCCGCTTCCCATCGCCGAGGTGAGGTCCCGCGCGCTGGCGATCATGGACTCCCTCGTCGACGACGGGGTCAAGATGCTCGTCATCGCCTGCAACACGGCGTCCGCGGCAGTCCTGAGGGACGCGCGCGAGCGCTTCAGCAAGGTGAAGGGTGTGCCCGTCGTCGAGGTGATCGTTCCCGCCGTGCGCCGGGCCGCCGCCACCACGCGCACAGGCAGGGTCGGCGTCATCGGCACCGTCGCGACGATCACGTCGGGCGCCTACGAGGATGCCCTCGCCGCTGCGGCCGGAGTCACGGTCGCGTCCCAGGCGTGCCCGCGCTTCGTGGAGTTCGTCGAGGCCGGAATCACGAGCGGCCCCGAACTGATCGAGCTCGCGCGCGAGTACCTCGCGCCGCTGCGCGAGGCGGGCGTCGACACCGTCATCTTGGGCTGCACCCACTACCCGATGCTCGAGGGCGTCATCGGCTACGTCATGGGAGAGGAAGTCACCCTCATCGATTCGGCGACGGAGACGGCGATGGATGTCTATCGGACCCTGGTGCGAGATGGGCTCGTGCGGCGCTCGGCCGACCGGCCCGTTCACCGGTTCACAGCGACGGGCGAGACGGCGCAATTCGAGGCGCTCGCGCAGCGCTTCCTCGGCCCGGTCGTCGGGGTCGTCGAGGGTATTGCGCGGTAGGTGATCGCCGGGCGCGCTCTGCGGTCGCGGCTCCCGGTTAGGCTCGGTGCATGACCGACATGATCCGCGCCGATGGCCGCACTCCCTCCCAGCTTCGCCCCATCTCCTTCGAGCGCGGGTGGCAGGCGAGCGCCGAGGGCTCGTGCCTCGTCACCTTTGGCGGGACCCGGGTCCTGTGCTCGGCCTCCTTCACTCAGGGCGTCCCGCGCTGGAAGCAGAACTCGGGCCAGGGTTGGGTCACCGCCGAGTACGCCATGTTGCCCAGGGCGACGGGAACGCGCAACGACCGCGAGAGCGTCAAGGGGCGCATCGGCGGGCGCACCCACGAGATCTCGCGCCTCATCGGCCGCTCGCTCCGCGCGATCATCGACGTCAAGGCGCTCGGCGAGAACACCATCGTGCTCGACTGCGACGTGCTTCAGGCCGACGGCGGCACGCGGACGGCGGCGATTACCGGCGCGTACGTGGCGCTCGCCGACGCGATCGCGTGGGGCAAGGCGCACGGGGCGGTCGCACCGAGCGCCAAGGCCCTCATCGACTCGGTGAGCGCCGTGAGCGTCGGAATCATCGGCGGCGTCCCCATGCTCGACCTCCCCTACGAGGAGGACGTGAGGGCCGAGACCGACATGAACGTGGTGATGACCGGGCGCGGTCTCTTCGTCGAGGTCCAGGGGACGGCCGAGGCGGCGCCGTTCGACAAGACGGAGCTCGACGCGCTGCTCGCGCTCGCAACGGCGGGCAACGCCGAGCTCGCCCTCATGCAGGCGGCCGCCCTCGAGGCCGCCCTGGGCTCGTAGGGCTGCGGCGATGGACGGCGACCTTTCAGGAGCGACGGTCCCGCTCGGAGCGCGGGTGGCGTTCGCGACGCACAATGCCCACAAGGCGGGTGAGGTCCGCGCGATCTTGACGGGAATCGTGCCCGGACTTGACGCTGACGCGATCGTCACGTCGGCGGAGTGCGGGGCGGCGGAACCCGTCGAGGACGGGGAGACCTTCGAGGAGAACGCGCTGATCAAGGCGCGCTCGCTCGCGGCGCACACCGGCCTCGTGGCGATCGCCGACGACTCCGGGATCTCCGTGGACATCATGGGGGGCGCGCCGGGCATCTTCAGCGCGCGATGGTCCGGCGGACACGGGGACGATCAGGCGAACCTGGATCTGCTGCTCGCGCAACTGGCGGACGTGCGCGGCGAACACCGGCGAGCCGCGTTCATTTGCGCCGCGGTTGCGGTCCATCCCGACGGCCGAGAGGTGATCGAGGTCGCGCGCCTGACGGGCGCGATCGCACGCGAGGCGAGGGGGTCGAACGGATTCGGCTACGACCCGATCTTCGTCGCCGACGGGCAGACGGTCACGAACGGCGAACTCGAGCCCTCCGTCAAGAATGGCATCTCCCACCGGGGCCAGGCGTTCCGGGCGCTCGCGCCGGGGCTCGCGGTGCTGCTGGGTGGCGCTGCGACCTAGGGCGCGGACCCGGCCTCGTAGCTCGCGAGCCCGCGACGGAGGATGACGTCCTGACCGCCGTGCATCTCCGCGCCGATCTCCTCGCTCGTGGCCTCCTCCGGCGTCAGCCAGACGATGTCGAGCGCGTCCTGGCGCGCCTCGCACTCCCCGTCGACGGGCACGACGAACGCGAGGGAGACCGCGTGCTGGCGGGAGTCGTGGAAGGGCCCGATTCCCTTCGTCGGAAGGTATTCGGCGATCATGAACGGCTCGGGGGCGGGACCGATACGGGGCAGGGAGAGCGCGCCGAGGTCCTTCTCGAGGTGGCGCACCAGCGCGTCGCGGATTCGCTCGTGGTAGAGCACCCTCCCCGAGACGAGAGCCCTCACCATCTCGTCGTCGTACGCGCGCAGGACGAGCCCCACCTCGGTGAGCGAGTCGGACTCGTCGACGCGCACCGGAACGATGTCGACGTAGACCATGGGCAGATGCGCACGGATGTACTCAAGTTCCTGTGGGGGCAGCCATCCCTCGGGCTCAGGGGGAAGCTCCGCCATGTCGGTCATGATCTATTTCTACCGCGCGGGCGCCTCCTTCGTCCCCAGCGCGCGCCGGACTACGATGCGGGAATACCCCTGTAGGTGTGGTGGTTGACTCCTTCAGAGCATTCGCCCTTCGAAAGGACTTCCATGGCAACCGTGAATCTCACCTCCGAGACGTTTGATGAGACCGTCGCAAAGGACGGGACCGTCCTCGTTGACTTCTGGGCAGAGTGGTGCGGCCCGTGCAAGCGCTTTGCCCCGATCTTTGAGTCCTCGTCCGAGTCAAATGCCGGCATCGTCCACGCAAAGGTCGACACCGAGGCCCAGGGTCGCCTCGGCGCACGCTTCGGCGTGACCGCAATCCCGACGCTGATGGCCTTCCGCGATGGAGTGATGGTCTTCAACCAGGCGGGTGCGCTTCCCGCCCCGGCCCTCCAGCAGGTCATCGAGGCCGTCGAGGCGCTCGACATGGACGATGTGCGCAAACAGATCGCCGAGCACGAGGCGTCTCAGCACTAGGGGCTCCTCCACCGGACGCGCGCGCCCCATCCCCCCATCCCCCGGGGCGCGTGCACGACGGCCCTCCCGCAAGGGAGGGCCGTCGCTGTCGGTGCCGGGGAGTGCGCGAGGAGGGACTTGAACCCTCACGTCCGAAGACACTGGATCCTAAATCCAGCGCGTCTGCCAATTCCGCCACACGCGCGCGGTATCAGGATACGGCGTCGGCGCGCGCAGGCGGGGGTTCGTCGGCCCGGATCAATCGAGCCCAAGGTCCTTCCGGAGCTTCGAGACGTGGCCGGCGGCCTTGACGTTGTACTGCGCGAGTTCGACCTTGCCCTCGGGATCGATCACGACGGTAGAGCGGAGCACACCCGTCACGGTCTTGCCGTAGAGGCTCTTCTCCCCGAACGCCCCGTACGCGTCCAGGACCGTTCGCTCGGGGTCCGAGGCCAGGGGAAAGGTCAGGCGCTCGTTCGCGCGGAACTTCGCGAGCGCGGGTGGCGCGTCGGGGGAGACCCCGACGACGACGTATCCCGCCGACTGAAGCGAGGCGAGGTTGTCACGGAAGTCGCACGCCTGCGTCGTGCACCCCGGCGTTCCCGCGGCGGGATAGAAGTACACGATGACGTGCTTGCCCCGGTGATCGGCCAGCGCGAAGGATCCCTCGTCGGTCGGGAGGGTGAAGTCGGGGGCGAGGTCGCCGCGCGATAGTTGCGTCGTCATGTCAGGCACAACGAGCGGCCGCGGCGGGGCATTCCTTCCCACGGATCGGCGCTCGCGTTGCACCGCCCCCGCGGTGTCGGTACGGTCAGCGTAACGACGGGACGGGGCCTTCTTGATGGTGGACGCTGGCGATGGTCGTGAGGGCGTCATGCCGTGCCCCGCGTGCGGGCACACCATTCGGCTCTCGGTCGACCGCGTGTGCGGTGCGTGTGGCATCGACGCCACACACCCTGCGCTCGCCCAGATTCGGGAGGCGGATGCCACCCTCTACGGCTACAAGGCCACCTACGACGAGCTCATCGCCAACTGGCAGGAACTGAGCCAGCGCCGCTACGGTCTGCTCGCGATATTGATCGGGACGCGGGGGCGGGCCGTCGCCCAGCCCGCCGCGCCCGGTGTCCCTGCGCCCGCCGCGCCCGGTGTCCCTGCGCCCGCCGCGCCCGGCGCCTCCGCGCCCGCCAGCACCTTCTTGCCCGCCTCCGCATCCTCCGGAGATCTCTTCGCAGCCCCGGCCGCCTCTCCGGCGGCCGACTCGGCAACGGCCGCCCACGCTCGGGCCGCTGCCAGTGTTCCCGCGCCAGTGACCAGCGCCCCGGCGCCGAGGGTGCCCGCCTTCGACAGCCGGCGCTTTGGCGGCGCGGCCCCGACGCGCCCGGATCGCCCCGCCCGACCCGCTCGGCCCGTCAGGGCCACGCCGCGGCGCCTCACCGCGCCCGCGCTCCTCGGCGTCTCCGGCGCCTCGCTCCTCATCACCTCGGCGATCGTCTTCATCGCGGTGACGTGGCAGACCTTCTTCCCCCTCGCGCAGGGCCTGATCATCAGCGCGGTCGCGGCGGCCACGGCGTACCTTTCGCTGTGGCTCAAGCGCCATGATCTCTCGGTCTCCGGCGGCGCCGTCGGCGTCGTCGCGATGTCGTTTGTCGGGGTGGCGATCGTCGCCGTCGATCGGCAGGCGGGCGTTCTCGGCACGTTTGCTCTGCCCGTCGCCGCCGCGTTCACGGCGGGCGCCGGGCTCGCGCTGTCCCGCGTTGGTGTCGTGTGGGTCGGTTCGACCGCCGCGCTCGCTCTCGGCGCTTCGGCCGCTGGTCTCACCCGGGCGATCGCCGTCCAGCCGCGCGTCGACGACCGGCTCGCGTGGGCCCTCGTGGGACCGGCCCTCGCCCTCGCGGTCCTCGCCACGTTCAGACTGTGGGCGACGGCGCCGTCGCGGGCCGTTCTTCGCGTGGTGGGGGTGGCCCTCGTGACCCTCGCGCCCGTGCCCCTTCTGCTTGACATCGCGTGGAACGGGCGCTCCTCCGCGTTCGCGCTCGCATTGGTGCTACCCCTGGGCTCGCTGATCGCCCTCGGCGTGCCGTGGCCCCGCTTTACCCTTGCGCCCGCCTCAGCCCTCGCAACGATTGTCGTTGCCGCGCTCTTTTGGGGAGGGGGAGCCACCCAGGCTCAGACGGTTGCCGCCGTCGCTGGGGCGACGGCGGTGATCGCCGCGGCGTGTGCGGTCGCCCCGGTCAGGTGGCGCAACCCCGTGCTCCTCGGCCTCGCCCCCGCGGGCGCCGCGATCGCCGCCGCGGCGATCGTCGTCGCCGTTCAGCTTCTGGTCCTGCTCGGAGGTGGCGGTCGCGTCGCCACGTGGCTCCCGTTCAGTCCGTTCAGCGGTCTCGCGGTCATGGTCGGCGGCGTGGCGCTTGCCGCCCCCGGCCTCTGGAGGCCGCAGCCCCGCTGGCTGAAGCCCGTCGCCGTCGTGGGTTCGGTGTTTGTCGTGGTGGGGGTTACCGAGGCCGCGTACTCGGTCGCGATCCACACGTGGCCATGGCAGGTGTGGGCGGTGTCCGCGTGCTTCACCGTTGGCGCGATCGCGTGCATCCTCTCGGCGCTCCTATGGCATGCCATCGCCGCGCGTTGGGTCGCGGGAATTGCCGCCACCCTCCTCGCGACGATCGCGGGCATCGACGGGGCATGGGCGTTCGGGGGCGCGGAGATTCCAGCGCCGCAGGGCCTTGCCTGCGCCCTCATTCCGCTCGCGCTCCTGGTGGCGTTCGGTCGCAGGTGGCCCAGGGTCACCGTGGGTCCCGCGGCGCTCGTCGCCTCCGCCGTCGGCGCGGGAACCGCGTATGTCACGGTGGAAAGGTGGCCCGCGGCGATCACGGGCGCGGTCCTGGTTGTCGCCGTCGTTCTTTGGGCCGGGGCGCGACTTCCGTCCGAGTGGAAGGCCCCGATCCTGCTGGGCGCGTCGCCGGCGCTCGCGCTCGCGCTCGCGGTCGGCCTGGGCAGCATCATCCCCGCCATCGCGGGGCTGTCGGGCAACAACGTGTCCGACGCCCGATTGGCTTACGACTTGTGGACGAGCGGGACGACGGTTCTCGCCGGCCTCGCGCTCGCCGCTCCGGGGCGGTGGAAGCCCCGACCGCAGTGGCTGCGGCACGTCGCCATCGGCGTCGTCGGGTCGGTCCTCGTGGTCATGGGGATCACCGAGGCCGCCTATTGGGTCGCGATCCACGCTTGGCCAGGCGAGGTATGGGCGGTGTCGGCGTGCTTCACGGTGGGTGCCGTCGTGTCCGTCGTGTCTGCGCTCCTGTGGCAATCCCGTTCGGCGCGATGGGTCGCGGGAATCGCGGCGACCGTCCTGGCAACGATCGCGGGCATCGACGGCGCATGGGCCTTCGGCGTTGCCGAGATTCCGGCGCCGCAGGGGCTCGCCTGCGCCCTGATTCCGCTCGCGCTCCTGGTCGTGTTCGGCCGCAGGTGGCCGAAGGTCACCTTGGGTCCCGCGGCGCTCGTTGCCTCCGCCGTCGGCGCGGGAACCGCGTATGTCACGGTGGAAACGCGGCCTGCGGCGATCACGGGCGCGGTTCTGGTCGTGGCCGTCGTTCTCTGGGCGGGCGCGCGCCTACCCTCCGAGTGGAAGGCTCCGATTCTGCTGGGGGCATCGCCTGCGCTCGGGCTCGCGTTGGCCGTCGGCGTGGGGAGCGTGATCCCCGTACTCGCGGGGCTCGCCGCCAGCCACGTGCCCGACGCCCGTTGGGCCTACGACCTATGGACGAGCGCGACCACCGCCCTGGCGGGCATCGCCCTTGGCGCGCTTCCGCGATGGCGCATCGGCGAACGCCTCGCCGGCGTGATGTCCGTTGGGGGATCCCTCGTCGTTACCGCGGCGGCGGCCTCCGCTGCGGTCTCCGTCTCCGACAACTGGGGCGGTGACGCTCATCAGGGCCTCGCCGTCAACGTCGCCATCTTCTCGCTCGCCTCGGCCGCGTTCACCGTGGTGTGGGCGACGAGGGCGGCGCGGCTCGCGCATGGGATCGGCTCGACGGTGCTTCTCACCGTCGCGGGCGTTCAGGGCTCCGTGGCCTTCTCCGAGCCCTCGGCGAGCCTCGGACTCGGGCTCGCCGTCGTCGTCGCGCCCGTCGTGGTGCTCGTCGTGTTCGCCCGCTGGTGGCCCGCCCTCACCCTCGGAGCCGCGTCGTTCCTCTTCACGGTCGCGACGTTTGCGGTGAACCGTCACGCGGAGATGTCGGACGCCTCGCTCTTCGGCATGGTCGCGATTGGCGTCGCTGTGGTCGCCTGGGTCTGCTGGGTCGCGCCGAAGTCGTGGTGGAAGCCGCTGCTCGTCGGCGTCGTGCCCGCGGCGACCATCGTGATCGGCGTCGGCTTCTGGGCCTTCGCTGTCGCGGCCTGGAGGGTCGTCTCGCCCGGTGACGATCCCGAGACTGCCCCCTTCGCCGCGTGGTCGATCGCTGGGCTTGCGGCACTCGGGCTTGCGGCCATCGCGGCGCGCAAGTGGGGGGCGACGCCGTCCTTCACGGCATTCATCGAGGTCCTGGGCGGCGCGGCCTGGGTTGGTGCGGCCGCCGCGGCGACGGCGCTCACCACCGTCGAGTGGCACGGTTCGACGGCTCTCATTCCCGTTGCGACGATCGCCTACTCGGGGATCGCCGCGGCCACGGCGCGGGTGTGGTCGCGCCCCGTCGCATCCTGGGCCGTCGGAGGCATGGCCACCGCATGGTTGACCTTCGTGTCCCTCGTGGGGCTGGCGACCCTGGCCCGCAAGGACGTCGATTGGTGGCAGGGCGTGGGGGCGGCCGGCGCGGTCGTGGTGCTCCTTGCCGCGTTCGGGTACTGGTGGCCGCGCGTCACCCTTGGCTCGGCGGCGCTCCTCGGTTCGCTTCTTGCCGTCCTCGCCGTTGTAGCCAAGGGCGGAGACGTGATCGAGGTCGCCTTCGTCGCCGTCCTCGCGACGGCCATCCTGGTGTGGACCGCGACGCTCGTGCGGTCCGACGCGAGGCTTCCCCTGAGACTCGGAACGATTCCCGTCGGCGCCTGCGCTCCGGTGGCTCTCGTCGGCGTGGGAGGGCTTGCCATCGCGCGGCTCGTTACGGTCGCGGTTCGAGACGACCTCGGCGCGACGAGTGCGTGGGGCGCGGGGATCACCATCGCCGCCTTCGCGGCGCTACTCTCGCTCCGGTCCGTGCGACGGGTCGTTACCTGGGTCGCCGTTCCCTTCCTCGTCGTCGCGTCGGCGAGCCTCCCCGGTCACTGGACGTGGATCGTTCTCGGCGCCATCGCGGCCGGCGCGCTCGCGGCGTACCACTATGCGGGGCCGCGCCTGCATCTGTCCGCGGATGCCGTGATGGCGACCGCCCTGTTCGCATGCGTGTGGTCCTCGAGGACGGACGGATCGCTCGCGCTGATGACGGGGCTGGCCACCGTCATGGCGGTATCGATCGCGGCGAGGCACCACGGCGGCCTCAAGGGCCGAGGGCTGTGGCTCGCGCCCGTTACCGGAGCAATCTCCGCGGGGACGGGCGCCGTAGCTCTGGGCCTGGGCGTCGGGGTCGCACTCGCGGCGGCGATGATCGGCGCGCTCGGAGTCTCGATCGGGTGCGCGGCGGCCGGCCTCGACAGGAAGCTCGCCGTTACCCCGGCTGTCGTGGGGATCGCCACAGTGGTGATTCCCCTCATTGCACCCGCGGCGACCAGATCCGGGGTCGCCCTGATCATCGCGGGAGCGGGGTGGCTCGCGCTCGCCGTGCTCGGGTGGGGCCCCGGTCGCTGGATGTCTTCGGGAGTGCTTTCGCTCGGGACCGCGCTCGTCCTCGTGGGCGCGCACGTCACCGTCATCGAGGCTTACGTGGCCGTGCCAGCGATTACCGTGCTCGCGATCGGGCTGTGGTGGCTCGTGGACGATCCGGAGATGAGGACCTTCCGCGCGCTGGGACCGGGCCTCGCCGTCGGGCTCATCCCGAGCCTCGTCGCGCTCGCGATGGATCCAGCCCATCTGGCGAGGACTCTCGCGCTCACCGGGGCCACCGTCGCGCTTGCCATCGTCGGGGTAGCCTTCCGGTGGTTCGCGCCGATCCTGGCAACGTGCGTGACTGCGGTGACCGTGTCGTTCACTCAGGTCTTTGCAAGCGATCAGATCGTGCCGAGGTGGGTGTCGTTTGGCGTCGTGGGATCTCTCCTCTTGGCCATTGCGGCCACGTACGAGAAGTTGAAGAAACTCCGCTAGCCGTCGTTCTCCCGCCCCTCCGGGGTGCTGATACGATGATTCACCGCGCGCCTCTAGCTCAACTGGCAGAGCAGCTGACTCTTAATCAGCGGGTTCCGGGTTCGAGTCCCGGGGGGCGTACCACTCTCGACGCGTCAGTCGTCTCTACCCCGCGCGAAGAGTCTCCACCATGGCTCCGCCTCGCGCTCGCGCGCCTCCCGCGCCGCCCGATCCTCCGCCTGTTCGGCCGCCTTGCGCTGGCGGCGGCGACGACCCGTCGTGACGATCCTGTAGACCGCCGCCCCCATGGCGAGGAGCATGAAGGCCACGAGCCAGGGGATAAGGATGGCAGAGAAGGACAATCCAACCGCTACGCCGTCCTCGGCGAACGACGCGACGGGCGAGCCCATCCCGGCCGTCGCCGCATTGATCGCCGTGCGGGATGTCGCCTTCCCGAGGTGCACCGTCGTGGCCATGATCGCGCCGAGGACGTACCCGAGCCACTCGTGGTCCTTCCAGAATTGGCTGCTCTCGACGACGTCGGCCGCCGCGGTGGCCGCGAAGATCACGGCACCCACCGCGGGCCGCACCGCCGTCTGGATGATGTCGTTGACGTGGTCGACGCCGGGAATCTTGTCGAGGACGACCTCCACCACCAAGAGCACGGAGAAGACGATGATTGCCGGCCATGAGGACAGCCACGTCAGCCCGCGCGGTAGGTCGATCAGCTCCGTGAAGCGCGCGAGGGTTCCGACGATGACCAGTGGGATGAACGCGTTGAGACCCGCGGCCGCCGAGAGCCCGGCGCCGGTAAGGGCTGCGAGCATGGAATCCTCCTTGCCGTGCGACGCTTCTGTGCGCGATGTACGGCACAACGATAGCGTTCAGCAGCGAGGTGAAGACGGCCCTCAGGCACCGTTGCCTGGGGGCCGCCGGCCTCGCATGGGGTGGCTGACGGGGCTTGAACCCGCGACCCCCTGGACCACAACCAGGTGCTCTACCGACTGAGCTACAGCCACCATGGGCCCTTCGGGCCAGCCGACAGTGTATCGCGGCTAGGCGCTTGGCTTCGGCCCGTCTGCCACGGACTCGGCCGCCTTTCGCACGGAATCACTGTCCGGACCCGGCGGAGGGACGAAGATCGTCTGCCGGTAGTACCGGAGTTCGCGAACCGAATCCTGGATATCGCCGAGGGCGCGGTGCCCCCCGGTCTTCTCGGGCGCGTGGAAGTAGGCGCGGGGATACCAGCGGCGGGCAAGCTCCTTGATGGAGCTGACATCGACGACGCGATAGTGCAGCCAGGCAGAGAGCCTCGGCATGTCGCGCTCGAGGAACATGCGGTCCATGCCGACGGTGTTGCCCGCGAGGGGCGCCTTGCCTTCCGCCGCGTGCTCACTGATATAGGCGAGCACGAGATCCTCGGCCTCGCTTATCTCGACGCCGGAGGCGAGCTCCGGCAGCAGTCCCGAGGTGGCGTGCATGTCGCGCACGAAGTCGCCCATGCCGTCGAGGGCCGCGTCGGGGGGCTTGATGACTACCGAGATCCCGTCCCCGAGGATGTTGAGCTCTCCGTCGGTGACGAGGCACGCGACCTCGATGAGCGCGTCGCGCGACACGTCGAGGCCCGTCATCTCGCAGTCAATCCATACCAGGTGGTCTGGGGCAGCCATGGGCACAACCCTACGGGGTCACGAGCGCCACACGCCGCGCGCATACTGCGGCGGCCAATAGTCCACCTCGACGCCGAGTTCATGGGCGGCCCTGAGGGCGAAGTGCGGATCCCTGAGGAACTCGCGGCCGACGAGCACCGCGTCGGCCTTTCCCAACGAGACGATCTCCTCCGCCTGTTGGGGTTCGGTGATGAGCCCGACGGTCGCAACCGGCGTCCCCGTTGCCGCGCGGACCGCCGAGGCGAAGCGCACCTGGTAGCCGGGGGCGAAGGGCGCGCGCGCCCCCGCGATGAGTCCGCCGCTCGAGACGTCGAACAGGTCCGCGCCGGCGTCGCGGGCCCAGCCCGCGACCGTGGCGGTCTGCTCGAGCGTCCAGCCGTCCGGCTCCATCCAGTCCGTGGCGGACAGGCGCACGAAGACCGGCACGGCCTCGCCGACGGCGGCGCGGACCTCGCCCACCACCTTCAGGAGCAGGCGCGCGCGGCCTTCGAGCGAGCCGCCGTATTCGTCGTCCCGGAGATTCGATAGGGGCGAGAGGAACTGATGGAGCAGGTAGCCGTGGGCGGCGTGGATCTCGACGAGGTCGAACCCACCCTCGACGGCGCGCCGCGCCGCCGCGCCGAATGCCGCGACGACCGCGTCGATGTCCGCCCCGGTCATGGCGCGCGGGGCGTCATAGCCCTCGAAGGCGACCTCGGACGGCGCGAGCGTCTGCCACCCGCCGTCGGCGACGGCCTGCGTTCCCCGCCCGCTCCAGTCCCGATACGTGGATGCCTTTCGCCCGGCGTGGGCGATCTGGATCCCCACGCGCGCGCCCTGGGCGTGCATAAACTCGACGATGGGGGAGAGGGCGTCGCGCTGGGCGTCGTTCCACAGGCCCAGGTCCCAGGAGGTGATGCGGCCCTCCGGAACGACCGCCGTAGCCTCGACGATGACGAGGCCCGTGCCGCCGCGCGCGAGCGATCCGAGATGCACCATGTGCCACTCGGTGGGCAGGCCGTCCCGGCCCTCGGCGGAGTACTGGCACATGGGGGCGACCCAGATGCGATTGCGGAATTCGACCGCGCGAAGTGAGAAGGGGGAAAACAGGGCCGAGGTCATGGGGATCCTTTCGGGGCGACTGCGGGAGGCGCAACGTCTGGCGCAGAGCGTCTTTCAATCTGGGGGGGCGCTCAAACGACTCCTCCTTGCGAGACTACTGGACTGATAGGTTGCACTTTGGTGCGTCCGAATGCCTCGTCCGCGACGCACTGGCCTATTTCCGCACTGGAGCCCCCGTGACTGACGCCGGACCGTTCGCCCTCGTCGTGCTGCTCACCGCCGCCGTCATTCTTGTCGGCGTGGTCTCGAGCCGCCTCACCGAATGGGTCAAGGTTCCCTCGCCCGTTCTTGTCCTCGTCGGATCCGCCGTCGCCGTGCAGTTCATGCCGTGGCTAGGCCCGTCTTCGGAGCTGACGGTCGAGCGCGTCGTGACCGTCGCCCTGCTGTTCATCCTGTTCGACGGCGGCATGCACATCGGCCGCGCGCGGTTCCGCAAGGCCGCGGGGCCCATCGCCATCCTCGGCGTCCTCGGGACGGCGCTGACGGTCGCCGCGGCGGCGGCGCTCGTTCACTATGCCTTCGGCTTCGGCTGGTACGTCGCCGTGCTCGTCGGAACCGCCGTCTCGCCCACGGATCCGGCCGTCGTCTTCTCCGTCCTCGGCAAGCGCGAGGTCTCGGGCCGTAGCGGCACGATCCTCGAGGGGGAGTCCGGGGCGAACGACCCCGTCGGCATCGCGCTCATGGGCAGCCTGGTCGCCGCCGGCGCCCTGTCGGCGAGGGCGTGGGGCCAGGTGGGCGACGACTTCCTGCTGGAGATGGTCGTCGGCGCGGCGGTCGGAATCATTGGAGGGCGCCTGCTCCTGCTCTTCATGCGGAAGGTTCCGCTCGCGAGCGAGGGCCTCTACCCGCTCCGGACGCTCGCGGGGGCGCTCGTGCTCTTCGGCGTCGCGACGGTGGCGCACGGGTCGGGATTCCTCGCGGTGTTCGTCGCGGGAATCGTTATCGGGGACGAGCGCGCGCCGTACAAGCGCGAGATCGAACGCTTCCACGGCGCGCTCGCGAGCCTCGGGGAGATCGTCGCGTTCCTCGTCCTCGGGCTGACGGTCGACCTCGCCGTGATCTTCCACCCCGACGTCTGGATTCCCGGACTCATCCTTGGCCTCGTCCTCGCCTTCGTCATCCGGCCGATCGTCGTCGGACTGTGCCTCCTCCCCAGCGGGCTCCCGCGCAACGAGCTGGCCTTCGTCCTGTTCGCCGGCCTCAAGGGCGCGGTCCCGATTCTCCTCGGGAGCTTCCTCCTCGCGGCACGGGTGCCCGACGCGGAGCGCCTCTACGGGATCGTCGTGGTGGTGGTCGTATTCTCCGTTGTGGTCCAGGGGAGCCTCGCTCCCCGCGTCGCCCGATGGCTTCGCGTGCCCATGCGGGTGATAGAGCCGCAGCCGTGGGCGCTCGCCGTACAGCTGCGTAACGAGCCCGAGGCCGTGCACCGGATGACGGTCGTCGGCGGGTCACCCGCCGACGGCCAGCGCATCGACGTCCTCGCGGAGGTCTCCGAGGACGCGTGGGTCAGCATGGTGGTGCGCGACGGTCGCCTGCTCAACGTGCGCTCCTCGACCACGCTCAAGGCGGGGGACGACGTGGTCGTCCTCGCGGGTCCCGAGGTGCGAGGCGAGCTTGCGCGGGCGTTCGGGCTGAAGGAAGTGGAGGCCGCGCGTCCGCCCCGGGCCGTGGCGTGGGGTCGCAGGCTGAAGTCGAGGCGGTCGTCTGGCGGAACGTGACGGGAGCGCGGACCACTCCTCCGCCGCAGAGGGCTCGACTGATAGGTTGGAACTCGGTGCGCCCGAATGCCTCGCCGGCGTCGTTCAGCCCTCACGGAAAGGCCGCCTCATGCTCGCCTCCGATCTTCAAGTGTCCCTTCCGCTCGTGACTCGGGCCACGACCGCGCTCGAGGCGGCTCACGTGATCGCCCGCGAACGCCTCTCCGGTCTGGTGGTGGCGGATGAGTCCGGCATTCCGGTCGCCGTCGCGTCATCCGCGGATGTCCTTCGGCTGATGGTGCCCGGTTACGTGATGGACGACATGGCCCTTGCCGGCGTGCTAGACGAGGCGGGCGTGGACGAGGTCTGGGCGAGGCTCCACAAGCGCACGATCGGGGAACTGCTGGACGATGACGCGGCAAACGTCCGCGATATCACGTGCATTGACGCGGATGCGAACCTCATCGAGGTGGCGGCGAGAATGGTCGACGCGCGCGCGGAGATCGCCGTGGTGGGGACCCCCGCCCCCGAAGCCCGCTTCATCACCCTTCCGTCCGTCATGGCGGCGATCCTGAAGGCATGCGGCAAGTGGGAGACCAAGGCATGACCGTGCAGATCGTCCTCGCGCTCGTGATCTTTGGCGGCGCGTACGTCTTGATCGCGACCGAGAAGGTGTCTCGCGTCACCGTCGCGCTCGTCGGGGCCGCGTTGATGGTCATCATCGGCGCGACCGATGGTCACGCGGTCTTCTTCTCGCAAGAGAGCGGAATCGACTGGAACGTCATCTTCCTGCTCCTCGGCATGATGATGATCGTCGGCATCCTGCAGCAAAGCGGCGTATTCGAGTTCCTGGCCATCTGGGCGGCGAAGCGCGCCAAGGGGCGCCCGTTCGTGATCATGGTGATGCTCGTGCTCATCACGGCCGTGCTGTCCGCGGCCCTGGACAACGTCACGACCGTCCTGCTGGTCGCCCCGGTCACCCTGCTGATTTGCGACCGCCTGGCGGTGTCTCCGATCCCGTTCCTCATCGCCGAGGTGATGGCCAGCAACATCGGCGGCGCTGCGACGCTCATTGGCGACCCACCGAACATCATCATCGCGAGCCGCGGGGGACTGTCCTTCAACGACTTCATCGTGAACCTAGGGCCGATCGTCGTCATCCTTCTTGCCGTGTTTATCGGCCTCTGCTGGCTGCTGTTCCGGGGGCAGCTTCGCTACGACGCGGAGAGGGTCGAGCGCGTCATGGCGTTGAGCGAGCGCGAGGCGATTCGCGATGGCGCGTTGCTCATCAAGTCGCTCGCGGTTCTTGTCCTGGTCCTGACTGGTTTCGTCCTGCAGTCGGTCACCCACGTGGATCCGGCGCTCGTGGCGCTCCTGGGGGCGGGCCTCCTCGTGCTCTTGACGCGGCTGGAAACGCGCAAGGTCTTTGCGGACGTGGAGTGGGAGACCCTGCTGTTCTTCGCCGGGCTCTTCATCATGGTGGGATCCCTGGTGAACCTGGGCATCATCGACAAGGTGGGGCAGGCGGCGACCGAGGCGGTCGGGAGCAACTACTTCGGGGCGGCGAGCGCCTTGCTCTTCGGGTCGGCCGTGCTTTCCGGGATCGTCGACAACATTCCCTACGTCACGACGATGGCGCCGCTCACGAACGATCTGGTCATTGCCGGCGGCGCCGTTGCCCACCCGCTGTGGTGGGCGCTCGCCCTCGGCGCCGACCTTGGAGGGAACGCCACCGCCATCGGCGCGAGCGCCAATGTGGTGGTGTTGGGCATCGCCAAGCGCAACGGGCACCCGATCTCGTTCTGGCAGTTCACCAAGTACGGGCTGATCGTCACGGCCGTCACGGTGGCCCTTTCGTTGCCGTACCTGTACCTGCGCTACTTCATGGGCTGACCCGACCGGTGCGCGGAGGGGCTAGGTCGGGTTGTGCCAGGTCTCTCCGGGGGCGAGGATCGCGCCCGCCTCGGACGGTCCCCACGTCCCCTTGGAATACGGGAGCGCCGCGGAGTGGTTCTCCAGAACCGGATCGACGACGGCCCACGCTGCCTCGACCGCGGCCTGAGTCGTGAAGAGCGCGGACTCGCCGGCGAGCGCGTCGCCGAGCAGGCGCTCATACGGCTTCTCGCCGCCCGCCTGCGCGTTGAGGAGCGAGAGTTCCCGCTGGCTGCCCACGAATTCCTCTCCCGGGGTCTTCACCCGCGCGGCGAGCGCGATCGCCGGTTCCGGCGAGATGCGGAACCTGAAGTAGTTCCCGCCCGCCTCCGCGGGGCCAGCGTCCTCGAACAGCAGCTGGGGCGGCGACTTGAGTTCGACGAGGACCTCGCACGCCGTCGTCGCGAGGTTCTTCCCGGACCGCAGATACCAGGGCACGCCCGCCCAGCGCCAGGAATCGATCATCACCCGCATCGCGCAGAAGGTCTCGACGTCGGAATCCTTGGCCACGCCGGGCTCGTCCCGGTACCCCTCGAACTGCCCGCGCACCACGTCGTCGGGCGTCAGGGGCCGCATGGCCCGGAAGACCTCGTGCTTCTGCGCGTGCACCGCCGCGAAGTCGCGATAGCCGGGAGGCTCCATCGCGAGCAGGGCCACGATCTGGAAGAGGTGGTTCTCGATGACGTCGCGGAGGCATCCGGCGGTCTCGTAGAACGACCCGCGCCCCTGGACGCCGAAGTCCTCGGCGAGCGTGATCTGCACGCTCGCGACGTAGTTGCGGTTCCAGACGGGCTCGAGGAACGAGTTCGCGAACCGGAAGTACAGGAGGTTCATGATCTCCTCCTTGCCCAGGAAGTGATCGATCCGGTAGATCGAGCTTTCAGGGAACGCGCGCGAGACGACGGCGCCGAGCTTCCGGGCGGACGCGAGGTCTCTGCCGAAGGGCTTCTCCAGGATGACGCGGGCGCCCCTGTTGAGCTTCGCGGCCTTCAGGCCCTCGATGACGGTCTCGAAGAGCCCGGGAGGGATCGCGAGGTAGTGTGCGGGCCGCTTCGCGCCGCCGAGCGCCGACTTGAGCGCGGCGAACGTTGACGCCTCCGCGTAGTCGCCGTCGACGTAGTTCAGGAGCGCGAGGAGGCGGTCGAGCACGGCCTTGTCGACGGTCTCGCCGGAGCGCTCGATGGCGTCGCGGGCGCGGTCGCGGAGCTGGTCGAGGCCCCAACCCGCCTTTGCGACGCCGATGACGGGGACGTGGAGGTCGCCCGAACGCACCATCCGGTAGAGCGCGGGGAAAACGAGCTTGTGCGCGAGGTCTCCTGTGGCGCCAAAGAAGACGAAGGCGTCGGCCTCCCGCTCGCCTTGGACCTTGGGCATTGTGTGGCCCTCCCTCCTCGACAGTATGCGTGCCCCCGGCAGGATTCGAACCTGCGACCTACGGATTAGAAGTCCGGCGCTCTATCCAGCTGAGCTACGGGGGCGGGGCGTGCGCCTTCCAGGGTAGTAGTTCGGAGCCCAGGGGCGCCTACGGCGCGGAAGTTTGGTGAACGGGTCCGGAAGGGGCACGCTAGTGCCATGACTATCCGTCCCGTCCGGTCCTGGGGCCGTCCGGGAGCACTGCTCGATGCGCTCCGCGCGACCCGCGCGGCCGTCGGGAGCGTGGAATTGCCATTCGAGTCCCCGGAGGGCGAGCGCGCCAAGACGCTCGTCCACGACATCCTCGAGCAGTTGGACCAGCACCTGATCCCGCGCGTGACCGAGGGATCCGTGCCGGCCGTGGTCGTCGTTGCGGGTTCGACCGGATCGGGCAAGTCCACCATCGTCAACGCCCTGCTGGGTGACGACGTCACCGCGGCGGGCGTCCTGAGGCCGACGACCAAGGTTCCGCACCTCTTCCACCACCCCGCCGACGGGGTCCTGCTGAGTTCGGCCACGCGGCGGGCCACGAGCCGTCCGTCCGACGCCGTGCCGCGCGGCCTTGTGCTCGTGGACTCGCCCGATATCGACTCGCTCGTGGGGGAGAACCGCGAGATCGCGCGCGAGCTCCTGGATGCCGCGGACCTGTGGATCTTCGTGACGACGGCGGCTCGCTATGGGGATGCGGTGCCGTGGGAGGTGCTTCGCGCGGGGGCGGGCAGGGGGGCGTCGATCGCCATCGTTCTGAGCCGCGTGACCGCGGACGTCGCCGCGCACGTCCGCCGCGACCTCGTGGAGCGGCTCAAGGCCGAGGGTCTGGAGTCGCTGCCGTTGTTCGTCATTCCGGAGGAGGCCGAGGGACTGACGGCTCTGCCCGACGACGTCATCCAGGGGCTGCGGCGCTGGCTCGACACCGTCGCGGCCAAGAGTGCGACGACCATTGTTGAGCGCACGATGCTGGGGGCGACGCAGGCCCTCAAGGAGTGGCTCGAGCAGCTCGCGGAGTTCATGGACAACCAGGCGGCCGCGGTCAAGCAGGCGAGGGGCGAGGTGCGACGCGCCGCCGCTCGGGCCGAGCAGGAGGGCGGCGAGTTCTGGTTCCGTGAGATCGCGGTCGGCCCGATTGCGGCCCTGTGGGCGCGCGGAGCCGATCCGGGTGGCCCGCTCTTCCGGATCAGTTCCAGCCCGTGGACCAAGAAGAAGGCGGCGGCGGTGACGCGCGAGCAGGCGCTCGCCGAGATCCGCGCGGAGCTCCTCCGGGCGGTCGAGGGAACGCTCTCTTTCACCGCGGCGCAGGCGTCGGCCCGCATGGTCGAGGGTCTGACGCTCGACGCCACCGGCGTCGGCGCATGGATTCTCGCTCAGCGCGATCCCACGGAGGCGGCCGGGATTCGCGCACGCCACGCCCGCGAGGCGGCGCTGGGGTGGATGGAGAGGTGCGCGGAGATCGCGGGGACGTTGCCGGGAGCCGGGGGGGTTTCCGAGTATGTGGGCCCGGACGGGCTCGTGACGGTCTTTGCCTCGGCGGCGCTCGGCGTGCCCCAGGCTCGTCAGGCCCTCGCGCTACTCGTTGGCTCGGGACTTCAGGAGCACTTCGACCAGGCGCGCTCCCACCTCACCGCCGCCCGGCGGTACTGCATCAACCGCGAGGCGCTGGACATGATCGCCCCGAGCGACCTGCCCACCCTCGCTCCGGATGCGTCGTCGGCCATCCGCCTGCGGCGCGCGGAACTGCGGGGCCTCCTGTGAGCGTGTCGTTCACGCGCCTCGATCCGCCGAGCGAGACCACCTTTCTACGGGAGCGCGTTACGCGCCTCAAGTCCGCGCTCGAATGGGCCGGCGACGCTCTCGATCCCCAAGTGAAGCGGTCCATCGGCGACACGGTGACGCGGTGCGAGGAGAGGCTTGCGCTCGGCGTCGACACCACGATCATCGCGCTCGCGGGGGGTACCGGTTCGGGCAAGTCCTCGCTGTTCAACGCCATCGCACGCATGGACTTCGCCCTGGCCGGGGTGTCGCGCCCGACGACGGCGCAGGTGAGCGCGGCGACGTGGGGTGGGCGCGCGGACGCTTTGCTCGATTGGCTCGGGGTGGACCCCGACCGGCGGCTCGTGTGCGAGACGGCGCTCGACACCGAGGTGGAGTCGCAGTTTCGCGGAATGATCCTGCTGGACCTGCCCGACCACGACTCCGTCCAGCCGAAGAACAGGGCAATCGTTGATCGCATCGTCCCCATGGCGGACCTTCTCGTCTGGGTGGTGGACCCGCAGAAGTACGCCGATCACGCGCTCCATTCTCGCTACCTTTCGATGGTCGCGGACTCCGGCGCCCCCTCGGCGGTCATCCTCAATCACACCGACCGCCTCACCCGCAAGGACGCGGACGCGATCCTTTTCGACATCCGTCGCCTGCTCGCAGAGAAGGGCATCGATTCCGTGCCGGTCCTGCTGACCTCCGCGACGACGGGGGCGGGGGTCGACAGCGTGAGGAGTGTCTTGGCGAACGTGGCGCGCCGCCGCTCGGTGGCCGCCGAATCCGTGCGGGCCGAGCTCGTCGCGGCGGGACGGCTGCTGGCGGACGCGCTCGCCAAGGACTCCGACCCCGCGCTCCCCGAGCCCGCGGAACTCGCGAACGAGCTCGCCAAGGCCGCAGGGGTGGACGTCAGGGCTCGGGCGGCGGGAGAGGTCGCCGCGGGGCGTCAGGCCGCGTATCCCGGGCTCGCCATCCTGACGGCCGCGGCCGTGTCGCCGCTTCGCGAGGCGTGGATCGACGCGGCGACCGACGGCCTACCGCGGACGTGGAGGCTCGTCCTGAGCAAGGCGATCGCGAAGCCGGCGGCCATCGCCGAGCTGGTCAACGACGCGCTTGGAGTCGTGCCGTGGCCCGAGGTGAAGCCCGCGAAGCGGCGGTTTGGCCGCACCTCCGCGGCGCCGTCAATGGAGGCCGCGATCCTGGGCCTCGGGCGCGAGGCGGTGCTCGCCGCGATCGGCGAGGACGTCGTAGAGCCGACGCAGATGGTCCACCAGGCGTACCGGGCGCTCGACGAACTCACGCAACTCGGCTAGGGCATGTGGATGGGCAAGTCAGCCAAGTCGGAGGTCAACGGGTTCGTCTACTTCGCCGTGGCGATCGCCGCGCTCGGTGGCCTGCTCTTTGGCTACGACACGGGCGTCATTTCCGGGGCCATATTGTTCATCGCGAAGCAGTTTTCGCTGTCGGACACCATGCAGGAAGTCGTCGTCAGTTCCGTCTTGGTGGGTGCCGTTGCGGGTGCGACCCTTGGGGGTGCCCTGACGGGTCGCTTCGGTCGCCGCAGGATGATCATCCTGGCCGGATTGGTCTTCACCGCCAGCGCCCTCGGTACGGCGCTGGCCCCCACCGTCGGATTGTTGATTGCGGCCAGGGTGGTAAGCGGAATCGGCATCGGCATCGCCTCGTTCATCTCCCCGATGTATATCGCCGAACTGGTGCCGGCAAGAGTCCGCGGATCCTTGGTGGCGGTCAACATGCTGGCGATCACCACCGGCATCGTGGTTGCCTACATGGTCGACTATGCGTATTCCTCTAGCGGGGGATGGCGCTACATGTTCGGACTGGCGGCCATCCCCTCGTCACTCCTGATCATTGGGATGTGGCGGTTGCCCGATAGCCCGCGCTGGTTGATCGGCAAGTCGAGAGTCGGCGAGGCGGCGCAGATCTTGCGGCGCGCGCGGACGGTGTCCGACGTTGGCCCGGAAGTCGCGGACATTCAAGAGAGCATGAAGGAACAGGGTGCCGGCGCGATGAGGGGCCTTTTCCAGCCTTCGCTGAGGATGCCGATGATGGTCGGCATGGGGCTGGCGGTACTTCAGCAGATCACCGGCATCAACACGGTCATCTACTACGCCCCGACCATCTTCAAGTATGTCGGCATTACCGCCGCTGGGCCTGCGATCCTCGCCGGAGCGGGGTTGACCATGGTGATGTGGGTGTTTCACGTGCTCGCGATCTTTCTGCTGGACCGCGTCGGGCGGAGGCCCCTGCTGCTGGTCGGAGTCGCCGGACAGATCATCGGTCTGGCGATCTTGGGCGCGGCCTTCCACTTTCAGCAGTTGGCGAGTGTCAAGAGTTCCGTCGCCATCGGCGGCCTAGTGGTCTACGTCTCGTGTTTCGCCTTCGGTCTCGGGCCGATCTTCTGGCTGCTGATTTCCGAGATCTATCCGCTGAAGATTCGTGGTGTAGCCATGAGCGTCGTGACGGTCACCAACTGGGCATCGAATCTGGTGGTGGCCCTGACCTTCCTGACCCTGGTCGGGGTCTTGGGGCAGGCGGGAACGTTCTGGTTCTACGGTGTCGTCGCCGTCGGCGCCTGGGTCTTCTTCTATCTGCTGGTTCCGGAAACCAAGGGGAAGACCTTGGAGCAGATCGAGGAGCACTGGCGCGCGGGAAAGCACGCGCGGGCCCTATAGAATTCGCGCGCTTCTGGCCGACGAAGCCGATGTCCCCAGGGGGCGTGGGCCGCCCTTTGGCGCGTGAGCGCAGAACCACCCGTTCCGCCCCGAGCGCTCCCGCCACAGCCTGTTAGTGCGCCGCAGGCAGCGGCGGTAACCAAGGAGGGTGAAATGAACGACCTCATTATGACCGTCAACGGCTGGGTGGCGACCGACCCCAGTCAGCACGTCGGGCCCACGGGGGCCCGCCTCACGAGCTTCCGGCTCGCCTCGACGTCCCGGTTCTTCGACCGCGACAAGGGCGAGTGGACGGACGGGCGCACGGAGTGGTTCACCGTCAAGGTGTTTCGGAACGCGGCCATTACCGTCGCGAACTCCATCAAGAAGGGCCAGCCCGTGACGGTGCACGGACGCTTCCGCACGAACGAGTGGGAGGGCGAGGGCGGCACCCGCACGGACCTCGTCATCGACGCGACGAGTGTGGGGCACGACCTCACGCGCGGGACCGCGGAGTTCACGCGCGCGTTCGGCGACGCGGCGCTCGCCGAGGAGGACGGGGGCGCGGGTGCGGATGGCGACGACTCGGCAGAAGCCGGCAATTCGGGCGAGCGGGACGCGGATGGCAAAGCCGAGGCAAACGACGAGGCAGAGGTGATTGAGGAATCGCTGGCCCTTTCGGCCTAAGTGAAAGAAACAACAAAATGAAGGCAATAGGAGAGTAGTCTGAGGGGGTTGGCCCTTCGCGGGCCGGCCGCCCCGATGGTGCAGCATGAGGCGCCACAAGAAGGAGCGCTTTCATGGATCTGATCATTCTCATCCTCATCGGCGCGATCGTCGGGTTTCCTCGGGCGCATAGTTGCCGGTCGCGACGTCAACCTGCTCCTCACGGTCCTCATCGGGATCGTCGGCGTGTGGCTCGGGTTCTACATCTGGGACCGCGTCGGGGACGGCTCGAAGCCGATCGGCTACGTGATCGGCGTGCTCGTCGCAGCAGGCCTCGTGATCCTCGTGGCGCGGATATCGGGCCGTGGAGCCGCAGCCGCAAGTTAGGTCGCGGTGCACGGAGGGGCCCCGCCGCTACGGCGTCGGGGCCCTCTCCATGCGCGCCGCCTGGGCCTGCCCATAGGAACCGAACGGGCGGCGGGATACGCTCGAACGATGAACTCCTCCCATGACCTCGCGGCAGCTGCGGCCGCCGCCATCGCTTCCGCTACGGGCGTTGAGCGCCACGACATCGCGCTCGTCTTGGGTTCCGGGTGGGGCGACGCCGCCGGCCTGGTAGGCGACGAGGTGGCGACGGTCGCGCCCGGGGACGTCCCCGGCTTCAAGGCCGCGGCCGTGCAGGGCCACCACTCGGAGCTGCGCTCGATCCTCACGCCGTCGGGCACCCGCGTCCTCGTCCTGGGCGCGCGGCAGCACTTCTACGAGAGCCGCGACCCGCAGGCCGTGGTTCACGGCGTCCGCACGGCCGCGGCAACGGGGTGCCGCATCATCGTCCTGACCAACGGCTGCGGCTCGACGCGGCCGGACGTCGGGCCCGGGACGCCCGTGCTCATCGCGGACCACATCAACTACACGGGCGCTACCCCCCTCACGGGCGCGAACTTCATCGACATGACGGACGTCTACTCGCACCGGCTGCGCTCGATCGCGCGAGAGGTCGACCCGAGCCTGGTCGAGGGGGTGTACATCCAGTTCTCAGGTCCGCAGTACGAGACGCCCGCCGAGGTCCGGATGGCGGCGACGATGGGCGCGAATCTCATCGGGATGTCCACGGCGCTCGAGGCGATCGCGGCTCGCGAGGCGAGGCTCGAGGTTCTTGGGCTATCCCTGGTGACCAACCTCGCCGCGGGAATCTCCGGCGGCGAACTGAACCACGGCGAGGTGCTCGAGGCGGGTCGCGAGGCCGGGCCGCGCATCTCGCGGCTGCTCGCCGACATCGTGGGCCGGATGTCGTGGACTCCGAGTTCGTGAACGCCGACGGCGCGGACTCTGACCTGGCGAGCGCCCGTCCGGCAGACTCCAATCTCGCGGCGCGCATCGGGGCGTGGATCGCGGACGACCCCGACCCCCAGACCGCGGCCGAGCTCGCCGAGGTTCTCGCCGCGATGCGCGCGGGCGATGCCGAGGCTCGCGCCGACGCAGAGGACCGCTTCAGCGGAATGCTTCAGTTCGGGACGGCGGGGCTTCGGGGCGCGCTCGGCCCCGGCCCCAACAGGATGAACCGCGCGGTGGTCATCCGGGCCGCGGCGGGCCTTGCCGCCTACATGACCGACACGCTTGGCGGGCCGGGTACCGTCGCGATCGGCTACGACGCTCGAATCAAGTCCGACCAGTTCGCCATCGACACCGCCGCCGTCATGACCGCCGCGGGTCACCGCGCGCTGCTGCTGCCGTCCGCACTCCCGACGCCGGTGCTCGCGTACGCGGTGCGCGAGCTCGCCGCCGACGCGGGAGTCATGGTCACGGCGAGCCACAACCCGCCGCAGGACAATGGGTACAAGGTCTACCTGGGCGGCCGCATCGTCGGCGGCGCGGGACAGGGGGCCCAGATCGTCCCGCCCTTCGACGCCGAGATCGCCTCCCGCATCGCGCGCGTCGCGTCCGTCGCTTCGGTGGCGCGCGCGGAGTCGGGATGGACCGTCGTCGGCGACGACCTGCTCGCGGAGTACGTCGCTCAGACCGCGGCTCTGGTCGGCGAGCCTACCCCCGCGTCCCGTCCGGAGCGCGCGGCGGTGACGATCGCCCTGACGCCCCTCCACGGCGTCGGCGGCGCGACGCTGAGTGCGGTTCTGCGCGCCGCGGGCTTCACCGACCTCCACATGGTGCCGGAGCAGGCCGAGCCCGACCCGCTGTTTCCCACGGTCGCGTTTCCCAACCCAGAGGAGAAGGGCGCGATGGACCTGACGCTCGCCCTCGCCGAGAAGGTCGGGGCCGACGTGGCGATCGCAAACGACCCCGACGCGGACCGATGCGCGGTGGCCGCCGTGATCGACGGGAAGTGGACCACCCTCCACGGCGACCGCGTCGGCGCGCTGCTTGGCGAACGCCTCGCGCGGCGGGCAGCCGCGGCCGGGCGCCCGGGGACCCTCGCGAATTCGATCGTGTCGTCGCAGATCCTGGCGCGCATCGCCGAGCGACACGGGTTCGAATACGAGTCGACGCTGACGGGCTTCAAGTGGATCGCCCGAACCGAGGGCCTGGTCTTCGGGTACGAGGAGGCCATTGGCTATTGCGTCGCGCCCGACATGGTTCGCGACAAGGACGGGATCTCCGCCGCCGTCGTCATCGCGGACCTGGTGGCGGAGCTCGCCGCGGCGGGGCACACGCTCGAGGACGAGCTCGAGTCGCTCGACCGCGAGTACGGCGTCTACCTCACGCGCCAGGTGTCGGCGCGACTCGACTCCGTTGACGCGTCGGGCGCGGCGGTCGCCGCGATTCTCGCGGCACCTCCGACGGCGCTCGGCGGATCCGCCGTGGCGGTAACGGAGGACATGAGCCTTGGGATCGATGGCCTCCTCCCCACACCCGGGTTGCGCCTCATCACGGCCAGTGGCGCGCGCGTCATCATCCGCCCGAGCGGGACCGAGGCCAAGGTGAAGGCGTACCTCGAGGTCATCGTGCCGGTGGCGGGCGCCGTTTCGGGTGCGCGAGCCGCGGCCGAGGGGTTCATGGCCGAGCTCGAGTCCGACGTGCGCGCGGCGCTCGGGCTGTAGCGGGCGGGCTGTAGCGGGCGGGCTGTAGCGAGCGGCGCCTAGTACCCGCCGCCGCCCGATCCGCCCGCTCCGGCGCCCTTTGCATTGATGGCATCGAGGCCGTCGAGGACGGCGCGGGTCCCGGAGAGCCCGAGCCGCGTCGCGCCCGCGGCGATCATCGCGAGCGCCGCGTCGGCCGTGCGGATCCCGCCCGAGGCCTTGACCCCGAGCTTGCCGCGAACCGTCGCAGCCATCAACGCGACGGCGTGTTCCGTGGCGCCCCCGGCGGGGTGAAAGCCCGTGGAGGTCTTCACGAAGTCGGCGCCTGCCGACTCGGCGGCGCGGCACGCGCCGACGATCTGGTCGTCGGCGAGGGCGGCCGATTCGATGATCACCTTGAGGATCCTGCCCGCGGGAACCGCCGCCCTGACCGCGCGGATGTCAACCTCGACGGCCTCGAAATCCCCGATTGCCGCCGCCCCGACGTCGATCACCATGTCCACCTCGTCGGCGCCGTCGGCGATCGACCGCGCCGCCTCCGCCGCCTTGATCGCGCTGTGGTGCTTTCCCGAGGGGAACCCGCAGACGCTCGCGACGGCGAGCCCAGGGGGAGTTGCGACCGGCAGCATCGACGGCGAGATGCAGACGCTGAACACGCCGAGATCGGCGGCCTCTGCGATCAGCGCGGCGACGTCCCCCGCCGTCGCTTCGGGCTTGAGGAGCGTGTGGTCGACGTACCGGGCGAGCTCCGCTCGGGAGAGCGTCATGGGAGGGTCCTTTCGCCTGCGTTGTCCTACTCGGTGAGGCCCTCGTAGGCCTCGAACACAACCTCCGCGAGTTCCTCGCGAACGTCGTACGACTGGAAGACGGCCCACGCCGCGTCTAGGGTCGCGAGTTCGAGGTCGTCCAGCGTCCAGCCCGCCTCGTCGACGAGCAGCGCCATCTCGCGCGTCAACGACGTACCCGACATCAGGCGGTTGTCGCAGTTGATCGTGACGGTGAAGCCCAGGTCGCGCAGCCCGGTGATCGGGTGCGTCGCAATCGACTCCGCCGCGCCGGTTTGGATGTTCGAGGAGGGGCACAGCTCAAGGGGGATCTGATTGTCGCGCACGAACGCCGCGACCCGGCCGTAGACGGGTTCCGACGTTCCGAACCCCGCGATGTCTTCGTGGATGCGCACGCCGTGACCAATGCGGCGCGCCGCGCCGAGCCCCACCGCCTCGGAAATGCTCGCGACGCCTGCGGCCTCGCCCGCGTGGATGGTCACCGGGACGTGGGCGTCGCGCAGGAGCGCGAAGGCCTCCGTCTGCCTCGACGGCGGGAATCCGTCCTCGGGGCCGGCGATATCGAATCCGACGCAGCACCGGCCGTAGTTCTCAAGCGTGAGGCGCGCGATTTCGGTGCCGCGCTCGGCATGGCGCATTGCCGTCAGGAGCGCGCCTGCCCGAACCTCGCGCCCGGCAGCCGCTGCCTCGGCGACGCCAGCGTCAATTCCAGCCTGGACGGCCTCGACCACCTCCTGGAGGCTGAGCCCTCCCTCGAGGTGCTGCTCGGGCGCGTACCGCAGCTCCGCGTAGATGACGCCGTCGGCGGCAAGGTCGACGACGGCCTCGCGGGCGACGCGCGCCAGGTTGTCCGCGGTCTGCATCACCGCGACCGTGTGGGCGAAGGTCTCAAGGTAGCGGACGAGCGAGCCCGAGTTGGCGGCCTCGACGAACCAGGCGCCCAGCTCTGCGGCGTCGGTCGCGGGAAGCTCGTGCCCCGCCTCGGCGGCGAGCTCGATGATGGTCGCGGGCCGCAGGCCGCCGTCGAGGTGATCGTGGAGCGAGATCTTGGGTAGCGGCAGGAGTCTCTTCTCGGTGTTGTTCACTCTGTCCACCCTAGTCGCGGTCCGCTAGGCCGGATCGACGCGGTCGAGCACGATGCGCCGCGCGGGCGCCGAGTCGGACACCTCGACCGCGCCGGAGCCTCCGCACGCCTCGTCGAGGGCCTGAAGGGCCCTCCCGAACCGCGCCTCCTCGTCGGTGTAGAGCGTCATGATGGGCTCGCCGGCTCGCACGGGATCGCCCCGTTGCTTGTGGAGGTAGATGCCCGCGCCCGG
Source organism: uncultured Actinomycetota bacterium (assembly GCA_963830335.1). GTDB lineage: Bacteria > Actinomycetota > Actinomycetes > Actinomycetales > Demequinaceae > JAFGBM01. Next base: position 372,365 of record CAWHLX010000001.1, read on the forward strand.
CTGGATCACATCCAGGAGGCTCGCCCGACCGGCGCCGAGCCGCCACGCGGCGATCCCCACCCCCAGCGCGTCCAAGCGCGACACCACGCCGTCCTCGACGGCGGTGACGTCCTCTCGATGCTTGGCCGTGGCAAGCGGGGCGTCGGGGTCGCCGCCCTGAGCGGCGATCATCGCGCGCCACACGTCCATGGCGCTTCCGTCCGCGAGCGCGTCGGCGGGATCCTTGCCGGTGACGCCTGCCCGCTCGAGCATCTCCCTCGCGAGCGCGAGCGTGAGCTCCACGACGTCCGTGGGGCCCCCGCCAGCGAGCACCTCCACGGACTCGGTGACCTCGAGCGCGTTGCCGACCGCTCGCCCGAGCGGCGTGGACATGTCCGTGAGGAGCGCCGATGTCACCACACCGGCGTCGGTGCCGAGCTCGACCATGGTCTGCGCGAGCTCGCGCGCGCGGTCGAGATCCTTCATGAAGGCGCCGGACCCCACCTTGACGTCGAGGACGAGCGCCCCCGTGCCTTCGGCGATCTTCTTGGACATGATCGACGACGCGATGAGCGGGATCGACTCGACGGTTCCGGTGACGTCGCGCAGGGCGTAGAGCTTCTTGTCGGCCGGGGCGAGCCCGGCCCCCGCGGCGCAAATCACCGCGCCCACGGATTCGAGCTGCTCGAGCATCTGCGCGTTCGTGCGGTCGGCCTGCCATCCGGGGATGGTCTCCAGCTTGTCCAGGGTGCCGCCGGTGTGGCCGAGGCCCCGCCCGGACAGCTGCGGGATGGCCAGCCCGCAGGCTGCGGCAAGGGGCGCGAGGGGGAGCGTGACCTTGTCCCCGACTCCGCCGGTCGAGTGCTTGTCTGCGGTCGGGCGCGAGAGGGCCGAGAAGTCGAGGCGCTCGCCCGTGGCGATCATGGCCCGCGTCCAGCGGGCGATCTCGGCGCGATTCATCCCGCGCTGCAGGATAGCCATCGCGAGGGAGCTCATCTGATAGTCGGTGACGGCGCCGCGCGTGTAGGCGTCTACGACCCAGTCGATCTGGCCGTCGGTCAGGACTCCGCCGTCGCGCTTCGCGACGATGACCTCGACGGCGTCGTAGGCTTCGGTCACGCGCGGGACTCTGGGTGCGGCGTTTCCAGGTGCCCCGTTTCCAGGTGCCCCGTCTCCAGGTGACCCGGACCAAAGGCGCCCGGCAGCAGTTCGCCCACGGTGGTCGGGCCGCCGACGGCGTCCACGAGCATGTCGGGTCCGCCGTGTTCGTGCAGCAACTGGCGGCACCGCCCGCACGGAGTGAGGGGCTCGCCCGCGCCGTCGACGCACGCGAGCGCGATCAGGCGCCCGCCGCCCGTCGCATGGAGCTGGGACACGACCGAGCATTCCGCGCACAGCGTCAGCCCGTAGCTCGCGTTCTCCACGTTGCACCCCGCGATGACGCGCCCGTCGTCCGTGACCGCCGCGGCGCCAACGGGGTAGCGCGAGTACGGCACGTACGCGTTGGCGGAGACCGCCCGCGCGGCGGAGCGAAGCGCTTCCCAGTCGATCTCGACGCCGGTCACTTCTTGTACGCCTTGCCCTCCGCGGCGGGCGGGCTCACGCGCCCGACGATGCCAGCCACCGCGAAGATCGTCGCGAGGTAGGGCAGCATGCTGATGAACTCACCGGGAATGGCGGAGCCGATGATGCCGAGGTCCCGCCGGAGTTGGTCCGCGAGACCGAAGAGCAGCGCCGCGGCGAGCGAACCCTTCGGAGACCAGCGGCCCAGGATCATCGCGGCGAGCGCGATGTAGCCCTTGCCCCCGGTCATCTCCTTGCCGAAACCGAGGGCCGCCGCGACGGTGAAGAAGGCGCCGCCGAGGCCAGCCACCGCGCCGCCGAGGATGGTGTTGCGGACGCGGGTGCGGTTGACCTTGATGCCCACCGTGTCCGCGGCCTGCGGGTGCTCGCCGACCGCGCGGACCCTGAGGCCCCAGCGCGACCTGAAGAGCATGACGTGCAGCGCCGCGACGACGACGAACATGATGTAGATCAGCGGCGTTTGGTCGAACAGGACGGGCCCGATCACGGGGATCCGGGATAGCCCAGGGACCGGCCAGGTGCCGAGCCCCGTCGGCGCGTTGAGGTTCGGGTGGGTCCTCAGCACGGTGCCGAAGAAGAATCCCGTAAGCCCGACGACGAGCACGTTCAGGACGACGCCGACGACGATTTGGTCCACCCAGTAGCGCACCGCGAACATCGCGAGCAGGGCGCCGATCAGGGCCCCCGCCAGGGGGGCGGCGACGATGCCGAGCCACGCGCTGCCCGAGGCGCTCGCGACGACCGCGCCGAGGAATGCGCCGAACAGCAACTGACCCTCGATCGCGATGTTGATGACCCCGGAGCGTTCGCAAATGAGGCCCGAGAGGGAACCAAACACGAGCGGTCCGGCGAAGAGGAGTCCACCGGCGAGCAGGCCGGTGATGTTGATGTTCGTGCTGGTCTTGCCCGCGCCCGCCCACACGAGAAGGGCGAGGACGACGGTCAAGCCGAAGACGGACGGCAGCCACGGTCCGAACTTGCGCCGCGTCCACACCGACCATACCGACAGCGCCGCGAGCGCGGCGGCGATCAGCGAGAGCAACACCGCCGATCCGCGGGACACAACAGAGAAGTCGGGAATCTGGAACGCATCCGTCTCGCGTGCGAGGTGGAAAGTCGTCTCCGCTCCGACGGCCGAGCCGAGCCCAAAGAAGACCAAGGAGAGGATCGCGATGACGCCGTAGGCGACGGGCGCCTTCCAACTGCGCGGAACCTCGATCTCGGCGTCGTCTGCGGCCCGGGCGGGCCTGATGGCCACGGCGGTCATGCGGTCACCACCTCCTCCTCCGTCGGCTGGGGCAATCGGAAGAGGAACCGGACCAGCGGCGGCGCCGCGATGAAGAGCACGATGAGCGACTGAATCACCAGGACGATATCGTTCGGCAACCCCGCCTGGACCTGGAGCGTCGGCCCCGCGGCCCTGAGCGCGCCGAAGAGGATCGCCGCCATGACGGTGCCGAGGGGCCTCGATCGTCCGAGGAGGGCGACGGTGATCGCATCGAACCCGTAGCTCGCGGCGATTCCCTCGGTGAGGGCCTTCTCCGTACCAAGCACCTGGGCGGACCCGGCCAGGCCCGCGAGCGCGCCGGCGATCATCAACACCAGGATGTACGAGCGCCCGATGCTCATCCCCGCGGTCCTCGCGGCGTGCGGGTTCGCGCCCACCGATCGGAACTGGAACCCCCAGGTAGAGCGTTCCATCAGCCACCAGACGCCCCACGCGGCGAGGAGTGCGAGGACGAAGCCGAGGTGCAGACGGATGTTGACGTCGTGGACCCAGCCGAAGAGCAGAGGGTACTGGGCGTTCTGGTCAACGATCGGCGACCTGGGGTTGGACTCCCCGGGCCGCAGAAACGCGGGCTGTCGAAGCGCATAGCGAATCAGGTTGATCGCGACGTAGTTGAGCATGATGGTGGTGATGACCTCGTGGGCGCCCGTCTTCGCCTTAAGGATTCCGGGGATGAAGCCCCAGAGGGCCCCGCCGATGACGGCCCCGAGGACGGCCAAGAGCAGGTGAAGGCCCACCGGGAGGTGGTACGCGAAACCGATGTATCCGCCCAGCATGGCGCCGATGATCATCTGGCCCTGGGCGCCGATGTTGAACAGGCCCGCGCGGAATCCGATGCCGAGGCCAAGGCCCGCGAAGATGAGCGGGGTGGCGACGGTGAGCGTCAGCGTGATCGGCTGGAGTTTCTCGGCCCACGTGGCCGCGCCCGGATTGAAGACGGCGCCCTGGAACATGGCGGTGAAGGTCGCGCCGATGATGTGGCCCGCCGCGGAGAACCAGTCGCTTGGTCGCGCGAAGAAGTGCCCCCCCGCGGCCGAGACCGCGGGGTCGACGGCGATGACGAGCAGGCTGCTCACGAGCAGGGACGCGCCGATGGCGAGCGCCACCACGAGCCACGAGCTCTGCGTGATCTCGCGCAGCAGGGACGCGGCGTTCCGGGCGGGCCGCCTCGTAGTCATGACTTCACTCCCTCGGATGCGCCCGCCATCATGAGGCCGAGCTTCTCGCGGCTGGTCGTCGGCGGAACGATGCCGACGATCCGGCCGTGGTACATCACCGCGATGCGGTCCGCGAGCGCGGACACCTCGTCCAGCTCGGTCGAGACGATGAGGACGGCGGCGCCGGCGTCGCGCTCCGCGATGATCCGTTTGTGGACGAATTCGATCGAGCCCACGTCGAGGCCGCGCGTGGGCTGCGAGGCGATGAGGAGCTTGAGCGGGCGCGACATCTCGCGGGCGAGCACGAGTTTCTGCTGGTTGCCGCCCGAGAGGGATGCTCCCGTGGCGTGGGCGCTCGTGGTTCGCACGTCGAACTCCCCGATCAGGCGCGCGGCGTTCTCGGCGATCGCGCCCATCTGCAGGGCGAGGCCGTGCGCGAAGGGCTCCTGATCGTAGAGGTCCAGAATCAGGTTGTTCTCGAGGGTGAAGGTCGAGACGAGTCCGTCTTCCGTTCGGTCCTCCGGCACGAATCCGACGCCGGCGCCGAGGACCTCCTTGATCGAGCGCCCGGTGATTCGCTCGCCATCGAGCGTCGCGTGACCGGAGGTCGGATGCGTAAGCCCGAGGAGGGTCTCGGTGAGTTCCGTCTGCCCGTTGCCCTGCACGCCAGCGATCACGACGATCTCGCCCGCGTGCACGTCGAAGCTCACGTTGCGCAGTTGCGCAACGCCGGCCGCGTCGATCACGTTCAGGCCGACGACATCGAGCACGACTTTGCCGGGCTTGGCCGGGGACTTGTCGACCGTCATCGAGACGTCGCGCCCCACCATCATCGACGCCAACTTCTCGCGCGTCGCGGATGGCTTCGCCGTCCCCACGACCTTGCCCCGGCGGATGACGGTGACGGTATCCGCGACGGCCTTGACCTCGCGCAACTTGTGCGTGATGAGCACTATCGACGTGCCCGACTTGGCGAGCTCGCGGATGATTTCGAGGAGTTCGTCCGTCTCCTGGGGCGTGAGCACGGCGGTCGGCTCGTCGAGGATGAGCACCTTCGCGTCGCGGGATAGCGCCTTGATGATCTCGACGCGCTGCTGTGCCCCCACGGGAAGCCCGGCGATGATCGCGTCGGGGTCGACATCGAAGCCGAAGCGCTCGGACAACTCGCGAACGCGCCTGCGGGCCGCCTGAAAGTCGAGGAGGCCCGTGTGCCCTCGCATGTCCTCGTGGCCTAGCATCACGTTCTCGGCGACGCTGAACGGCTGCACGAGCATGAAGTGCTGGTGAACCATTCCGATGCCCGCCGTCATTGCGTCGCCGGGGCCGTCGAAGTCAACGACCTTGCCGTCGAGCAGGATCTGGCCTTCGTCGGCGTCGTACAGGCCGAAGAGCACGTTCATGAGAGTGGACTTGCCCGCGCCGTTCTCGCCGAGCAGGGCGTGCACCTGGCCCGGCTCGACGACGAGGTCGATGGCGTCGCACGCGGTGAGATTTCCGAAGCGTTTGGTAATGCCCCGCAACTCGAGCTTCACGCCTGGTCTCCACTCACTCGCGTCGTCGTTGGAACGTTTCGCCAGTCAAGCACGAAGGGCGTGCCGCGGTCTACGCAGCACGCCCCTCGTCTCGTTGCTTGAATTACTTGGTGGGGATGGTTCCCGCGATGATCGCAGCCTTCAGGGTCGTGAAGTCATCGGTGATTCCGGCAAGGCCGACTCCACCGTTCTCCAGGGTCCCGATGTAGGACGTGTTCGAGAATCCCGCGGGGGAAACGGCCTCGGAGACGGTGGCGAACACCGCGGCACCGATCTCCTTGAGAATCGAGCCGTAGATGACGTCCTTGTACTCGGGAGCGGTGAGGGTCCAGTCGGAGTCAACGCCGATGATCTGGACGTTTCCAGCCGCCTGTGCCGCCTGCGCGGTGCCGAGGCCAACGGGTCCAGCGACGGGGAGGATGATGTCCGCGCCCTGCTGAATGAAGCCGTTTCCGAGCGTCTGGCCGATGGTCTGGTCCGTGAAGCCCGAGTCGACCGAGCCGGAGGTGCCGTCCCAGCCGAGAACCGCGACGTTGGTGCCCTTCTCGGTGTTGTAGTAGTTCACGCCGAACAGGAAGCCGGTCATGAAGTCGGTGACACCGGGGAAGTTCCCGCCGCCGAACGTGGCGACCTTCCCGGTCGTCGTGTGGCCCGCCGCGGCGTAGCCCGCGAGGAACGCGGCCTGGTCCGTGGCGAAGAGGAGCGACTTGACGTTGTCGTAGACGACCGGGTTGAAGTCGGCGTCGGAGAACGACGCGTCAACGATGGCGAAGTCCTGTGTGGGGTTCGCGATGGCGGCCGCCTGTGTGGCGTCCGCGAGGTTGAAGCCTACCGTGATGATGAGGTCGCAATTCGCGGCGATCATCGCATCGATGTTCGGCGCGTAGTCCGCCGCGTCGTTCGACTCCGCGGTCGCAATCTCTACGCCGAGTTCGTTTTGTGCCTTGACGAGTCCTTCGTACCCGGACTGGTTGAACGACTTGTCGTCGAAGCCACCAGAGTCGGAAACCATGCAGGCCTTGTAGGCCGGAGCTGCGGGTGCCGTGTCGGACGCCGACGGGGTTGCCGACGGTGCCGCAGAGCATGCTGCCAACGCGAGGGCGGCGGTTGCCGCCACCGCGCTCATGCGCACGATGTTCTTCATTGTGTGATCCTCATTCGCTTGTTCTTGTGCCTGAAAAGCGCCAGGCCGTTGCGTAGTTCAACCCTACTTGGGTCTCGGTCACTCAACGTTGCAGGTGGTGACGGTGTGACGGCATTGAGGTAACGGTTTGGTATGGAAGTGCAAGAGACGGCCCACGGAGGATGCGCCAGGGTGCCTCGCGCCCAGCGCGTAGGCTAGTCGTCGGCGAAACCGCGACCAACCCCCGGAGATTCAGTGGCTGAGTTCATCTACCAAATGCATAAGGCGCGCAAGGCGCACGGTGACAAGGTCATCCTCGACGACGTGACCATCGCGTTCTACCCCGGCGCCAAGATCGGCGTGGTCGGGCCGAACGGAGCGGGCAAGTCCACGGTCCTCAAGATCATGGCGGGACTTGAGACCGCGTCCAATGGCGAGACGCGCCTGAGCCCCGGCTACAGCGTCGGCATCCTCATGCAGGAGCCGCAACTCAACGAGGAGAAGGACGTCCTCGGCAACGTCGAGGAAGGCGTCGCACCGATCAAGGCCAAGCTCGACCGCTTCAACGAAATCTCGGCCCTCATGGGAGAGCCGGACGCGGACTTCGACACGCTGCTGGCCGAGATGGGGACGCTTCAGGAGATCCTGGATCACGCGGACGCGTGGGACCTCGACTCCCAGCTGGAGCAGGCGATGGACGCCCTGCGCTGCCCGCCCGGCGACGCCGTCGTCAAGACGCTCTCTGGCGGCGAGAGGCGCCGCGTCGCGCTGTGCAAGCTCCTGCTGGAGAAGCCCGACCTGCTCCTGCTCGACGAGCCCACCAACCACCTCGACGCCGAGTCCGTCCTCTGGCTCGAGCAGCACCTCGCCAAGTACCCCGGCGCCGTGCTCGCCGTGACCCACGACCGGTACTTCCTCGACAACGTGGCGGAATGGATCCTCGAGCTCGACCGCGGCCGGGCCTACCCCTACGAGGGGAACTACTCCACCTACCTGGAGAAGAAGGGCGCGCGGCTCGCGGTGCAGGGTAAGAAGGACCAGAAGCTGGAGAAGCGCCTCAAGGAGGAGCTCGAGTGGGTGCGCTCCAACGCGAAGGGCCGCCAGACGAAGTCCAAGGCGCGCCTGGGCCGGTACGAGGAGATGGCGACGGAGGCCGAGAAGACCAGGAAGTTGGACTTCGAGGAGATCCAGATTCCGCCGGGCCCGCGCCTGGGCAACCTCGTGCTCGAGGCGAAGGACATCAAGAAGGGCTTCGGCGATCGCGTCCTCATCGAGGACCTGAGCTTCACGCTCCCGCGAAACGGCATCGTCGGCGTCATCGGCCCCAACGGCGTCGGGAAGACGACGCTGTTCAAGACGATCGTGGGGCTGGAGCCCCTCGACTCGGGCGAGCTGAGGATCGGTGACACGGTCAAGGTCAGTTACGTCGATCAGGGCCGCGGCGGGATCGATCCCAAGAAGACGCTCTGGGAGGTCGTGTCCGACGGGCTCGACTTCATCAAGGTCGGCAATGTCGAGATGCCCTCCCGTGCGTACGTGGGCGCGTTCGGCTTCAAGGGCCCGGATCAGCAGAAGCCAGCCGGCGTCCTCTCCGGCGGCGAGCGCAACCGCCTCAACCTCGCGCTCACGCTCAAGGAGGGCGGCAACGTCCTCTTGCTCGACGAGCCCACCAACGACCTCGACGTCGAGACTCTCGGGAGCCTCGAGAACGCCCTGCTGGAGTTCCCCGGGTGTGCGGTGGTCGTCAGCCACGACCGGTGGTTCCTCGACCGGGTGACGACGCACATCCTCGCCTACGAGGGCACGGCCGAAAAGCCGGGGGAGTGGTTCTGGTTCGAGGGCAACTTCCAGTCGTACGAGGAGAACAAGGTCGAGCGCCTCGGCCCGGAGGCCGCGCGCCCGCACCGCGTCACGTACCGCAAGCTCACGCGGGGATAGCGAGCGCGGCGACTACTCGCCGAGCCGCAGCATCCCCTCCTGCGCGACGCTCGCCACGAGCCTGCCGTCCTCGGTGAACACCCACGCGCCGGTGAGGCCGCGGCCGCCCTGCGCGGTCGGGGCGTCCTGGACGAAGAGCAGCCACTCGTCGGCGCGCGCGGGACGGTGCCACCACATCGCATGGTCGAGGCTCGCGAAGGCGAGATTCTTGGTCGTCCACGACAGCCCGTGGCGGCGCAGCAGCGGCTCGAGGATCACCTGGTCGCATCCGAACGCGATGAGCGCGCGGTGGGTGAGCTCGGGCACGTCGAGCGGCTCGCGCACGCGCATCCATGCGCTCTGATAGGGCTTGGGGTGCGGGTCCGCCTGGTAGAAGAGCGAGCCCTCGACGTGGCGCACGTCGAACGGCGCCTCCTTGAGCCAGAAGTCCGCCATCGGGTGCCCCTCGAACGGCCGAAGGACGTCGACGCCCGAGGGCAGGGTCTCCGGGCCCGGCACCTCGGGCATCGTGACGGAGTGCTCGGGGCCGTCCTGCCGGAGCTGGAACGAGGTGATCATGCTCAGCAGTGGGCGGTCGTCCTGGAGGGCGTGCACGCGGCGCGCGGAGAACGAGCCGCCGTCGCGGAGGATCTCGACCTCGAAGCGAATGGGCTTGGTGGCGTCACCCGCCCGGAGAAAATAGCCGTGGAGGGAGTGGATGTGGCGATCCTCGTCCGCGGTGTGACCCGCGGCGATCACGCCCTGGCCGAGCACCTGGCCGCCGAAGACGCGCCCGCCCGGCACGGGGAGCGAGTCGCCCTCGAACGTGGTGGGCCCGAGCCTCCTGAGGGTCAGGGCCTCGAGTCCGGTCACGACGGCGAGCGAGGCCCAGGGGTCGTCGATCGCGGCCATGGCCTCCCCTCCCGTCGTTCTTCCCAGAGGCTACCGCGCGCGTGATGCCAAGCCCGCGCGGAACGTCCCGGCGCCCACGGGCGTTCCCCCTGTGACACCCCACCTCGCAGCGAAAGGGGGGCCCCGACGTGTCCGTGATCTCCGGCGCGCGCTCGGCCGTGACCCTGCGCGCGGGGAGCCTCGCCCGCATCGAGCGCCCTCGACCCGCCAAGGTGGCGCGCGCCCTGCTCTGGCTCGCGGTCGATCGCGCGGCCGACACCCGCTCCGTCCTGCGCGCGGCGCGCGGGTGGAGGCGGAGCGTCTCGGTCACGCTATGCCGCGCATCGCTCGGCCTTCTCACGGTCTGGGTGTTCGTCGTCGTCTGGCCCGGCGCCCCCCACGTGGCGGGCGAGGCTGACCCTCGCCCGCTTTGGGCCGCCGCGCCGGTGATCGTCTACCTGCTCTCGGTCGGGCTGGTCATCGACCAGTTCGGTGCGCGATACGGCGCGGCCGCGCTGTTCGGGCTTCACCTCGTCGGCGTCGTCGCGTTCCTGCCGGTCATGTGGGCGATCGCGCTCGCGAACCCGAGCCTCGACGCGACGCGGTTCGGCCAGTCGACCATGACTCTTGCCCCCGTGTGGCCCGTCGAATTCATCGGCATCGTTCTGCTGAGTTACGCGCTGGGTTGGCTCGTCCCCGGCTCCCTCCCGCGCCAGTTCCGGTTCACCCGCGAGGCGTGGGCAGTCGTCCGCGACGTCGACTCGGCGCGGCCGCACCCGCCGTTGCCGTTGACAGAAGCCCGGAGCGAGGCCACCGTCGGGGCATGGGAGTGACGAGACTGCGGGTGCGCGCGATCCTCTGGCTTCTCGCCGGAGGCGTCGGATACGAGGTGATCGAGAGCGTCCTCTCGCCGAGGCTCGAGGCCGCGCTCCCCGCCGGCGGCTGGCACCAGCTCGGCGTTCCTCCCGCGATGTTCATTCCGATCGAGATCGCTGGGCTGCTCGTCGCGTGCGCGGCGCTCGCGGGGCTCGCCGCCGTCATCAGCGCCGTGATGCTCGCGCGCAACTTCGACCTTGCCGCGGACCTGCCCGTGAAGTTCGCCTACCTCGGCGCGTGGCTCTTCCTCGCCAGTTGGCCGCTCGAGACGCTCTTCCTCTTCATCCGCGGCAACCACGTTCCCGGATCGCCGTCGGGCGTAACGATCGCGCTAGCGAGCGCGGGCCTGCTCGCCTGCCAGGCGATTGCCCTGTGGCAGGTGTGGCGCGCTCGGCGCGACTTCCGCGCGGCCGCGACGAGAGGGGACGCCGCGGGGGACGATGCCGGAGACGACGCCGGAGACGACGCAGGGAACGACGCAGGGAACGACGCAGGGAACGACGCAGGGGAGCCAGCCTAGGCGTCGGGTCCGGGCGATGGCGCCTTCTTCGACTGTTTGGTTCTCGGCGTCGTCTTGCCACCCGCGGGCGTCGTGTCGCTGGAGGGACGCGGGCGCACGTAGACGCGGTTGACCGGCACCGCGAGCGTGATGCCGCGTCCGCGGAACTTCTTCTGGATCTCCGCGCGGATGGCGCGCTGGACGTCCCATTGCTTGGCCGGCTGGACCTGAACCATGAGCCGCAGCACTACCGCGTCGGACTCCATCTCCTCGATGCCAGGGACCGTCGCCTCGCCCAGCACATGTGGGGCGATCTCGGGCCGCGCGATGGCCGCCGCAGCGGCGTCGAGGATTGCCTGGCGCGCGGCGTCGACGTCTTCCTCGAAGTCCACTCGAACCTCGATCATCGCGCGCGACCACAGGCGCGACATGTTGCCGACCCGGCGCACCTCGCCGTTCGGCACGAACCACACCGTCCCATCGAGGCTCCTCAGGCGGGTGGAGCGCAGCCCGAACGTCTCGACCACGCCCGTCGCGTCCCCGACGTCGACGATGTCGCCGACGCCGTACTGGTCCTCGAGCAGCATGAACATCCCGCTTAGCAGGTCCTTGACGAGCGACTGGGCGCCGAACCCGAGCGCGACACCTACGATCGCCCCTCCGGTAAGCAACGGAGCGATATCGACGCCAACTTCGGAGAGGATCATCACGAAGGTGAGGATGATGACGGTCACGGTCAGCGCGCTCCGTAGCACGACGCTGACCGTCTGCGCTCGCTGGACGTACCGATTGGCTTCGAGTTGGGCCTCGATGGTGGGCTCGGCCGGGGCAAGCCCCGCACGTCTCAGGAGTCGGCGCGCGCGTCGGCTACCCTGGGTGATCCCCTTGCGCAGTCCGCGGGTCAGGGCGCGGATCGCGAGGCGGCCGAGGACCCACACCACGACCGCAAGGATGACCGTGAGAATGACCTTGCCCGCCGTGTCGCCCCTCGCGTTCACCCAGTCGTAAGCCGATGTCCACCAGCCGCCGATCGTACTTCCGGCGGTGTTCCACCAGTGGTCCGGAACCAGGCGCGAGGCGATGAACATGACCCCAGACTATCCGCGCCACGCGCCGCAGCGGGGGCGACGTACCGCTCTGGCAGGATGGGGACGTGAGCGAGACCCCGCCAGCGCCGCATTCGCGAGTCAACGCTCCCACCGCCGCGCTCGCGCGACTCGCGGACGCCTGCGGGGTGTCGGCCGCCTACACCGCGTACGACGGCGAGAGGCGCTCCAGTTCGGCGCGTGCCATTCGTGCGATCCTCGCGACGATGGGGATCGAGGCGGGGGACGACGCGGCTTGCCAGCGCGCGGCGGACCGCCTCGAGGCGGAGAGGCGAGCACGGCCCCTGCCACCCGTGACGGTACGCCGCGCCGGCGAGGCCCGCGACGTGGAGGTGCACGCCCCGGAGGGCGCCGCGGTGGAGCTGACGCTCACGCTCGAGTCGGGCCCCGCGACGGAACTCGCGCAGGCGCACCCCGGGGTCTTCCGGCTCCCCACCGACCTCCCCGTCGGCTACCACACGCTCACCGCTCGCGTCGGGCGTGGCGCGGCGCCGGTGACGGGCCGCCTCATCGTCACCCCCGTCCGCCTGCGCGCGCCGGACGCGGTGGTCGCGAAGCGCCCGTGGGGCTTCATGACCCAGCTGTACTCCGTGCGCTCGCGGGCGTCGTGGGGGATCGGGGACCTCGCGGACCTCAGGGACTTATGCCAGCTCGCGGCCGCGAAGACGGGGGCGGACTTCGTCCTCGTCAACCCGCTCCACGCGGCCGAGCCCGTGACTCCCCTCACCCCGTCGCCCTACCTGCCGTCGTCCCGGCTCTTCATCAACCCGATCTACGTCCGAGTCGAGGACATCCCGGAGGTCGCGTACATGCCGGGCGCCGACCGCTCCCTGATCGACTGGGCCGCGGAGGCGCCGCGCGCGGCGTCCCTCAGTCCCGCCCTGATCAATCGCGACCCCATCTGGCGGGCGAAGCGGGACGCACTCGAGCAGGTCTTCCATCTGCCGCGGCCCGCGGCGCGGGAGAGTGCGTTCGCCGCATTCAGGGCGCGCGAGGGCGCGGCGCTCGGGGACTTCGCGACGTGGTGTGCTCTCATCGAAGAGCACGCCGCGGAGCGGGAGAGCGGTAACGTCGAGGAGCACGCGGCGGCGGGGGTGAGTGTTGCGCTCCCGGCGAGCCTGGCCTCCCCCCACGCGCCCGGGATCGCGGCGTTCCGCGCGAGCCACCGCGAGCGGATCACGTTCTACGCGTGGCTCCAATGGATCGCCGACGAGCAGCGCGGTGTGGCGCAGGATGCCGCCCTCCGCGCGGGCATGGCCATCGGGGTCATGACGGACCTCGCGGTGGGGGTTCACCCCGCGGGCGCGGACGCCTGGGCGTTTGCCCCGGTCCTCGCGGCGGGCGTGGGCGTCGGCGCCCCTCCCGACATTTACAACCAGCGGGGCCAGAACTGGTCCCAGCCCCCGTTCCTTCCCCGCGCGCTAGAGGAGGCGTGGTACGAGCCCTTCCGCGCCGTCGTCCGCGCGGCCCTGCGGCACGCGGGCGCGCTCCGCATAGACCACATCCTCGGGCTCTTCCGGCTGTGGTGGGTGCCGGACATGGGCGACGGACGGCCCTCTCCCGACAGACAAGGCGACGCCGCGGACGGCGCGTACGTGCGGTACGACCACGAGGCGCTCTTCGCGGTCTTGTGCCTGGAGGCGGAGCGCGCGGGCACGATGGTCATCGGTGAGGACCTCGGCACGGTGGAGCCGTGGGTCGAGGACTACCTCGCCTCTCGCGGCATCCTCGGCACGACGGTCGTGTGGTGGGAGCGCGAGGCCGATGGGAGCCTGCGGCCCCCGGAGCACCAGCGCGCCGATGTGCTCGCCACCGCGACGACGCACGACATCTCGCCGACGGCCGCCTACCTCGCGGGCGCGGGAGTTGACCTGCGGGAGAGGCTCGGGCTCCTGGCTCGCCCCGCCGAGGAGGTGCGCGCCGAGGCGGCGGCGGAACGCGCGGAAATGGTCGCGTACCTGGTCGCGCGCGGCTGGGCAACGCCCGGACCCGGGGGCGCGGACCCGAGCGGCGAGGACCTCCTCATCGGGATTCATCGCGCGGTGCTCGCCGCGCCCGCGCTCCTCGTGGGAGTGGCGCTCACCGACGCCGTCAGCGACCTGCGGACCCAGAACCAGCCCGGCACGGACCGCGAGTACCCCAACTGGTGCGTGCCGCTCACGGATGATCGCGGCCTGCCCGTCGTCCTCGACACGCTGTTTGACCACCCGCGCCTGCGCGCGCTCGTTGAGGCGATCCGCGAGACTCGGCCGTAGCCGAGCATCGTCGCACGCCGCCGCCCGCCGCCCGCTCGGCTTCGCTCGAAGCCCGTGCAAATGGTCTCTTGGGCTACTAAGGTATGCCTCATGAAGGGGTGGCGGGGACGCCACCCAGGCCGGACGGCGCGGGCGCGGCCCTCGGACCTATGTCGGCACGGCGCCTGGAATGGGGAGGGATACGTCATGAAGCGTCGAAGCCTTGCAGCGGTCCTTATCGCGGCGCTGGTGTTCACCCTGACGGGGTGCTTGCGGTACAACTCGATCTACTACATCCAGTCCGACGGGACCGTCTCGGGCCAGATCTATACGGCCCTGAAGGAGGGGTACCAGACGGACTCCGACCCTTACAAGGGCACGGGCGCGGGCGACATCGCCGCGCACTTCCCCGGCGCGACCATCACCAACGTGACGGCGCCACCGTGGTACGCATACCGCGTGTCGTTTAGCAACGCCCCCCTGAGCAGTTTCGCCGCGGTCCCCGACGCGGGGTGGCAGGCCCAGATCACGAAGTCCGGCAACGTCTACAGCGTCGTCGGGTACAACACCGACCTCACGAGCGCGAGTACCCGCGACGCGATCACCAGCAACGACGGATACTCCTACCTCCAGGTTGGATATCCCGGCGCGCTCAAGGACGCGGGCAACGCCACGTCGAGCGGGACATCCAGCGGTTCCGGCTGGACCGAGTGGGACCTCGTCAACATGACGGGAACGCCCCACGCCCAGGGCTACGGCAGTCTGCTCCTGATCGATCCGGGCATCTTCCACTTCTTCCCGCTCGACCCGACGTCGGCCCCGGTCGCGACGCCGACTCCCACGGCCGCGCCCGCGCCCATGCCCGGGACCGCGCCGGCGCCTGCGGTCACGGTGGTCATCACGCCGTCGGCGGCTTCGGCGTCGTCGCCGTCCGCGTCGGACGGGGCCTCCCCGAGCCCGACGCTCGCGACCATCGCGGCGCCGTCCTCGGGCGGTTCAGGAGGGGTTCCCCTCGCGGTCTGGATCGTGCTCGCCGCGCTCGTGGTTGCGCTCGCCGGCGTGGGGAGCTTCCTCCTCGCGCAGCGCGGTCGCGGGGCCGGAGTCGCCGAGGCGGTCGCGGGCGGATCCGGCGAGGCAACGCCGCCAGCCACCGGTGAAACGACGGCAGCCGCCAGTGGAACTACGGCCGCCTCCGATGACGTCGCGGACACCGTCGTCATGGATGCAGTCGAGCCCAATGCCGTCGAGCCGACGCCCCCGAAGAAGCCGAACGAACTCCCGCCGGACGCCGTCTAGCGGACGTCGGTCAGCTGGCGTCGGTCAGCGGGCGTCGTTCCTCGCTGAGTGGCAGGCGCGCGCGGCCTCCGCCGCGCGCGCCTTCGGCGGGTCGTGCCATACGGAACGTGGCCACGTCGCCTTCGCGGGATTGCTGTTTTGCTCCATTCGGGCGTTTCGCGAGTTACCCTGATTTGGAAGGAGGGGCGGCAGAAGGGCCGCCTATGGCGAACAAGGAGGCGCCGAGACCGGGGCTCGTGAGAGGGCTCCGCCGGGCGCCGGGAGGGCAGTGGCATGAAACGTCGTGGACTCGCCGCGGTGTTGATCGCGGCCTTGGTACTCACCCTGACGGGGTGCCTGCGCTACAACTCGATCTACTACATCCAGTCGGACGGCACGGTGTCCGGCCAGATCTACACGGGCCTCAAGGAGGGCTACCAGAAGGACTCCGACCCCTACAAGGGCACGAACGCCGCGTCCATCGCCGCCCACTTCCAGAACGCGACCATCACGGACATGACGTCCGCGCCGTGGTACGGCTACATCATCGGCTTCACCAACGAGCCATTGAGCACTTTCGCGGCGGCGCCGACGGAGGCGTGGCAGGTGCAGATCACCAAGAGCGCCAACGTCTACCACGTGGTCGGGTACAACACCGATCTGGCCGACTCCACCACCCGCAACAACATCGCGAACAACGACGGGTACGTCTACCTCCACGTCGCGTTTCCCGGTACCCTCAAGGACGGCGGGAACTCCTCCGATAGCGGGAACTTCCTCGGCGCCGGATGGGCGCAGTGGGACATGATGAACATGACCGGGGCGCCCCACGCCGACGGCAACGGCGGACTCATTCTGGTCAACCCCGGGCTCTTCCACCTCGACCCGATTAACCCCGCTCCGACGCCCGTCGCATCGTCGGCCCCCGCGCCCGCTCCAGCGCCGGCTCCAGCGCCAGCGCCGACGCCCGCGGTCACGGTCGTCATCACGCCGTCGCCTACGGCATCCGCGACGCCGTCGCCCAGCCCCAGCCCCAGCCCGACTCTCGTCGCGTCGCCGCCCGCGGGCGGGTCCGGCGGTGTCCCCCCGTGGGTCTGGATCTCTCTCGCCGCGCTCGTCGTGGCGCTCGCCGGGCTTGGGGGCTTCTTGCTCTCCCAGCGGGGTCGCGCGGCCGGTGTTGCCGCGGCGGCCGTCGCCGGATCCGACGGGGCAATCCCGCCAACCACGGGTGGATCGGCGGGGCCGACGCCGCCAGCGGCGGGGGATGTCGCCGACACGGTCGTCATGAATGCCGTCGAACCGAGCGCCGTCGAACCGAATGCCGTCGAGCCGAAGGAGTTGCCGCCGGACGCCGTCTAGCGGACGCCGTTCTTCGCAGGGTGACGGATGCGCGCGACCTCCACCGCGCGCATCCGTGTCTCCACGCGCTAGCGTCGCGGCGGTGAGCACCATCGTCGGAGCTCGCCCCGCCCTACTGCGCGCCGAGTTACTGCACGCCGGGGGGATTCACCGTCGGCCTGGGTCGTGATCGACCCGCTCGTCCGGAGTGCGTGCTTTTCACATTGTGTGAGGAAAGTCGCGTCATAGATGAGGGGTTGGTCACTCTCATACGTCAGCGGCGACCTGCCGATAGGTAGAAACGGGGAGAGGTGACGCAGACCACAGTCCCGATTCAAGGCGTCATATAGGTGATACTTTCAAGGCCGCGCGGGACTTCCCCGCGGCCGTAGTTGTTCGCATGGATTCCGAAAACACAACCCAGGCTGTAATTCTGAGGAGAAGGAAATGAGTGCATCACGTAGAAGGATCACGGGAATCGCCTTCGTGGCGGGTGTGATTCTCGCCGCCGGCGGCGGTGCCGTCGCGTACTGGACGTTGAGCGGTGGCGGCACGGGCAGCGCGACTACCGGTACGGTCGAGCGCCGTGCGATCACGGTCGTCCAGACAAGCGCGGTTACCGACCTCCGGCCGGGAGGTACCGCCCAGGCTCTAAGCGGCACGGTCAGCAACTCCGGATCTAGCCCGATCTTCGTCACCAGCGTGACCGTGACCGGCGTAACCACCGACAAGACGAACTGCGACGAGACCGACTACACGATTTCGGGCCCGGCTACCGTGGGCCTGGGCGTCGAGGTGGCGGCAGGGGGTTCCGTGCCGTGGTCGGGCGCGACAATCGCGTTCAACGACAAGGCCTCCGACAACCAGGACGCATGCCAGGGCGCGACCGTCACCCTGACGTACACCGCCAACTAACGAAGGCTCAGTGGCCCCGCTGAGGGGTGAGCGATCGCGCAATGCGCCCTCGCTCGTCCCTCAGTGGGTACTGACTCCCAGGCGAGATCAGTGACGAGGCCCCCATGAATGACAAGGCGCGCGCGCGATGGGTTGCTGCGCTGTTCCTCGTTTCGGCGTGGGGCTTGATGCTGCGGGGTTCCGTTTCGCATGACCTCGATGTCATACCCGGAGCCACCGTGACCGTGTCCGTCACGAACACATTCCCTGCCCCGACGTCCCCGCATCCGACCCCATCTTCCGGCGGCGGGGAATCGGGCAACCCGACCCCGAGCGCGACCCCCGGCGCCAGCGGTACCGGGGTGGGCGTCGGCGCCGGGAGCGGCACCGGCCACGGCGTTGCCGGTTCCAGCCCATTCGGCATCTCGGGTGACCTCGGAACCGTCCTTGAGCCGGGGACGACCGCCCCGATCGACCTCACGATTACCAACCCGAACGACCGGCCGATTCGGATCACGAGCCTCTCGGTCGCGATCGCGAAGCATTTCGGCGCCGCACGCGACGCTGGCGACTCCATGTAGCGACGCCGACTTCGTGGTCGGTCAGCCCAGATCGGGACAACTTCTCTCATCGTTCCCGCGCACTCGTCGCGGACCCTCACTGCATTGGGACTCACCAGCGCACAATTGCCGAGCCTCGGCATGCTTGACGGTGCGCAAAACCAGGACGGCTGCAAGGGCGCCACCGTCGGGCTCTCGTACGGGGGGACCGCAGTTTGGGGTGACGCGTGATGCGTGGCTACAGAAGCGAGGGACGATCATCGCCGTGGCCGCCGCGATCAGCCGTTGCGGTCGGCGGCGCGGCGAGCGCGGCGTGGACCAGCGGCGGCGGCGGCACCGGCGGGGCGGACACGGGCGCTCTCCAGCCCATCGCGCTGTCCTCGGGGACGCCAGCGTCGCCCCTGTTTCCGGGTGGCCAGACCGCCGTCCGGCTGACCGTCACCAATCCCAATGACGCGAACGCCAAGATCGGGTCCATCGCGCTCGACACGAGCCAGGGGAGCGGCGGCTTCGCCGTGGACGCTGGGCACGTAGGTTGCGCCCTCTCCGCCCTCTCCTTCACCACCCAGACCAACGGCGGCGCGGGCTGGGCGCTTGCCCCCGCGAGTGGGGGCGATCGACGGAACGCTCGCCATCACGCTGCCGAACGCCCTCTCAATGTCGACGAGCGCCGCCAACGCGTGCCAGGGTGCCACCTTCACGATCTACCTGGTGGCGGGACCATGACCGGCGCACCCCGACACCGGTCGCGGGGCTCCCGCCGCGCTCGCTGGAGCCGGTCTTCCGCCGCGGTCGCCGCCGCGCTGGTCGTGACGATGGGCGCCGGGTCCGCATGGGCGTACTGGACTCCGACGTCCCTGCCCGGCGGGAGTACTGCGGCGGCCGCGACGACCGTGGGCGCGGGGGCGACGCCGACGGCTGTCGCGACAGGAGGCTCCGTTGCCGTCAGTTGGGCGGCGTCCACCCTGGCGGACGGAAGTGCGGTCGGTGGCTACACGGTCACTCGCTACAACGCCGCAGACGTGCCGCAGGTGGTGGGCGGGAGCTGCGCCGGCCTCGTTACGGCGACCACATGCACCGAGACCGGCGTCACGACCGGCACCTGGACATACTCGATCACCCCGCGAATCGCCACCAACTGGATCGGCGCCGAGAGCGCGAAGAGCGCAGGGGTGGCGGTCGATGCGATCCCTCCGACGAACGCGATCACCCTGAATCGCCTCACGGGTGGGGCGGTGATGAGCGGAACAACGGTCTACTACCGGGGAGTGGCGTCTGGGTCGTTCACGCTAACGAATGCGTTGACGGATGCGAACTCCGGCCCGGCCTCAAGCGCAACGGCCGCGCTGACGGGAACGACGACGGGGTGGACGCACACGCCGTCAACCGTAACGACGCCGACCGGTGGACCCTATGTTTCCCATGCGTTCTCGTGGGGCGCCGGGACCACCAGTTCGCCCGTCGAGTTGGTGACCGGAGCCGATGTGGGGGGTAGCACCGCAGGGACCAGCCTGACGTTCGTCAACGACTCGACCCCACCCACCGCCGGAACGATCACGTACCTTGACGGCTACCAGCCCGCCCGGTCCGTGCCGGTCACGTTCGCCGCCGGCACCGACTCGGGATCCGGGGTCGCCGCCCGGAAGCTTCAGCGCTCCTACGCGGCGCTCTCCGGCGGTACGTGCGGGGCCTTCTCGAATTTCTACGACATCGGGGGTCCGAACCCCGCTTCGCCGTACACCGACACGGCCGTGTACACGGGCTGGTGCTACAAGTACCAGTACGTGGTGACGGACGCGGTGGGCAACGCCGCGATCGCGACGAGCGCGGCCATCTCCAAGGTCGACTACGGCGGGGCAGTCAGCATCACCTCGGGGCTCGTCAGCTGGTGGAGGTTCGGCGAGGCCCCGATCACCTCGACGGATCGATTCATCGGGACCCGGCTAGCGGATCTCGCGAGCCATACGGCGGACGACGGAACCACCTGGACGCTGAAGGACCGGCGACACCCGCACCGTCGTCTTCTCGAACAACAACGATGTCCGCCAGAGTGGGACCGGGACGAGCACCTATTACACGGACGAGGTGCCCTCCTCGGCCGACTACCTGGTCGAGGCGGACATCGTCGTGCACACCATCCGCGGCGGGGACTACACGGGGGTGGTCGGGCGCCTCAACACGGCGGGCACCGGTCTCGGAACGTTCTACACGGCCCGCTACAACAGGACCAATACCAGGTGGGAGTTGTATTGGAGGGTCAACGGCGGCACCGAGACGTCCCTGGCGCAATTACGGCCAGACGCTGACGAACGGAACGACGTATCGCCTCGGCCTGCAGATGACGGGGACCACGATCACCCTTCTCGTGGACGGCGTCGCTCGGGTGACGGCCACCGACGCCAACATCACGGCCGCGGGTCGCGGCGGCATTCGGTTGGTCTCCGGCACCGCGCCCTCCGACACCGTGGGCCAGGCCATCGACAACTTCGCCATGTCGCCGCCAGCCGCCGACAGCAAGGGGACCAACACCGGCGACTACCACGAGGGCGTCACGCTCGGCGTCCCCGGGATCACGGCGGACAACACGGCCGCGACTTTCGACTCCGCGTACGCGCAGACCATGCAGACCGAGACGACCAACGCCATCCCCGTCGGCGCCGCGGACCGCAGCGTCGAGGTCTGGTTCAAGACCGCGGGACCGGGCGCCGGAATGGACCGCCAGATGCTGTTCAATTACGGCACGCTGGCCAATGGCCAGATGTTCGGTGCATTTCTGGAGCCGAACGGAACGACCATCAGCGCTTGGGGCCACTACGCCGACGTGACGTACACGTGGGCCCAGAACTTCCAGGACAACCAGTGGCATCAGTTCGTCATGACCTACGACGGCACGTCCATCCGGATGTACCTCGACGGCGTGCCGAGCGGCGCGCTGGCGACCGCACGAGGAACACCGTGATCGACCAGCGCCAATTTGGTGTGGGCGGCGCGCTGGATCCTGCGGCCTACTACTACCCCACCAGCTGGTTCAACGGCTCGCTCGACGAGATGTCCTTCTACGCCAACGTCATGGACCCGCAGACGGTGCTCAACCACTACGGCCTCGGCACCTCGCCGCCGTCCGACACCACCGGGCCGACGGGCGGGTCCGTGGACGCGACCGGCCTCACCGGAACCGGCGCGCGCTACTCGCAGTCGACCACGCTCAGCATCGCCCTGAACGCGGGGAGCGACCCGAGCGGCATGGCGCCGAGCGGGGCGCAGCTTCTGCGGGCGACGGCGACGCTGACCTCGACCGCCGGCGCCAACGGCGCCTGCGGGGCCTACGGCGCCTATGCCGCGGTGGGCGCGAACGATCCCGCTTCCCCCGTCGCCGACGTCGTCGCCGACCAGGCGTGCTACCGATACCAGTACGTGGTCGCGGACATCTTCGGCAACGCGACCACCTACACGAGCGGCGACATCAAGGTGGACGGCACCCCGCCCGCCGCTCCGGCCCTGGCGTTCTCCGGCTTCACGAACACCTATTGGAGCGGGGTGGGCTCCTCCGTCTTCTACCGTTCCGCGGCGACCCCGGGCTCATTCACCGCGACGGCAAGCGCGACGGACGCGGCCTCGGGCATCGCGAGCTTCACGTTCCCCGCGCTCGGGACCAACTGGACCTCGACCCCGGGCGCGCTGGGCGTGAACACGTACTCGTGGAGCGGCGCGCCGGCGGCGCCCGGAACGCCGACGGTGACGGCCACCAACAACGCGGGCGGGACGTCGGGCGGCACCGGATTCACGCTCGTCGCCGACAACACGGCGCCCACCGCGGGAACCGTGACGTACGTCAACGGCAGCACGGGGGGCGGGACGGTCAGCGTCGGCCTTCACCACGGGAACGGACGGCGGCTCGGGCGTGGGGACTCGGCTGCTGCAACGCGCGCAGGCACCGCTCACCGGCCAGACCTGCGGCGCCTACGGCGCGTTCGCGACGGTTGCCGGCGGCACCAACCCGACCTCGCCCGTCGTCGACTCCGTCGCCAGCCACCGGGTTCTGCTACACAGTACCAATACGTGGTCTCCGACAACGTCGGCAACACCACCACGGCGACGAGCGCGAGCGTCGCCCACACGCCGTACGGCGCGTGGTGGAAGTTCGACGAGGGCGCGGGCACCACCGCGGCGGACTCCTTCAGCAGCAACAACACCGGGACTCTGCAGGCCGCGCGCGGGCTGGACCACGGGCAAGATCGGCGCGTCGGCGCTCAACCTGACGGGCGCGGCCACGAGCTTCGTCGACGTCCCGAACCCGGTGATCGACTCGAGCCAGAGCTACACCGTCGCCACCTGGGTGAAGC
The DNA here is from genome assembly GCA_963830335.1 of uncultured Actinomycetota bacterium. Lineage (GTDB taxonomy): Bacteria > Actinomycetota > Actinomycetes > Actinomycetales > Demequinaceae > JAFGBM01. Next base: position 394,961 of record CAWHLX010000001.1, read on the forward strand.
TCAACAACCTGACAGGAACCCAGACGTTCGCGAGCATCGACGGCGCCGAGCATCAGCCCGTTCTACCTGCAGATGACCGGCGGGGTGTTCTCCTTCTCGCAGCGCGGCTCCGACTCCACGGCCTCGACGGTCGCGCAGGTGACCGGCCCTGCGCCCGTGGTCGGGCGCTGGTACTACGTCGCCGGGCGTCTACGACAAGACCGCGGGCACGATCCAGCTCTACGTCAACGGCGTCTCTCAGGGGACGGCGACGGCGACGACGGCGTGGCAGGCGACGGGCCACACGGTCGTGGGCCGGGCGAAGTGGGGAGGCGCGTCGGCGTACTTCGTGAACGGCGCCCTCGATGAGACCCGATTCTTCGACCGCCCGCTGACGGCGAGCCGAGGTCGTCGCGCTCGGCGGCTACTCGTCCGCGGTCGCCTCCACCGCGGGGCTGGTCAACTACTGGCAGCTCGGCGAGACCTCCGGCACCGTCGATGACCGACAACACGGGCGCCGCGAACGGCACCTACGTCGCGACGCCCACTCTCGGCGCCGCGGGCGCCATTACGGGCGACTCGAATACGGCGGTGACGTTCAACGGCACCAACGAGTACGCCACGGCCACGTGCCAGATCGCGAACGACTTCTCGATCGAGTTCTGGTTCAAGTCCACGCATGGGATCGGCACGGACGCGCAGTGGTGGCAGGGCGCGGGGTTGGTGGACGGCGACATCACCGGGAGCTACACCGACTTCGGCACCTCGCTGCGCTCGGACGGCCGCGTGGTCGCGGGCATGGGTCCCAACCCCGACACGTCGATCATCTCGTCGACGGCGGGCTATGCAACGACGGCAACTGGCACTACGTGGTCTTCACCCGCGTCAGGGCGACGGGGGCGATGGTGCTCTACGTGGACGGCGTGTCCCAGGGCACGGCGACGGCGAGCCGGAACGGCGGCGATCACCACCCCGACGATCTACTTCGGGCGCATCGCGAGCGGCGGCAACTTCTTGGACGGCACCCTCGACGAGGTCGCGACGTACAGCGTGGTGCTGAGCCCGGCGACCGTGGCCGCGCACTACGCGGCTCGGTAGGCCGCCCAGGTACCTCGCGCCGATCGGCGACGCGCCGCGCCCCCCGTGACCACTTCGCGAAGCGACCACCGAGGCCGAAGATGCCGTCGTTTCGCCGTGCGGCGCGAGGCCACCTGTGGGAGGATTGCGCCCAGGTCGACCCACGTCGGCCGCAGGGAAGTGTAATCAACGGGGGGCCAAAGTGACGCGCGGGTGGAGGCTGTGGCTCACCGCGCTCCTCGTGGTCGCGATTTCCTCCACCGTGATCGTCGTCGTGAACAAGCGCGAGGCGGCCGACCGGACCCTCGCGGGGGGCGACGTTGCCAGCGATACTGCGCCGACGTTGACCCCCGACGAACAGGAGCTGGCCGCGGTTCAGTGGCTCATCGATCAGGGCATCTACGTTCTGCCCGAGGGCCAGTCCGTCGACCCGGCGTTGCGCGTGACGCGGGCGGAGTTCGTGGGGTTCCTCTACCGATTCGATGGCAAAACCGACGGCGGGCCTTGCGCGGACGGCAGTGCCCCGTACGCGGACGTGCAAGCGACGAGCGAGGACTGCAGGGCGATCACCTGGGCTCGCGATCTCGGCATCGTGCTCCCGTCGCTTCCCGACACGTTCAGTCCGGATCTGGCTCCGACTCGCGACTTCGCCGTCTTCGCGTTCTACCACTACGACCACCCGGGCGTCGACGTCGGGCCCTGCCAGGGTGAGAAGCCGTATCCCGACGTGGACCCAACATCGCTCGCGTGCGAGCCCATTCGCTGGGCGTCGGTCACGCCGCCTGCGCCGATCTTTGGCGCGGATGCGCAGGGCGATTTCCACGAGCGGAGCGACCTCCTTCTGGGCGGCGCCGCGGTCGCGTTCTACAACTACAAGCAGTACGCGCCCGACGAAGCCAACGTCTTCGAGTACACGCTCATGGACGGGGTCGTCGAGATCCCCGTGGCGAACGTGAAGTCCATGTCGACCGTCGTCCTTCAGCCCGCGGTCTACAACGCCAACGGCGCTCAAACGCGCAGCGAGGTCGCGGAATGGGTCCTGGTCCTGGATGCGGGGGCGCCGGCCTTGCGGAACGGGCAGGGAGTCTTCGTCCACCCCGGAAGTGCCCCCGTTCCCAAGGGCCTCGGGGGGACGGTCACGGCCATACAGGAGACCGCAGACGGCCGCCGCGTCACCCTCGAGTCAGCCACGATCGAGCAGACGTTCTCGGACCTGCACGTTCACATCGTTCAGTACGTCGACCTGGATTCCGGATCGTACGGCGACGCGAGTTCGGGTAACGCGACACTGGCGTCATTTCCCTCGCCCGTCGGCGGGGCAGGGTTGGGCCTCGGAACGATGCGCGGGGTGCAGGACATTGGCGCGGTGCAAGACGCTGGCGGGGTACCGGACATTAGCGGGGTACCGATCGAATGCGAGAACACGGGCGGCAAGAACGCGGAGAAGCGGACGATCATGCCGGCCATCACCGATGGCTTGAGCCTGACTTTCGAGAATTCGCGGAACGTCTTCAACATCGATTGGCATTGGTTCGAGTTCAAATTCCCGACCGTCTACGACGCATACACCTATACCGAGCCCGTTCTGAAGTCGAAGCTCGGTGCCGGCGCCTCCGGGAAGTGCACGCTCACCCTCCCATTGGCTCCCACTCCGATTGGGCCATCCGGGGTGGTTTTCCAGTTGAAGCCGAAACTCTCGATCGGGGTCACGGGAACCATCTCGGCCGGGGGGTTGATTGAGGCACGCGGTTACATGCAAATCGGAGTGAAGACGGACGATAACGGGGATCTTGTCTCGGCGAACGATTTCGCGGCGGGACTCGAGAATTCGAACTTCGCGGCGGAAGTGAGTTACTGGGCCAAGGCGGCCCTGGGGATGGAGCTCTCGTTCATTACGTTCATCGGGTTCAGCGGAGAGGTGGGGCTCAAGGCTGAGCTCGGTGTCGGGTACAAGAACACCTACTATGGCCTCTCGAGCGAGCTGTGCCTCTCGTCGGGGGTGTACGTCTACGGGGAGGTCGGGTGGTTCGTTGACGCCAAGTTCAAGAGATGGGACGGCACGTTCGCGTCATTCGAGAGGGAGATCTGGAAGGGCCCGGGGCACTGCTGGTTCAAGGACCCTGACCCTCCTCGGCTCATCACCGTCGGCGATCCCGATTCGGTCTACGACGAGCCGCACCCTATCAACGACTCGGGCCCGGGCCCGGGTTCGGCCACCGGGGGCACGGGCTTTGGGGGCGACACCGGTGACACGGGCTCGACCGGTGACGACAGTTCGACGGCGTCGGACGAGACACTCGCGACGGTCATCGCGTCAGCCAACGCTGCGGTGGCGGCAGCTAATCGTGCGGCCCTGGAGGCCGCAGATGCGCAGGACGCTGCGGCAGCGGCCGTCCATGCCGCCAGTGATGACTTCGAATCGTTGGCGCAAGCGCAGGCGGCGGCAGACATGGCCGATGTGGCCGCAGCCGAGGCCGCGGACGCGCAGACGGCGGCCCTCGCGGCGCTCACTGCCGCGGAGGCAGCGTCCACTGTGGGCGAGGCGAACGCAGCTCAGGCGCTCGTTGGCGTGGCCGACGGCCTCGCCGCATCCGCGCTCGTTGACGCGCGGGACGCGGCATCCGAGTCCTATGCGGTGCTCGACTATGTGCTTCCCTCGGGCCCGCTCGACACCACCTTCACACCGGTGACGATCAGCGCGGGCGATCTTTGGTCGCTTGGCCCCGGGGACATTCACGTGTGGGGTGACCCCTCCCGCACGCCCTATCTCCTCCCCGTAACCATGCCCTTCGTGCCCGCCGTGAAGTCGGTGTCGGCGGGAAACGGTGGCACCGTGATGGTTGGGACGGACGGTACGGTGTGGGCTTGGAATATCGCGGGTACCCCGCAGCAAGTGACCGGCCTGCCAGATGTCGACAGCGTGTACCAGTGCAACGACATGGAGTACGCCGTTGGCACTGCTGGCGGCCTGTACCAGTGGGACACCTACGCGGGAGGCCCCGCTGCCCTGGTTTCGGGCCCGAGCGACGCTGTCCAGCTCGAGTGTGTATCCGGAGCCACGATCGTCCGGACGTCCACCGGACAGGTGTGGTACTGGGGCACCAATGGAGTCGCCCTCACGGGCGTGGCGGGTACCAGCGTCGACTTTCCGCTGCGCGTGCCGGGCGTCAGCGACGCCGTCGACGTGGCCGTAAGTTACAACGACGCCTGCTACGTGCGCGCGACCGGAACCGTGTGGTGTTGGGGGCGCACGATGGCGACCATCGACACCGATCCGTACGATCCCGATTGGTCGCTCGGACTTTGGCCCGACGTGACGACGCCGACCCAGATCGTCCGCGTTACCGACGCCGTCGACCTCACCATCGGAATGAACGACTGGTTCGTACGCACGGCCGACGGCCACATGTGGGTGTGGGGGCTCAACGACGTCTATTCCCTTGGGGACGGGACCAACGAGTGGCGGCCCATTCCGATTCTCCTGGCCAGCATGGACGACGTCGCGTCGATCGAGAGGGAGCTCGACACCCACGGTTGGTCTACCTATGTGCTGAAGAATGATGGAACCGTGTGGGACTGGGGCGTGAACTTCCACGGAGACCTCGGGGACGGAACGGAAATCGTGAGGCGCGAGCCCATGCAAGTCCCGCGGATCTCGGGAATCGTCAAGCTCATGCCCGTCAACGGCTGTGTCTATGCGCTGGACTCCAGCGGGACGCTGTGGTTCTGGGATGGGCGTGGGGGCCTGAACTACATCGGATACGACTACCCGTACGACCTGCTCCTGCGCCCGGTGCCGATCACGCACCTCAATGGGATATCGGACTTCGCCGCAGGCACTCAGCGGCTCTTCGTCTGGACCAACTAGCACCGTCTCGATGGGCGATGGTCCCAGCTACCTGGCGCCGCCCGCGTCGCCGTCCGCGTCGCCGTCGTCGAAGGTGAGAGGGGTTGCGGTGGGGACGACGGGTGGGTCGTCCGGCATCCCGGCGTGGATCTGGATCGCCATGGCGGCGATGGCTGTCGGGCTCGCCGGTCTCGGTGGGTTCATGGTCGCGACGCGAGGGTGGGCTCCCGCACCGGTTGTGGCAGGGGGCCGGGAGCGTGAGGCCGCGTCGGTAGACCCTGACCCCGGCGATCCCGTCGGCTAGAGGTTCCCCGCGACGATGGTCGCGAGCGCGACCGTCTGGTCGGTGACGTCGTCGCTCGAGGTCGTGATGTTCGAGACCTGGACGAACGTGTCGCCCATCGACATGCCGAGGATCGAGCCGCTCGCCACGGCGTAGGCGCTCGACGCCCCGGGCACGGTCACGTCCTGGAGGTCGCCCATGACCTCCGCGGCGGAGCCGCGCTGAGTCGCGAATTGGCCTGCGCCGGGAAGGACGAGCACCTGCACGAACGCGACGCTTCCGTCGGACGCCCACCATTCGCAGATGTCCTGGGCCCCGCCGGAGAGCTCGTCGTTGTGCTTCGCCTCGTCGAACGCGACGCCAAGGACGCCCGTGACGTCGGAGCCGGTCAGGAGCGCGCAGGCGTCTCCCGCATCAGGCGCGCCGCCGCCCGAGTCCGCCGCCGCGGTCGTGGCGGTCTCGTTGGTCGCGCCGCCGTTGCTGCATCCGGTGAGCGTGAGCGCACATGCCAACGCCAGGGTCGCATACGCCGCAACCGTCTTCGTGGTTCTCATTGGGGTCTCCTCCCGAGTGCATTTCCCACGGCAAAGCGTATGCCGGTCGTCGCGAGAGTGCACGGGGATCCTCCGGACCGTCGCCGACGCGGGAGCCGCCGAGTTCGCGGGTGCGCCCGGGCGTCGCCCACTAGGGTGGGCGTACGGCGGTCGCAGGGGGAAGGAACGCGTTGCCCATCGTCGAGATGTTCGTGGTGTCGAAGGCGCGCGCCTTCGCGCAATACGTTCTCCGCGTCGTTCCCCTGGTGATCGCGCCGATCCTGCTCCCGGCCCTGTACTACTGCGTCGGATGGGGCATCGCGTGGGTGCCGGCGCAGTTCATGGAGTACGTCGACCCCGGGGCGTGGAAGCCCGCGTGGTGGCTGGCAATCCCCTTCGGCGCGCTCCTCCTGTATTGGTACGTCCGGATGATCAGGTGGTTGTGGTTCGTCCTCACGCCGATGCCCGTTGGCAAGAGGGTCGATATCCTCACGCGGCACTTCGTCGATCGAGGGTTCTGGGCCATCGTGGACCCGAGCGCGACGCTTCCCGCTCGCGGCATTCCGTTCACCTACGGGGGCGTCCACACGGTCTTCGCCACGCTGAAGGGAACCGTGCGGGGAAGAAGCGCGGTGGTGATGTACTACGGCGTCGCTCCGGTGGTGTTGGCGAACGCGCAGAACTACGCGTTCACCATCGCGGCGGTCTTCACCGACGCCGACGCGCCGGTAACCATGGCGATACCGGAGCGCGGCTTCGAACGGCTGAAAGCCGCGGTCGGGGAGCAGGACATCGACGTGGAGAGCGCGGAGTTCAACCGCGAGTGGCGACTCACGGGCGACGACGTGCAGGCGGTGCACGACCTGATGACGCCGACCGTGATCGAGCGCCTCCTCCAACCCGACGCGCGACGCTTCCCGATCTCGTGGGACGCGAACGCCGTCATGGTGGTCACCGAGGGGATGTCGACGGATGTCGAGGCCATCGACCGCCAACTCGACGTGCTCGTCGATCTGGCCGACCGGATGCCCGCGTACCAGACCAAGAGCGGCGCAGCGGGGGCGCGCACCAGCGTCGGCGAGCTCACGACGGCCTCGACCGCGCGGCCGGTCTCGTGGGCCGTGTCGATCTGGGTCTTCGCGACGCTCGGGAGCTTCTGGTTGCTCGGAGCTATCACCGACCGTGCGGAGGAAACCGTTGCCAAGCGCGTGTTGTTGGCGTGGCTGGTCGTGGCGGCGGTCTCGTTCGTGGTCGTCAGCGTGATGTCCTGGCGCCGCTCGCGGCGCGAACGTCGGCGGCGTGCCGGCGCCGGTACCTCGAAGCCCGAAGCGCGCTAGCCCTCCGCGCGATTGGGCCATGCGCTAGCGTCGTACCGACGGCGAGGCGGGGGAGGCGAGCGTGGCGCGGGAGGCGGGATATCCGGAGGGGATCGGGGGGCTCCAGGCCTGGGCGGCTCAGCACGGGTGGGAGGTCGCCGACGATGGTCGCCTGGCCACTCATTGGGCGACGCGCTTCCACTTCTCCGCGGAGGCCCTGACCCATCCCCTCGTCGCGGCGCGCGGGTGGGTACACGGACGCGACGCGATGATCCTGTTCTACCTGCTCGGGAGCGAGAACAACACGCGTTGGCAGACGATCATCGTGGTGGACGTGGACGCCAACTATCCCGTGACGGCGGTGGTGCGTCGCCGGAGGGCGAGCTCGCAGGACTATGGCAGCCCGATCACGCTCGAATCCATCGAGTTCGAGCGTCGGTGGCGCGCGATGGGGTGGGACGCCGCCGGGTCGCATGCGGTCTTCACGCCGCGCGTGATCGAGCGTCTGCTGGAGCCGACGCCCGGGGGTCAGCCGGAGATTGTCTGGGACGGCCCCGGCATTCGTTCGGCGGACGCCGGGTTCATCGCCGATCCGCTGCAGCTGGAGTCGCGCCTGCTGCTGCTGGCCGACCTCGCGGGTCTCACGCCGGCCTACCAGGTGACCCACACCAACGACGATCCGTCCCTCCGGCCGTACGTGCCCCCGCCAGTGTCCCGCTTCACTGCCACGCTCGTTGACGGGGCGCACATGGTCAAGGCGCTCGGAATCCTGGCGTGGTGGGTGGGGGTGATGCTGATCTTCGCCCCGTTGCCACGGTAGGGAAGGTCGTGGCCGTGGCGGTGTGCGCGGCCGTCGGCCTCGCGGTCTACCTGTCCGGCCGGCGCCTGGAGCGCCTCGCGAAGGCGCGACGGTTGGCAGAGTGGCACGCGGCGCACGCGCCAGCGCTCGGTCCGCCCCCTAGCCCTCCGCGTCCTTCGCCTGGACTCTGAGCGCGTGGACAGCGATTGCGGATGGAGGCGCGTGCTGTGAGAACTCGGAACTTCTGGTGGACCGCCCCGGGCTTCGCGTGCATGATCTTGGTCGCCCCAGCGATCGGGGCCGCATTCATCGGCGAGCCCTTCGGCGACCACCGCCACTCCTTCCTCGGGGTCTACGGGCCGCTCGTCGCGATCGCTGCCGTGGCGGTCTGGCTGGCCTCGCTCATTCGTCGCGCGATCATTAGCCCGCGGAACGGCCCGAAGGCGCGGAACGTCGTGGTTGCCGAGCTCGAGAGGTGGGCCGAGGAGCGCGGCTGGGAGGTGGGCGGTGAGCCGGAATCGGCGACGCTACCCGCTCGGGGCGTCCCCTTCGCGCTTGCTGGCGAGAGGGGCCGGGTCCTCGCGGCGGTCCGTGGTGAGCACCAGGGACACGACGTCACGGTCCTGTACTTCGCCACCGGGAACGACGGTCGGCCCCTGACCCAGTACTTCACGGTGGTCGCCGCGAGTACGGGGGCGGCCTCCCCGGTGACGGTCGCGGCCCCGCGACGCGGGTTCGGGCGCATCGCGTCGGCTCTGGGACTCCCCGAGCTTGCGGTGGAGAGCGACGCGTTCAATCGGCGGTGGCGCGTGGTGAGCGCCGATGCGCGGGGTTCGTACGAGATCCTTCACCCTCGCGTGATCGATCGGCTGCTCGGGCCGGACGCCGGAACGCTCCCGGTGACGTGGGACGCGGGCATCGTGTTGGTCGCGCGCGAGGGCCTCACGGCCGAGCCGTCGTTCCTCGACCGAAGCATCGGCCTTGTGGAGGATCTCGCCGTCCTCGTTCCCGGCTACCAGGTCGCGAGGCCCGTGTCCCCCGACGCCGCCGACGAGGGCTTCTTCGTGGAGGCGCCGCCAGAGGTTCTGCTCGACGACGTCGAGATGTGGCTCATCTTCGCCTTCGTCGCGATGGTTTTCATCGCGATCACTTGGGGGGCGGCGTTCTTCACGGACCTCGGAGCGATCGGGTCCCTGTCGCCCACGTTCACCGGAACGTTGATGGGCATCTTCACCCCGTTCGTGATCGTCTTCGTCGTCTACCGGCGAAGGCGACGCGCACGCCTGTACCGCGAATGGGCCGACCGGGTCAACGGGGCTCGTTAGGGCCGCCGCGCGGCCCGTCGTATGCTGCGGTAGCGTTCACGCAACGGCGTGAGGAGGCGCGATGTTCGAGGCAATGCTCCGCCGCATGGGGCGCGTGGTTGCGTCGTGGGTCATCCTGGTGGTGCTGCTCGCGGGCCCGCCCGCCTTGATCGCCGCGGTGTTTCGCTTTCCGATGACGGCCCTGGTCGACACGGATGTCGCGGGACTAGCGGCGCAGCTCGGCGAGGGCGCGGGCGTCGTTGTTGGGGTGGTGGCCCTTGTCCTGGTCCGGCGATGGATGATCCGTCGCGCCGGGGAGCACCTCAAGCGCTTCGAGCGGTGGTGCGTCGAGCGCGGGCTGCGGCCCGGGCTTCCCCAGGGCTCCACCCGAGAGGGGTCGAAGGGGGCCTCGGAGACGCTCCGCGTCAACGATGACGTCCTGCCTTTCGGTCTTGCGGCACGGTACCGAACGGTGCGCTCCTTCTCGGGGCGCATCCGTGGCCAGGACGTGGTGGTGATGCACTATCGCGTGGACACCGGGACCAGGAAGTCCCCCGAGCCCGCCGACTTCACCATCGTCGCCGTCTCGGGCAACAGCGACTACCCGACGATCGAGGTGCGGCCACAGCGCGGCGGCGACGCGGTGGCGGCAGCGCTCGGCGGGGCGGACGTGGACGTGGAGAGCGCGGAGTTCAATCGCGCCTGGCGGGTCGTGTCGCGCGACGAGGCGGCCGCCTACGAGGTTCTCAATCCGCGGGCGGTCGCGCGCCTGCTGGACGACGACGCGCGGGGGATCGGGGTGACGTTCTCGGGTTCGGCGATCCTGCACGTGCGCCAGGGAATCGAGACGGATACGGCCAAGCTCGACGCGGTGATCGACGTGCTGCTCGACCTGGCCGTCGCCGTGCCCGGCTACGTCCGCACGGATGCGCGGCCCACGGGAGCCCCGTCCGCCGTGCCGGTGGCGGCGTATGGTTCGTCGCGGCGGGGGATCTCCGGGCACGAGGTATGGATCCTTCTGGCGAGCCTTGCCCTGATGTATTCGGGCTCGTTCGTCGCCGCCCACCACTCGTTCGGGCTGGGCATGGCGATGGTCATCCTGGGGATGCTGCTCGGTGCGGCGTCGGCCAGCGTCGCCTGGCTGCTGCGACGCAGGCGCTAGTGGCGCCCTAGCCCTTCGCGTCCTTCGCCTGGACCCTGAGCGCCCGGAGCACGCCGTCGTTGCCCTCGATGATGAGGCGGCGGAGCGCCGGGTGGGCGTCCTCGTTGGCGGCGAGCCACGCCGCGGCGCGGTCCGGGAGATCCGCGACGCGCCCCGCCTGCTCGGCCGGATACAACCCCTCGATCAGGTTGGACGCCATCTCGTTGGTCTTGGTGTCGTAGATGCGGCGGAGCATGTCGAAGTAGTCGTCGACGAACGGCGCGATGAGCGTCGTGTCGTGCACGTGGTTGAAGCCCGCCGTCGCCTCCGACTGCAGCGCGTTGGCCATGTCCTGGCCCTCGGGCGCGTTGATGAGCGCGTCCCACGCGGCGCGCTTGGCGGCCTTGGTCGGGATGCTCGCCCGCGCGTGCGCGGCCCTGCGCTCGCCCGACGCCGTGGCGTCCTTGGCGAGCAGGGCGTCGATCTCGTGGGCACCGGCGCGGGCTCCGGCGACGAGTGAGATCAGCAGGTCCCACGCGAGGTCGGTGTCGATCGCGAGGCCCTCCAGGTGGACACGATCGTCCAGGAGCGACTGGATCGCGTCCAGCTGGGCGGGCGTCTCCGCCAGGCCCGCGAACGCCTTGACGAACTGGTACTGGTTGTCGCTGCCGGCGTCGGCCGCCTGCGCGAGCTCCCACAGCTTGTCCGCCGCCGCGATCGCTCGCGAAGCCCGCGACGGCCGGGTCGACGTACAGGTCGAGGGTCATGCTCAGTTGGCGGAGCAGCATGAGCGTGATGGTGGACTCGGTCTCGGCGCCGATGTTGTTCAGCACCAGGTCAACGAACGAGCGCGCGGGCATCTCGGCGTCGCGCGTCATGTCCCACGCGGCGGCGAGCACCATGGAGCGGGGGAGCGACGCCGCGAAGAGGTCGACGTGCTTGATCGCGGTTTCGAGCGAGACGTCGTCGAGGCGGATCTTGGCGTAGGCGAGGTCCTCGTCGTTGACCAGCAGGAGCGCGGGGCGCTTCTTCCCGATGATCTCCTCCACGGACGTGGCGGCGCCGTGGATGTCCGTCTCGACGAACCACGACCGCGCCAGGCGCACCTTCTCGTCGCCCTCGACCGGGCCCGGCCCGTCGCCGGTCCCGACCAGGTCGTAGCCGCCGATGCCGATGCGGTGCGGCCGCTGCGTCGGCCAGTCCTCCGGGACCTCCTGCCGCACCTCGAAGGCGGTAATCACCGGGGTGCCGTCGTCATCGACCGTGCCGGTGACGACGTGGGGGCGGAGCGTGGTGACGCCCGCCTTCTCCAGCCACAGGCCCGACCACGCGTCGAGGTCGCGGCCCGACGTCTTCTCGAGCTCCACGAGCAGGTCGCGGAGCGTCGCGTTGGCGCGGTCGTGCTTGCGCAGGTACTCGGCGACGCCGGCGAAGAAGGCGTCGCGGCCCACCCAGGCGACGAGCTGCTTGAGGACGGACGCGCCCTTGGCGTAGGTGATGCCGTCGAAGTTCTGCTCCACGTCCTCGAGGTCGTTGATGGTCGCGACGATGGGGTGCGTCGACGGGAGCTGGTCCTGCCGGTAGGCCCACGACTTCTCGAGCGAGTTGAAGGTGGTCCACGCGCCGGGGCCCTGGACCACGTCGGCGGCGCAGAGGGTGGAGACGTACTCGGCGAAGGACTCGTTGAGCCACAGGTCGTTCCACCACTCCATCGTCACCAGGTCTCCGAACCACATGTGGGAGAGCTCGTGGAGGATGGTGATGGTGCGGCGCTCGACGCGCGCCTTGGCGGTCTTGGAGCGGAACACGTACTCCTCGAGGAACGTCACGCAGCCCGCGTTCTCCATGGCGCCCGCGTTGAACTCGGGCACGAAGATCTGGTCGTACTTGGGGTACGGGTACTCCGTCTCGAAGACCTTCTCGTAGAAGTCGAAGCCCTGCTGCGTGATGTCCAGGATGACGTCCGCGTCCAGGAACTGCGCGAGGCCCTTGCGGCAGTAGACGTTGGCGCCGATGCGCCCCTTCTTGCTCAGGATGGAGCCGTCGACGCGGTGGTACGGGCCGGCGACGATGGCCGTCACGTACGGGGGGAGGACGCCCGTCGGCTCGAACGCCCAGGTCGCGACGCCGCGCGTCCTCCTCGCCGATCTTGACGTGCTTGTCCGTGACGGGGACGGGCTTGGGCGTCGGCGAATTGCTGATGACCTCCCAGTGCTCGGGCGCGGTGACCGTGTACTGGAAGGTGCCCTTGACGTTGGGCTGCTCGAAGACGGCGAAGACGCGGCGCGTGTCGGCCACCTCGAACTGGCTGTAGAGGTAGATCTCGCCGTCCTCGGGGTCGACGAAGCGGTGGAGGCCCTCGCCGGTGTTCATGTAGGCGCAGTCGGCGACGACGACGAGCTCGTTGGAGTGCTCGAGGTTCGGCAGGGCGATGCGGGAGTCCTTGAAGTGCGGTCGCCGGGTCCAGGGCGACGCCGTTGAGCGATGATGCTGTGGACGGCGGGCGCGATGAGGTCGATGAAGGTCTCGGCGCCCTTCTCGGCGGCGAACCGGAGGCGCGTCGTGGAGCGGAAGGTGGGGGGCGAGGCGGTCAGGCCGCTGGTGAGATCCAGCTCGATCTCGTAGGAGCAATCGCTGACGACGGCCGCGCGGGCCTGCGCCTCAAGGCGCGTGAGGTTCTTTCCGGGCATGGGGTAAGTCTGTCACGGGCAGCAGACGGGTTGCGCTTGAGCTGAGCGTTTGACGGTTGGCGGTCTCCACGACTAGCGTTGCAGCCATCGCACACTCCCGAGCGAAGAGTAACACGCCCGAGCGCGGGGGTCGGAGGAGAGAAGCGGCATCCAGATACGCGCGAAACCCCGCTCGCCTAAGCGAAGTCGGGGCTTCGCGGGCGGATACTGCAATCAGTTGGACTCCGAAGGTGGCGGTCACATTCGGAGGCGAGGCGACTCGTAATGGACGCAACATCCGTGAAGTGGAGGCCCAGGTCCGTGCCAAAGAGCGACGAGCACAGTTCGACCAATTCAAAGCGAAGTGCGTCGAAGCGGGATGCGAAGGTCGCGAAGACGACTACTCGTGTCTATCCGGACCCGAATCGGAACTACGTCGTGGGATCGGGTCAGCCGTACACCTATTCGATGGCGCTTGCGAGTTGGGAGAACCGGACTTTCGGCTCCTGACACTATCGCGCTCGCGCCCGCGTCCCGAACTTCGAATTGGGATGCGCCATTAGGTCGCCGACCGAGTCAAGGTACACAAACAGTTGGCTCAAGTTGCGTCTCCGGCGCGGGTCGAGAGCGCTCAGGTGTTGGGGGTACATCGATGCGAGACAGAGAGCCCCAACCGGAAGGTAGTCGCCTTTGCCGTCGTCTCCCATAGCAAGGCGAATAGGCCAGGCGAGGTACGAGCCCCAGCGCGCTGTCGGAGGGTTTCCCGGGCGGTAGGTCGGGGAACCATTCACAAAAGCCTGAACGGCTACCAATTCGCTTCCGGACTCAATGGCGCCTGTTCGGATCGAGTGAAGGTCGGGCCACGTCCCCGTGGACGACGCCCACAGCCCGAGTTGCCGGTGTTCCGGCACCCAGCGTAGCCATACCTCCAGTTTGAGTTTCTCGGCCGTCGGAGAGTTGATTATCCGCCGTATCTCCGGCAAAGCCGTGTGGCGAAGGAAACTGTGCGCCTCGAGCTGCTCTACCTCCGGGGAAGGGTTGCCCCGCGCGACCCAGCTCTCCCACCAGTCCGCGAGGCGATGCCCGTACCTGTGGCGCGCGTTGATGTCGGAGTACTTCGTCCCTGGAACGCCTCGCGTGAGATTGACTCGAACTTCCTCGACCATCTGGGGTGCTTGATAGAAGAACCGCGGAGACGAGAGTACGACGCCGAGGTGCGCCGCCCGCTCCTGTTCGAAGCTTGAGAAGTCCCGCCGACGCTTCTCCTCCGAGCGCCGTCACCGCCATTCCTTGCAGGGGCCGGATGACGAAGCGCTTGGTGACATCGCGGTAGGCGGTTTGATCGCGTGCTGTGAGAAGCGCGTGAATTAACGGAGGGTCCGTCAGGCTCGAGCCCACGATCAATGCGCTGCGCCCCGTGAAGAGGCAGCGAGTATCGCTTGTGAGTTCTCCCGGGTCCGCGAGTAGTCACTCTCGCTGACAACCGGAAGTGCGTCTCCATCGTCGTCAACACTGCTGCGGCCAACGAATCCATGGAGGTGAATGATCGCGAGGTTTGACGTTCTCGACATTGCGGCTTTGAGTTCGGTAAGTCGAGGCTCCAATTCAGTTGCGTGACCTCGTTTGGTCAGTCCAAATCGCGCAATGTGAAGTGTGTCCCAGAAATTCGTATGAGTCGACTCTGCAACTCGAGCCGCTTCGACAAGGAAGCCGTCATAGTTCGGAGTGACGATCGCAGTGGGCTTCCCCGCCGCGATATAGGCGTTTGCGAGAGCAACGACCCTCTCGTTGAAGTAGCTGATCCGGCCATCCTTTTCATAGAGAAGGCTTCGTATCGCGCCGCCCAAGCGCTCCCGAAAGTTGTCCGCATGATGATCTTCGTATTGCTTGGCGATCGCAGAAGTTACTGTCAGGTCGCTTGTGGCGGCCGCGACTATGGCGGCGCGGGTCGAGTAGGTCCGAGAGACGAGTCGAGGAGTTCAGCGCTAAGGCCCGACCACGTCAATCCTGTGCGCTCTATCGAAGCGCCAGCACCAACATAGATCACGACGCTCTTCAGTTCACTTAGGGTGTCGACGAGGTACTGGGTCTCGGGCAGGTGAAAGAACGGCGGATCGGTCGGGCTCACCGCAATAGCCACAAAAGAACGCTACCACGATGGAACCCAACGCGAGGAATGGCCGATTTGTTGCGTCAGAGCGGCGGTCAGGACAGGCGCGTCCGCCCGAATCGACTGGAATGGAGTTGATGCCCAGGCCGTCGGAACGCGCTATGACAATTGCGTTGCTGGAAAGAGTGAACCGACTCAGTTGCCCGCCGTTGCTGGGCCCCAAGGGGTTTGACAGGCGTTCATTTGGGACCAGTCGGCGACCACGACGAGGTGGTTGGAGTGCTCCAGGTTCGGCAGTGGGATGTGGCTGTCCTTGAAGTGCGTGGCCGGGTCCAGGGCGGCTCCGTTGAGCGTGACGCTGTGGACGGCCGGCGCGATGAGGTCGATGAACGTCTCGGCGCCCCGCTCCCCCGCGGGGAACCGGAGGCGCGTAGTGGAGCGGAAGGTGGGGGGTGCGGGTGCTCGGAAGTCGGTCCTAGCGCGACGACTCGAAGTCCAGGTCGGCCTCTGCGCGAGAGCGCCGTTTATGGTGCCGATTCACTCAGTGGCACGGGGGCATTGTGGTCGATCCACCGCGCGAAGTGAGATCCTGCGAGTCGTCCCCCGGGCAGTCGACGCCCCGCTTGCGCAGAGCAGTGAGAACATGTTGGGGTGACTACGACGCGTGACATTGTCTGGCACTACACCTCCGCCGAAGGGCTGCTCGGGATTGTCACTTCCCGAGAAGTTTGGGCATCCTCGCCAGTCGCCATGAACGACTCTTCTGAGGTCGAATACGGAGTCAACTGTTTGGATGAAGCGTGGGCGAGCGTGCGCGGCGAAGCGCCGGGCGTCGGCGTCACCGACTTCCTTGCCGAAGTGATGGATCATGATTTCTCGACGAGCGTAAGCGAGATGGGATTTGCGTTCTGCGCGAGCAGATCGCGGGACATGCTCAGTCAATGGATCCAGTACGCGGGGCCACGAGGTTTTGCGATCGGGCTCGACTCCTCGCAGAAGCTGGCTCGGAAGCGGGGCGACGGTCTCGCAGTCGGCACACCGCTCGTGCCGCCATTGGTGGAAAGCTGGCTTGAAGTCGACTACAAACGAAGCTCGTCCATCACCCTCCTCACTGACTCATTGAAGCGAATCGCCGCTGCCTACAAGGCGCGGGTGCTCGATCAAGATGCGGCATTGAGCAAGACGGCGCGCGGAGTATGGGTCGAACAGGCGCGATCCCTCATGCGGCCACTGGTGTTGCGCAGCAAGGACAAGGCCTTCTCGGCAGAGCGCGAGGTTCGCTACGTGTGCCCCGTTCGACAGGGCGGGGTCATTGGACATCGGGTGGTGCGGGGCCACCTCACCCCGTACGTGGCCGTAAGCAATGAGTTCCGTTCGACTCTTGAGGACCTGCGGCCCCAGTTGCCCATTGTGGAAGTCATGTGCGGACCCTCAACGTCGGCCACCGACGAGGCGGTCGTCGTACGCCTCCTCGCGATGCACCGCCTTGGGGGGGCCAAGGTGACAAGATCCGCGATCCCGTATGTTGGGTGACTCTTGACGCACCCGGAGGCACTGCGCGCGTCCCAACCCCGCGCGTTTGAGCGACAGAGGCTCCAGCACACTTGCGGGGTTTCCTGACTGCCTCCTCGCGGCTTGTCTCCCGACCTCGAGTCCTCGCATTCGTGCGCTGTCCTGACCGATGACGCGTGCGTCGCTTCAGGCGTTCGAGGACGGCAGCGGCCGGGGGGAGCCCGCGACAGCTGCCGACGCATCCACTCGCGAGTTGTTCGGGCCTGCGTCGGCGGTAGTCCTGACGTAACCCCGAATCCCTGAGAGAATACGCACCGCGAGAAGAGCGGCCGAGGAGGCGAGAACCTTTCCGACGACGAGCCCGAAGGTCCCGGATGCCGCGGCGTGTGCGCCGTAGGCCAGGCCAAGGAAGAGGGCGGAGTCGATTACCGATGAGACGACGTTGCTTGCGACGGCGGCTCAATAGAAGCCGGCGGACCTCAGCCGACGGAAGACCGCGAGGTCAGACAACTCGGCGGCGAGGAACGTAGCGCAGGAGGCGAACGCCAAGCCCGGAGTCGAGAGCAGGGCTAAGACCGGCGCCGAAAGAAGGAGCACTACTACCGTGCGCCATGTGCCGACGCGCTCGTGAATTGCGTCGCGAAGCGTGAGCATGGCGCCAGCGAAGACGACACCGGATGGCGCGGTGAGTCCGGGCAGCACTGGCAGGGTTCGCGGAGCGCCGACTCCATGATCTTGCCCGAGGTGAAGAAGGGCCCGATTGGCGAGACCGATGCAGCCGACGAAGAGTGCGATCAGGACGGCCGTGCGAATGCCCTCCCAGGCAGAAGCGCTTCCCGACCTCACTGCAATCTGCCCAGTGCTTCGAGAGCCTCGCTCCGCTTGCGGCACCCCGGACATCGACCGCACGGGATGTTGCCGAGGTGGCACGAGTGCGTCCAGGCGAGGACCTGATCAGAAACCGCCGATACCTCCACGAGTTGTTTGGAGGACATGGTTGCAGCGGGAGTGGCAAGGCTGATGCCCCCCTCCTGCATCTCAAGCAGTCTGCTCAGGGCATCGAAGAACGCGGGTTCCCCGTCAGCGTGACGCCTTGCGTCGGAAGCTGACCGTCCCGAGCAGGATCGTGGAGTAGCCGCGCACCACAGCCCACGCTCCGGCGATTGTGATGAGGAGTTGGTTGCGGAAGGGCCACCACTCGGCCGCATCAGAAACTTCTGAACCTTTGCCGGCGTTCGACATGAGGCCCGCGCCGACTTGGGAGGCGTCAACGGTGACGCGCGTCAACTCGAGGCCCAGATCACGGGCGATCGCCCCAGCGGCACGGGCTTCCGCGCTGGCGGGAGCCTGGCCGTAGTCGACCACGAGGCAGTGGTCCGGTCGTTGCCACGCAGCGACGGCCGCGCTGTCAAGGCCGCCGCTCAGGAGGAGCAGCCGTGTCACGTTGGCGTCCCGCTGGCTAGTGCGGCCCAGGCGCTCGAATAGACTGCGGTCGCGAAGTCGGAGCACAGCCGGATTCCCGTGCCTCGAAGCATTGTCCAGTCGTGGAGGCCCACGTCGCCGCAGAACCCGACCACGGGAATGCCCAGGTGCGTGGCCCACCCGGTCTCGAACAGGGTCCCAGGGTCCGCGCCATCGAGCCACGCGAAGACGCTTCCGCAGCTTCGAGACCAGCGAGATCACTGGAGGCGACGTCGTCGCCACCGGGCCCAACGTCATCGATGGGGGAGAAGACGGCGGCCCCGACCGACCGCAGGGCGGATCGAGCGAGTTGGATGAACTGCCGCTCCGCGAGGCTGAAGAACGGTCCGGCGAGGTAGACCCTTGGTCGCAGGTTCGCCTCACGGGCTAGTGGCTGTGCGAGGCCCCGTACCATGTCGCCATTTATCTGGGGAATTCCGGAAATCGAATGGAGGGCGGCGGCGTGGGACCCGGTTCGTATCGCGAGGGTGAGATCGCCCGGGTCTTCCGCCCACGCGTGCGCAAAACCAGCAGTGAATGCGTCGCCGGAACCTATGGGTTGGACAACTGGCGTCGGGATCGCCCCGAAGAGGCCTACCGTGTCCGCTGTACCTACCAGTCCCCCGAGGGCGCCCTGCTTAATCACCACCACACTAACCTGGTCCGAAAGCAGCGCCCGAGCGGCCTTCTCGAGATGAGTGTAACCCGTCTGACGCCGCGATTCGGCTTCATTCAGGACGACGGCCACCCGGTCCGAGTGGAGGCGAGCGAGCATCGGCGCTAGGTCCGCGTGTTGGGGGTCGACTACGGCGGTGCGGGCACGGGCCGTCCAACTCGACTCGACCATCCCAAACCCGACGACAATGTCGGCGTCGACCGCAAGATCCTCGCAGGCCTCGGTCCCGAACTGCGTGGGGCGGCTCACGGGCGTCTGGTAGTTGAAGGCAATCTCGTGCTCACGGGGCAGTGCTTTCGGAACCACGCCGAGGACCTGCGCCGTTGACTCAAACTCGCTGGCCGAGGCGGGGTCAATTCGCGTGTGAAGCGTGGGCTCCCGCCCCAGACTGCTTGCGATTCCTGCAGCCCGTAGACCCGACCCCGCGATCCGGTTGAGGAAGGGCTCGGCACAGGCTTCGCGATACGCACCGCCAACAACGGCGAAATCAGGCCCCATAACACGCCGCTTCCGCGCGGGGCCGCTCGCAAGAGTGGATTGATATTGAGGTGGCCCGGCCTGTCGGCGCCAAAGGAGTCCTGTCGGACCCGTGACGCGGCCGCACCGAACTCCAATTCACGGCGCAATTCACGCGGGGCGCAACCTCACCCTTAGGGGCCCCGTCGCGATGACTTCCGCCTCGTATTCGAAACCCGAGTTTATGCAAGGGACGAGGTCCATCCATCGCTCGGTTAGCGCCCCGGCGTATTCGGCTCCCGGACGTGTCCGCAACACAAGGCGCGGCGGTTGACCCTCCATTGAGACACTGAGCAAGTTCCCAAGCTCCAGTCTCGTCGCTACCTCGGGGTCCGGTGACGCTACCGTCGCGTCAAAGGTGAGGGTAGAGCAATCGGTCGGTGAAAGGTCCGGTCCTGAGGTGCCTCCGCCGGATGCGTAGTCCGACCCGCCTGTGCCGCCCATGTGCCGCTCCCCTCTCTAGTCTCCAAACGCGAGCCTAGCTACTGCGGGGGACATTCGTGCGGTGCGGGGGACAGTGCGCGTTGGGGTGTCCAACTCGGAGAGGCGGTCAACGCCGAATAGTGCTCTTGCGCCACCCCCGAGCGTAGCGAGGGAGGACCAGATGCACGCGTCGAGATCGGCGGTCGGAACCCGGCCGAGTCGGGCCCAGGCGCAGAAGGCCTGTTCGAACGCGGCATAGTCACGCGGGAGGGTCCAACCCGGGTCAAACACGCCAGCCACGATGCCTGCACGTCGCACGTGAATGTCAATGATGGCCACGTCGTCGCTTCGAGTCGTATTCCGGACAATCCAGGAAGCGGTCTTTGGGCCGACCCCCGGAAGCTGCGTCAACCAGTCCCGAAGTTGGCGTGGCTGCACCTCGGGAGGCGGCGACTGTGTAGCGAGAAAGCGCGCCGCAATGGCAAGCCGCTCCGCTCGCTGGTTCGGAAACCGGTAGTGCACCAATCCTGCGTGCCCGCGAGCCCGGTACGGCCGGCGCAACACCTCTTCGAATTGGCTCTGATCCAGATCTCGCCTGAGATCCAACAGTCCCGCCGCGCGTATAGCGCGAAACGCTCCTAGCGCCATCGCTTCCGTGACTCCGTAGCCTCCCAGAAGGCAGAGCGCTACCTCTTCGTGGAGCGCAGCGCCTACCTGGTAGGTCTCCGGGCGGGGTCGCTGACGTGTTTGGTCGATCCAAAACGCTGCGGAGCCAAGTCGTGTTGGTTCATGCCAGTGAAGTTGGCGTCGCCATCCGAGACCGACCAGCTCGACGTCGCGATCGATGGGCTCGGCCGCCCAGGCGGGAAGCGGGACGGTGACGTCGACGCGAACCGTCGTGGTTGGGTGCGCCGCCAAGGAAAGGCTCACGGTGGGCTTCGATTCCATGGGTACGTCGATCCGGCTTCTGGCATCGCGAGCGAGTTCGCCGAGTTCCACTCCCAGGGCGTCGGCGATGCCTGCGACGAGGAAGAACCCCGGCGTTGAGACGTGCCCCTGTTCAATCTTGCGCAGAGTGTCGAGGCGCATGCCTGCCGATTGTGCAAGATCCGCTGCTGGGGTCGATCCCCGTCGGTTTCGGATCGTGTCACCCAAAGCGCGGCCCAGTGCCTTCTGTAGTTCAAGCAGTGGTCGCCGCGCCATTATGCAGATTACTATACACGGATAAGAATCGTACCGGCCGAGCGCCCTGCGCGGTTGTCCCGGACCGCAAAGGGCCGCATCGTCTCCCCCACGGGCACGCTTCCTTGCGTGAGGTCGCGCGCTTCCGTCGCCCCGGAATGAATAGGCCTGGCACCGCTGATGCGGCGGTGACGCAACTCCTCGACCCATTCAGACCGCGGCCGCGGACTGGCGCGACGCCGAGACCCTGCCCGAGACCAGGGCGGCGGTGGTGGCAGCGCGCAACTACGTCGTCGGCCCGGACGGCTCCCTCGACGGAGACGCGGACTGCGACGGGAGCAATCGCGGCGTTCGAAGCGTCCCCCGCTCCCACCTTTGATACACGCGCGGAACGATCCGCCACCTGACCATCGCCGTGTACTGATCCGACAGGTCGCCGTACTTCGCGCGTCAGACCACATCGTCGTCGGCCCGGCGCGTGAGCACGAGGTGGTCGGCCACGCGGGACGGCCGGGAGGGGTCGGGAAGCCAGAGTGGCCGGGAAGTCCCCAAAGGGAGGATCATCGAGGGAGGGGCCTAATAAAGGAGCGCGCATGAGGATCCGCGGTTGGCGCACCATCCTCGGGCGCCTGAAGGGGCGGATCTGGTTCCGCCTGGCCCTGTTTGCCACGGTGGCCTTGGCGCTGGCGCTCGTCGCGCGCTGGATCGGCCCACTCCTTCCCTCCGGGTATACCCCCGACCTCGGCCAGGACTCGGTGAGGACGATCCTGCAGATCCTGGCGTCGTCCATGCTCGTGGTCACCACGTTCTCGCTGACGGTGATGGTCTCCGCGTACGCCTCCGCGGCCGCCGTCGGCACGCCCAGGGCCACGCAGCTCCTCATCCAAGATCAGACGTCGCAGAACGCCCTGTCGAGCTTCCTCGGGTCGTTCGTCTTCGCGATCGTGGGCATCGCGGCGCTCTCCACCGGCTACTACGGCGACCAGGGCCGCATCATTCTCTACTTCGGCACGCTCGTGGTGATCGCCATCGTGGTGATCACGCTCCTGAGTTGGATTCATCACCTGACGGGGTTCGGCCGCCCGTCCGACGTCATCGACAGGGTCGAGCGGGCGGCGACCGACGCCGCGGTCGAGTTCGCGCGCCAGCCGTACCTGGGGGGCGCGCCCGAGGCGCCGGCTTCGGCGGGCCTCGCGCCGGGGGACGTCGCTTCCGCAGACGTCGCGCCGCCGAGCCTCGTGCCGGTGGTCGCGGACCGTGTGGGAATCCTGACGGGCATCGGGATCGCCGAGCTGTCGGAGGCCGCCGCCGAACACGGGCTCAAGGTCCACGTTCGGGTGCTCCCCGGCGCCGCCGTGAATCTGGGCACGACGCTGGCGGAGGTCGAGGGGGACGTGCAGGAGGGGACGGTCGGGCGCATGCGGCGCGCCTTTCGCCTGGAGAACCACCGGACGTTCGAGCAGGACCCGCGCCTGGGGTTCATCGCGCTCTCGGAGATCGCCAGCCGCGCGCTCTCGGCGGCCGTGAACGACCCAGGGACGGCGATCGAGGTGCTCAACGCGCTGCAGCGGGTCGCGACGCGCATGCTCACCACACCGCAGGACTCCGGCGTGGACCACCCGTCGGTGCACGTGCAACGCGTCGGGTTCGCCGAGATGCTGGAGGACGGCTTCCGACCGATCGCTCGTGACGGCGCCGGGATGGTCGAGGTGGGGCTGCGGCTCCAGCGGGTGCTCGGTGCGCTGACGGTGGTCGCGAAGGATGCCGACGTCGACGCGGTGCGCGCCGCCTCGCTGGTGGCGGAGCGGCGCGCCGTCGCGGCTCTGACGGACCCGCAGGACCTCGAGCTCATCCGCGCGGCGGGGAGCGCGGCGCGCGCGTAACGGTCCGGACCGCCCGAATCGAAACGCAGGCAATGGCGGTCGCGAAGCGGCGCGACGCCACTGCTCTTGATGAGGCCAAGGCGGCCGCGGAGCGCGCGCTCAACCTCGTCGTCGGCCCGGACGACCCGGGTCCGCTCGGGGTAGCCTGCGATCACGTCTCCATTGGAGTTTGGGGGAGAAGGTCGCGTCGAAGACCCGCCGCGTCGCTACGACGCCGCTCCTCGATCTGAATTCCGAGATCGGGAAGGCCCTGTACGGCCGGTGTCATGCCTTCGCCTGCCAGCAACTCTCCGCGGGCGATCCCGAGTTCAAGCGTCTCTATGACCAAGTGGAGCGCGAGGACTCTCCACACGTCATGGGCTCCGCAGTGGCCGGGTCTGCCGAGGCGTTCGCCGCGGCGTTCCCGGCGTGGATCGAGAAGCAGGGACTCAGCCTGAAGGATGACAAGAAGAAGACCGCCCTCCACAGCGGTGACGCGCAGAATCCCATGGACGGGACTGCGTTTAGGTGGTGCGTCTTCATCTACTCCGACCTTCGGGATTAGGCTCGACTCTTCCGATTCTCCTTGCGCACCGACTTCGGAGGCGTGCGTGTTGGGTTGCGGGAAACGGGTTTCGGGAAACCCCGGGCGCCTCACTCTCGCCGCTCGCGCAAGGAGCCCACAGCGTCAGCCGAATCGCGCTCCTGGGCGTTCCCTACCGGGACTTCTTTGAGCCGCCCTTCGATCCCTTGACCTTTGCGAGTGCCTCAATCGCCAAATCGCGTATCTGCTCGCTGTTCCGAACCCCGACTGCGTGCCACGGTTGTCCCCCCGGGTTCGGCCTTTCGCGGAGAATCTTGACCGTCTCCTCTTCGCTCTCGATCGCCGCGGCGAGGGCGTCCGCCGCAGCGCTCCCACCGATCTCGGAGAGCGCGAAGATCGCTGCGAGGCGGGGTTCTATCAGCGCCTCATTTGCAAGGATCGCCGCGAGAGGCTCAACCGCGGCGGGGTCGGCGACGCTACCCAACGCCAGGACCGCGGCCTCGCGGACGTCCGAACTCGTGTCCTTGAGAACAGCAACGAGGGGCTTGACGACGGCGGCGCCACCGATCGAGCCAAGGGCGACGGTAGCCGCCTTGCGCGGGTTCTCATTCTTGTCCTTGAGGGTCTCAAGGAGGGATGGAATGGCAGCGGAGTCACCAAGATGGCCAAGCGCTTCGGCCGCTACCGCGCGCACAAACCACGCCTCGTCGTTGAGCATTCCCATGAGGGGACGGACTGCGGCAACGTCGCCGATCTGACCGAGGGCAAGCGCCGCGGCCGCGCGGACTTTGTCCTCCTCGTCCTGTATCGCCGCGATGAGAGGACCGACCGCACTGGGGTCGCGGAGATCCGCGAGTTGGGCGGCCGCCATCCCGCGGACCTTCTCGTGCTTGTCCTTGAGGGCCGCGACAAGCGCCCGTGTTGCGGCGGGGCCACCGATTCGGCCCAACGCAAACGCCATCACGAATCGCACGTCCTCGCTTGGGTCGTCGAGCGCCGCGGCAATCGGGCCGACGGCGGCGGACGCGCCGAGATTGCTGAGCGCAACGGCCGCACCGCCGCGCGACCGCACATCGCCCTTCTTGTCCTTCACCACGTCAATGAGGCCGTCGATGTTACCCGCGGCCTCCATCTTCTCGATATCGGGCACGAGATTCCTCCTTCGCGGCGTTGATCCTGTCTGCAGGGCGCGTCATCGCCGGAGCCGCGATCCTCGACACAGAAGCGTAGCAACGGAGCCGTCGCGTCGCGCGCGCAGGCGAAGTGGGGATGGGTCGGAACGAACCGGATGCGGCTAGTTCATTTGCATGCGGCACATCTCGAAATTGGCCAGGATCTGCGCCACCTGAGGGTGGCCGCTACCCAGGACGGCTGCGGCGATCGTCGCCGAGCGCTCGAAGAGGGGAAGGGCGCGGGCATAGTCGCCCTGGCGGAAAATCAGACTGGCGAGGTTGTTGAGGCTGAGCGCCACGTCGGGGTGGTCAGGACCGAGGGTCTTCTCGTAAATGGCGAGCGAGCGTTCGAGGAGGGGCAGCGCGCGGGCGTAGTCGCCCAGGGCCTGATACAGACTGGCGAGGTTATTCAGCCTCGTCGCCACGTCGGGGTGGTCGGGGCCCAGGGCGCGCTCGGAGACGGCCAGCGAGCGCTCGAATAGCGGTAGCGCGCGGGTGAAGTCACCCTGGGCCTGGCACAGATACGCGACGTTGTTCAGACCCGTCGCCACATCGGGGTGGTCGGGGCCGAACGCCTTCTCGTAGATGGCGAGCGAGCGTTCGAGGAGGGGCAGCGCGCGGGAAATGTCACCCCCGGCTTGGTACACATTGGCGACATAGTTGAGGCTCTTTGCCACATCGGGGTGGTCGGGGCCGAACGCCTTCTCGTAGATGGCGAGCGAGCGCTCGAAGAGGGGCAGCGCGCGGGCGTAGTCGCCCTGAGCCTGAAAGAGAGTGCCGAGACTACTGAGACTCCCCGCAACATCGGGGTGGTCAGGGCCGAGAGCTTTCTCGGAGATGGCAAGCGAGCGCTCGAACAGGGGAAGGGCGCGGGCGTACTCGCCCTTGGCCTGGTAGAGGCTGGCGAGATTGTTCAGCTTCGTCGCCACTTCGGGGTGGTCGGGGCCGAGGGCCCTTTCGGAGATGGCGAGCGAACGCTCGATGAGGGGAAGCGCGCGAGAGAAGTCGCCCCGCTGGAAGTACAGACTGGAGAGGCTATTGAGGCTCTTCGCCACGGTGGGGTGGTCAGGACCGAGGGTCTTCTCGTAGAGGGCGAGCGAGCGTTCGAGGAGGGGTAGCGCGCGGGCGGGCTCGCCCCTGGCTTGGTGCAGGCCGGCGAGGTTGTGGAGGCTGGTCGCCACGTCGGGGTGGTCGGGGCCGAGAGCCTTCTCGTGGATGGCGAGCGAGCGCTCGTAGAGGGGAAGCGCGCGGGCATAGTCGCCCCTGACCTTGTTCAACCTGGCGAGGTTGTTCAGGCTTCCTGCCACGTCGGGGTGGTCGGGGCCGAGCATCCGTTCGGAGATAGCGATCGAGCGCTCCTCGAAGGGTATTGCAGATTCGTACAAGCCCATGTCGCTCAGGAACAGGGAGACGATCGTCGCCAAGCGCGCACCGACGACGCTCTCTCCCTCTGCCTCTATCCGCCGGTCGAGCGCCGCCTGGTAGCAGGAGCCGGGCTCGAACCGCCCCTTAAGCGAGCGCCAATAGCCCATCCACTCGAAGACCCGTCCGTGCCCGCGAGCGTAGACAAGAAGGTCGAGATCGCTCAGCGCCGCGGCGAGCGCCGGCAAGTCCCCTACCTTCTGAAGCTGGTAGGGGTACTCGTCAACCGCGCGCTCATGCGGTGAATGGGAAAAGTAGGTCGCGAGTTTCGCATGGGCTTCCGTGCGCTCTGGGTAGCGGGCCGCAACGGCCTCCGCGAACTGGCGGTGAAAGAAGCCGATCAACTCGCCGTGCTCAACGAGATAGGCATTCGCCCCACGAAACAGCTGAGCCCAGAGGCCACGCGGAAGTTGCCCCTCGTTGCCGTCTCCCAGCAGGTCAAGGAGCTCGGCCTCGCTCAATCCAAAGCGCGACGAACCAAGGAGCGCGAAGGCCTCGGAAACGAGTTCGCGCCCGTGATCTTCCTCAAGCCGCTGCAGGACCTGATCAAACAAGCCCGCGACGTCCGGGGCGAGACCTTCGATCTGCGGCAACAACTGCTCGAACCTGCCGGAGAGTCGGAGCTCCTCAAGCGCCACGCGTATGTACAACGGGTTCGCGACTCCCGGATGGGCGAGAAGCGTCGTCAACTGCGACGCGTCGAGTCTGCGCCGCCACTCGCCGAGGACGGTCTTGACGATCTTCCGCTGCTCCCCCTTCTTGAGCGAAGGAATCTCGATCTCCTCCGCTCCGCGTCGGCGCAAGGCATCGAGGCAGTCGCCCTCTAGCGTGCTCACAACCAAGCGAGTCTGGTCGGGAAGGTGCTCGGGCAGCCAGCCCAATCCGTGAGAGCCTTCGGCCGAGGAGAGCTGGTCAAGCGCATCGATCACAATAGTGACAGGTCGTCCTAGGTCCGACGCTTTCTGCAGGAGCGTAGCCAGCGTGTCGGAGAGCGCTTCATCGTCCTCCGGGATCTCTCGCTCCAGGTCAAGCTCGCGGTTCAGCTCGCTACACATCGTCCGGAGAAGGCGGCGATGATCGGTCGAAGACGGGCTGGCGCCGACGAAGTACGCGAGGAGCAGACCGCCGGGATGCTCGGAGGCGAAGCGGCGAGACCATGTGGCAAGGAAGGCGGACTTGCCACATCCAGACTCACCGAGGATCACGGCGGGGCGGCGACCAGGACCCTCCACGTACTCACTCAGTTGCCTCTCCACTGCCTCTCGCCCGACGTACAGGCGTGAGCGCGCCTCTGCGAATGCGTCGTGTGCCTCCCGTTCGACGGTGAGGGGGTCTGGCTCGGGCGCATCGGCGGGGTACTCGGCACAGATCGCCGCCCAGAGGTCCTCAAGCACTCGCTCGCCGAGATCATCCAGATCGACGATGCGGTTTTCGCCCTCGTCCCAGCGACAGGGATAGTCCTCCAACACCGGACGACCGGAGGAACGTATCGCTTCCTTGAGGGCCGCCAGCTTTCCGGCCGCCGCCCCATTCTCAACCGCGTAGTCGGCGCGCGACGGCTCCGGTATCTGGCCGATGAGACTCGGGTCACGGAAGTAGAAGAAGGCACGCCGCTCAAACTCGGTCTCGCGAAGCACGGCATGGGTGATCTCGAGCGCCGTCAGCGAGTGACCCTCGTGACCCGCGAGCCACGGATGGTCGAGTTCAACCTCCTCGGGGAGAGAACCGAGTAGCGAGCCGTAGCGCTCACCAAGGAAACCAATGAAGAACGGCCGCGAACGTTCGATCTCTTCCAGGCAGATCTCCAGCGCCTTGCCCTGCTCGGCCTCCTCCTCGGTGATTCCCCAGCGCAAGTCAATATCGACGAGGAAGAGACGCCGCGCCGCCATGCGCTCGCGCAACTCCGGGAAGACCACCTTGACCAGGTGATCCCTCTCCGAGTGCATGTCACGAAAAGTGCTGCTAATGAAGACACGGACGATCTTCCATTGTTCCGACACTGGAATCGCCTCCCTGAAGGTGACTGTATCGCTCCAGTTCGGTCCACGAGATGTCCTATGTGTCCAGGGCTGAATTTCCGGACGCCATCGCTTTCGGGAGCGACGAACTGTTTACTTGCCCGCGCCGCATGCCCTAGCGTCTTGTCGTGGGGACGCCGTTCTTGCCTGCCCCGCGGCCGAACCCGTCGCGACTGCACCTAGGAACCCAAGTGCTCCGGTCCGCGAGACAGCGTCCGGGGTGCTCCTACCGTTGGGAGTACTGATGGGCAAGGACACCGCTAAGAGTTCCCCCGCCAAGAAGCCAAGCAAAGAAGGGAAGTCAGGCCCCACCGGCAAACAGCTCCCCGATGTCGTGGCGTTCGAACTCCGGGGCCCGGACACGCCCCTGTCGGGGCTCGACGTCACAAGCATGGTCGCCGACATGGTCGGCGGTGATCCGGTCGTACAGATTATCCCGGCCGCCGACTGGGGTGCACCCCGTCTGCCCGAAATCAGCGAGAGGGCGTTGGTGACGCACCTTATGGACATCGCCGACCTCATCGAGGAATATGCGCGCAAGAACCACCTTCCGATCGATCAGGAAATGATCCTGCACAAATGCCGGTTGATGAGCAGTTCCGAAGTGGGAAAGATCCACTTGGTATACGAATTGCCCGCGTCGCGGTCTTGACGGTCGAGGACGGAGTAGCCAACGACTACGGGACCTGCAAGGAGCACGGACGTACGCACCGGGTTTGGCTGGTTTCCCACCCACCCTCAGTACACGTGCGGGATGATCTTGTACTTCACCTTCGCCGTGTACTGATCCCACAACTCGCCGTACTTCGCGTGGCAGACCTTGTCGTCGTCGGCCTGGCGCGTGAGCATGAGCGCGACGTAGTACGCCGGGTACAGCCACACCATCCAGACCCCGAAGTAGCCGGAGGCGAGCGCGATCGCCACGGCCTGGGTGATCTCGCCGAGGTAGTTGACGTGGCGGCTGACGCCCCAGAAGCCGTTGGCGAGCAAGGTGTTCTTGCCGTCGGTCAGGACCTCAGGCGTGATCCACAGGAAGCGTCGGCCGGGCGCGGTCTTGAAGAAGTACTTCTGCATGTTCGCGCCGCGCGTGAGCACCCAGCCGCCCAGGAAGAGCGCGCCGAAGAGCGCGGTCAGCCACGCGGGGCGGCCGGGATCGGGGCGGTCGGCGGTGAACCACAACGCGACCGAGTAGAAGTACGGGTAGAACGCGAGGCAGCCGAAACCCAGCTTGAACCCGACGCGCTCGGCGATGAAGTCGTACGTCCAGAGGTGGACGCGCTCGAAGATCAGGTAGTCGGAGCAGAACCACGTCAGCATCGCGCAGGCGAGAAGGAAGCCCGGGTTGACGGCCGGGACGTTCGCCAGGTGATACGCCGCGAACGAGAGGACGTTGAGCTGGAGCATGACGGCGCCGACCAGGTAGAACCACACCTTCGCGTCGATGAAGCCGTCCTTGTACTGCGGGTCTCGCGCTCGGCCGAACCAGAGGTCGGCAACGAACGACCTGCCCGTGGAGGGATAGTGGAGAACGACCCGGAACGAGTAGGCGAGCCCGATGACGCACGCGCCGACGAGGCCCAGCCACCGGGTGTCGTAGAGCCAGGTGTAGGGAACGACGTCGAAGTGGCCGAGGAGCAGCCAGATCAGGATGCTGGTCCACAGCACGTACCGGCCGTTGGTCCGGTACCTCATCAGCTCGCCGGTGACTTCGCTCGCGACGTACCCCGGCCTCCGACGGGCGGGGATGGCGACGTGGAGGAGCGTGACCACCCCATAGGCGACCAGCGGCGTGATCAGGCCAAGGACAATTCTCACGACAGGCTTCCCCTCATGACGCGCCCCCCCTCATGACAACCCCCCGGTGTTCTTCGCCATCATGCCGATCGCCGCGCGTCTGCTCAAGAGGCGCGTCATGACGAAGCGGCCGACCTTGTTCGTCGCCCCGGGGACGACGACGGGGCCGCGACCAAGGGCCTTCAGCGCGGTCTCGGCGACGACGCTGGGGGGCAGCGTGCCGGGCGCGGGCTTGGATGCGGCGGCGGCCTGGTAGCCGGGGGTCAGGATGGCACCGGCCTGGCAGACGAGCACGTCGACGCCTCGCGGCCTCAGCTCCTTCCACAGGCCCTCGGCCAGGATGACGTTGAAGGCCTTCGTCGCGGCGTAGGTCGCGAGTTTCGGGCTGCCCTGCGCCCCGGCGAGGGACGACATCAGCACGATGCCTCCTCGTCCTCGCTCGATCATCGGCGCGGAGAGGAGTCTCGATAGGAGCAGCGGCGCCTTGACGTTGACGGCCGCGGCGAGCGCCAGGTCATCCTCGCTGGTGTCCTCGAAGAGGCCGATGGGAGCGAACGCGGCGTCATAGACGAGGAGGCCGATGTCGACCGTGAGCGCGCCGACCCGCCTCTCGACGTCGTCGAAATCCGCCATGTCCGCCGCGATGGCGACGACGTCGATTCCGTAGGTCTCGCGCAGCCGCGCCGCCGTCGCCTTCAGCCGATCTTCTTGGCGCGCGATGAGGACGAGGTTCACTCCCCGCCGCGCGATCCCCTCGGCAAAGGCCGCGCCCAACCCGACGGAGCCTCCGGCGACGAGCGCGTAAGGGCCGTACCGTTCCTTGAACTGCGCGGCCTTCATGGCAACGACCCTACCGTCGTGCGGCGCCAACGCGGCGGCGGCACAGAGGGTGCACGCGTCGACATTGGTCAACACGTTGACGAATGTCGACGAGAACGGTCCTACCCCGCGCGGAGCGGCTTCGCCGGCGGAGGCGCCTACGACACGAGCTGCGACACCCGGCCCCGGGATACGCCCAGCACCGCCGCGGTGTCGCTCACGGAGAGCCCTGCCTCGCGAAGGGCCCGGGCGACCGCACGCGCCTCGCGGGCCGCGTCGCGCTGGGCCCGCTCCGCCGATCGCGTGAGCTCGCGCGCGGCCGACGCCCTTCTCTCGAGCCCGTCGAGGTCGGGTGCGATCACGAGGTCGGCGCCGTGCCAGTCGGCGTGCCCGTCGAGCCGGAGGTAGTCGCGGACCATCGCCTCCGCGGCGGCGAGCGTGCGCGACTGCGTGACGCCGACGCCCTCGACGTGCAGTTCCCAGCCGCGCTCCCAGTGCCGCGCTCGCACGGTGTAGGTCGTCATCGCAACCACCCTTCGGGTAGGCACGCCATGCGCCGCTCCGTGTCGCGGACGACGGCTGGCGAGATCTCGCGGTGCCGCGGGATGTTTGCCGCGTGGTCTCCGCACGGGCACACCCACGTGGTGTGGGGGCCCTCGTCCGGGACAACCCAGCACCCGCTTCGCCGCAACGCGGCCTCGACGGCGCGACGCCGCATCGCCTTCACCATCAGGGTAGCCATCCCCTCTAGATAGTCAATGTCTAGGGGGCCTGTCGATGGCCCCCTCCCCTCCAAAGTCCATGGTCGCGCGAGTCGGCCAGCGGCCGGACGGGGCGGGCCGCCGTGCTGGGTTGTGTGTCGACCCGACGCGCTGTGGACATCGGCCGAGTGGACGCGCGCGGGAGTTCTCACGTCCGACTTCGTCAACACGTTGACCAATGTTGGCGAGAGCGGGAGTGCGTCGAACACGCGGCCCCGGCCCGCGGGCAAGAGCATGATGGGGCCATGCGCATCGTGTCGATCGGCGACAGCTTCACCGAGGGCCTGTGGGACAGGGGCGCGGGCGGCGCGATTCTCGGGTGGGCCGACCGCGTCGCCATGGGCCTCGCCGCGGCTCACCCCGACGAGGAGGTCTGGTACGCCAACCTCGCGGTCCGCGGGCGCCTGATCCTTCCCATCGCGACCAATCAGCTCGACGCCGCGCTCGCCCTCGAGCCGCCGCCCACCCACCTCACCTTCAACGGCGGCGGCAACGACATGCTGAGACCCGGCTACTCCGATGCCCGCATGATCACCCTGCTCACCCGCGTCCTCGACGCGTGCGCGGCCGCGGGGGTCCACCTCATCGTCCTGAGCGGCCCCGATCCCTCGGACCGGCTGCCCGCGGGGCGGCGGATGCGCGAGCTGGGCACCCGCCTCACCGAGATTGTCGAGCGGCTCATCGACGGCCGCGACGGGATCACGTTCGTGGATAACTTCCGAGATCCGGAGTCGGGCACGGAGCCGTACTGGTCGGACGACCGGCTGCACCTGAACTCGCTCGGACACGAGCGCATCGCCAGCCGCGTGCTTACCGCGATGGGGGTGCCCACGCCCGCGCCCGTCGTGCCCAGGGACGACGCGAAGGCGGCCGACGCGTCACGCGGCAGGAGGCTTGTCAGGGCGGTGGGAGGGCCGGTCGGCAGGGCCTTTGGCGAGGTCCGGTACTGGGTGGTCTACGTGCTGCCGTGGCTGGGGCGCAGGCTCCTAAGCCAATCGTCGGGCGACCGGCGCCAACCCAAGTTCCCCGCCTGGGTGCTCGTGCCCGCGAACGGCGAACCGCCCCGCGCGCCGCGCGCATCGCCGCTCGCCGCGGGCTAGGCGCCCGCCTCGTCGAGGCGCGCCAACTGATCGCCGGTCAGGGTGAGGTCGAGAGCCTCGATCAGTTCCGCGTAGTGCTCCCACGTGCGCGGCCCCATGAGCGGCAGCACCTTCGGGTCGTTCCGCGCCATCAGCCACGCAAGTACCGTCTGGTTGCCGGTCGCGTCGGCCTCCTTGGCCACCGCGTCGACGGCCGCGAAGCGCGCGTCCGCGTCAGGGCCCTCGTACGCGCCAAGCACCGGGTGGCCAACGCGCTTCGAGGGGTCGTTGAACGTGCCCTTGAGGATGGGCGAGTACGCCACGAGGTGTAGGTCGGGGTAGGCGCGCAAGTAGTCCAGTTGCTCGTCGTCCACGATCGAGGCGTGCTCGAGGCCGGCGCGGCGGCGCAGGTAGGAGTGCTGCTGCTGGAGTGCGGCAGGCTGCGGCCAGCCGTTCGCCTCGCAGATCGCGCGAATCTGCGCGAGCCTCCACGTGCGGACGTTCGACCACCCGTAGGCCCCGATGCGGCCGTCGGCCACGAAGCCCGCGAGGGTCGCGAGCGTCTCCTCAAGCGGCGTCGACCGGTCGTCCACGTGGACATAGTAGAGATCCACCGATTCCAGGCCGAGCCGATCGAGGGAGCCCGCGAGGGAGTCCCTCAGCACCGTGGCGGACGCGCCCACGAAGTACTGCCGCGCAACGTCCCAGTTGGGTTCGCCCGAGTCGTCGAAGATCTGGTCCTGATGCGTGACGCGAGCCGTACCCTTGGTCGCGAGATAGACGCTCTCGCGCCGGCCGGTGTCCGCGAACCAGCGTCCGAGCAGGCGTTCGCTGTGGCCGCCGTCGGAGCCCTTCTCGTTCCACCAGCAGTAGCAGTCGGCGGTGTCGATCATCACGCGCGTAGCCGAGCCGTCGGGCGCGGCGAAGCGCGGCGCGACCTCGCTCGCGAAGTGGTCGAGGATGCGGCGAGACGTCGCCTCGTCCGTCAGGGTGCCCATGTTCATCGCGCCGAGCGCGAGGGGGGCGAGGAAGGCGTTGGTCGGGCCGAGACTCAGGGCCGAGGTGGCGGCGTGGTTGGTCATGTCGGGTCCCTCTCGTGATCGTGGCGGGGTGGTGGAGCCCCTCGACAACGACGGTAGAAGTTAGAGCGCGCTCGAAGTCAAGCCGAGAGCGCGGTAATCTGCGAGGCATGACGGACTACGCCATTGACCAGGTCGCGGACCTGATGAAGATCACCCAACACACGCTGCGCTACTACGAGCGCGAGGGGCTTCTCGAACCCATCGCGAAGGCCGCGAACGGGCACCGGCGCTACAGCGAGGAGGACGTCGGCTGGGTGAAGTTCCTGACCCTGCTGCGCGGCACGGGGATGCCGATCCGCGAGATGAAGTCCTTCGTGGCGCTCACCCGCGCGGGCGATCACACCATCGCCGAGCGCGTCGAGGTGCTGTCCCGCTACCGCGAAGCGCTCAAGGCTAGGATGGCAGCGGACGTGGAGCGCCTCACGTTCCTGGAGCACAAGCTCGACTACTACGGCGGTGTGCTATCCGCGCGGCGGGCCACGCCGGAGGACATCGCCGCTGAAGTCGCGATGGCCTAGCGTGGTCACTGACCGACGGCGCGAACACGATCGGAGCGGCCGATGAACCAACGTGAGAAGGCGCTCGCGCTGCAGGCGCTGCACGACGCGCCCGAGATCCTCGTGCTCGTCAACGCCTGGGACGTTGCCTCCACGCGCCTGGTGGCTTCCCTCCCCGGGTGCCGCGCGATCGGCACGGCGAGTTCCGCGGTGGCGGAGAGCGCGGGGTATCCCGACGGCGAGGTGATGCCCGTGGATCTTGCGCTCGCGAACCTCGCGCGCATCTGCGCGGCCGTCGACCTGCCCGTCACAGCTGACCTCGAATCCGGCTACGGCGACATCACCGCGACCGTGACCGAGGCGATCCGCGTCGGCGCGGTGGGCGCGAACCTCGAGGACGGCATGCTCCCGCTCGACGCCTCGGTGGAGGCCGTCGCGGAGGCGCTGGAGGCGGGCCGCGCCGCCGGGCTCCCGTTCGTGCTCAACGCCCGCACCGACGCCTACATGATCGACCTCGGCCTGAGCGAGGAGCAGAAGTATGAGGAGGCGGTCGCCCGGTCGCGCGCCTACCTTGCCGCCGGGGCCTCGTGCGCGTTCATCCCCGGCCTCTACGACGTCCCGACCATTCGCCGGCTCGTGGAGGCGATCGGCGTTGGCAAGATCAACGTCATCGGCGCGCAGGGTGGGCCCACCCCCGCGGAGTTGCAGGCTATGGGAGTGACGCGGGTGTCGTTCGGGCCGCGGGGCTTTCACGCCGCGATGGCCGAGTTCGGCAGGTACGCCAAGGAGCGGCTGATTCCGTAGGCACCTAGGGTCGCGACCGGCGGCGGGGCGCGGGGCGCAACGGCGGGTCCGCGAGGCGCAACGGCGAGCCCGCAGGGACCATCCACGTGTTGAACATGGTCAACGTGTTGACGAATCGCGATGAGGACGGTCTGGTCGTGCGCGGGGCCGGGGATGAGTCCTGGCGCGCGCGCCCTATTCTCGGATGGTGAACTCAACCGGTTCCTCGCCAACCGATGCGTCGCCCGCCCAAGGGTCGCCCGCCCGCAAGCGCCGCCTCGTCGACTTCGCACCCCTGCGCGCGAGCCCCGCGTTCGCGCGCATGTGGATCGGCGGAACCATCTCGGGCATCGGCGCGCAGATGACAATCGTCGCCGTCGGGCTCCAGATCTACGCGATCACCTCCTCGACGTTCGCCGTTGGCCTGGTTGGCGGGATCGCGCTCCTGCCCATGGTCGCCGCCGGCCTGTGGGGCGGGATGATCGCCGACGTCTTCGACCGGCGCCGCGTCCTCATCGCGTCGTCCCTCGTCAGTTGGACGGCGACGCTCGGCCTCGTCGCGCTGTCCACGTGGGACCTCATCCTCCAGCCCGAGGCGCGCGCACCGCTCTGGCCCTTCTACGTCGTCACGACCCTGAGCGCGGTCGCCTCGACCATCTCGGGCGCGACGCGCTCCGCCCTCGTCGGCCGCATCCTCCCCCCGCACCTCATCTCGCGCGCGACCGCGCTCAACGGGATGTCGTTCGGGCTGATGCTCACCGTCGGCCCCGCGGTCGCCGGAGTGCTCGCGGCGTCGGTGGGGCTGCCGTGGACGTTCGCCGCCGACGCGGTCCTGTTCACCGCGGGGTTCCTCGGGGTATGGATGCTACCCGCGCTGCCGCGCCTGGGCGAGCCCGTCGTCGCGGGCTGGGCCGTGCTGCGCGAGGGGCTCGCGTTTCTGCGCCGGGCCCCAAACATCCGCATGAGCTTCATCGTGGACATCGTGGCCATGACGTTCGCGCGGCCGTACGTGCTGTTCCCCGCGATCGGCGCGCTCGTGGTCGGCGGCGGGGCACTGACGGTCGGGGCCCTGACGGCGGCCGGCGCGGCAGGGACCATCCTGACGAGCGTCTTCTCCGGGCCCGTGGCGCGGGTTAACCGGCAGGGGGTCGCGATCGCGCGGGCCATCACCGCGTTCGGCGGGTTTGCGTTGGCCTTCGGGGTGGTGCTACTGCTGCTGGGCGCGAGCGACCATGTCGCGGCGCCAGGGTGGTCGGGCGTGCACTGGGGCGCGCTCGCTGCGCTGGGCGTCACGATGGCGGGCATGGGCGCCTCCGACGAGGTCAGCGCCATCTTCCGCTCCACCATGCTCATCCAGGCCGTACCCGACCAGATGCGCGGCCGTCTCCAAGGCGTGTTCATCGTCGTGGTGACGGGTGGACCCAGGATCGGAGACATGTACGCCGGGGTCCTCGCGACCGCCGTCGCGCTGTGGTGCCCGCCCCTGGTCGGCGGGATCGTCATCATGGCGCTGATCGCCGTGCTGTCGCGGCTTCGGTTCGGCGCGCGCGGGACCGACGCCGCAGCCGGCGGGGCGGGCGCTGGCGGGGTGGGTGGCATGCGCGCCGCGAGCTTCCGCGACTACGACGCCAGGACGCCGACGCCGTAGGGAGTAGCCGCCCCACGGCTCGCCTTCGGCGTCGTCCGCGAGCTCCCACCTAGAGACGCGGCGCGGCCAAAATGATAGGTTCGCTCCAACGGAGGCGCGCATCGGCGCGGGCTCCCGCGCGGGTTCATACCCGCGATTGGCAGGAGGGGCCGCCTCGCGTCCCTCCACGGAAGATGGGACGCGACATGGGGTTCATTTCGATTGCTGTTGGCGCCGCGATTGACTCGCTCAAGTCCACATTCGGCGACCAGTTTCTCGACTTCCTGGTTCCGCCCAGCGGGATTTCGGACACCGCCATCGTCTTCCCCGCGGTGACCCAGAAGACCAACGCGGGCCGCGGCAAGAACACCCACGCTTCCGAAAACATCATTACGAACGGCTCCGTTGTCATCGTGCCCGAGGGTTACGGCGTCTTGACGTTCCAGGACGGCGCCGTCACGGCCGTCATCGGCGAGCCCGGCGCGTACCGCTGGGACAGCGAGGACCAGAACTCCAAGTCGGTCTTCTCCAAGGGCGGGATCTTCAGCTCCACGTTCAAGACCTCGTGGGAACGCTTCAAGTTCGGCGGCCAGCCCGGCAGCCAGCAACTGGTGTTCTACGTCAACCTCAAGGAGATCCCGAACAACAAGTTCGGCACCCAGAGCGCGATCTACTGGGACGACTCCTACATCAACGCCCAGGCGGGCGCCCTCACGCGCGGCACCTACGTCCTCAAGGTTGTGGACCCCATCCTCTTCGTCAAGACCCTCGTCCCGGCAAGCTACATCTCCAAGGACGCCCCCGAGTTCGACATCACGGAGACGTCAAACCCCGTGTCCGAGCAGCTCTTCAACGAGGTGGTCGGCTCGCTCGCTGGCGCGTTCTCCCGCTACACCAACGATCCCGACAAGGAGCACCGGATCACCAAGATCCAGGGCGACTCGGTGGGCTTCGCGCAGTCGCTCGCGGGTGAGGTCGAGGCGAACTACAAGTGGACCTCGGGACGCGGCCTGACCATCACGCAGGCGACGATCGTCTCGATCGAGTACGACAAGGACACCGAGGCGCTCCTTTCCGACGTCCGGAAGGCCGACGCGCTCAGCGGCGGCCGCGCGGATACCTTCCTCAAGCAGTCGGTCGCGCGCGGCGTCCAGTCGGCGGGGGAGAGCGAGGGCGGCGGCGCGAACCTCGCGGTGCTTGGAATGGGCCTCAACGCCGTCGGCGGCATCCTCCCGCAGACGGGCACAGGGGCCCCCGTGCAGGGCGGGGGCGGCGCGTCCGTCGACCCTGCGGTCCAGTTGGCCCAGTACAAGAAGATGCTCGACGACGGGCTCATCACCAAAGAGGACTTCGCGGCCCTCAAGAAGAAGACGCTCGGGCTCTAGGCGGCGGGCATGACAACGGAGAGTTCGGCCGGGGGCGCGGTGCCACCCAAGGACGCCGCGCCCAAGGAACCGGCGCCGAGCGGGCAGCCCGCGACGACGCCCGCGACGAAGAGTGCGGCGCCCAAGCCCGAGCCCGACAAACCCGACGTCACGGTCCTCGCGACGCCCACGGGCGCCGCCGACGGCCTGATCCGTTGCCCCAAGTGCGGCGCGAGCGAGGTCTCGATCAAGCCGAAGACGAACACGCTCATGTGCGCGTTCTGCCACCACGAATGGTCGGAGGAGCGCCTCGACGACATCATGGGGCTGAGCGTCGGAATCGACAAACTCAAGGGCACCACGATCACGACGGCCGCCGCGAAGATCTCCGACACCAAGGCGCTCGTCACGCTCAAATGCACGGGGTGCGGGGCCGAAGTGGTCATCGACACCGACCACAACCTCCAGGCGCGGTGCCACTGGTGCAAGCACGTGCTCTCGCTCAACAACGCCATTCCGAATGGCGCGGTCCCCGACGGGATCCTGCCCTTCACCGTGACGCGCCAGCAGGCGATGGACTCCATCGCGGCGTTCGTCGACGAGCGCAAGACGTTCGCGCTTCCCGAGTTCAGCAAGGAGTTTCGGCTCGAGAACATCATGGGCGTGTACCTGCCGTACATGACCGTGGACGGCAACCTCTCGGCGCGGCTCGATGGCGTGGGCGAGGTGCTCACGGGCACGCGGCGCGTCAACGACGGCAAGGACACGGAGTACCTGGCGGACTCCTTCACCGTCGTGCGCACCCTCGACCTCATCGTCGATGACGTCGAGATCGAGACCGAGTCGTCCAAGGCCAACATCAATTCCGAGGTCAGCACGAACAACATCATCAACGCGATCCTGCCGTTTGACGTGAAGAACATCGTGCGCTTCAACTCGGGGTTCCTGGGCGACACGTACACGTCCGAGCGTCGGGACATGGACGTGGATCAGGCGGAGGCGTTCGCGGCCAATCACTTCATGACCATCGGTCGCGGCGCCGTTCAGAAATCCATCTCCGGCTACACCAGGGGAGTCCGATGGGAGGCCGAGCAGCTCCACATCATCGGGAGCCGCTGGACCTCGGTACTGCTCCCCGTGTGGCTCTACGGCTTCGTGCAGGTCCGCAAGGGCCAACAGATCACGCACTACATCGCGGTCAACGGACGCTCGGGCGCGACCATGGGCAGTGTTCCCATCAACCGCCGCAAGGCCGCGGCGCTCGCGTGGGGACTGACCATCGGAATCTCGGTCATCACGTGGCCTCTCGGCCTCATCGCCCTTGCGGCGGGTGGCTAATGCCCGAGCTGACGATGGATAGGAGCGCGCGATGAGCAGCTCATCCGGCAACAACGGCGGCCTCGCGTTCGCCCTCTTCGCGGCTGGTCCCGCGGCGGGCGTCGGCACCTGGGTGTGGATTCAGGCCAAGTACCGCAACCGCAGCGCCCGCTACATGCCCGAGAAGGTCGTGAAGTACGAGGCGAAGGACCTCAAGTCCGACGACGCGTTCGTCAAGAAAATCGTCAGCCGCTCGTCGAGCGTCGAGGGGCGCAACGACGGTTCACCCCAGGTGAGGGCGAAGTTCACCAAGGTCACCAAGGACTGACGCACGGCGACACCTCTCGGCTCGCGCGCGACCCCGCAGGCTAGGCCTTGGTCCCCACGTAGATCGTGTTGGTCGCCTCGCGCCCCTGGAGCGGGTTGGGGAAGCCGACCACCTCGGCGGCGACGTCGGTGAACACCCCACCCAGGATGTCGAGGTATGCCTGGTCGGGCGGGTCGTTGGACCACAGCGCGTACACCCCGCCGTCTCCGAGGTGCGAGGCCAGCTGGCGCGTCCCCGCGGGGCCATAGAAGCCGGCGCTCTCGTCGGCCAGAAGGTGCCTGGGGGAGTGGTCGATGTCCAGGATCACCGCATCGAAGAGACGGCTCGGGCGATCCGGGTCGAAGCCCGACGCGTCGGACATCTCGAAGAAATCCCCCTGGACGATACGGCAGCGCGAGTCGGCCGTGAGCGTCAGGCCCACCGGCACGAGCCCGTCCCGGTGCCAACCGATCACGGGCTCGAGGAGTTCGATCACCACGAGTTCGCGCACACGCGTGTCCTCCAGGACCCGCTGGGCGGTGTAGCCCAGGCCGAGCCCGCCCACCGCGACGTCGAGAGGTGCCGCCGGGCAGGCGCTCCAGGGCGATCCGGGCGAGCGCGATCTCGGCGACGGTGAACGCGCTGGACATGAGGAACTCGTCGCCCAGCTTGACCTCAAAGAGGATCTCGCGCGTCACGGGGTCCTGGCGCCGACGCAGGGTCACCTCGCCGATGGGCGTGCGGCTCCAGTCGAGTTCCTCGAATATCGGGCTCATGGACGCGTCTCCTCCGGTGGTGCCGTCCCGTCCGGTGCCATGTGATTCGGCCCGGCCCAAGTGCCGCCCTTCCATCACCCTAGTCCGGGCCCCTTGGCGCGTCCCGGCACATCGCGCCTGCCATGCGATCCTCCGGTACCTTTGGCGCATGAAGCCTCTCCTGTTCGAGCCCGCTGACGCGCCGCACACGGCTGGCGCCGTCCGCTTCAAATGGATGAACGCAGGCATGATCGCCTCGATGTTGATCGTTTGGTCGGTCCTCCCGGGCCGGTCCCCGGGCACAAAACCAGTCGCGATTGCGTCGTTCGGAGCGCTCTTGGTAGTCGCGCTTCTGATAGCGCTCCGGGCGCAGGCCGTTCACTCCCGCGACACCGCGCTCCTGTACGCCATGAAGCGAGGCGGGGACGTCGTGCTCACGACTCGCGATGGCTGGAGGTTCGGGCGCGTTGTGCCTGTTTCCAAGGGGGCGGAGGTTACCGTGACCATTGCGCTCGGTCGCCATATGGATACTTCGACGCGCACTTTCCGATGGTGGACGGTGAGCGGTGCCGGGAGCTCTCTTCGGTTCCGCACCCTCTTCGCGCCGAGCCCGGAGTACCTTGCCGACCTGCTGGCGAACCTGAAAGGCCTCGGGCTCAAGGCGTCGATCGAAGACCTGGCAGCCGCCGCCTAGACCGAGTTCGCCTCCGCGTCTGCCCCCGGCGCTTTCGCCGCACAACGTTTCGCCCCGCAACTCCGTTCATCCAGTGAGACGATCGGGTGAGCGTCGGAAGGGGATCCGCGATGGCCGCGTGGCGAAGTCTCCTTGAGGAGTTGGTCCGCGAACGCCGACCGGCCCTCATTGGGTACGCCACCCTCCTCACCGGCGACCGTAGCCAGGCCGAGGACCTCGTTCACGACGCGATCGTCCGGACCTTCGCGCGCCCGCGCTCGTTCCCGAGCCTCAACGCCGCCGACGCCTACGTTCGCCGCGCGATCGCGAACGCCTTCATCGACCGCATGCGCTCGCGGCGAAGCTGGCTCGGCGCGATGGGCCGGGTGGTGGCGGACGACGTGGCGCCGGACGACGACGCGGCGGGCAGGCTCGACGTGCGCGCTGCGCTCGGAGGGCTTCCCCGGCGTCAGCGGACGTGCGTCGTGATGCGGTTCTACGACGACATGCGGGTGACCGACATCGCCGACGCCTTGGGGCTCAGCGATGGCGCGGTCAAGCGATACCTGAGCGACGGCATCCGCCACCTCAACACGGCGCTCGGAACTGCCGCGGACCCCGAGGCGCCCGACGCCCCGACGGCCGACGTCCTCGCGACAGGAAGGGGGGCAGGGCGATGAACCACGCCACTTCGGGTAACGACATCGTGAGCGACGACCTCGGCGCATTCATCCGCGCCGCGGCGGGGGAGGAAGCCGCCGCCGCCGGGAACGAGTTCCCGTTCACGACGGAGGTACTCAACCGATTCGTCGCCGGCGTCCGACGCCGTCGTGCCGGTCGCGCGGCCGCGTACGCCCTTGTCGCGCTTCCGATCCTCGGCGGCGCGGCCTTCGGCCTCGGTCACCTCTGGAAGGGGGCGCCGGTGACCCCCGCCGTGAGCCCGAGTCCCTCCGTCTCGGCGTCGATTAGCCCGTCCCCGTCGACCAGCCCGTCTCCGTCGGCAAGTCCGAGCGCATCGGCGACGCCGTCGCCGAGCCCAACCCCGTCGACCACCACCACGACCACCACGACGACGGCCGCACCCCCGCCGCCAGCGGGAAGCCTCCCCGGCGCGGTCTCGGGAGTGAGGGCTCAGCCGGGCGGCGGCTCGGGTGAGATCTTGGTCGATTGGGACGCCACGGCCGACGCGACGGGCTACCGGGTCTACCGCGCCGCCACCGCGGGCGGCTCGTTCGTCCGCTCCGCGAAGTACACCGTCGCGTCGGGGGCGACGGCCGTCTACTACGGGGGTTCGTACGAGTACATCCACATCTGGGCGTCCTCGGACAGCACCTTCCAGTACATCGAGGTGGTCGATGGGCAACCCGCGTGCTTCCGGGTCGCGGCGTTCAACGACGCTGGCGCCGGGCCGAAATCCGGCGTCGTCTGCTCCGACGCGCGGTGATCCGCTGAGGGCTTTCTAGCCCCGCGCGCGCGCCGCGAGGGTGTTCAGCAGCGCGGCGCCCGTCGCGGCGTCGTCCACCGTCACGAGGAAGACGCGACCGCCCGACCGATGCACCTGGAGCGCGGGGCCCTTGCGGACGACCACGCCGAGCCGCCCGCCCTTGCCTGCACGGATGCCCCAGCCCCCGAACTCGGGCAGGGGCCGCACCTGAACCACCTCGGCCATCTCCACTTCGTTGAGCGGAATGACGAAGCGGGGGCGACTCAGCGCCGAGCGCACCGTAAGGCCCGCGTCGTCGACGACGACCGTCCAGTGCAGGAAGACGACGAGGATCAGTCCGATTGCGGTGCCAAGGACGAGCGCGAGGATCCACGCGCGGGTGAGGAGTCCGGTGACGGCGACGGCGGCGACGATCGCAACCACGCCGCCGACGTAGCCGCCGGACGTGACATCCCGGATCCAGGTAGTTGGCTCGCCGGGCCGAAGCTTCAGTCGGGAGGCCGTCGGGGAGACCGGCGCGGTCGCAGGAAGGGGCGGGTCGGCGGGGCTGACGATTACGGCGCCGATCGCCGCGGCCGCGGCCGCGAGGAACGCGAGCGCCATCGGTTCGCTGATCGAGCCGGCATCGCGGGCGTCGGCGAGTCCGCGCTGAAGGCCCATGATCGAGAGGTCGACCTCGGACATGAGCACGGCCATCCACACCGCGATCCCCGCCGCGGCCCTGCGTATGGCCGACTGTCGCCCCGCGAAGTAGCCGAGCGCCCACAGGAGGATGGCCGCGACCGCCGCCACGGCCTCGGGCCAGATGACATTCGGCGCGAACGAGCCAAAGCCGTCGGGCCCGTTCGTGCCCCAATGGACCGCGATCGGGTCCGGCATGCTCCCGCGCCACGCCCACGCGGTGGCGAGCGTCGCCGCGATGATCGCGCCGGGCACGACCAGGGTCAGGATGGTGGTGCGACCGCGGAAGGGAATGGTGTTCGTTGCGGCCGCGGTGGTGGTCGTCGGGTTCACGGCGGGGAGGCTACTTGGTGCCGCCGCCGAGCAACCCGCCGAGGATGTCGGTGATGGCGTTGCCGGTGCTGGCCTTCGAAGAACCGCCGCTCATCGCCCCGCCGAGGACCTCGCCAAGGATGTCGCCGATGCCGCCCCCGGAGCTCGAGCCGCCGCCTGTCGCTCCACCGAGGATCCCTCCCAGGATGTCCTGGAGGCCGCCGGAGCTGGGGGTCGTCGTCTTCGCCTTCGAGCCGGTCATCTGCTTGACGACGAACGCCAGGACGATCGGCGCGAGGATCGGGAGGAGCTTCTTCATCATGCCCGAGCCGAGCGCGCTGGCGCCGCCAAGCTTGGCCGCGACGTCGGGGGTCGCCGCGCCGAAGATGTGCTTGACGATCTTCTTGCCGTCGGCGGTGTCGACGTCGGCCAGCGAGATTCCGCCGTCGACAAGGCTCGTGTCCTTGCCCTCCAGCGCGCTGAGGAGCGACGCCGCGCCCTTGGCGTCCGACGCGTTGGCGTGCAGCCCGCTGACGAGCGCGGGAAGGGCGAGCGCGACGCCCTTGGCAGCCTCATCCTTGCTCACACCGAGCTGCTTGGCGATGTCGCCAATGGGGAGCTGGGAGAACAGGTCGTTGATGTCGGTCACGGGTGCTCCTTGGTTGTTGGGCGCGCCTGGGTGCGCGTCTCCATCTTCCTACGTCATGCCCGGGAATCCCAACTGTCGCCACGCCTCGTATGCCGCGACGGCGGCCGAGTTCGACAGGTTAAGCGAGCGTCGGCCGGGGAGCATCGGGATGGTTACCTGCGCGGTGATCCGCGGGTG
Organism: uncultured Actinomycetota bacterium; assembly: GCA_963830335.1. Taxonomy (GTDB): domain Bacteria; phylum Actinomycetota; class Actinomycetes; order Actinomycetales; family Demequinaceae; genus JAFGBM01. The sequence continues at coordinate 438,928 of CAWHLX010000001.1, forward strand.
GGCGAGGGCCTCGGGCGGCAGGCCCGTCGGCTCGGGGCCGAAGAGCAGGACATCGGAGGGCTCGTAGGCGACGTCGGTGAAGCGCGTCGTGGCGCGGGTGGTGAACGCGAAGACGCGCGACGAGGGGAGCGCGACGAGCATCGCGTCGAGGTTCGCGTGCACGGTGACCGACGCGAGGTCGTGGTAGTCGAGGCCGGCGCGCCGGAGGCGCGGCTCGGTCAACTCGAAGCCGAGCGGCTCGATGAGGTGCAGGGCCGCGCCCGTGACGGCCGAGAGCCGGATGGCGTTTCCGGTGTTCTCCGGTATCCGCGGCTCGAAAAACGCGACGGCGGGGAGAGGGGTGGGCGCGGCGACGGTCACGCGCCTATTGTGTCAGCGGGTGATGTGTCAGCGGGTGGCGGTTGCGAAGAGGACCAGGAGGATGGTCATGATCGCGGTCATTCCCATGCCCACCACGATGGCCGCCACCGCGAGGTTCTTGCTCGACTCCGCGCCGCCACGGATATCGAACGCCATGAGCACTCCGGCGAGGACGGCCACGAGGGGCGTGGCCAACGCGACGGCGAGCGCCACCGCGAACGGTGCACCGTCAGGGGCCGCCGAGGCCAGTGCCGCGAGGTTCGGCGGAACCACGACGGCAACGATGATGCCCACGACGCCCTTCCAATTCGTGTTCCGCACGCGCACGCGCGCTACCGCGGTTCCCTGCTTGGGGGGAAGCAGGATGGCGGGAATGGGGTTCTCTTCGCTCGGGACGTTCTTCTCGGTCATGCCGTCACCCCCATGCGGAGTCGATCTCGCTCGGTCTAGGTCTCGTGGTTCATGCGCGGCTACTCCCTGACGAGCCCACCGTCGTAGGCGAGCTGGTACAGACGCTCGTCGCCCCGGGTGATCCACTCCGTGCCGGTGAAGCGCGTGATGTCGCCCGCGTTCGTGTCCGTGTAGACGTCCTCGCCGACGGTGTACACGTGCCCGCCGAGGAAGCGCCCCTGGCGATACAGCGCCGCAAGGGCCTCCTTGATGACCGCGCCCGCCCGCGCCGCGTCAATGAGGTCCGGCCGCAATAGGTAGCCGTAGTAGTTCATCGCCCAGGCGGGCTTGCCGGCGAAGGTGACGAGCTCCTGGCCCAGGAAGTCCGAGGCCCCCACATAGGTGTCGAAATAGGCGAAGGCGCCGCTCACGTAGCGGAGGTCGTGCGACCCGGGTCTGGACGAGGGCTCTTCCTCTCCGGCGCCCACGTAGGTTGCCGCCTTCGCGCGCACGATGAAGGCCTCGAGAGCCGCAAGCACGAGTGCCGCCATGTCGCCATACTAGGCGCCCAGCATGACGGGCGCGCTCAAGGCAAGAGGCTAGAAGTACGTCGCCACGAGGGCGGCGAGCGCCTTCGTGATGCCACTGACGTCCGTCGAGTCTCCCGACGTGTACGTGACCTGAATGTAGTACAAGTGCTTGAGCGTCTTGATGCCCATCCCCACGACGCTCCCGTTTCCCAGGATGAAGGCGTCGTCCCCGCCCGCAACGACCACGTCCGTCGCCACCCCCGAGGCAGCCTCAGCGGAAGCTCGATGCGCGGCGACAGAGTTCGGGTCCGCCGACGCGCTGGGATCCGGCGAAGGGGCTGGAGTCGGGGTCACGCCGGGAGTCGCCTCGGGCTCGCCGGCCAAAGTCGTGATCAGAACCTGGACGGACGGCAGATCGGCCTTCGATCCCTTCCACTCGCAGACCGAGGTCCCGGGGATCGACAAATCCTTGTTGAGCTTGCCCTTCGCGCCGGCGACGCCGGTCGCGGCCTCGATCAGGTCGGGGCTGAGGAGGGAACACGCCTCGGGCACTGTGGCGTCGGCGCTCGCCGTCGGCGTGGGATCGGAAGTATCGCCCGACGTGGCGCCGGTGCCGGCCGCGCCGCAGGCGGCGAGCGGAAGGCAAAGCGCGAGGGCGCTCGCGGCGAACAGAGCCCCGCGAATCCCTTTGCGGACATGCGCGGTGCGTATGGAGCGCATGAGTCAAGCCTCCCCAGGGTTGCATTCTCGGCGTCCTTCCCATTATGAACGGATAGACCCGCGAATGCGCTTCGAGACGCGGATCTGTTCCCCGGTACGCTCTCCGGGTGGGTCACCTCCAGGTTTCAGACGTTGGCTTCGTACTCGGCGACGGCAGACGCCTGCTCCGCGACGTGTCGTTCAAGGTTGGGGCTGGGGAGCGGGTTGCTCTCGTCGGGCCTAATGGGACCGGCAAGACGACGCTGACGCGCGTCGTCACCGGCGATGTCGCCCCGAGCGAGGGCACCGTCGCCGTCACCGGCAGCCTCGGCGTCATGCGCCAATTCATCGGCTCCATCCGCGACGATTCCACCGTCGGCGACCTGCTCCTTTCCCTGGCCTCTACCAAGCACCGCGAACTCGCCGAGCGCGTGTCGCGCACGGAAGCGGCGATGCACGACGCCATGGCGTCCGCTGGAGCCACGCCGTCGACTGGAGCCACGTCGTCGACTGGAGCCACGCCGTCGACCGGAGCCACGCCGTCGACCGGAGCCATGCCGTCGACCGGCTCAGCGTCCGCCGATGCCGAGCGCGCGCAAATGGCCTACGCCGAAGCTGTGATCGCCTGGGGCGACGCGGGCGGGTACGACCTGGAGAACCTCTGGGACGTGTGCACCGTCGCGGCGCTCGGCATCCCGTTCGACCGCGCGGGCGCGCGCAAGGTCTCCACGCTCTCCGGGGGCGAGCAGAAGCGCCTCGCCCTCGAGGCACTGCTCCGCGGCGAGCACGAGGTGCTCATCCTCGACGAGCCCGACAACTACCTGGACGTTCCGAGCAAGCGCTGGCTCGAGGATCAGCTCATCGCCTCGCGCAAGGCGATCCTGCTCGTCTCGCACGACCGCGAGGTGCTGAACCGCGTCGCGACCAAGGTCGCGACGATCGAGCGCAACGCGAACGGCAACACGCTGTGGACCCACGCGGGGCCGTGGGCGACCTACCGGGACGCGCGCGAGGCGAGGAACGCCCGCATGGCCGAGGATCTGCGCCGCTGGGACGAGGTGCACGCGGACATCGTCGAGGAGGTCAGGACGATGCGCCAACGCGCCGCGATCAGCGCCGACCTCGCGTCCCGCTACCAGGCCGCCCGGACCAAGCTGCGGAAGTTCGAGGAGGCGGGCAAGCCCGAGCCCGTCCCTCTTGCGGAGAGGGTCTCGATGCGCCTCCAGGGCGGCCGCACCGCCAAGCGCGCCGTGACGGTGAAGGCGCTCGAACTCACCGGACTCATGAAGCCCTTTGACTCCGAGATCTGGTTCGGCGACCGTGTGGCGCTCCTGGGGAGCAACGGCAGCGGGAAGTCGCACTTCCTCCGCCTCCTCGCGGCAGGCGGCTCCGACCCGGACGAGGAGCATCGCCCCGTCACGGACCTGATTCCCGCGCCCGTCGCCCACACGGGGAAGGTCGCGCTCGGGTCGCGCGTTCGCCCCGGCTGGTTCGCCCAGACCCACGTGCACCCGGAGTGGAGGGGCAAGACGCTCCTCGACGTCCTCCACCGGGGCGACGACCACCGTGCGGGCCTCGCCCGTTCGGGCGCCACGAGCGCCCTCGACCGCTACGGCCTCGGCCCCTCCGCGGAGCAGGCCTTCGAGACGCTCTCCGGGGGGCAGCAGGCGCGGTTTCAGGTGCTCCTGCTCGAGCTCGCGGGCGCGACCCTCCTGCTCCTGGATGAACCCACCGACAACCTCGACCTCGAATCCGCGGAGGCGCTCGAGATGGCGATCGCGGCGTTCGAGGGAGCCGTCATCGCCGTCACCCACGACCGCTGGTTCGCGCGCTCCTTCGAGCGGTACCTCGTCTTTGGAGAGGACGGGCGCGTCGTGGAAAGCGCCGAGCCCGTCTGGGATTCAGCGCGCGTGGACCGCGAGCGCTAGCGCCCGCGGTCCGACTCGGTGCTAGGCCTGAGGGGACGGCGGCGTGACTTCCGGCGCCTTGGTCTCCATGACTTCGTGGTGGGTGGACTTACCCCGCTGGGCGTTCATCCATACGGAAAGCCCCAGGGCGATAACGCCCGCGGACATGCAGATGTAGCCAATGACGGCGAGGTTGACGCCCGCGAGGCTGTCCGTCACACCCCACGAGAGGATTGCGCCGAGGACGATCAAGAAGATTCCGGTGCCGAGCGCCATGATGTTCCTTCCATCGAGGACGGACGAGTGTCCGCTTCCCTCGCTATCAGTGTGCGCCCTGGTGGAACAGAACCTTGCATCGCGGGTGTGGGGCATCCGACGCGCTCGACGCTCGGAGCCCGTCCACTCGCTCAGTCCCAGGGAAGCGGGATCTCCGGAAAGAGCGTCGCGTCGTGCAGGTCTGCCAGAGGCGCCCCTCCCGCGCGGATGCAGATCCATCGCATGGGTTCGGGGCTGTCCGCGTTCGCGTGCCAGCTCCGCCGCACCCCCTGGGCCACGCGCACGGCAGTCCCCGCGCGCACGGGCACGATCTCGTCGTCCAGCGCCATGACCCCCTCTCCCTCGAGGAAGAGGTAGAGCTCCTCGATGATCGCGTGGGAGTGCCAGTAGTGGGCGCCCTCGCCCGGCTCGCGCGAGTTGACGGTGACGCCAATGAACTCGAGCGGCATCTCCTTGTCCAGCACGCGCCGTCCGGGCGCCGACGTCGCCTCGGAGTGCCCCCGAACGTGTTGCCCCACGCCGAGCGCGGCCCCGCCTCGAAGCGCTGGCAGCCCTCGGGAAGGGGGGCGTCGGAGGGCTCGATAGAGAGGGGCGGCTTGCCCGGCGACCACGGTAGCGGAACGTCGCGGAGGGGGCTGGCGTCGGAGGGGTTCGCCTCGATGGGCCCGGCGCCCGCGCGGATGCACAGCCACGCGAGGGACGCGGGACTGCCGGGCGCGCAGTACCAGCTGCGCATGACGCCCTGGCCGACGCGGATGGCCGTTCCCGGGCCGACGGGATAGACCTTGTCGCCCAGCAGCATGACGCCCTCGCCGTCGACGAAGAAGTACAGCTCCTCCAGAACCGAGTGAGCGTGGCGGTAGTCCGCCCCCTCGCCCGGCCGCAGCGAGTTGACGGTGACGCCAAAGAATTCGAGCGGGAGTTCGTGGTCGACGACGCGGCGCCCGAGGAGGGATGTCTCCGGGCGGAAGCCCCCGAAATACTCGCCCCACGCCTCGACCCGCCCGACGTCCGCGATCTCGTAGCCCGACATCTCTGCTCCCGACGTGGTTTCCGCGCGCGCTAGGGCGCGACCACCCATGACGTTACGCCGATCGCCTCCTGGTTCGCTGCGAGCCCCCCGCCCGCCGCCGGGCCTCCCGGAGGCGTCGGGAGGAGCACGGACTGCTTCTTGGTGGCGACGTCGTACGCGACGATGGTCGCGGGCCCGGCCTCGTCGACCGCGACCTGCTTCCCCGTGAAGTAGACGACTCCTGCGACGGCCGCGACGGGGTAGGCGACGCGAATCGGCGTTCCGTCGGCATCGAGGAGCGTGACCTTTGAGGGCGCTCCGTGGTTGGAGATCCCCACCGTCCCGTCCGGGTCCTGCCACATCAGGAATCCCCCGGTCCCGTAGAGGCCCGCCCAGACTCCGGGCGCAACGAGCACGTCGTGGCTCACGGCCAGCGCGCCCGGTGCGGGCAAGGGAGACCCGATTGACGTCGTCACGAGCGTCGCGGGATCGACCGCGACCCAGCTCTCTGTCCCGTCGGTGGCATAGCAGTATTCGACGATTCGGCTGTCCTCGCTCCACTCGTAGAAGCTGCAGGGGAGTGCGGGGTTACCCGCTGGCACGGTCGCTAGCGTCCCTGCCGCAACGTTGATCACCCCGGTGGACTCGATGGACGTGCCGTTGGGCTGCGGATCCCAGCGATCCATGGCGATCCACGCAGCGTCCGGCGACACCTGAGGCCGGTCCCAGCCCTTGCCGAGCGTGGTGAAGGTGCCGTTGCGATCCAGGAACACTTGGACGTTCGGGGCGTCGTAGGCCTTGGTGGTCTCCAACCACAGCCGGGTCGACCCCGCAAGCGTCGTCGCGATATGGTCGGCGCCCGCGGGGACCTGCGCGAGGGAGAGGTCGCCCGTCGCGAGGTCCAGCGTGTAGGTGGGACCGGTGTCGATCGTGCAGTACGCGTTGCCCCCGCAGTCCTCCACATACGCGACCGACTGGCCCGCCGTCCAGGACGTGATGGCGAGCGGGTGATTCGCGTCCAGTTCGAGGGCCTGGTACCGCGTGCCGTCGGGGGAGACGAGGTAGACGACCTGGCGGGTCCGCGCGGCGGCCTGGGCGCCCGACGCCTCATCCCAAGTGACCACCGTCGGCTCGTAGGTCGCGAGGACCCACCCGGGCGTCGTCTGTGCCCAGATTCCTGGGGGGAGAGGCTTTGCGTCGGGAAGCGAAGGGTCGACCGTCACCTGGCCGGGCAGGGCGACCCCGGTGGTGGAGACGCTCGGGGCGGGGGAGGGAGCGGACGACGTCGCGGCGCTTGCGCTCGGGCCGGTCGTGGGTCCGGCGCCGGCTGAGGAACAGCCCGCCGCGAGGGTAGCGATGGCGCCGACGATCGCCCACGACGTCCACGCGCGCTGTGGCGCGCGGGAACCGCGCGCGGATATTCGCCTCATTTCACCCATGGTGCCATGGGCGGGGCCCCTCCCGCGCATCGCCGCAGATGTCAATTGTCCCGGCATCGAGGAACGCCATCGTGGCTGTCGACGCCCCCCAACGTGGAAGTGCGGGCGCCCGCAGTGAAGTGCGGGCGCCCGCAGTGAAGTGCGGGCGCCCGGCCGGGGGAATGGCCGAGCGCCCGCGAAGAGGAGTCCTAGGGGGGACTCACTTCTTCTGGGTGCGGTAGTAGTTGCGCCACACCAGTCGGTACACCGGAATCTTCTCCGGAATGGCCCGCAGCCCTGGGATGAAGGGCAACAGGATTACCACCACCACGACGAGTCCCATCATGATGAAGATGAGGGCGTCGGCGTTGTCCGATGACTTGAATGGCTCGATCTGATACCAGAACGACACGGGCGCCAGCCAAGGTTGACCCGGGTAGTTCCCTGAGGAGTTGATCATCCCGAACTGGTCGCCCCCGAGGCTTCTGGCCACGGCCTGGTCCTCGAGGTAGGTCCCATCGGACAGCAGGAGTAGCGCCTTGGTCGTGTCGCCGCCGTAGAACCCGTTGGCGAGCAACTGCTCGAGGCCCCCCGACTTCGCGAGCGCCAGGAATGCGGTGCCCAACTCGGGCACAGGTCCGTAGTCGCCGGCAGCGGCCGAGGCCGGATCTCCGTTCGCCGCGTCGATCGCGTCGGCGTACGCGGTTGCCCACGCCGTCTGCTGGTCGGCGCTCGCGGCTTTCCACTGGCCGAGCGCGGTCGTCAGGGAGGTGTCGCCCACGACGCTCTCGAGCGGTGTGATGACCAGGTCGTTCGCCGAGTTGATCGGTACGGTTACGCCGCCCCATCGCTGGGAGGGGATGGGACCGAAGAACTGTCCGTCGGCGTTCGAGTTGTACGGCGGGCCGTACCCCGCGCTTCCCGACGTCCCTGCGAGCTCCGCGACCGCGGTGGCCACCACGTCGTTCGGGGCCGCGGCCGCCCAGGCCTTCATGGTGATCGCCTTCTCGTCGGGAGACGAGAAGATCGCTGCGAGCCCAAGGGCGAGGATGAGGATGACGGTGAAGGCGATGACGCCCTCCTTGACGAGGTCGTACGCCCGCGTCGGGAAGTCATGCGAGTCCGGAGTCGCTTTCTTCGCGCTCATTTCCCCGCCTCCTTCGCTCCGATGGGAGGGACAATCCCGCGGCGTCGCACCAGGATGATGTGCCACACGATGAGGATGGCGAGCCCGAACGGCAATACGACGATGTGCCAAAGGAGCATTCGAGCCGGGTCGGTGACGTTGAAGAAGCCGCCGACGCCAATCGAGTTGATCCCGTCCTTCGCCTCTGCGGCGATCCACTGGGATTCGAAGTTGGTGGTCGACAGGTATCCGGTGAACGCGGTCCCCACGGAAAGGAGGAAGGCGAACATTCCCGTCATCCAGGTGGTCGCCCGCTTGCCACGCCAGGCGGCCATCCAGAATTTGCCCCACAGGTGGATGACGAGGACGAGGAAGAAGACCTCGACGGACCATAGGTGGACGGAGTTGACGTAGTGCCCGAGCGCCGACGTGTGCCACCAGACGCTCCCGCCGATCGAGAGGACGATGCCGGACCCGACGATGACGACGAGGGACATGAGGGTGGCCATGCCGAAGACGTAGATCCACGACTGCATGTAGGCCGGCTGGCGGTCGGGGAGCCACTGGCCCTTGGGGACGAGGCCCGTGATCCGTCTTCCCAGGATGGCGGTCCAGTTGGCCTCGGCGCCCGACGCGGGCTTGGTGCCCTGAGCGGCCTTGGTGGGGGTGGCGGTCACTTCTTGCCTCCGCCCTTGACGTCGTGGCGCCCGCCGGGGAACGGCAGGACGAGGGCCGCGACGAAGATAGCGATGCCGACGCCCACGATGATGGCGTTGGCAACGGATATGTGGAAGGTGCCGACGTCGAAATACCGACCCGAACCTTCCGCCATAGCAATCGCAAGATGCATAACGACCCCACAACTCTCTGGGCGTCGGCCTCATACTTTGGGGTCCAGACGTCCCCTTCTACGCTATTCCGGGTAAGGGTTACCTATCTGAGAGTTCTCTCAGAATCGCGGTTCGCGGTTCGCGGTTCGCGGGCGAGCGGTTCGCGGTTCGCGGAGCGCGGCGGCGCGTCGCAGCCCCGGCATAGGCTCGGCCCATGACAGTTCACGGCGGCGCGGGAGGCGGGCGCGGGGGTGGGGGAGGCCGCGTCTCGCGGCTCGATATCGAGGGGCAGAAGGCCATCAACGCCGAGGCGCCTTCCATCCCGCACCTCTGGCGACGCGTCGGCGGCCTGTTCGCCCCGTATCGCACGCGGATCGTCGCGACGGGAGCGCTCGTCGTCCTCACGTCGGCCATCGCCGTCGTCCCGCCACTCATCGTCAAGCGGGTCTTCGACCGCGCGCTCTTCCCCGCCGACGGCACGGGACCTCACGTGCGACTCCTCGCCGAACTCGTCTCTCTGATGGTCGGCATCTACGTCGCGAACGCCGGGCTCGGCGTGTGGCAGACCTGGCTCACCTCCAACGTCGGCAACCGTGTCTCGGGCGACCTGCGCGTCCTCCTGTTCACGCGCCTCCAGGCGATGGACCTCGCGTTCTTCACCCGCACCAAGACGGGCGTGATCCAGTCGCGGCTCCAGAACGACGTCGGCGGGGTCTCCGGGGTGCTCACCAACACCGTCAATTCGATCGTCGGCAACACCGTGACCGTCGCGGCGTCGCTCGTCGCGATGATCGTCCTGGACTGGCGGCTCACGCTCATCGCCGTGGTGCTCATGCCCGCGCTGGTTCTCGTCCAGCGGCGCGTGGGGCAGATCCGCGCTCGCATCGCGTCCGCGACCCAGGAGTCCTTGTCCGAGCTGACCTCCATCACGCAGGAGACGCTGAGCGTCTCCGGGATTCTGCTGAGCAAGTCCTTCAACAGGCAGCGATTCGAGACCGAGCGGTACTCCGCGGAGAACCGGAACCAGATCTCCCTGCAGGTCCGGCAGGCGATGAGCGGGCAGTGGTTCTTCGGGGTCGTCACCGTGGTGATTTCGAGCGTGCCGGCGGCGATCTACCTGGCGGCGGGCCTCCTCGCGGCCCGCGCCGACCCGGGCGGCGCGACGGCGATCACGGCGGGAACCGTCGTGGCGTTCACCGCGATCCAGGGGCGCCTGCTCTTCCCGCTCATGGGCCTGATGCGAGTCGCGCTCGATATCCAAACCTCGCGGGCGCTCTTCGCGCGCATCTTCGAGTACCTGGACCTGGTTCCCGCGGTCCGGGACGCCCCGGACGCGATAGGCGTGGCCGACGCCCCCGGCCCCCTCGGGCGAGTCGAGTTCGACTCGGTTACCTTCCGCTACCCGGACGCGTCGGCGGCCTCCCGGCCGACGCTCGACCGAGTCTCCTTCGTTGCGGAGCCGGGTCAGCACGTCGCCATCGTCGGGCCAAGCGGAGCGGGGAAGACGAGCATCCTCTATCTCGCGCCGCGCATGTACGAGGCGTCCTCCGGGCGCGTCCTGTTCTCGGGCGCGGACGTCCGCAGCCTCCGGCACGAGTCCGTGATCGACCACATCGGAGTCGTGAGCCAGGAGACCTACCTCTTTCACGCCACTATCGCCGAGAACCTCCGCTACGCGAAGCCCGATGCGACGGATGCCGAGCTGGAGGCCGCGTGCCGGGACGCCAACATCCACGACCAGATTCTGAGCTTTGAGCAGGGTTACGACACGGTCGTCGGGGAGCGTGGCTACCGCCTGAGTGGGGGAGAGAAGCAACGCATCGCGATCGCGCGGGTGCTGCTCAAGGACCCCCCGGTGCTCCTGCTCGACGAGGCCACCTCTGCGCTCGACACGGTGTCGGAGCAGGTGGTCCAGGCGGCGCTCGATCGCGCCTCGCGCGGCCGCACCACGATTACCGTTGCCCACCGGCTGTCCACGGTGGACGACGCGGACGTCATCCACGTCGTCGAGGCTGGCCGGATCGTCGAATCGGGAACGCACGACGATCTTCTCGCCGGTGGCGGACTCTACGCCCGACTCGCATCGCAGGAGGACGCGTCGCCCGCGTGATGTACGCGACCTGGACCGAGTATTCGCCCAGGGCCGTCCCGATCAGGCTTCCGTTGCTAGCCGCGTACGCGCCGTCGCGCCTCGGCCCGGAGCCGCACGGCCCCTAGAGCACCGGCGGAGGGACCTCGGCCAAGCCCTGGGTGGTCGCCGCCTCGTCGTAATCCTCAATCGTCTTGAGTCCCCACAGCGGCGAGAAGACGACGAAGCCCGCCGCGAGCAACTCGCCGATCGCGCCGATCCAGAAGGTGGCGGCGAGCCCGATCGCCGATGCGATGGCGCCGGAGAGGAGCGAAGAGAGGGGCATGACCCCCCAGATGGCGAATCGAATGGTCGCGTTCATGCGGCCGAGCAGGCGCGGCGGGCACACGCGCTGACGGAGGCTCACCTGGGTGATGTTGAACGCGACGATGCCGACGAGCATCAGGAAGGAGCCGAGGCCGAGCACATACGGGGCGAGGACGCGCGGAACGAGGAAGGAACACGGCGCGACGAACGCGAACGCGCCCGACGCGATGGTCGCGATTGGCACCGCGTGGCCCTCGCCGAAGCGCCGCGCAAGGACGGGGCCGAGGAGGGCGCCGCAAATCGCGCCGACGGACCCGGCCGTCATGATGAGGCCGTAGACGCCGGATCCGAGGCCGAACTCGCGCAGGGCGAGCACGGGGAACATCGTGAAGGCGATCGTTCCGAAGAGATTGGACGTCGTGGCCGCCAGGACCACCGGCCGGATCAGGGGCTGGTGCCAGACGAAGTCCACTCCCTCGCGGATCTCGCGCCGCAGGTGCCGGGGCGCCGCGGACCGGGTCACGGCCGGTTCGGGGATCCGCCAGATCGCGAAGGCGGAACTGAGGAATCCGATGACCGAGGCGAGGGGAAGGATGGGCGCCGAGATCACCTTCGCGAGAAAGCCACCCGCGCTCGGTCCGGCAATGTTCGCCACCTCGAGCGTCGCCTGCAGGCGGGAGTTCGCCTCGGTGAGCTGCTTCTTCGGAACGAGCGACGGGACGATGCTCATGTATGCGACGTCGAAGAAGACCCGGCACACGCCCACGCCGAGTGCGACCCACATGAGCCAGCCGATACTGAGGATCCCTAGCGCCCACGCGAGCGGGATAAGCCCCAGGAGGAAGGAGCGCACCACGTTTGCGGCGATCATGACGCGCCGGTGGGACATTCGATCCACCCACGCCCCCGCGGGAAGCGCGAGGAAGAGGAAGGCGGCGCTCTCGGCGGCGCCGAGAGCGCCCACCTGGAACTCCGTCGCGGCTAGGTAGGTGACCGCGGTGATCGGCAGGGCGACGTGAACGATCATCGCGCCGAAGCTGCTCACCGTTTCTCCGGAGAGCAGGTATACATAGGCGCGATTGCGCCAGAGCGACGGCATGGTCGAATTCTGACACGCGTTTGCAGAGCCAGGCGCCGCGGAAATCCCCGCGTCGCCGGAAACCGGCCAATGCGACTATTTGAGCGCCGTCATGTCGCATTCCTCACAAGAGAGCCGATTTCCCTGCATGACCGGGGCGTGCATGGCTATGTTTCGAAGGTGACAGTTCTCGGACAACTGACCGCGACGATCGCTGACATGGCGTCGAACCGCCGCGTCCTCGTCGCGTTCGACGGTCCCGACGCCGGGGGGAAGACGACGATGGCGAATCGGGTCGCCGCGGCGCTCCCCGGGGCCGCGGTGCGCGCGTCCGTCGACGGCTTCCACCGTCGTCGCGAGTTTCGCATGGCTCGCGGCATGGACTCGCCCGAGGGCTACTACCGCGACTCGTTTGACCTCGAGGCGCTTGAGGAGGAACTCCTCTCGCCGTTCGTCAACGGCAGCGCCCTCGTGCGTACGCGTGTCTTCGACTACCGCACCGACGAGGAGGTCGAGGCCGAGTTCGAGGCCGTTCCCCCCGCGGCGACCCTCGTCATCGACGGTGTCTTCCTGCTCCGTCCCGAACTCCGCCGCTGGTGGAACCTCGGGATCTACATCCACGTGCCGGAAGAGATCGCTCTTGCTCGCGCGATCGCCCGGGACGCCGATATGTACGGCGGCCCCGACGAGACCGAGGTGAAATACAGGTCCCGGTACCTTCCCGGGCAGGCGCTCTACCGCATGGAGGCGCACCCGCAGGACGCGGCCCTGATCGTCATCGACAACTCGGATCCGGACCGCCCCGAGGTCCTGAAATGGGATGTCGCGGCGCGCGTCTGACCTGAGGGTTGCGCCCGCCCGTCTGGCTCGCCCGTGTCACCCGCCGGCCACTCGGCCGCCCTACCAGATTGAGACGCGCTCCTCGGGTGGTAGCCAGAGGGCGTCGTCGGGGCCTACGCCGAACGCCTCGTACCACGCGTCCATGTTGCGCACCACGCCGTTGATGCGGAACTCCTCCGGCGCGTGCGGGTCCGAGTTGATCTGCGTGATGAGGGCCTCATCTCGGCGTATCGTCTGCTCCGTCACGGCATAACCGAGGAAGTAGCGCTGGGTGGCCGTGAAGCCGTCGAGCACGGGCGCGTCGTCGAGGCTCCCGCCGAGCGAGATCGCGTAAGCCTTAAGCCCGATTTCGACACCGGCGAGGTCGCCGATGTTCTCGCCTATGGTCAGCGCCCCGTTGACGTGGTGCTCGGGGCCGAGTTGGGCGGGGTAGTAGGCGTCGAATTGCTCGATCAGAGCCTTGGTGCGTTCGGAGAAGGCCACCCTGTCGGCTTCGGTCCACCAGTCGTCGAGCCGACCGCGCCCATCGAACTTGGAGCCTTGGTCGTCGAATCCGTGCCCGATCTCGTGGCCGATCACGCTCCCAATCGCACCGTAGTTGACCGCGTCGTCCGCCTCGGCGTCGAAGAAGGGCGGCTGCAGGATGGCCGCGGGGAAGACGATTTCGTTGCCCGTCGGGTTGTAGAACGCATTGACGGTCTGGGGAAAGGTGAACCACTCATTGCGGTCCGTGGGCTTGAGGAGGCGGCCCCAGTCGTAGTCCTCCTCGAACGCCGTGGCGGCGCGGACGTTGGTCATCAGGTCCGAGGGATCGAGTGCGAGGCGCGAGTAGTCGCGCCAGTGGTCCGGGTAGCCGATCTTCGGCGTGAACTGGCCGAGCTTCTCGAGCGCGCGATCCTTGGTCTCGCTCGTCATCCAGGTAAGGTCGACGATGGACCGGCGGTACGCCTCGACGAGGTTCGCGACGAGTTGCTCCATGCGCGCCTTGTGGGTGGAGGGGAAGTGCCGCGCAACGTACTCGCGGCCCACGGCCTCGCCGAGCACTCCGTCCACGAGTCCGACGCCGCGCTTCCACCGGTCTCGCTGCTCCGGGGCCCCGCTCAGCACCGTGCCGTAGAAGTCGAAGTTGGCGCGAGAGAGCGCGCGGGTCAGGTACGGAGACCGTCCCGACACGATGCGCCAGCGCAACCACGCCTTCCACGCCTCGAAGTCGAGTCCCGCGGCGCCTCCCGCCCAGAGGTCGGAAAGCTGCTCGAAGAACGAGGGCTGTTGCGCCACGAGCTTGTCGCGCCCGCCCTCGGGAATGCCGAGCGCGTCGGCCCACGCGCGCCACGGGAAGCCGGGGGCCGAGGCCTCGAGGGCGTCGAGCGTCGTCGGGTTGTAAGTCAGGTCCGCCTCGCGGGACTTGACGATGTCCCAGTGGTGCCCCGCGATCGCGGATTCAAACGCGAGGACGCCGGCCCCGGTGAAGGTTCCCGCGCCCAGCGCGTCGGCGGCAAGCTCCGCCATGCGATCCACGTGGGCGGCGTACTTGTCCCGCACGTCCTTGTGCTGCTCCTCGCGGTAGTAGGCCTCATCCGGGAGCCCAATGCCGCCCTGGCCGAGCCACAGCACCATGCGATCGGGGTCGCCGGGATCCGCCCACACCTCGCGGGCGACGACCCCCTCGATCCCGGTACGAGCGAGCGTGCCGAGAGCCGTGGCAAGTGCCCCGGGGGTCTGGGCTGCATCGACGAGCGCGAGGTCGGGGCCGAGCGGCGCGGTCCCCGCGGCGTCGCAGCGCTCCTCGTCCATGAAGCTCCGGTAGAGCGCGCCGATCTGGGAGTCCTCGGGCGCATCCTCGATGATGGTTCGAACGCGCTCCTCGGAGAGGTCGCGGAGGCGGTAGAAGTGCCCGTCTCCCGCCCGATCGTCCGGTATCACGTGCGTGGCAAGCCACGGGCCGTTGACGTACCGGAAGAAGTCGTCGGCGGGCCGGACGGTGGGCGAGAGCGTTGCGGGATCGAGTCCCGACCGCTGGGGCTTTGAGGGCGCTGGTGTCATGCGCCCAGCCTAGGCGAGACTCTCCCCGTATCCCGGATCGCGGTCCCGGCGCGCATCACGACGTCGACGACGTGATCTGGATTCTCATTCCGTTGGGCGCGCCTTCACCCACGACGCTCACTGAGAGCGTCCCCCGCGTGAACGTCGCGATGGCGACCGGCGGGGGTGCCGGTATGCGACTTGTCTCGGAGTCCGATCCCGGGGGGATCGCCCCGGCGCCCATGGCGGAGGTGAAGCCCGCCGAGGCGAGGAGGGCCGCGTAGTCGTCGAACACCTGCTGGTGGTGCGTCGCATCCTGGTCGGGGTAGACGCACGCCATCATGAGGGAGTTGCTCGTCAAGTCCATCGGTTGCGGATCGAGGGTGCATCCCCGAGGCGTCGGAACGTCATTCGCCCAGGCTGCGGGCCACCCGTCCGCCTCCGCGGACGACACCGTCGCGTGAATCTGCATCGATCCGGGCACCCGCGCGCCGATGTCGATCCTCACGCCGGATCCCGTTGCCAGGTATGCGCCCCCATCGCCCGACGACGGCGCCACGTCGTAGCCGAGGGACTCCAGGAGCGCGAGATAGGCCTCGACAACGGAGGTCCACTCCGCGGCGTCGGTCGAGGCGAACGTGCAGTTCACGCGGAGTTCCGTGTCGGACGCCGCGAGGATCCCCACGCGTGCGTCGAGGGAGCACCCCTCCGGCGCGGGAACTCGACCTTCCCACGCCGCTGGCCACGGCACCGCGTTCATAGCGTCGCTTTCCTTGAGTGTGAGGCCGTCGAGATCGTACGTCACGCCGCCCCCGTCCGGCCCGGGAACCGTGATGGTCAGGTGTCGGGTGGCATTGCTCGCCGAGTACGCGTCGTAGTCGCCTCGCTCGGCGCGGGCGTTGGCGGCTTCCTCCGCACCGGCGCCTTCTCGGTAGTAGACGATGCCGGTCACCGTGTACCCGGTCGACTTGAGCGTGGCGAGGTACTCGTCGAACTCGCCGGTCGAGACTCCCGAGAAGAAGAGGCGGACGCCGTAGTCCGTGCCGTTGTCCCGGCCCGTAAGGATCGTGTCGAGGTGCCCGGGGAATGGAGGAATGTCCGCGGGGGCGGTGGAGGGCCAACCGTCAGAGGCCGACGCGCCGAACACGTCCGGCAGGTCACCCGGAGGCCCAGGGTACGGATCGTCGTGACCCGAGTCGGCGCATCCTGCGACGATGAGGATCGCCGCGACGACAGCGACCATTGACGTTCTTCCCCACATGGCAACCTCCATACGTGGCGCCGCCCGCACCCCCGCAGGACGCCGCCTCCGCCGCCGCGAGCCCCGATACTTGGGCGGCGAAGCCAGCCTAGTGGAAGACGAGGCTTGGCGCCGTGAGACGTAGAGCCCAGATAGGCCCAGCCATTCCTGGCAGAATGGGCGCCATGCGCCTCCACATCGCCGCCGACCATGCCGGCTACGAGCTCAAGGAACTCCTCATCACCTATCTCGAGTCCGAGGGCCACGACGTGACCGATCACGGGGCCTTCTCCTTCGACGAGAACGACGACTACCCCGGCTTCTGCTTCAGCGCGGGGGAGGCCGTGGCCGCCGATCCCGAGTCACTGGGGATCGTGCTCGGGGGCTCCGGCAACGGAGAGCAGATCGCGGCAAACAAGGTCAAGGGCGTGCGTGCGGCCCTCGCCTGGAGCGTTGAGACCGCGATGCTCGGGCGTGCGCACAACGACGCGAACGTTGTCGCCCTCGGGTCGCGCCAGCACGGGCTGGTCGAGGCCACCGAGATCATCGAGGCATTCATTTCCACGGCGTTCTCCCGTGAGGAACGCCATCAGCGGCGCATCGACCAGCTCGCCGCGTACGAGGCGCGCTAGTCCCGATCCGGCCCGCTCGGGGGCGGGACGTCGCGACCGAGCGCCCTGCGTGGGATGCGAGCTAATCTCCGCCCGCCCTAGAACATGAAGTTGGAGACGGGCGCCAGGGGCGACAGCATCGCGCGACCCAGGGCCCTCGCCGCGCCCGGCGTGTTCTCGGCGACGAGCGAAGCGTGGACGAGCGCCTCGACTCCCACTCCGCCGAGGTAAGCGGCGCCGAGTTCCTGGATCCCGAGCGTGAGGTCGGCCGTGGATCCGGGCGCGGGTGAGACCGTAGCCGCACCGTCGGCGATGGTCACGCGCCACAGCCCCGCGTTCTCGGGGATCTGCGTATCGGCGAGGGACAGCACCACGTCGGCGTCCGACTCGTAGCGCCGGCCCTCGAGCGCCGCCTTGACGTCGAGGATGCGGACCCAGAGGTTGTCACGCACATCCGGCTTGGCGGCGCGCTCGTCGACGAGCAAGTGCACGAGCGGATCGTCGACGGCCATGGCCCAGGAGCGAGTCGTGACCATGAGGTCGAGGTCGGTGAGGACCGACCACAGCCGCCGCGTCGCGGCCGCGTTCAAGGCGCCCCAGGCGATGACGTTGGTCTTCCCGTTGGGCTCCCACTCGTCCCAGTTGCCCTTGCGGCGGAACGACGCCCAGGCGACCACGGTCTCGCCGTCCCTCACCGTGGCGAAGCGGAGGGGTTCCGCGTCCTCCCGGTTCGACTCGACGTCCTCCAGGAGGTTCGAGAGAAGGGAGTCGGGGATGACGGTGTTGGTGCCCGGGCGCTCGTGGGACGCCTGGAAGGTGCGGACGAGGGCCTCGTGCGCCTCGAGTGAGCTCTTCTCGAGCGTGACGGTCAGATCGTCCGAGCCCGGGACCTCGCGGAGTTCGGCCTTGCGGCCCAGCTTCATCCGGAGATCTCTGGCGGCGAGCCCGTACCCGAATCGCTGGTAGATCCCTGGCTCGGCGGCGAAGAGGGTGCTCACTGCCTCGCCGCGGGCGCGGGAGCGTTCGAAGTGGTCCGCCATCATCGCGGTGAGGAGGCCGCGGCGCCGGTGTCCCTGGTGCACGCCCACCCAGGTGAGGCCTGCCGTCGGAACGGTCCCGCCGCCCGGCACCCTGGTCGCGAACTCGAACGAGGCGTGCACGGCCGCGAGCGAGCCGACGGGGCCGCGCGCGGGGTCGACAATCTCGACCGCGCGGCCGCGCTCGAAGGGGAAGGCGTCGAGGTGGGCCTCGACCTCCGACGGGCGCGCGGCGAAGACGAAGGCCCACGACTCAATGTCGAGCATCTCCCGGCCGCGTTCGCGGGGGAGGTCGACGAGTCTGTATCCGGATGGCGTTTTCACGGGACCGATCATGTCAGGAGGGGGACGCTTCGCACCACGTCCCCGGGGCACAATTCCGCAACGATTGCGCGCCGACGCGGGAGGGAGCCGTTACGCCGAACTCGCGGCCTCGATGACCGGGCGGAGCCGCGCGTACTCGACCTTGATGCACCGGTTCTGGACGACGTCGAGCCCCGCCTCGCGCGCCACGGAAGCCGCGTCCTCGTTGGCGATTCCGAGCTGCATGAAGACGGCCTTCGCGCCCACCGCGACCGCCTCCTCGACGACGGGCGGCACGTCCTCCGCGCGTCGGAAGATGTCGACGAGGTCGGGGACGACGGGAAGATCGGCGAGCGAGGCGTAGATGGGCCGCCCGAGGACCTCCTGCCCCGCGGCCGTCGGATTCACCCAATAGAGGTCGTACGGGGTGTGGGCCGCGAGCCACGCGCCGATCTGGTGCGAGGTGCGGTCGGGACGGCGGGAGAGGCCGACGACCGCGACGGAGCGGGTGCGGGCGAGGAGGGCGGCGAGCTCGGCGTCCGGAGGAGCCTGATCGGCGCCCGGCGGCGACGGAACGCACGCGTCTCCGGAGCCGACGTTGATCCCGAGGAAGTTGTCCACACCTCAGGAACGCCCGGGCCCGCGGGGTTCTTCCCCCGAGTTCACCATCCGAAGGCTAGATGTAGTACATCGCCGGTTCTCGGTCGTCGTCCATGGACCGCCGAGGCTTGCCGCGCGCGGCGTCACGCTCCGCCTGGGCCTTGGAGGCGCCGGAGTCGACGGACGAGGCGGCGGTGCCGGCCTCGACCAGCCCTGGGTGCTCGCGAATGACGGCCGGGATGCCGACCGCGGTCGCGCATTCGGGGACGTCCTTGACGACGACGGCGTTCGCGCCGATGCGCGCGTCCGAGCCGATGACGACAGGTCCGAGGACCTTCGCCCCCGCGCCGACGACAACGCGGTCGCCGATGGTCGGGTGGCGCTTACCGGGGGACATGCTCGTCCCGCCGAGCGTCACCTGGTGGAACAGCAGCACGTCGTCGCCCACGACCGCGGTCTCTCCGATGACGACGCCCATGCCGTGATCGATGAACACGCGGCGCCCGATCCGGGCTCCTGGGTGGATCTCGATGCCTGTTCGGGCGCGGGCGTACTGCGACAGGAGGCGGCCGAGGATGTGCATGCCGTGCGTCCACATCCAGTGCGCGACGCGGTGATACCAGAGGGCATGCACGCCCTGGTAGGAGGCGACGATAACGAGGGTCGAGCGGGCCGCGGGGTCGCGGTCGTGCGCCGCCCGCACGTCCTCCACGAGCCTCGCGAGCGGGCCTATGTGCCGCTGCGAGTGGTGCTGCGTCACGGTGTACTCCTCGATGTTTGCCGGTGGTGAGCGGCCCGAGCCAGAGTAACGCTCGGGCCGCCCCTTTGCTTCCCTGCCCCTCGGGCGGAAGGGCGCGGGACTACTCCATAAGGTCCGCGTAGAGCACGGTCGAGAGGTAGCGCTCGCCGAATGAGGGGATGATCACGACGATCGTCTTGCCCTTGTTCTCCGGTCGCTTCGCGACGATCGATGCCGCGTGGAGCGCGGCACCCGAGGAGATCCCCACGAGGAGGCCCTCCTCACGAGCGGCCGCGCGCGCCGTGACGATCGCGGTCTCGGAATCGACGGCGATGACCTCGTCGTAGATCGTGGTGTTGAGGATCTCGGGAATGAAGTTCGCCCCGATGCCCTGGATCTTGTGGGGACCCGGCTCGCCGCCGCCCAGGATGGGCGACTCCGCGGGTTCCACCGCGATGACCTGGACGCCCGGCTTGCGGGCCTTGAGAACCTCGCCGACGCCCGTGATGGTGCCGCCCGTGCCGACGCCGGCGATGAGGATGTCCACCTTGCCGTCGGTGTCGTCCCAGATCTCCACCGCGGTGGTCGCGCGGTGGATTTCCGGGTTGGCGACGTTCGCGAACTGGCGCGCAAGCACGGCTCCGGGGCGTTCCTTGGCGACCTTCTCCGATTCCTCGACCGCACCCTTCATGCCTGCGGGGCCGGGGGTGAGGATGAGCTCCGCGCCAAAGGCTCGGAGCAGGGCCCGACGCTCCTTGGACATCGTCTCGGGCATCGTCAGGACGACCTTGTAGCCCCGGACTGCGCCCACAAACGCGAGGGCGATCCCCGTGTTACCACTCGTCGCCTCGACGATCGTCCCGCCCGGTTTGAGCGATCCGTCCTTCTCGGCGGCGTCGATGATTGCCACCCCGATGCGGTCCTTAACGGAGCTTGCGGGGTTGTAGAACTCGAGCTTCGCGAGCACGATCGCTCCCGAGCCCTTGGTCAGTTTGTTGATGCGTACCAGCGGGGTATTGCCGATGAGTCGCGTTGCATCGTCGTATATCCGTGCCATGTCATGTCCTTCATCGAGTGGGGTCCCGGGGCCGGTCTGGGCCGGTCGCGGGGTGTGCGAGGGGTGAGCGCCGAAGCGGGAGCCGGTCAGCGCGGACGCGTTCTAGTCGGGGCGAGCCTAGTCGGGGCGAGCGCTGGCGCGGGCGGAAACCTGCCGTGGGCCGTGAGGCGGATGCCAGCGCTCTAGAGACAGCGGCAGCAGCCCTCAGGGCAGGCGCAGGTGCACACGAGAGGAGCCATGGAACCCATCATGGCGGCAGGGAACGACGACGTCACGCACGTGACGCGGAGCGTGGTGTCGCTCATGCCGTTCCTCCCATCGTGGGTGGTGTCAGGGTAACGCCGCTCCACGCTCGGTGCAACCTCCTTCGCGGTACCCACCCACCCCGGCGCCCTCGCCACGGCGCGCGGCGACCCGGCGTCGCGAGTACCCTCGGGGTTATCCGCACTGGTGCGGAAAGGAGAACCTCGTGGCCACCGCCGCCGTATTCAACCGTGAGATCATCGCCGAGCCCGAGGTCGTCTGGAAGACGGTCACCGACATCGACCGATGGCCGCGTATCCTCTCGAGCCTCGCGTCGCTTGACCGACTCGAGGGGACGGACCTCGCGCCGGGGGTCCGGTGGAGGGAGACGCGGCGGATCCTGGGGGTCACGGCCATCGTCGAGATGACGGTGACCGAGGTGCAGGAGGGTAGGAGCTTCAGGCTTGCCGCGAGCGCGGACGACGCGACGATCGGCCTGTCCTATCGGATCAAGCCTTCGTCGCTCGGCACGCGGCTCGAGGCTACGGTCGACGCGGACGGGTCGGGCATCGGGCTGGGCAAGCGCCTCCGGGGCGTGATCGCCGGCGGAGGCGCCAAGCTCGCGCGCGAGATGATCGAGCGCGACCTCGCCGACTTCCAGGCCGCCCTACGCCCGTAGCGGGGCGCACCTACGGCTCGACTACGACCCCTCGCCAGAACGCGACGTACCGAGCGATGGGGCGCGCGGCGGGCTTGGGGGCGGGGACTGACCAGGCGGCGTCGGGGTTGACCTGCCCGTCGACGACGATGTCGTGATACTCCGTGCGGCCCTTCCACGGGCACGTGCTCGCGGTGTCGCTGTGCTTCAGGTACTCGCGGTTGACCGAGTCGGGCGGAAAGTAGTGGGTGCCCTCGACGACCAGGGTGTCGTCGGACTCCGCGATCACCGCTCCGTTCCACGTTGCCTTCATGGTCGTCCTCACCCGTGCGTCGTTGGGGTTCGCGACCGTTTGGGGCGCCGCGCCTGCAACATGCAACGCGACCTCGCGCGCCCGCATTCCGCACTCCCGTGTGGGCCTCGTCCCTGCCCGGCGGCGCCGGGAGACCTCTAGACACGCCCGAGGCCTGCGAGGGAGACTCTCGTCATCCCCCGGGCGGCGTAGCAGCGGGGGCGGCGCGGGACGTCCCCGCTCGGTGTGGAGGCACTCATGGACTTCGACTGGCTGACCCTCGACGGTGTGAATTGGCTTGGCGTGCTCGTCGCCTTCGTTGCGGCGTTTCTCCTCGGATGGTTCCTCTACTCGCAAGCCGGGTTCTTCCCTGCGTGGAAGAAGGCGGGGAACCTCTCTGACACTGCGATGGAGGAGGCGAACATGGGGGGAGCGTTCGTCGGCACCATTGCCTCGAACCTCCTGGGCGTGATCCTCCTTGCCGTGCTCATGAACGCCACCGGCGCGATGAGCGTCGCGGGCGGGGCCGTGCTCGGGGCAATCGTCGGACTCGTGTTTCGGGGCGGCGCCCACGCGGGCCATAACGGCTTCGCGCTGCGCTCCCCGAAGGTCACCCTGATCGACACGTTTGCCGACACCCTCGGCTTGGCGCTCGCGGGCGCCGTCCTCGGACTGTTCAACTAGCCCCGAGCGGCCGCGGGCCCGGCGAAGGACCCGCGGCTACTCGCTCACCTTGATGGGCAGCGTCTTGAGGCGCTGCACGGCGATGACGACCGCCGCGACGGTGGTGATCCCGAGCAGGATCAGCGCCGGCGTCATCCCGAGGTCGCTCGTGACGTTCCAGGTCGGGTGGCTCGAAAGGAGCCGTTCGGCGGGGGCGAGCGCCCACTGCCGGATGCTCACGTCCTTGACGCCCGGGATGTAGCCCGCGAGCACGCCCTCCCACAGGAGCGCGTAGATGAGCCCGACGATGACGGGGTTCTTCGAGAGGATGGCGATCGCGAAGAACACGGCGGTATACGCGATGGAGGCGAGCGCCGTGGCCGTTCCGAGGGCGAGGGCTAGCTGCCAACCCTGATCTCCCGCGATCTCGACCCCGGCGACCGTGGCTATGGTCGTGAAGACGACGGCCGTTCCGAGCGCCACGACGAGCTTCGACAGGGCGATGGTCCAGCGCGGGATGGGCTTCGCGAGTAGGTAGACGATCGAGCCGTCCTCGATCTCCGGGGCGATGACGCCGGTGCCGATGAGCAGGCACATGATGGGAACGAGGGTGCCGAGCCCGAAGTTCTGGATTGTTGCGGCGGAGACGCCGACATCCGCGCCGGAGCCCCAGCGCACGAGGCCGGCGACCAGTAGCAGGAGCGCCGCGATCCCGAATAGGAGCAGCGAGCGCCTGCGCCCCAGGAGGGCGCGGGCCGTCAAGCGCATCACGACCAGGTTCATCGGGCTCGATCCATTTCTGTCGCGGTCATCGCGACACCAGGTAGGTGAAGACGCTCTCGAGCGACTCGTCGGCGGGGGTGACCTCTCGGAGGGCGATGCCCGCCGATTGGGCGAGCCGGGGGAGCGCGTGGACGAAGAGGCCGAAGTCGGAGGCCTGGACGCTGAGGCCGTCCGAGGCGAGGCTCACCGCGTCCGCGGAGCCGTCCGCGATGATCTCGGCGGCGAGGGCGCGATCGTTGGACGAGACGATCGTGTACTGGTGGGGGCGCTCGGTCATGAGGCGCCGGATGCTGCGGAAGTCGCCGGAGGCCGCCTGGCGGCCGGCGACGACCACCTCGATCGTCCCCGCGACGTCCTCGACCTCCTCCAGGATGTGGCTGCTGAACAGCACCGTGCGCCCGTCGGCGCCGAGGCGCTGCAGGAGCGCGAGCAGGTGAATCCGCTGGCGGGGATCCATGCCGCTGAAGGGCTCGTCGAGCAGGAGCACCTGGGGCTCGTGCACCAGGGCGGTCGCCATCTTGATGCGCTGCTTCATGCCCTTGGAGAACTTGCCGATCTCGCGGTCGCGCGAGTCCATCATCTCGACGGCTTCGAGCGCCGCGCGCGTGGCCGCGCCGGGGTCGGTGAGCTCGTGAAGCTCCGCGTTGGCGTGGACGAACTCCCAGCCCGTCATCGTGTCGAACATCGCCTCGGCCTCGGGGACCAGCCCGATCGCGCGGTACATCTCGGGGTGACGCCAGATGGGCTGGCCGTCGAGCGTCACGATTCCGGCCGACGGCGGGAGGAACCCGCTCATCATCGACAGGAGGGTCGTCTTGCCCGCGCCGTTCGGCCCGAGCAGGCCGGTCACCCCAGGTCCAATGGTCATCGTGACGTCGTTGACGGCGACGACATTCCCGAACCAGCGGGAGACGCCCTTCAGCTCGATGGTGCTCACGCGCCACCCTCCTTCTTGAAGCGCCGCATGAGGATCGCGACGCACGCGGCGACGATCGCGACGAACGCAACGGTGAAGATCGTGCCGCCCACAAGCCCCTCGGGGCGCGAGTTGACCGCGAACGCCGTCGCTCCGAGCCAGGAGGCGCCGAGCCCGTCGACGAGGAGGAAGGGGTCGAGGATCGCCGCGTAGGCTGCGGACGCCTGGCTGCCCTTCATCGCCACGACCTCCATGAGGATGTTCGAGAACGGGAACGCGAGCACCAGGGCGGCCATGATCGCGGCGACGCCGAAGCCCCGTCGCCTGGTGAACGCCGCGAAGACCATGGCGATCGCCGTCAGCAGTACAGAGAGGAGGGCGGCCATCGCCAGGGCGCCGAGCCACGTCCAGGTCTCGTGCCACGGCGGCATCTTCGCAAGGAGCGAGCCGACGAGAAGCACGAGGAGCGGACCGGCGACGAAGGCGAACACCGCGATCGCGAGCCCCGCGAATTTGGCCAGGACGTAGTCGCGCCGGATGATCGGCCGCGACAGGTACAGCGACATCACCCCGTCGCGCATGTCCCGGGAGATCGCGTAGGGCGCCCGGCCCGCGACAAAGAGCGCGATCACGAGCCACATCGAGACCGCGAACTGGGAGTACGGGAGGATCGGCTCGGATGCCTTCGTCACGATGGTGACCGCGTCGAGAATGAAGGCGACGAGCACCATGATCCCGACGAGGATCCACGGCATGGCCTTGACCTTCGGGGGGCGCCCGAGGCCGTACGCGCCACGCAGGGTCTCGAGCAGGAGTGAGCGGAACGCCCATCCCCTGCCCAGCCTGGGCCCGTCGTAGTGGCGGAAGCCGATGTCGTGGATGACGCTTTCGGGCGTCGGCGCGCTAGACATGCGCGGCCTCCTTCTCGGTCGGGGTGGCGTCCGCAAGGAAGATCTCCGAGAGGTGGTGGCGGGAGGGCTGGAGCCGGATCAGGCCAACCTTGAGGCTCGCGACGATCTCGACGACCCACTGGGGCACGGCCTCGTCCGTCAGCTCGACGGCGAACGTGCCGGAGCGGGCCCCCACCACCACGTTGGCGCCCTTCTTCTTCAGGCGGGCTACGGCGTCGTCCGCGCGATCGGTGACCTCGACGAGGATCGAGCCGCTTAGCTGGGTCGCGTCGGCGGTGGAGGTGGAACGGCTCAGCACCCCCGCCTCGATCACCACGAGGTGGTCGGAGATGCGCTCGAGTTCGCCCATCAGGTGGGACGTCACGACGACCGAGATGCCGAAGTCGCCGCTGATGCGGGAGACGAGGCCGAGCATCTCGTCGCGTCCGGCGGGGTCGAGGCCGTTGGTGGGCTCGTCGAGGAAGACGAGCTTGGGGTCGTGGACGAGCGCCTGCGCGAGCTTGACCCGCTGTTTCATGCCCGTGGAGTACCCACCGATGGGCCGGTAGCGCTCCTCGTAGAGCCCGACGTGACGCAGGGTGTCGGCGGCGCGCTCGCGGGCGACGTGGGAGGGCATGCCCGACATGCGCGCCATGTGGACCAGGAACTCCGTGGCCGAGACGTCGAGCGGGAGGCACTCGCTCTCCGGCATGTAGCCCACGATCTCGCGGATCTTCAGGCCGTCCGTGAGGCAATCGAAGCCGAGGATGCTTGCCGTCCCCGAGGTCGGGGGGAGGAGCCCGAGCAGGATCTTGATGAGCGTCGACTTTCCCGCGCCGTTCGCGCCGACGAGGCCGACCACGCCCGTCGGCAAGTCCACGGAGAGGTTCGAAAGGGCGACGACGGGCCCGAACGTTCGGGTGAGCGCGTGCGTGCTGATGATGGACACGTCACCACCGTAGACGGCGAGACTCGGCGCTGCCATGGGGGACATGCCCGATCTTTGGAGCGCGAGACCCCGAGGGGCTCGTCCGCGAGGATGAGGCTGGAGCGGGCGACGGGAATCGAACCCGCACCATCAGTTTGGAAAACTGAGGCTCTACCATTGAGCTACGCCCGCGAGGCACCGTACGGGGCTCACGACGCCGCCGAGGCGGCGCGTACTAGAGTAGCCGAGCCCGGCCCTCGCCGGTATCGCACGTGCACGGGGTGTAGCGCAGCTTGGTAGCGCATCCGCTTTGGGAGCGGAAGGCCGCAGGTTCGAATCCTGTCACCCCGACTGAGAGAGCGGGAAACGAAAGCTTGCTTTCGTTTCCCGCAAACGAAGGAGGGGTCGTAGCCGCGAAGCGGCGAATACCCCGACGAGTGAGCGAGGCGCGAGGGCGCCCCTCCACGCTGTGGGCGAACGCGGCGCGCTGGCGGTCGGATACCCCCGGGGGTACAGTTGCGAGCGAAAGGAGACTCCCATGTCATTTGTTCGCTTCATGAGTTCCACCGCGGGCCGCGTAGCCCGCGCCGCCGTCGGCGTCGTCCTGGTTGTCCTCGCGTTCGTCCTCGGGGGCGGCTGGCTCTGGCTTCTCGCGCCCGGGGCGTTCTTCATCGCCGTCGGTGCGGTCGACGTCTGTGTCTTCGCGCCGCTGTTCAGGATGCCGCTTTCCGGCAAGAAGGTCCGCGCGACCCTCTAGTGAGTCGGGCGACCGCGGTCGCTCGCCGCGTGAGGCATACGTGTCGGCAGGGCGGTACCTCGCGGTGATGGGGGTTCCGCCCTGCGGGCGCGTTGGGCGCACCCGCGCGCGACCGGGGCGGAGGTCGGGCGCCCGACCCGGTAGACTCTCGAAGTCCCGCGCAGGACGCGCGAAGAGCCAGCCCCAGAAGAGCCAGCCCCCAGGAGTCCGCAGTGACCAGCGCCGTCGAAACCCTTGATGCCACCACAGTGAAGATCACTGTGATGATCACCGAGGAAGAACTTGCCCCCATGCTCAAGCACGCCTACGAGCACCTGGGCGAGAGCATCAGTGTTCCGGGCTTCCGAAAGGGCAAGGTCCCCCCGAAGGTTCTTGAGCAGCGGATCGGCCGAGGTGCCGCGATCGAACACGCCGTCAACGACGGCATTGCGGAGTGGTACGGCGCGGCGATCGAAGAGCACACGCTCCGGCCGCTCGGCCAGCCGGAAATCGACGTCGTTCGGATCCCCGGTCAGGTGGAGGGCGACGAGGGACTCGAGTTCACCGCGACGGTCGACATTAGCCCCGCGATCACCGTGCCCGCCCCCAAGTCGATCACGGTGACCATCGAGGCGGCGGCCGTCGACGAGGCGGACGTTGACGCCCGTCTTGACTCCCTGCGCGCGCGATTCGCCACCCTGAAGGGCGTCGATCGCCCAGCCGCCGACGGCGACTTCGTTACCCTCGACCTGTCGGCGATGCTCGACGGCGTCGAGGCGGACGCGGTCCAGGGCACCTCATACCAGGTGGGCTCTGGCTCGATGCTAGACGGGCTCGACGCGGTCATCGTCGGCCTCAGCGCGGGCGAAGAGACCTCCTACGAGGGTCCGCTCGCCGCGGGCGATCACGCGGGTGAGTCGGCGCTGATTCGCGTCAAGGTGACGGGCGTCAAGGAACGCGAGCTCCCCGCGGCCGACGACGAATTCGCGCAACTT
This sequence comes from uncultured Actinomycetota bacterium, assembly GCA_963830335.1. Taxonomy (GTDB): domain Bacteria; phylum Actinomycetota; class Actinomycetes; order Actinomycetales; family Demequinaceae; genus JAFGBM01. The sequence continues at coordinate 466,502 of CAWHLX010000001.1, forward strand.
GCCTCCGAGTTCGACACCATCGAGGAACTGCGCGCCGACCTGCGCGAGCAGGTCGCGAAGGTGCAGCTGAACAACCAGGCCGTGGAGGCCCGTGCCGCGCTACTCGAACACCTCAAGAACGCGGTGCCCTTCGATGTTCCCGCGCGCACGATCGAGCGCGAGGTGCATCAGCACCTCGAGTCCGAGGGGCGCCTCGAGGACGAGGAGCACCGCGCGGAGGTCACGAAGGAAGCCAACGAGGCCCTCCGCACGCAGATCCTCCTCGACCAGCTCGCGATCGACCTCGGCATCAAGGTTGAGGAGTACGAGATCCTCGACTTCCTCGTCTCCATGTCCCGCCAGTATGGAATGGACCCCGAGGAGTTCATCGAGCAGATGAGGCGTGCGAACCGCATCCCCTCGGTCGTCGCCGACGTCGTGCGCTCGAAGGCGACCGCGCACGCCTTGCGCCAGGCGACCGTCAAGGACAGCAAGGGCAAGGTCATCGACCTCACCGACGCGATCGGGTCAGAGGCTTCCGACGCCAAGCGCGCCGAAGCCTTCGCCGCGGGCCGCGAGGCCGCGAATCAGGACTAGTCGCCGTATGTCGAACTCGTGCAGAAACTGCTGCCCGGGTTGTTCGAGCAGTCGTTGACCGCCCAGACGATGAAGATGATGTAGGCGACGACTGCCAGGATGCAGATCACCACCGCGATGTAGTTGAGGATGAGCCCCGCGAGCCCCACCCCGGCGTAGTCGGCCTCGCCGCGCTTGGCGGCCCTGCGCCCGAGGTGGCCGAAGACGATCCCCGCGACGTTCGCGAAGAAGGGGAAGATCAGGCCCGCGCCCACCGCGCAGAGCGAGACGATATTCATCCACGACTTGGACGGCTTCTGGGGCGGGTATCCGTAGGGGGGGTAGCCCTCGGGTGCGGCATAGCCCGGAGGGGGCACCGGGTAGGGCTGCGGTGAAGCGGGTGTTGCTGGCTTCCCCGCTGGGGGTATCGCGAACGGGTCTCCTGCCGTGGGTTCGGTCATCGCACTCTCCTTATGGAAGTGACTGTAGCGAAGTTGGGACGCCAGCGCCGGGGCGAGTCGCGACGTGTTCACCCCGTAGCGAAACGGCCCGCGTTGGGGCATGGGGCGCCACCGGCTCGCGTTAGTGTCAAGACATGATCGCGCACGATCCGCGCACCGGATCAGGGCGCCGAGGAGGGAAGCAATGAACGAGCCGCACATGGCGGGACCCGATGGCATGGGGATGGGCCTCCAGGACTCGATCTTCAATCGCTTGTTGCGGGAGCGGATCATCTGGCTGGGCTCCGAGGTTCGCGACGATAACGCGAACGCCATCTGCGCGCAGATGATGCTGCTCGCCGCCGAGGACCCCGACAAGGACATCTACCTGTATGTCAACTCGCCTGGCGGATCCATCACCGCGGGAATGGCGATCTACGACACGATGCAGTACATCAAGCCCGACGTCGCGACGGTCGCGGTGGGCATGGCCGCGTCGATGTCGCAGTTCCTGCTGTCCTCGGGCGCGAAGGGCAAGCGCTTCGCGACCCCCCACGCCCGCGTCATGATGCACCAGCCCTCTGGCGGCATCGGGGGCTCGACGACGGACGTCAGGATTCACGCCGAGCTCATCTTGCACATGAAGACCCAACTCGCCGAACTGACGGCCGAGCAGACGGGAAAGAGCGTCGAGCAGATCCAGAAGGACGCGGATCGCGATCGATGGTTCACCGCGGACGAGGCGCTCGAGTACGGATTCATCGACAAGGTCGTTACCCACGAGAGCGAGGCCGGCCCCCGCGCCGACGCGGACTCGAAGGACTCGGGAGGCAAGGCGTGACCCACGAGATCACCGGTCGGTACATCCTTCCGCAGTTTGAGGAGCGGACGGCCTACGGCTTCAAGCGTCAGGATCCGTACACCAAGCTGTTCGAGGATCGCATCATCTTCCTCGGCGTCCAGATCGACGACGCCTCGGCGGACGACGTGATGGCACAGCTGCTCGTGCTCGAGTCCCAGGACCCCGAGCGCGACATCACCATCTACATCAACTCGCCCGGCGGCTCCCAGACCGCGCTCACGGCGATCTACGACACGATGCAGTACATCAAGCCCGAAATTCAGACGGTGTGCCTGGGCCAGGCGGCCTCGGCCGCCGCGGTGCTTCTCGCCGCGGGCACGCCGGGCAAGCGCCTCGCGCTTCCCAACGCGCGCGTCATGATCCACCAGCCTCACATCGAGGGCGGGGAGCGGGCCCAGGCCTCGGACATTCAGATCTACGCCGAGGAGATGGTGAGGATGCGCGAGTGGCTCGAAGAGACGCTCGCCCACCACACCGGACAGAAGCCCGAGAAGATCCGCGAGGACATCGAGCGCGATACCTTCCTGAGCGCCGAGGAGGCCAAGGACTACGGCTTCGTCGACCAGGTGCTCGCGAGCCGTAAGGCCGCCGCGGCCGCCAAGAAGGACTAGCCAGCCCGGGCGTCGGGCTGCACCCCTGACCCGGCCGGTCCGGGCGTCGGGCCAGAGCGACTGCCCTGCAAGCCGGGCGTCGGGCCGGAGCGACGGCCCTGCAAGCCGGGCGTCAGGCCACTGCGCCCGGCGGCGCGTCGCTGGTCAGGGTGCCGGGGGCCTGGGTAGCCTGAAGAGACGTGCTGGTGCACGACCTTGGACGCGTCACGGCGCCCGCGAGCGGAAGGAGGATGCCATGCCTCGGCCGACGGACAGCGGCGACCTCCTGAAGTGCTCCTTCTGCGGCAAGACGCAGAAGCAGGTTAAGAAGCTCATTGCGGGCCCCGGCGTCTATATCTGCGACGAGTGCATCGAGCTGTGCAACGAGATCATCGAGGAGGAGTTCCAGGAGCAGGTCGAGCAGGAGCTGACCGAGCTGCCCAAGCCACGGGAGATTTTCGCGTTCCTCGAGGAGTACATCGTGGGCCAGGAGAGCGCCAAGCGCGCGCTTTCGGTCGCGGTCTACAACCACTACAAGCGGGTGCGTGCCGCCGAGGTGAAGCCCAAGGCGGGCGCCGACGGTGTGGCCGAGGAGTTGGTGGAGATCGCCAAGTCGAACGTCCTGTTCATCGGGCCGACGGGCTGCGGCAAGACCTACCTGGCTCAGACGCTCGCGAAGATGCTCAACGTTCCGTTCGCGATCGCGGACGCGACCGCGCTGACCGAGGCGGGCTACGTCGGCGAGGATGTGGAGAACATCCTCCTCAAACTCCTGCAGGCTGCCGACTATGACGTCGAGAAGGCCCAGCGCGGGATCATCTACATCGACGAGATCGACAAGGTTGCGCGCAAGGCGGAGAACCCGTCGATCACGCGCGACGTGTCGGGCGAGGGCGTGCAGCAGGCGCTGCTGAAGATCCTTGAGGGGACCACGGCGTCGGTGCCGCCGCAGGGTGGGCGGAAGCACCCCCACCAGGAGTTCATCCAGATCGACACCACGAACGTGCTGTTCTTCCTCGGCGGCGCGTTCTCCGGGCTCGAGGAGATCATCTCGCACCGGGTCGGCCGCAAGGGGATCGGGTTCGGGTCGCAGTTGCGGGAGGCGGATAACAGCGACCTCTTTGAGTTGGTGACGCCCGCCGACCTCCACAAGTTCGGACTCATCCCCGAGTTCATCGGGCGCATGCCCGTGGTCGCGACCGTCTCGCCCCTCGACGTCGACGCGATGGTGAAGATCCTGACCGAACCCAAGAACGCCCTGGTCAAGCAGTACCAGCGGATGTTCGAGATCGACGGCGTGGAGCTCGTATTCGAGGACGACGCGATCCAGGCGATCGCGGAGCAGGCGCTCCTTCGCGGGACCGGCGCGCGCGGGCTGCGCGCGATCCTCGAGGAAGTCCTGCAGCAGACGATGTTCGACGTTCCCGGCCGCGACGACGTCTCGCAGGTGACGATCACCCGCGTCACGGTGCTCGAGCGCGTCGCACCGACGATCGTCTCGCGCGCCAAGCGCACGGAGAAGGACGCCGGCGCGGCCGGCGGCTTCCCCGGGCCTGAGGCGGAGCCTCAGGCCAAGACGGCGTAGAGCGCGCGGAGCGCTCCTTCTGGGGGCAGCCAGGTTCGCGGGCGCGCGGGCGCGCCTGGGGCGCCCCTGCCGACAGTTCTGCTGCACTTGGGGCGCGATTCTGGACTCGGGGCGCCCCTGCCGACGAATCTGCTGCACTTGGGGCGTGATTCTGGGCTCGGGGCGCCCCTGCCGACGAATCTGCTGCGATTTGGGCCGAAAGCGGTGGTCAATTGTCGGCAGGCGCGTTCAGACTCGCCGACGGGTCACTGGACGGCGAGTGTCGCGGTTCCCACTCAGGCGGCGCTACGTCGTTGGCGCGCGGCTATCGCGGCCCGCACACGCGCGCGACACCACTGCGGGCGCCCCGTGACGTCCTCAAACGTTAACCGGATCGTCGTGATCCCCATCGATGCGAGATCTGTATCCCGCGCCAGGTCGCGCCTGCGCGCCGCGTCGTCGCCATGGAAGAGGCGACCGTCCAATTCCACGGCGACCCGCGCGTCGGCATGCCACATGTCGAGCACGTAGCGCCGCCCCGGCGCGCGCACGGGAACCTGCCGGGTGAATCCGCGGAAGTCGTACGTGTTGAACACGCGGGTCATGGCGACGTGCTCAAGGTAGCTCTGCGGGCCGCGTGCGAGGTCGGCGAGGAGGCGCTCCAGCGCGCGTCGCCGCGCGAGGCGCGGGTAACTGAGCGCACGTTGCCGGAGATCGCCGGCGTCGAATCGGCCGCGACGCGCGGCGTCGAGGAGCAGCGACATCGCCCGATCTGGGGGGAGCTGCGTCCACGACTGGAGGAGCGCGTCGAGTGCGGGGACGGAGCGCGCTCCCGCGACGGTGACCGCAACCCACGCTACGGAGGGTTGGATCACGACGATCCATTCGGGCGGGCGCAGACGGGCGTCACGCGGAGCGGCGAGCGTGACCCGCGGAGGCGGCGCTTCGAGGAACCCATGGGCGTGGGCGGCGGACATGCCGCCGAGCGCGGCCCGGTCACCCGCCCACAGCAGGGCCGCGTCGACGCGCGCCGGGTACCGCGCGCGATGCCGCGCACCCACGTATATCGAGGGCAGCACCCGCACGATCGAGCAGTCGCGAATCGCCCGGTCGAGCTGCCGCGACGAGAATGCCCGAACCAACTCCGCGCGCGTGAAGGCCCGCGGTTCGGCGTCGACGAAGCCCTTGAGCGACCCGTGTGCGCTTTGGTCCGGGTACGCCGCGGGGCTGTCGGGCGGCACCTAGCCCCCGCTGGCGGGTCCGTCCGCGCCCGTGGCGCAGTGCCCGTTGAGGTCGCAATCGACGCGCTCGGAGTGCGGGTTGTAGACGTGGATGGGGATGGGGGTGGAGGTGGTGTGGGCGACGCCCGGGGCGTCGTGCCAGCTGGCGCCGCCGTTCGTCGTGTACGTCCCGCGCCACGAGGTGGTCAGGCGGATGACGACGTCCTGTTCCGCGTACATGTAGGTGTGGGTGACGGTCGCGTTGGGGTATGCGGTCCCGGGCTGGGTCGTGATGGTCTGGCCGCCGTCGCCCCAGGTCCAGGTGTACGCCGACGCCGTGGCGCGGATCGTGACGGGGGTGCCGAGGAGCGTGACGTTCCGGGTGCGCGGGGCGCGGTCGACGTAGACGATCGTGGGAACGGTCGTCAGGACCCAGCCCGTGTTGGGTTGGATCGTGATGACGTTGGGTGCGATCGGCATCTCGGCCCACGCGTGCGCGAGGGCGTTGGCGAAGATCTCGGCGGAGCATTGGTACCCGGACATCATCGTCCACGCCGACCACGTGCCGTTTGGTCTCCGGTAGCGCATCCACCAGGGGTCGAGGGCCTCGGTCCCGTCGTCGCAGATGATGCCGTATCCATCGGAGCACATCGGACCCGGGGATCCCACTACCCACGTTGTGCAGATCGGGGCGCGCATCCACTCCTCGATGCGGCTCGAGGAGGAGTTCCCCGTGGTGGGCGCTCCTTGGGCGGCGGCCTCGGCTGCTGTGACGGTGACCTGGTCCGATCCGGTCGTCGCCGCCGATAAGTCGACCGCAGTGCTGCTGAGGGCAAAGCAAGAGCGACATCGTCACAACTGCACGAACGCAAGCGCTGGCGACCCGACCCAGCAGGCGTTAGTCGTCATCACGAACTCCGACGCCCACGAACCGCCACAGCCGTTACCGACGAGTCTCCATGCGGAAGTAGATCGTCGCCGGGCCTCCCGGCGCTGCGGAGTTCGGTCGGCGCCGTCGGCGTGATGCAGCGTCGACGGGTGCCTGGGTGTAGCGGGAAGTCCACGTAGGTGAACCCGTCCGTCGAGTAGAACGTTCGCGCCGACGTCTGCCATTCGAGTTGATCACGAATTCCCCGCCGGTCTCATGGTCGCCATCAGCGGCGTCTCGCGATGCAGCCGCGAGCTGCGTCATCGCGCAGAATGTCGCACTCGGACGTCACGATAGCGCCCCATGACCGGCGAGTCGCCGGTGTGGAATGCAGACTCGATATTGCTCGGTGAAAGAACTCCGCGGTGGCGATCGCGCCGCGAACATCCGGGTACGCGGCCTCGGGCGGCATGAGCGCGAGAAGCTCGGCGTCGGTCAGCGGGGTGGGGGAAGCGGAGGGGGAGAGGGTCGCGCTCGCGGTGGCGGTTGGCGAGGGCGTCTCGGTCACGATACGCGACGAGCCCCCGGTACACGCGGCCAGTGACGCGAGGCCCACCGCGATAAGCGCGGTCGCCGCGCACCACAGCGTCGGGCGTCTCCCGATTGCGGCATTCGTCTTCATGGGGCCGAGGGTAGCGAGGGCCCGAGCTCCGCGCGCGCCGAGTCCGCGAAACTGTGGAAAAGCGTCCGCCGCGCCCCAGTGGTCACGCTGCGCTAGCCTCGGAGCGATGACGCCGGGCCATTCGGCCCCACCGTCCCGACCCGTGGAGAGACCCCATGCTCGTCGCCTTGAGTACGCTCGTCGCCGCTTCCGATGCCGTGGACCTTAACCGCGGGACCGTGAGGCTGTGGATCCGAGTCGCCTTCGGGGTCGCATTGCTCGTGGCCGCGGGTGTGGGCGCGCTACTGGTGAAGCGCGTCGCACGCAGGATGAAGAAGGCGGCGGCGGAACTCGGGTGGACCTACCGCGGCGAAGGAACTCCTCTGCCTCCCGGCGTCTTCTCCGGGTTTCCGTTTGCGGGCTGGTCCGACGGCCGGGTCGATCACGATATCTGGGGAGTGTGGCGGGACTATCGTGCGCGGGCCTTCGTCCTGCGGGGGAGCCCTCCCGGCTACTCCGCGCGATTCCATGTGACGGTACTCGAAATCCCCCGGCCGATGCCATTGATCGAGTTCCACCCGCGGAGCAATCTCCAGCGCAACTTCGACCTCGAGTCCGAGGTGGCGACGGGCTACCCCGAGTTCGACAAGCGCTGGCGCGTGGTCTGCCGCGATCCCCAGTTCGCCAGCGCGATCGTCACCCCGCAACTCGTGGAACGGCTCCTCGCCGAGCGCTCCGCTATAGTCCCCGTGACGATCGACAACCAGGGGCTGTACACCTGGGCCCCCGTTCACCGCGCGACCAAGCACGATTTCCAGGCCGTCCTCACCGTCCTGGCCGACGTCGCCGAAATCGCGACGCAGAGGTTGGGGCAGTTGGAACGCGGCGAGGTGTCTCTCGCGTCGTCGCCAGCGCCGATGCAGCAGACCGGCGTCGCCCCGAAGCCAAAGAAGAGGAAGAACAGGAACTACCTCGCGATCCTCTCTGTGATCCTTCCGCTCACGATCGTGCTCGTCCCCGTGGGGATCGCGCTCGGGCACCTGGCGATCCGGGCGTCGCGCAGGGGAGAGGCGACCAACCACCGCTGGGCGGTCGTCGGCCTGGTTTTCGGCTATGCCATGATCGCGATCTTCGTGGCGGCGGCGGTCACGTCGCAGTTCGCGTAACGACGGCGCTCGCGCCCACCCGGGCCGCGAGGCGCTCCGTGACGACGCGCGCGTCGCCGCCCACGCCCCCGAGCAGGGGGGACGCGAGCTTGGACTGAATCGGCATCCCGAGGAACGCCAGCCCCGGCACGCCGGCGGGGAACCCGAAGGGTGCAACGACGTAGCCCTTGGCGTCCCGCTCGAGCCCGTCGAGCTCAATCCAGGAGAAGTCGCCGCGGTAGCCGGTGCACCAGATCACGACGTCCGCGTGGATGGCGCGCCCGTCGGCGAGCACCAGGCCGTCCGCGCCGGCGGCGGTGGACCCCGCGGTCGCCGAGCTCGAGGCACGCCGCGCGTCGCAGCGACTCGCGAACTACGGCAAGGCGGCTGACGCGCTGGCCGGTTTGCCGGGCGCCCGCCCGATCGCGCGGGAGGAGGCCGCGGCGATCATCTGGAGCGTCGGGCACCCGCAGACATACGCGCACCTGACGGAGGTGGAGGGCTGGAGCCTCGGCCGCTACCGCGACTGGGTCGCCTCGGCGCTCGCCGCGACGCTCGTCGTCGTGACCTAGGCCTCGGCGGGGACGAGCACCGCCCCGCGCGGAGGCTTGGCCGCTAGCCTTAGGGAATCGAGCGTCGTTCGGACGAAAGGTCGACCGTGAAATCCCACCCTTGGCGCCTTGCGACGCTCATCGTGTTGATCGCGGCCGTCTTCGGGGCGGCCGCCTTGGCCCTTGCCGAACTCTTCAAGGAGGAGGGTCCTGGCGCCTGGCGGGGCATCTTCGGCGTCCTCGGCCTCCTCGCAGTGGCAGTGGGTACCGTCTGGCTCTCGGACCGGCGGTCCAAGGGGGCGCTCCGGCGCAACGCGACCCAAGTGGACGCGCTGGGTTGGCGCACGGGCTCCGCGAGCTACTGGGCGGGGCTCCAGTCCGAACCCTTCGACACCCCGGGCACGGCCACGCGGGACGGTTCGGTGTGCGGGAAGTGGAGGGGCTACCCGGCCGAGTCGATCTACTACGAGGCGGCCTACGACGACGAGTCGATGAAGACCGCGCACCGCGTCGACCTGGTCGTCATCGACGCGCGACTCCCGGGCCTGGCGATCGCGCCTCGGCGCGGGAAGATGCATCTCACCCGCTCGGACGACGTCGCCGTGGAGTCCGCCGAGTTCAATCGGCGATTCGTCGTCTCCGCCGCTGAGCGGCCCTTCGCTCACGCGGTCCTGCACCCGCAAATGATGGAACGTCTGCTGAAGCGCGACGCCCGCCGTCTCTCCATCACGTTCGAGCGAAACGTCGTCATGACGTCGAGGAGCACCGCCTTCAAGACGATGCGGGGGTTCGAGAAGCGCATCGAGGTGCTCGCGGACATCGCCGACCTGGTCCCCGCGCACGTCAAGTCCCAGTACGGAACGTCGCAGGCGAAGGCGACGGATGCGGCGGCGACGACCGGCGCCGGCGTAGGTGTACGGAGCGCGCGGAGCACGCGGAAGAACTGGATCGCGCCGGCGGCCCTGGTGGTCCTGTGGACGGGAGTCGGCGCCCCCATCGCGATCGCCATGGCCAAGAGTTCGCTGCGCGCTTACCGTCTTGGACAGTCGACGAACGGCGCGCTCGCTCGCAAGGTCCGCTTCTGGGGCTACTGCACGCTCCCCTTGTGGGTCTTCGGAGTCATCGTCGTCTTGTCCGATCTCGCGTCCTAGTCCGGGGCGGAACCGCGGACGGGGGGGGGGGAGACCTAGCCCTCGGTGGGGACCAGCTTCGCCCCACGCGTCGTGATGACGACGCCCTCGCCGTCGGGCACGGAGGTGATTTTGAGTTTGCGCACGCGGCCGGCAGCCTTGAGGTCGCGTTCCGCAGTCCGCACCCACGCGACCTGGGCGTCGGGGACGAGCAGTTCGACGGACGCGAGTTCGGTCCGCTGGGAGACCTTGGCCTCTGACTTGATCTTGCGAAGCGCGGCAAGCGCGTCGCCAGCGGCCTCAAGCAACTCGGCCCCTCCGGGGACGGAGACGGGGCTACCCTCGGCGGCCGCCTCGCGCAGCGGGTTCGACTCGGGCCAGATTGCGCGGTGCACGGACCCCGGGCGCCACCAGCTCCAGACCTCCTCGGTCGCAAACGGAAGCACGGGGGCGAAGAGCCGCAGGAAGGCCTCGAGCGCGATGGTGAGGGCGGCTCGCGCCGAGCGCGCCTCTCCCGACGCCTCGGCGAACGGTTCGACCGGCTCGCCGGGCGGGGAGCCGTCGTAGGCGCGGTCCTTGATCAGTTCGAGGTAGTCGTCGGTGAACGTCCAGAAGAACGTCTCGACCACCTCGAGCGCCCGGGTGTGGTCGTAGTCCTCGTAGGCGGTGGTCGCGGCGTGGACGACGTCCGCGAGCGCGCTCAGCATCGCCTGGTCGAGGTCCTCGGTGACCGCTGCGTTCGCGACGTGCGCGGCCGCCTTGATCCCCTCGTCGAGCGACACGTTCGCGGAGCCTTCGATCCCGCTCACTCCGAGTACGAACTTCGACGCGTTGAGCACCTTGGTCGCGAGGCGCCGGCCGATCTTCATCTGGCCCGTGTCGAACGCCGCGTCCACGCCGAGCCGCGCCGAAGCCGCCCAGTACCGCACGGCGTCGGGCCCGTGCTCGTGGAGTAGCGCCAGGGGGGTGACGACGTTGCCCTTGGACTTGGACATCTTCTTGCGGTCGGGGTCCAGGATCCAGCCCGAGATCGCTGCGTGCGCCCATGGCAGCATCCCGTGCTCCAGGTGTGAACGGACGACGGTGGAGAAGAGCCAGGTGCGGATGATGTCCTGGGCCTGGGGGCGCAGGTCCATGGGGAAGGTCCTGGCGAAGAGGCCGGGGTCGGAGCGCCAGCCGCACGCGATCTGCGGGGTGAGCGACGAGGTCGCCCACGTGTCCATGATGTCCTTCTCGCCGACGAAGCCGCCGGGCACCCCGCGCTTGGACTCGTCGTAGCCGGGCGCCGCCTGGGACGACGGGTCGACGGGTAGGGCGTCTTCGCCCGGAACGATGGGCGCGTCCCATGCGGGGTTGCCCGCGTCGTCGAGCGGGTACCACACGGGAATCGGGACGCCGAAGAAGCGTTGGCGCGAGATGAGCCAGTCGCCCTGGAGGCCCTTGACCCAGTTTTCGTAGCGCACTCGCATGAAGTCCGGCTCGAAGCCGAGCTCGACGCCTCGCGCGACGAGCGCCTCGTTGAGCGAGGCGTCCCTGCCGCCGTTGGTGATGTACCACTGGCGGGTGGTGATGATCTCGAGGGGCTTCTCACCCTTCTCGAAGTATTTGACGGGGTGCTGGGTAGGCGTGGGCTCTCCGACCATGGCGCCGGACTCGCGCAGCAGTTCCACGACGCGCTTCTGGGCGCTGAACACGGTCTTGCCCGCGAGCTCGGCATACGCGGCGCGCCCGGCCTCGGTCTCGATCCCGGGCGGCGGCACCGGCAGGATTCGCCCGTCCCAGCCGAGCATGGGGCGGGTCTCCAGCTGGAGCTCCCGCCACCACGTGACGTCGGTCGTGTCGCCGAAGGTGCAGATCATCGCGATGCCGGAGCCCTTGTCCGGGGCGGCGAGGTAGTGCGCGACGACGGGCACCTCGACGTCGAAGAGGGGCGTGCGGACCGTGGTGCCGAAGAGGGGCTGGTAGCGCTCGTCGTCGGGGTGCGCCACAAGGGCGACGCACGCGGCCAGGAGCTCGGGACGCGTCGTCTCGATGAAGACGTCGCCAGCCCCGTCGGAACGGGGGAAGGCGAGTCGGTGATACGCGCCGGGCATGTCGCGATCTTCGAGCTCGGCCTGCGCGACGGCGGTGCGGAAGGTCACGTCCCACAGCGTCGGCGCCTCGGCCTGATACGCCTCGCCCCGCGCGAGGTTGCGCAGGAACGCTTGCTGCGCGACGGCCTGCGCCTCGGGGGAAATCGTCTGGTAGGTGCGCGACCAGTCCACGCTCAGCCCGAGGTGGCGCCAGAGCGATTCGAACTGCTTCTCGTCCTCCTCGGTGAGGCGCTCGCACAGGTCCACGAAGTTGCGGCGCGAGATCGGCAGTTGATCCGCCGCCTTGGTGGACTTGCCCTCGCCGCCCGCGTGCGGAGGCTCGAAGCCGGGGTCGTACGGGAGGGTCGGGTCGCAGCGCACGCCAAAGTAGTTCTGAACGCGCCGCTCCGTAGGCAGGCCGTTGTCGTCCCAGCCCATCGGGTAGAAGACGTTCATGCCACGCATGCGGCGGTAGCGCGCAATCAGGTCGGTGTGCGTGTAGCTGAAGACGTGGCCGACGTGGAGGGACCCCGAGACGGTGGGCGGGGGCGTGTCGATGGTGAAGTTCTGCTCGCGGGGCTTGGTGGGATCGAATCCGTAGGTGCCCTGGGCCTCCCACGTCTCGTTCCAACGGTCTTCGAGGCCGTCGACCGTTGCCTTCTCGGGGATGCGCGTCATGGCCGCCATTCTTCCAGACGGCCACTACCGCCGACGCCCGCGCACCCGGATCGCCGAGTCGGGGAGGGGCGGGGCCGGGGAGGGGCGGGGCCGGGGGCACTGGGCGCCGGGGGAAAGACAAGGCCCCGGTCGGCTGAGGGTCAGATCGGGGCCTTGCCCGTCACCCCGCGATTGCGAGGGACGCTTCGCCCGTTGGAGCGGAGGGGCTAGGGCCTCCGCAGCACAACGGCGTGCAACGAGATTTGGCCCCATCCACGTCTACCCCGGGGCCGCGCGATCTTGTCGCATCGCGCTCCCTCAAGGCTAGCCCCGCGGGGCGGAATTCGCTCGGTGAGCGATGTGGAGTCGGTCACGCCATGGAACGGCCCTACGCCCCGAGTCTGACCTCGGCCACCATCGGTCCCGTGGGGCTCGTCGAGCCGCCGGAAGGCTCCGTTGTGACCATGACGGTCGCCACGCCTCCCATGTCCCCGCTCACCAACACCATGTAGGTGCCATCGGCGTTGGGCACAAACGTCGGCCCCGGCGCCATCGAGCCATCCCCGTGTTCCATCCAGATCTGATACGCCTGCCCGTGGGCCGGCATCGGCGTGGTGTCGCCCATCAGCACGGCACCGGTGTAGCCCTCGCTCATCACGAGCGACGAACGACCGAGCGGGACGTTCATGGTGTGGGCGTCGGGCGCCGAAATGATGCGCATCGCCTGCTCGTGCGCCGCGAGGGCGGCGTCGTCCGGGTTGCTCGAGAGGTAGCCGCCGACGCCCACCCCGAGGGCCGCCGCGAGGACGGCCGCGGCGGCCGTGCCGATCCACGCGACGGGGCGCCGACGCGGTCGAACGACGGCGAGCGGCGCGGCGTCCTGAGGGGTCCTGGAGATCTCGGCGATGAGGGTCGGGCGGAGGCGTGCGGGGGCCGATCCCGGAGCGGCGACGCCCGAAAGCACCCCCGTTGCGCCCAGGCGGGCCGCCACCTCACGAAGCGACGCGACCTGGTCCCTGCAGTGCGAGCATCCGTCGAGGTGTCGGGTGAAGACGTCAAGATCCTCGGGATCGAGGGCGTCGATGGCGTAGCCCGCCGCGAGGTCATGGGGCGTCATGGGGCCACCTCCAGGAGGTCGCGCATCCGCAGCAGGCCGTCGCGCAGGCGGGCCTTCGCGGTGCCGAGCGGGATGCCGAGCTCGCCTGCGACCTCGCGGTGGGTGAGGCCCTTCCAGTACGCGAGCGCGAGCGCCTCGCGTTGGAGGTCGCTTACGCCGGCGAGGGCCCGGCGGACCCTGGCGGCCTCCCACTCGCCCTGGAGGGCGTCGACGACCCTCGCAGGACCGTCCTCGGCGGGCGCTACGGTCGGTGCCGCGGCGCGCGCGGCGCGGGCGCGTGACGCGTGAGACTCCTCGCGGCGGACGCGATCGACGGCGCGGCGGTGGGCGATCGTGAGGATCCAGCCGCGCGCGGAGCCGCGCGCCGACTCGAACCGCGGGGCGGTGCGCCACACCTCGAGGAGCGCCTCTTGCGCGGCGTCCTCGGCGAGCGCGGGATCGCGCACCACGCGAAGCGCGATGCCATACACCTGGTCGGCCACGGCGTCGTAGAGGCGTTCGTACGCGCTCGCGGATCCTCGGGCGACCTCAAGCATGAGTTCGGTCAGCGGGGAGTCGGACGACGGAAGGGAGGCGGGCGACGCGGATCGATCCGTCGCCGGGGGAATGGCGTCGGTCGCCTCCCACGCGTCGCTGGGCTGTTCGTCTGCGTCGGTCGCTGGGACCGCGCGCAAACGTCGGGGTGAGCCCACTCCGCCTCCCTCCGTCATCTCCTCAACGCGCCAGGGGCCCGTTGTCTTCCTTGAATGTTCTTCCGCGAGTCCTACGGGCTGGGCGTCATCATGTCGTCGTGCATCATCGTGTCCGACGGGCTGGGCGTCATCATGTCGTCGTGCATCATCGTGTCCGATGGGCTGGGCGTCATCATGTCGTCGTGCATCATCGTGTCCGATGCGCTGGGCGTCATCATGTGGTCGTCGGGCGTGGTCGTGGTGCTCGACTTGCCGCAGCCCGCAAGCAGGGCCATCGCAGCGAGGGTCGTCGTCATCGCGACGACGGTGCGAGTGTGCTTCATGGGTTCCTCCCGGAATTGGTGCGCCGCCGGATGACGGCTCACAGGGAGTTCGTGTCGGGGGTGCGGCCGGATGGGTCCTATCCGAACGTGAAGGCGTACGCGGCGATGTCGGGAGAGAAGCTCAGCGTCAACTGGTCCTCGACGGGCTTCCCGCTGTAGAGCGTGTAGAGGGTGGGGGCTCCCGTCACGTCGATCACGTTCTTCCACCCGGGATCGCCGGCCCGCGTCACCGTGACCGTTCCCTCGCCGCCGAGGACGAGGAAGACGTCGGCCGCGTAGAAGTGATAGCGCAGCACCGCCCCCGTGCCCGTCGTCGCCGACTCGGCGTTGATCGTCCACGTCCCGCCGAGCGAGAACGCGTCGCGGGGGGGCTCCGCCACCAACGTGTAGGCGTACGCCTCGCCGAGGCTGAAGTCCGTGTTCGCCAGGGCGTCGAGGCGGGACGAGCCGACGTAGGTCTCCGGCGAGCGGCCCGCGGTGTGGTCGCCCTCGTTCGCGGTGACGGTGGGGGTCACGGGGGCGTCGAGGAGCTGCTGGATGAGCTTCTCCGTCTCGGCGTATCCGCCCTCGCCGTAGTGGACCTGCCGGACGATCCCGTCCTTGTCGATCAGGTAGTGCGCGGGCCAGTAGCGCTGATCCCAGGCATTCCACGTCTTGTAGTCGTTGTCGAGCGCGACGGGGTACGTCACGCCGAATCTCTTCGCGGCGTCGGAGACATTGGACGCGACGTGCTCGAACGCGAACTCCGGCGTGTGAACCCCGATGACGACCAGGCCGTCGGCCTTGTACTTGTCGTACCAGGCGGTGATGAAGGGGAGCGTGCGCTGGCAGTTGATGCAGGAGTACGTCCAGAAGTCCAGGAGGACGACCTTCCCCTTGAGGTCGGCAAGCGTCAGCGGCGCGCCGTCCGTGCCGGCGTAGTCGGCGGTGTTGAGCCAGGTGTCGATACCCGTGATGGTGCGCTCGGGGCCGCAATTGTGAAGCGTGGCCGAGTCATTCGCGCAGGCGTCGAAGCTGAGGGCGTTGCCGATGACCGCGCCGGAGGGCGACCGGCCGGCGAGCGCGTCGATCTGGTCGCGCACCGTGGTGTTGTCCTCGATCGCCGCCTGCGCGTCGCCGAGCACGGGCGGGACGAGGCGCTGGAGCGGTTCGAAGACGTTGGCGGCGATGAGGACGGCGGTGAGGACGAGGATCGCGCCGGAGACCTTGCGGAAGAGATCCAGTCGCTCCCGCACCGCCTTGACGCGGGCGAAGATGGACTGGCCGGCCAGGGCGAACACCAGAAGCGGGATGGCCACGCCGACGCTGAACGCGAGCGTGAGCGTGACGAGTCCCCAACTCAGGCCGTTGGTCGCGGCGAGCACGGTAATCGCCGCAAGGATCGGGCCGGCGCACGGGACGAAGATGAGGCCGAGGGCGATCCCCATGACGAACCCGCTTCCCCCCTGGTTGAGCTTGGGAAGCTTGCTCGACTGGAACGGGCGCTCGAGCACGTGCCCGACCCAGGGGAACAGCAGCCCGATGCCGACGGCAACGAGCACCACGATTCCGACCCACCGGAGGGCGTCCTGGGGCAGGTGCAAGGCGCCCAGGAGCGAGCCGCCGATCAGGGTGAAGACGGCGAACGAGGAGACGAGTCCCGCGACGACGAGGAACGGGCGGGAGCGCCTGGGCGCGGGGGGCCGGGACGTCGCCGCTTGCGGAGCGGTCCGGACCCCGCCGACGCCGACGGCCATGGGGATCGTGGACGGCGCGGGGACGGCGCTCGTGAGGATCGCGGGGAGGACGGGAAGGACGCACGGAGAGATGGCGGTGATGAGGCCGGAGATGACGCCGACGAGCACGAGGGTGAGCATGACTTATCTTCGCTCACCGCGGGCTTTCGGATGGGTCGGTGAGCCCCTTGGCGAGGCTTCCGTGGCGAATACCCCCAGGTAGATCACGGATGTGTATCGCCCACGTAACAATTCGCGCATGTGAACCGTGTGGCGCATCGAAGTGGCCCTTTCGGGCGTTGTACTTGTACTAGGAAAGGACCGCCATGAAGGCAACCATCGTCGCTCTGCTCGCCGCACTCGCGGCTGTTGGCCTCGTCGCCGTCGCGACCACCTCCGTGGTCGTCACCGCCGAGCGGGACGGCGCCCGGCGCTGAGCGTCGACTAGCCCTCTCAACGCCCTGCCTTCTTTCCCCCTGGTCGCCCCCGGCGCCCCGTGCGCCGCGCCCGATGCCCTCACCGTGGACACGCGCCCAGGCGTGTGATAACTTGTTAGTTGGCTAACGAATGGTTAGCCGGAAGCTGAATAGGCACTGCCTAGCAAGGAGGTCCCCATGAGGACCGAACACAACACCGAGGGCCACGGCCCCGGAGGGGGCGAGGACAACCTCGTCCGCACGATGGCGCGCACGGCACAGGCCATGCGGCGCCACCTGGAGAAGACCATCGCCGACGTGCCGGGAGGCATGAGCGCGTGGTGGGTGCTGAGGCACCTGCACCACGCGGGCCCGCAGGCCCAGGCGGACATGGCGCGCAGCGTCGGCGTCGCCGGATCCACCCTCACCCGGCGCCTCGAGCAGATGGAGGGCGACGGCCTCATCACCCGCACGGGCGACCCGGAAGACGGGCGCCGCGTCATCGTCGCGCTCAGCGAGGCCGGAGAGGCGACGCGCGGGCGGACAGCGCGAGCGCGCCGATGCCGAGGTGGAGCGCCTCGTGGAGGGCGTCGCACCAGAGGACATCGAGGCGTTCGGCCGCATGGTCGAGAAGATTCGCGAGAACCTGCGCGAGCTCGGGACGGATCCCGACGGTCGCGGCGGGGGTCAGGGCATGCGGAGCGGCTTTGGCGGCGGAGGCGGCGGAGGTCGCGGTCGCGGCGGCGGCGGAAGCCGCGGAGCCGGCGGCGGTGGCCACGGCGGCGGGGGACGCCACGCGGGGGGTGGCCCCGGCGGAACCCGAGGCGCCCGCGAGGACTAGCGGCGGAAGAGCGTCGCGTAGAGCGAGGGCGGTAGCGCGGCCTGCTTCTGCTCGACCGTGCAGCGGCAGCGCTGGTGCACGGGCACGTGCCCGAGCACGCGCTCGACGTGCTGGCCGCATCCGGTGTACGAGGGCTTTCCGCAGGCGCGGCAGGTGGCGGGACTACACATCCGAGGGTCTCCGTTCGAGGGTCTGTGTGACGTTTTCGGGACGACCATAGCATACCCCAGGGGGTATGACGCAAGCGGGCGCCCCTGTCCGCGGGGGCCTGATCGCCGTAGGCTGAACGGCAGGGAGTCCGCGACGATGCGGCACCGGGGAGAAATCATGCGCAACAACTCATTGCTGGGAGTCATCGGCGGCGTCCTGATCGCCGTCACCGTCTTCCTGACGGGCAACACCATCACGTTCACGTCTTCCGCTTGGAAGGACACCACGGCGTTCGTCCTGCTCTGCG
The DNA here is from genome assembly GCA_963830335.1 of uncultured Actinomycetota bacterium. GTDB lineage: Bacteria > Actinomycetota > Actinomycetes > Actinomycetales > Demequinaceae > JAFGBM01. The sequence goes on from CAWHLX010000001.1 coordinate 484,378, forward strand.
CGGGCATCGCGGTCATCATCTTCTCGCTCATGGGGAGCCGGATCGCGACGGGCTACGCCGCGATGGTCGCGGGCACGATCGCCCTCATTCAGGTCGTGACCCTCTTCAGGGCGAGTGACCTCAACTTCTCCGTTCGCCTCATCCTGCTCGTGGTGGGCGTGATCCTCGCGTTCATCGCGTCGTTCGAGCGGCGCAGCGCGGCGTAGCGCGCGGTAGGGCCCCGTAGGGGTTGCCGTTGGCGCGAGGTCGCGCCGCTGTGCGGTCGAGGCGCGAGGCCCGATGTTTGGTAGGCGATCACGACGCGGTTAGGCCGCGCCGCCCGTTTGTCGCGCGTTCCGGATGCCGACGAACGACACCGCGCCGCCGAGCGCGAGCAGCGCGGCCGTCGCGGCCACGGCGCGGTGGAAGCCAGCGAGGTCCAGCTTGCCCCCGACGATGGTGCCGAGCAGCGCTATGGTCACGAGCCCCGCGATGCGGGACACGGCGTTGTTGACCGCCGACGCGATGCCGGAGCGGGCCGTGTCGATCGCCCCGAGGATCGCCGACGTGAGCGGCGAGACCGTCAGCGCGAGCCCGACGCCGAAGACGAGGATGCCGGGGAGGATCTGCGCCCAGTAGGAGAAGTCGCGCGCGACGGTGAGGAACAGCAACGCGCCCGCGGCCATGATGAGCGGGCCCGCCGTCATGAAGACCCGTGGCCCGATCCGCCCCGCCAGCGCGCCGACGCGCGGGCTGAGCAGGATCATCATGAAGACGACCGGGAGTTGCGCGAGCCCGGCCTGGGTGGCGCTGAGGCCGGGACCCTCCTGCAGGTAGACGCCGATGAGGAACGAGACGAGGGCGAGCGCGCCGTAGATCAGCGCGGTCGCGGCGTTGCCCCACGCGAAGTTGCGGGCGCGGAAGAGGCCGAGCGGCATCATCGGGTGCCGCGCCTTGGCCTGGCGCCAGACGAAGGCGACCAGCAGCGCGACGCCCGCCGCGGCCGGGACCCAAATCCGGGCGTCGGACCACCCGCGCGTCGGCGCCTCGATCAGGGCGTAGACCGCGGCGCCGAGGCCGAGCGCGCACAGCACCGCGCCCCACGCGTCGATGCGGGTGCCCGCCACCCGCACGTCGCGCTGCTCGAGCCGCGTCAGCAGAATCAGGACGGCCGCGATCGGCAGGACGTTGATGACGAACACGAGCCGCCAGGTGGCGAGGTCGACGGAGAGGCCGCCGAGGATGGGGCCGACGATCATCGCGGCGGAGGTGGCGGACGTCCAGACCCCGATGGCTCGGGCCTGCGCGGCGCCCCGGTAGTTGGACATGATGAGGGCGAGCGAGCTGGGGACGAGGAGCGCGCCCGCCGCGCCCTGCACGAGGCGCGCGACGATCAGCACGCCGCCCGTCGGCGCGAACGCCACGGCGAGGCTCGCGACGCCGAACCCGACGAGGCCGACGCGGAGCACGCGAAGGCGGCCGTAGAGGTCGCTCACGGATCCGGCGACCAGGATGAGCGCGCCGAGCGTGATCAGGTACGCGTCCACCACCCACTGCTGGAGCGCGATGCCGCCGCCGAAGTCGCGGAGGATCGCGGGGAGGGCGACGTTGACCACGGTGCCGTCGAGGAACGCGACGAAGGTCGCGAGGATCGCGATCCAGAGGATCAGGCGCTGCTCGCGGGACGGCGGGGCGGGCGGGGTCGTGCTCGGCGAGGGCGACGGCGAGGGACGTGCCATGGCCTCAGGGTACGGCGGGCTGGCGCTACAGTGTCGCCCGGTCGACGTATTCGATCCGGATTGTGCCGTCCACTTCCGGGCGCCAGACGATCACGCCGGACTCGTCTCGGCCGGGAATAGGAACGGTCGTAAGTCGCGCATGGACGCCATAGGCGACGGCCCGAACCGACGATGCGTCGCGCTCGAGTTGGTCGAAGGCCGCGTCGAGCGCCTGTGCCTGAGGGCGGTCGTGCGCGAGGATGTACGCCCACGCGTCGTCTGCCTCGGGCGAGAAGTCCAGGAGTGCCATGCGTTACGCCGTATCCACAGTAACGGATGACACAGTGGCACGATGTGCCGCGCGAGCGTATCCTGGCGTCGTGCGCTCGCGACGGGCGCGGAGAGGCAGGGACGCCTTGGCCGAGGCAACGCGAGCCGGAGGAACCCTTGCGGTGTTGGACGGGCGGAAGCGGGTGAACCTCGCGGCGTTCGCCACGACGGACACGTACCTGATCTCGCGGGGCGACCACGGCCGGATCATCCTGGACCCGGCGGTGGTGATGACCCAGGAGGAGCGCGACCTGCTCGACGATCCCTCCATTCGCGCATCCGTCGAGCGGTCCCGGGCCCAGGCCGAAGAGCACCGGGGCCGACGCGCGCGCTGAGCCCCGGCGCGAGTGGTGGGCTGGCACCGGGGATGCATGCTTCAGTGTTGCCAGCCCGGCGATGGTGTACGCCGATGCTTCAGGCGTGCGGGTAGCCGACCGCGTACCGGTGTCTCTGTGGACATCTGTAAGGCGGTGAACCACCGCGTGCAGTTCGCCCTGCGCGCCTACGCCCGCACGCGCATGCGGCGGACCGTGACGACCAGCCGCAGGCTCGCGCCGGCGAAGATCAACAGGATCGCCAACCAGGTGAGTGCCTCGGCGTTGAAGCCGCTTTCCGCGAGAACGATCTCCACGATGGTGATGTCGTTGGCCGTGGTGCCCGTCTCCGCGCCCGTGAAGACGAGCTGGTGGGCGCCGGCCGGGGTGCCGGAGGACAGCAGGAGGCTCGCGTCAATGGTGCCCGCGACCGAGGCCGTCAGGGTGGTGAGGAGCACCGGGTCGGAGTGGAGCCAGACCTCGACGGTTTCGCCGGGCTCGAACCCGCTGCCGCTGACGGCGAATGAGGCGCCGGCGGTGGCCTTGGCCGGGCTCGTGACCTCGCGCTCCTCCCACAGGGCGTAGAGCGTGGCGTCGCTGCCGAACCCGACGGGGAACGTGAGGACGGGCCCGACGCCGTCGACCGCCGTCCACCCGAGGAATCGGTTCCCCTCGGCCGTCGGCGGGGTGGGTGCGGCGACGTCGGCCGCGAGGGCGGCGTCCACCGTGGTGCCGCCCGTGCCGATGCCGGCGTCGAACGTCGCCGTGACGAGGGCCTTGGAGGTGTACCACTGGCTGCCCGCCAGCCAGGTCGTCGGGGTGTAGCCGGAGTTGCGCGCGTAGTAGGAGACGACGGGCGTCGCGCCGCCGCCCGGACCGAAGGGGTCGCCCACGATGGACGTCGGAACAGGGCCCTCCATGAGGACGGAATCGAGAGGGTTGGCGTCGAATGCCTGGAGGCCGATGCTTGTCACCGAGGCCGGGATCGTGACGGAGGTGAGGTCGTTTCCGTAGAACGCGTAGTCGCCGATGGTGACGACCGAGTCGGGGAGCGTGAGGGAGGTCAGGCCCGTGTTCTGGAAAGCGTGAGCGCCGATCGCCGTGACCGGGTACGTCACGCCGTCCACCACCACGGTGGACGGGATGACGAGGTCGGACGCCATGACGACGGGGAGAGCGACGGATGTGGCGGTCGCGCCAGCCGCGGGGTCGCGCGGGTCGGCGGTGTACACGACGCCGTCCGCCGTCGCGGTGGGCAGGACGTAGTCCTCGACCGTGAGGGCGTTGCTCGTGGCGCCCGTGATCGAACCGGTGAACACGAGCTGGTGGGCGCCCGCAGGGGTCGAGGCGTCGAGGGACACGGTTGCGCTGATGGTGCCCGTCCCCGAGGACGTCAGTGTGGCGAGGAGCGCGGGATCCGGGGTGATCGAGACCTCGACGGTCTCGCCTGCCTCGAAGCCGCTTCCCGAGACGTCGAAGGAGGTGCCCGCGGGCGCGGCGGCGGGGCTCGTGACCGAGCGTGTTCCCCAGATGGCGTAGAAGGTGGTGTCGGAGGCGACCGCGCGCGGGAAGGCGAGCGTGGGACCGACGTTCTGCACGGCCGTCCAGCCGAGGAACTGGTGCCCGTCCGTCGTCGGCGACACCGCGGGGGCGGGGACGGAACTTGCGACCTCGTCGGCGGTGACCAGTCCGCCGCCGAGCCCGTCCTCCCAGGAAACGGTGACGAGCCCCCGGGAGGCGTACGTCGCGGTGCCCGCGACCCACGTCGGCGAGGTGTAGCCGGCGTTGCGCGCGTAGTAGGAGACGACGGGGGTGGCGCCGCCGCCGACGCCGAAGACGGACGTGCCGATGGTCGAGGGCGCGTCGCCCAGCATCGTGACGGAGGAGAGCGGGCACCCGCGGAAGGCTCCGTCGCCGATGGTGGTGACGGAGTCCGGGATGGTGACGGAGGTGAGGTCGTTCACGTCGAACGCGAAGGCTCCGATCGTGGCGACCGACGAGCCGATGGTGACGGACGTCAGGAGGTTGCTCTGGAACGCGTCGGGACCGACGTAGGTGACGGAGTCCGGGATCGTGACCGTCGTGAGGAGATTCCCCTTGAACGCGAAGGCCCCGAGGTAAGCCAGGGAGTCCGAGATCGACACGGACGTGAGGGCGTTGTCGGCAAATGCGAAGTTATCGACGTACGTGACGGAGCTCGGGATCGTCACCGAGGTAAGGCCAAGCGTGGAGAGCGCGCTGTTGGCGATCGTTGTGACCGGGTAGATCACGGAGGCCACGGTGACGGAGTCGGGGAGGGTCAGGGCCGTGTCAGCGCCCGCGTAGTAGACGATGGTCGCGCCCGCGGAGGGGTCGGCGGCGCTGTACGTGAACTGGTAGCCGTTGACTTCGACGTCGTAGGGCGGGGGCCACACGGCCTGCGCAGGGACCGCGATGAGGAACACGGAGCACAAGGCCGCGACGGCGGCGCCGGCGATGATGCGGGCGGCGGATTTCACGGTGTGCCCCAAACGCTCGCCAGCGTTTGTCCCGAATCGCCGGATACTTTGAGGCTATGTCCCCCTGGGTTGGATGAACCCTGCCGAGCGGTGAGATCGGACACAACCGAGAGGGGGGGTGCGTCACACCGAGGGCGGACCTCAGAAGCGCGGCGGCGGCGGGGGTTCCTGCACGTACGGGGGCGGCGGCGGGGGTTCCTGCACGTACGGGGGCGGCGGCGGGGGTTCCTGCACGTACGGGGGCGGCGGCGGGGGTTCCTGCACGTACGGGGGCGGCGGCGGGGGTTCCTGCACGTACGGGGCGTCCTGAGGATACGGCGGCGGTGGAGGGAAGAGGGGCGGCGTCGTCGCAAACATCGCGGGTTCGCCGAAGGCGATCGGCGTGAGGGCGGAGGTCGGCGTGAGCCTGTCTCGGTACGGTTCCGGGCTCCCAAAGCGGGGGTCCTGGAAATCCGGCGACATCGCTGGCGCCCTGGCCTGGGCACCGTTGGCGTTGCGCGGGTCGCGTCCGTACATGTTCGAGCCTTGCTTGCCGGGGAGGAGGGTGATGACGAAGAGCACCAAGGAGCCGACGGAGGGGACGAGGACCAAGAAGTAGTACCACCCTGACATCCCGACATCGTGGAGTCGGCGCACGGTGACGGTGATGGAGGGGATGGCGTTGACAAGCCACCAGAGGAGGACGATCGCGGCCCAGACGAGCGGGATCACGCTGTCCCGGGTACTCCGAGACATCTCCGTGGATAGGGCGACGGCGACGGCCCAAAGGACCGTGTAGACGGTCACGTTCACGAGGTAGTACCACCAGTACTCGGACCGTCCGGCTCGCCCGGAGGCCGTGGCGTAGTTCCGGTAGACGCTCGACATGGCGTCCGGCAGGTTCATCGGCCCGCTCCTCGCGTCCTGGTCCCGGCGCCGCAGCAGGTCCCTGGAACGCAACCTACCGGAACGGCCGCGCGCCCGCATCGTCGGGGCCCCGCCGGTCTCCCCTCGCGCTCGCGGGCCCGTCGGGCCATGCTGGGGGCATGAGTACTTCGCCATCTTTCGCCTCCCGCAGGAACCGTTCCCTGGCGCGTGTTGGCCTCGCGGCCGCGGCCGCGCTCCTGGCGCTCACCGGGTGCGCGGGGCCCGACGTTCAGGTCACCGTGACCGTCGCCGTCCCGCCCGCGTCCCCCGACGCGTCCGCCCCAGCTAATCCCGACGCGCCCGCGAACCCCGCATCCCCGGCCAACCCGGCGCCCGCGAACCCCGCGCCCCCGGCAAACCCGGCGCCCGACACCGGCGCGGCAAGCGTCGTCGTCACGCAAGGTCCGGTCGCGCCCGAGTGCACCCACACCGTCTGCCACGTGGTGCATGTGTCGTGGAAGAACCTCGATCCCGGCCCGCACGACACGCAGTGCGTGACGGACCACGGCGACCTCGCGACGTGGTCTCAGAGCACGTACAACTACCCGACCGCCGATGGCGAACGGGACCTGGGCTGCTTCCTCGGCTACCCGGGCTCGCACGTGTGGGTCGTGCTAGACGGGACGCTCGAATCGGCGCACGCCGCCTGGGGGTAGGGCGGGGTTGCCGAGGGCGCGGCTCTCGCCCTAGGCCGAGTTGGGCGCCTTCCCGCTCACCCGATCCGTGGGGAAGCGCGCGATCGTAGCCGCGAAGTTCGCGTTCACCGCGTGCGGCAGGTCGATGCCGAGCACATCCGCGAGCCGCACAATGAAGATGAGCACGTCCGCGATTTCTTCGCCCGCGCGCAGTTGGCGCTCGCCGTGGGAGAAGTCGGCGGTCGCCTCACTCTCCGGAATCCACCGGAAGAGATCCGCGAGTTGGCCAGCCTCGCTCGCGACGGCGAGCGCGAGCGACTTGGGGTCGTGGAACTTCGCCCAGTCGCGCTCCTCGCTGAAGGTGCGGACCGCCTCCGCGAGCTGGGACAACTCGCCCGGGAGCATGGGGGTGGGGTGCGGATCGTTCATGGGTCAACTCTGGCACGACCCGAGGCGCGGCGACAGGGGGCCCGGACCCGAGCCGAAGCACGGGGAGCCGAAGACGCGGGGCGTCTAGATCGCGGCCACGACCTCCGTCGCCAGTTGCTGGGCTGGCGTCGCATAGTCGCTCACTCCGGTGTCGTTGTAGGAAACCTGGACGAAGTACCCCTTGACGGCCATGCCGATCGTGCTTCCGCTGGCGAACGAATACGCGCCGGTCGCCCCGGGGATCGTGACGTCGGCGACGTCCCCCAGCGAGTCCTGCGCGGATTGGCGCTGAGAGTCGAGCTGGTCGCCGTAGGGCGTGATCAGCACCTGCACGAAGGGGTAGGGGGAGTCCGCGCCGCCCGTCCACTCGCAGGCCTTCTGGCCGCCCTGGGACACCTTCGCGTCGATCTTGCCGGGCTGGACCGTTGCGCCGACGGCGGCCGAGATTTGGTCGACGGTGAGGAGCGAGCACGGGTCGGGCACGTTCGCGGTGTCGCCCGCGGCGGGTGGGGCGGACATCGCGGTGTCCGAGGGGTTCGTGCTGGATGAGCAGCCCGCGAGGGCGAGGGACGCGGCCAGGGCGGTCGCGGCGAGGGCGGGGGTGGTGACACTACGCAGTCTCATGGGGGAAATCCTTTCGGAAGGTGTCTCGCGACAGTCGTCCTTCTACGATAACTCCGCTGCCCGAATTCGAGCGATTTGCCCCAGTGTGGCCCGACGGGACCCCGGGAGCGCCGTGGCGGCAAGGCTAGTGTCATAAGTAGCGAACGCATGGTGCGACTCCCTGGCTCGCGATGCCGACAGGAGGACCCATGACCCCCAATAGCCCGCCACACGCGAAGCTTGACCACAAGGCGGCGGCCGACATGGTCGTCAAGAAGGCGCGCGACGCCGCGGGGTCCGAGGCGTTCCAGGCGAAGATGTACCAGGCCATCGCCGTGCAGCGCCCCGTGGTGCTGGAGTTCCTGAAGTCGCTTCGCCGGGAGAAGCCGGACGCCACCGCGCCGGAACTCCTCAAAATGCTCGACACCCGCTACGTCGCGGCCGTGACCCTTACCAGCACCGCCGTCGGGGCGTCGGCCGCCATCCCCGTCGTCGGCACCGGCATTGCGCTGAGCCTCGGCGTCGGCGACCTGCTCTTCTTCTACGAGATCAGCGCCCTGTACGTGCTCGCCGCCGCCGAACTCCACGGGATCGTGGTGAGCGACGCCGAGCGGGCCCGGCCGCTGGTCTTCGGGATGCTGCTCGGCGAGAAGTCGCAGAACCAGGTCTCGCAACTCGTGCTCCACGCCGCGGGAGCAGGGGGCGTCAATGGCGCGCGCGTCGTCGCCAAGGGCGTGGTTGCCAAGGGCGTGGTCGGCAGGGCGCTCCCGTCCGCCTGGGGAGAGGTGCTCACCCAGCAGCTCCCCGACTCGGCGCTCGCGCCGCTGACGGCCGTCATCGCGCGTCAGGCGCTCAAGGGAAGCGCGAAGTTTGGAGCCGGGACCCTGGGCAAGGTCATCCCGTTTGGCGTCGGGGCCGTGGTCGGCGGGCTCGGGAGCTTCACGTTCGGGCGCGACGTCGTCAAGGCCGCGCGCATCGCGTTCCCCAAGCCTCCCACCGAGTTCCCCGACGCCCTCGCGGACTTCTCGAAGCCCGACCTCTCGGTCCTGGCGCAGTCGCGCGCCGTCAAGGCGATGCAGGCCGCGGCGGCTCACGCGTCGGACTTCGGCGAGGCCGTCTGGGGCAAGGCGAACGACGCGATGGATGTGTTCCGCTCAGTTGACCTCACCGGCGACGGCGTCCCGAACGAGGCGCGGGCGCTCACCGCGGCGAAGGCCGCCGGGGCGACGGCGAAGCGGGCCGGGGTCGCCGGGACGCGCGCCGGGAAGCGCGCCGGAGTGGCCGGGAAGCGCGCCGGAAAGCGCGCGGGAGTGGCGACCAAGGGTGCCGCGGTCGCGGGCGCCGGCGCGGTGGGGGCGCGCGTGAAGCGCATGAAAGACGAGAGGGCCGGCAAGAAGTCGGCGGGCGGGGCGGGGGAGTCGCTGGACTAATAGCCCCGGCGCAAGCGGTCGTCGGGTGCGGGCCGTCTTTGAAGAGGCAAGGTCGGCGATGCGGCACTTGGGGTGCGGCGTGCAGTAGCGCGTCGAAGTGAGCGTCGGTCTGCGGTTCCCTACGCGGAGTGTTCGGCCCTCGCTCGTTCGATCCACTCGCGCAGCGTCGTCGCGGGCGCGCCCAGCAGGGCGTTCGCCTCCGTCGGGTCGCCGCGCTCGCCAGCCGCGGCGAAGAACCGCATCAGGTCGGACGCCTCTCGCATCTCGGGCTTGCGTGCCACGGTCGCCAGCGCCGTCGCGAGCCGGTGAGGCATCGTCGAAACCCCGGGAATCTCGGGGTGAAGCGCGGCGCAATACTCGGCCAGCGCGTCGGCGAAGAGGTAGCCCTTGGGCCCGTGGAGGATGAGCCTCTTCCCGGCGGCGGCCTCCGTCCGGTAGGACGCGGACACCATGCGAGCGTAATCGTCGGCCGCGAGGAAGTGATAGGGATTCGGTTGCTTGCCGAAGACGTACGCCTTCGCGCCCTTCACGTGCCTCGGCAGGGTCTCCATGAACCACGTCGGGCAGAAGACGCAGTACGCGACGCCGCTCTCGCGGATCGCCTTCTCCGCGAGGAGCTTCCTTCGCGTCTGCGGGAACCAGGCCGTGTCGTCGGCGACCGACGTCCCGGAGACGTAGCTGATCCGCGCGACCCGCTGCCTCGCCGCCGCGAGCGCGACGACCTCCGCCCCCCGTTGCTCGACCTCTCCCGAGAGGCTGATGTGGACCCCGTGGCAGCCCTCGAGCGCGGCCTCCACGCTCGCGGGGTCGGTGACGTCGCCGCCGACCGCCTCGCCGGGCGGGGCGCCGGGCGTGCGGCTTGCGGAGGGGTCCCGCGTCATGATCCGGACGGTGAAGCCGTCGCGCGCCAAACGCTCGGCGACGGGCCGACCCAGCATGCCCGTGCCGCCGATCACGAGGATCGTTGCGCCCATCATCGCTCCTGGAGGTCGCGCGCCCGCGGGGGCGAGCGGGCGACCCGCGCACCAGCCTAGGGACGTAGTCCGAGGTATGTCGATCCTTACGTCGGCGGGCCCTGGCGGCGTTTCGCGGAGCGAGACCTCGGGGTGGCACTCCAGCAGGCGCGCCGTCGCCCGCGACGGACTGTGGAGAACCGTCGCGGGCCGCCCGCCGTCGGGCACGCTGGCGCCATGCTCCTCGCGTATCTCGACGAAAGCTACGGGCCGCACGCCTTTGTGCTCGGCGGCGTGGTTGTCGACGGGCCGAGTGCCATGCGGCTCGGGGCTGCGCTTGACGCGGTTGTCGCGCGCGCGGCGGTGGAGTTCGGCATCTCGCCCGAGGCGGAACTGCACGCTCACCAGGTTGCGACGGGCAAGGGCGGATGGTCCGGCTTGCGCGGTGATGCCATCGCGCGACTACAGGTGCTTGCAGGCGCGGTGACGGCGATCGCCGGTAGCGGTGCGCGCGTGCTCTCTGTGGTGGTTGTCGCTTCCGAGGTGGGTGAGCCGCTGAGGACGGCGCGGGCCGTCGGCCTCGCGTACCGACGGGCGCTCGTCCTGGGGTTCAGCGCGCTGGGCCGCTTCGCGGAGGCGATGGACGAGCACGTGGTCGTCGTGGCAGACCGAGTCCAGGACGTCGATCCTCACCGGCGCGCGTTGGCTGAGTTCCGCGATGGCGGCTCGCGCCGCATCGTCGACTCGGTCCAGTTCGGCGACTCTGCGAGCAGCCGCCTCCTGCAGGCGGCCGACGTGGTGGCGTATGTCGCGAGGCGCGCCGTGGACCCGACGGTGCGGAGCGAGCGCGCGAGGCGCGCGGCCCTGGCGATGGTGGCGCAGTGGGACGGCGCCCGCCTCCGCGACCCGGCGACCTAGGAGGGCTCTCCCGAAAGCACGAGAACCCCGACCGAGGCCGGGGTTCAAGGCGTTCAGCAAACACCCGAAGGTGAATACCGCACCTTCAGGATACGGGAGTGGTTCGGCTCCGGGCAAGGACCGCAAGAGTGTGTGGAGAGTCAGCCCGCCGCCGCGAGCAGGTCCGCGCGGAGCATGAGCCCCGCCGCCGACGCCTTGCCGTGCGCCAGCGGGCGGTCGTCCGCACCGGCGCCGTCGCCCGCGGACGCGCCCTGTGGTGCGTGGACGCCGTGCAGGCGCGCCATCTCGCGGAACGAGACCTCGGGGTGGCCCTCCAGCAGGCGGGCCCGCGCGCGCGGGAGGTGGCCGTTCACCTCGAGGATCCGGTCGCGGATCGCGAACGCCTGCGCGGACACGCCCTGGCCGCCGACGCTGCGGGAGGCGGCATCGGCCGACGCGCGGTCGGGCTCGGCGAGGGCGGCGCGGTTGGGGGTGGCGAAGACGCTCGACGCGCGGGGTCCGACGAAGGCGCGGGCGAGGCGGTCGGCCTGGCGCGGGCCGACGTCGGGGATGCCGATCGGGACGTCGATCACGATGATCTCGACGCCCCAGCGGGAGGCGGCCTCGGCCTCGACGGCGGCGATGTCGCGCGCGACGAACGCGCCGACGAACCCCGCCTCGTCCAGCGCGACCGCGACCCAGCCGCGCTTGTAGGCGTCTACTCCGAGGACGGTCGATTTCAGCGCCGTGCGCGCGCGAGCGCCAGCCCATGCCGAGTTGGGCCTCGTCGGAATGCGAGAGTGACGCTAGCCAGGAGTCGTCGACTGGGCATGCGTTCGCGGAGTGCCGAGGGAGTCCTGTGCGAGGAATGTGAGTACCTGCGAGCCAGTTCCCAAGGGATAGCTTGCAAAACTGTGGGCGAGCGCCACGGGGATGATCGAGTCGCGGTAGAGAAGCGTCCCATACGCGTCGAGGAACCCGGCAATTGTGGCGAGCTGGGGGTAGCGTCTCAGGTCGACCGCGGCCGAGTCGTCAGTGGTCTCCCCAAACGGGAGCGGCGGCGCGCTGAAGACGATCGCACGGCCGTCCCGAGTGCGGTAGATGAAGCGGCGCCCATAGTCGGTGTCGTAGCCATAGGCGCGCATCCCCGTGCGATGCTGGATTCGTTCGCGGATGTAGGGGTCGGGGAGCGCGAGCAGCGAGCCGCGCGGGATGTGCTCGCGGATGGCGTTCGCGTGATCGGCAAGTACACCGGTCTTCTCGATCCCGATCACCACCGGGATACCCGGACGCCCCGCTGCAAGTTCCTCCTGGTGGATCCCTTGTAAGAAGCGGAGTGCATGGCGCTTGAGGCCAGCCGGCCGCCCGAAGATGGCGAGAGGGCCGTCGAGAATGAAGGCGCAATGGGGGAGGATGCGCCCGGCATCGGTGGACGCGAAGATTCGCACCTGCCACAAGAACGTCAGCAGTTCGAGCACGGACATTAGCCGACCGAGGGCAGTGAGGTTGGAGCCCTCGTGACGGACCTCGTCTTGGGTGTTGGTGATATCGGTGAAGAAGAGCGGGGTGTCACATTGCGGGCACCGCGAACCGGTGATCGAGATAGGAAGGTTCGTGGCGAGGCACTCGTTGTCGTGCCGGCCGGGGCAGGACTCAATCGTCACGTTGGTGAGTGCGGCGCCGGGGGCGCCCAGTACGGACGCGAGCACTTGGGTCAGCGACGTCGAAGCCCCTGACGGGCCTTCCAGAAACGAGTTCTCAAACAGCTCCCAGACGCTTTCCCTCCACGCCTCGTGCATGGGTTGGCCCGGGTGGACGACAACCACGCTCGTCGGTACGACGCCCGTCACGAGGGCTGCACTTGTCGCATTTGCCAGGGCGACGGGGTCCACAAAGTCCCCGGGAGTGGGGGGAGCGAAGGCGTCCAGCCGACTGAAGACCCCTGCAACCTTCGTGAAACCCACCCGGGCTGACGGGAAGTCCGGGCGCACTTCGAGTTCCTGGAGCGAGCCATCAACGGAAATCGCGTATGAGGGGGCGGGCAGAAGGGAGGGCCGCAGGGTCGCGGCTTCGTGGAGCAGCCCAGTGAGGTCGAGCGTCTCGAGCGACGCGGGGGGAAGGTGAAGGTCGTCCAGCGCCCTGACCACCATGGGATCGACTGCCGTCGCCACGTGCCCGAGGCGGTTCGCGCGTTCAGGCGCCCCGTGCGGCCGGATGTATGGCACCCTAGGCGCCCGCCTTGGGTGCGGGCAGCGGAGGTAGCCCCGACTCGGTCCGTGCGCGGTCGATCATGGAGCGGTCGAACTTGGCCACCTGAACCGGAACGATGTACTTCCCGGAGCGGGTCTTCATCCTGACATAGCCGCGATCCTCTGAGGACAAGATGGCGCCTTCAAACGATTGGAAGTCATAGTACTTCGACAGGGCACGGATCTCGTCCGAGTTGTTGAGGTGTGCGACGATCCAGTTGCTGGTGTTCGCCAAGACGGCGGGAGCCACGCCAGTCACCTCCTGGGTGGCGTAGATGAGGCCGATCTTGAGCTTCGCTGCCTCCTTTGCGAGACGGACATACGGGCTCGGGCTGTCCGCGTCGTATGCCTTGCGGTCGAAGAGACGGTGAGCCTCCTCGATGACGATCTGAATGCGGTGGAGGTCCGCGCCCGACGCGAAACGGTCGGTCGCTTCGGCGAGGACGTGGCTGACAACGCGCTCCGAGAGGGTCTGCAGTACCTGCTCGGTGCCCCGCGAGAGATCGACGATTACCACGCGGCCTTCGACGAGTTCCGAGTAGATGTCTTCGGCGTAGTCGCCCGTCGCCTCTGGGTTGTGGTAATCGTGAAGCCGTCGCATCCAGCGCCAGCCCGCACTTCCGGACGCGGGTGCTGCGACCCGCGCGATAGCGTCCACCGATGGGTCATCGAGCCATTTCTTCGCGGAGTCGCTCAGTTCATCGGACGAGTTGCCACGGAGTGCGAGGAGCCACGTGAGCGCCTCTTCGGCGGTCTGGGCACCTGAAATGCGCACGTATCCAGGCTTCGACGCCGAGGCGACGGTGGAAGGCTTGGCCGCAATCAGGGCCGTCGCGAGGTCCTCCGCCATGCCCACATCGAAACTGAATGCGGAAGGCGGCGCGAAACCAGCCCGATGAAGGAGGGCGTAGAAGCAGAGCCGGGCACGACTCGCACGATGCTCGAGTTGAAACTGGTTCTTCTCACCGTTGGGCTGAGCTGCGGCGGCTTCGAGTTTCGCATTGATGAAGTCGTGGATGTATGCGCCGGAACTTGTGGCACTGAGCACACTCGCAATCAACTCCTGGCTTGCGACGAGCTGATCGCGGGCAAAGAAGTTGATCTGGAGCGGCCGCGCGGTGTCGCCAGCCCGGGCTCCAAAGCGGTAGATCACCACATCGGGCCCGAGTTGGGCGAGCGCCGTGTCGTCGTCCTGGGAGTTGGGGTTGGCATACTCCCCCTGCGGATCGAAGAGCAACTGCCCGATCGGTGTCCCTGTCCGTTTGCTATGGGAGTACGTCGCCACGGCCAGCGTCTTCATCGTGTTGGACTTCCCCATGCGGGTCATTCCAAAGACCGCGGTCTTCATCTCGATGAAGTCGTCCACGCGCACCTTGACGGGCACGGCCATCTCGCCAGCCCGCAGCGCTCGGCGGCGCGTCGAGGAGTACCGGACGACGCCGATTTCGAGCAAGTCGGGTGCGGCGCCGGAGTGGATCTCCTCCTCAGTTGTCAGGGGGTACGAGGCAATTACCGCGAGCGCGGCGGGGGACGGTTTGTAGACGCGATACCGGCTCGCCGCGTAGACGTTGTCAAGGTCCGCCCCGAAGTCGAGAACGCTGTTACCACCCGGGAGGTCGGTCTGATAGAACGTCCCGAGGATCCGGCACTCGAAGCCGGAGCGCTGCATCTCCTGTTGGGTGAGCGCATCGACTGTCAAGCGCCCATCGGTGAGCATCTGCCGCATGGTGAACTCGCGCACTTCCACCAGTTCGGTTTGGCGAGGGAGCATGCAGGTGTCGTCCACCCTGAGTGGCCAGAACTTCCTCATCCTCGGGCTCTCCGGCGGCCTCGAGCGGGAGGACGGTCGCGAGCAGGAAGGAGTGTTGAGGGATACCTCCGGCGTCGGCCTTCCACTTGTCATCGGTGGAGACCAGCGCCTTCGAAAAGTCGAGATGGTAGACGCCGCCAACGGGACGCGCACCCCCAAGGAGTTGCTTGTGAAGCACCGACGACTCAAGCCGCGCTGCGGATGTCAGGTCCGCCATGGTGTTGCCCCCTCGTATCGTCCCGGGCCTCCAAGACGATCGTATTGACTGTGACCGACATGCGCTGGGTTCACCGGGTTCGAGGGCCTGCCCGGCGTCGGTCGCGCGCGGTAGGTTGAGACGTGGCGACCAGGGGTTTGGCTGTGGAGGAGGTGCGGGACGCCACGTCCCCCACTCCCGCGCAGGGGACGCCGCACGGTCACCCGACTGCAATCGAGATACGGCCCAGGCGCCTTGAGTACGACCTTTCGGCTCTGGAGCACGACCGAGCGACGGCTCGCCACCTGAGCCCGCTGCGGTACCCGGAGCGAAGACCGGACTCCACAAGGCCCTTGGGACTCTTGTGTCCAACGCATACGGGTCGCGCGGCGAGGCGCCGGAACTCCTGGTAGAGCCCTTCGCTGGCGGAGCGTCCACAAGCCTTCACCTCCTAGCCGCGGGTCATATCAAGCGGGCGCTCCTGGCCGACGCGGACCCCATGGTGGCGGCCTTCTGGCAGGTGGCGGCGGCTGATACGACACGTTTCATCGCCCGCATGAAGGACGAACATGAGCAGTACCTCGCCGGCGAAGCGTCGGCGGGCCTCGCGCGTTGGGATCACTGGAAGAGTTGGTCTCCACGCCCGGGCGAGAGCGCAGCCACGGTCCGTTTCGAGCGGGCGGTCCAGTGCCTCTTCCTCAACCGAACCACGTTCTCAGGCATTCTCCACGGTCACGCTGGTCCTATCGGCGGGCGGGCGCAGACATCGCCGTACGGCATCGGGTGTCGCTTCAATCCGGTCGAACTAGGGGAGCGGATCCAGTTCGTCGGCTACCTGTACGATTCCGGCCGCATCGTCGACGTGTGGAAGGGGGACTGGCGCA
Source organism: uncultured Actinomycetota bacterium (assembly GCA_963830335.1). GTDB lineage: Bacteria > Actinomycetota > Actinomycetes > Actinomycetales > Demequinaceae > JAFGBM01. The sequence goes on from CAWHLX010000001.1 coordinate 500,209, forward strand.
CGACCCTCGACGGAGTCGCTTCCGCCTACAAGGCGCTCGTTCCTGAACGAGTTGTCGCATATCTGGACCCGCCGTACTTGGACAAGTCGGGGCGACTCTACCCGACGACGATGGACCCCCGCTCGCTACTCCACCTCGCCCTTGCTGAGTATCTCCGCAAGGAGGCGCGCTTCCGGTGGGTCCTCTCGTACGACAACCATGCCGACTTGATGGCGTCCGCGTACTACGGCAGCCGGCGGATGATCGGCAACTCCGAGGAGGGAGTGAAAGCCTGGGCGATCAGCAAGCGGCTGATCGAGATGAACTACTCGGCATCATCCGGAACTGGGCGGGGGCGCCGCAAGGAACTTCTCGTGACGACGCTTCGGCCTGCGGCGGTCCCGACCACAGCGCCCTTCGAGCTCCTCGACGACTAGACGGCCTCTCTGGAGTGAGGGCCGGGCCGTTCATAAGTCAACCCGGCAGGACTTTCGGCCCTTTCGACTCCGGAGAGGGCCTCGGCCAACGTCTTGACCTGCTGATAGGAAACGTCGAGGGCGTCGAAGTGCGCCCGACCGAAGCGGATCTTGAAGACCTCATTCTCGCGCCACAGGTCGGCCTCGCTAGCGCTGCCCTTCGTCTCGCGGACGAGCGCGACTCGGCGTGGCGCGGAGGAGTCCCCCTCCGGCCGCCGGAACACGAGAGCCCAGTCGGGGTTGTAGCCGCCCACGGGAGTGTCGATCTTGAACCAGGACGGTAGCTTGAGGAAGAAGTCGACGTCGTCGTGGGCGAGGAGGTCCAGGGCGAACGTGCGCTCCACGTCGGAGTCGACGATGACGTCCGTGAAGAGGGACTTGCTCCCCTTCGCCTCGGGCACGGGCACGAGATTGTCGGCGTAGGCCTGGGTTGGCGCCGCGCTGAACCGACTCATGTCCCAGTCGCGCTCTTCGTCTTCTCGAAGCGTGTATTCGATTCCATACGAAATCACCTCATCGAGCGCCCGCCGGATGCACGCCCCGACGTGGTCCACGAAAGTTGCTGGATCCACTTCCACCTCGTGGAGACGCCCCGACTCGATCAGGATGCGTGCCGCAGTGGCCCGCGTAATCGTGATGTCCCGCGTGAGTTCCGCAAGGAGGTCGGGGATGGGGTGTCGCGTCGCTATCGCTTCCGCCCCCTTCTCGCGCGTCTTGGCGATCTCGACGCCGCGGAGGGCACTCATCTCCATCTCGCCCTTCGTGACTACGAAGGAAACCGGGCTGATTGGTGGCATCGCCTTGACGCGCTTCACGGCCTCGCGGACGAGCGTTTCCGTGTCGAAGGCGACGCGATAGTGGGTGCGGCGCTTGATCGCAGACCACAGCATCTCGAAGTTTGGATCCAACTCGAAGCCCTTCCGCGCCTCCAGGCTCTTTCGGGCGCGCACCGGCTTGATGCGCTCGATGAAGTCGACGCCAGCGTCTTCCTTGAGTTCACGCTGGAGGTCTCGGGCAAAGGTCTCGAACGACTCGTTCGCCACGACCGTGAGCCGGTTGACTTCTGGCAGAGTGCAGCGTTCTCCGTTCGTCATGACGGGAAGGCGCAGGCCCCGGCCGATCTGTTGCCGCTTCGTCATCTCCTGCTTCGTCTCGCGCAGGGTGCAGATGACGAACACGTTGGGGTTGTCCCACCCTTCGGCCAAAGCGCTGTGGCTGAAGATGAACCGCACCGGCTCCTCGGGGGAGAGGAGGCGCTCCTTCGCGTGCATGATGAGTTCGAAGGCGTCATTGTCGGCGGCGGTCGAACTCTCGCGGGAGTCCTTCGGCGCCGCGGTGTCTCCCTTGCCGGAGACGGCGAAGTACCCCTTGTGCACGTCAGCGGCCGGGGGCATCTTCAACAACTTGTACTTTCCGTTCGTCAGGGCGCGCTCGTACTCCTCGATGAACCACTGCTTGAACTTGCCGTCAGCGGGGTAGTAGTGGGCGACCTTATCGATGAAGAACAGGGAGAGCACCTTGATCGGGGCGATCTCGCCAGCCTTCGCCCGCCTCCGGAGTTCAACTTCCTTGTCGAGGTGCTCGAGGATGGCGGTCCGGATTTGCAGGCGGTGGAGTGCATCGACGTCAGGTCCGAACTCCTCACCCGGGTACAGCGTGATGGAGTTCTGAAACTCCACCCGCTCAGGGTCGGTCGCGATCTGCTCTACGATCCATCCGTCGTACGCCGAACGGTCGCCACTCAACCCTAGGAGGTCGTCATTGCGCCGCAGCGTCACCTGCGTCTCGGAGATCGTCCCTCCCGCCGCCATCTTCTGGATGACCGCCGTCGCGGTCACGCCGGCCGTCGTCGCGTGCACCGCCTTCACCCGCACGTAGGGGGTGTTCTTGTCGTCGGATTGCGTCACAGACCAGACATCGATGCCCTTCACCAGGTGTTGGTCGTACGCGTCCACCGGGGTGAGGCGATACAGGAGGTGATGGAGGTCCTTGTGGTCGCCGAATACCGGAGGCGCATCAGCGGGTTGAGTTTCCCGATGGCCTCCGTCTGCTTGGGGCTGCCCAGCCGTTGTGGCTCGTCCATGATGACCACCGGTCGGCACGCTTGGAGATACTCAATAGGGGGGCGCCCCAGGTCGTCGTCGTACCGGTAGATGACGTTTGACTCTTCTTTGAGGAAGGCGTCCACGTTCATGATGAGGACCTGCAGTTGGCTTGACTGCGCGAACTCCCGGAGCTGCGACTTGGCTCGTGCGGAGTAGACGATGGGCTTGATGCTCAACCCGTCATAGAGTTCGCGGAAGTGCGGCCGCAGCATCTCTATCGCCGTGAGGATGCCCTCGCGAATCGCGACGGACGGCACCACTATGACGAACTTCGACAGGCCGCGCCGCAGGTGCAACTCGGCGATCGTCCGCAACTCCACATATGTCTTTCCGGTCCCTGTCTCCATTTCGATGGAGAAGTCACGCGGCATCTCTCCTGGTACAAGGGACATTCGCTGGGTGTCGGCGATTCCGTTGCGATCCTGGATTGCGCGGAGGTGCTCTCCCACGACTTGCGGTGAGACGGTGATGGCGTTCCCGCGGATGATCCCCGGCGCCTCCCACAGCGTGCCGTCAACGCCAGCGGCGTCGTCTGCGGTCACCGTTGCGGCTGCGTCAACGCGCTGCCCCTCGAACAGGTCGAGCACGGCGTCGATCGCGTCGCGCTGAAACGGTTGATCGGGATCGAACTTGATGGTGAGCGACACTAGACGGTCCTCAGCGTCTTGCCCGCGTCCCGCAGTTGGAAGTACGCATTTGCCTTCGCGCTATCGTCGCCCGCGAGCGCATCTTCGCGCACAACGACGGTCGTGACATCGAGGGCGAGCAGCGTCGGGAGGGCGGCATCGGACCAAACGTCGTCGACGAGCACCGCCACGTGCCCCGACGCGATGACAGAGTGACCTGCCTCGACGATCCGGCGCCACGGCTCGTCGAGCCGCACCCCCTGCTTGTGGAACACCTCGGAGGCGAGCGCCACGCCCGCGACATCGGCACGCACGCTCGAGGTTGCGAGTTGGAGTTGCTGCGCCAGTTCAGTCCCGCTCTCCGCCTGCCACGCCGTCGCCCCAGAGTCTGTCAGGCGATAGCACCGAAGCGCGCGCTCCGTCCCGAGTTCCTCTGCAGCACTCTTGAGGCGCAGACGGGTGATCGCCGAGACAGTGGCGAGGCCCGCCTCCGCGGCCGCACTGGCGTCCGGCGTAGCCTCCGGGATGTTGACGCAAATGTACCGACGGTGCCCTCCGTCCGACTTGTTCTGCAGCAGCCAGCGCATGGCCGAACGAACCCGAACCCGCAAAGAAGTCCAAGACGAGGTCTTGCGGCCCCGTGGCAAATTCGACGATGCGCTTGAGGACGAGTTCGTCCTTCGGGTTGTCAAAGAAGTCGCCGCCGAGGAGGGCCCGGAGGCGCTTCGTGGCGCCCCGTCCGTCGGTGTAGAAGACGGAATAAGGGACCTCGTCTTCGCGGTCGCTCAGGTATGCCTTGAAGGCTGGGACGCTCGACTCGTCGTCACCGAAGTGCACTCGGTCGTCACCGAGCAGTTCGGTCATCCTGTCCAACTGGTATCGGTACCCAGGTGCTGGCGTCTTCACCGGCTTGCCTGTGGTCGGATGCAGGACTTCATACTTCGGCCCGCCGCCGCCGGGCCAGGAGATATTGTCCGCGAAGTAGACGCCGCGGTCGTCCACGTGCGAGTAGTGACTTTGACGCCTCGCTGGTTCAGAACTCGGAAGATCCTTGTACCACTGCTTGAGGCCGAACTCGATGGCGGTGTTGTCTCCACCGTGGATCTTGCGAAGCCGCGCGTACTCCCGGTAGATCAAATCGAGCCCATCCTTGCGCGTGCGCCACTTGCCCACGCGCTCAGACAGCAAGGCCGCGCTGCGCGCATAGCAGGAGGTACTCATGGGAGAGAGAGACGAACCTCGAGTCGTTCTTCCGTCCAGCTGCCCACACGAAATCGCCAACGAAGTTCTCCGCGCCGAAAATCTCGTCCATCAGAAGGCGCAGGGCGTGCATCTCATGGCTGTCGATTGAGACGAAGACCGCCCCGTCTTCGGTCAGGAGATTTCGGGCGAGAGCGAGCCGGGGGTACATCATCGATAGCCACCTGCTGTGCTTGCGTCCCTCAATCTCGGAGTTCGAGGAACGCCGCTTGCCAGCGTCATCCACCTGACCGCTGTACTCCAAATAGGCCCTCAGCGTGTCAGCGAAATCGTCCTCGTAGACGAAGTCGTTGCCCGTGTTGTAAGGGGGGTCGATGTAGATGAGGCGCACCTGGTCGTTGTAGGCCTTCTGGAGGAGTTTCAACACCTCGAGGTTGTCGCCCTCGATGAACACGTTTCGGGCGGTGTCGAAGTCGACCGACTCCTCGAAGTCGGGGACGAGGGCACCGCGTCCCGGGGCCTGGAGCGTCGCGAGGGCGTCGCGCTTGCCCGCCCAGGAGAGGCCAAAGCGTTCCGGGCCGTCAGCAAGCGGCGCACCAACCAGCTCAGCGAGACGCTGCGCGTCAACCGTGCCATCGCGGACGACACCGGGGAGGAGGTCAGCAAGGGACTGCCGCGTCTCGGCCGTCACGTCCGCCGTCTCCATTTGGACGCGTTCCACCTCAGGGTGCTCGGTCATTGCCCGCCCTCGCTCTTCTTCGCCGGGATCCCACGAACGACTCTAGTCGGCGCGGGCCACACGGCGCCGGGAAGACGGGTTCGTAGCTCGGGTCGCGTGCAGCGGCCTGGGACCGGATAATCAAGCGCATGGCGAGTTTCAGACCCCCGTACTTGCCGGGCACGCCGCAGAGGCCGTCGCGCACCGAGGGTCCCACCTCCAGATCATCGCTTGCGCCGGTTCTGGCAAGACCGAGGTCGTGGCTCAACGAGTGGCCTCCCTCCTCGCTGACGGGGTGAAGGCGTCGGAGATCGTGGCGTTCACGTTCACCGAGCGAGCTGGGGCGGAACTCAAGGACCGTATCGGTCTCCGCGTCGCCACGCTGCTCGGGCCTGCTCACGTTGACCAGCTCGGCACGATGTTCGTGGGGACCATTCACGCGTATTCCTTCCAACTGCTTCAGCGATACGTCCCGCGTTTTGAAGCCTTCGACGTCCTCGACCCGAACCGCCTGACGGCCTTGCTGCTCCGGGAAGAGCATCGTCTCGGCCTGAGGTTGCTCGTGCCTGGAGACGGGCTGTTCGAGTGCGTGAAGGCCTTCGTCGACGCAGTCCAAATCGTCGAGAATGAGTTGCTAGACCCGTCGCTGCTCCCTGAGCCCCTCCGGGGGATCTACCTGGAGTACCGCGCAACTTTGGATCGATATCGCTTGATGACTTTCGGTGACCAGATCGCGCGCGCGATTGAGGAACTCGCGAAATCAGAAGTCGGTGTCAAGGTGCGGGGAGACCTAAGGCACCTGATCGTCGACAAGTACCAGGACGTCAATCCGGCACAGGAACGGCTGATAGAACTGCTGTCGGGTGAGGGTGGCATTGAGCTCTGCGTCGTGGGGGACGATGACCAGTCGATCTACCAGTGGCGCGGTTCGCGGGTAGAGGACATCGTGACCTTCACGGAGCGCTACGCCGCGGTGGCACGCTACGAACTCCTTATCAATCGCCGCGGGCGCACCTCCCTCGTTGCACTCGCCGATCAGTTTGCGGCGACCATCCCCAACAGACTTCCCGAGCAGATGCGGGCGCACCGGGAAGACGGGGACTTGCACCCTATCGACGTGTCGGTGTGCGACTTCGAGGCAGACGAGGCCGAACTCATCGCAGACACCATCGCGGAACTTGCCGGTCAAGGAGTGGCACTCCGCGACATCGCGATCTTGGCGCGGAAGAAGGTCGCATTTGGCGCGATCCTCGCAGCTCTAGAGGCGAGGCGCATCCCAGTGCAGCCTGGCGGGCGCACCGCGCTCTTCGGCATGCCCGAGGCGGATGCGCTCGGGAGGTTGTTTGCGTGGCTGTCGGATGTTGACTGGAAGGAAGGGAGGTACGGCGCTCGGCAGGCGGTCACGCGTGCGGACGTCATCATGAGTTTCACCGGAGCCTTCGAGCTCGGCGAGGCGACCGTGAAGTCGCTTGGAGCGCACATTGACGAACTCAAGTTCCGTGTTCCCGCGGGCGAAACCGTCGACCTCATCGCGCTCTACTACGATCTGCTGGGTCTTGTGGGCGTGGATCGCTGGGACCTGACTGACCCCTTCGTTGCCAACCGCATGGGGACTCTCGCCCGCTTCAGTGCGGTCATCGCGGACTTCGAGTTGGTCCGTCGACGCGCGCGCCCCGACCCCGATGAGCCAGGGTCTCAGGTGGGTGGCGAGTTTGGAGGGGAGTGGTACTTCAAGAACTTCGCGATCTTCCTCACGAACTACGCTGGCCCAACCTACGAGGGGTTCGATGGCGAGCCGGAAGTGGACTTCGACGCTGTCGACTTGCTCACCGTTCACGGGGCGAAGGGGCTTGAGTGGCCCGTCGTCTTCGTGCCGTCAGTCACGTACCGTCGCTTCGATTTCGCGGGGAACCCGCAGCGAGGGCCATCGCTGGTTCCTGCGGAACTGTATGACGCCGAGCGGTACGCAGGGAGCGACGCGGAGGAGAGGAGGCTCTTCTATGTCGCCCTCACCCGTGCTCGTGATTGGCTCTCCGTCTCGCGCCACGAGCGCATCAAGAAGCAGAAGGTTGCGTCCTCTCGGTACTTCGACTTCGTGCAGCAGGCGACTTCCGGAGCTTCTGGCGTTCCGGGCCTCGGCGCGGCTTCCCATGGTGAGGAGGATGCAGTGGTGCGTCTCACCTACTCCGACTTGGCCGCGTACCTCGCCTGCGGGCACTCGTTCCGCCTGAGGTCGAACCTCGGCTTCATGCCCATGCTTGCCCCCGAACTCGGCTACGGCAAGGCGGTGCACCATGTGATGCGTGGAGTCGCGGACGAGACGATGGCGCGCGGTCGCGACCTTACCCAGGCGGAAGCCGAAGCCATTCTGCAGCGGGACTTCTACCTGGCGGCAGCGAACAAGCCTGCGCACCGCCAGATGAAGGAGGCCGCACGGTCACTCCTTCTGACCTACCTCGCAACGCCCGAGTATCGAGCCGAACTGCTCCGCACATGGGAGACCGAGCGGCCCTTCGAATTGATCCTGCCGGGAATGGCGGTGTCCGGGCGCGCCGACGTGATCTTCTCGAACGGCGATGACGGGCGCACGCGACTCAGTCTCGTGGACTACAAGACATCCGCGCACCACGGTGACTTCGCCCTTCAGCTTCAGATCTACGCAAACGCTGGCCGCCGCGAGGGTCTTGATGTCGAGGCGGCGCTTGTTCACGACCTGAAGTCCGCTGCGCGGCTTCCGATTCCGATCGACGAAGGCTCCATCGTTGAGTCCGAAGTTGCGTTGGCGACCGCCGGAGGGATGCTGCGCGCGCGCGTGTTTGAGCCGACCAAGGACGCCGCAATCTGTGCGCATTGTGATGTCAGAAAGCTGTGCCGGTACCGCAAGTAGGCCGTACAGCTCGTCGCGGATTCAGCGAGCTTCGCTCTTTCGATTGGACCGGGCTCTCCGCTTCTTGACCCAGCGCCGGTTGCGGACTAACTGCGGGGCCAGACTTTGCAGATGACTTCGACCATCGCACTTGTGCGTCGTCGATATCGGCCTCGGTCCAGGCGAACGAGTGATTGGCGGCAAGACCCGCGTTCATCTTCAACTCGCTGTTTTCGAGGAGGCGCGATCGCTTTCCGGTGCTGCCGAGGTTTCGCGCCTCGGCCTCGGTGTCCGTCCAGGGAAGGTTGGACAGTGACGGATTCAGCTTCCTGTCACGAGTGTCAGGTTCCCCAATCGCTGCACAACCTTGTCCCGATGGATCTTGCCGTTTTCGTCGTTCGCGAGGTCGGAGCCCCAGTGTTCCCGCCACCCTTGGGGCATGACGTGCTCCACGGTGAGATCCCTTGGGCAGGCCATTCCCTCGCCGAACTTGGTGCGCGTCGCCTCCTCAATCGCCTCGAGAATCATGCGTAGCCGGGCGCGCACGAGGCTGGTGTAGACCTGCCGCGTCGCAAGTTCAAGTCTCAGATCGTCGTCCGTCGGCCACAGGCGCGACGTCGCCGTGCGCGACGTAAAGAACTCAACTGCGGTCTCGCCCGCAGCCAGCGGCCCTGCAGCGTTGAGTTGACGTAGGAGGTCCAGGAGTGCTCGGTTGTTGTCCGATGTCGTGGCACCGACCAATGTCCTCCGCACGAGCCAACTTTCGAGAGTGTCAATGAGTTTGATTCGCTGGCCCGGAGGCAGGTCCTTGGGGCTCTGCCTGAGGGCCCAAAGGAGCACGGGGTTCACCGTGCTCGTATCAAGTGCGACAACAACGCGATAGAAGAACCGGCCCTCGGGCGTCGCAGCTGGCGCGGACTCGAGGAAGGAGTAGGCCTCGGAATCCGCTGCGATCTCCTGGACCAAGTCCGAAGCGGTGCCTACGTATTCGGGGAGCAAGTCATCGCGGAAGGCAGTGAAGATGCGGTCGGCCGGGACCTCTTTGAGGAGTTTCATGGTCAACCAGTGGTTCATGAAGACGTCAATACGGGGGCGGTTGAGGCGCCCCTGGCGGACTACGGCGCGCCACTTCGCGCTGTCGAGCGGGCGCCAGTACTCCTTGTACAGTTTCGCGACATCCTCCCCCTGGGCCTGGGCGAGTTGAAACACGAGATTCTTGACGAGGTCCGCCGCGAGCAATGGGGTGCCGCGGTGGTTCAGGGTCTCAAAGATGACTTGTGCGTTGTCGCCTTCTTGAAGGTCGATCACAACGACCTTGAGGTGGTTGCGGAGAACCTCGACGAGCGCCTTGAGGCGAGCACGCGCCTGTTCGGGCGGGTCTTGGAGCGCCCAAGCCTCGATCGTCTCGCGAAAGTACTTGTGCGCCGAACCGATTGCGGAACCCGGATTGTGGGCAGGGTCGGGATCGTTCTCGCTCATCGCTTCTTCGAAAGATGCCTGATCCCAATCCGTGGGCCAGACCTTGAAGACCTCATGCGCCTCTTGCGTGATCTCAGGGTCGTTTCGAATTAGCACTCGTAGGCCCTCGGCGTCCTTCGGGTTGCCGTGCCTACGGGTCACGAGTTCCGCGGCGTCGAGGAGCAACTGAATGGTCGTCAGGCGCTGTTGGCCGTCGATGATGGACCGCACGGCGATGTATCCCGACGGAATGTACTGCTGATCCAAGACGATGGCTCCGAGGAAGTGCGGCGGGACCGTCGCGAGCCCAAAGGCGTTCTTAGGGGCATCGAGGAGTCTCTCCGCGACACCGCGAACATCGTTCCACAGCGGCTCCCACTGGTCTTCGCGATTCCAGACGTAGGGACGCTGGAACAGTGGAACGACGTGACGAATGTCCTGACCGAAGATCTCGGCAGGAGTGCGAGGATTCGACTGCATCTTGAGGGCCTCTCTGCGAGCACGGTCCGAGCCGGGCCCCCCGCCATCTTGGCAGACGGCGGCGGGCCGCGTCTTGGTTCACGTGCGCGACCACGGTGGGGGTGCGCTCAAGCGGATCCCAGGCCAGTGGCACATCGGCGCTCTGCGCTCCGAACCGGCTCGGGATCTCCTGAGCGGCCACCGAAGTCAGCCGGGGTTGATGCCGTAAGGCAGACGCTGCTCGTGCGCCAGGCCTGGGGGCACCTCAAGGCCGGATTGCCGAGCGATTGTCTTGGCCGGCAGCAATCTGGCTCGCGGACTATTTCTTCTTCTGCGCCTTCTTCAACTTCTCGATCTTCTCTTTGTAGTCGGCGATCTGGTTGAGGCGCTTCGCCTCGGCGCGCATCTCGCGGGGAGTCTTGTTCTTAGCTCCGGGTGTTCTCGCCATGACCCTTCCTCGCTCGCTTGGGAACCATAATTCTATGATATTCCCCCGATTTCCTCCGTCAAGAGGCCGCAATCGCACCCGGCCACGACTTTGGCTGAGAACGTGACGCTCGCTTGGCCCGGGCCGAGTCACGTCCCGGCGCTCTGTGGCCGCGTGCCGCTTCACTCGGGTACGGCGAACGTCGCCGCCAACCCAACCCCGGCGTCGTCCCCACCCACCTCCGCGCCTGCCCGAACCCCCGTGACCACCGAGCCACAGCGTCGGCCGCAACGAAGCGTCCACGCCCCTGGAGGCCGCCGAGCGCGCCGTGACCCGCCTCGAGGCACCGTCGCGCGTGCGGACGGAGGAATTCGACTCCGCAAACCAGCGTTCCCTCGGTGTGCTTCGCGAGGACAACCAAACCGCCGTCGGGCATGCGCGCCCAGCGAGACGAGAGGACCATCCATGACCGCACCGTGGCTGCCGCCCACGTTCTCCCACCCGCTCCGGGTTGAGGTCTCTCCGGACGTTCACCTCCGCCCGATCAGCCCTGAGGACCTCGACATCGACATGCCCGCGGTCATGGGCAACCAGGCGATGCTCTGGGAGAAGTACGGCGACGCGTGGGGCTGGCCGCCCACCACGATGACGGCCGAGCAAGACCGCACGGACCTCGCCCGTCATGCCGACGAGATGGACCGCCACGAGTCCTTCAACTACGCGATTCTTCCCAGCGACGAGAGCAGCCTGTGGGGCTGCATCTACATCGATCCCGCCGAGGGTGGGGCAGGGGTCGGTGCCGGGCACGATGGACCCGACGCCGACGTTGCTGGCCCCGCCGCCGAGGTCTCCTGGTGGGTGGTCGCGGACGCGCCGCCGGGGCTCGGCAACGTGCTGCGGGACTTCGTGCCCGCCGGGCTCGCGCGCTCGCGGCCGTTCCGGGACGTGCGGTACCCGTTCGGGGAGGTGGGCTGAGCCGGGTGGCTCGTCTAGGCGCGTTGTCACGCGCGTGAAGCCCAGCCCGCGGGGCCCGAGATTCTTCGGGGGGGCTGTCCCCAACCCCGGCCGCCGCGGCGTCGGCCGCCAATGCACGCCCGCCGACGGCGCGAGCTGCGTCCCCAGACCGCAGAATCCCTCCGGTCGTCCCCGGATCCGCCACACGTCGCGACGCCAACGTCGGCCACCCCGGACGATCGGCGGGTGGCGAGATTCCCCTCGGTCAAGGCGGCGCGGCTCCTCGCGGTCCTGATGCGAGAACCGCTCAACTACCGCGTCGTGCGCCAGGCGGGTTCGCACCGGCGGCTCGTCTCCGACGACCCCCCGCGCCCTCCCGTCGTGTTCGCCTTCCACTCGGGTGCGACCGTTCCTCCCTGGGTCGTTCGGCACATCCTCGTGGATACTGTTGGTCTGGACGAACGCGAGGCGGTGACACTCCCATGAGCCCCAAGTCGGCGGCGACGGTCGCGAGGGTTCGCGTCGTGGACGTGCGCTACGTCATCGAGGACGAGGGCATCGGCGCCATCGTCCCCGCCGTCCCGGGGTGGGTCGTCGTCGGGCGAACCGTGGCCGAGGCGCGCGAACTCGTGATCGACGGCATGGAGTTCGCTTCGGGCGAGGCTTCGCCTTTCGAGCTCCACGAGACGTTCGAGGACCTGCGCGAGGCGGGGCGGGACGGCGCCTAGGCCACGACCGCGCCGACACCACCTCGACGACGGCGAACCTGATCGGCAGCCTCGCCACGACGTCGAGGGCGCGAGGCCCCGCGCCGAGGCGTACATTCGACGCCGAGCGAGACGAGAGGACCACCCATGACCGCACCGTGGCTCCCGCCCACGTTCGCCCACCCGCTCCGGGTTGAGGTCTCGCCGGACGTTCACCTGCGTCCGATCAGCCCCGACGACCTCGGCATCGACATGCCCGCGGTCATGGGCAACCGGGCGACGCTCTGGGAGAAGTACGGCGACGCTTGGGGCTGGCCGCCCGCCACGATGACGGCCGAGCAGGACCGCGCCGACCTCGCCCGCCATGCCGACGAGATGGACCGCCACGAGTCCTTCAACTACGCGATTCTCCCGAGCGACGAGGGCAGGCTGTGGGGCTGCATCTACATCGATCCCGCCGAGGGTGGCGCCGGGCTCGGCGCCGGGCTCGGTGCCGGGGTCGGTGCCGGGCTTGCGGCACCCGCCGCCGAGGTCTCCTGGTGGGTGGTCGCGCAGGCGCCCCCCGGTCTCGACTCCCTGCTGCGGGAATTCGTGCCCTCCTGGCTCGCGGACTCGTGGCCGTTCCGGGACGTGGGGTACCCGTTCGGGGAGCGCGACTGAGGCGCCGCGCACGAGGGCCACGAGTGGCAGGCGGGACCCTCGGCCCCGACCTCGCTCACAGCGCGGGAAACCGCGCCTTCTTGGGGTGGACCACGAATCCGCCGCCTTGCGCGCTACCGCTCGACCAGTTTGCCGCCAGGCAGGGGCGAATCTGCTCCCACAGGTAGTACGGCTCCCTCGGCGCCTCGCCCCGGAGCATGCACTCGTTGGACGCATACGCGACGATGTCGGCCAACTGGATGATCTCCCGATCCCATGAGCTCAGGTCCGTGTCCACCCATAGCGGCTTGTCGAAGATGAGGTTGTAGTTCGGCTTGCGCGGGAGCGGGCGGGCGACCGATCGCCCGCCCGCAGTGGCCGCGATAGCAGGGACGGGAACTCGCCCGAACCATCGCCGTCGCGAACGACGGAAGCATGAGTCCCCTGTTCGCCGCGCGGCGTCACCCTGATCGTGCCAGGCTGGGGCACACACGATCGGGCAGGCAATTCGAGAGAGCGATCCCTCGGGAGGAGCGTCACCATGGCCAAGAAGCACAAGTATGCGAAGTCGCACGTGGACATCACCACCACGCTGCCGGCGGCACGGGTCCTAGACATCGGATCGGGCCTCGCCGACTCCATCTCGTGGCTGCACCGCGCGGGCTCGTCGGACGGCGTCGTCAAGTTCCATGTCGGCGTCATTGGCGGACGGGTCGAGTGGATGGCGTTCAATCTTCAAGCCTCGGCGGACGGGAAGGTCACCCACGCGATCACTGAACTCGAGCACTACCTCACGACCCGAACCAAGCTCTTCCTCATCCCCATCACCCCGAAGAAGATGCAGGGCTACAAGACCTACCGACGGTTCATGAGGGAGCTCGCCAGCGCGGTCCAGTCCGCCGATCCCACCGCGTCGGCGACGATCACGGAGCGCCCGGTCGCCTAGGTCGGCGGGGGAGAGGCGCGCAGACGACAACGGGTCCCCAACCCGTGCCGGGGAAACGCCGGCTTGAAGGGAAGTCGGGGGCTACTGTCGTTGCTGGCATCTCCTACTGAAGAGTCCTATCACCCGAAAGGGAGCACGAGATGAATTCCGAGCGCACTCTGACCATCACAGGTACCGAACACCGGCCGCGGAGTGCCTACCGAGCGAAGGACTTCGACTCTCAGGAGAGCTACCGGCTTGCGCTATCGATTGACCAGGACTACTCGGTTGAAGTCGGGATCTACCTGCACTGGTTGCGCGACTCTCCGATAGATATCGCGATCGACGTGTCCTGCATGAGTGGGTGCACGCGCCACTGTCGGTTCTGCTCGGCCGGGACACTTCGGAAGATCAAGCACTTGACGAGCGGCCAAGTACTCGAGCAGGTGTCATTCGCCTGGGACTTCATTCGTGCTGGACATCAAGGGTTCATTTCGGCTTTGGCGCCATCGCCCCTGGTTACCGTTTCCTTTGAGGGCATGGGAGAGCCCAGCGAGATGGAGGAGACGATAGTCGATGCGATGAGTGCGATTCGAACCCATCTCGGCGAGGAAGTCTCGCTCCAATTCATCGTCTCGACGATCGCTTCCACCCCGAGTGCGCTGGACTACTGGGCGGACCAGAAAGTGGGCCTTCAGTCGCTGCAAGTCTCACTTCACGGGAGTGATGATGACGCTCGCTACGAGATCCTCCTCCAGAAGGGCTCGATTTCGACGATCCTGGAGCACCTCGACCGGTTCGCTGAGGCCAGCCCGGAAACACAGATCAAGATTAATTACGTTCTCATCGCGGGGGTCAACGACTCCGACGCGGACGCGGAGCGGCTGTGTCAACTTCTGGAGGGTCGCGACCGCGTGTACCTGAAGATCTCGCGGCTCAACGAGACCGAGGTTTCGCTGACCGAAGGTCTCTCTCGCCCAACTGAAGAGAGGTTCGCAGAGTTTCTTGCGGATTGCGTTGAGCGCCGGCCCGCGAAGACCGTCTACGCGTATGGCAGCATCGACGAACTCGGACTCAGCTGCGGGCAATTGGCGACCTACGCGGAGTCACGGCCCACCGCGGCGGCCAGGAAGCAGTTCTCGCAGGTATTCGATTCCATCATGAACGGCAACGCGATCCTGTTTCTAGGTGCAGGGGCAAGCGAGGGACTCTGGAAGGGCGGCGAACTCGAGCGTGAACTGCGAGCCGAACTCTGGGGTGGCGACCAGGATCAGTACCCGTACCTCTCGCTCGCCGAACTCGTGGACATCTTTGACGCGAGAAACCGCCGACACACTGTCCACGAGAAGCTGCGCGACCGGATGATGGGAGTGGCACCTCCGAAGGCGCTGCGAACGCTCGTCGCCATGCCGTGGCGTGCGATCTTCACCACCAACTACGATCGCTTCGTCGAGTCCGCCTTCGACGAAGCTCGCGAGGCTGGCCTGACCGCCAAGACGTGCGCCCCGATACTGGAGGACGCGCACCTCGCCCAGACTCGCAACCTGGACGAAGTGCCTCTCGTCAAGTTGCATGGCTGCATTACACAGGCCCCGAACCGAATCGTGATCTCAGGTGGCGACTATCTCTCGTCCTACCTGCTGGGGCGGAAGCGCATGTTGGACCACTTCTCGATCGAGGCCATGCGGCGTGATGTCGTGTTCATCGGCTTCAGCTTCAGGGACCAGTACATCGCCGAGCTTCTCTCCAGTCTGCGAACCGATTCGGCGCTGACGCCGCACAGCGCGTTTGCTATTGCCCCTGCAGGGTCGATCGAGTCGGATGTACAACTCGTTCTCAAGCAGAAGTTCCAAGTTCAGCTGGTCGCCGGAACGCTCACCGAGTTTGCGCGCGAGATGGCGCGGCTGGGGAGCGCTCCGGTGGCACTGGTGTCGGGGTCCGCGAAGCCGGGTGTTGGTGACGGCGCTGGAGGGTACGACATGCACACGCGCAAGGCGCGTGCGGGCGAGATCGCTGCACTCGCAACTGCGCTTGGTTCGAAGTTCGACCAGGAGGGTGTCAAGGTCGTCACGGGAGCGACGGCCACAGACAAGTTCGGTCACATGGTTGCGGCGGCGATGAAACCAAACGCAGTCACGACGTACATCTGGAATGGGGCTGAAGAGCTCGCGCCCGAGAGCAATGACGCCTTGAAAGAAATGGTCAGTGTCACCCGCTACGGGCGCCGTCCGGTTGACGTCATCGAGAAGGTCACCGACGTGTCGTCCCTGTCGGTCTTCGCAGGTGGTGGCTCCATGACGCTTGAGGAGTTCCAAGTCGCTCAGGCAAAGGGACACCTGACGATTCCGGTGTCGCTAGGCGACGCGAACTACGCTTCGGACGTCATCCACACCTATCTCAGCGCGAATGCGTCGGCGATTGCGACCCTCTCCGCTGACCGCGGGCGAAAACTCGATGGTGTACCCAGTTACACGGCCAGACTTCTGACACCCGCGCGCCTGCGCATGCTCAACTTGGCCGACCACGAACCTTCGGAAGTGGCCGAGACCATCGCCGAGATCGTGCGCGAATTCCGGATGCTGCGCGCGACCTAGACCCGCGCAGCTGGGGCTCGCCGCCGCCGTGAACGCGGACCCGATAGCGTGGGGGCGGGGCTTGCCCAGAACGCCCCGGGGCTTCCCACGAGCGGGCGCTCCCCCTAGTCTGGGGGACACAAGCCGCAAAAGGGGTGAGGGCTCGGCTCGGCGCGGAACTCGAACGTAAGGATGAGCGAATGTATTTGACACGTAGGACGTACCTGGGGCTCGTCGGCGGCGGACTCATCATGCTCGCCGTCTTCCTGACCGGGACCGGGGTCAACTTCGACACGAAGGCCCTCAACGTCACGCCGAACCTCCTCCTCTTCATCGCGGGCGTCGGCGTGCTCGTGTTCGCCCGGTTGGGTCGCCGCACGCTGGCCGCCTATTCCGCGGTCGCGGCCACGACGCTCGGCCTCATGCTGGTGGTCGATCTGCTACGCGCAGGATCGCTCGACCTCACGGTGAAGCTCGTCGCGCTCGTCGTCGGCATCGCGTGCGCGCTTATGGCGTCCATCGGCGGAGACCTGATGACCTACATCGCCCCCACGCGGGACGGGGCCGTCGCGATTCGCACGACGACGGGCGGCAAGTCGGGCGCGGGCAAGTCGAAGGCCGAGAAGTCGAGCACCGGCAAGTCGAAGGTCGGCGCGACCGCCACGACGTGAGTTAGCCGGCCGCCTCGGACCTAGCCAGCCCGGCGACCTTCCCGACGCGCGCCCGAGGTATCCAGCCACCGCGTGGGCACCACGTACGACTCCGGCTGGCTCACGTCCAGCACGTCCGGCGCGTCAAGCGCGAGCTTGATCGCCTCAACCCTACGGCGGTGCCGAAAACGCGCCCGGGCCCTTGGTTCGGGTCGTTGCGACAAGCCTCCTGCTGGATGGTAGACAAGGTACCGAGGACCGACCCTCGACGACTGGGAAGGGTGGTGCCATGGGGTCCGGTAGCCGAGTTCTGGCGATGCGGCTCGCGGCACTAGGTCTCGTGATTGCGGCGTGCGTAGTAGTCGCAACGACGCCGTTCGGAGAACGGGCTTGGGTGCCGATTGGCGCCATTCTCGCCGCGTTCGTCCTGGTGACAGGGGCCTTTGCGGCCCTTGGCAAGGGCCTTGCCCCGCTTACGGAGAGGATCCGCAAAGGTTCCCCTTGGCTCGGCCAGATTCCGGGAACCGAGGAGCGGTTCTTCTTGGCGTCTCTCGGCGGAACGCCCCAACTCGGCGCGAGTGCAAACCCGAGCAAGTTCCTCGTCGAGAAATACGGCGTGGTTCCGTTCTCGGGTCGGACGGACTACTTGGGGCGCCTGGCGGCCTGGCGCGACGGAGATGAAGATCGTGCGGTCTGGCTTGTGACCGGTCCGGGCGGCTCGGGGAAGTCGAGACTTGCGCGCGAGTTCGGCTTCCTCACGCAGGAGGCGGGCTGGACGGTCCTCGTCACGAGCGCGACCGGGCCCCACTCGTCCGCGATATCTGACTTGGGCCGGATTTCACACCGTCGGCCGGTCCTGGTGATCGTCGACTACGCGGAACGGATGCGTCGTGATGTGCGGAATGCCCTACGCGACCACATCGCGACGTGTCCGGCCAAGACTCGGGTCCTGTTCCTTGCGCGGGCGATCTCTGACTGGTCGAGCGAAGCTCTCATGTGGGAGAGGCTGGAGGCCGAGGTCTATACGGAACGTTTGCCGCCGCTCGAGGAAGGCGCGAAGCAGGAGATTCTTGAGGTTGCCCTTCGCTCCTTTGGGAAGAGGCTCCATGTCGAGCCACGTCCGTCCGACGCGTCGATCGATCTCCACAGCGCGAAGACGACTCTGGGCCTCTTGATCCTCGTCCTCAACGAAGTGCTGGGCAGGCGAGACCAGGCGCGAGGAGTGGGGGAGCACGATGCTGACGAGACGGTTCTGGCCTTCAACGACCCGGTGAAGCGCCTGCTGGTTCGCGAACAGAGTTACTGGGGTCTCTCTGGCGAGCGGCTGGACGTCATGCGGAACCTCGTCCTCGTAGCGAGTTTGACGGGCGAAGTTGGGGTGGGCGTCGGACGCAGATTGCTCGAAGACTTGAAGATCGACTACGGGGACGACGAGCTTCGCAAGCACCGCGAGTACTACCCTCCTCAACAGCACGGGGAGTTGGCGCCGCTACTCCCGGACTTCCTTGCGGAGGAATTCGTTGCCGCGTGTCTCGATCCGAAGCCGCCGCTTGGCCTCGGCTTGGCCCCCGACGAGGCTCGGAACACGGTGGCTCGTCTCTTGGAGGATCGCGTAGTCCGCCATTGCGCCACCGCCGGGGAACGGGACGGAAGCTCCGTCGCGCTCGTCGTCGGCATCGCGTGCGCGCTTATGGCGTCCATCGACGGAGACCTGACGACCTACATCGCCCCCACGCGGGACGGGGCGGTCGCGATTCGCACGACGACGGGCGGCAAGTCGGGCGCGGGCAAGTCGACGGCCGAGAAGTCGAGCACCGGCAAGTCGAAGGTTGGCGCGACCGCCACGAAGTGAGCCTGGAGCACGGCGAAGTGAGCGAGGCTGGCGTCCGGATGGACGACGTTCCGGGCCTCGCGCGTTCTAGGCTTCCTCCCGCCTCGCAGCTCCGAACCCGGCTGCCCGGGCGTCGGGCGCCAGCACGTGCGTGACGATGACGAGCGAGGCCCTGCTCCTAGTCGCCATGTTGAGCGAGGTTAGTCAACGTGCTGACCAATTGTGGCCCAGGATGCGTTCGTTCGTCCGCGCGAACCCGCTCACCCTAATCCGTCCCGCCCACGCCCTCCCAGCCACCCCAAACCGGGAATGCTCCCCTCGCCGCCCGTCGTTACTTCCATAGCGGCATACGTGCCGCAAAGGAGACAAGAAAGGGAGGCCCTGCAATGCGCAACATAAGGATCGGTGCCACGGCACTGGTCGGAGCAACGCTTCTGGCGCTCGCCGGGTGCTCGAACGGTACGACCCCGTCCGTCACCTCGACGAGCGGCGCGATGGTCGGCGCCACGACCACCGCGCCCACCGCGACCACCTCGCCCACCGCGACCACCTCGCCCACCGCGACCACCTCGCCCACCGCGACCACGACGTCGGGAACGGAGCAAGGCGTCACGATCAACACGGAGACGGCAAACCTCGGAACCTACCTCGTCGACGGGAACGGACGGGTGGTCTACACCTACGCCCCCGACGCCGCGAAGGGCACCAGCACCTGCACATCCTCGTGCGCCGGGAACTGGCCGCCGGTCTTGGCGGCTGGCGGCACGACCGCGGGGACGGGAGTAGACGCCGCCCTCCTCGGAACCACGAAGCGCTCCAACGGCGTCGTGCAGGTCACGTACGCCGGCTGGCCGCTGTACTACTTCTTCGGGGACACCGCCAACGACCACGCCGCCGGACAGGGCGTCTCTGGCAAGTGGTGGGTCCTGGACGTCATGGGAAACCAGATTCACAGCTGATCACGCGCGGGGCGAGACCCCGTCCCCCGACCGGATGCGACGAGTCGTCCGTTGTGGGAATATCGACACGAGTCGGCACCTGCCTCCCGGCCGTGACTCCCCACGGCCGCAGAGTCCTTCGCCGACGAGGAGGTGGCTCGTGCGCCGCGCAACCAGGGGGCCGGCGTCGCGCGCCGGCACCGTGGCCGCGGGCCTCGCGCTGACCGGCCTGGTCGTCGCCCTCGGGGTGGCGCAGGCGCCGCCCGGCGCGGCCACCGGCGGCTGGACCCGCCTCCCGCACGATGAGGCCCTCTTCGGCGGCACCGGCAACGTAGCCATGCAGGGGGTCGCGTCCACGACGTCGGGATTCATCGCGGTCGGGTCGGACAGCGCCACGACCGACGCGGCCGTCTGGTACTCGGCCGACGGGACCGGCTGGACGCGCGCCACGCCGTTCGCGAGTACCGCGGCCGAACTTGGTGGACCGGACCTCCAGTACATGTACGACGTGGCCCAGTGCCTGGGGAACGCGAATGGCCCGGGGAACGTGGTCGCGGTCGGTTCGAGCGGCCCCGGCAGTCAGCAGGACGCGGCGGTGTGGACGGGCGCGGGCAACACGTGGAAGCGAGTCAAGGACCAGGCGCCCGCGCTCGGCGGCACGGGCGACCAAGTCATGTGGGGCGTCGCGGGAGCGGGGCCCGGAGTCGTCGCGGTCGGCGGCGACAAGTCCGGAGGGGACTGGACGCCGCGGTGTGGACGTCCGCCAACGGAACGATCTGGACGCGGGTCCCGCACAACGAGGCCGTCTTCGGGGGATACCTCAACCAAACGATGAACGGGGTGACAGCGGGCGGGCCGGGGGTCGTCGCCGTCGGCTGGGACCACGGAAGCACCGTCAACGCCGCGGCCGTGTGGACCTCGGTGAACGGCACCTCGTGGACGCGCGTCCCCCACAGTGAGGCGGTGTTCGGCGGCCCCGGCTCCCAGGGCATGTACGCGGTCACGGCGGGCGGGCCTGGCCTGGTCGCGGTCGGCAGCGACATCACCAACGGAGACTCCGACGCCGCGGTGTGGACCTCCGCCAACGGGCTCACGTGGACCCGAGTCCCGCACAACGAGGCCGTCTTCGGCGGCCCGTCGAACCAGAGCATGCTCGACGTCGCGGTCGGGGGGCCGGGGTTGATCGCGGTGGGCTACGACAACGACGGCGTGGATCGCGACGCGGCGGTCTGGACCTCGCCCGATGGGCTTGCACTGGACGCGGGTCCCGCCCGACGAGGCGACCTTCGGCGGGCCGGAGATCGAGACCATGAACTCCATCGCCGTCAGTACGACGGGGTTCGGCGTCGCCGTCGGCACCCAATGGGCCTCATACGATACCGACGCCGCGGTGTGGACCTACTCGAGCTCGGCTCCGCCGCCCCCGCCGCCCGCGCGCGCGCGCCCCGCGCCTCAGGCGACGCCGTCGTCGTCCCAGGTCGCGGCATCGGCGCCCGGGGCGTCGCCGTCGCCCTCCGCAGCCGCGGACGGCGCGGTGCAGCCGGCGGTCACCGCGAGCCCCGACGCGACCGCGGCGCCCTCGCCCGGCGCGGCCTCTGCGCGCGCGTCCGGAGGAGGCGTCAACGGCTACCTCGTCGGGGGCATCGCAGTCGGGGTGGTCGCGGCCGGGGTCCTGGGCTGGACGCTTGCCCGCAGGAAGCCGTAGTCCACCGAGGGGTTGCGCTCAAGGAGGAGACATGGCCCTGATCGACAACAAGGAGAAGAAGGTCGCGGCCGCGAAGGAGGGGTCCGAGCGCCTCCTACTCGAGTAACTGCGCCGTCATCTTCACGGCCCGCGTGAGCGTCCGCGTGCGGCCGTCGTTGACGATGAGCATCGCCGTGCGCGAGCGGTCGGCGGCGATGAGGGCGGTCGCCACCCACCGCCCGTTCGAGCCCTGCTGCGAGAGGAAGACCGAGGGGATCTTGGGTCGCGGCGCCCAGCCCATGGAGATGCTGCCTCCGGCGGGGACGACGAACAGCCGCTCGATGCTCGCCCGCGAGACGAGCCCGGAGCCGCCGGAAATGAAGACGCGCTGGATCTTCGCCCAGTCGGCGAGGCTGAGGTGGAGGCGGCCTGCGGGGGAGACGAGCGCGGGATTGTCGCTCTGCGGGTCGGCGGGGTCCGCGAACGCGCCGTGACCCGCGATGAGGCCGCTGAGCATGATGCGCCCGCCCCGCCCCCAGATCTCCGGCGGGGGGCCCCAACCCGCGGAGGTCACCCCGAGCGGCTCGAAGATCTCGGTCCGGAGGGCGTCCTCGAACGGCATGCCCGTGAGCCGGTCGATCGCCGCGCCCATGACGGTGTAGCCGAGGTTCGAGTACACGAACCGGCCGCGATTCTTGGGCGGGATGGCGAGGCTCTTTGCCGCGGCCTCGGTGCGCTGCTCGACGAGCGGGCGGGTCGTCCTTCCAGCCCGCGAACATCTCGCGGATGGTGGGGTTGGCGCGCATGCCCGCCGTGCACGTGTACATCTCCTCGACCGTGGGGCCGTCCCACCCTGGCGCCATCCCGGACGCGAGGTCGGGGAAGAACTCGCGGACTGGGGTGCCCCACGCCGCCTTCCCCTGCTCCACCAGCCGGGCATACAGGAGCGTGTGGATGGCCTTGAACGTGGAGCCGATGTGCCAGCGGTCGGTGAGTTCGACCGGCTCGCCTCCCGGGCGTCGGAGGCCGGAGACGGCGACCGCGGTCTCGCCTGCCTGGGTGACGACGGCGGCCCCCGCGGCGGACGAGCCGAGCTTCTTGCGGGCGGCGTCGGCGACGGACTGGAGGTGGGGCGTGGTGAAGGTGGTCATGAGGGGTCCCTGGAGGTGTCGGTGTGAGGCGCGACGTCCATCGCCGCCGAGATGATCGTGAGGACGGGGACGAGTTGGGCGGGACGGATGGCGTAGACGCCGCGCTGGGGCTGGTGGACGATCCCGGCGGCGAGTAGCTCCTTGAGGTGGTGGAAGAGCTGGCCGGTGCCGGATTGGCCGACGCGTTCGGCAAGGTCGCCGGTGGCGACCGGGCCCCGCGCGAGTTCGGCGACGATGCGCAGGCGCGGGCCGCTCGCGAGGGCGGTGAGCGCGGCGGCGAGGCCGTCGCCGTCGTCGGCGGCCGCGAGGACGTCCTCCCACGTGCGCTTCACCTGCCAGGCGACGGGCCCGTCGCGCAGGCCGTGCCCGACGTAGGTGACGACGTTGGCGTCCGCGTCGTCGCCCAGGTCGAAGGGGAAGGGAGCGGCGCGGGGGGCGGCCGGGGCGGCAGTGGCCGCGGCGGTGGCCGCGGCGCGCTCGAGGCGGGCGACGCGCTCCGCGAGCTCGGCAAGATTATCCATAACTCCAGTATTCCGGAATACCGGAGATACGTCAAGCGCGGGCGCCCTCGGTTCCGCGCGGTTACTCCGCCGGAGGGACCCGCTTGGCCCGCACGAGCACGAGCACGAGCGCCGCGAGGACCGCGTAGATCACGGCCCACACGGGCAGGCCCGTCGCGATGAGTAGCGCGACGACTCCCGCGTAGAGCAGGATCCGGACGATGAGCCCGAGCGCCCTGCTCTTGATGCTGAGCGGGGACTTCGGAATGAGGAAGAGCGCCATGATCCCCGCGGTCAGCACGAAGGCGAGGGTCCCGGCGAGCTCGCTACCGCTCGCGTGGGCGGTCGCGTACATGACGAGCGTGGGCGTCATGACGGCCAACGCGAACCCCATGAGCCCGACGCCGACGCTACGGATCGGGGCCTTCGCGCGGGGGGTCTCGGCGGGGGTTGCGGGAGGGGTGGGGGAGGCGTCGGTCATGCGCCCAGCCTGCCACGTCTCGGGCGAAGGCGCCCGACGCCGCTCGCCCCGCCCGCCGTGGCACCCACGCCCCTCCCGTCGCTGGTAATGTCCCTTCTCGACGCGGGGTCGTCCCGCGCGTTGCCTAGAGGAGCGAAGCCTTGAAGATCCGGACGTCCCTTGCTGCAGGCGCCACCGTCGCGAGCGTTGCCCTCCTCTCGGCCTGCGGGGGCAACCCGCTCGGCGTCACGGACACGGTCGGCGCCTACCCGAGCTTCACGGTGCAGGCGACGGAGGCCCCGGCGATCAATCCCGACCTGACGCCTCCCGGAACCGTCCTCGCCGTCGGCGAGAGCGCCCTGATCGGCTACCACACCCTGGTGCCCGACGACACGGGCGCCGTGGTCCCGTCGAAGCAGGAGCAGCCCGTCCACGTCACGGTCACGGGGATCTCGAGCGGGAGCATGAGCCAGGTCCCGAGCGCCTTCCGCCTGACCGGCGCCGACGCAGGCGGGGAGCACATGTCCGTCAAGAAGGTCACGTGGGAGGCCACGATCGACGGGACGTCTCAGCTCGCGCTCGCGGACCAGAGCCTCAACTTCACGGCGACCGGCGGCGGCTCCTACATCGTCTCGGACCCCAGCGCGGTCTCCGGGTGCAAGGGCCCCGCGACGCTCGGCGCGGCGTTCGATTCCGGCTCAACGGTCAAGGGATGCTTCCTGGTCGTCTACCTCACGGCCAGCGGGACGCCGGACGTCGAACTGTCCGTCTTCAGGACGCCGACGGAGGGCAACCCGATCCACTGGAAGCCGTAGCTGTCGGCCGCGTTTCGCTGCGGCGTCGGCCGCGTTTCGCTGCGGCCGTCGGCCGCGGGACCTGGGCCGTCGGTGGTACTTTCGGTGACGCCGGGGACCGCGCCCATCGGGGGCACGACTTCCCGCTCGCGAAGGGGTGTGCACGATGGCCACGTGGGGCGAAGTCAAGACGTTCGTTCACGACAACTACAAGGCCGACGACCTCGCGGACGAAGTGATGAAGATGGTCTTCGAGACCAGCGACCTCAGGAGCCAGCTCGTCTTCCTGACGCACTACACGCTCCAGGCGGGCGAAGAGGACTGGGTGTCGCTCGAATCCCCCTTCGCGGAGGTCGGAAACGTTGACCTCAACAGGGCGTTGGAGGAGGTCGGGAACCTCGTCTGCGGGGGGCTCTCCCAGGTCAACACGATGGTGACCCTCAAGCACTCCGTCCCGCTGGCGAACCTCAACATCAACGAGCTTCAGCGGCCCCTGGCCCTGGTCGTCAACTCCGCCGACGCGCTGGAGAAGACGCTGGTGGGCGGCGACAAGTTCTAGGGCGACAAGTTCTAGGGCGCCGCACGCCCGGAAGCCCTACGCCTCGTAGAACTTCCTGCCGTTCTTGTACAGCCACGCCGCGATGCCGTCCGAGTCCGGCGTGACGACCACGAAGTCCACCAGGTTGTTCGGGTCGTCGCCCGCGTCCGAGGCGGAGCTCGCGTCGTACATCGCGTCCTTGAGGTCGCCCTCGCCCTCCACGCCGATGATGAGGTGCGGCGGGGTCCCCGCCTGGGGGTAGTGGATCCAGCCGAGGTAGGCCGCGCGCACCTCGGGGTAGCGCGCGAAGACCGTGGTGGCGGCGGCGAGATAGGCGAGCGGCTCCACCTCGGGAAGGCTGATGACCACCGCGCTCGGGGCGCCGAGCGCGTCCGCCGCGGCCTTGCCTTCGCCGCCTCCAAGGATGCTCGCAATCTCGCCCGGGGTGAATTCCTTGGCCAACGGCGCGCCCAGGTTGAGCGCGAGCGTCGCGCCCTTCGTCCCCGCGAAGAGCGCGCGGGCGGGCAGGTGGAGGATCGGCACGTTCCGGTGGACGACGCCCGCGAGCCATTCGGCCGACGAGTAGAAGGGGATGCACGGACGCCCGTCCGGCATGGTGCCCCACTTGACCGCGAGGCCGCCGCCCTGGGGCGTCGCGGCATCGGGATCCCCGACGACCAGGACGGTCGCCGCGAGCAGTTCGCGCACGAACCGACCCCGCTGGGTGGGGTCCGCCGCCGCCTTGATGAGCGCGTGCTCGAGCGCGTTGCGGGGCTGGAAGGGCCCGGTCGTCTGTGCCATGGCCCTAGCCTGGCACGGATGCCACTCGCCGTCAGACCCCGCCGACGACCCAACTCGCCCGGCGCCGGGCCGATCCAAACACGGCCTCGACGTCGTCGGGCGTCAGCACGGGCTCGAGCTTCCTGAACGTCCTCACGACCGTCGACGAGTCCAGCACCAGGACGCCCTCAATCTCCTCGTGGACGACGATGTCCGGATGTGTGCTTCCCGTGACGATGACGAGGCACGGCGTCACCCGCACGCGACGGCCCGACGCCGCGGTCAGAACCCTCGCGACCCGACCCGCCTGCGCGAGGGCGGGACGGAGGTAGGGCACGGGCTCGCCGTTGATCCGGACCTCGTCCCGCGACACCCACACGCGCGCGTCGCGATGCTCGTGGGTGCTGAGGGTAAAGACGCCGCCCGGGCCGATGAGGAGGTGGTCGACGGTCGTCGCCTCGCCACCCAGAGGCACGGAGTGGAGCACTCGCCACTCCGGGGCGAGGTGCTTCTCCAGGCGGGGCCCCATCCTCTTGGCGTGCTGAGCGCGGGCGCGCCACGCCAGGTCCTGCGCGGCGATGTCGTCGAGGCGTTCGCGATACTTCGGGAGGCGGACCACAGCGACGCGCCTGGTCCGCGCGAGCGCGTCGGCGGCCCGGTCGGGGGTGCCGGGGCGGTTCTCGGCGAGGTCGTGGGAGACGACGTCCTTGCTCGGCGCGGGCGCCGGCTCGGGAGCCGGCTCGGGCGCCTCGGGTTCTTCCGGGACATAGGCGATGGTCTCAAGCCACCCCGTGAGGGGGCCGAGCCCGGAGTCCGTGCCCGATTCGGACTCGCGCGCGGGCGTGTCCGGCGGAACGCTCTGATCCACCGGTTCCTTTCGCCGGGGCCGGTCCCGGCCCGCCGCAGACCGGCGAGTAGCCCGCGCTCCACCCATGGAACCATCGTAGGCACACCGCACCCGGGACTCCCGCTCGCGTTAGGCTGAATCGTCCGGTTGTCCGCACCAAGGGAGCCCGCCATGTTCACCGGTATCAGCGAAGAGATCTGCGCGAAGGCGTGGGCCGTCATCGTCCCCGCGATCGAGAAGGCCGCCGCGCTCGAGGTGACGAACGGCCTTCGCGGGACCATCATCGTCCTCGACCCCAATTCGCCCACGAACGAGGTTCTCTTCACGGGCCATGTCGGCGACGAGGAGCCCGTGTTTCTCGCGAACGTTCAGGGCAAGGTCGCCGTCACGCTACGCACGGGGTTCGATAGCGAGAAGGTCCGC
The DNA here is from genome assembly GCA_963830335.1 of uncultured Actinomycetota bacterium. Classification (GTDB taxonomy): domain Bacteria; phylum Actinomycetota; class Actinomycetes; order Actinomycetales; family Demequinaceae; genus JAFGBM01. The sequence continues at coordinate 526,917 of CAWHLX010000001.1, forward strand.
CTCGATTACCCGCACCTGTACAAGGAGGGCGACATCAAGTACCCGGGCGCGATCAAGCGTGACGGCCTGGTGCTCGCGTTCAGCGGCGTGCAAGGAGAGTACGACGTGATGATCTGCGAGTGGATGGTCGCGGCCATCCGTGCGATCAGCCGGCTCGCGATGCACGGCCCGGGTGGCGCCGACTCCCAGCCGGGTGCGTACCTCAAGGCGTAGCGCCCAGCCGCGTCGCGCGGCGACCGCCCCTACCGCGTGCGGGGGCCGCCGAAGCGTCGCTCGAGTACCACCAGAACCAGCGCGACCGAGAGGAAGCCCGCGCCGACGAGCGGCAGCGGTTGCGCTCCGTGGGCGGCCAGAACGCCGGAACCGACGAGCGAACCCAGCGCGGTCCCGGTGTTGTACAACGTGCCCTGCGAGGCGATCCCGACGTCCGTGGAGCCGGGGGAGGTCTGGAGCGCCCGGTTCGCCAGCCCTCCCACGATGAAGCTCAGTCCAGAGACCGCGAGGCAGTACAGGACGATGGCGGCGGGCTTCGACGTTCCTGCCACCGCCACGCCGCCCCATCCGACAATGAGCATCCCCAGCCCGATGGCGATCATGCCCATCGGGAGGCGATCGAGATACCGACCGACGACGAGCATCGCAATGAGCCCGGCGATCCCCGAGGCGGTGAAGAGCATGGGGAACGACGACGCGGAGAAGCCGGCGACGTCGCGCAGGTATGGCGTGACGTAGGGGCCGATCGTGTTGGCGCCAAGGATGGCCATCACGGTGATGGCGAGGACGAACACGAAGCGCCGCACGCTCGGGGCAATCCCCCGGGCGGCGGCGCCGTCGGCGGGCTTGTACCGCGGGACGAGGATCGCGATCAGGATCGCGAGAACCACGCCCACGCACGCGAGAGCGTAGAAGGGCGCGCGCCAGCCGAAGTGCTGACCGAGCCAGGTCGCGGTGGGCAGGCCGAGCAGGCCGGCGACCGCGGGCCCGAGGAGCAGGCGCGAGACGATCTTGCCGCGGACGCGTGCGGGGAAGAGGCCAGCGGCCGTGGCGGTCACGACCGCCCAGAACTGCGCCTGGGCGAAGGCGGTCAGCATGCGGCCTGCGAGGAGGCCAGCGAAGCCCCCGCCGAGGCTCGCGAGCAGCATTCCCGCGACGTAGACGAGCATCGTCGCGGAGAGCAGTTGCCGCCGCGGGATGCTTCGCGTGAAGTGCGCCAGGGGAATCGAGGTGGCGACGACGACGGCGGCATAGGCCGTGACCAGGAGGCCGACCTCCGCGTTGGTGCGGTGAAGGTCGGCCGAAATGAGCGTGATGAGTCCGAACGGCAGAACCTCGCAGGTCACGAACGCGAATGCCGCAACGGCGAGGAGCACCAGCACCGCGTTGGCGCGGGCAAGGGAGACGTCGGGCGCGCGCCCGGTGGGCGTCGCGAGCGGGGGCGCGGTTCCGAGCGGCGGGAAGTCCGGGACCGCGCGGCGGCGTCGAGCGCGGCCGGGGTGGGCGTCGGGCATGGGTACGGGACTCCTGGATGGGGTTGGCCCAAGCGTCTCACGTTGCGCGGCGAGCGTGCGACATGACGCGAGTCGCGCGCGACGATGAAGGGGCGCCAAGGTGAAGGCGCGCCAAGGCGAAGGCGCGCCAAGGCGAAGGGGGAACGCCCCGGGGAACGCTAACCCGTCGTGATGGTGAGCTTCTGGCCGACGAGGATCAGGTTGACGTTCTTGATCTTGTTCGCCACCGCGATGGCCGTGACGGTGGTGTGGTACTTCGCCGCGATTTTGCTCAGTGTGTCGCCCCGCACGACGGTGTAGGTCACCTTCGCGGCCGCGGCGGGAGTGGTCACGGTCGTCGTGGTTCCGGCGGTCGGGATCTTCAGCTTCTGGCCGACGCGGATCAGGTTGACGTTGGTGATGCCATTCGCCGACGCGATCGCCGAAATCGTCGAGTGGTACCTCGCCGCGATCTTGTACAGGGTGTCACCCCGGACGACGGTGTACGTCACCGTCGTGGTCGGGGCCGGGGGCGGCGGAGTGGTGGTCGTCGGCGTCGGGTCCGGGGGAGGCGGAGTGGTGGTCGTCGGCGTCGGGTCCGGGGGAGGCGGAGTGGTGGCCGTCGGCGCGGGGGTCGTCGTCGTGCCAGGCACGGTGATCCGCAGCTTCTGGTTCACGTAGATGAGGTTGACGTTCTTGATCGCGTTGTCCGCCGCGATGGCCGCCACCGTCGTCTTGTAGCGCGCCGCGATCCTGTTCAGCGTGTCACCCGGCACGACCGTGTAGGTGATGACGGTCGGCGCGGGCGCGGTCGTGGCGGTGGGCGACGGACTCGGTGGCGAGGTCGTGGTCGTCGTCGTGGGGGTAGCGGAGGGCGACGGCGAGGGCGACGGCGACGCGGAGGGCGACGCGGAAGGCGAGGGCGACGCGGAAGGCGAGGGCGACGGCGAGGGCGACGCGGAAGGCGAGGGCGACGGCGACGGCGAGGGGGACGGCGACGGGGTCACGGACGCGGTGGGGATCGCGACGGCTCCGGTCGGGTCGCCGAACCAGTCCCACCACGTTCGCCAGAAGTTGCGGTTGCCGTAGGCGGAGCACGAGTCGCCGGTCCCGTAGAGGTTCGTCAGGGCGGCGGTATTCGGCTGGTACGGCGTGTAGTAGTACAGCGCGGCGGTCGCGCGGTTCTGGATGTACACGGCGCTCACGCCGCACGCCGAGTTGGGACTGTACCGCACCGCCGTCCACGCCCCCACCGGGTACCACGTGAAGGAGCCGTTGCCGTAGTAGTTGAGCTGGCTCGCGGCCGAATACAACTGGATGAACAGCCCGTAGTAGGCGGTGCTACACGGGGCCGAGTCGGGGCAGCCGTATCCCATGGCGCGCGAATACCGCCACGATTCCGGCGCCGACATCGTGACGAGGCTCGTCTCCTTCTGCATGGTGACGAGCAGCGTCATGGGGTTGATGTGGCACGCCCGGGACACGTCGTAGATCATCTCGGCTGCGGAGATGTCCGCCTTCCCGGTGAGGGCGGCCGAGCAGCGCTTGGGGTCGGCCGCGCGGTCGTACGTGCTCGCCCGGTACTGCTTGAGGCACCCGTTGCAGTTGGTCGGACCCTTCAAGTCGAGGAACGCCTGGATCTGGGCGACCGTCATCGAGTTGTAGTTGAAGAAGTTGGCGTCGCTCACGATGTAGCCCGGCTGGAAGGTGCTACCGGAGGGCGCGGCGCTCGCGGGCGCCGACGTTCCGACCATCGCGACGACGGTCGCAAGGAGCGCAAGCGCCAGGCCGAGGACCGCGGTCGTGCGGAGGCGCTTCATGGCTGCGGTCATGGGATTGTCACCTTCGTTATGCCAGAGGAGCCTGAATGGGCCGCGGACTCGTAGGACACCACGATGGAGGCGGTGCCCGAAGGAAGGTCGCCGAGCGAGAAGACGAACTGCCCGCACGCGGTGCTCGAGGCGTCGGCCGCACCCGTGCTGTGCTTCTGCACCACGGTCGCGCCGGCGGTTACCTTCACGGTGCAGGTGCCGCCGTCCTCGTAGATCCCGGGGACATCGGCCACGACGCGTAGCACGTTGTCGGCCGTGTCCACGGTGGCGAGGAACACCTCGGGCTTCACCGGCGTCCCCGCGGGGGCGCCTTGGATCGGCCCCGTCGGCGAGGGCAACGCCGCAGCGGTCACGGAGGGAGAGGGGGTCGCGGAGGGAGAAAGGCTGGGGGAGGGAGAGGGGGAAGGCGAGGGAGACGACGCGGTGGTCGACGGCGACGGGGTCACGATGATGGCCGGGCCGTTGAACAGTGAGCAGCCGGCGACGGGGAGCGCGCACGCGACGGCAAGCGCGGCGGCGCGCGGGGCAATGATACGTCCCCAGCCAGTGGTCATGGCGTCAACTCCCGTCGTGGCAGGACGAACTCCCCGCAAGGTTTCGGGTCGCAACCCAATTGTCACACGTGTCACACGCGTACCCAGGGATCGCGGGCGCGAGGCCGGGCGGCGTGTCGCAGGTCGCACCGCGACGCCGCCGCCGGTCGCGCCGCACCCGGGGGCGCGACGCCGAGCGCAGGAAACGGACATGTTCCATTGACTCTCGCCCCCCGTCGAATGTCCCGATAAGTGTGATGAATTCCACTTTGTCCCTCGGCGGACGCGGTGCGACCATCGTGAGATGGACCCGCTCCTCGTCGGGCAACGACTTGCGCGACGGCACCGTGCGGCGAAATGCGCGCTCATGATCGCCGCCCTCGCGCTCGGTGGATGTTCCGCGCACTCGTCCTCAAAGCCACCCCCACCTCCGGCGTCTTCGGCATCCACGCCGTCCCCGACGGCAAGCCCGGGGGTTCGGGCGCCCATTCAGGCCGTCGCTCTCTCGCCCCGGGGCTTCCCCGCGGATTACGGGGAGCTCGCACCCTTCTTCGCCGAGGCCTCCACCTTCCCCCGCGCCGGTTTCGTCTGGAACGGGGCGTGGCGCGACGACGTCCCCGGGGGTGCGGTCCCGACCGGGGCGACGCTCGTCGCAACCCAGGCGGCGGCGTCCGGGGCGACGCCCATCGCCGTATTCGGATGGCGAAGCGGAGAGACACCCAACCTCGCGATGCCGACGAACGCGACCAACGACTGGTCGAACGCCGATGCGGCGTTGGCGTACGCCGCGACGGTCGCGTCGTACGCCGCGATCTATCAACCCGCCTATGTCTTCCTGGGCAACGAGAACGACTACTACTTCGAGCGGGACGCGACTGACTACACCCGGTGGATCGCTGCGTACGACAGTGCCTACGACGCTATCCACGCCGCCTCTCCCGCGACCCTCGTCGGGCCCGTCTTCCAATACGAGCACCTTTCGGGGCTGGGCCACCTGGCCGCGATGACGCAGAACTGGGGCGCGCTCGCCGCGCACGACCTCCCGCGCGTCGACGTCGTCGGCATCTCCCTCTACCCGTTCTTCTCCTACGCGACCCCGGAGGAGGTCCCCGACAACTACCTGGCCCCGCTCGTCGACCTGCTGCCCGACACCCCGATCGTTCTCACCGAGACCGGGTGGCCCGCCTCCAAGCCCGACGGATTCGAAGCGCCTTGGGACGCGTCGCCCGAGCTCCAGGCCCAGTACGCGGCCGCGCTTCCTCGCCTCGTAGCAGGCTCGGCGGGAGCCGACGTGCGCGCCGTGACGTGGCTCTACCTCCATCCGCCCGTCCCCGCCTCCCAGGGCGGGTTGGGCGGCCAGGCGTACGACATCTTCGGCTCGATCTCGCTCCGGGACGACGCGGGCGAGAAGCGGCCGACGTATGACGTGTGGGCGGGCCTCGATTGGGGTCGGAGCTAGCAAGATTCCCTCTATCCGAGGCGCCGTGGCGGGCACTACGATGGCGCCACCACGGGTCTGGGAGGGTCCAATGAGTAAGCCAACTCTCGCGCAGCGTTTTCGCTACTGGTTCGACGGGATCATGGCCAGAGGAACAGGGGCGCTCCTTGGGGTCCTGGCCCTCGCCACGGCCGTCGTGATCCTCATCGACGCGATGGTCATCATCTTCCTCACGGGGACCCCCGGGGACGAGCGGCTCCCCGCCTTCCAGGTCATCTGGAACAACCTGGTCGAGACGCTCGGCGCCAACGACGTCGAGACTCCCAACTGGGGCTTCCGCGTCGCGATGATCGTCATCGCGTTCGTCGGAGTCTTCGTGGTCGCGAACCTCATCGGCATCGTGTCCGGCGCGTTTGACGCGAAGGTCGCGGAGCTGCGCAAGGGCCGGTCCACCGTCCTCGAATCCGGCCACACCGTCATCCTCGGGTGGAACTCCAAGATTCCGGCGATCGTGTCGGGCTCGTGGAGGCGAACGAGTCCACACGCCGCTCCGCCGTCGTGATCCTCGCCGATCGCGACAAGGTGGAGATGGAGGACGAGATACGCGCGCGCATCACGGACCCTGGCCGGACGCGCATCATCTGCCGCTCGGGTAACCCGCTCGACCAGGACGACCTGCTAATCGCCAGCCCCTTCGCCGCCAAGGCGGTGATCATCCTGAGCGCCGAGTTCGGCGACGATCCGGACGCCCGCGCGATGAAGACCGCGCTCGCGCTCGCCCAACACCCTCAGCGCGACGGCCGCGAGCTTCACATCGTCGGCCAGATCCACAGCTCCGACAACCTCGAGGTCGCGCGCATCGCCGGCGGCGACGACGCCACGTGGATCCTCGCGAGCGAAAAGGTTGGCCAGATCACGGCCCAGACGAGCAGGCAGCCGGGGCTGAGCACCGTCTACCAGGACCTGCTCGACTTCGGCGGTGTCGAGATGTACTTCACCGAGCAGCCGTCGCTCGTGGGCTCCACGTTCTACGACGCGCAACTCTCGTTCCTCACCGCGGCGCCCATCGGCATCCTGCGTGGGCACGACGTCATGCTCAACCCCGACGGCGGCGAGACGCTCGTCGCGGGCGACCGGCTGATCGTCGTCGCCGAGGACGACTCGACCATCGTCGTCGGGCCCAAGGTCGTCCCGGACCACACCTCGGTCGCCAAGAACAAACGCACGACCAATAAGCCCGCCAAAACACTGATCTTCGGCTCCAATCAGAGCCTCCCGCACATCCTTCACGAGCTCGACGCCTACGCGGGCAAGGAGTCCACCGTCACCGTGGTCTCGGAGTTCAAGGTCGGGGATCTCGGACGCTTCAAGAACCTCACCGTGACCGCCACCAAGGGGAGCTCCACGTCGCGCTCCGCCATCGAAGCGCTGAGGCCCGCGACCTACGACCACGTCATCGTGGCGTCGTACCGCGACAATCTCAGCGTTCAGGAGGCGGACACGCGGACCCTCGTGACGCTCCTCCACCTCCGGGACATCATGAGCCGTGATGACGTGCGGATCAACGTCGTCAGCGAGATGCTCGATGAGCGCAACCGCAAGCTCGCCGAGGTGTGCCAGATCGACGACTTCATCGTGAGCGACCGGCTCGTGAGTCTCATGATGACGCAGGTGGCCGAGAACCCCCAGATCGCCGTCGTGTTCAGCGAGCTCTTCGGCAGCGAGGGCGCCGAGATCTACCTGCGGCCGGCCGAGTGGTACGTCACGCTCGGGACCGAAGTGGACTTCGCCACGGTGATTGCGGGCGCCCGTGGCAGAGGCGAGACCGCGTTCGGGTATACGGCTGGCGGCACCGACGGCATCCCCTCGCAAGTCGTTCTCAACCCGGTGACCACCGCGAAGCGCGCCTTCTCCGCGTCCGACCGCATCATCGTCCTCGCCGAGGACTAGGGGTCGCGCCCCGGGGGCGCGCCTCCCGTTAGGGGACCTCGTCGCCCAGGGTCAGGCGCAGCCGGTAGTGGAAGGGCGGCCCGTCCGGCGCGTGGTCCGGAGAGGAGTTCGCCCAGGCGAGGTCTCCCGTGATCGTCGTGCCGTAGATCAGGGCGTCCCACGGGACGTCGACCACGTCGTCGACGACGTACCGTCCCGGCTGAATCCAGCTGCAATCCGCGTCGTGGTTGGTCCCGTGGTAGAAGTCCTCGATGTTCACCCGCGCGCTCACGTAGACCTGGACGGGGTCGCCCTGAAGCGCGGTCGTCCTGAGGGTCCCATCGTCCAGCCGGAACTCGGTGTTGGTGAGGCACCGATCGCCGGGGAAGTCCACGGGCATTCCCCCGGTGTAGTGCGGGTCGAAATCCATCCCCACCACCGCGCGGTCGAGCTTCCACGGCTCGTAGAACATCGGGTCGCGCGTGACCTCCATGGTCCCGGTTACCCAGTAGAGGCGCTGCGGGATCCGAATGAGCGCGTCCGGCCAATAGACGACCCCGGGGACGCGGGTGGACGTCGCCACCGTCCTGTGGCCGTCGTCGTCCACCAGCGCGAGGGTGACCATGTACGTGCTTCCCGGGCAAAGGCCCGTAATGGACACGTTGTCGGCGTCCACGCCGGGGGTGCTCGGGTGGGTCTCGCCGGTGACGGCGGGCGGGATATCCCCGACGAAGCAGTCGCCGGCGACGCTCGCCGTGTAGGTCACGTGGCGGTCGCTGCGGATGAGCATCGCCGCGGTACCCGCCGTGCCGTCGTCGGAAAGGGTCACGTCGACGGCCCGCTCCGTGTCGAAGATCGGGTTGTCCGGGGGCGGCGGCGCGTCGGGCACGGTGGTCTCCGGCGTCCCGATGGCCCAGTGTTCGAGGTGGTTCTGGTTGCCGACGCCCCAGCTGACGTGGATCTCGGCGGTGCCGAGCGAGGTCTCCCTGGTCGGGGGCGTGCAATCGAACCACAGGAAGGAGCCGCACACGCCCGCGCCGACCGTCACCTTGGGCAGGTCGATCACGTAGTCGAGCGGGGGAGGTGCCTCGCAGTCGCCGTAGCACGCGAACCTGCTCAGGGGCAGGACGTTGCTCGAGTGGACATCCGTCCCCTGGAAATGGACGTCGCTCGAGAGCACGATGTTGCCTCCGGTTCCGACCGACGACGACGACCAGAGCCTCCCGGCCCCCGGGTCGCACAGCGCGCGACGGAGTTCGATCGTGGCGGGGGCCGACGTGTCGGCGGGAGGGAAGGTGGCGGCTCCGCAGAGGTAGCCCGTCTGCGTGGCTCCCGCGATGGTCGCGGACAGCGCGACCACGGGCTCGGTCAGGTGAACGGCCCGAATCGAGATGAGGGGATCCCAGGTATCGGGGCTCGAGGCGACCACGAATTGCTGCTTGGTGGGGACGTTCCTGTCCCACACCGGCGCCGTCACGTCGTACCACCGGGCGCACACCACGATGGTGGAGCCCTCGGGAACGTCGTACGCGTTCACCACGGCCTGGGTGTACGCCGTGTCGTAATGGTGGGCCTCCAGGTACGACGTCGGGACGTCGACGGTGTGCTCCGGTAGCAGGTGGAACAGGCCCGGGTGCGCGGCGTCGAAGGTCGAACAGTCGGCGGGCTCGCCCTCGTTCACCGCCCACGCGTTGACGATCGGCGGGTTCGAGCCCCCGTAGATCGGAACGGAGACGTACAGGATGCTCGGCGTCAGGGGGATGACCCGCATCGGGGGGACATCGGGGTTGCCATCGGAGTTGAACGCGCGCTCGATGGGGTCGGAGACCCGGAGCAGCTCGTCGTCGACGGCCACGGCGGACAGGATGTAGTCGGTGTGCGGGGTGAGGTCCGTGAGCAGCCCGCAGTGTTGGAAGACGCGGCGGTCGTCGGGGTATTCGCCGAGCGCCTCGCGATCCGCATTCCACGCGTCCGTCTCGGCCCGCACGCCCTCGGGGATCACGGTGTGGATGTCCGTCGGGTCCGCGACGGGCCAGTACTGGACGGTGACGCTGGCCGGGACGCTCGTGCCGACGCCCAGCGGGAGCTCGCCGTCGCCCGGAGTGAGGTCCGGGCAGTAGATGGTGGCGTGGTCCGACGACGTGGGGGCGTCCGGCCACGGCCAGACGCGCAGGTCGGGCGGCATGGTCGACGCGAAGATGGCGCTGTGGAGGCCGTCGGGGCATCCTTCGGGGGCGTCGCCGTCGGCGGGGGAGCAGGGGTCGCCCGGCCCCGTTCCCGCTCCATCGCCTGCGCCGGACTCCGCGATGATCGCCTCGGCGGCTGGCTCGTCGGTTCCGCCGGCGGCGTCCAGGGCGGCGATCGCCGCTTCGACGGCGCGCGGGAGCGAGTCGGGCGCGGCCGAACCCGGTGGCGCGACTTCGGCAACGCCGGTGACCTCGCTCGGGGTGCTCGGATCCGTCGCGGAGTCCCCGCTGACGGGCACGCCGTCGATCGCGACGGGCGCGAGGACGGCGGCCTGCTCGGTGGTCGAAGCGGGGGCCGGGGCCGCGTGGGCGCCCACGAGCGCCGCGGTCGTCGCGACGATCGCCGCGACGCCGATGCCGATAGTCGGCCGTGCGAATTTCCGCATGGGATTGGTCGTCATCAGAAGATGCACCCGCCGTTGGAGGTCACGACTACGGTCTTGGCGACCGACGCGGTGTTGCCAGCGGCGTCGTGGGCCGTGAACGTTACGGTCACCTGAGTCGTGCCCGCCGCGCCGTTGTTGTAGTTCGCGATGATGTGGAACGTGTAGTTCGGGCCCGACGGTCCCGTCACGGTCGACTGACCAAAGTTCGAGCTGGCGGTCACGCTCGTGATGCCGACGTTGTCGCTCGCCGTCACCGTGATGGTCGCCGAGTAGTCGTCCGGCGTGCATGACTCGCCAGGGTGCGGACCGTTGGTGCCGACAATGGTGCCGGGAGACCAGTTGCTCGCACTGATCGCGGGCGGCGTCGTGTCAGGGGGCGGCGGGGGCGGCGGCGCCTGCGTCGTCTTCGCCGGCTTGGGTTGTGGTGCGGGCGCGGGCGCGGGCGCCTCGGTGACCACCGGCTCGGGTGAGGGGGACGGCGAGGGCGAGGCGGAGACGACGGGGCAGCCCCCCACGGCGAGGGTGTCGACGGCGGGCTCGCCGTCGTCCACCACGACGACCCCGGCGGGAAGCCAGAGCGTCCGCGTCACTTGGTAGGGGTCGCGAACGGCAAGCCAATCGCCGTCGTCGCTGCGCTCGACGGCGAGCACGCGCTCGCCGGGGGTGAGCACCTGGACGACGCTTCCGCCGGGGCACGCGAGCCCCTCGACGCCTCCGCCGAGCGCGCCGAGCACGCCGGGGTTGGGCGCGGCGGGCGAGCCGAACGCTCCGGAGAGCCCGAGCGCCCCGCCTGCGACGGCGGCGACGAGCGCGAGCCCGCCCCACGGGAGCCAGCCCCTGGGCGCGCCAAAACCGCCGGAGCCGCCGGAGCCGCCGTCGGGCCCCGCATCGCCTCCGGCGTCGACTCGCGCCTGGATCGCCTCGGCGACGCCCGAGGGATCGCCGGGTTCGGCGAGCCGTTCGAGCGACTCGCGCAGCAGGGTGTCGAGGTCAGCCATCGAGCTCACCTCCCGTCAGTCGCGCGGCGAGGGCCTGTCGCGCGCGGTGTAGTTGGGTCTTGACCGTCCCGGACGACACGCCGAGGCCCTCGGCAATCGTGTCGACCGACTGGTCGAGCAAGTAGTGCAGGACGCAGATTTGCCGCTGCTGCTTCGGAAGCGATTCGAGCGCTGCGCGAACGTCGACGTCGAGCGCCTCGGTCGCCTGCCCGACCTCTTCGCGAGGAACCCCCACCTTGCGCAGCGCGCGGGCCTCGGCGCCCTTCCGCCGCTGCGCGTCGCGCACCTTGTTGCTCGCCGCCACGGTGATCCACGCCGCGTAATTCTTGGGCTCGGGGTGGGGGGGCCTGGCGAGCAGGCCGACGATCGCGTCCTGGACGGCGTCGGGCGCGCCCTCGCGGTCTCCCGTGATCAGCCGGACCGCCGCGACGACGCGCGGGTACTCCGTAGCGACGAATCGCTCGAGGTCCAGCCGAGTGGAGACGGCCACGTTCATACTCCTACGACGAGAAGCACCGCGGCGAGGGTTGACGAGGGGTGCGGCGTACTTGAGGTTAGCGTGCCCTTACCTGATTCGGCTAGACCCCACTTCGGGGGGCGCGGAGTCGCCCGAACCCGTCGCTCCTGCGGGCCGACCACGTCGGATTGGGTGCGCCGCGTAACCTGGGGCAATGGCCGATCAGCGTCGCGTGGCGATCTCGTGGGGACTCGTCGCCATTCAAGGCTTCCTCTTCCTCTGCGTGGTGGCGGGAGCCTTCGCGACCGGCGTCGGGCCGCGCCTTCCCGCGTCACCGCGGGCGGGGGCCACGGTGGTAGCGCTCGGATCGGTGGTGTTGTTGTGGGCCGCCCGGAACCTCGGACGCGCGCTTACCCCGCTTCCCCTGCCCAACGGGGCGGGGCTCACCGCGCACGGCGCGTACCGCTGGATACGTCACCCGATCTACACGGGGGTCATTCTCGCGTGCCTCGGCGCCTCGATCGGGGCGGGAACGGTGCTCGCCTATGCGGCCACCCTTGTGGTCGCCGTCTTCTTCGACGCGAAGACCCGCCTGGAGGAGCGATGGCTCGTGGGCGCCTACGACGGATACGCGGCCTACGCCGCGCGGACCGGCAAGTTCCTTCCGGGGATCGGTCGACGCCGGGCGTAACCTGATGGCATGAGCGACCCCCTGCACGTCGTCGTGACCGGAGCATCCTCGGGAATCGGAGCCGCCACCGTACGCGCGCTCACCGCCGAGGGGGTGAAGGTGACCGCTACGGCGAGGCGCGCGGATCGGCTCGCCGAACTCGCCGCCGAGACGGGGTGCGAGGTCGTTGTCGCGGATACCACATCGGACAAGCAGGTCGCGGCGCTCGTCAAGGCCGTCACGTCTCGCGGAGTGATCCACGCGCTGATCAACTGCGCGGGCGGCGCGGTGGGCATGGAGGCCGTCGCCGCTTCCTCCCTCGCGGAATGGACGTCGCAGTACGACGTCAACGTCGTGGGGACGGTCCGGGTGACCCAGGCCCTCCTGCCCGCGCTGCGCGAGTCGGGGCGCGGAGACGTCGTCGTCGTCACCTCGACCGCGGGCCTCGAGCCCTACGAGGGTGGCGCGGGGTACGTCGCGGCCAAGGCCGCGGAGCACGCGATGGTGCGGACCCTCCGACTCGAACTGACCGGTACGGGCGTCCGCGTCATCGAGATCGCTCCGGGCATGGTCCACACCGAGGAATTCAGCCTCAACCGATTCCGGGGTGACCAGGCTGCGGCGGACGAGGTCTACAAGGGCATCGAGCCGCTCGTTGCCGAGGACGTCGCGGACGCCATTGCCTGGGCGGTTCACCGCCCCCACCACGTGAGCGTGGACCTCATGGTGCTGCGCCCGCGGGAGCAGGCGGGCGCGGACAAGACCGTGCGATACATGGGGTCGGGCGAGTCCTGACGGTCTCGCCGCGCGCGTTTCCTACCAGCCGGTGTTGCCCAGGATGATTCGCGCGGCGGCCACCTGGTCGCCGAGGGTCAGCGCGGGGTGGTTCACCAGCGTGCGAATGGCGACCAGGGTGAACTCGTTGTCGCCCACCAGAACGTGGAGATAGTCGGCGGACTGGAATGCGGCGTCGCCGAGTCCGGAAACCTCCTGGTCGACCCCCTGAAGCTTCTTCTGGTAATCGAAGTCCGCCGCGCCTCCCGGCGACGTGATGTAGAGCTCAAGGGCCGCCGTCGACTGAGCCGTAGAACCTTCCATCTGGCACCGCCCCGGCTTGCTGACGTAGGGGGCGCCGACGGGCTCGTCGATGAGAGCCGCGGCGTCCACGCCCAGGAACAGGTCGCACGCGGACTGCCACGCGTACGTGGAGGGCGCGACGTAGGTGGGGGTAGGGCTCGCCGCCAAGGCGTCGACGCCCGGGGCATCGGAGGACGCCGGGGACCCGGTGTTGAGGGTTGTGTCGCACCCGGCGAGGGCGAGGGACCCGAGCAGCGCTGCGATCAGGAGTCTCGTCGTGCGCATTGGGGTTCCGTTCTCGGCGGATGTCCGTCGCTTGGCGGTCCGGGCCCGGCGTGTTCCGGGGGACAGCACATCGTAGAACGGCCCGCGCGCGCGCGGAGTTCCGCGAGGCCCAGTCCCCCCGGCACTTCTGCCGCGACCGGAGGGGCCGCTCGCGCCGGTCGCGCACACCTGCCGGGCGTATAGGCCCGGGTCTAGGCTAGTTCACGACGTGCGGCTGGCGAGGAGGAGAGATGCCCGCGGAGGTGACGTTCGACGCGGCGGCGGTGGTCGCCGCGGGCCTATCCGTGGTGGTGGAACTCGCGGGCGACCCGTCGCTCGCGGTGGGCGGAACTCGCATCTACCGGACGGTCGAGGACGCCGTGCGGCCGGAAGTCCGCGTGGGGGATCGTGCGACCATCGCCCTGCCGTGCGTCCGAATGGCCGACAAGCTCCCCGCGCTACTCCTGGTGCTCCAGGACCGCGCGATCGTCGGATGGAAGTCCGGCGTGTACCGCAAGACGCTGCATGTCGAGACGGTGCCGCTGAGCGCCTCGTGGGGCGCCACGATCGCGCCCGGCATCGGCGCGCGCCAGCCGGTGAAGGTGCTCACGGTTCAGTGGGCCGAGCAGCCCCCGTGGGTTCTGGCCGTACCGAGCCATGACTCGACGACGCGATTCCTCAGGACTTGCTTCATCGCCGCGCCCGGCTCGGGCTGAGCGGGCGCCCGGGCTGAGCGCGTTCGGCGCCGCCTGGACGACGCCGACGCCCTACCCGCCGAGGATCAGCCTGCGAAGCGTCGGCAGGGGAACCGGACCGTAGCGCAGGAGCGAGTCGTGGAACTCGCGGATATCGAATCCTGGTCGCGCCTCGGCCTCTGCCCTGATCGCATTGATCTCGATCCTGCCGATCATGTAGGAGAGCGCCTGGCCGGGGAGCGCGATGTATCGGTCCACCTCCTGCTCGATGTGGCTACGGTGCATGGGGGAGTGATCCAGCATGTACTGGATCGCCTGCTCTCGCCCCCAGCCCAACGCGTGCATCCCCGTGTCGACCACGAGGCGGCACGCGCGGAGGGAGTCGGCGCTCAGCATTCCGAGCCTGTCGAGTTCGCTCGAGTACAGGCCCATCTCGTCGGCGAGACGCTCGGCATACAGGGCCCAACCCTCGGCGTAGGCGGTGTTGAAGAACTCCTTCTGAACCTTGTGGAGGTCGGGGTTCTCCGCATGGAGGGCGAACTGGAGGTGGTGGCCGGGGATCGCCTCGTGGAAGGTGATCGCCTCGAGCTCGTAGGTTGACCACGCCGAGGGGTCCGACGTGTTGAAGTAGAAGGCGGCCTCCTTGCCGGTCTCGAGGTCGGGGGTCGAGTAGTAGGCCATCGCGCCGAAGTCCGTCGAATACGCGGGGCACTTGGACCCGGGCATGGTTCCGAACCAGCTGGCCGCCACCACGTTCGCGCGGGCGAGGGCCGCCTCGGCGTCGGCGACGATGGCCTCGGGGCTCGTGTAGACCAGGGCCTTGTCGTCGCGGAGGCGCGCATAGATGTCCGAGACCTCTGCGAGGCCGAAGAGCGGGCCCGCGATCGCGCGGTACTCGTCCTCGAGTTCCGCGACTTTGTCGAGCCCGATCTGGTGAACCTCCTGGGCCGTGTGGTCGGTCAGCAGGTTGGCCCACATCGCGTCGCGGTAGACCTCTAGGCCGCCGGGGAGATTGCACAGCCCGGGCTTCTCGTCGGGGCGACCCTTCGCCGCGAGGTCGCGGAGCGCGGCACCATAGGCCGCGAGGCCGTCTCGGACCGTCGTGGCGACGATCGCGTCGCGGGCCTCGCGCCACGCCTTCGCCTCGTTCGCGCCGAGTCTGGTGGGAGCCTCCTGGCAGCACAGCCGCTCGCCCGGGCCGGGAGGGGTGGCGAGGTAGGCGTCGATCGAGTCCGCCGTCGCGGAGAGTTGGCTCGCGGTCGCCACTCGCCCCTCGGCGGCGGCGGCGCGCGCGGCGTCAACGAGGACGGCGAGCGCCCCAGGCATGCCGCGCAGCTTCTGGAGGTACTGCTCGCCGTGCTCCGCGGTCTTCAGGGGGTAGGACCCGATGAACGACAGGCACATCTCGAACAGGCCCATCTTGGGGGAGACCTGGAAGAGCTCGGCCTCCCACGTCAGTCCGATCGCGGCGGAGCGGGCGCCCGTCGCGAGCGAGTCGCGGAGCGCGATGTCGCTGGGGTCGTCGCCAATCTCCAGGGCGTCCGCGGCCTCCGCGAAGGCGAGGTACCGCGCCTTGCGGCGCTCGGCCGCCGTGGGCGAGAAGTCGTCCCACTCCGCGAGGTGCTCGAGCTTCCCGTCCCACATCAGGCCCAGGGGGCTGTCGCCCACCGCGAAGTCGTAGTACTCGTCGGCCAACTTCGTCAGTGCGTCCATGAGCCGACTCTAGCCAGGCGCCGGTTACACTGTCTTCACCAGCGTCGACCCGGTTATCGCCGGCGAGCTTCCGGAAGAACGGCCCCGCGCGGACTTTGAGCGGCGGGCCCAGTAGAACCGGACGGGCAGCCCGTTACAGCGTCTCGAGTGGCCGAGCCCTTCGCGGGGCGAGGCAAGCGGGGTGGTACCGCGTCGCTCGCCCACCGGGGCGTCGGCGTCCCCGTACAGGTACGGAACGAGACGCACGAGGACGCCCCACATGACCGAATCATCGGCAGCCAAGTACCCGCTCCATCGCAGCCACCTCGACGGCGCGGGCGGCGACGTGGTCGCATCCCCTGACTTCCCCGCGATCGAGCGGGACGTCCTCGCGTACTGGGCGACGGACGGCACGTTTCAGGCGTCGATCGACAACCGGGCCGACGCGGAGGAATTCGTCTTCTACGACGGCCCGCCGTTCGCCAACGGCCTCCCGCACTACGGCCACCTCCTCACCGGCTACGCCAAGGACGTCGTCCCGCGCTTCGAGACGATGCGCGGCAAGAAGGTGGAGCGGCGGTTCGGGTGGGACACGCACGGGCTTCCCGCCGAACTCGAGGCCGAGCGCGTGCTCGGGATCACCGACAAGGCGGAGATCGAGGAGATGGGCATCGGGGCGTTCAACGACGCGTGCCGCGAGTCCGTGCTCAAGTACACCAAGGAGTGGGAGGAGTACGTCACGCGCCAGGCCCGCTGGGTGGACTTCGCCAACGACTACAAGACGCTCGACGTCACCTACATGGAGTCCGTGATCTGGGGCTTCAAGCAGCTCTATGACAAGGGGCTCGCGTACGAGGGCTACCGCGTGCTCCCGTACTGCTGGAAGGACGAGACGCCGCTCTCCAACCACGAGCTCCGCATGGACGACGATGTGTACCAGTCGCGCCAGGACCCCGCGCTTGACGGTCGCGCTGCGGCTGGACGACGCCTCCGTGGCCGCGTCGACGACGCTGACGCCCAAGCAGAAGGAGGCGCTCACCGGGGCGTCGCTGCTCATCTGGACGACGACGCCGTGGACGCTTCCCTCCAACCTCGCCGCCGCAGTTGGGCCGGATGTCGAGTACGACGTGGTGCGGTCGGGCAGTGGGGGGTTCGCCGGCCGCGCGCTCGTCATTGCGTCGCGCCGTCGCGCCAGCTACGCGCGCGAACTGCTCCCCGACGTAGGCGACGAGGTCGAGACGTTGGCGGCGCTTGTCGGCTCCGACCTTGTCGGCCTCCGCTACGAGCCCCTCTTCCCCTATTTCGCCGATCACTCCGACGCCTTCCGCGTCCTCGCGGCGGACTTCGTCACCACCGAGGACGGCACGGGGATCGTCCACCTGGCCCCTGCGTTCGGCGAGGACGATGCCGTGGCGTGCCAGGAGGCGGGCATCGAGCCCGTCATCCCGATCGACTCGCAGGCCCGGTTCACCGCGGAGGTGCCGCCGTACGCAGGCCAGCAGGTCTTCGACGCGAACAAGGCGATCATCTCCGACCTCAAGGAGGCCGGCGTCGTCCTCCGGCACGAAACCTACGAGCACAGCTACCCGCACTGCTGGCGCTGCCGCAACCCGCTCATCTACCGGGCGATCGGCTCCTGGTTCGTGCGCGTGACGGAGTTCCGCGACCGGATGGTCGAGCTCAACGAGCAGATCACGTGGGTGCCCGAGCACATCAAGGAGGGGCAGTTCGGCAAGTGGCTCGAGGGCGCGCGCGACTGGTCGATCAGCCGCAACCGCTACTTCGGCACGCCCATCCCCGTGTGGGTAAGCGACGACCCGGCGCATCCCCGCATCGACGTGTACGGGTCGCTCTCCCAGATCGAGGCCGACTTTGGGCGCCTGCCGCTGAACGAGGCGGGGGAGCCGGACCTCCACCGGCCCTACGTCGACGACCTCACGCGCCCCAACCCGGACGACCCGACCGGGAAATCCGCCATGCGCCGCATCCCCGACGTGCTGGACGTCTGGTTCGACTCCGGCTCCATGCCGTTCGCGCAGGTCCATTACCCGTTCGAGAACGAGGACTGGTTCGACTCCCACTACCCGGGCGACTTCATCGTCGAATACATCGCGCAGACGCGCGGCTGGTTCTACCTGCTCCACGTACTCGCGACGGCGATCTTCGACAAGCCCGCGTTCCGCACGTGCGTGAGCCACGGCATCGTGCTCGGGAGCGACGGCCGCAAGATGTCCAAGTCGCTGCGCAATTACCCCGACGTCAACGAGGTCTTCGACCGCGACGGCTC
Organism: uncultured Actinomycetota bacterium; assembly: GCA_963830335.1. Lineage (GTDB taxonomy): Bacteria > Actinomycetota > Actinomycetes > Actinomycetales > Demequinaceae > JAFGBM01. Next base: position 544,908 of record CAWHLX010000001.1, read on the forward strand.
GGACGCGATGCGGTGGTTCCTCATGTCCTCGCCCATACTGCGCGGCGGCAACCTCATCGTTACCGAGGAGGGCATCCGCGAGAGCGTTCGCGAGCGTCCTTCTGCCGCTGTGGTCCACGTACTACTTCTTCACGCTCTACGCCAATTCATCGAAGGCGTCCGCGGCCGACGGAGGTAAGGGGTATCGCGCCCAGCGGGTGGACGACGCCCGGGTTGCCTCGCTCCCCGAGATGGACCGCTACGTACTCGCCAAGACCGCGGAGCTCGTTGACGAGGTCACCGCGCTGATGGACGCGTACGACGTGCCCGATGCCTGCCACGCCGTCGAGTCCTACCTCGACCTCCTGACCAACTGGTACGTCCGGACGCAGCGCGACCGATTCTGGGAGGAGGACGCCGACGCTTTCGACACCCTCTTCACGGTGCTCGAGACTCTGTGCCGCGTCGCAGCCCCCCTCGCCCCGCTCGTCACGGAGGAGGTGTGGCGCGGGCTCACGGGCGGGCGCTCGGTCCACTTGACCGACTGGCCCGTCGCCCCGGCCGCGTGGCGCAACGCACCCCTCGGCGCGGTCATGGACACGGTGCGTGAGGTCGTCTCCGCGGCGCACGCGCTACGCAAGCGCGCCCAGATCCGCGTGCGCCAGCCCCTGCAGTCCCTCGAGGTTGCGGTGCCCGATCCCAACTCGCTCAAGTCCTACGTGGCCATGATCGCGACCGAACTCAACGTCCGGTTCGTGGTCGTGGTGAGCCCCGAGGCGTTCGCGAGCGCGAACCCGGTGGAGCGCCGACTGACGGTGAACGCCCGCGCGGCGGGGCCGCGCATCGGCGGCGACGTGCAGCGGGCCATCGCGGGCGCCAAGTCGGGGGACTGGACTGTTGACTCGACTGCGGGGCCCGGGGGCGCGGTGATCGCGGGGGGGATCGCGCTCGAGCCGGGGGAGTACGAGCTGGACACCGTCATCGGCGCGGGCGACGTTGTCGCCTCCGTGCTTCCGTCCGGGGGCTTCGTGCTGCTCGACACGACGCTCACCCCGGAACTCGAGGCCGAGGGCTTCGCGCGCGACGTGATCCGCCTGGTCCAGGACGAGCGGAAGAACGCCGGTCTCGACGTGAGCGACCGGATCCGCCTGACGCTGACCGTCCCGGAGGAGCGGCTTGGCGCGATCCAGGCGCACCTCGCCCTCATCAGCCGCGAGACGCTGGCCTACGACCCGGGGAATCCCGCGACCCCGCTCATCGACGTTTCCGCCGGGAAGGACGTCGCGGTCGCCGTCGCGAAGATCTAGCGCCGCCCGAACGGTGGCCGGAATTCACCGTTCCTCGACATCCGGGAATGCGCACCGCCATGCTGGGGTTGTGAGGTTCACCAAGCCGACCGAGGGAAGCGTAATGAACGCGAAGACCACCACCAAGCTCCGCCGCTACAACGTCGTCATGGGGGCGCTCCACGCCGCCCAGGCCGTCGTCGTCCTCATCCTCGCGAACGGCTTCACCCTGCCCGTCGTCGCGACCTTCATGAAGAATGCCCCGGGCGCCGAGGCGCCGAGCATCACGCCGCTCTTCGAGTTCCGCTACGCGTGGGGCGTCGCCGCGTTCCTCCTCGTCTCCGCGATCGCGCACGCCGTGATCGCCTCGCCCTGGTACTTCCCGCGCTACATCGCCGGGCTGGAGAAGGGCCGGAACTACGCCCGCTGGGTGGAGTACTCGGTCTCGTCGTCCATCATGATCGTGCTGATCGCGATGCTCGTGGGCATCTCCGACGCCGCGGCCCTGCTCGCGCTCGCCGGCGTCAACGCCTCGATGATCCTGTTCGGCCTGCTCCAGGAGAAGTACGAGGCGCCGGGCAAGGGCGTGAGGCTCACGTCCTACTGGTTCGGTGTCATCGCGGGCGCTATCCCGTGGATCGCGATCACGCTGTACCTGATCGAGCCGGGTGTCGCCGCGTCGCCGCCCGCGTTCGTCTACGGGATCTTCTTCTCGCTCTTCATCTTCTTCAACTGCTTCGCGATCGTCATGGTGCTGCAGTACAAGAAGATCGGGAAGTGGTCCGACTACGTCTACGGCGAGTCCACCTACGTGCTGCTCAGCCTGGTCGCGAAGTCACTCCTCGCGTGGCAGGTGTTCGCGGGAACCCTCGCCGCATAGCGCCCGACGCTCGCTGCGCTAGGGCGAACATCTTCCCGGCCGGAGGCCCCAATTCGCCGAGTACTCAAAGTCCTTGAGGTCGCCCTGGGGGTTCGTCACCCAGACGCACCAGTCCGTGGCTCCGGTCGCCGTGATCCCGCGGAGCTCGACATTCGCGGAGACCTCTCCGACGACGACGTGGTCCACGGAGTACTCGCCGCCGCTCACGGTGACGGCGGGCGGGCCCCCTTCGTGGTCCACGTACCACGTCGCGACCTCCTTGCCGAGGGTCGCGACATCGGCCTTCGCGGACGCGTCGGCAGCCTTCTGCCGCTGGTTCAGGAAGACCGGGATGGCGATCGCGGCGAGAAGTCCGATCACGACCAGCAGGGCCAGGCCACCTCCAATGATCGCGGTCGCCCACACTGCCTTATTGGAGCCGCCGCTGGGGGTCCCCGTCGGGGAGGGCGGGGGACCGCCCGCGGGCGCCGTGTGCGCCGTCCACTGAACGCCGTCCCAGTAGCGCAGGAGTCGGGGATCGCTCGGATCCGGGTACCAGTTCGGGGCGGCGCTCGATCCTCCGACGGTTGCGCTCATGGCTCGCCTTCCTCGTTGTCCACCTGCCGCACTCAACGACAGGCTAGCCGGGAGCGTCCGCGAGCGCGCGACGCCCGGCTAGGTACAGGTCATTCTCCAGTTGAATATCGAAAGAGTGCAGACGCTGTCCCAGCTCGCGGGCACGCCCCACGTCGAAATGAGTACGCTCCCGTCGGCCGCATTCATCGCGTTGTAGGTTCCCGTAGGGATGACGCAAGGCGAGGTGCTGCACGTCGCCGAACCCGAGGCGAGAAGGGTCCCCGTCGAGTTCGAGACCGCCACTTCAACCGTCTGGCCGTTGCACCCGGCCGGGTAGTTGGTGATCTGCACGGCGCTCTTGTTTTGGTCGAACCACACGACACCCGTCGGGCTCACGTGGACGGACATGGTCGTGTTGGTGCAGCGGGACGCGGAGAAGGTCGCGAGGCGGTTCGTCGTTACCGCGAGTTGCGACGCCGAAGAGGCGCTGAGGCCAAGGAGGACGAGAGCCGCTACGGCCGCGCCAGCGATACCGACGCGCCGCGACTTGCGCTGCCGCCTCAGAATCGCGCGGTCCGTAGCCATCGTTACCTCCCGCGGGCGCCCACCTTGGGTGCGTCCCGGACGACCGATGCCGTCACCAGCCCACTCGGCCGCGACTCGTGCCGTGCTTTTCATGGTAGTCGCCACGGCAGTCCCCCTAGGCGGAGCATTCCGCGCGTGTGGCGAATTCCACGGCGACCAGGCGTGCGCTCGCGACGTGGGAGAGTATCCCCATGACCGAGCCCGCCCTGGGGGGCCTCAGCCCCGACGAGGCCGAGCGCGCGATCTACGCCCACATCCTGACCCGCAGCCCCGAGCACGACTTCGAGCCGACGCTCGACCGGATGCGCAACGCCTGCGACCTGCTCGGCGATCCCCAGCGTGCGTTCCGCGTCGTCCACCTCACGGGCACGAACGGGAAGACGTCCACCGCCCGAATGATCGACTCGCTCGTTCGCGCCCACGGCCTTCGCACGGGCCTCTTCACCTCGCCGCACCTCAGTTCCGTCCGCGAGCGTATCCAGATTGACGGCGAGCCCATCGGGCAACAGGCATTCGTGGACTTATGGCTCGCGGTCGCTCCGATCATCGCGCTCGCCGACGCGCGCTCCGCCGAACGCGGGGGGCCGCGCCTCAGCTTCTTCGAGGTCTTCGTCGTCCTCGCCTTCGCCGCGTTCGCCGATGCGCCCGTCGACGTCGCGGTCATCGAGGTAGGTCTCGGCGGCTCGTGGGACGCGACGAATGTGGCCGATGGCGAGGTCGCGGTGATCGGCCCGGTGTCGCTCGACCACCAGCAGTATCTCGGGAGCGATCTGGTAGGCATCGCGCGCGAGAAGGCGGGGATCATCAAGCCCGGCGCGGCCGTGGTGATCGCGCTTCAGTCGGACTCCGTCGTGCCCGTGCTCAGGTCCGCGGTCGCCGCGGCCAGGGCCCGCGCGTCGTGGGAGGACGAAGACATCGAGGTGATGACGCGCGTTGCCGCGGTGGGGGGGCAGCTCGTAACGCTCCGGACGGCTGCCGCGACGTACGAGGAGGTCTTCGTCCCGCTGCTGGGTCGGCATCAGGCGCACAATGCCCTCCTTGCGCTCGCCGCGACCGAGACCCTGCTCTCCGGCGGAGGCGACCCCGCGCCCCTGTCGCTCGACCTAGTCCGCGAGGGCTTCGCGGCATCCACGTCGCCGGGGCGACTCGAGGTTGCGCGAACGTCGCCCGTCATCGTCGTGGACGCGGCGCACAATCCCCACGGCGTCGGTGCGCTCGTCGACGCCCTCGAGGAGAGCTTCTCCTTCGAGGCCCTTGTCGGCGTCGTCGGGGTGCTGTCGGACAAGGACGCGGAGGGAATCCTCGCGGCGCTCGAGCCCGTGCTCGATGAAATCGTCATCACCGAGGTCGCGTCGTCGACCCGTGCGACGCCGGCCGATGACCTTGGGGCGATCGCTCGAGGGGTCTTCGGAACGGAGCGGGTGTGGGTGGAGTCGCGACTGCCCGATGCGATAGACGCCGCCGTCCAGCGGGCCGAGGGAGCCTCGGCGGGCGCCGGGGGCGTCATCGTGACCGGGTCCGTGCTCCTCGTCGCGGAGGCCCGAACCCTGCTCGGCCTCGACCGACCACCGCGCAGCGGTGCGCGCCACACGTGAGTGAACGCTCGGCGCCCATACCTCGCTCCGCCGCGCTGACCCTGGGCCAGGCGATCCTGGGGCTCGAGGTGCTCGCCGCCCTCTTCTCGACGAGCCTCGTATCCGGCCTCGCGAGGACGGGCGAGGACGGGCCGACGCAGGGTTGGATTTGGGGCATCGGCCTGGGCGCCGCGGCGCTGCTTGCGGTCGCGGCGGGCACCCTCGGGCGGCCGTGGGGCAGGGTCCTCGGCTGGGTGGTCCAGGCACCCATGATCCTTGGGGGCGCCGTTTCGTTACCGGTCGCTATGGTAGGAGTCGTGTTCCTTGGATTGTGGATCGCGGCGTTGCGCATCGGCGGCAGGATCGACCGCGAGCGCGCAGCGTTCCGCGACGCTCCGCGCGCAGCGTTCCGCGACGCTCCGCCTGGCACCAGCGACGGTGCCGCATGACCGGTACGCTGTGGAAGCTCGGAGGCTGCCTAGCGACGGGGTTCGCCGCGCTCACGATGATTCTGTGGGGGCTTGAACGCTCGGCGCTCGTCGAGGCGGCTGTTCGCGTCGGGGGAGAGTCGGCGTCCATCCCCGCGCGCGCCTATGTGCTCGTGTTCGCCGGTCTGGTGCTCCTGAGCCTGGCGATGTACTGCGCGCTCACGACCTGGGGGGGCTTCTTGAAGGCCAATCCCGAGACGAGGCAACTGCCGGTGTGGCTCCTCCTCGTGGTCATCGTCCTTGCGGGGGGCGCGGGGGTCTTGGGACTGGCCGCGCACTGGGGCTACATACGCTCGCTCGATGCCGTGCCCGTGGCGGTCAACCAGGGCTACATCGCCTATCAGGTCCTGACGTCCGCCGCCGTCCTGGGGTCGATGGTCCTCATGGGCGTCCGGTGGGCTCCCGGGTATCGCCCGCGCGTCTTGGGCGTTCGCCCCTAGACGACCACGACGGACGAAACCGCGTACTCCTCCAGCACGCGTCGCCCCCCGAGTGCGGTGAGTTCGAGCACGAACGAGAATGAGACGCTGGCCGCGCCCGCTTCCTCAAGCATCTGGGCGACGGCGCGCGCGGTCCCCCCGGTCGCGAGCACATCGTCCACGACGAGGACATTCTTGCCCGAGATGCCCTTGGGGTTGAGGGTGAGGGTCGAGGCGCCGTACTCGATGCTCGCCGTCGCCGTGAGGAGCTCGCCCGGCATCTTGCCCTCCTTGCGGACCATCGTCAGGCCGACGTGGAGGCGCTGCGCGACCACGGGGGCGAAGATGAACCCGCGCGCATCGACGCCCGCGATCAGGTCGACCGGCCTTCCCGCCGCGGGAGTCAGGTCCTGGCACGCCGCCGCGAAGAGGTCGGGGTCGCGCAGGATAGGCCCGATGTCGTAGAAGAGGACCCCCGCGACGGGGAAGTCGGGGTACGTGTCGAAGTCGTCGATGGTCAGCACGCTTCAATCCTGGCACGTGGGGTTCCGCCCGGACTCTTTGACGCTCGGGCGCTGCGGAGCGCTAACATCGCGTCCATGAGGATGGGGGAGCCGGTCGTCGGCTGGATCGACCCAGGCGTGACGCGAGAGGCCGCCGTCGAGCAGACGCGAAGCAGCGGCCCTGATTACCTTCGGGGCGATCTTGCTCATCAGTCTCCTGGTCGCCGAGGGAGCGGAGACTTGGCTGAGCCTCGTCGCGTCGGGTCTGTTGCTGTTGTATCTGCGGGTACTTGGCATGGTTCGCATGGTTCTTCTGGCGCATGTTGAAGAAGCGCTGGGGTGTACTGCAAGCCCGTCTCGACGGAGACGGCGTGATTCTGGGACCTCCGCTCATCATGCTCTTCGGCAGGGGGAAGCGATTCCCAAGCGGTGACATCGCGGGGCTGCAACGCCTCGGCTTCACGGTCGTCGCGGAGCCGGAAGCGGCGGGGTCCCACGCGTCGGCAACGGGCGGCTAGGCTCTGCGTCATGACCGAGCGCACCCTAGTCCTCGCCAAGCCCGATGCCGTCGAGCGCGGCCTTGTCGGAGAAGTCATCAAGCGGATCGAGTCGAAGGGCTACCGCCTCGTTGCGGTGGACCTGCTGACGCCCGACCGGGCCACGCTCAAGCGCCACTACGCGGAGCACGAGGGCAAGCCGTTCTTCCAGCCGCTCGTGGAGTTCATGAGTTCCGGCAACGTGTTCGCCATGGTGGTCGAAGGTGACCGCGTGATCGAGGGGTTCCGTTCCCTCGCCGGCGCCACCGATCCCACGAAGGCCGCGCCGGGGACGATCCGCGGGGACCTCGGCCGCGAGTGGGATGTGCCGGTCATGCGCAACCTCGTCCACGGCTCGGACTCCGAGGTCTCGGCGGCCCGCGAGATCGCCATCTGGTTCCCGAGCCTCTAGGGCGCCGGACCCGCTCCCGGACGATCCCCCGCATCGCCTAGGCTTGCCTCCGTGCACCTCAAGACGCTGACGCTCCGGGGCTTCAAGTCCTTCGCGTCGGCGACGACTCTGGATTTCGAGCCGGGCATCACCTGCGTCGTCGGGCCAAACGGCTCCGGCAAGTCCAATATCGTCGACGCGCTGTCCTGGGTGATGGGAGAGCAGGGCGCCAAGACGCTCCGCGGCGGCTCCATGGAGGACGTCATCTTCGCGGGCACGCCCGCCCGCCCGCCGCTAGGCCGCGCCGAGGTCTCGCTCACGATCGACAACCACGACGGCGTGCTCCCGATCGACTACTCCGAGGTGACGATCTCGCGCACGCTGTTCCGCTCGGGCGGCTCGGAGTACGGGATCAACGGCAACCCGTGCCGACTCCTCGACATCCAGGAGCTCCTGAGCGATGCAGGACTCGGGCGGGAAATGCACGTCATCGTCTCCCAGGGCCACCTCGACGACATCCTCCGAGGCACGCCCGAGGACCGGCGGCACTTCATCGAAGAGGCGGCGGGCATCCTCAAGCATCGCAAGCGCAAGGAGAAGGCGCTGCGCAAGCTCGATGCGATGCAGGGAAATCTCACGCGAATCCAGGACCTCACGGGCGAAATCCGGCGCCAGCTCGGCCCCCTCGGGAAGCAGGCGGAGGTCGCGCGCGAGGCTCAGACCATCCAGGCGGCGGCGCGGGACGCGCGGGCCCGGCTCCTCGCGGACGACCTCACCCAGGTTTCGGCGCACCTTCAGCAGGAGCAGGCGGACGAGTCGGCGCTGCTCGCGCGTCGCGCGACGGTCGAGAAGGCGCTCGCCGAGGCGCGCGGGCGCATGGTCGAGCTGGAAAGGGCCTCAGCGGAGGCGACCCCAGCGCTCACCAAGGCGAACGACGTCTACTACCGACTGAGCGCGATCAGGGAGCGGCTGAGGAATCTGGCGACGCTCGCCGAGGAGCGCCTCAGGATGATCGGGACGCACGTGGACGCATTCGCCCCGAACGACATCGTGGACCTCGAGGTGCAGGTGGAGCGCGCCAAAGTCGCGCAGGCCGAGCTCGACGCCGAAGTCGCCGCGGCCCGCGGAGCGCTCGATGCCGCGGAGGCCGCGCGCCAGGAGGCCGAGGTCGTCGCCTTCACGTCGGAGCGTTCGCTCGCGAACCTTCTCCGCTCGGCCGCGGATCGGCGCGAGGGAGTCGCGCGACTCGCCGGAGACGTCGCGGCGCGGCGCTCGCGAGTGGAGGCGTCCGAAGACGAGATCGGCCGCCTGCAGCAGGCGCTCGCCGAGGCGGAGTCCAGGGGCAACGACGCGACGCGAGAGTTCTCCGCGCTCGAGTCGACCGTCGCGTCCGTCGAGGTCGGCGAGGAGGACCTTGACGCCGCCCACGAGAAGGCCTCGGAGGCGTGGGAACTCGCGAAGACCGAGCTCACAACCTCGCGGGCGAGTCTCACCGAGGCGATCCTCGAGCGCGATACGTGGGCGGCGAAGGCCGAGGCGCTCGAGCTTAGCCTCGCGCGCAAGGACGGTGCCGGCGCGCTACTCGCATCCGGGGCCCGGGGGGTTCGGGGAACCGTCGCCTCCCTCATCGACGTGTCGGACCAGGCGGAGGACGCCGTGGCGGCCGCCCTCGGGCCGCTCGCAGAAGCGCTCGCCGTGGACAGCGTCGGGGATGCGGTCGACGCCATACGTTGGCTGCGCGACGCAGACGAGGGAAGGGCGCGCTTCGTCGTCGGCGATCGTGGCGCGTCTGCGGTCAACCCCGACGTTGCCCTGCCGCGCGAAGCCGCGTGGGCGTCGGACCTGGTCAACGGGCCCGAGGGAATCGTCGATACCGTGCGTGCCGCCCTGAGCGGGGTCGCCGTCGTCGACGATCTTGCTGCGGCAAGGGCTCTGGTGGCTGCCCACGCAGGGGTGACCGCCGTGACGCGCGGGGGCGACGTCCTGAGCGTGCGGCGGGCCTCGGGCGGGAGCGGCGACGCGCCGAGCATCCTCCACGTTCAGGCGGCCTTCGACGAGGCGTGCGAGCGTCGCGATGCGGCGTCGCGCGTGGTCGAGACGACGACCTTTGAGATCCGGGCCGCCGAGCAGCGCGAGTCGGAGACGCACGAGGCCCACGACGGAGCGCTCGAGCGACTTCACGAGTCGGATGCCCAGATGGCGGCCGTGGCCGAGCACCTCGGGCAGCTGGGTGCGGCGTCCCGCGCCGCGCGGGAGGAGGCGGATCGCCTTCGCGAGCGGCTCGAGGCCGCCCAGGACCGCATCCGCGCGGAGCAGGGGGAGCTCGGGGGACTGAGCGAACGCCTCGGCGCGGCCCAGGCCGAGCCGGAGCAGACCGAGGCGGACACCCTGGTCGCCCAGGAGAAGCGCGACGCCCACGCGGAGGCGGCGGTGCTCGCGAGGGCGGGGGAAACCGAGGCCCGCCTTGCCCTCCGGACCTCGGAGGAGAGGGCGAGGGCGCTCTCGGCACGCGCCGAGAGCCTCCAGCTTGCGGCGGAGGCCGAGCGCGACGCGCGCGCCCGGGTCGAGGAGTCCGCCCAGAAGCGGTCCCGCCAGGCGCAGGCCGCGCGGGAGGTACTGGCGGGGGCGCGCTTCGCCCTCGATCGGATCGACGCGAGCGTCCAGGGAGCCGACGATGCCCGTACGGCCGTTGAGGCGGAGCGCCTCGAGCGCGCCGTGCAGCTCGCCGAGGTCAGGCGCGGCGTCGACGAGTACGGCGCCGAGTACTCCAGGCTCACGGACGACGCCCACAAGGACGAGGTCGCGCGCGCGGAGCAGCGCGTCAGGCTTGAGCAGTTCCAGCAACGCGCGATCGACGAGCTCGGGCTCGATCCCCAGGTGCTCGTCGACGAATACGGCCCGCATTTAGCGGTTCCGCCCGACGGCGAGTCCGACCTCGCCTCACCGTACGTGCGCGAGGAGCAGGAGCGCCGCCTGCGCCGCGCGGAGCGAGGACTGGTGCAGCTCGGCCGCGTCAACCCGCTCGCGCTCGAGGAGTTCGCCGCGCTCGAGGAGCGCCACGCGTTTCTCAGCGAACAGCTCGCAGACATCAAGAAGTCGCGCACGGACCTCATGGAGATCGTGAAGGAGATTGACGACCGGGTCGAGACGATCTTCGCGGAGGCCTTCGCCGACACGGCCAAAGCGTTCGAGGAGGTCTTCCCGCGCCTGTTCCCCGGCGGTGAAGGACGCCTCATTCTGACGGATCCGACGGACATGCTCATGACGGGAATCGACGTCGAGGCGCGCCCGGCGGGCAAGAAGGTCAAGCGGCTATCGCTCCTCAGCGGCGGCGAGCGATCGCTCGCGGCGATCGGCCTGCTCATCGCGATCTTCAAGGCACGCCCGAGCCCCTTCTACGTGATGGACGAGGTGGAGGCCGCCCTCGACGAGGTCAATCTTGGCAGGCTGCTCGACATCCTTCGCGAGCTGCGGTCGGACTCCCAGTTGATCATTGTCACCCACCAGAAGCGGACCATGGAGATCGCGGACGCCCTCTATGGCGCGACCATGCGGGGCGACGGCGTGACGACGATCATCAGCCAGCGGCTCAGGGAAAGCGAACTCGCCTAGCCGGTCGGGCCGGCACCCGGCGTCACGGTCACCACGAAGTCGTGCGCGACCTCGTCCCCCCAGTACTCGTTGACGGCAAGCACGTAGGTCCCTGCGGGAAGCATGAGATCGACGCGCGGGTCCTGGCTACTGAGGTCCTCGCCGAAAACGTCCTCGTCCGCCCACACGTAGCGGACGGGAGACCCCGCGGAGTCGAAGCCGACGATCTCCAGTGTCAGGTCCTGGTCCGCCTGGGTCGCGGCCATGATGACCAGGCGCCGGGGAGATTTGAGAGTAAGGCAGGCGAGCGGCTCGCCCGTCCCGTCAATCGCGAGCGGCTCGCCGACCGTGACGGCGGGGAGTGAGGCACACGCCGACGGGCGCAGGGTCGCGAGCCCGCTCGACACGGCGCCGGTCCTGATGAACGTTCCCGTCGTGTCGACGTATACGGAGTACGCGCCCGCTTGGGCGTCCTCGTAGGAGCCCACCTCGATGAGGTAGTTCCCCGCGGCGAGGTCGAGATTGAGCTCCGGGTCGGTCGCGAAGGTGTCGTCGACGCTCCGGATGAACTGCGGGACCCCCGCCTGGTCGAAGGCGTAGACCGCGAGCGTGAGGTCCGTCGTGGCCGGGTCGTCCGCCACCGCTCCGATCTTGGTGAACGCGCCTGCGGCGAGGCTTAGGCAGGTGAAGGGCTCTCCCGCCGCCCGCACGGCCTCGCCCGACTGCTCGATGGTCGGCCCGCTGAGGCTTGCGCATTGGCTGAGGGTGGGGAGAGCGCTCGAGCCGACCTCGGGGAGGACGACGGCGGAGGAGCGGACGGCGATCGGGCCCGGGCTCCCTCCGTTGTAGTTCGTGACGCTGAGGATGTAGGTTCCCGGTTGCGCCTCGAACACCACCTCGGGGTTGCGGCCGTCCGTGTCGTCATCCTCGGCGAGTACCGTCCCGGTCCCGAGGCTCACGGTGAGTTGGAGATCCGCGTCGGTTCCGTCGGGAGCCGCATCGACGGTGATCTCCGAGTGCTCGGTCACGTGGAAGCACAGGAGCGCATTCCGCGTGGTGACGTCTTGCCCGATGGTGATCTCTTCCTGGGCGATGCCTTCGCATGCCGTCGCGAAGCCCGAACGGCCCCCGGGGCCCTCCGCGCCGTCCGAGTTCCCGCGGATCATCTTCACGGCGGCGACCACCCCGACGACGACGGTCGCGACGACCAGCGCGGCCGCTACCCACGTCGTCACTCCGAAGGATGCCGCTCGGCGGGGAAGATCCACGAGGCGGGCGTCCGGTTCGGACCCGAGCCTGGCGGGAGCGTCCTCCGGGGTCGGGGAGGCCAGGGTCGCCGCGCCCTTCGCCTCGGAGGACGTGTCTCCGGTGGCGGGCTTGGCCGTGGTGGCGGGCTTGGTCCTGGTGGCGGGCTTGGCCGTGGTGGCGGGCTTGGCCCTGGTGGCGGGCTTCGCGGTGGTGGCGGGCTTCGCGGTGGTGGCGGGCTTCGCGCGATGGACCGCGACGGTGGCGCCGCACGTCGCGCAGAACCGATCGCCGGAAAGCACGGCGTGCCCGTTGGGGCACTTCCGATACCCGCCCGGCGTCGACGCGGCCATGGGAAGACTCTATCCGCGGCGCGCCATTTGCCACAGTTGATGGGGTTTCGTGCCATCGATGATCGCCCGCTCACCGCGCGAAAACCGCGAAAGAGGAGCAAAATCATTGGGGGAATACCGCATCAACACTGGGGGTGTTGCGCGTGCACATTTCAATACGTCTTGTCGTGGAACTCTCTATTGTGCTCGCGGCAATCGTCTGCGTGATCGGCACCTTCGCGCAAGGGCGCCTGAAGCACGTCCTGCTGTGGCTTCTGGGTGCGGTGCCTCGCGAGCGGCCTTCGTTCTCGACCAGGGTTCCGCGCGCCGAGCATCACTGGGCGGTCATCGGACGCCTCGCCCCAGACGCGCACGATGATCTGCCGTCCCGATTGGCATAGTGCGACACTAGGCGGGTGAAGGCTCCCAAGGACCCGGCGTCGCGAGCGGGCCGCCTGCGCGGGAAGTTGGCGTTCGGCCTCGGGGATCGCCTCCGTTCCGCCTTCGGCAGGGGCGGCGCCGATGTCGACTGGGACGACCTCGAAGAGACGCTGATCGGGGCCGACCTTGGCCTCGCGGCGACGCAGGAGGTGCTCGACGCCGTACGGGCGTCGCTCGGGAGGTCCAAGGAGGCCGACCCCCACGAGGCTCTCAGGAGCGCCCTCCTCGGCGCGCTGGGCGACCCGGATCGCGCCCTGGCGCTGGATCCCCCTGGCGCATCGGTCGGCGTGCCCATCGTCGTCGTCGGGGTGAACGGCGTCGGCAAGACCACCTCGGTCGGCAAGCTCGCCCGGCTACTCGTCGAGGACGGGTACGGCGTCGTCCTTGCAGCGGCCGACACCTTCCGCGCCGCCGCCGCGGATCAACTCGAGACGTGGGGCGCGAGGGCGGGCGTCACCGTCGTGAGATCCGACCGACCGGGCGGCGATCCCGGAGCCGTGGCTTTCGAGGCGGGGGAGCGCGCGCGGGAGTCCGGGGCGGACGTCGTCCTCGTCGACACCGCCGGACGGCTACACAACAAGAGGGACCTGATGGACGAACTCGGGAAGATCCTCCGGGTTGTCTCGCGCGCCCGCCCTCCCGCGGAGGTGCTTCTGGTGCTCGACGCCACGACGGGCCAGAACGGGCTCGCGCAGGCGCGCGTCTTCTCCGAAGTTGCGGGGGCTACGGGGGTCATCCTCGCCAAGCTCGATGGCTCCGCGCGGGGCGGCGTCGTCATTGCGATCGAGCGCGAGTTGGGCGTCCCTGTGAAGTTCGTGGGGCTGGGGGAGCGCGCCGATGACCTCGCCCCGTTCGATCCAGAGGTGTTCGTGGACGGGTTGCTCGCCTAGGCGCGTGGCCCCGCCCCCTTGCGGCAACGCAACCTTTACACGCGGGCCGCACATGTAACTGCCGCGAAACACCACCGTGGTCGGGGCGAAACCTCGACGCGAGACCCTTGCTCCGTCAGCCGACCGGCTGGCGAGAGGAGAAAACGAACAATGGAATTCACGCTGGATAGTGGCAACACCGCGTGGATGATCACTGCGACCGCTCTCGTGCTGCTCATGACGCCGGCCCTGGCGTTCTTCTACGGCGGCATGGTTCGCACCAAGTCCGTGCTCAACATGATGATGATGTCCTTCGTCAGCCTGGGCACGGTCGCGGTCATCTGGGTTGTCTACGCCTATGGACTCGCGTTCGGAAGTGGAAGCTGGATCGGTAGCGCTAAGGGCCTCGTCGGTCTCAATGGCGTTCCCGACTCCTCCAGCCTCGCGGCCTCCGTGGGCGTTCCGTTCCTGGTGATGGTCGCCTTCCAGGCGACCTTCGCGATCATCACCGTCGCGCTCATCAGCGGCTCGATCGCCGACCGCATGAAGTTCGCCGCCTGGGTGGTCTTCACCGTGGTGTGGATCTCGACGGTCTACGTATTCATTGCCCACAACGTGTGGAGCGACGGAACACTCATCACGAACATGACGGCCTCACACCCCATTGACTTCGCGGGTGGAACCGTCGTCCACATCAACGCCGGTGCCGCCGGCCTCGCGCTCGCGATCCTGCTCGGCAAGCGCAAGGGCTTCGGCAAGGAGCCGATGCGTCCGCACAACCTGCCCTTCGTCATGCTCGGCGCCGCCCTCCTATGGTTCGGCTGGTTCGGCTTCAACGCCGGTTCGGAATTCGGCGCCGACCCGACCGCCGGTCGCGCGTTCCTCAACACGACCATCGCGCCAGCGTTTGCGCTGCTCGCCTGGATCCTCGTGGAGAAGATTCGCGATGGGAAGCCCACTTCGCTTGGTGCCGCATCCGGCATCGTCGCTGGGCTAGTCGCCATCACCCCTGCGGCGGCCTCGGTCGACACGTGGGGCGCGCTCGCCATCGGCTTCATCGCCGGTGTGGTGTGTTCGCTCGCGATCGGGCTCAAGTACAAGTTCGGCTACGACGACTCGCTTGACGTCGTGGGCGTTCACCTCGTCGGCGGTATCACGGGCACGCTGCTCATCGGTTTCCTGTCGAACCTGGACGAGGGCACGACGTGGGCGCCTGATGGCTCCCTCAACGGCCTCTTCTACGGTGGAGGATGGACCCAGCTGGGGACTCAGGCCATTGCGGCTCTGTTCGCCGTCGTCGTCTCGTTTGTCGCTACGCTGATCATTGGGCTCGCGCTCAAGTACACGATTGGTCTGCGCGTCAAGGAGTCCGTCGAGGTCGGCGGCATCGACCTCGCCGAGCACGGCGAGACCGCTTACGAGGAGGCGAACTAACTATGAAGCTCGTAACAGCCATCATCCAACCGCACCGTCTTGAGGAAGTCCGGATGGCCCTTGAGGGCGTCGGCGTCAAGGGTGTAACGGTCTCGGAGGCGTCCGGCTACGGTCGCCAGAAGGGCCACACGGAGGTGTATCGCGGTGCGGAGTACACCGTCGACCTTCTCCCCAAGATCCGCATCGAGGTCGTCGCGGATGACGCGGATGTCAAAGCCGTCACCGACGCAATCGTCGGCGCGGCCCAGACGGGCGAGATCGGCGACGGCAAGATCTGGATCGCGAAGGTGGAAGACATCGTGCGAGTCCGTACGGGCGAGCGCGGCTCCAAGGCCATCTAGGTACCATGCCGAGCCACTCTGGTTCCGGCCAGTCGGGCTCTCGCGCCGAGGTCCCGCACCCCTCGGGGGTGCGGGACCTCAAGCGTGAGCGGTTCGCGCTCGCCGCGAGCCTGTTCGACGCGAAGGTCCCGGGTGCCGAGCGCCGCGAGGCCGTGGGAGACCTCGTCCTTGCCCGCCTCGCCGAACACTGGGACGAGGCCTCGGGCGGGCGCACCGCGGGAGTCGCGCTCGCGGCCGTCGGGAGCATCGCCCGTCGCGATGCCGGCCCCGCCAGCGATCTTGACCTCCTCCTCATACACGACGGCTCCACCCTGAAGAAGGACGAGCTCGCGGCGCTCGCGCAGCGCCTCTGGTATCCCATCTGGGACGCGGGGCTTGAGCTCGACCACTCCGTGCGCTCGCTCACCGAGTGTCGGCAGGTCGCGACGCGCGACCTCGCCGCGGCGGCGGGCCTTCTCGATCTTCGATTCGTTGGCGGCGATCCGGCGCTCGTCCAGCAGGCGCGCGCCTCGATCCTCGCCGACTGGCGTAGCGCGGCCCGTAGCCGCCTCACCGACCTCCTCGCCTCGTCACACGCTCGCGCGGAGCGATTTGGCGAGGTTGCCTACCTCATCGAACCCAACCTCAAGGAGGCTCGCGGGGGGCTGCGGGACCTGCTGAGCCTGTCCGCCCTCTCCGCAACCTGGCTCGCCGACCGGCCCCATGGCGCCGTCGATCGCGCGGGGAACCACCTCCTCGACGTGCGCGACGCCCTGCATCTCGAAACGGAGCGGTCGCAGGTGGTCCTTGGCCGTCACATGGCTCGCAAGGTCGCCCTACGCCTCGGCTTCGGGCACCCCGATGACCTGCTCGCCTCGCTCGCGGAAGCCGCCCGCGTGGTCGCCTTCGCGCTCGACAGCACCGAGCGCAACGCTCGTCGTTCCCTCGAGAAGTCCGGGCACGGCTCGCGGGCCTTCCTCGCCCGGCGGCGCAACGTCGCGCCACAGTACGACTCGATGGGAGACGGCCTGATCGACGTCGATGGCGACCTCGCGCTCGCGGCGGGCGCGGTTCCGGAGGACGACGCGCTCCTCACGCTTCGGGCGGGTGCCGCGGCCGCGACGACGGGGCTACGCATGACGCCGGGGCTGCTCGAGGCGCTGGCGCGCTGCCCCGATCTCCCTAGCCCGTGGCCCTCGGAGGCCCGCACGTACCTGACGGACATTCTGCGCGCGAGCGCGAACCTCGTCGCCGTGTGGGAGGCGCTCGACCTCGCAGGGATCGTCGTCCGCTGGTTCCCCGAGTGGGAGGCCGTGCGCAACCGCCCCCAGCGGTCGCCCGTCCACCGATTCACCGTGGACCGTCACTCGGTCGAGGCCGTGGTGCGTGCGGGCAGGTTCAAGCGCCATGTCGAGAATCCCGCCCTCCTCCTCCTGGCGTGCCTGTTCCACGACATCGGCAAACGCGCGGGGGCGAAGGACCACTCCGTCGCCGGCGCGGACCTGGTGCCCGCGATAGCCGCGCGCATGGGGCTGGCGCCCGCGGTCGCGAGCGACCTCGAGACCCTCGTTCGCCATCACCTCCTGCTCGCCGATCTCGCGACCCGACAGGATCCCGAGGATGCGGCGACCGCCCGCGCCCTTCTCGAGCCGCTCGGGTACCGGCGGGACCTGCTCAACACGCTCCGCGCGCTCACCGAGGCGGACGCCACGGCGGCGGGGCCGAAGGCGTGGACGCCTTGGCGGGAGAAGCTGTGCGACGCGCTCACCAGGACGGCCCACCGCGAGATCGACGCCCACGTCGCCGCGGCGAACGCCGAGCGGGGCGGCTCCGCGTGAGCGTCACGCCCGGGTAATCTGGAGGCTCCGACCGGCGCGCGCCGGCCGCACCTGCCTCGGAAGGATCCGCGTGTTCGCATCGCTCTCGGATCGTCTCGCCGAGACCTTCCGCAACCTGCGCGGCAAGGGTCGCCTGAGCGAGGCCGACGTCGACGCGACCGTTCGCGAGATTCGCCGCGCGCTCCTCGACGCGGACGTCGCCCTTCCCGCAGTCAAGGCCTTCACCGCCGCGATCCGCGAGCGGGCCCTCGGGTCGGAGGTCGCGGGCGCCCTCAACCCCGCGCAGCAGGTCGTGTCGATCGTCCACGAGGAGCTCGTCGAGATCCTCGGGGGCGCGTCGCGGCCGCTCTCGCGCGCCAAGACCGGCCCGACGATCATCATGCTCGCGGGGCTCCAGGGAGCGGGCAAGACGACGTTCGCGGGCAAGCTCGGCCGCCACTTCAAGGACGCCGGAGAGACGCCCGTCCTCGTTGCCGCCGACCTACAGCGGCCCAACGCCGTCACCCAGTTGTCCGTTGTGGGCCAGAGGGCGGGTATCCCCGTGTTCGCCCCGGAGCCCGGGGTCACGAGCGAGGACGAGAAGCCCAAGGGCGATCCCATCAAGGTTGCGAAGGCCTCCCTCAAGGAGGCAAAGGACAAGGTCTACTCGGTCGTCATCATCGACACGGCGGGCCGCCTCGGCGTCGACGCGGAGATGATGGCCCAGGCCGCGAGCATCCGCTCCGCCGTGTCCCCGCACGAGGTCCTGTTCGTCGTCGACTCGATGATGGGCCAGGACGCCGTCGCGACCGCGCACGCGTTCCAGGAGGGCGTCGACGTGACCGGCGTCGTCCTCACGAAGCTCGACGGGGATGCCCGCGGCGGCGCCGCCCTCTCGGTGAGGCACGTGACGGGCCTGCCCATTCTCTTCGCCTCCACGGGCGAGCAGGTGACGGATTTCGAGGTGTTCCACCCCGACCGGATGGCGTCGCGGATCCTCGACATGGGCGACGTCCTCACGCTCATCGAGCAGACGCAGAAGGCCTTCGATCAAAAGGAGACCGAGCGGATCGCCGCGAAGGTCACCAAGGGCGAGGACTTCACCCTCACGGATTTCCTCGCCCAGATGCAGCAGCTGAAGAACGTCGGTTCGATGCAGAAGATGCTCGCGATGCTTCCGGGCATGGGCCAGGCGCGCGAGGCGATCGAGAACCTCGACGTGAAAGAGGTCTCGCGAACCGAGGCGATCATCTACTCGATGACCCCGGCCGAGCGCGACGACGTTGGCCTCCTTAACGGATCCAGGCGGGCGCGAATCGCGGGCGGTTCGGGGACGACGGTCACGGCGGTCAACTCCCTCGTCAAGCGGTTCCTCGAGGCCCAGAAGATGATGAAGTCGATGGCGAAGGGGGGCGTCCCGCAGGTTCCGGGGATGGCGCCCGGGCTCGCGGGCGCGACCTACGGCGGCGCGAAGCGAGGCAAGCCCGCACCCAAGAAGGCCAAGGGCAAGAGCGGTAACCCCGCCAAGCGTGCGCAGCAGGAGGCGGAGGCCGAGCGGAGGGCGTCCCAGCGGGCGGACGGTGCGGCGGCGCCAGCGGGCAGCGCGTTCGGTCTCGGCGCGGAGGCCTCCCCGGAGTTGCCCGAGGTTCCCGGGTTCCTGCGCGGGCGATGACCGCGTTCCTGCCACCTAGAGTGATCTCGTGATCACGCGCACCCAGGTCCGCGTCGCCGAGCGCAGGCGCCGTGCCTCCAGGCGGCAGTGGGGAGCCGACGGAATCGTCGCCGCCGTGTGGTTCGCGGCGGCGGTTGGGGTCTCCCTCAACGTCGCGGCGGGCGGGCTGCTGGTCTCGAGCGGTACCGACGTCGTCCGCGAGGCGGGCCGGCTCGTCGGCGTGGTGACCGCGGTGCTGATGATGTCCCAGGTGTTGCTCGCCTCGCGCGCGCCCTGGATCGACCGAGTCATCGGGCACGACCGCGCGATCATTCGCCACGCGACGCTCGGGAAGTACGCGATCCTTCTGATGCTCGTGCACGTCGCCCTGATCGTCACGGCCACGTCGCGCGAGCTTTCCCAGGGCCTGGTCCAGGCCTTCTTCAGCCTCTCCTCCGGCAACGCGTGGATCGCCGCGGTCGAGATCGCCGCGGGGCTCTTCGTCCTCGTCCTCGTCACGTCCCTGTTCGGCGCCTTCCGCGCTTGGCACTACGAGACGTGGCACACCCTCCATCGGGTCGTCTATGTGGCGATCGCGATTGCCGTCCCCCATCAGTTCCTCGACGGCGAGACCTTCCGCCGCGGGGGCGTCGCCTGGCTCTTCTGGTTCGCGTTCTACACGGTCGCCTTCGGCTCGTTCGTCGCGTTCCGGATGGTGCGACCCCTCGTCCTTACGGCGAACCATCGTGCCCGCGTCGCGTCGGTCACGACGGAGGCGGACGGCTCGACGACCGTGGTCATTCGCGGTCGCATGTTGCGCGGGCTCGGGGCCAAGCCCGGGCAGTTCCTGCTGTGGCGCTTCTACGCCCCGAGGCTGTTTTGGCAGAAGCACCCCTACTCGCTTTCGAGTGCTCCGCGCGGCGACACGGTTCGGATCACCGTGAAGCCGTCCGGCCACGGTTCGCGCGCCGTCGCGCACGTCCGGCCAGGTACGGCGGTGACCTTTGAGGGTCCGCTGGGCATCTTCACCCACGACGCGCGCACCCGCAACGGCATCGTCCTGATTGCCGCGGGGATCGGAATCACGCCGATTCGCGCCCTGCTTGAGCACGTCGTGCCCGGCGAGCCGTGCGTCGTCGTGGTGCGCGCTCGCTCGCTCGATGAGGCCCCCCTGCTTGGCGAGGTGCGCGCGCTCGCTCGGGACCGTTCCGCCGAGCTGAAGGTCCTCGTGGGGCCGCGAGGCGACACCTGGGGAACCGCCGACGAGCCGGCGTCCATCGCCTCGCTCGTCAGGGATCCCTCGGACGTTGACGTCTTCGTGTGCGGCCCTCTCGCTTGGGCGAGGCAGGTCGAGGCGGACGCGCTGGCGGCGGGCGTCGCGCCCGACGCGATTCATCGCGAGAGGTTCGGGTGGTAGGCCACATGCGTGCGGAACGGGTGTTGATCGTCGCGGGGGGGTGCGGCGCGATTCTCGCCGCGGGCTGGTTCCTCGCGCCTCGGGAGTTGCCGACGGTGACCACGACCACCAAGGGCTCGGCGGCCGGGACGACGACGTTCGACGGTCCGACGATCCGGAATGTCAGGGGAACCTTCCAGGTCGAGATCGTCGTGGCAGGCGGGAAGGTGACCGAGGTGCGCCCGCTCAAGGCGGGCAGCGGGGACGCGGAGTCGCGCTTCATCAACTCGCGCGCGCTGCCCACGCTTGAACAGCGGATCCTTGACGCCCAGACGTGGGACGTTCAGTACGTCAGCGGCGCGTCCTACACGTCCGACGGCATCGTCGCCTCCGCGAAAGGGGCGTTCCAGAAGGCGGGGCTGGGCTAGGGATGACGAGCCAGGGATGACGGGCGACGATGTGCGGGGCGGCGAAGGAGGCGTCTGGCGGGCGACGGTTCACTCCATGGCGATGCCGTTCGCGATCGAGATCGTTCGCGACGGCCCCTCCCTCGCGGGTGCCCCCGGCCCGAGCGAGGAGGAGTGCGCGGCCGCGGTCGCCGCGTTCCACCGCGACCTCGTCTGGGCCGACGACGTCTTCTCGCTCTGGCGCGACGACACGCCCCTGTGCCGCCTTGCTCGCGGGGAGATCACCGTCGACGATTGCCCGCCAGCCGTCGGCGAGGTGCTCGGCGAGTGCGAGCGCTACCGTGTGCTGACGGAGGGTGCGTTCGACGCGCGACGCCCCGATGGCGTGCTCGACCCGACCGGGATCGTCAAGACGTGGGCCGTCGTCCGCGCCTCCTGGCGCCTCGAGGCGCTCGGGGCCCCTGGCTGGCTGATCGGGGCTTCTGGCGACGTGCTCGTCGCGGGCCTCGCGCCCGGCATGGTCCCGTGGACGGTGGGGATCGCGGATCCCCGGGACGCGGACGACCCGCAGGGTGGACCGACGATTGACGTCGTCGCCCTGGGAGGTGGCATCGACGCGCGGTTCTGCGCCCTGGCGACCTCCGGCTCGGCGCAGCACGGCGAGCACATCTGGAATCCGGCGACGGGGCTCAGGGAGTCGGCCTTCGTGCAGGCGAGCGTGATGGGGACGGACCTCGTGGAGTGCGATGCGTGGGCCACGGCGATCGTCGCGGGGGGCGCGGACGTCGCGATCGCGGCCCAGCGGCGCGGGCTGGAGTTGCTCTGCATTCCGCGCCCGGCGGCGGGGGCGGCTCCCGAGGAAGCGGTTCCCGCCTTCGCGAGCCCCGGGTGGCCCGGCGCCGCCTGAGAAGGCTCTCAGAATCGCCCCGGAACACTGGGACCATGACGACGACTTCTTTGGGAGCCCGCGAAATGGAACGCCGCCTCGGCTTCACCGAGCACGCCGAGCGCGGGCGCCGCGCCCGTCAGCTTTCCTTGTGGCGCGACTCCCTGCTGGGCGCCGCCTGGCTTGTCACCGTGGCCGGGGTCGCCTTCTTCTTCGCGAGCGGCGCGATGGCGTGGACGGCGCCCGTCGACGCGGTCAACGCCCTGGGTCGATTCGCCGGGCTCGTCGCCACGGCGCTCATCCTGTTCCAGATGGCGCTCGCGTCGCGCGCGCCATGGGTTGAGCGCGCGCTCGGCCACGACAAGGCGCTCAAGATCCACGGCTCACTCGGCGAGCCGATCTTCTACCTGCTCATCGCCCACGCCGCGCTGCTCGTGATCGGCCAGGGCTCGATGGCCGGCCGGGGCGTGCTCGACCAGACGGCGTGGTACCTGGCGCACAGCCGCGATATCGCCTTCTCCATCCTCTCGCTCGCCTTGCTCCTGATCGTCGGCGTGACGTCGGTCGCCGCCGTCCGTCGGCGCTGGCCCTACGAGACGTGGCACGCGATCCACCTCTTCACCTACGCCGCCATCGCGCTCGCGGTGCCCCACCAGTTCGGGGTCGGTTCGACGTTCTCCTCGAGCACCCCCGCGAAGGTCTTTTGGATCGCCCTCTACGTCATCGCCACGGGCTCGCTCGTGATCTGGCGCATGTGGATGCCCCTCTACCGCGCCGCGCGCCACCGCCTGCGCGTCATGCGCGTAGAGCGCCACGACGACGGCACGGTTTCTGTGACGATCGGCGGGCGCAACCTCCACTACCTGAATGCGCACGCCGGACAGTTCTTCATCTGGCGGTTCCTGACCCCGAACTTGTGGGCGACCGCGCACCCCTACTCGCTCTCCAGTGCGCCCGACGGACGCTCGCTCCGCATCACGGTGAAGCCGCTCGGCGACGACTCCCTGGCGCTGCGAACGCTGCGCCCGGGTGTCAGGGTGGTCGCGGAGGGGCCCCTTGGGCGCTTCCACCACGACTCCAGGGTGGGACGAGGGCTCGTGCTCATCGGCGCAGGCGTCGGCATTACCCCCCTTCGGGCGATGCTCGAGGATGAGCGGGCGCGGCGCGGCGAGTGCACGGTGATCCTGCGAGCGAGCACGTACCTCGAGGCTCCGCTGCTGGACGAGATCCGACAGCTCGCCGTCAGCCAGGGCGTCACGCTGTACGAGGTCATCGGGCCGCGAGGGAGGGGTTGGTCGACTCCCGACGGCCCCCAGTCGTTGTCCCAGATCGTTCCCCGGTTGTCGACCTGCGATGTGTTCGTGTGCGGGCCCGAGAAGTGGTCCGCGCGGGTCAAGGCGGATGCCCGTCACCACGGTGTCCCAGAAGAGGCGATCCACGCCGAAGAATTCGCGTGGTAGGAGGTCAGCGGTGAAGGGTTCGCGAATAGTCTTCGTTGCGGGAGCTTCCGCGGTGATGCTCGCGGCGGGGTGGCGGGTGGGGAGCCTTCCCGTTCCGACGCTCGCGCTTGCCGATCCGGCGAGCGGACTGTTGTCGCCCGGCCCGAGCCCGTCGCCGACGGTCGGGGGATCGACGCCCTCCCCGACGCCCTCGGCGGCAACGACTACGGCGCCGACGACCACGCCGACGACCACGACAGCACCGCCGCCGCCGCCCGCGCCAGCCGGGCCCACCGGCGTGTTCGTTGGTCCCTCCGTGAGCACGGCATACGGCAACATGCAGGTTCAGCTCGCCATCAACAACGGCGTCATCACCCAAGTCCAGCCGCTCGTCATCGGCTATGGCGACGGAACGTCGCGCCGCATCAACGCGAGCGCCGTGCCGACTCTGGAGCAGCGCGTCCTGAAGGCTCAGACCTACAAGGTCTCGTACGTCTCCGGGGCCTCCTACACGAGCCAGGGCTTCCTCGCCTCGGTGCAGGGCGCGATGGCCAAGGCGGGCCTGTAGGAGTATTCCCCGGACCCTTCGACTTCCGCACCGGCGGTGCTAGCGTCGTTCGTGAGGCAAGGCCACGTGGGGCCCGTGCGGGGAAGTGACGCGAGGGCCGCGCCACGGGGGACGAGCGTTCGCGCCGAAGGCCAGGAACGTCGCCCCTACGGGGACTCTCCCGACGAAGGAGGAGTGATGACGATGACCAGGCGATCCGCTCTGCGCACCTGGACGGGAATGGCCGCAGCGGTCACCGTCGTTCTCGTGACCGCTTCCTGCAGTCCGGGCACAACGACGACGCACACGGCGTCGGTGCCCGGCCCGACGGCGCCAACCGCGTCGGCCGCACCCGCCCCGGCGCCCACCGCCGCGCCCACCCCCGCGCCTCCGCCGGGTCACACGTACGTCTTCGGAGACGAGTGGACCACCAACCCCGCGGACCAGGCCCAGGGCTCGGGGTGCACTCCCGGCGTGGGCAGCCTGCCCGACGGCGTGTGGTTCGGATACATCAAGACGTGGTCAACGTCCCAGGTTGCCTTCGACATGGCCTGCTGGTGGACCGGCGCAAAGGCGATGGAGGTGGGCCTCGCCCATGGCTACGCGGACGCCTACGACTACTACGTCACCAACGACAACCCGACGATCCGGCTTGTGACGGTCGCCGGGGACATCCCCGCCAAGAAGGCGGGGTGGGACGACGGGATCTTCACCCTGTCTCAGGTCATCGCGGACCCCGGGGGGAGCCTGCCCACCAACGCCCCCTACCCCGTGTGGATCTACGTCAACGGCGGCGTGGTCACGGAACTGGCCGTCCAGTACGTTCCGTAGCCGAGGTTTGCCGCGCCCCCGTACGTCTGGCACAATGGCGCCTGGCGAACCCGGTTTCCTCCGCGTCGCTATTCGTCTTGTCGGCCCGCCCCCGCTCCGCGGGTAACCGGGACTGACTCATACCGAATCCCAGGAGATACTCGTGGCTGTCAAGATCCGCCTCAAGCGCTTCGGCAAGAAGCACGCCCCCTTCTACCGCGTCGTCGTCATGGACTCGCGCTCCCGTCGTGACGGTCGAGCTATCGAGGAGATCGGGAAGTACCACCCCACCGAGGAGCCCTCGGTCATCGTGATCAACTCCGAGCGCGCTCAGTACTGGCTCAGCGTCGGCGCGCAGCCCACCCCGCAGGTCGAAGCGCTCTTGAAGCTCACCGGCGACTGGGGCACGTTCAAGGGAGAGAAGGGCGCGACGAACACCGTCAAGCCCCAGATCGCCAAGGTTGCACCCGACGAGAAGATCAAGGCCGCCGCGGGTGCAGCCGAGAAGGCGAAAGCCACCAAGGCCAAGGCAACCGAGGATGCCGCGAAGGCGAAGGCCGAGGACGACGCGAAGGCCGCCGCTGCCGCGACGGAAGCTGCCGCGCGGAGACGGCCCCTGAGGCTGCCGCCGCGGAGACGGCTCCTGAGGCCGCCGAAGACCCCATCGCCGACGAGTCGCACGAGGTTCCCTCTGATGAGGGCACCGACGTCGAGGTCGAGGTCGCCGAGGGCGATCCGTCCGACGCCGACGACAAGGTCGAAGGCATCATCGACGAGGAGAAGTAGCCCGTGATCCTCGATGCGGTGGACTTCCTGGTCAAGTCGATCGTCCGCAACCCGGACGACGTTCGCGTCACCAAGCGTCCCGGCAGGCGCGGACCGCAACTCAACGTGGTGGTCCATCCCGACGACCTGCCGCGCGTCATCGGACGCCACGGCCGCACCGCCGAGGCGATCCGCACCGTCGTCGACGCGATCGCGCGCGAGGACGTCCACGTGAACTTCGTGGACGTCGCCCCGCGTTCGTAGCGTCGTCCCTCCCGCGCGGAAGGGGCTCCAGATGGATCTCGTGATCGCCCGCATCGGGCGCGCGCATGGACTCGGCGGAGAGGTGTCCGTCGAACTCCGCACCGACATCCCCCAGGAGCGGTTCGTCGTGGGCTCGATACTCCAGACCGATCCGCCGGGCGCGGGACCGCTCACGCTGACCTCTGCCCGGCACGATTCCGGCCCCTGGTTTCTGCGCTTCGCAGAGGCGACGAGCCGCGAGGCCGCCGAGGGGCTCAGGGGAGTGCTGCTCGTCGTCGAGCAGGACGAGTCGGACGAGGACGACGCCTGGTATCCCCACGAACTCATCGGGCTCCGGGCTGAGCGCCCGACCGGCGAGGTCGTCGGCACCGTCTCCGGTGTCGAGCACCCGCCCGCCCACGATCTTCTCGTTATCCGCGAGCCCGGCGGCACCACCGCCCGCATCCCGTTCATCGCGGCGATGGTTCCCGTGGTGGACGTCGCGGGCGGCCGCGTCGTCGTCGACCCGCCCTTCGGCCTTCTCTCGGGGGAGGACACCGATGCTACGGATTGACCTCGTCACGATCTTCCCGGAGTACTTCGACGTCCTCGGCGTCTCGCTCCTGGGCAGGGCGCGCGCGACCGAGCTCGTCGAGACCCACGTCCACGACCTCCGCTCCTGGACCACGGACGTGCACCACACCGTCGACGATTCCCCATTCGGCGGGGGAGCAGGCATGGTGATGAAGGCCGACGTGTGGGGCTTTGCGCTCGACGAGGTGCTCGCCGAGGGAGGGCGCCTCATCATCCCGTCGCCCGCTGGCGTCCCGTTCACCCAGGACAAGGCCGAGGAATTGGCGCGCGAGGAGCAGCTCGTGTTCGCGTGTGGGCGCTACGAGGGCATCGACGCGCGCGTCGCGGAGCACTATGCCGCGCGGCACCGCGTCAGCGAGATCTCGCTGGGCGATTACGTCCTCAACGGGGGAGAGGTAGCGGCCCTCGCGATCATCGAGGCCGTCGCGCGGTTGCTGCCCGGCTTCGTCGGGAACGCCGAGAGCCTCGTCGAGGAGAGCCACGCCGATGGTCTGCTGGAGTACCCGAGCTACACCCGCCCGGCCTCGTGGCGCGGCCACGAGGTGCCCGAGGTGCTGCTGAGCGGCAACCACGCGGCCATCGCCGCATGGCGCCGCGAGGAGGCGGAGCGGCTGACGCGGCTGCGGCGCCCCGACCTGCTGGACGGTCAGGAGTAGCCCGCGTCCGCCGTGTGGCACAATAGTGCGTCGGTGTTCGCGTCGTGCATCTCCGCCACAGGGGAGTGCACATCGGCGTGGGGCACACTCCGGAATCTTCGCCGTAAGGCAGATATCGCGCGCGACCTGTGGCGAGGGCGAGGAGATTGATCATGGACAAGCTCGAGGCCGTCACCGCGGCCCAGCTCAAGACCGACGTTCCCGACTTTCGTCCGGGCGACACCATCAAGGTTCACGTGAAGGTCGTCGAGGGTAGCCGCTCGCGCATCCAGGTGTTCGAGGGTATCTGCATCGCCCGCAAGGGCAACGGAATCGGCGAGACCTTCATGGTCCGCAAGATCTCCTTCGGCGTCGGCGTCGAGCGCACGTTCCCGCTGCACTCCCCGACGATCGACAAGATCGAGCTCGAGCGCAAGGGTGACGTCCGCCGCGCCAAGCTCTACTACCTCCGCAACCTGCGCGGAAAGGCCGCCCGCATCCGCGAGAAGCGCGACAAGTAGCCGCCGCAGGGCGCGCTCGAAACACCGTGAAGGCCGAGGCCGTCGAGGCAGACCACGCGGCGCCCCCAACGCTCGGGCGCCGAGCGTGGACGTGGATCAAAGAGATCCTCATCATCGTCGTCAGCGCGCTCGTGCTCTCGTTCCTGCTGAAGACCTTCTTCTTCCAGTCGTTCTGGATCCCGTCGTCGTCGATGGAGGGCACGCTCGCGGTCGGCGACCGCATCCTCGTCACCAAGTGGCGGCCCGGCCCCCTGGAGCTGCGGCACGGGGACATCGTCGTGTTCCGCGACCCGAACAACTGGCTTTCCGCCGAAGAGGTTAAGGCGGGCTCGGGCCCGCAGGGAATCCTGGGTGACATCCTGAAGTTCACGGGCCTCCTGCCCGAGGACGCGGGCGAGCACCTCGTCAAGCGTGTCGTCGGCCTGCCCGGCGACACCGTCGAATGCCGCACCAATGACGGCCCGGTATTCGTCAACGACGTGGCGATCGTCGAAACGTACCTGAGCCCGGGCGTCGCACCTTGCACCGGGTTCTCGACCCCGTGGAAGGCCGAGGTTCCGGCGGACTACGTCTGGGTGATGGGCGACAACAGGGGCAACAGCGCGGACTCCCGCGCACACCCCGGAGACCCGGGCGGCGGATCGATCCCCATCGACCACATCGTCGGCACCGCGTTCGCGACCGTCTGGCCGCTCGATCACTGGAGGGGACTCGGCAATCCCTTCCCTGCGGTCGCCGCGCCGACGTCCGGGGCCGCCGACTAGTCATGGCCGTGAGCCTCGCGCACGAGCGATCCCTGTGGGACGCTGGCGCGACCATCGTCGCGGGCATCGACGAGGTCGGTCGCGGCGCCCTTGCCGGTCCAGTTTCGGTTGGCGTCGTCGCCCTCGGCCGATGCGACGCGTGGCCCGACGGCCTCGCGGACTCCAAGCGACTGACCGCGGCCCAGCGCGAGGCGATGGCGGTCTCGCTCGCGACGTTCGGCGTGGCTAGGGCGGTGGGTGACGCATCGAATGCCGAGATAGACGCATGGGGGATCATCGCGGCGCTTCGCGTCGCGGCCCTTCGCGCGCTCGAGGCGATCGTCGCGAGCGGGCTGACCGTCGACGCGATCCTTCTCGATGGGAGGCACGACTACCTCACGGCCAAGGCGCCCGACCTCTTCGCATCGTCGTCGGCCGGGGATTCCGACGTGGCAGTTCCGCCCGTGACGACGGTCGTCGGGGGAGACGCCCTCTGTGCGTCGATCGCCGCGGGAAGCGTGCTCGCGAAGGTGGCGCGCGACGCGCAGATGCGCACGGCCCACGATAGGCACCCGGAGTACGGATGGGTGGGCAACAAGGGGTACGGCGCACCGGAACACCTCGACGCGATCCGGCGGCTGGGGCCGACGCCCCTCCACCGCGTCTCGTGGAAGCTTCCCGCGCGGGCCTAGGCCCGCTGGCGCGGTCCTGGGCCGCGTGCCGGTTCGCTCGCGCGTGTGGCGCGGGGCATGATTAAGCCGTGAGCCACGACGACCTGGAGAACTACGAGACCGAGGCCGAGCTGGCCCTGTATCGCGAGTACCGCGACGTGGTCGGGCTCTTCACGTACGTGGTCGAGACCGAGCGGCGCTTCTACCTGGCGAACAAAGTGGACCTGGAGGTCAAGAACGTTGGCCACGACGTGTACTTCGACCTGACCCTGACCGACGCGTGGGTGTGGGACGTGTACCGCTCCGCGCGGCTCGTGAAGAACGTGCGCGTGGTGACGTTCCGCGACGTCAATGTCGAAGAACTCGCCCACGACAACGACATCCCGGATCTCCGGGCGCTGCGGGGCCCGCGGCGACGGTAGCCGACCGCCGGCGGGGACGGAGTGCAAAGATAGGCTTGCAAAGAGGTCTTTGCAAGCGTAGCCTCGTCGCATGTCCGACGAAGTGAAGTCGTCCCCCGTGCCCGAGCCCGAGCCCAGCGTCCGCCTGAACCCGGAGCGGCTCAAGGGACTGAGCCATCCGATTCGCGTCGAGATCCTCGACCAGCTCGTGCTCCACGGCCCCTCGACGGCGAGCAAGCTCGCGGAGCGCCTGGGCGAGTCCAGCGGCTCGACCTCCTACCACCTGCGCCAACTCGAGCGGCACGGCTTCGTTGAGGAGGAGGAGGGCAAGGGTTCGGGGCGCGAGCGCTGGTGGCGCCTGGTCAAGGGTGGACTCACCATCTCGGCGTCCGACGTCAAGGACGACCCCGTGGCGCTCGCCGCAACGGAGGCCCTCGTTCATCAGATGGTGGGGCGACACGTGCGACAGCTGGACCGGTTCGTCGACGAGGGGCTAGAAGCCTTCGGCCTCGAGTGGGTGGAGTCGTCCGCAATCATGAGCTCGGCGCTCAGCCTGACCCGCGAGGAGTTGACCGCGCTCACCCAGGAGGTCGAGGCCGTGATTGGTGCGGCGCTACGTCCCTATCGGGACAGGGAGGGCGTCCCGGGGGCCCGGCGCGTGATGGTCCAGTTCAACGCCTTCCCCATCGTGGGCGGGCCGGTGGTAGACGCGCACCCCGAGACTCGGGAGGAGTCGTGACCGCGCCAGCGACGGCCCCGCCGAAGATCCCCGCGACGCCGCTCGGCGGCGCCTTCGCGCGCCTCTGGACGGCGAGCGTCGCCAGCAATCTCGCCGACGGCATCGGGCGGCTCGCCGTTCCCCTCCTCGCCGTGTCCCTCACGACGGATCCCGTCGCGATCGCCGTCATCGGCGCGCTCTCCTACGTCCCGTGGCTCCTCTTCGGGATCCCGGCGGGGGTGCTGGCGGACCGGATGGACCGGCGGCTGGCGATGGCGCTCGGGAACGGTGTGCGGTTCCTCGTCGCCGCCGCGCTCAGCGTCACCATCGCGACCGATCACCTGTCTCTGTGGCTGCTCTGGGTCGCGACCCTCGTGTTTGGCATCGGCGAGACGATCGTCGACAACGCGACCAACGCCGTCGTCCCCGCGATCGTCGACCGGGTCAATTACGACCGTGCCAACTCGCGCATCCAGGCGGCGCAGATCAGCGTCGACCACTTCATCGCGACGCCGATTTCCGGGGTCCTCTATGCCGCCGCGATCATCCTGCCGACCGTCGTCGGCGCCACGGGTTACATCGTCGCCGCCGGGCTTGCGCTCGCCCTCCCCGTGAGCGCCGCCCGCGCCAGGGCGACCCGGGTCCCCGACGACGCGGCCACGTCCGTCGTCCTTCCGGAGGCGGCGACGATTCCGGGTGAGGACCCGCCCACGGTCGAGGTGGGGGGCGGGTCTCGCGTCACCGCGGCCGAGGGGATTCGATACCTCTGGCACCACAAGTACCTCAGGGCGATGACCGTCGTCACGGCCGGAGTGGGCGTGGGATTCAGCCTCGGCCAGGCGACAACAATCCTGTTGTTCCTCGATCGGTTTGGCGTTCCCAAGGCCGCGATCGGGGTGCTCACGGCGGCGGTGGGGCTCGGGGCCTTGGTGGGCGCGCTCGTGGCGCCCTCGCTCGTCAGGAAGTGGGGCAGGGGAAACGTTATGTTCGGCGCGACCGTGCTGGGGGGCCTCGGGCTTGCCGGCGTCGGGGCCGCGGGAAACCTGTGGCTCGCTCTTGCCTCGTATGGGATGGGAGCCTTCGGCGTCGCAGCCTGGAACGTTCCCTGGGGCTCGGTGAGGCAGGAAATCATTCCGGGCCACATGCTCGGACGGGTGCTGGGGATCATTCGGACCGTCGTGTGGGGCGCCATGCCCGTCGCGATTCTCCTGGGCGGATGGCTCGGGAGGGTGGATCTGAGGGCTCCGTTCGTCGTGGGAGGGGTGGGCGCGGTCGCCGTCTCGCTCGCGGCGACCCGCCTGCTCCGGTCGGCCGATGCGAGGGTCGCGGAATTGAGGGTCGCGCAGGCGTAGCAGCTCTCCGCGGGCCAGGCCCGGACTGGGGCGGAGTCGCCGCCCCACCACTCGACCTGGGCGCCGTGATGTCCCCAGGCATCCCGTCGGTTCGCTCACCCCCCGCCACCACCCGACCCGTCCGACGCGTCCCGACCGTGCGCCACCGTGGTCGCGGGAGGTGTCGCGATGGCCGCGAAGAAGGAGATCGGAGCGCACGGCGAGGAGATCGCGACGCGGGAGTTGCTTGGGCTCGGGTGGTCGGTGCTCGCGCGCAATTGGCGACCGACGCCAGGAAGGGGTCTCCCCCGGGGAGAAATCGACATTGTGGCGCAGGACGGACCCGAGCTCGTCATCGTCGAGGTCAAGACACGGACGACCTCGGCGTTTGGGGGTGCGGTGGCGGCGGTCACGCGAGCGAAGCTCGCTCGCCTCCGTCGCCTCGGGGCCGCCTGGCTCGCGAGCCAGGACCGGCGCTTCGACGGGGTGCGCGTCGACGTGGTCTGCATCGACATCGGGCGCGACGGGCGGCCGCGCGTCGAGATCCTGCGGGGCGTCGTGTGATGGGTCGTACCCGCTCGATTGCCCTCGCCGGGCTCGATGGGTACGTCATCGACGTCGAGGCGCACATGGCGGCCTCTCTTCCGGCATTCACGATTGTCGGTCTCCCCGACGCCTCACTGAACGAGGCGCGGGATCGGGTTCGGGCCGCCGTTGCCTCGAGCAACCTGGCCTGGCCCAACCGGCGCATCACGGTCAACCTCTCGCCGGCGTCGATCCCCAAGACCGGGTCGGCTACGGATCTTTCCATCGCAGTCGCGGTGCTTGCGGCCGCCGGACTCATCGATCGCGCCGCCGCGCGGGAGGTGGTTCACCTCGGGGAGCTGGGCCTCGATGGTCGTGTCCGCCCCTTGCGCGGCGTTCTCCCCGCAGTCGCCGAGGCCGTTCGGGCGGGGGCCGCAAACGTCGTCGTTCCAACGGGTAACCTCGACGAGGCCCGCCTCGTGCCCGGAGCCGTTCCGGTCGGGGTGGCCACCCTCGCGGAACTCGCGACGCGCTACGGCAACGAGGCGGCGCGCCCGGCGTCGACCGATGTCGTGCTGCCAGCCACTCGCCCCCGCGTTGAGGCGGAGGGCCTCGACCTTGCCGACGTTCGGGGTCAGGACGAGCCTCGGTGGGCGCTTGAGGTTGCCGCCGCGGGCGGGCACCACATGCTCATGGTCGGACCGCCGGGAGCGGGCAAGACCATGCTCGCCGCCCGGCTCCCCGGGATACTCCCGGACCTAGGGCAGGAGGACGCGGTGTTGGCGACCTCGGTGCACTCGATTGCGGGAACGCTCGACCCCGCGGCCGGCCTTCTCACCCGTCCCCCGTTCGAGGCCCCGCATCACTCCGCGTCGGTCGCCGCGATCGTCGGAGGGGGAAGCCATCTCGCGAGGCCGGGGGCCATCTCGCGGGCGCACGCCGGGGTTCTCTTCCTCGACGAGGCTCCGGAGTTCCCCTCGAGCGTCCTCCAGACCCTTCGTCAGCCGCTCGAGTCCGGCGAGGTGGTGCTGCATCGGGCCGCCGGGGCCGCCCGGTACCCCGCCCGTTTCCAGCTCGTGATGGCGGCGAACCCGTGCCCGTGCGGGGGCTTCACCGGAACGGGGGAGGGCTGCTCGTGTACCCCGATGGTCCGACGCAGGTACTTCGGGCGCCTCTCCGGCCCGCTGCTCGATCGCGTCGACCTTCACGTGGACGTGCGGGCGGTGCGTCGAGGTACGGACGACCAGGGGGAGTCGAGCCGCGTCGTCGCCGGTCGCGTCGCCGCGGCACGCGAGGCGGCGGGAGCGCGCTTCGCGGGGCTTGGGTGGCGGTCGAACGCCGCGGCCTCGCCGAGGTGGCTTCGCGAGCACACCCCTCGGCCCGTCGTCGCGGCAGGGCTCCGATGGCTCGATCGGGGCGCCCTCACCGCGCGGGGGCTCGATCGATCGTTCCGCGTTGCGTGGACCCTCGCGGATCTGGCGGGCCTTTCCTCGCCCGGCGTCGAGCAGTTTCATCAGGCGATGGTGCTTCGCACCAGGGCGTCGGTCATGGGGGCGGGCGCGTGACGGACTGCGACCCGAACGACCTTGACGAGCGAGGCCTGGCGCTCGTCACTTGGAGCGCGATCGCCGAGCCGGGCGATCCGTTGGCCCACGCCATCGTCGACCTTCTCGGCGCGACGGAGGCGCTCGACTGGGTTCGAGGCGCGGCGCGAGACCCCGTCGCGGCCACAGTCGCCCTCGCCCCGTTGGCCGAGCCGACGCTCATCGATCGCGCCGTCGACGCGGTGGCCCGATGGGTTCCTCGCCTGCGCGACGGCGAGGCGGAGCGGCACCTCGGCCGCGCGGCGAAGGTCGGGGCGCGCGCCGTGCCGAGGGGGGCGCCCGAATGGCCCGACGTCCTCGATGATCTCGGCGTCGGCGCGCCCTACTGCCTGTGGGTGCGCGGGTCCCGCTCGGCGCGTGAGGCGTTCGCCCGAGCGATTGCGATCGTCGGGTCGCGATCAAGCACCGCCTACGGGGAGTACGTTGCCGCCGCGGTTGCCTCGGGAGTCGCGGACGAAGGGTGGACGGTGATCTCGGGGGGCGCCTACGGGATTGACGCGCGGGCCCATCGCGCGGCCCTCGCAGCGGGAGGCGTCACCGTGGCGGTCATGGCGGGCGGTGTAGACCGGCTCTACCCGCTGGGCAACGCGGACTTGCTCGCCCGCGTCCTGGAAACCGGCGCGATCATCGCCGAGCAGCCCCCCGGGTTTCCCCCGCATCGCTCGCGGTTCCTCACTCGAAATCGGATCATCGCCGCCTCGGCCGCCACGGTGGTCGTCGAGGCCGCGTGCCGGTCGGGCGCGCTATCGACGGCGCACCATGCGGCGGAACTGGGCAGGCCCGTTGCGGCCGTCCCCGGACCGGTGACGAGCGCCTCCTCGTCTGGTTGCCACCGCCTGATTCGCAACGGGGCCGTCTGCGTCACGTCGGCCGCCGAGGTCCTCGAGATGGTCTTGCCGCTCGACGCCTCCCGCGACGAGTCGGAGGGTCCGCAGCCTCGCGTCCGCGCACGGGAGTTCGCGACCGCGGGGGAGCGTCGGGTCTTCGACGCCGTGGCCGCGAGGGGCTCTACTGTCGGCGAAGTAGGCCGGGCGGCGGGCATGACCCCGGACGAGGTACGGTCCGCCCTCGGCGCACTTGAGCTCGCGCGTGTGCTCCGCCGGGAGGGCGACCTGTGGACAAGGGCCCCCGACGCCCGCTAATCTTCGCGGCGCGATTATCGGCTCAATTACCGGAAATACCAGGACAAAGACCCCAGCACCGGCGTCAGGTGAGTGACTGATGTGACAAAAGGGGTTGATTTGACACCTGGGACGGTGCCAGAGTGGCGCCATGGCGACCACCGTCACGGGTCGCGGCACCATGTTCGCCGCGTTCGAGGAGTCCTTGCGCTTTGAGCGCGGGTACTCGGGCAACACCGTGCGCGCCTACCTTTCCGACCTCGCGCACCTCGTGGCATTCCTGGGGCGCGGCGACGCGGCGCCCACCGCCGAGCCCGATGTGCTCCTCGCGGGCGTCACGCTCGAAACCCTCAGGGCCTGGCTCGCCTCGATGTCCGCCGCAGGGCTCAGCAGGACCACGCTCGCTCGGCGCGGGGCGGCGGCGCGAACGTTCTTCGCGTGGGCCGCAGAGGCCGAGCGAATCCCGACGAACCCGGCCCTTCGCCTCGCGTCCGCGCGCCCCGCGCAGAGCCTGCCGCTCGTCCTGTCACCCGCCGACATGGTCGTCATGCTCGGCGTCGCGGAGGCCGCGTGCGACGACGACGACCCCATCGCCCTGCGGGATTGGGCCGCTGCCGAGATGCTCTACGCAACCGGGATGCGCGTCGGCGAACTCGCGGGCATCGATGTCAGTGACGTTGACCTTGCGGGCCGCCTCGTCCGCGTCATGGGGAAGGGCGCCAAGGAGCGCGTCATTCCCTTCGGGGTCCCGGCGGCGCGCGCCGCGCGCGAGTGGCTTGAGCGGGGGCGTCCGGCCCTGCCTCTCTCCGCGGCGGCGAACTCGGCCTTCCTGGTGGGGCGCAAGGGCGGACGCGTTGACCAGCGTCAGATCCGCGAGGCGGTGCATCGCCTCTCGGCGCTCTCGGGAGTCGCGGATGTCGCGCCCCACGCCCTTCGGCACACGGCCGCGACCCACCTGGTGACGGGAGGGTCGGACCTCCGGTCCGTCCAGGAGGTTCTCGGTCACGCGAGTCTCAGCACCACCCAGCGGTACACGCATGTCACGGCGGAACGCCTTCGGGCGTCCTACAAACAAGCGCATCCGCGCGCCTGAGGGAGCATCATGTCCAACCTGAACGCCCTGCTCGAGGATCACGGACTCACGGGCGATTCCGTGACCGCCACGAGTACGACTCCCGCGGCGACGACGCCGTGGTGGGACGCGCTCGCGGGCACGGACGGTGTACGGGCCGCCGAAGCCCGCCGGAACCTCATCACGTACTACGCCCCACTCGTCACCCACGTCGCGCTGCGCATGATCGTGAGGCTGCCCGACTCCGTAGAGCTCGGGGACCTGGTGTCCTACGGGATGTTCGGGCTGATCGACGCCATCGAGAAGTTCGAGGTGGAGCGTGGCTACAAGTTCGAGACATACGCGGCGACGCGAGTGAGGGGCGCCATCATCGAC
Source organism: uncultured Actinomycetota bacterium (assembly GCA_963830335.1). Taxonomy (GTDB): domain Bacteria; phylum Actinomycetota; class Actinomycetes; order Actinomycetales; family Demequinaceae; genus JAFGBM01. The sequence goes on from CAWHLX010000001.1 coordinate 580,608, forward strand.
GAGCTTCGGGCCGCCGACTGGGTCCCGCGCTCGGTGCGGAGCAAGGCCCGTCAGGTCGAAGCCGCGACGCGCGCCCTTGAGCAGCAGGAGCAGTGCCGCGTCACGAATGCCGCCGTCGCGGACAAGCTGGGATGGGAGGTCGGCGATGTCCGCGCGGTGCGCGCGCAGGTCGCACTGTCCTACATCGCGCCGCTCGGCGGCCTCGCGCGGGACGGAAGCGAGATTGAGCGCGAGGTCTCCGCGCGGTCGTTGCGCGTCCCGAGTGCGAGCTCGGCGATGGACGGGCGCGAGACGTTGCAGCTTCTCGGCCAGGCAATTCGGGGGGTCAGAGAACGCGAGCAGGAGGTCTTGCGCCTGTACTACTTCGAGGACCTGACCCTCGGCCAGATCGGCAAGATCCTCGGGGTCACCGAGTCGCGCGTGTCCCAGATCCATTCGTGCGCGGTCGCCAAGTTGCGGGAGACACTCGTGCGCACGGGAGCCTTCGACTAGGGCAGGAGGACGATCCTCCCGTAGCCAGCGAGGACGTCGAGTGGGTTGACGTACTCGCCCTGGAAGCGCACCCCCCAGTGCACGCACGTCCGAGGGGCGCAGTGCCCGGCCTCTCCGGAGACGATTCCGAGCGGGTCTCCCGCGTCCACGTCATCCCCGACGGCCACCGTCGCGGCGATCGGCTCGATGCTCGACAGAAGCCCGCCGCCGTGATCGATGGTCACCACGCCCCGATCAACGACCGTGCCCGCGAAGGTGACCACGCCGTCGCCCGGCGACACGATCCCGTCTCCCTCGGTGGCGGGAAGGTCGATCCCGCGATGCCCCGCGGCCCATGGCGCGGCGGGCCGATCAAACAGGCGGACGGCCACGAACGGGACCAGGGGAGCCTCGAGCGTGGGCGCGGGGAGTCCGGCGGGGCCAGCCTGCGCGACACTCCCCCCCGGACCTAGGGCAATCAGGCCAGCCGCAGCGACCGGGCCGACCGCAGCGACCGAACACGCAACGCGCCAGGCTTGGCCCGCTCGGCGATCCCCGTCGCGCGAGGGGCGGGAGCGGTGGCGACGGGGCGCGGTCATGCGACGAGTGTGTGCCGAGCGCTCTCGTCGCGCCCCTGGGTCTCCTCGTCCGACTGAATCGGGCCCCGATCACGGCCGGGGGACATCGGAAGGACGGGACCGGACCGGGCCGTCAAGCGTCCGTGACCATACCGTTATCCGCCCGCCGGGCAGTTCGCTTGACACCGTCTGCCGCAGGTGCCTATTCTGGCGCTGATCGCGTGGGAGCGCTCTCATAGGTTTCTGGGAGCGCTCTCACAGAATCCCCATCACCACGAACACAAAGGAGTGACCGTGAGTAGCTCACGTCGCACAACTGCGGTGGCCTTCGGTGCCGCTGCAGCGCTTACTCTCCTTGCGTCTGGTTGTTCCTCGTCCGACTCATCTGCTTCGGCAACTGCCGGTAGCAGCTGGGAGGACGTGCCGACCACCCTGACCCTGGCGACGTTCAACAACTTCGGGTATTCGGACGAGTTCCTGGCTGGCTTCACGGCCCTGCACCCGAACATCACCATCTCGCACACGATCGCTGCGACCAGCAACGACGCCCGTGCGAACTTCTTCACCAAGCTCGGCGCGGGCTCCGGCCTCGCCGACGTCGAGGCTGTCGAGATCGACTGGTTCTCCGAGATGATGCAGTACTCGGACAAGCTTGCCGACCTCAGCTCCCCGGACGTTGAGGGCCGCTGGATCCCGTGGAAGTCTGCTGCTGCCACGGACGCCAACGGTCGCCTGATTGGTTACGGAACGGACATCGGCCCTGAGGCCATCTGCTACCGCGCCGATCTCTTCGAGGCTGCCGGTCTTCCGACCGACCGCGACGAGGTTGCCGCCCTTCTCAAGGGCGACTGGGCGAAGTACTACTCGGTCGGCGAACAGTTCGTGGCGAACAGCCCGACTCACGCCGCGTGGTTCGACTCGGCCGGTGCCACCTACCAGGGTGTCATCAACCAGGTCACCAACGCCTACGAGAAGGATGACGGCACGATCATTGCCGCCACCAACCCGGACGTTAAGGCTGCATACGACTCCGTGCTCAACGCCAGTGCGACTCTCTCTGCCCACCTCGGGCAGTGGTCTCCGGACTGGACCGCGGGTATCGCCAGTGGTGCCTTCGCGACGATGCTCTGCCCCGGCTGGATGCTCGGCGTGATCTCCGGTGACGCTCCTGATGTCACCGGCTGGAACATCGCCGACGTCTTCCCCGGCGGCGGTGGCAACTGGGGCGGTTCGTACCTGACCGTTCCTGCTCAGGGTAAGAACATCGAGGCTGCCAAGGCTCTGGCCGACTGGCTGACCGCGCCTGAGCAGCAGATCGCTGCGTTCCAGACCACGGGTAACTTCCCGAGCCAGGTCGCGGCCTACACGGATCCTGCTCTCACCGATTTCAAGAACGCGTACTTCAACGACGCGCCGGTGGGCAAGATCTTCATCGACCGGTCCAAGGACGTCAACCCGGTTCCGCCGTACAAGGGCGCGAACTACTTCAAGGTGAATGACGCCATGCAGAAGGCGCTCACTCGCGTCGACCTGGACAAGACGGACGATATCGCTAGCTCGTGGGCGAAGTTCCTCACCGACGTAGCTGCAATCGGCTAGTACCACGTTCGAAGGCCGGATCGCACGGCATCAAGCCCTGCGGTCCGGCCTTCGCTCGGTCGGCCCCTTACCTAACGACGAAAAACGCGCGAGGATCCCCTCATGACAAAGACGCCTGTTGGTGCACCCGAAAAGCCCGTGCGGCTCATCGCGTTTCGCCAGACCTTGACCCGCTGGGACTTCAAGCTCTCGCCCTACCTGTACATTTCGCCGTTCTTCATCCTGTTCGGGATCACGGGTCTCTTCCCCGTCATCTATACGGCGTTCGTCTCGTTCCACAAGTGGTCGCTCATCGGCGGCCAGGGCGCGAGCGTCGGCTTCGCGAACTTCGCCTTCATCCTTCAGGACCCCAAGTTCGCCATCGCTGTCCGCAACACGTTCAGCATCTTCCTTCTGTCTTCGGTGCCGCAGGTCATCCTCGCGTTGGTGATCGCCGCCGTCCTCGACACGAACATCCGGGCCAAGACTTTCTGGCGCCTCGGCGTCTTGCTCCCGTACGTCATTACCCCCGTGGCCATCACCCTCATCTTCAGCAGGATGTTCGCCGACCAGACCGGCGTCATCAACGGCGTGCTCGAGTACTTTCACTTCAATCCCATCGCCTGGCACTCGGAGGTGCTCCCCAGTCATCTCGCGATCGCGACGATGATCAACTTCCGCTGGACGGGGTACAACGCGCTGATCTTCCTCGCGGCAATGCAGGTCATCCCTCGGGACTACTACGAGGCCGCGATGATTGATGGCGCCGGGAAGGTCCGTCGATTCTTCTCGATCACCATTCCGCAGTTGCGACCCACCGTCATCTTCGTCGTGGTCACCTCGACGATCGGAGGCCTGCAGGTCTTCGATGAGCCGCGCCTGTTCGACCAGTACGGCACGGGCGGCGCAGATAACCAGTGGCTGACGCTAACGATCTACATCTACAAACTCGGGTGGGTGGATACCGACCTCGGTCGGGCGGCCGCCGCGGCGTGGCTGCTATTCCTCATGATCATCATCTTCGGCGTGATCAACCTGCTCATTACACGATTGATTGGCCGAACCGGATCATCAAGGAGTGGGTTGTGAACGGGCAGACGCAGGAAGCGGCCGAAGCGGTGCGCGTGAGGCCGCGACGGCGGTGGCGCGGTGGTTCCGCGACGCGGGAAAGTCGCCCAGGCTGGATCGGATACACGTTCATGGTGCTCGTGCTTGCGAGCGCCGTGTATCCCCTCTATTGGTCCTTCATGATCGCTAGCGGCGACCAGACCACGATCATCAAGCGCCAGGTTCTCGCCCTCCCCGGGCCGAACTTCCTCGAAAACGCCCGCGGCGTGATCGATAGCCCGACGGTTCACTTCTGGCAGTCGACGCTGAATAGCGTCATCGTATCGACGGTCGTGGCCGTTTCGGTGGTCTTCTTCTCGACGCTCGCCGGTTATGCGTTCGCCAAACTTAAGTTCAGGGGCAGCAATGGGCTCCTCTACTTCATCATCGCGACGCTCGCGGTTCCCACGCAGCTCGCGGTCGTCCCGCTGTTCATCGTCATGATTCGCCTGAAGATGGTCGGGACACTTCCATCGGTCATCCTCCCCGCCCTGGTATCCGCCTTCGGCGTGTTCTGGATGACGCAGTATCTGAAGAATGCCCTCCCGTTTGAGTTGATCGAGGCCGCCCGCGTGGACGGCGCGAGCGTGTTCAGGACCTTCTGGAGCATCGCACTGCCCACGGCGCGCCCGGCCGCGGCCATGCTCGCCCTCTTCATCTTCATCCAGACGTGGACGAACTTCTTCTGGCCGTACATCACCCTCAAGGGGTCGAGCGCGACCACGCTTCCCGTCGCCCTCAGCACGCTCTCGAACAACTACTTCAACGACTACTCGCTGATTCTTGCCGGCGTGCTCTTGTCCATCATTCCCCTCCTGCTCCTCTTCATCTTCCTGGGTCGTCAACTGGTGAAGGGCATCATGGAAGGTGCCGTGAAGGGATGAGTTCGCGCGTCGATCCCGCCACGCGCGAAGCTGCGGGGCCGCCGCGAACACTCCCGAACGACTTCCTCCTCGGCGGTGCGGCCGCAGATCGGGCATCATGAACACGTGCCCGCGACCGACTCTCCGACACCGACCGTGTCGCGCGCGAAGCGCGCGGCGGATCGCGAAGCGCTAGCCATGGCCGCGCGCGCCACGCTCACGAGTTTGCCTCCCACACTGGAGGAGGTCGCCGCCGCCGCGGGGGTTTCGCGCTCGACGGTCTCCCGAGTGGTTAACGGATCCTCCAAGGTCAGCCCCGAGGCGTTTGCAAGCGTGACGGAGGCGATCGAGCGGCTGAACTACGTGCCCAACCGCGCGGCGCGGTCCCTCGCCAACCGACAGACCATGGCGATCGCGCTCGTCGTTCCCGAGGAGACGTCCCGGTTCTTCAGCGACCCGTACTTCGCCGAGATCGTGCACGGGATCACCCACGCGATGGAGTCGAGCGACTACGTCCTGAACCTTCAGTTGGCGAGCCCGTTCGTTCCCACCTCCAAAACGAACAAGTACCTGCGCGGGGGGAATGCGGACGGGGCGATCGTTGTCTCGCACCACTCCGGGGATGCTTTCCTGGCAGACCTCGCCGACTCGTTCCCCGTCGTGTTCGGCGGCCGACCGATGAGTTCGCAACAGCCGAACGCGTACTACGTCGACGTTGACAACGCGGCGGCTGCGCAGATGGGAACCCAGCGACTCATCGACATCGGGCGGCGACGCGTCGCGACGATCGCCGGACCCGCCGACATGCCCGCAGGCATCGACCGAACCACCGGTTGGCGCCGCGCGCTTGGCGCCGTGGGCATGGCCGACGATCTCATCGTCCATGGCGACTTCACCCCCGCCAGCGGCGCGCGCGCCATGCGCGAGCTCCTCGATCGCGAACCCAAGATCGATGGGGTGTTCGTTGCGAGCGACCTCATGGCGACGGGCGCGGTGACGGTTCTCCGTCAGCGCAACAAGTCCGTCCCCGGCGACGTCGCCATCGTTGGCTTCGACGATAACTCGGCGGCGGTCAGCGGAGAGGTGCAACTGACGACGGTGAGTCAGCCGTCGATGGAGATGGGCGAGAAGATCTGGGAGATGCTGCTCGCCCGGTTGCGCGGCGAACCGACGGAGCGCGCCTACATCATGGACACGCGCCTGGTGATCAGGGCGAGCGCCTAGTTCGGGCCCGCCTGCGCGGTAGCGCGGGGCGTTCGGTACCCGACGCCGGGGCCGCTCCGGTAGCATGGACCCCGCAGTCGGCGTGAGCCGATTGACATCGCGCGTCCAATCGCCTTCCTTCCGTCCTTCGGGTCGGAAGGAGTCGCCGGGAAGGCACGGTCCGGGTAAGCCCGGCGCCAACCCGCGTGGTCGCCAGGGGCATGGCCACCCGGCCAGGCCGACAACCACATGGGGTCCGCCCGCGGGCGGGTCCGCAGAACCGCGCGTCCCGCGAGGGCGCCGAAAGGACGAGCCATGGCCGTCGTCACAATGCGCCAGCTCCTTGACTCTGGCGTCCACTTCGGACACCAGACGAGCCGTTGGAACCCCAAGATGAAACGCTTCATCTTCGGGGAGCGCAACGGCATCTACATCATCGACATCCAGCAGTCGCTCGCGAAGATCGACGACGCCTACGAATTCGTCAAGGAGACCGTCGCCCACGGCGGAACGGTCCTCTTTGTCGGCACCAAGCGTCAGGCGCAGGAGCCGATCGCGGAGCAGGCGCAGCGGGTCGGCATGCCGTTCGTCAACGAGCGGTGGCTCGGCGGAATGCTCACCAACTTCCAGACCGTCTCGAAGCGCGTCGCTCGCCTCAAGGAGCTGGAAGAAGTCGACTTCGATGACGTCGCAGGCTCCGGCCGCACCAAGAAGGAACTGCTCGGAATGCGCCGCGAGAAGGACAAGCTCCTCAAGGTGCTGGGAGGGATCCGCGGTATGGCCCGCACCCCCTCCGTCCTGTGGGTCGTCGACACAAACAAGGAACACCTCGCGGTCGAGGAGGCCGTGAAGCTCGGCATCCCCGTCGTCGGCATCCTCGACTCCAACTGCGACCCCGACAAGATTGCCTACGGCATCCCCGGCAACGACGACGCGATCCGTTCCGTGGGGCTGCTCACGCGCGTGATTGCCGACGCCGTCGCCGAAGGCCTCAAGATTCGCCATGCGCCCAAGGCTGGCGACGCGCCGGTCGACGGTGCGGCGGCAGAGCCGCTCGCCGAGTGGGAGCGCGAGCTCCTCGGCGGCGACGACGTTGTGGCCGCTGCTCCTGTTGTTGCCGAGGCGCCTGTCGTTGCTGAAGCGCCCGCAACTGAAGCGCCCGTAGCCGAGGTGCCCGTAGCCAAGGAGTCCGCCGTCAACGCCGAGCCCGCCGTCAACGCCGAGCCTGCGACAGCGAAACCGGCAGCGAAGCCCGCCGCCAAGAAGCCCGCCGCCAAGAAGCCGGCGGACAAGAAGCCGGCGGACAAGAAGCCGGCGGACAAGAAGCCGGCGGACAAGAAGCCGGCGGACAAGAAGCCCTCCCCCAAGAAGACCGCAGACAAGGAGTAAGGATCGACATGGCGAAGTACACCGTTGCCGATATCCAGACCCTCCGCGACCGTTCGGGCGCGGGAATGATGGATGTGAAGAAGGCGCTCGACGAGGCCGACGGCGATCTTGACAAGGCCGTAGAGATCCTGCGCGTGAAGGGCCTCAAGGGCGTCACCAAGCGAGAAGGACGCTCGGCGTCCGAGGGACTCGTCGCCGCAGAGGTGACCGACCGCGCCACTGGCCAGGTCGGCACGATGATTGAGCTCAACTCGGAGACCGATTTCGTCGCCAAGAGCCCCAAGTTCATCGCCCTCGCGGAAGCCGTGCTTGCGGCCGTCGTCGCCTCGGGTGCGGCGAGCGCAGAGGAAGCCCTCGAGGTCGACGCTGGGGGGAAACCCGTGAGCGAACTCATCGGCGAGACGGCTGGAGTACTCGGCGAGAAGATCGTGCTTCGCCGGGTCGCCCGCGTCGAGGCGCCGCACGTCGCCGTCTACCTTCACAAAACGAACCGAGACCTTCCCGCCCAAGTGGGCGTGATGGTCGGTTCGGACGACGGCGCGAAGGACATCGCCCGCGACGTGGCGATGCACACCGCCGCGTACTCGCCCCTGTACCTCGCGCGCGAGGACGTGCCCGCGGACCTGATCGCGACGGAGCGACGGGTCGCCGAAGAGACCTCCAAGGCGGAAGGCAAGCCCGAGGCCGCGCTACCCAAGATTGTCGAGGGCAAGATGAACGGCTTCTTCAAGGAGAACGTGCTCCTTGAGCAGGCGTTCGCTAAGGACCCGAAGTTGACCGTCGGCGCCGTCGTGGACCAGACGGGCGGCGCGGTTACCGCGTTCGCCCGCTTCCGCGTGGGAGCCTAGAGACCAGCGAAGACCGTACGCCGAGGAGGAGCGATGCCCGAGACGAGTGACAAGGTCCCGGGTATCGACACCCCCCCGACCGCGCGGCGAGTCCTTCTCAAGGTCTCCGGAGAGACGTTTGGCGCCGGCGTGGTCGGGCTCGACCCCGACACCGTCCAGCGGATCGCGCGGGAGATTGCGGCCGCCGTCGCCGAGCGCGTCCAGGTGGCGATCGTCGTCGGGGGCGGGAACTTCTTCCGCGGCGTCGAGCTCTCCGAACGCGGCATGGAGCGCGCGCGCGCGGACTACATGGGGATGCTCGGCACCGTGATGAACGCGCTCGCACTCCAGGACTTCCTTGAGCAGGCGGGCGTCGACACTCGCGTCCAGACCGCGATCACCATGGGCCAGGTCGCCGAGCCGTACATTCCCCGCAGGGCGATGCGCCACATGGAGAAGGGCCGCGTGGTGATCTTCGCGGCGGGGGCGGGCATGCCCTACTTCTCCACCGACACGGTTGCGGTCCAGCGGGCCCTTGAGACGCGGTGCTCCGAGGTGATCTTCGGCAAGAACGGCGTCGACGCCGTCTACTCGGCGGATCCGCGGACCGATCCGAAGGCGGAGCGCCTCGGTCACCTGACCTATGGCGAGGCGCTTCAGCGGCGGCTCGAGGTGCTCGACGCCTCCGCCTTCGCCCTGTGCAGAGAGAACAGCCTCCCGATGGTCGTCTTCGGCCTCGAACAGGCGGGAAACGTGACCCGCGCCCTACTCGGTGAGAGAATCGGGACGCTGGTGACCGCGTGACGCCGCTTGACCCGGAATCGCAACGCAAGGAGCCTCTGTGATTGATGACACCCTCCTCGATGTTGAGGACAAGATGGACAAGGCCGTCGGCGTGGCGAAGGACGAGTTCTCCGCCATCCGCACGGGGCAGGCCTCCACGGCCATGTTCGCGAAGATCACCGTGGACTACTACGGCGCCCCGACGGCGCTCCAGCAGCTCGCGTCCATCAGTACCCCGGAGCCCCGAACGGTCCTCATTTCCCCGTTCGACAAGGGCGCCATGAAGAACATCGAGGATGCGCTGCGCGCCGGAGAGATGGGCTTCAACCCGAGCAACGACGGCAACGTCCTCAGGATCAACATGCCGCAACTGACGGAGGAGCGCCGGCGGGAGTACGTTAAGCTCGCGCGCCACAAGGCCGAGGAGGCGCGGGTGACGGTCCGCAACCTTCGCCGCAAGGCGAAGGACGAGATCGACGCCCTGGTGAAGGACGGCGCGGTTGGCGAGGACGAGGGCATGCGGGCCGAGAAGGAACTCGACAACCTGACGAAGCAGCATGTCGACGCGATCGACGCCGTCCTCGCGCACAAGGAAGACGAGTTGCTCGAGGTCTGATGCCGACCCTGGATCCGGCCGAGCTCTTCGGCACGCGGGCGGTGCCCGAGGAGCGGCCAGGAGGCCGCAACCTCTGGCTCGCGACCCTCGTCGGCGTGGTCCTGTTCGCGGGGACCGTGGGCGCAGCGCGATATAGCGAGTTAGCCCTGACGGCGTTCGTCTACCTGCTGTGTATCGCGGCGTATCCGGAGTGGAAGCGCGCGCTCGCCCGTCAGGGGAGGATCATCTCCCTCTTCCCGATCTCCGCCGCCACGGTCGGCATCGGAGTCTCCACGTGGTTCAACGGGCGAGAGGGTCTGATCGTCGGCGTCCTCGTTGGCTGTGGCGGAGTCATCGCGTGGCGTCTGGTGGACGACTGGATCGAGAACACGCTTCACGATGCGCTCGCGAGCATCCTCACCATTGTCTGGATTCCCTTCCTCGCATCCTTCGTGGTGTTGATGGAGCAAGCTCAGGACGGTTGGATGCGGGTCACCATCTTCGTGGTTGCGGTCGTGGGAAACGACACGGGCGGGCTATTCGTTGGCATGCTGCTGGGCCAACACAAGATGGCCCCCCGCATCAGCCCCAAGAAGACCTGGGAGGGCGCCGCAGGCGGCCTCGTCTTTGCGGTCCTCCTCTCGTCGGCGGCTGCGTTCGTCCTGCTCGACCACCGCTGGTGGGTGGGCACGGCGGTGGGCGCGGCGAGCGTCGTGGGAGCGGTGTTCGGCGATCTTGCCGAGAGCGCACTGAAGAGGGACATCGACATCAAGGACATGAGTGGGGTGCTGCCCGGCCACGGAGGCGTTCTGGACCGCCTCGACTCGATGCTGGTCGCGGCGCCCGCGGCCTTCGTGGTGTTCGCCCTGCTCCTGGGCTCACAGTGACCGGGCGCGGTAGATGACGGCGGCGCCGACGCTGCAGATGGCGGCGCCTCGGCGGGGAAAGCCGCCACGGCACTTCGCGGACATGACGACGGACGAGCGCGTCCAGGCGGTTAGGGACGCCGGTCACGAGGCGTTCAGGGCCAGGCAGCTCGCGACGCATTACTTCACTCACCTCACGGCGGATGCCGACGACATGACGGACCTGCCCGCATCGTCGCGCGATTCGCTCGTCGCGGCCCTGTTCCCCCCGCTCCTCAGCCCATCCCTCGAGATCGCGACGGACGGCGGCGAGACGGTCAAGACGCTCTGGAGCCTGCACGACGGCGTGAAGGTCGAGTCCGTCCTCATGGGCTACCCGGATCGGGCAACCCTCTGCGTAACGAGCCAGGCCGGCTGCGGGATGGCGTGCCCCTTCTGCGCGACCGGTCAGATGGGCCTGACGCGCAACCTCAGCGCGGCGGAGATCATCGAGCAGGCGCGCCTCGCCGCGCGGGCCTGCCGCGACGGGGCGCTCGGCGGATCCCCGCGGCGCCTATCGAACGTGGTCTTCATGGGGATGGGGGAGCCGCTCGCCAACTACGCCGCCGTCCTGACGGCGGTGCGCACGTTCATCGCGCCCGAGCCGGAAGGCCTCGGCCTTGCCGCGCGCCACGTGACAGTATCCACGGTCGGCCTCGTCCCCGCTATCGATCGCCTCACGGGCGAGGGTCTCCAGGTGACGCTCGCGCTTTCGCTTCACGCGCCCGACGACGAGCTCAGGAGCGAGCTCGTGCCGATCAACACCAGGTGGTCCGTCGACGAGGCGCTCGATGCGGCGAAGCGCTACTTCGACGCGACGGGCCGTCGCGTCAGCATCGAGTACGCCCTCATCCGTGACGTGAACGACCAAGCGTGGCGGGCGGACCTCCTCGGCGAGAAGTTGGCGCGGCGCGGCCGCGCATGGGTGCACGTCAACCCCATTCCCCTCAACCCGACGCCAGGCAGCAAATGGACCGCGAGCGCGCCCGCGGTGGAGCGGGAATTCGTTCGGCGTCTCACGGAGCATGCGATTCCGGCAACTATCCGGGATACTCGGGGTAGCGACATTGACGGGGCCTGTGGCCAACTCGCGATCAAGGAGTCATTATGAGCAAGCTGTTCCCCCGCGCGGGCCTGTTGCGCTCGGGCTACAGCGTCAAGCAGGTCGATGAGTTCTTCGACCGGGTGCGGCAGGTCTATGAGCAGCCCATCGTCGATCCCAACGACCTGTCTCCGCTGACCATTCGCCAGGCCACCTTCGACCTGCGGTACCGCGGGTACCGCACGGACGAGGTCGACACCGCGCTTGATCGCCTGGAGGACGCGTTTGCCAAGCGGCTCCGCGACCAGTACGTCCAGGCGAATGGCAATGCGGCGTGGCAGCAAGACCTCGCCACGCGGGCGCAGGCGCTGTACGACAACTTGCGCCGCGACCCAGGGAAGCGGTTCTCCCGGCCGGACGGACTCGGCAAGGGATACGACACCAAACAGGTGGATCTCCTCCTCGACCGCCTGACGTCGTTCTTCGACACCGGCGAGCCCATCGCGCCCGACGACCTTCGGACCGCGGCGTTCGCCCGCAGGCTCAAGCCACGCGCGTACGACGAGGACGAGGTGGACGCCTATCTCGCCCAGGCGGTAGACATCCTCCAGGGCGTCTCCTCGGCATGACCGTCCGCACCGTCGCGGTGCTGGGCTCGACCGGGTCGATCGGGACGCAGGCGTGTGACGTCATCCGGCGCAACCGCGACCGATTCGACGTCGTGGCGCTCGCGGCCGGGGGAGCGAACCCCGAGGCCGTCATCGCGCAGGCTCGCGAGTTCGGCGTCCCCTTCGTGGGACTGGCGGCTGCGGGCGCGGCGAAGGTCGTTGCGGCCGCACTCCCCGGGGTCACGGTAAGGGGGGGAGGGCGCGCGATCGCCGAGGCGGCCGCCATCGGCGCCGACGTCGTGCTCAACGGCATGACGGGATCCGTGGGGCTCGGCCCAACGCTCGCCGCGCTCGGGGCTGGTTCGACCCTCGCCCTAGCCAACAAGGAGTCGCTCATCGCCGGCGGCGCGCTGGTTCTCGCGGCGAAGAAGCGGCCGGACCAGATTGTTCCCGTCGACTCGGAGCACAGCGCGCTCGCCCAGGCGCTCGGTGCCGGTCGAAGGGAGGACGTCCGCCGCCTCGTGCTCACGGCATCGGGCGGGCCCTTCCGGGGCAGGTCAAGGTCCGAACTCGCGGCGGTTACCCCCGCGGAGGCGCTGCGCCACCCCACGTGGGCGATGGGGCCCGTGGTGACGATCAACTCGGCGACGCTCGTCAACAAGGCTCTTGAAGTAATCGAGGCGCACCTCCTCTTCGGGGTGCCGATGGATCGGATCGACGTGGTGGTCCACCCTCAGTCGCAGATCCACTCGATGGTCGAGTTCGTCGACGGAAGCACCGTGGCTCAGGCGAGCCCCCCTGACATGCGCCTGCCCATCGCGCTCGGCCTGACCTGGCCCGAGCGCCTCGCCGACGTCGCGCCCGCCTACGACTGGTCCGAGCCGCACGCGTGGACGTTCGAGCCGCTCGACGAGGACGCCTTCCCGACGATCCGGCTCGCCCGCGGCGCGGTCGCGGCCTCGGCCCTCCACCCCGCGGTCTTCAACGCCGCGAACGAGATTGCCGTGGAGGCCTTCCTTGCGGGAACGCTTCCGTTCCTCGGAATCGTTGACACCATAGCGGCGACGCTCGACACCTTCGCCGCTCCCGGCGAGATGACCCTCGACGCGGTCCTGGAGGCCGAGCGTTGGGCCCGTCACAGCGCCGGGCAACACATAGCGAATCGGACGTAAGGTGGCATCGTGACCCACGCTCTTCTCACCACCGCCGGTGTCGCCATCCTTGTGCTCGGGATCCTCGCCTCGATCGGGCTCCACGAGATCGGCCACCTGGTCCCGGCCAAGGCGTTCGGCGTCCGCGTGAGCCAGTACATGGTGGGCTTCGGGCCGACGCTGTGGTCCCGCACCCGGGGCGAGACGGAGTACGGCATTAAGGCGATTCCCGCGGGCGGCTACGTTCGGCTCACCGGGATGATTCCGCCGGCAGACGAGGTCCGCCCGGTGAAGGGCACGGGCTGGGCCGCGCGGGCGATCGAGGACGCGCGGACGGGTTCCGTCGAGGAGATCATCCCCGGCCAGGAGCACCGCGCCTTCTATCGCCTCACGTGGGGGAAGAAGATCGTCGTCATGTTCGGGGGGCCGGTCATGAACCTCATCATCGCCCTCGTGATCTTCACGGCGATCGCCTCGATTCATGGCACCCTCGTCGCCCAGCCCATCGTCGGGACGGTCGTCGACTGCGTTCCTGCAGTTGACGCTGCGGGAGTGTGCGCCGCCGGCGATCCCCCGAGCGCCGCCGCCCAGGCCGGCCTCCAGGCTGGGGATGTCATCGTCTCGTCGGACGGCGTCGCGGTGAAGGACTGGGGGAGCCTCAGCGCGGACATTCGCTCCCACGGGGGAGTGCCGATGACCCTCGGCATCGAGCGCGGCGGCCAGCCCTTGACGCTCACCGTCACCCCGACCACGGCCAACGTCGCCGCGTACGGCGCCAACGGCCTCGTCCTGCACAACGCGGACGGCTCGATCACGACGAAGCACGTGGGGTTCCTCGGGATGTCGCCCACCCAGGCCGTCGTCCGTCAGAATCTCGCCTACGGCACGACTCAGACGTTCTCGTACCTCGGGTCGACGATGGGCATGATGGTGCACCTTCCCGAGCTGGTCTATCACGCGACCCGAACCGCCCTCGGGCTCGAGGCCCGCGACCCCGGCGGCCTCATGAGCGTCGTCGGCGTCGGAAGGATCGGGGGCGAGATCGCCTCGTCCGACATCACGGGTTACACGTTCGGGGACCGCGTCGCGGACATGTTCGGACTCATCGCCGCCCTGAATCTCGCGCTCTTCGCCTTCAACATGATTCCGCTGCTTCCGCTCGACGGGGGGCACATTGCGAGCGCGCTGTGGCAGGGAATCAAGAACGGCTCGGCTAGGGTCCGGGCCCTGCCCGTGCCGCGCCCCGTGGACGTCGCCCGCATGATGCCGATCGCCTACGCCGTGTTCGTCCTGCTCATGGGCATGGGGCTCTTGCTCATGTATGTCGACTTCGTCGACCCCGTGAACATCTAGCGGGTCTGGTCGCGATCACGCGCGCAGGTCGAAGGCCGTGACGATTGCGCGCGCCAGCTCGGCCTCCTGATCGGGCGCGAGGTAGCCGATCACGGGGCCAAGCGCTGAGCGATCGATGGTGGCGATGTTGTCGAGCGAGATCACGGACGCGTCGGCGAGCCCGTTCCGCGCGCCCACAGCGACCTCCGTGGACAGCCCGCGAGCCGTTGAGGTGATCGGCGCGACGGTGACGCGCGCGAGGTAGGGGACGACGGCCTCGCGGGTGAGGAGAACGACGGGGCGCACCTTGTCCAACCTCGCTGTGTGGATGGGTCGCATGGCGCTAGTCCAGGTTCGGAGTCGACGACGCTGCGGCCGACGTGAAGGCGCCGAGGTCGGCGTCGTCGCCCGTCGCGGCGTAAATCGCGGCGTCGCGCTCCGCGATGAGGGCCCGGCGCTCGCGCTCGACCGCCCGCGCTACCAGCGCCGCCCGACTCGGCGCCGCGCCTAGCGCGACCTGCGCGTCAATGAATGCCACGGCGTCGTCCGGGAGCCGCACGGTGATCTGCGTCGTCATCCCACAATGGTATGGCTGTGAATCCCATCGGGCAAGGCGTGCGGGCGGCCAGCGCGGGTGGCGGCTTCGGCGTTCACGGCGCCACCGTACGCTCGGCGCGCCACGGTGGGGCGGTTTCCACAGGCGCGCGCAACCCAAGCCGAGCACCCCGTGCCCGGTCTCAGGGAACGTGCGCGATACTGGAGGAGTGACTTCCGTATCCCTTGGCATGCCCCCGCTGCCCCCCGTCCCGCTTGCCCCCCGTCGCGTCTCGCGCAAGATCCGCGTCGGCTCGGTGGAGGTGGGCGGCGACGCCCCCGTGAGCGTCCAGTCCATGACGACCACCCTCACGGCCAACATCGACGCGACGCTTCAACAGATCGCCGAGCTCACCGCGACGGGGTGCGACATCGTGCGCGTCGCGGTCCCGAGCCAGGACGACGCCGACGCCCTGGGGGCCATCGCCAAGAAGTCCCAACTCCCCGTGATCGCGGACATCCACTTCCAGCCGCGCTACGTGTTCGCCGCGATCGACGCCGGACTGCGCCGCCGTCCGCGTCAACCCGGGCAACATCATCAAGTTCGACGACAAGATCGCCGAGATCGCCAAGGCGGCCAAGCGACGCCGGGGTCTCCATCCGCATCGGCGTCAATGCGGGCTCGCTCGACCCTCGTCTCATGGAGAAGTACGGCAAGGCCACGCCGGAGGCGCTCGTCGAGTCCGCCGTGTGGGAGGCGTCGCTGTTCGAGGAGCATGACTTCCACGACTTCAAGATTTCCGTCAAGCACCACGACCCCGTCGTGATGATCCAGGCGTACCGCCTGCTCGCGCAGCGCGGCGACTGGCCGCTCCACCTTGGCGTGACCGAGGCGGGCCCGACGTTCCAGGGGACCATCAAGTCAGCCACCGCGTTCGGCGCGCTCCTCGCGGAGGGCATCGGCGACACGATCCGCGTTTCGCTGTCCGCGCCCCCGGTCGAGGAGGTCAAGGTCGGCATCCAGATCCTTCAGTCGCTCGGCCTCAGGGAGCGCAAGCTCGAGATCGTCTCGTGCCCCAGCTGCGGGCGAGCCCAGGTGGACGTCTACGAACTCGCAGAGAAGGTCTCCGCCGGGCTCGAGGGCATGGAGGTGCCCCTGCGCGTCGCCGTCATGGGCTGCGTCGTCAACGGGCCGGGCGAGGCGCGCGAGGCGGACCTCGGCGTCGCGTCGGGCAACGGCAAGGGCCAGATCTTCGTCAAGGGCGAGGTGGTCGCGACCGTGGCGGAGAAGGACATCGTCGAAACCCTGATCTCCGAGGCGATGAAGCTCGCGGCCACGATGGAACCCGTCGAGGGCGCCGCGCCCGAGGTGGCCGTTCGATGAGGAGCCTGCTGAGGTGACGACGCGGTGAGGCTCTCGTGACCGACTCGCTGTTGCGTCGGGCGCGCTCGAAGGTCGCGCTCTCCGCGGTACAACTCGGCGAGGTCGAGGAGGCGCTCGAGCTCTGCTCACGCAACCCCGTCGCCTACATCATGCCGGCCATGCACCTTGAGCACGCCGAGGCCACGGGCCGAATGGCGTCGGGGCAACTGTGGGGGGTGCGCGACAGGGCTGAGCGCTCCGCGGGCATAGGTCGGGGCCGCGACAGGTCGAGCCCGCTCGTCGGGGTCCTCTGGACGGGAGCGAACCTCGTGCCCGCGCTCCCGGACGCACCGGATGAGCGGTTGGATGCCGTTGCCGACGCGATGGTGAGCCAGTTGCCGCGCCCGGGCGCGCTCGTGGGCGAAGCCGCCGTCGTCCTGCGAATGTGGGAGCGGGCAGAGAAGCATTGGGGCCCCGCAAGGGAGCTTCGACCCGAGCAGCTCCTGATGGAGTTGCGCGGCCCCCCGATCAGGCTCGCGCCGCCGGGACCGGGGGAGTTGTCGCTCGACGCGCTGCGACTCGAAGCCGTCCGAATCGCCCGGCTCACGGACTTCGACGCCCTGCTGCCGGCCGCGGTCCACATGTTCATCGGGGAGGTCGGCTACGACCCGCTTGAGCACGGGCGGGCGGGATACGAGGAGCGTCTGCGGCGCCTCATCCGCCTGGGGCGTTCCTACCTGCAATTCGGCGTACTTGACGGCGTGCGCCAGGTGGTCTTCAAGACCGAGGCGGGCGTCGTCGGCGGAGGCGTCGCCGAACTTCAGGGGGTGTGGGTGCATCCGAACTTGCGGGGACGAGGCTTCGGCCGCGCGGGCGTTGCCGCCGTGGTGGACCTGGTCCAGGGCTCTCTGGCGCCCACCGTGTCGCTCTACGTGAATGACTTCAACGAGCGGGCCGTGAGGACCTACGAGGCCGTGGGGTTCGAGCGGGTGGGGACGTTCGCGACGATCATGGTGTAGACGACGCCAGACTCTGTAGTCGTGATGCGCGCGCGATCCGGTCGGGTGAGGTCGCTAGAGCGCCTTCAGCTCCTCCTGGATCGTCGTGTACTCCTTGGTCATCTTGGCGGCGCCCATGGCGCCGCCTACCGCTCCGCTCATGCCCTTGCTGAAGTCCAGTTCAGTCACACCCTGGCCCGGGGTGACGGCGACCTTGAACTTGAAGCGCGTGGTGAACCCTCCGAGCAGGGCCCTGGCGGCGGCACTTCCTTTTCCGTACGTCCCGTTGACGGGAGCGCCCTCCTCCAGGGAGTAGCCGCGCTGCGCGAAGTATTCGCCCACGGCGGCAGCGACAGCGTTGGCGTCCGCCCCCGTAAACGTGTAGCGCACCCCTCCCCCATTCAAGGCCTGGGTCCCGGCCAAAGTGAACTGAGCCATTGGTCCATCCTTCCCACTGGTTGTCGACGATGACGGCCCTGTCAGCATAGCGGCGAAGGTCGACGCCGGCGCGTTGGCGCATGAGTGGGCCGTCCGGACCGCGCCCGCAACGCGCACTAGGCTGACCCCATGCTCCGAATGTCCACGCTCTTCCTCCGTACGCTCCGCGAAGACCCCGCCGACGCCGAGGTCGCCTCCCATCGCCTCCTCGTCCGGGCGGGCTACATCCGCCGCGCCGCGCCAGGCATCTACAGCTGGCTCCCGCTCGGGCTCAAGGTGCTCGCCAAGGTCGAGGCCGTGGTTCGCGAGGAGATGGACGCCTCGGGCTCCCAGGAGGTTCACTTTCCCGCGCTCCTCCCGCGCGAGCCGTACGAGGCGTCGGGCCGATGGAAGGACTACGGCCCAAACCTCTTCCGCCTCAAGGACCGCAAGGACGCGGACTACCTCCTGGCGCCCACCCACGAGGAGATGTTCACGCTGCTGGTGAAGGACCTGTACTCGTCGTACAAGGACCTGCCGCTCTCGCTGTACCAGATCCAGACCAAGTACCGCGACGAGGCGCGCCCCCGCGCCGGCCTGATCCGCGGCCGCGAGTTCATCATGAAGGACGCCTACACGTTCGACCTCACGGACGAGGGCCTTGCCGACTCCTACGCGATTCAGCGCGCGGCGTACATCCGCATCTACGACCGCCTCGGCATCCCCTACGTCGCCGTCTCCGCGATGTCCGGCGCCATGGGAGGCTCGGTCTCCGAGGAGTTCCTCTGCCCGGTCGAGGTGGGGGAGGACACCTACGTGCGCTCGCCCGGCGGGTACGCGGCGAACGTCGAGGCCGTAACGACGGTCGTGCCGCCCGCCGTGCCGTTCGCCGACGCGCCAGCCCCTCACGTCGAGGACACTCCCGACACCCCGACCATCGACTCGCTCGTCGCGCTCGCGAACGAACGCCACCCCCGCGCCGACCGGCCCTGGACCGCCGCCGATACCCTCAAGAACGTCGTCCTCGCCGTCACGGAGCCCACGGGCGAGCGGAGCCTCCTCGTCGTCGGCGTGCCCGGAGACAGGGACGTGGATCTCAAGCGCACCGAGGCCGCGCTTAGCCCTGCCGGCGTCGAGCCCGCCACCGAGGCCGACCTCGCGAAGCACAAGGGCCTAGTGCCCGGGTACATCGGCCCAGGCACGCTCGGGCCGCAGGCGCGCGCAGAAGGCGTCGAGGCGGGCGCAGACGGCGACACCGCCGTGCGCTACCTGCTCGACCCTCGCGTGGTCGAGGGGACGCGATGGATCACGGGCGCGAATGTCAAGGACAAGCACGTCTTCGACCTGGTGGTGGGGCGCGACTTCGCGGCCGACGGGACCATCGAGGCCGCCGAGGTGCGCGCGGGAGACCCCGCCCCCGATGGCTCCGGCCCGCTCGAGCTCGCCCGCGGCGTGGAGATCGGCCACATCTTCCAGCTCGGCACCAAGTACGCGAAGGCGCTCGGCCTCAACGTGCTCGACGAGAACGGCAAGGCCCGCATAGTCACGATGGGCTCGTACGGCCTCGGCATCACCCGCGTCGTCGCCGTCCTCGCGGAACTCAACAACGACGAGATCGGCCTCAAGTGGCCCGCGCACGTCGCGCCGTATCACGTCCACGTGGTGGCGACCAGCAAGGAGGATGCCGTGTACGTCGCGGCGGAGGGGATCGCCGAGGCGCTCGAAACGCTCGGGATCGAGGTCTGCTACGACGACCGTCGCCAGGCCTCGCCCGGGGTGAAGTTCAAGGACGCCGAGCTCATCGGCGCGCCCTTCATCATCGTGGTCGGCAAGGGGCTCGAGGCGGGCACGGTCGAGATTCGCGATCGCCGGGCGGGCACGATGGACGAGGTCCCGGTCGCCGACGCCGTCGCGCTCGCCGCGGGGCACGTGAGGGCTGCCCTGGGGTAGGCCGCAGTGGGCTAGAGCCGGGCTGCCCTGGGGCAGGCTATCCCGCGGGAAGCACGACGCCGGGGAGGGGTTCGGCGTCCGCGGCCGTCGCCCCCCGCCACAGGAGCCCTTGCACGAGGGCGTCATACGCGCCGGCGAGCAGCCACCCTCGGTCGCCGAGGCCCGTCGCGCCGGCCTGGGCGGCCCCGAAGAACGCGGTGACATACCGGTCCGCGATCCCCGTCTCGGTCTCTTGGGCGAGCGCGGCCATCCCCTCGGCGCTTTCGAGGCGCGCGTGGTCGATGACGTACGCGGGGTTCCTGGGGTCTACCCCGGCGATCGCTACGAGCTCGGCAGCCCGGTGGGCATGGATGCGCGATCGCGCGAGGGCCTGGGTCCGCGCATCGTCCGACGAGCGCGCGGCGATCACCTCGTACGCATAGGCGGCGAAGTCGTGGGCCACGATGATCCCCTCGATCGTCGCGCCATCGAGCGCCGTCGAGGTGGGGACAAGAGCCGAGAAGCCGACGCCCGGCATGTGACGTTCGGACACGAGCGGCGCGGACCCCGCTGCGATGGCGTCCTGATACGCGCCCACGGCGAGGGCCTCGGCATGACTCAGGCCGATCGAGGCAAGGACGAGCGCGAGGTCGGGGTCGTCGGCGATCAGCGCTGCGGCGAGGTCGGCATCGCGCGCCTCGGCGACGGCGCGCGTCAGCGGCGCGACGCCCAATGCCGATGCGGGAGATGCAGAGGGGGAGGGGGTCGCCGAAGGGGAGGGGGTAGCCGCGGGGAAGGGGACGTACACCCCGCCGAGGGCGTCGAGGTGGTCGGCGGCGGATGCCGCCTCCACCTGGACGAAGTAGTCGCGGCCCGGCGTGCTGGCGTCCGACGCCGTCGCCCCCGGCGCCGTCATGCCCGCGAGGGCGTCCAGAACTCGCGCCTCGTCTCTTGCCGCGGCGTCGCGCAGAGACTCGTATTGGTCGGGCGTTGGCGTGGGGACGGGCGGGGTCTCCAGACGCAGGGAACAACCCGCGAGCACCGCAGTCGCGAGGGTCGCGAGGACGATCATTCCGCCTACAGAACGTGACGTCCTCATGCGCGCCATCATTACACGATCGCGCCCGTCACCGTAGAATGACGTGCAACTTCAGAGAATGCCCGGGTGCTTTTCGGGGAGAGGCGGGTCCATGGACATCGATCTCGCCGCCCTGCGTGGACTCGAGAAGGAGCGGGATATCTCCTTCGATGTTCTGATCGATGCGATCGAACAGGCGCTCGTTTCCGCGTATCACAAGACGCCAGGAGCCCATCATCACGCCCGCGTCGAGGTGGATCGCACCACGGGCAAGGTCAGGGTCCTCGCGCGTGAGGACCCCGACCCCGAGTCGGAGATTCCCCCGGAGGCCATGCCGGAGTTCGACCACACCCCGACCGACTTCGGGCGTATTGCGACGGCCACGGCGCGCCAGGTCATCATCCAGCGGCTGAGGCAGGCGGGCGACGACCACGTGCTCGGCGAGTTCGCGGGGCGCGAGGGACACCTCGTCTCCGGAGTCATTCAGCAGTCCGCCGATCCCAAGAACGTTCACGTTCAGCTCGGCGACGTCGAGGCGTTCCTCCCCGCCCACGAGCAGGTGCCGACCGAGACGTACGTTCACGGTGAGCGCATCCGGGGGTACGTCCTCGAGGTCGGCCGGGGCATGAAGGGCCCGTCGATCACGCTGTCCCGCACGCACCCTGGGCTCGTCCGGAGGCTCTTCGAGCTTGAGGTTCCCGAGATCGCGGACGGAACCGTGGAGATCATGGCGCTCGCGCGCGAGGCGGGACACCGATCCAAGGTCGCGGTTCGCGCGACGGTCCCGGGGGTGAACGCCAAGGGCGCGTGCATCGGCCCCATGGGCGCGCGGGTGCGCGCCGTCATGGCGGAACTCAGGGACGAGAAGATCGACATCGTCGATTGGGACGAGGATCCGGCGACGTTCGTTGGCCACGCCCTCTCGCCCGCCCGCGTCGTCTCCGTGACCGTCGTCGACCCTATCGCGAGGGCGGCGCGCGTCGTCGTCCCCGACTATCACCTCTCGCTCGCGATCGGCAAGGAGGGCCAGAACGCTCGCCTTGCGGCCCGCCTGACCGGCTGGCGCATCGACATTCGCTCCGACGAGGCTCCCGAGGTACCGGGGGCGCAGGGCGCGCACGGCTAGGCGGAAGCCTCCGTACGCCACTTCCCGCTACACTGATGACGCCGAGAATCTCGCCTCGCGCCGCCGATGCGCTTGCGCCGGACCCACAAGGGCCAGTGCGAACGTGTGTTGGTTGCCGGGGACGGGCGTCTCAGTCGGATCTCGTGCGGTTGGTCGCCATCGACGGAAACGTCGTGGTTGATGAGTCGCACGGCATGCCTGGTCGGGGAGCGTACCTGCACCCCACCACGGAATGCTTGGACCGGGCGCGCCAACGGCGAGCCATCGGGCGGGCCTTAGGCCAACCCGAGGTGAACCTCGGTGCGTTGTTCCCGGATGCGGGCTTCGTTGCCCGCGGACCGGGGGCGCCCGGGACTTGGCCGCCTACCGAACCCAACCGTCGAAAGAACGGGAACCATCCCATGAGTTCACGATGAGTATCGCAAAATGAGTTTCGCTCACTAACGATGGTTCGGCCCTGCCTCGGTCGAACCGAGACAGGAGAGTTGTGGCAAAGCCCCGCGTTCACGAGATCGCCAAGGAGCTCGGAGTCCCGAGCAAGGATCTCATCAGCAAATTGATCGAGATGGGCGAGTACGTCAAGGGACCGTCCTCGACGCTCGAAGCCCCCGTCATCCGCAAGGTCCGCGACGCCTTCCCCGCGCCCAAGAAGGCGCCGGTCAAGGAAGAGCCCGCGAAGCCGGCAGCCAAGAAAGCCGCCCGCGTCCGCGTCCGCGCCCGCGCCCGAGGCCGCCGCCGCACCAGCCGCAGCGCCGCGCGAACCGGCGCCCGCGAGCGCCCCTGCAGGCGATTCCGGGCTTCCGGCCAATCCCGGCGCCGCGATGAGCCCGTTCGGACGCCCGGAGGCCCCCGCCACGGACGCCGCGCCTGCGTCGTCGGCAGCCCCATCGTCAGCAGCCCCGTCGTCGCAGGCTTCGTCGTCCTCAACCCCGGCTTCCTCGACGCCCGCCTCGCCGAGCCCCGATACCCCGGCGTCGGCATCCGACGCCCCCGCGGCCACGGACGCCCCAGCCGCCGACGGCATGCCGCGTCCCCGCCCGCGTCCCGGCGGCAACAACCCCTTTGCCGCGCCGCGCCCGCGCCCGCGTCCCGGCGGTAACAACCCGTTCCAGGCTCCGCGCTCGACCCGTCCGGCCTCGGCCGGCGCCCCCAGTGCCACCGGCGCGCGGGGGACCTCTACCGGCCCAGGCGCGGGAGTCCGCGGCCCCAGGCCGACCGGCGCGGGAATTGGCGGACCGACCACGAGCCGTGGACCCGGCGGTCCCGGTGGCGCGGCGGGAGCCAGAGGACGTGGCCCTGGCGGACCGGGCGGCGCGGGTGGACCCGGAGGGTTCACCCCGGGAAGCCGTCCCGCCGCGGGTAGTCGCGGCCGAGGCGGCGGCACCGCCGGAGCCTTCGGTAAGGCGGGAGGCAGGCCCGTCCGCGGCCGCAAGAGCAAGCGCGCCAAGCGCCAAGAGTACGAGCAGCAGCAGGCGCCGTCGATCGGCGGAGTCCAGGTCCCTCGCGGGGACGGCACCACCCCGATACGCCTGCGCCGCGGAGCGACGCTGAACGACTTCGCCGAGAAGATCGATGTCAATCCCGCGTCGCTGGTGACCGTCCTCTTCCACCTCGGAGAGATGGCCACGGCGACGCAGTCCCTCGACCAGGGTACGTTCGAGGCGCTCGGGGCCGAGCTTGGTTACCGCGTGCAGATCGTTTCCCCGGAGGAAGAGGATCGCGAGCTCCTCGAGGACTTCAACATCGACCTCCAGGCGGAGCTCGACGCGGAGACCGACGAGGACCTCGAGGTGCGCCCACCGGTCGTCACCGTCATGGGCCACGTCGACCACGGAAAGACCCGCCTGCTCGACGCCATCCGCAAGTCCGACGTCATCTCGGGCGAGGCGGGCGGCATCACGCAGCACATCGGCGCATACCAGGTCCACCACCCCCACGAGGGCACCACGCGTGCCATCACGTTCATCGACACCCCGGGCCACGAGGCCTTCACCGCCATGCGTGCCCGAGGCGCGAGCGTCACGGACATCGCAATCCTCGTGGTCGCGGCGGACGACGGCGTTATGCCCCAGACGATCGAGGCGCTCAATCACGCGCAGGCCGCAGGCGTGCCGATCGTCGTCGCGGTCAACAAGATGGACAAGCCCGGGGCCAACCCGGACAAGGTTCGTCAGCAGCTGACCGAATACAACCTCGTCGCGGAGGAGTACGGCGGCGACACGATGTTCGTCAACGTCTCCGCGCTCAAGGGCGACGGCGTCAACGAGGTCCTCGAGGCCGTCCTCCTCACGGCGGACGCCGGCCTCGACCTTCGCGCCAACCCCAACAAGGACGCGAGAGGCGTTGCCGTCGAGGCCCACCTCGACAAGGGGCGCGGCGCCGTTGCGACCGTGCTCGTTCAGTCGGGAACCCTTCACGTCGGCGACTCGATCGTCGCGGGAACGGCCCACGGGCGCGTCCGCGCCATGTTCGACGAGCACGACCAGCCGATCGAGGCCGCGTCTCCCGCTCGTCCCGTCATGGTGCTCGGGCTCACGTCCGTGCCCCGAGCAGGAGACTCGTTCATCGTCGCGGACGACGAGCGCACGGCGCGTCAGATCGCGGAGAAGCGCGAGGCCGCAGATCGGGCCGCGCAACTCGCCAAGCGCCGCAAGCGCATCAGCCTCGAGGACTTCACCGAAGCCTTCGCCGCGGGCAAGGTCGACACCCTCAACCTCATCATCAAGGGCGACGTGTCCGGTGCGGTCGAGGCGCTCGAGGACGCCCTCGTGGCGATCGACGTGGGGGACGAGGTCGAGCTCAGGGTCATTCACCGCGGCGTCGGCGCCGTCACCCAGAACGACGTCAACCTCGCCACGGTCGACAACGCGATCATCATCGGCTTCAACGTGCGCCCCGCCGAGCGCGTCCAGGAACTCGCCGAGCGCGAGGGCGTGGACATGCGCTTCTACTCGGTGATCTACCGGGCGATCGAGGACATCGAGGCCGCCCTCAAGGGCATGCTCAAGCCGGAGTTCGTGGAGAACGCTACGGGTTCGGCCGAGATCGTCGAGATCTTCCGGTCCTCGAAGTTCGGCAATATCGCCGGGTGCATGGTGCGCTCCGGGACGATCCGCCGCAACGCCAAGGGCCGGCTCAGCCGCGAAGGCAACGTCGTCGCGGAGGTCTCGATCGACACCCTGCGCCGCTTCAAGGATGACGCCACGGAGGTCCGCGAGGGCTTCGAGTGCGGCATCGGGCTCGGGAAGGTCAACGATCTTCAGGTCGGCGACATCATCGAGACCTACGAGATGGTCGAGGTTCCCAGGACCTAATGGCGGACTCCGCACGCGCGCTTCGAGTCGCGGGCACGATCCAGAGGGTCGTCGCCCGCGCGCTCGAGGCCGAGATCAAGGACCCCCGGCTGGGCTTCGTCACGGTGACGGACGTCCGGGTGACGGGGGACGTCCAGCACGCGACGGTCTTCTACTCCGTCTACGGGGACGAGGCCGCGCGCGCGGAGACGGCCCGCGCCCTCGCTTCGGCGAACGGGCGACTGCGGTCCTTGGTCGGAGGCGAGCTCGGGATTCGGCTCACGCCGAGCCTCGAGTTCGTGCTCGACGCCGTTCCGGAGACCGCCGCGAGCCTCGAGAAGGCGCTCGCGGAGGCGAAGCTGCGCGACGAACAGTCGGCGGCGCTTCGAGCGGGCGCGACGTACGCGGGTGAGGCGGATCCCTACCGAGACTCCGGTGTTGATGAGGGCGACGCGGATGACGGCGCCGACGACGAGTAGCGACCCCGTCGTGGGGTTCGTCGTCGTGGACAAGCCCGCGGGATGGACGTCCCACGACGTCGTCGCACGCATGCGCAGGCTCGCTGGTACCCGGAAGGTGGGACACGCGGGCACGCTCGATCCGATGGCGACCGGGGTTCTCATCGTCGGCATCGGCCAGGCGACGCGCCTCCTGTCCTTCGTCACGTCCGCGGACAAGGCCTACGACGCCACGATTCGGCTCGGCGCTACCACCGTGACGGACGACGCTGAGGGCGAGGTGACAGGGCGCACCGACGCCTCCGCGGTCACGCCTCAGGCCATCGCCGAGGCGGTCGCGGCCCTGACGGGGGACATCGAGCAGGTGCCGAGTTCGGTGAGCGCGATCAAGACTGACGGCAAGCGCTCGTACGCACGGGTGCGCGCGGGCGAGGACGTTCGGCTGAAGGCGCGGCCCGTGACCGTGAGCGGATTCGTGGTCGGCGAAGCGCGTTCCGGCGTCGACGAGGGCGTCCCCTTCCTCGATCTCGACGTCTCGGTCACCGTCTCGTCGGGAACCTACGTCCGTGCCCTCGCCCGCGACCTCGGCGAGGCGCTCGGGGTGGGGGGGCATCTCACCGCGCTCCGGCGCACCCGCGTCGCGGGCTTCTCCCTCACCGACGCGACGGAGCTCGAGGAACTCTCCGCTGGCGTCGAGGCGGGGCGGCCCCTCGTTGCTATCCCCCTCGCGGATGCCGCAGTCGGCGCGCTTCCCTCGCGGGTGGTCTCGGCCGACGACGCCGTCAACCTCGGGTTCGGCCGCCGCATCCCGCGCGATCCGTCCGACGGAGACGCCAACGCCGCGCGGCCCCTCGCCTTGCTCGGTCCCGGGGGGAACCTCGTGGCGCTCGTCGTCACGGACGGCGCCCTGCTTCGCCCGCTTGCCGTGTTCGCCGCGGTTAGTATGGGCGCACGATGATCTCCCCCTCACGCGTGGGACCCGCGCCGCGGGGAGTGGCGCGATGACCCTGGTCTGGAGTTCTCTCGCCGACGTTCCCGCGGACTTCGGCCCCACGGTGGTAACGCTCGGCAACTTCGACGGCGTGCACCGGGGCCACCAGGCCGTCCTTTCGACGCTCGTGGCCGACGCCCGCGCGGCCGGGCGCCGTTCGGTCGCCGTCACCTTCGACCCCCACCCGAAGGCGGTTCACCGGCCGGAGAACCCGCCGACCCTCATCACGGGGATCGAGGATCGAGTCGAGCGCCTCGCCGCGACGGGGCTCGACGCGGTGGTCGTCATCCACTACACGCTCGAGTTCGCGCACCAGACGCCCGAGGAGTTCGTCCGGTCGTGCTTCGTCGAGGCGCTGCGCGCCGCGAAGGTGGTGATCGGGCACGACACCACGTTCGGGTGGGGCAACGTCGGCCACGCCGACACGATGCGTGAGCTCGGCGCGGAGTTGGGCTTCGAGGTCGAGATCGTGGAATGGGTGGGTATCTCGAACGGTTCTGACCGCCGGTGGTCGTCCACGTGGGTGCGCGAACTCCTCGATGTCGGCGACGTCGCGGGCGCGGCGCGCATCCTCGGCCGCCCCCATCGACTGCGCGGCGAAGTCATCGCGGGGGACGCGCGGGGCAGGGAGATCGGGTTTCCGACCGCCAACCTCGCCATCTACGCGGGGATGATCCCCGCCCACGGGGTCTACGCGGGATGGGTGACCATCCTCGAACCCGGCTCGAGCGGCGATGCCACGGCGCTCGGGGGACGGGCGCTACCCGCGGCGGTGAGCATCGGCGTCAACACCACGGTCGGCGGCACCGAGGTGCGCGTCGAGGCCCACCTGATCGACATCGAGCGGGTCGACCTCTACGGAGCTCGCGTCGCGCTCGACCTTGCGGATCGCAGGCGCGACATGCAGAAGTTCGGTTCCATCGAGGAGCTGACGGCCGCGCTCGCCGAGGACGTCGAGTGGTGCCGTGGGGTGCTCGCGCAAGGTCCCTCTCCGCTGCGCTGATACGATGTGACCCGCCGTGAATCGGCCGCGGATTGGAGTGCCCCGGAGAACATGCCCGGGTGCGCCGCGCAGCGAACGAGAAGGAGCAGCAATGCCGCTTGAGCCCGCAGTCAAGAAGACCATCATGACCGAGCACGCGACGAGCAAGGATGACACGGGTTCGCCCGAGGTTCAGATCGCCCTTCTCACGCGCCGCATCACGGACATCAACGAGCACCTCAAGGTCCACAAGCACGACCACCACTCGCGCCGCGGCCTCCTCCTGCTCGTCGGTAAGCGTCGTCGCCTCCTTGGTTATCTCCAGAAGGTGGACATCAACCGCTACCGCGCGATCATCGAGAAGCTTGGGCTTCGCCGCTAGGCGAGTCCCGGGTTGCGCCCTTGGCGTGCCTTGACCCCCCTTCGGGGTACCGCGACCGCTCTCTGATAGAGTATGTGCGGCCCCCCGAGTACCGGGGCGCCCACATCACAACACACGAGCAGGCTTGCTGAGCGGCTTCAAAAAGACGCTGATCATCGGTGGTGATGGGCAGGACGGTTCCCCCCCGCGAACCCCCCTGAACATTTCGACTGACGATCAGTGGTGAGGCACTCGCCCCACGGTCCCGCCTGCCTGCTCCCAATGCAAGGAGCTACTTCCCTATGGAAGGTCCAGAAATCCAATTCGCCGAGGCCGTTATCGACAACGGCAAGTTCGGCAAGCGCGTCGTCCGGTTTGAGACCGGCCGACTCGCCAAGCAGGCCGCAGGCGCGGTCGCCGCCTATCTCGACGGCGAGACGATGCTGCTGTCGGCCACGACGGCGTCGAAGAAGCCCCGCGAGGGCTTCGACTTCTTCCCCCTGACCGTCGACGTCGAAGAGCGTTCCTACGCGGCGGGCAAGATTCCCGGCTCGTTCTTCCGCCGCGAGGGTCGTCCGTCCACGGAGGCCATCCTCACGTGCCGCCTCATCGACCGCCCGCTGCGCCCGTCGTTCGTCAGCGGGCTTCGCAACGAGATCCAGGTCGTCATCACCGTCATGGCCGTCCACCCAGACGACCAGTACGACGTCGTCGCGATCAACGCGGCCTCGATGTCGACGCAGATCGCGGGCCTGCCCTTCAGCGGCCCGATCGGCGCGACCCGCATCGCCCTGATCGAGGGCCAGTGGGTGGCGTTCCCGCGCTACTCGGACCAGGCACGCTCGGTGTTCGACATGGTCGTGGCCGGCCGCGTGGTGGGCGACGACGTCGCCATCATGATGGTTGAGGCCGAGGCGACCAACGACTCGCTCGACCTGGTCTCCGAGGGCGCCGTCGCGCCGACCGAGGCCGTCGTCGCCGAGGGCCTTGAAGCGGCCAAGCCGTTCATCCGCGCGCTGTGCGAGGCGCAGGCCAAGCTTGCCAAGACCACGTCGAAGCCGACGGGTGATTTCCCCGTCTTCCTCGACTACCAGGACGACGTCCTCGCGGCCGTGTCCAAGGCCGCGGAGGCTGACCTCGCGAAGGCGCTTCAGATCGCCGACAAGCACGATCGTGAGAACCGCCTCGACGAGATCAAGGCGGAGACGATTGCCGCGCTCGAGGCCCAGTTCGAGGGTCGGTTGGGCGAGGTGTCCGCGGCGATCCGCTCGGTGACCAAGAAGACCGTGCGCCAGCGCATCCTCAAGGATGGCCTCCGCATCGACGGAAGAGGCCTCGCGGATATTCGCCCGGTCTCCGCCGAGGTCGCGGTCCTGCCGCGCGTCCACGGCTCGGCCCTGTTCGAGCGCGGCGAGACGCAGATCCTCGGCGTCACCACGCTCAACATGTTGAAGATGGAGCAGCAGATCGACTCGTTCTCCCCTCAGAACAAGAAGCGCTACATGCACCACTACAACTTCCCGCCCTACTCGACCGGCGAGACCGGCCGCGTGGGCAGCCCCAAGCGCCGCGAGATCGGACACGGGGCGCTCGCCGAGCGGGCCCTCATGCCCGTGCTTCCCAAGCGCGAGGACTTCCCGTACGCGATTCGTCAGGTCTCCGAGGCCCTCGGGTCCAACGGTTCCACCTCGATGGGCTCCGTGTGCGCGTCGACCCTGTCCATGCTCAACGCCGGTGTGCCACTGCGCGCGCCGGTCGCGGGCATCGCGATGGGGCTCGTGTCGGACACGGTTGACGGAGAGACCCGCTACGCGGCGCTCACCGACATCCTGGGCGCGGAGGACGCGTTCGGCGACATGGACTTCAAGGTCGCCGGTACCAAGGACTTCGTGACGGCCATCCAGCTGGACACCAAGCTCGACGGCATCCCGGCCGACGTACTCGCCAAGGCGCTCGGCCAGGCCCGCGACGCCCGGCTTCACATCCTCGGGATCATGAATGCCGCGATCAGCGAGCCCGATGAGATGAGCGTCACCGCTCCTCGCATCATCACGGTTCAGGTGCCCGTCGACAAGATCGGCGAGGTCATCGGCCCCAAGGGCAAGATGATCAACCAGATCCAGGACGACACCGGGGCGGACATCTCGATCGAGGACGACGGAACGGTCTTCATCGGCGCGACCAACGGCGAGTCCGCGGAGGCCGCGCGAGCCGCGATCAACGCCATCGCCAACCCGCACATGCCGGAGATCGGGGAGCGCTTCGTCGGCACGGTCGTCAAGACCGTCGCGTTCGGCGCGTTCATCTCGCTTTCTCCCGGCAAGGACGGCCTCCTGCACGTCTCGGAGATCCGCAAGCTCGCCGGTGGCAAGCGTGTGGAGAACGTCGAGGACATCCTTCGCGTGGGCCAGAAGGTTCAGGTCGAGGTCAAGGAGATCGACCCGCGCGGCAAGCTGTCGCTCGGCGTGGTCGAGGAGGGCGAGACCCAGCAGGGCGCCGCGCTCACCGGCGACGCGGAAGACGACGCGGAGGCGTAGGCCTCAGTTCATAACTGGGCGACGAGGGGCGGTGCGGGGAAACCCGCGCCGCCCCTTCGAACGTCCTAGCCTTGGGACCTCTGGCGAGCGCGGCGGACGCGAACTAGGTTGGAAGTAGCGGGGGCAGTGGCCCGGATCCGCGGCGCATCAAGAAAGGTCGGCCATGGAGAAGATTCCGCTCAACACACTGGTGATGGCGACGGAGAAGTGCGGTCACTGGGGGGCCGTTGACGCCAACACCGTCGGCTTCACCTTCCGCGAGGAGGGCTCGAAGGTCGTCGTCGTGTTCAAGACGAAGAACAAGAAGTGGGAAGAGCACGTCGTCAACTACAAGCAGATCAAGGCCGTCTAGCCCGGATCAGCCCTAGATCGTCCTGACGACCCGAGCGGGGTTCCCGGCCACGACGACCCCGGGCGGCACGTCCTTGGTCAGCACGGACCCCGCACCCACCACGGAGCCGCGCCCCACGGTCACGCCGGGGCAGATCACCACGGACCCACCGAGCCAGGTGTCGTCCTCGAGCGTGATCGGCAGGCCCAGTTCCCAGCCCGCGTGACGCAGGTCCAAGTCAACGGAGTGGTTGGGCGTGTAGAGGCGGGTGCACGGGCCGATCAGCACGTTGTTGCCGATGGTGATCCGCCCGCTGCCGATCACCATGAGGTCCGCGTTGATGAAGACGTTGCTGCCAATCGTCATCCGTTCGCCGTACTCGATCGAGATGGGCGGGCGGATGTCCAGCCCCGGCCCGCACTCGGCGACGAGCGCGGCGAGCATCGCGTTGGCCCGCGCGGGGTCCGAGGGGTAGAGCGCGCTGAGCTCGCGGCACGTCGCGAGGGTCTCGCGCTGCATCGCGGCGAGCTCGGGGCCAAGGCGGTACTTGAACCACTCGTCGGCGCGGAGCTTCTCCAGCTCGGTGCGCGTCGGGTCCTCAACGGGCCGCTCGTTCTTGCGCTCCTGCCAGCCGGCGTTCGCCATGGGGGCCTCCTTCGGGTCCTATCCTCGCGCGTCGCCGTCTACAGGTACGACGGCGTGAGCGCCTCGTACTCCTCGACGCCCGCGTCGCGCATGCACAACTCGATGATCTTCCGCCCGAGCGGGTCGAGGTCGTCGGTGAGGAACTGCGCGAGCTCGGCCTTGAAGAAGCCCGTGAGGATCTTGGCCCCGGCGTCGTACGCCTTCTCGCCCACCTGGGACTGCTGGTCGGGGTGCAGGAGCGTGCGCCGCACGGGCTGGCCGTCGAGCGTGATCTCGGTCGGCGCGTACCCGAACAGAGGGCAGCGGGCCTTGGTCAGCTGATCGGCGCGCACGCGGCCTGCGCCGCGGCGCGCGACCCACTCGCGCGTCAGCCACTCGGCGCTGAAGCCCACCGCGTAGGCGCCGATGTGCTGGTTAGGCGTGAGGATGTAGCGCATGCGCGGGTAGTCCATGATCTGCTTGAGTTGGAGATTCGCCGCGGCCACCTTGGTGCCCGTGGAGAAGGGCCAGAAGGAGCCGACGCCCTCGGCGATCATGCCGCCGTGCTCGAGTTTCTTGACCGCGTCCCTCGACTCGCCGATGGACGGGTTCTTGTCGCCGCGCGGGGCGATCAGGCGCCAGAGCCACGCGATCGACGGGGGCACGAAGTTCGTCATGCCCATGATCCCGTAGGTGGGCTTATCGCGCGTGCAGGCGGGCATGCGCACGCCGAAGGTGCGGACGTCGACGCCGACGGGCTCGCCGACGACTCCCTTGACCATAGAGCGAGGAAGCACGACGCGCGGGTTGGGGCACGGCTTGCCGTTCGAGTCGAGCGTGTGCTCCCAGGGAAGCGCGGTCGCGTCCGGGACGCCCTGGATGTTGAAGAACACGAGCGGGGCGGAGGGGTGGATGACCGCGCGCTCGAAGCCCGCGTCCTCGCCGTATTCGCGCAGGTTGTCGACGCGGACGAACCAACCGTCCTCGGCGTCGGCCACGTACATGCGGCCGTCCCCCTTCTGGATCGAGGGGTGGCATAGCGTCATGTCGTCGGTGACGGGGGAGAGCTGCCGAGGTCTCGCTCAGGGTGATGAGGTACGGCTCGTTCGTGACGACGTTCGTCGCCGAGCAGGATGCGACCGTCGTCCTCGCGGCGAAGGTCCTGGTACATCTCGGACTTGCCGCCGCCCGAGGCGCCCTCGTGCATGACGACGGTCTCGTTGTCGTACGGTGTGGTCACCATGACGGACGACGCATGGGCGGTGATCCAGCCGTCGCCCTCGCCCTCGCCGATGTCGAGCAGGACGGAGAAGACGCCCTTTTTGGCGCTCGGGCCGGGGTAGAGGTTGTAGGCGAACACCTCGTGGAGGGTCTTGGTGCGATCGTGAACGACGACCTGCTTGTTCTTGAAGTGGGTTTGGCGGAACGGCGGCGCCACGTAGATGATCGAGCGAGGCGTGTAGTCGCCGAGGTCCTCGAAGGTCACCCATCCGGACAGATCCCGCAGTGTGAGCGCGAAGAACGCGGCGTTGACGGGCATGATCGCGAGCGACGGCGAGCCGTAGGTCAGCGCCCCGGCCTTGAAGGGGACGACGACGAGCTCCTGCGTGCCGAGCCAGTCGAGCGTCTCCTGCCGAACGGGAGCGAAGGGCCCCCCGAACGCGTCGCTGTACCGGGTCTTGTCCGTGGGAAGGTCGTCGGCGATGTGCATGCACCGCGGGTCGCGCCGACGCATGTAGTCCTCGGGGTAGTTGACCGCGATCCCGTTGCGGCAACGGGTGACCGTCGCCTCGGTAACGGTGGTGCCCTTCGCGTCATAGTCGACGTTGAAGACCGGGCCGCCCTCGGGGCCGAGGCAGAGCCGATAGAGCTCGTCCCGCGTCTCCGGCATCACCAGGCGGGGGCTCGCGTCGAGGGCCGCCCGCACCTCGGGCGCGAGCTGAATGCGGTCAAGAATCGCCTTCTGAGTGGCGGTGGACACGGTGCCTCCTTCAGCGCAGCACGCGGCAACGCAACTACGCGGATCGTTGCTCCGAGTGTGCCGTAGCAACTCCCGCGCAACTCGGGACATTCGTCTCGCCAAGGCTACCGGGAATGGGGGCGCGCTTTGTCGACGGGGCTAACCCCGTTGACAAAGCGCGCCCCTGTCTCAGAACCACCGCGGAATGAAGATCCAGTCGCACGAGTGTCCGTAGGCGCCCGCCCCGTTGTAGGTCAACGTGTGCGGCGGGTAGTCGCGGTACGACGCCGCAGGATCGGTGCAGATCCCGTAGCGGCCGTTCGAGGACGACGTGATCTTGTACGCCCACCCGGTCGAGCCCGAGACGAAGGCCACGCCATTTGCGCCGTTCTTGACGGCCCGCGTGTACGAGAGGGTCCCCGTTCCGCCGTTCGCGACGCGGATGCCGTCCAGGGTGTTCACGCCGAAGCCGCCGCGAACCACCCTCGCCGTTCCCGACTTCACCAGCAGGCCGTAGGCCTTGCCGCTCGACGCGACCAGGTCGGTGAGCGACATGGTGTTACCGCTCCCGATGTTCACCGTCACGCCGTTGCCCTGGTTGCCCGAGGCGACATCGGACTTCGACGTTCCGTTGAGGTCGGTGTCCCAGAGGAAACCGTCGCTGAGGTTGCCCTTGGCGATGTTCCCCGACGAGGTGACCGTGCCCGTGGCTCCGTAGAAGCCCATCCGGGCGTTGCCGGAAGCGGAGTTGTTGCTCAGCGTCCATGTTCCCGGCCCGGAGACCGCGATCCCGTCCTTGCGGTTGCTGTCTGCGGTCGAGCTGGAAATGGTCGCTACCGTTGCGAGCGCGGGCGGCTCAATCTGTGCGAGCAGCCAAATACCGCCGTTGCCGTTGCCCGAGGCGGTTACCTTCGTCACGGTCACTCGCTGCGCGTCGTTGACGTACACGCCGAAACCGCGATTCTTCGACGCGGAGACCGAGTCGAGGGTGATCTGCGAGGTTCCGATCGTCAGATCGAATTCGAGTCCGGCCTCGTTCCCCTCGAGGGCGCTATCCACTATCGAGAAGGCACCGCCCGAGTTTCGCGCCTGGTCGCCGTCGCCGGCGTTGTCCACGAAGTGGCTACCGGAGATCTTTATCCCGGTCACGTGATCCGTGAGGACGCCGTTGCCGCGGATGCCCGTGATCGTCGAATCGACGACACTCAACCCACTGGAGGACTCGACGTAGACTCCGGTCGCCTCGTAGTCACCTTCGTTTACCTCGACCGCGTCTCCGACCACCCAGGGACCCGAGACCGTCGAACCGTCCACGGAAAGGCCGTTTGTGTTGATGGCCCACACGCCCCAGCGGCTCCCCTCGGTGATCGTGGCATGGTCGATCGTCAAGTCCTTGGCGTGGTCGGCAACGACGCCAGCGTCGAAACCATAGATGGTGCCGCCGGTGATTCGCGTGCCCTTGGAGCGGACGACCTTCACGCCGACGGCGTAGCCGTCGTACCGTGGATCGAACTCCGGGTGAGCCGATAGGTCGGTCCCGCCGCCCTTGAGGGTGAAGCCCGCAAGGTTGATGGTGACGTTGTCGGCAGCGACGGTCAACGCGGTGCCGTCGCAACTGAGGTTGCCAGTGAGCGTGATGGTGGTCCCCGGCGTCGTGATGACCTGGCCGCATGTGGCAGGGTCGGCGCTTGCGGCGGCCGCGGGAATCGAAAATGCCGTGAGGGCGACGATGCCGACGGCGAACTCGGGTGACGGGTTTCATGGCTATTCCTCTCCGGGTTGTTGCTTCTCCGACGCGTGGCGTGGGGATTGAGGTTGACGGTTGGAGCGATTTGGCTCCCTTGGCCCTAGAACCACCGGGGAACGAAATGGATCCAGAGGCACGTGTTGACGCGGTCGCCTCCGGCGTTGTCGGTCCACGTGTTGGGCGGGCGGTCATAGTACGAAGCTGTGGGCTCCTTGCAGAGCCCGTAGCGCCCGTTGTGCGACGAGTTGATCTTGAACGCCCACCCCTTTGAGCCCCCGAGGAAGGCCACGCCGTTCACGGTGTTCCTGAGCGCCACTGCATGCGAGAGGGTACTCGTTCCGCGGTTCGCGACGCGGATGCCGTCGAGGCTGTTGTCGTTGAAGGTGCCGTAGGCCACTTTCGCGGTTCCCGTCTTCACGAGCAGACCGTGGGACGCGTTGTGCGACGAGGAGACCTTGGTGAGGGTCATCACGCTGCCGCCATCGCCGGAGATGTCGTTGTCCACCATGACGCCGCTGCCCTGGTTTCCCGTGGCGACGTCGGACGTCGACGATCCGTTGAGGCCCTGATTCCAGTAGAAACCGTTGCTGCGATTGTCCTTGGCAAGGTTTCCGGACGAAATGATCGTGCCTCCGTAGGCGTAGAAGCCCTCGCCCCGATTTCCGGACGCCGTGTTGTTGGTGAGGCGCCACACGCCCGCGCCACCCAAGGCGATTCCAACGTCTCCTCCGTTGGCGCTTGCCGTGGAGTTGGTGATCGTCGCGTTATACGCCGGGGACGACCCCGCCGCGATGTCCCAAGTCGACGCGAGCCATATTGCGCCATGGCCGTTGCGGGAGGCTTCGACACGATTGAGCGACACCTGGGCCCCATTGGTGAAGTCGCCGATGATGCCCGTCCTGCCATTGTCGGATGCGGAGACGGTGTCGATAGCGAAGGAGGTGCCGGTGGGCGGTCGCGTGAAGTCAATACCGTTCCCGAGGTTGTTGGTTACGACCGTGTTGAACACCTCGAGTCCGCCGACGCTGTCGGCGAAGATCCCCTGACCGGGGACGAGGGAAATCGTCGAATCCTCGACCCTCACCGCAGCGGTAAACAGGGCCTTAACGCCAGCGTCGACGAGCCCGAAATCGGCGTCGGGGGAGGGAACGTCCGCACTGTCCGTCCCCCTGCCCGAGATCGTTGCCCCGGAGACGGTCAGCCCGTTGGTCGCGGTCGCCCAGATGCCCCAACCGCTGAAGTCGCGGATGGTGAGGGAGTCCGCCAGAACGTTGGTGGCGTTGTCGGCGACGAGCCCGGCGTCGAAACCGTCGATGGTGCCGCCCGTGATCCTCGTGTGTTGAGCGCCAACGACGTGCACTCCGATCGCATAGCCGTCGTATCGGGGATCAAATTCAGGCGAGTGATGACTCGACGGGTCCGTTGCGCTGCCCTTCAGGGCGAAGCCGTGAAGGTCGACGGTGACGTTGTCGGCTGCGACGGTCAGCGCGGTTCCGTCGCAGTGGAGGTTGCCGGTGAGCGTGATCACGGTCCCCGGGGTCGAGATGACCTGGCCGCACGTGGCAGGGTCGGCGCTTGCGGCGGCCGCGGGAATCGAAAACGCCGTGAGGGCGACGATGCCGACGGCGAACCGGGTGACGGGCTTCATGATTGTTCCTCTCCCCTTCGTTACTGGGGCGACGAAGGCGACGGGGTATGAGGTTGACACGGAAGCACGGCCGCGACCGCCTAGTCTGGGCGCATGCCCCACGAACTTCCCCTCGTCGCCCAAGGCGAACCGGGCGCCGACCTGGCCTTCGAGCAGGATCACGGTGCGCTCATCCGGCGATCCGTGCTCCCCGGTGGCGTGCGCGTCCTGACGGAGCACATCCCCGGCATGCGGTCCGCGACCGTCGGCGCATGGGTGGGGATCGGCTCGCGCGACGAGACGCCCGCGCACGCTGGCTCGACCCACTTCCTCGAACACCTGCTCTTCAAGGGGACGGCGACCCGGTCGGCCCTCGACATCGCCGAATCGTTCGACCGCGTCGGCGGCGAGCACAACGCGATGACCGGCAAGGAGTACACCGCCTACTACGCGCGCGTGCTCGACGCCGACGTCCGCATGGCGGTCGAGGTCACCCTCGACATGGTCACGTCGTCCACGATCGACGAGGCGGACTTCGAGTTGGAGAGGACCGTCATCCTCGAGGAACTCGCGATGAACGACGACGACCCCGGCGACGTGGTCAACGAGCGATTCGCCGAGGCCGTGCTCGGCGGGCACCCGCTCGGGCGTCCCATCGGGGGCACGCCCGAGATCATCCGCGCCGTGCCGCGGGACGCGGTGTGGGCGCACTACCGCGAGCACTACGTCCCGGAGGGTCTGGTCATCGCCGCGGCGGGCGGGGTGGACCACGACGAGGTATGCGCGCTCGCAGCGAGTTCGCTCAAAGACGGAGGGTGGGACCTCTCGGCCCCGGCCGCGCCCCTGCCGCGCCGCGACGCCTTCGCCGACGTTGAGGCGACGCTAACGCCGAACCTTGAGATCGAGCGCGACGACGAGCAGGTCAACATCATCATCGGGACGCGCGGCTACAAAGCGACGGACCCGAGCCGTTCGGCCGTCGGCGTCTACAACGCGATCCTCGGCGGGGGGATGTCCTCGCGGCTCTTCCAGGAGGTGCGCGAGAAGCGAGGCCTCGCATACAACGTGTACTCCTTCCCCTCTCCCTCGGCGGAGACGGGCCTGTTCGGCATGTATGCGGGCTGCACCCCCGAACGCGCGGACCAGGTGATGGAGCTGATGGTTGCGGAGTTCGAGCGGATGGCGCAGGGCGTCACGCAGGCGGAGCTCGAGCGCGCCAAGGGCCAGATCGTCGGCTCGACCGTCCTACGACTTGAGGACTCCTACTCCCGCATGTCTCGCCTCGCCCGCTCGGAACTGGTGTTCGGGGACCTGTGGAGCATCGGCGAGGCCCTCGACGAGGTGAGGGCCGTGACGGCCGACGACGTCCAGGCGGTGGCCGCCGACCTGGCCGCGCGAGAGCGCGCGGTGGTTCGCGTCGGGCCACGCTCGGTCGCGTAGGGTTGTTGCATGTCTAGGGTTGACGCACGGGGGTGAGCGCATGATTCGGGTTGCCGTGCTGGGCGCGGCCGGGCGGATGGGTTCGACGGTGGTGCACGCCATCGAGGCGGCCCCCGACCTCGTCCTCGCCGCCGCCCTCGACCTCGACGACGACGTCGGCGCCGCCGTCGCGGCGAGCGCGTCGGTCGCCGTCGATTTCACCGTTCCCGACGCGACCGAGGCGAACGTCCACGCGCTCATCGACGCGGGCCTCCACGCGGTCGTGGGAACCACGGGGTGGAACGAGGAGGCGATCGAGCGCGTCCGCGACCACCTTCTCGATCGCCCCGAGATCGGCGTGATCATCGCCCCGAACTACGCCCTGGGGGCGGTTCTCTCCATGCGGTTTGCGGCGCAGGCCGCGCCCTACTTCGAATCGGTCGAGGTGATCGAGCTTCACCACCCCGACAAGATCGACGCCCCGTCGGGAACGGCGCGCCAGACCGCCGATCGCATTGCGGCGGCCCGCCGCGACGCCGGGATGGCGCCCTCGCCCGACGCGACCTCGGTCGCGCTTGATGGCGCTCGCGGCGCCGAGGTCGCCGGAATCAGGGTTCACTCCGTGCGGCTGCGGGGACTCGTCGCCCACCAGGAGATCCTGCTCGGCAATCCGGGCGAGACCCTCACCATCCGCCACGACACCACCGACCGCGAGTCCTTCATGGCAGGCGTCCTGCTGGGCATTCGCCAGGTGGGCGTGCACCCCGGCCTCACCTTCGGCCTCGACGCGTACCTTGACGGCTAGGGCGTCCGTGCGCCTCATCCGCCAGCCAGCCATCTTCGCGGCAGCCAGCATCTCGGCGGTGCTGCTCATGTACTTCGTCCTCGTCGCCGACCGGGCGTTCATCCTCCTCGGGACCCCAGAGGCGGCGGCAAGGGGCCTCGGGGTGGGGCTCCTCATCCTGCCCATCGTCGGGCTCTGGTGGATGGTTCACGAGTGGAGGCTCGGCACGACGGTGCAGCGAATGGCCGACGTCCTCGATCGAGAGGGAAGGCTTCCCATCCACGACGGCGAAACCCTGCCATCGGGCCGCCTCACCGACGATGCCGCGGAGGCGGTCTTCGAGGTCGCGCGGCGCGGGGTGGAGGACCGCCCGGAGGACTGGGCCGCGTGGTTCCACGTCGCGTACGCCTACGAGGCATCTCGGGACCGCCCGATGGCGCGCAAGGCGCTTCGGCATGCGGCGGACCTGTTCCGCGCGGATCGCCGACGCGCCCGAGCAGCCTGACGCCTGCCCGACCGGCCCCCGCACGGCGGCGCCGACTAACCCCAGCCCAGCGCGCGCAATCCCGCGGCCACCGCGGCGGCCGCGATCACGACGAGTACGAAGGGCACCCTGCGCCAGAACAGAACCGCGGCGACCGCGAGGGCGGCGACACGGGCGTCGAGCACCACCGTGGTGCCCGTCGTGAAGGCCTGCGCCGCGACCATCCCCGCGAGGAGCCCCACCGTAACGAGGTCGGCCGTCCGAACCATCAGCGGGTGTTCGAGCCACGCCACCGGCACCAGATGCCCGAGGAGCTTGAGCCCAAACGCCAGCGCGGCGGCGATGAAGAGCGCGATCGTCCACGTCATGGGCGACCCCCGGTGAGCGGAGCCTCGGTGGCGTCAGAACCCTCCGGCCGCTGCCGCACCGCCTCCCCCGCGATGACCGCGAGCAGCGCGGCGGCGAGCATCGCCGTGCCCGCGGGTAGGACGGGCGTGAGCGCCAGGGTGCCGCCCACGGCGACGACGGCCGCGACCTTCGCGCTCGGCTTCTCCAGGTGGGTCCACAGGAGGCCGAGGAAGGCGGCTGGCGCGGCGGCGTCGAGGCCCCAGACCGACGGATGGCCGATCCGGGCCCCCGCGAGCGCGCCGGCGAGCGTGGCGACGTTCCAGGTCACGTATACCGAGATGCCCGCCGCCCAGAATCCGGCGCGGCCGGACTTGTGATGATGTCGCGCGAGGCCCGCGGCCGCCGACTCATCGAGCGTGACCTGGGCGGCGAGGAAGAGGCGCCACCTCCGCAGGGGCCGGAGGAAGGGAGCGAGGAGCGCGCCGTACGACGCGTGCCGGACGCCGACGAGCGCGGACGTCGCGACGGCCGCCACTGGGGATCCGCCGGCCGCCATGACGCCGATGAAGGAGAACTCCGAGGCGGCCGTGAACATCAGGAGGCTGAGCGCGCACGCCTGCCACACGTGGAGCCCCGCCGTCACGGCGAGCGCCCCAAAGCTGATCCCGTACGCGCCCGCCGCGATCCCGATCGAGATGCCCTGGCGTCGGGCGGCGGCCTTTCCCATGGGGACATGCTGGCACGCCCTCGGCGCGGTGTCTGGCGGCGCGGCTAGGCTGGCCGCGTGACCGACCCTGAAGTCCCCGAGGCCCCCACCCCCATCAGTTTCCGCTCCGACGTCGAGGTTGACCTAGTGCGCGCGAGCGCCCACGACGCCGACGTCCTCTTCGCCGCCCGCGTCTCGACCAAGGGCGAGCAGTCGCTCGACGACATCGACGCCGACCCGCGCAAGGGCGCGGGGCTCATCAACTACCTGATGCGCGACCGCCACGGCACGCCGTTCGAGCACAACTCGATGACCTTCTACGTTCGCGCGCCCATCTTCGTGTTCCGCGAGTTCATGCGCCACCGCATGGCCTCCTACAACGAGGAATCCGGCCGCTACCGCGAGCTGCGCCCCGACTTCTACGTCCCCGGTCCCGAGCGCAAGCTCGTCCAGGTGGGAAAGCCCGGCGCGTACACGTTCGAGGACGGCACGGCCGAGCAGCACGCGATCGTCGAACACGAGATCCGCGAGAGCTGCACCGCCGCTTACGCCTCCTACCAGCGCATGCTCGCCGCGGGCGTCGCGCGCGAGGTCGCCCGCGCCGTGCTCCCCGTGACGATCTACTCGTCCATGTACGTGACCATGAACGCACGCTCGCTCATGAACTTCCTGAGCCTCCGCACCACGCGCGAGGGGACGCACTTTCCGTCGTTCCCGCAGCGCGAGATCGAGATGGTCGCGGAGAAGATGGAGGACTTCTGGGCTGGCCTCATGCCGCTCACGTACGACGCGTTCAACAAGAACGGCCGCGTCTCGCCGTGAATGCGAGGAGGGGGACCGTCTTTGCCGCATCGGCGGCGTCTACGGTCGTGCTCGCGGGTTGCAACGCGATCTGCCTCGTCGCGCCGTGCGACGCGTGGACGCCCGTGGTCGTCGCGAACGACTGCGGGTACGACGTCGAGGCGTCGTGGGAGTTCGGCTGCCTGGCTCGGGGTCATGGCCCGTCGTGGTTCGCTGGGCCGACATCGACGCGCACGGGGTGAACGAGAGCGGTGACTACAATATCCACCTCACCGCCGACAAGTGCCCGAAGTAGGCTCCCTGCCGCGCACGGCGGTCCTGACCGGCGACGGCCGCTCCGGTAGGCTATGCCCCATGAATCGTCCCTTCGGCGCCGTGCTGGTCGCCATGGTCACACCCATGCGCGGCGACGGCTCCATCGACTTCGACGGCGCCCAGCGTCTCGCGACACATCTCGTCGACAACGGGTGCGACGGGATCGTCGTGAGCGGCACGACGGGGGAGTCACCCACGACCCACGCGCCGGAGAAGACCGACCTGATCCAGGCGGTGAAGAGCGCAGTCGGCTCGCGCGCGTACATCGTCGCGGGGGCTGGGTCCAACGACACGGCTCACGCCGTCCGCATGGCCGAGCAGGCCGCCGAGGCGGGGGCGGACGGGCTCCTCTCGGTCACGCCGTACTACTCGAAGCCGAGTCAGCGGGGCGTCGTCGCGCATTTCCGGGCCATCGCGGCGGCGACGGACCTTCCCGTGATGCTCTACGACATCCCGGGCCGGACGGGCATCCCCATCGGCGACGACGCGATCGACACCCTCGCTCACGTCGATACGATCGTCGCCGTCAAGGACGCCACGGGAAACGTCGCTCAGGCCAAGGACCGTATCCCCCGCACCGGGCTCGCCTGGTACTCGGGGGACGACCACCTCACGCTCGAGTTCATCCGCGCGGGCGCCTCCGGCGTCGTCTCGGTGGCGGGCCACGTCGTTGCCCCCGCCATCGCGCGGATGTTCGCCGCGGCCGACGCCGGGGACATGGCCGCCGCCCAGGCGGCCGACGACGAGTGCGAGCCCATCGTGCAGGCGCTAATGGGCGCAGGCCTCGGCGCCGTGTACGCCAAGGCCGCGGTTCAGGCGATGGGCATCATCGACAGCAGGTTCGTGCGCCTTCCCCAGGTCCCGCTCGACGACGACGAGTACGCGCGGCTCCGGTCCGCCCTCGTCGGCTCCGGGATCCTGTAGGCCTCGCCCCCGTGCACTTTCACCCGGAACTGAGCCTGCCGCCGCCCCTCGCGCCCGGAACCCTGCGCGTTGTCGCGCTGGGCGGGCTCGGCGAGATCGGGCGCAACATGCATGTGGTCGAGGTGGACGGGCGCCTGCTCATCATCGACTGCGGCGTGCTCTTCCCCGAGGACACCCAGCCGGGCGTCGACCTGATCCTTCCTGACTTCTCGTACATCGAGGACCGGATGGACGACATCGACGCGATGGTCCTCACCCATGGCCACGAGGACCACATCGGCGCCGTGCCGTACCTGCTGAGGCTGCGGGGCGACATTCCGATCATCGGCTCCAAACTGACGCTCGCGTTCCTCGACGCCAAGCTCAAGGAGCACCGCATCGCCCCCAAGGTGATCGAGGTCAAGGAGGGGGACCGCATGACCGCGGGCTCCTTCGACCTGGAGTTCGTCGCGGTCACCCACTCGATCCCCGATGCGCTCGCCGTCTTCGTTCGCACCTCCGCGGGGACCATTCTCAACACCGGCGACTTCAAGATGGATCAGCTTCCCCTCGACGGGCGGATCACGGACCTTCGGTCGTTCGCGCGCTTCGGCGAGGAGGGCGTCGACCTCTTCATGGTCGACTCGACGAACGCCCACGTCCCCGGCTTCACCACGCACGAGAAGGACATCGCGGCCACCTTTGACCGCCTGTTCGACCAGTGCGAGGGGCGGATCATCATCGCCTCGTTCGCGAGCCACGTGCACCGCGTCCAGCAGGTGGTCGACGCGACGGTTGCGCACGGCCGGCGGCTGGCCCTCGCCGGCCGGTCCATGGTCCGCAACATGGGCATCGCCGCGGACCTCGGCTACCTGA
The DNA here is from genome assembly GCA_963830335.1 of uncultured Actinomycetota bacterium. Classification (GTDB taxonomy): domain Bacteria; phylum Actinomycetota; class Actinomycetes; order Actinomycetales; family Demequinaceae; genus JAFGBM01. The sequence continues at coordinate 624,032 of CAWHLX010000001.1, forward strand.
CGATCCCACCCGGCCTCCTCATCGACGCCAAGGCGGCGGACGACCTGCCGCGCGACAAGGTCGTGTTCATGGCCACGGGTTCTCAGGGCGAGCCCATGGCCGCTCTCAGCCGCATCGCCAACCGCGACTACAAGGTCACCGCCGAGCGTGGCGACGTCGTCATCCTCGCCTCGAGCCTCATCCCCGGCAACGAGAACGCCGTCTACCGCGTCATCAACGGCCTCTCCCGCCTCGGGGCGACCGTGGTGCACCAGGGCGTCGCTCTCGTCCACGTGTCCGGCCACGCCTCCGCAGGAGAGCTGCTCTACTGCTACAACATCCTCAGGCCGCGCAACGTCATGCCGATCCACGGCGAGGTCCGCCACCAACTCGCGAACGGCAAGCTTGCGGTGGAGACGGGGATCGCGCCGGAGAACATTCTGCTCGGCGACGACGGCGTGGTGATCGACGTGCGTCAAGGGGTGGCGAAGATCGTGGGCGCGGTCCCGTGCCACTACGTCTACGTCGACGGCGCGAGCGTGGGCGAGCTGACGGACGCCGAGCTCAAGGACCGCCGCCTGCTGAGCGAGCAGGGCTTCGTCTCGATCTTCGCGGTCGTGGATTCGACGACGGGCAAGGTCGTCTCCGGGCCGACGATCCACGCGCGCGGCGTCGCCGAGGACGACCACGTCTTCGACGCGATCTTGCCGGAGATCACCGCGGCGCTCGAGGACGCGGCCAAGGGCGGGGGGGTGGACACCCACCAGCTCCAGCAGGTCATGCGCCGCGTGCTCGGCCGATGGATCGGGACCAAGCTCCGCCGCCGCCCCATGATTATCCCGGTCGTCGTCGAGGCGTAGCGCGGCGTCGTTGCTAGGCCAGCTACAACCAAACGCCCCTCCTCGTGCGTACTCCTTTCAACGGACAATGAAGGGGGACGTTTCGTGAGTTCGTGGAAGCCGATGGTCGAGGAGCTGGTCAGCGACCGCTCGCCCCGGTTGCTGGGGTACGGGGTCCTGCTGACCGGATCGGTTCCGGACGCCGAGGACCTGCTTCACGACGCCATCGTCAAGTCCTTCGGGCGCCCGCGCCGCTTCGAGCACGTCAACGCCGCCGAGCAGTACGTCCGCAAGACGATGCAGACGCTCGCCATCGATCGGCACCGCACGCGCGGGGCGTTTCAGCGCGCGCTCGAACGCGATCAACCCCGACCGTCGGTGGACCGCGACGCCGACACCCCGCTCGACGTCGAGGCCGCGCTCGCGGGGCTCTCGGGCCGCGAACGCGTCTGCGTGACGATGCGCTTCTACGACGACATGACGACAGCCGCCATCGCGTCGCACCTCGGCTTGGCCGAGGGGACCGTGAAGCGATACCTGAGCAACGCCTACGCGAAGCTCGCGACCTCGCTTCCGCTTGAGGGGTTGTGGGACGACGCCCCGACGAAGATCGCCGTTACGTCCGAAGGAGGGCACGAATGAACGAGTCACTGCACCACCTGCTTGCCGCCACCGCGGACCGCACCTCGCGAGACCCCGAAGGGGGGAAGTCCTTCGCCGCCGCACATGGAGCCCGCGTCGCGCGCGCCATCCGCACCCGGCGCGTCGCCACCTACGCCGGGGCCGGAACGGCGTCGGTTGCGCTCGCCGTCGGTGCCGGGCTCGGAATCACGGCCCTCACGCACACCTCGCTGGATCTGTTCCCCGCAGGCCAACCCTCGAACGATCCCTCGAAGCCGATCCCATCGATCACGCCTGGCGCTCCGAGCCTCGCGAACCCCATCTCGGCGACGCTCGCTCCGTACCCGTTCGATCCGCTGTACCCCGAGGGCGAGACGTCTCGGGAGTACGTCTTCTACGTCACCCTCGGTTCGAAGGAGACGGTGCCGTTCCCCCCATCGGGCCTCTGGTACCCGGGCGCCCCGGACGTCCCGTCCGACGCCATGATCGTGGCGGTGACCGGCGACGCGAATGGGTACGACCTGACCGGCGGCGACGTCGATCCCTTCGCCATCCAGGCGTGGCCGGCGTGGACCGACATGTACGACATGGTGGGCGCCCGAGACGCGGACGCGCCCCAGAGGGAGGCGGCAGGCCAGGGCGCATTGACCAACTGGGACGTGATCGGGGACGTCTCCGACCACACCCGGTGGGGGATTCACTACTTCCTGCTCAACGGCGAGATCGTCCCCGAGGTTGAGGGCCGCGCCAACATCAATGCCGATGAGGTCACGGCCTGGATCGGCGGCAATCCCGACTCCGCGCGGCCGGAGGGTCCCGCGACCATCGAGACGACGCTCGTGCGCGTTCCGCTCGAGGATCAGTATTCGACGGACGGCGAGACGAGCAGGACGTACGCCTTCTACGCCTCCACCGGGGCGCCGGGAGTGCTGTCGTTCCCGCGTGGAGGCCTGTGGTATCCGGGGATTCCCGACGTCCCTGCCGACGCGGTGGTCCTTGCGTTCCACGGGGGCGTGGACGGATTCGACTTCACGGACGACCCCGGGGCGGGCGACATGGAGATCATGCCCGCGTGGCTCAACGCGTACAACCTCCCCGACTACGAGTTGATGGGCGACCGGTGCGCATCCTGCAACTTCGAGTACACGGCGGACGGGCAGAACGCGTCGATCGCCTGGGACGTCATCGGCGGCGCCACCGATCACACGAGGTGGGGCATCCACTACTACCTCGTCGACGGGGAGGTCGTGAAGGAGGTCGACGGGCGGGCCAGTCCGAACGCGGTCGAGGTGACGGCGTGGTTCGACCCGACGACGTTCTCTTCGAACGGGTAGACCGCTAGGGGCCGCGGGCCCGCTCTCGCCGTGCCTGACGCGACGAGTCGCCGCGTCGGGGTAGCGTGGCGAATCATGGCCCAAAGGAAACCTACCCGGCCCCGCGCGGCGACCGCGCGCACCAAGACGATGCCCGCGCGGCGCTCGCCGTCGCGCCGCAAGCGCGCGCCGTGGCCGCTGCGCGTCGTCCGGAATGCCGGAATCGGGCTGTCCCACGCGATGGGCGGGGGAGCGCGCAAGGTGGGCGACGGCGTCAGGGGGGTGGACCCCTCGGTTAAGCAGAGCGTCGCCGCGCTCGCGTGGCTCGGCCTCGCGGTCGTGATCGCTGCGCGGGAGTGGTTCGGGTGGTCCAGCCCGGTGGGCAACTTCGTTCACTGGCTCGTCGCGGGGACGTTCGGGGTCCTCGCGGTAGCGCTGCCCCTCCTCCTGATCCTCCTGGTGATCCGGATGCTTCGGCATCCCGCCGAGGCCGACGAGACGACCGGCATCGCGATCGGCGTCTTCCTGGTCGCGTGGGCCGTCGCCGGGATCATCCACATCGGAGTGAATCCACCCGCGCCCAACGAGGGGCTCGAGGGCGTCCAGGGCGCCGGGGGAGTCCTCGGGTACATCGCGGGGACCGGCCTCTCGAAGCTCGTCACCGCTCCCTTCGCCGTCGTGGTCCTTGCCCTAGCGGTACTCGCGGGCGTGCTGGTCGCCACCCGGACCCCCGTGCGGGACGTGTGGCCCCGCGTGAGGGGTCTGTGGCACGGGGATTCCGCCGACGACCCCCTCGACATGCCCGAACACCGCACCCTCGCGCAGGGAGGCAAGGACGGCAAGGGTGGCGGGGGCGATCGTCGCGACCATGCCGGACGCCGCGCGAAGCCGGCCCACGCGTCGGACGAACTCGATTCGTACGCGGGCGACGAGGCGTTCGCCCGCACCCTCGGGAGCGAGTTCGACGGAATCATCCACCCGGGCAACGGCCCCGCCCTCTCGGGGGGTCCCACCTGGCGCGTGGACCCGAACCCGCGCCACGTCGCGGGTGGGGATGACACGCCCACCCCGCCGCTCGGCCACGCCGCGGGCGAGGGCGGACGCGTCTCGCCATACGCGCTCGACGGTCCTCCGGCCCAGCCTGGACCTCCCTCCGCGACGCACGTTGTCCCGCGTGGGGAACAGGGGGAACTCGAGGACTCCGGACCCTACGTGCTCCCCGGTCTCGACGTCCTGGTCAAGGGCGCGCCCCACAAGACCCGCTCCCAGGCGAACGACCGCGTGGTCGCGGCGCTCCAGACCGTATTCGACGAATTCGACGTCGACGCGGACGTGGTGGGCTTCATGCGGGGCCCCACGGTCACGCGGTACGAGGTTGAGCTCGCGTCGGGCGTCAAGGTGGAGAAGATCACCCAGCTGTACAAGAACATCGCCTACGCGGTCGCGAGCCCGGACATCCGCATCCTTTCTCCCATCCCCGGCAAGAAGGCGATCGGCATCGAGATCCCCAATGTCGACCGCGAGACCGTGGCCCTGGGCGACGTCCTGCGCTCGCCGCTCGCCAAGAAGATGGACCACCCGATGGTCATCGCGCTCGGCAAGGACGTCGAGGGTGGCTACGTCATGGCGAACCTCGCCAAGATGCCACACCTCCTCGTGGCGGGGGCGACGGGCTCGGGAAAATCGAGCTTCATCAACGCGATGATCATGTCCGTCCTGATGCGATCCTCGCCTCGCGAGGTCCGGTTGGTGCTCGTGGACCCCAAGCGGGTCGAACTCACCGCGTACGAGGGTATTCCCCACCTCATCACGCCCATCATCACGGACCCCAAGAAGGCCGCGCAGGCGCTCGAGTGGGTCGTCAAGGAGATGGACGTCCGCTACGACGACCTCGCCCAGTACGGCTTCAAGCACATTGACGACTTCAACAAGGCCGTACGCACCGGCGCGGTCAAGCCGCTTCCCGGCTCCAACAGGAAGCTCGCGATCTACCCCTACCTTCTGGTCATCGTCGACGAACTCGCGGACCTCATGATGGTCGCGCCGCGCGACGTCGACGACGCGATCCAGCGGATCACCCAACTCGCACGGGCGGCCGGAATCCACCTCGTCCTCGCCACCCAGCGGCCGTCGGTGGACATCGTCACCGGGACGATCAAGGCCAACGTGCCGTCCCGTCTCGCCTTCGCGACGGCGTCGCTCGCCGACTCGCGCGTCGTGCTGGACATGGCGGGCGCGGAGAAGCTCGTGGGCCAGGGCGACGCCTTGTTCCTCCCGATGGGGGAGTCGAAGGCCGTGCGCATTCAGGGTGCATGGGTGAGCGAGAGCGAGATTCACGCCGCCGTCGAGCACGTCAAGACCCAGGCGCAGCCGCGATACAGGGACGACGTCGTCGCGGCGCAGGCGGCCGCTCGCCCGGCGCAGGAGATCGGCGATGATCTCGACGAGTTGCTCGCCGCCGCGGAGCTCGTCATCACCACGCAGCTGGGATCCACCTCGATGCTCCAGCGCAAACTGCGCGTCGGCTTCGCCAAGGCTGGCCGGCTTATGGACATCCTGGAGACCAGGGAGATTGTTGGCCCCTCGCAGGGTTCCAAGGCTCGTGAGGTTCTCGTCACACCTGACCGTCTGGCCGCGACGCTCGCTATCCTCAGAGGAGAGGTTCCCACACCTTTGGTGGGGACCACGGCGATCGTCGACGGAGACGGTGGATGGACGGACTCGTAGGCCTCGTACAGCAGCCGGCCTTCATCATCGCCGCGAGCACCCTTCTGCTCGCCGTTTCGGTCATGAGTTTTGTGGCGTTCTACCGGGCGGGCAAGGCGCGCGCGGCGAGAGACGCCGCAACCGCGCAGGCCGCGGGCCTCCGGAGACAACTGGAGGCGGTGCTCGCCTCCGCCCGTGACGGGGTCGTCGTGACCTCCTCCGCCGGAGACATCGTCATGATGTCCGAGGCCGCCGGGTTGTGCCTCGGGGTGAGTGTCGCCGAGGTGATCGGGCGCCCGGTCGCCCGCCTTGGCATTAGGACGATCGATGCGGAGATGCATCCGCTCAACCTGCACGAGGTGTTTTCCTCGAGATATAACGACGACGGTCCCAGGGTCGTCGGGGTCCCGGGAAGGCGCGGGGGCGATGACGTCCGGTGGCTCCAGGTGTCGACGGTCGAGGTTCCGGATGCCGACCCGAGCGGGCCGGTGAGCGTCGCCCTCATTGTCGACTCGACGGGCACGAGTGACGCGACGGAGGCCACCAATCGGTCCGATCAACAGTTCCGGAAGGCGATCGAGAACGCGCCCCTTCCGATGGCGCTCGTCGACCTTGAGTGGCGCCTCATGGAGGTGAACCGCGCCTTTGCGGAAATGCTCGGCTCGACGGTGGCGGCCCTGAGGGGCACCCCCTTCGCCGCGCTGTCTCACCCCGCCGATGTGTCGAAGGAGCGGGAGCATCTCCAGCGGCTCTACGACGGCTCGGAGGCGCGCTTCGCCGTCGAGAAGAGATTCGTCAAGTCGGACGGCCTCGTCACCTACGCGGCCCTCAGCGTCGGGCTGGTGCGCCACCCCGGCGGCGCCCCCGATCACTACGTCGTGCAACTGCGCGACACGACGAAGGACCGCGTCCACTCCGACCAACTCGCCCATGCGGTCGAGCACGATCCGCTCACGCGACTCGCCAACCGCACGCTCATGAACGACGTCCTGGAGAAGGCGGTCGGCCAGCCCGACGCCATCGGAAGGGTCGCGGTTCTCGCGGTCGACCTCGACGGATTCAAGAGCCTCAACGACCGGTTCGGCCACGCGGTGGGAGACGACGCGCTTTTCCACACGGCGAGGGTGCTCGAGGCCGCCGCGGGACGCCACGGGAAGGTCGCGCGGATCGGCGGCGACGAGTTCGTCGTCATCATCGACGAGGCCGACGCGCAGCACGCCGCGGTCCAGGTGGCGGAGGCCATCCACGAGGGACTCCGCAAGCCGCTGTCGCTCAAGCGACACCAACTCAGCTTGCATGCCTCGGTGGGAATCGCACTCGCGGATTCCGGCACGCTCGAGGATGGCATGGCGAGCCTGCTGAACGCGGCCGACGCCGCGATGTACCGCGCCAAGGCGGCGGGCAAGAGCCGAACCGAGATGTACGTGCCGGCCATGCGGATCGATGCCGAGACGCACGGGGCGCTGATCTCGGAACTCCGACAGGCGATCAACCACGGCGACCTCGTCCTTCACTACCAGCCAATCCTCGAGCTTTCGGATCGGACGGTCGTGGGCTACGAGGCCCTAGTCCGTTGGCAGCACCCGACGCGCGGCCTCCTCCTGCCCGGCGCCTTCCTCCCCCTCGTGACTGACCGCCAACTGAGCGCGGACCTCGGCGCCGTGCTGGTCGAACAGGTCGCGGAGTTTCTGGCAGATAATCGCGACAGTCACACGTGGGTCTCCCTGAACGTCTCCGCCGACCAGCTCGGGGACAGCGAGTTTGCGGACCGGGTGCTCACGAGCATCGCTCGTCACAACCTCTCTCCGCACCGTCTCGTGATCGAACTGACCGAGGCATCGCTCGTCTCACCCAACACGCGTGTCCGGCACGAACTGACCGAATTGCGCAACGCGGGGATCCCCATCCTTCTCGACGACTTCGGGACCGGAGTCTCTCCGCTCTCCTACCTGAGGGACCTGCCCGTGTCGGGCGTGAAACTCGACATGTCCTTCACCGCGGGGATACCCGAGGATCCGGCGGGCGCCCGCGTCTCAAGGGCCCTCGGAGCCCTGGCGCGGGAACTCGGCCTGGCGACGATCGCCGAGGGGATCGAGACCGAGTCGCAGGCCGAGTACCTGCGTTCGTGCGGTTGGCGCTACGGCCAGGGTTGGCTGTTCGGAGTGGCCCAGCCGGCCTCGGTGACCCCCGACGCGTCCGTCACGTTCTCCAGTAGCTTTATCGATCCGCGCCCCAACGACGACGAGATGGCCGACTAGACCCTCCGCTACTGGGTCGGATCGTACGGGCCCTTGGGGCCGGGGGTGCCCGGGATTCCCGCGTAGGGGGTCCGCTCGATCCAGAAGGCGGAGTCGGCCAGGTGGGTCGGTGGGGTCGTTCGTTCCGGGGCCTGCGGCCCGACCGCACTCCGTAGCAGTTGGTATCTCTTCGCCACCTCTGCGGCCGAGAGATTTCCGACGCCGTTCGGGATGTCGCTCAGCACGTGGAGCGTGTGCCCACCCGTGCGATCGACCGTGACTCCGGTCCACTCCACTCCAACGTCGACGGTGTCGTCGACGGCTACGGTGAAGGTTGCCGTGAGCAGCACGCCGCTCGCGGTCTCGGTGTGGTGCACCGTCGAGTAGTCCTGATTGGAGATGTAGTTCCCGAGCCCGAACGCCGCCCACATTCCCTTGCCACCCGGGCCCCCGGAGAGCTTCTCGATCGGCTCCGGCACGTGTGCGTGGTGGCCGATCACCAAGTCGACGAGGCCGGAGTCCGCGATCTTCTGGAACAGCGCCCGCTGGGCCGCAGTGGGCTGGGTCTGGTACTCGACGCAACAGTGGATGGACGCGATGACAACGTCGGCGCCTTGGTCTCGAGCGGCCTGTGCCTGAGCAATGATGCCGCTCGCATCCGCGGCGTTGGCGTTGAAGAGGCTCACGGACCAGGGCTTGTCGGCGGGAACGGGAAGGCCGTTCGTTCCGTACGCCCACGAGATGTGCGCGACCGTGATAAATCGGCTTCCGGCCTGGACCTTGTACAACTGGGGCCGAGACGCCTCTTCGGGGCTCGTCGACGTGCCAGCGGCGCCCATGCGAACGGCGTCGAACGCGTCGAGGCTAGCGACGATGCCCGCCCAGCTCTTGTCGACCATGTGGTTGGAGGCGGTCGAGCAGCCGTCCCACCCCTGCAACTTGAGGGCGGGCACGATCTCTGGGGGAGCGGAGAACACCGGGAAGCCGCTGGGCTTGGTACCCGGAGGTGCGACGGGGGTCTCCATGTGGCAAATCGCGAGGTCGGCGCCCGAGACCCAGGGATCGAGTTCGCCCCACAGTGGCTCCATGGTGAAGGTCCCCGACCGCTCGGCGTCGCTGACGACCGCCCCGTGCGGGAGGACGTCCCCCGCAGCGACGAGCGTGAAGGAGACGGGGCCGGCCGGCTCCACGATCACGGGGTCGAGCGAGGGCGTGACGCGGGGGGCCACGGCGGTCAATTGGTAAGCGTCGACGCGCCCGAGGAGGTCGGTGAACGTGTATCCCGTTGTGCTTAGGACCACCGCGCCGATCGCGACGACGCCGACAATCGCGGCGGCGACGATCACCATCGCGCGGCCGATTCCCCGGTGGCGCCCGGCGTGCGCCGGAGTACCCCGGCGGGTGTGGCTCACCATGAGGGCAGGGTACCTCGACTTGGCTCGCACCGCGCGCACCCGCACTAGGGTGAGGGGGTGACCTCCCTCGTCCCGAACGCCCTCACCGCGCTTCGGCTCCTGGGCGTTCCCGCGCTCATGTGGCTGATGCTCGCCGACGACGATGCCGGTGGGGCGCTGCGGTGGTGGGCCCTCCTGGTGTTCCTCGTGGCGTCCGCGACGGACTTCCTCGACGGTTTCCTCGCGCGCCGATGGCGGGCGGTCAGCGTGTTCGGGAAGCTGGCGGACCCCATCGCCGACAAGGCCCTCATTCTCGCCGCGCTTGCCGCGCTGAGCGTGGTCGACGGTGTGCCGTGGTGGCCCTTCATCGTGATCACCGTTCGAGAAGTCGCGGTGACGCTCGGGCGCTTCGCCGTGATGGACCGGGGCGTCATCGCCGCGTCGGGTGGCGGCAAGGTCAAGACGACGGTGCAGATCGCCGCCGTGACGTTCTACCTGTGGCCCCATGGGCCCGAGTGGCTCCACACCGTGGCCTGGTGGTGCCTCCTGCTGGCCGTCGCGATCGCCGTGGTGACCGGCGTGCAGTACGGCAGAGACATTGTCCGCCTGAGGCGCGCCGCTCCGGTGCCTAGACCGGTCGACGCGGAGTAGCCCGTGGCGAGCGCACCAGAGTCGGCGCTGGCGGGCGCGCGCGCCAGGGGCCTGACAATCGCAACCGCGGAATCGCTCACGGGGGGGCTCGTTGCTGCCTCCCTGACGTCCGTTCCCGGCGCGTCTGACGTCTTTGTTGGCGGCATCGTCGCCTATGCCCTCGGGGCGAAGGGCGATGCGCTCGGCGTGCCCCTGGAGCTGCTCACGGCCCGCGGTCCCGTCAGCGAGGAGGTGGCGGTCGCGATGGCCGAGGGTGCGCGTCGGCTCTTCGGATCCGATCTTGCCGTCGCAACGACGGGCGCGGCGGGGCCGGAGCCCCACGGCGGCCGGCCGCCCGGCACGTTCTGTCTGGGGGTCGCGAGCCCGTTCGGATCCCTCTCCCGAACGGAAGTCGTTTCGGGCGACAGGCATGAGGTCAGGACAAAGGCGACAGATCAGGCGATATTGGCCTTGTGTGAGGTTATCGACTCGGCTGGCGAGCCGGGAACAAGGGTGGGGTAGTCTGCGTTGTGTCAGACGTGGAGAGCACTCAGATATTGCGGAAGGGAGGACGAATGCCCATTCTTCGGAATGAACTCGGCGACGTTCTCCGTGGCGCGCGCCTGACGCAGGGCAAGACCCTGCGCGACGTATCCTCGGACGCCCGCGTGTCGCTCGGGTACCTCTCCGAGGTGGAGCGCGGCCAGAAGGAAGCGTCGTCCGAGCTCCTGGCCTCCATCTGCGATGCGCTCGACGTCCCGATGTCCGAGGTCCTGCGCGATGTCGCGGACCGGTTCACGGTCGCAGAGGCCCTCGCCGCCGCCGTCGTGCCGACCATTCCGGACACGGTGCCAGAGTTGTTCGGCTCGTCGCGCAGGCCCGGCGTAAGCCTGCTCGCCGCCCGGCGCTGAATGCGCCTCAGGGAGTTCTACGCGCTCCTTGACGCCGTCTTCGGTCCAGAGTATGCGAGAACACTCGCCCGAGAGATGGCGCTGACCGATCTCGGCAGCCGCACGGCCGACCAGGCCCTTGAGGACGGCGTCGATCCCCGCGACGTGTGGCACACCCTCTGCGACGCCATGGATGTCCCTCAGTCTCGTCGCGACGGAGGCGACCGAACGCGCCTGATCCCCCCACACCGGTAGGGCCCAGCCGCCTCGATAAGGCCCCGCCGCCTCGATAAGGCCCCGCCGCCTCGGTAGGGTCGCGACACGCCGAACGCCGAGCATGCCCACTCGAACATATGTTCGGTAGAGTCGTGTCGACAACGGTGGTGCCCAGGTCGTTGCTCGGACCGATTCCTCCCCAGGGGGGAGTGTCGCGAACGGGATGTCAGGGGTGCAACCTAGCGTCGTGTTCATACCGACAACCGGCGGGGACGCCGAGGACGACAAGGTGGCAGCGATGGCAAGCATGGACCGCGCGAAGGCGCTGGAGGCGGCGCTCGGGCAGATCGACCGCCAGTATGGCAAGGGATCGGTCATGCGCCTGGGCGAGGGGCAGCGGGTCGCCGTCGAGATCATCCCGAGCGGATCGATCGCCCTCGACATCGCGCTCGGCATCGGGGGACTCCCGCGTGGCAGGGTCGTGGAGATCTACGGTCCCGAGTCGAGCGGAAAGACGACTCTCGCGCTCCACGCGGTCGCGAATGTCCAGAAGGCGGGCGGCGTCGCGGCCTTTATCGACGCGGAGCACGCGCTCGATCCCGAATACGCCAGCAAACTGGGCGTCGATGTCGAGCAGTTGCTGATTTCTCAGCCGGACACGGGTGAGCAGGCGCTCGAAATCGCGGACATCCTCATTCGCTCCGGCGGCGTCGATGTGCTCGTGATCGACTCGGTCGCGGCCCTCGTCCCCAAGGCGGAGATCGAGGGCGAGATGGGCGACAGCCATGTGGGGCTTCAGGCCCGGCTCATGTCGCAGGCGCTCCGCAAGATCACGGGCGGGCTGAGCACTTCCGGCACGACCGCGATCTTCATCAACCAGCTCCGGGAGAAGATCGGCGTGTTCTTCGGGTCGCCTGAAACCACCACCGGCGGAAAGGCCCTCAAGTTCTACGCCTCGATTCGGCTCGACATCCGCCGCATCGAGACCCTCAAGGAGGGCACCGATGCGGTCGGAAACCGAACCCGCGTCAAGGTCGTCAAGAACAAGATGGCGCCCCCGTTCAAGCAGGCGGAGTTTGACATCCTCTACGGGCACGGGATTTCCCGCGAGGGCGAGATCATTGACCTCGGCGTGGAGCACGGCTTCATCCGCAAGTCGGGCGCCTGGTACACGTGCGAGGGCGACCAGCTCGGCCAGGGCAAGGAGAACGCTCGTGCGTTCCTTGTGGACAATCCGCCTCTGAGCGACGAACTCGAGATCAAGATCAAGCAGAAACTCGGCGTCGGTCCCGGCGCGGGCGCCGCAGGCGAGGAGAGCCAGGTTCCCGCGGTTCCGGCCGAGGACGTGGTGGCGATCGAGGCCATCGGCGTTGAGGCAAGGGACGAGGTCGACGAGGCGTCGCAGATGCTCGCGGCGACGGACGTCGCAGGCTCCGTTGTCGACAGCCCCGTCATCGAGAGCTCCGTCGTCGACAGCCCCGTTCAGTAGGCCGTGAAGGGGACGAGTTCGGGCCCCTCCGGCGCCACGGCCCCGGAAGAGGCAGAGCGCGCGAGGCAGATTGCGCTGAGGGTTCTCGATGCTGCGCCGAGAAGCGCCGCCCAGCTCAAGGAGGCGCTCCTCAGGCGGGAAGTCGCCGAAGCCGTTGCGGACGAGGTTATCGAGCGCTACCGCGAGGTGGGCCTCATTGACGACGAGGGCCTCGCCGGGATGATCGCGCGCACCCGCCACAGTGAACGAGGCAAGGCCCGACGCGCGATTGCCGAGGAGCTCCGGCGCAAGGGATTCGAGGCCGACGACATTGCGACCGCACTCGAGGAGATTTCAGACGAGGATGAGTCCCTGGCCGCGGAGGCGCTTGCGGCGAAGCGCTGGGACGACCTGAGGGGAGTCCCGCGGGAGGCCCGGGTGCGGAGGGTCGTTGCTCTCCTCGGGCGAAAGGGCTATGCGCCCGGAATCGCCTTTGACCTCGCGAGGCGGCTCGAACGTGCCGATATCTGGGAGGATCGGGGGGTGAGCCCCGCCGAGGAGGAAGTAACGCGATGAGCGTCGACCAGATCGTTCAGATCGTTCTGGTGCTTGGCTTGACGCTGGTTGCGCTCTACGTCGTGGTACTCGGACGGCGCGACGCGGAGCACGAGCGCCAGTCGGCGGATCGAGAGGCGGCGGCCCTACGCGAGGAGTCACGGGCGCTCCACGCGGACGCGGAGCGGCGCGAGGAGAGGATCGCACTCCGGGAACGCGACATCGCCGAGGACCAGCGGAACCTGGGAACCTACCAGCGCACGCTCGATGACCGTGCCGCGGCCCTTGTCACGACCGAGCGCCAACTCGACGCCGAACGAGAGGCCCTTCGAGAGAAGCATGACGCCGCGCTCGCTGCGATCGCGGGGCTCGATGCCGCGGAGGCGAAGAAGAGAATCACCGAGCGACTGACGGCGGAAGCGGAGGCCGACGCGGCGGGGGCCATCCGGCGCATCGAGAAGCGGGTGGAGTCCGAGGCTGCGGACCGCGCCCGGGAGATCCTCGTGGCCGCCATGCAGCGACAGGCCGTCGAGTCTTCGGCGCAGCAGAGCGTCACGCGCATCGAGTTGCCCTCGGAGGAGATGAAGGGCAGGCTCATCGGTCGCGAGGGGAGGAACATCCGCACCTTCGAGGCGGTCACCGGCGTATCGATGATTCTTGAGGATGGCGTCGATTCCGTGCTCCTCTCTTCGTTCGACGTCGAACGAAGGGAGATTGCCGAGGTGGCCCTCCGAGCCCTCGTCGCCGACGGTCGGGTTCAGCCCCAGCGGATCGAAGCCGCGCACGCGGCCGCCGTGGAGTCCGCGCCCGCGCGGGCCTCGACCGCCGGACTCGACGCCGCGGAGTCGGCCGAGGTCGGCGGGCTTGCCCCGGTCGTCATCGAGACCCTCGGGCGGCTTCGCCTTCGCACGTCGTACGGCCAGAACGTGCTCGCTCACGTTGTCGAGTGTGCGGGCCTCGCGGCGGCGATCGCAGAGGAACTGGGCGCCGATGCCGAGACGGCGCGGCGGGCCGCGTTCCTGCATGACATCGGGAAGGCCTTCACGGGCGAAAGGGAGGGCACGCATGCCAGCCTAGGCGCGGCCCTCGCCCTGGAGAACGGGGAGTCCGATGCCGTCGTGAACGCAATCGCGGCCCACCATGACGAGGTCGCTATGGAGTCGCTCGAGGCCGTGATCGTTCAGATCGCGGACGCGCTCTCGGCGTCGCGGCCCGGTGCTCGCCGAGAGGACTTCGAAGGGTACGTCGAAAGGATGTCGTCGCTCGAGACCATGGTGCGGGAGATGCCGGGGGTGAGCGACGTGGTCGCGATGCAGGCGGGGCGCGAGGTTCGCGTCGTGGTGGCACCGGAGCAGGTGGGGGACGCCGAGTTGCCGAAACTGGCACGTACGATAGCCAGACGCATCAACGCAAGCCCGAAGTACCCCGGGGAGGTCAAGGTCACGGTTATCCGCGAGTTGCGTGCGGAGGCTGTTGCCGGATAGTGCGATGACCGATACATCTACGGCTCGGACGTACCTCGTGCGGACTCTCGGGTGCCAGATGAATGTTCACGACTCCGAACACATGGCTGGCATGCTGGAGCGAGCGGGCTACCAGCGCGCGCCCCAGGGCGCAGTCGCGGCCGACGTCGTCGTGCTCAACACGTGCGCGGTGCGCGAGAATGCCGCCACCCGTCTGTACGGGAACCTCGGCGCGCTTGCCTCGGAGAAGGCCCGCAGGCCGGGGATGCAGATCGCAGTGGGAGGGTGCCTCGCCCAGAAGGATCGCGGCGCGATTCTCGACGCCGCACCGTGGGTCGACGTGGTGTTCGGGACGCACAACCTCGACGTGCTCCCCGTTCTCCTCGCTCGGGCTCGGCACAACGACGAGGCCCAGGTGGAGATCGAGGAAAGCCTTACCGTCTTCCCCTCGACCCTGCCATCGCGGCGAGAATCGCTCGCGTCCGCGTGGGTGTCGGTCTCCGTGGGCTGCAACAACACGTGCACGTTCTGCATCGTGCCGTCACTCCGGGGCAAGGAACGCGATCGCCGACCCGGCGAGATTCTCGCCGAGATCGAGGCCCTCGTCGCCGAGGGCGCCATCGAGGTCACGCTTCTGGGCCAGAACGTGAACACCTACGGGGTCGAGTTCGGCGATAAGGGAGCCTTCGCGAGCCTTCTGCGCGCGTGCGGCACGATTCAGGGGTTGGAACGCGTCCGATTCACGTCGCCCCACCCAGCCGCCTTCACCGACGACGTCATCCTCGCCATGGCCGAGACCGGGAACGTCATGCCGAGCCTGCATATGCCCCTGCAGTCGGGCTCTGACTCGATCCTCAAGGCCATGCGGCGCTCGTATCGCGCGGCGAGGTTCCTCGCGATTTTGGACAAGGTCCGCGCGTCGATTCCCGATGCGGCGATCTCGACGGACGTCATCGTGGGTTTCCCCGGCGAGACGGAGGGGGACTTCGCGGAGACCCTTCGCGTCGTCGAGGCGTCGCGGTTCTCCTCGGCCTTCACCTTCCAGTACTCCCCGCGCCCGGGGACCCCAGCAGCTGACCTTCCGAACCAGATTCCCAAGGAAGTGGTGCAAGAGCGGTTCGAGCGGCTGCTCGCGCTCCAGGACGGGATCTCGATGGAGGAGGGCCAAGCCTTGATTGGCACGGAGGTTGAGGTGCTCGTCGCCGAGGCCGGCGGACGCAAGGATGGCGCCGCGGACCGCATGAGTGGACGCGCGCGCGACAATCGGTTGGTTCACTTCTCCGTCCCGCAGGGGGCGGCCCCGCCGCGCGCGGGCGACCTCGCGACGGTCGGGGTGACCTATGCGGCGCCGCATCACCTGATCGCCGACTCCGCGCTGGCGGGCGGAACGTTCTCGGTGCGCGCGACGGGCGCGGGCGACCTCGCGTCCGGGGACGGCGGCTCGGAGGCGCCCGGTCTGCTTGGTTCTCCGGTGGCGCTCGGCGCTCCGGTGCCGCTCGGGCTCCCAGCGATCCGACCCGCCGACTCCCCATCGTGACGGAGGCTCCGCCCCGCGTCATTGCCGTCGTCGGCCCGACCGCGACGGGCAAGTCCGATCTCGCGCTCGGATTGGCCGCCGCTCTCGACGGGGAGATCATCAATGCGGACGCGATGCAGTTCTATCGCGGCATGGACGTCGGCACGGCGAAGCTCGGCGAAGACGAGCGCAGGGGGATCCCCCATCACCAGATCGACACGCTCGACGTCATCGAGGATGCGTCCGTCGCGCGCTTCCAGGTTGCGGCGAGGGCCGACGCGGACGCGATTCACGGGCGCGGTCGTAGGGTGATCGCCGTCGGGGGATCGGGGCTCTACCTCAGGGCGCTCCTCGATCGATTCGAATTCCCCCAGACAGATCCGGAGATCCGGGCGGCGCTCGAGGCGCGCAGCGAGGCCGAGGGTCCCGGGATCTTGCACCGAGAGCTCGCCGCCCTCGACCCGGTCGCCGCCGCGAAGATCCCGGCGCAGAACGCCAAGCGAATCGTGCGCGCCCTCGAGGTCATCGAGATCACGGGCAGGCCCTTCGCCTCGTCCCTTCCGACGCGCTCCTACGCGATCCCCGCCGTGCAGATTGGCGTCCGGATCCCGCTCGACTCGCTCGATGCCCGCATCGACGCGCGCGCGGAGCACATGTGGGACCGGGGCCTTCTCGACGAAACCAGGATACTCGTGGGGATGGGCCTTCGGGAGGGCGTGACGGCGCGGCGGGCCGTGGGCTACGCCGAGGCGCTTGGGCACCTCGATGGGCGGCTCACGGAAGAGGTCGCGCGGGAGGCAACCGCCCGCAACACTCGCCGCCTCGCTCGCAAGCAACTCACGTGGTTCCGCCCCGACGAGCGGATCGCCTGGATAGACGGACGGCGCGACGGTGAGGGTTCGGGTCGGGTGATCGCGGATGCCTTGGCGGCACTGGGTACGCTGGACACGTGAGCGCGGTCCACGTGAATGCCGACATGTTGCCCTTCACCAAGGGCCACGGCACCGAGAACGACTTCGTCCTGCTCTTTGACGAGCGCGGCGAACTCGACCTGAGCCCCACCTTGGTGCGCGCATTGTGCGATCGCCACGGCGGCATCGGGGCGGACGGGGTGCTTCGCGCGGTTCGCGCGGGTCACATCGACGAGGGGAAGGCGTTCGCACCCGACACCTGGTTCATGGACTACAGGAACGCCGACGGGACGACGGCCGAGATGTGCGGGAACGGCGCACGCGTGTTCGTCGCGTACCTTGAGCGCGAGGCGGGAGAGGACGCGGCCGAGGGCATCCTCATCGCGACGCGCGGCGGCCCGCACACCGTGACGGCGCTCGGCGCCTTGCGCTACGCCGTGGACATGGGGCCATGGAGCTTCGACGCCGAGGGCGGCCAGGAGGTCTCGGTCCGCGGTTGGAACCCCCGGCCGGCGGTCTCCGTGAACATGAGCAATCCCCACGCCGTGATCGCGGCACTCACGCTGGAGGAACTCGCCGGGGCCGACCTCTCCGTCGCCCCCCTCGTGGAGCCGACGCCCCCCGCGGGCGTCAACGTCGAACTTGTGGTTCCGCTGAACCTCGACGGGACCCGCGGGCGCCTGAAGATGCGGGTCCACGAGCGCGGGGTAGGCGAGACGCGCTCGTGCGGGACCGGGGCGTGCGCCGCGGCCCTTGCCGCGCGCTCGTGGTCGGGGGACGGCGCCCCCGACGTGTGGGACGTCGAGGTGCCAGGCGGCGCCGTCGTCGTCCGGATCGAGGACGGGAGAACCGTCCTCGAGGGCCCGGCCGTCCTCGTGGCCGACGGGCTCCTGGACCTGAGGTCCATCGCCCCGTCGGCCACGTAGCGGCTAGCCGAGCGTTCCGTCCGACGAGAACACGAGGCCGAGCGCGACGTCGCCCTTGCGGATCGCGGCCTTGGTGAGCGGTCCACCAGCGTCAAAGGACTTGAACTCGCTGAACTTGAGACCGTAGGTGGACTCGAGTCCCGGCTGGCAGAACGGGCGGTCGGGGCACTCGGCGGGTCCGCCGAGCGAGAGCGCTCCGCACGCCTTCGCGAGTTCGCTCAGCGTTGCGACCCCGTGGGCGTCGGCGAAGGCCTTGGTAACGGCGAACGCGTTCTGGTCCTGCGCGGCGGAAGGGGTCCCGAACGTGAGGCCCTTCTGCGAGGCAAGGGTGGCGAGGTTCGCCACCGTCTTTGTGAGGTCGCCCGACGCCAAGGGGGCGGCGTCGGCGCCATTGATCTGCTTGTTGAGGAACTCGGTGACGGTCCCTGCATACTCCGGGACGATGTCGACCTCGCCGCTGATAAGCGCGGGCATGTAGGTCTCGCGGTTTCCGATGGTGCGGACGTCGACGGTGTAGCCCGCTTGCCGCAAGACGGCCGCGTAGATCTCCGCGACGGTGATGTTCTCGGAGAAGTTCGCCGCGCCGACGGTGAGCGAGCCCGTTCCCGTCTTGGGCGCCTTGAGCCCCTCGGACGAGACGAACGAGGCCGCGACGTCGGCAGACGACTTGAAGTCGACGTCCGTCGCCTTGTTGAGTTCGACCAGCTTCGGTGTGGTCAGGATCGCCGAGACCGCGTCGAGCGCCGCGAGGATCGCGGGGTCCTTCGCTGAGGCGCTGTTGACCGCCGGGATGATGTTGTCGACCGTCTGCAGGTGCTGGTCGTCCGCGAGGACCACGAGCGTGTCGCCGGCCATGGGCGCGCACGCGGCGGCTACCGCGACGCCTCCCGTGGTGGAGGCTGTCGTGGTCGGAGCGGACGTCGAGCACGCCGAAAGGACGATGGCCGATGCCGCGACCGCGGCCAGAATTCCTTGTGATGTTCGCACTGCGCTACTCCTAGGGTGTCGAGGACCGTGGGCGTTTCGCGCGGTCGCACCGCCCTCAAGCGGCGCTCCCTACCCCTCGTATCTACTATCCATCTTCGCCCCGACAGCGCGCCATGGATGGGTCGAACCGCCGCTATGCGGACTTCGCCCTTCCCGTCCTGAGCGCTACCGGGGTAAGCCTTCGTTGCAACCTTCCCAGAAGCGCATCGATTCCCACGCTGAGGGCAGCGACCAGGACGGCACCGGCGAGTGCCTGGCCGTAGTGCTGGGTGCTGAGCCCATAGTTGATGATGACGCCGAGCCCTCCACCGGCGACGAGCGCCGCGAGCGGGATGGTCGCGACGGCCTGGACGGCCGAGGTCCTGAGCCCCGCGGCGATGAGCGGGAGCGCGAGGGGAAGTTCCACGGCGACGATAATCTGCCAGCGGGACATCCCGAGCCCCTTCGCGGCGTCCCGAACGTCGGCGTCGACGCCCGTCATCCCCGTGAACGCGTTGGTCAGGATCGGGGGAACGGCGAAGACCGCGACGGCGATGATGACGGCCCTGTTGCCGAATCCGACGGAGCCCGACGCGAAGAGCGTGAGGAGCGCGAGCGTCGGGATGGCGCGAGAGACGTTCGCGATGACGACCGTGAGGGTTCCGCCCCGCCGGACGTGCCCGAGGACGAGGCCGAGCGGCAGCGCGAGTGCGGCCGCGAGGCCCACGGCAGCGGCGGCCATGTACAGGTGCCCGATCCCGAGTCCGATGATGGAGTCACGCGCGAGCCGGAGCGAGCCGTCGGGTCCGTGAATCCAGGGGCCGCTCGCGCCCAGCCAACTGGAGCCCGTCGCTAGCCAGTGCCACGCGTCGGCGAGGATGCTCATGCTCGCGTCCCCCTCAGCCACGGCGTCATGGCCTTTCCAAGCACGAGGAGCCCGAGGTCGAGGACGAGCGCGAGCGCGACGCACAGGAGCCCCGAAGTCGCGACCTCGGCGTTGTAGCCCCGGTAGAAGCCCCGGAACATCAGCTGGCCGAGCCCCCCGAAGCCGACGACGACGCCCACGGTGGTGAGCGCGACCGTAGTCACCGTCGCGACCCGCAACCCGGCGATGACGCTCGGAAGCGCGTTCGGAAGCTCGACGAGCCACAGGAGTCTGACGCGGCCGTACCCGAGCCCTCGCCCTGCGTCGACGACGTCGGGATCCACGCCCTGTAGGCCCGTCACGATGTTGCGCAGGAGAGCGAGAAGCGCGTACGCGACGAGGCCGATCAGCACGGTGGTGCGCCCAATCCCGGTGTATGGCGCGAGTATGCCGAAGAGCGCAAGAGAGGGGATGGTGTAGAAGATCGACGAGGTTCCGACGATGAGGCCCGCAAGACGGGGAGCGAAGTGCGCGGCCGCGCCGAGGGGGAGGGCGATGGCGAAGGCGATGACGATCGCCTCGACGGTAAGCGACGTGTGTTGCTCGAGGCGGAATGCGATGTCGCCCCAGTTGTCGTGGACGTACGCCCAGCTGAGCCACGGATTGGGGCGGTCCATGCCACGACCGTACCCGAGCGGGTAGCGTGGCGGCCATGACTGAGTTGGGCATCACCTTCCAGGGCGTGCGCAGGGAGTACGCGGACGGCACCGTCGCGGTCGCCGACCTCACCCTCGACGTGAAGTCCGGAGAACTCCTGTGCCTCGTCGGCCCGTCTGGTTGCGGGAAGTCCACGACGCTCCGCATGGTCAATCGCCTCGTCGAGCCCACTGCGGGGACCATCACCGTCGCGGGCGAGGACATCATGGCGAGGGATCCCGTCCAGCTACGCCGGCGGATCGGGTACGTCATCCAGCATGTCGGCCTGTTCCCGCACCGCACCGTCGAGCAGAACGTCGCGACGGTGCCTGGGTTGCTGGGCTGGGACCGCGATCGCAAGCGCGCCAGGGTGAGCGAGCTCCTTGCGCTCGTCGGCCTCGACGAGGTGACCTACGGCGGCCGCTACCCCCACGAGCTCAGCGGGGGGGAGCGCCAGCGCGTGGGCGTCGCTCGCGCGCTGGCGACCGAGCCCCCCGTCCTGCTCATGGACGAGCCCTTCGGCTCGGTGGACCCGCAGGGCAGGCGTCGCCTCCAGCAGGAGTTCCTGCAGATTCAGCGAGCGCTCGGAACGACGGTCATGATGGTCACCCACGACATCCGCGAGGCGATGGCGCTCGGGGATCGGATCGCGGTCTTCTCCTCTGGCGCGAATATCGAGCAACTCGACGTGCCCTCGGTGATTGCGGGCTCGCCTGCGAACGACTTCGTCGCGGACTTCATCGCGGATTTCGACGTTCCCGTCCGCGGGACCGCCTAGGGGCGCCGAACCCTCAGTACCCGGAACCCCTTCGCGCTGGCGATCTTCTCGATCTCTCCCCACGCCCGGCCCGCGTCGTCGCGCTGTTCGGCGAGCCACCGCGCGAGCGAATCCGCGCCGAGGTTGCGCTGGACCACCAGGTAGGCCTCGGCGCCACCGGCGAGCCGGGGAAGCCACCGCGCGAGGAGTCCGTGAAGCGCATCCTTGCCAATCCGAACGGGAGGGTTGGACCAAATCGCGTCGAACGCCAGATCGCCGGGAACCTCGTCGGGGGTGGCGGCGATGACCTCGGCCGCCGGAGCGATCTGGGCGACGCGGCTGGCGTTCCTGCGGACCAGGTCGAGCGCTCGCTCGTTGACGTCCACCGCCCAGACCCGCGCTTGGGGTTGAAGCAGCGCCATCGTCAGGGCGATGGGGCCCCACCCGCACCCCAGATCGAGGAGCGTTCCCGCGGGGGGTGGGGGAACCGTGCGAAGGAGCACCGAGGTCCCGACGTCGATGCGGCTCGCGCTGAAGACGCCGGGCGCGGTCTCGACCGCGACGTCGTTGCCCGCGAGCGTCGCCCCAATCTCCCGGCGTTGATCCGGCGACGCAGGCCTCGCCGTGAAGTAGTGATCGCCCGCCGCGCCCCGGTCATCCGTCACGGGAGCGAGCGTACCCGCGTCGGGGCAGGGTGAGACAATGAGCCAACCATGACATCCCCAGCCGACGACCAGTTAGGCGACGACGCCGCGGGCGGCGACTCGCCCGAGGCTTCGCGCACCCTTGACATGGTCGACCGCATTCTGTCGAGGGCGGGGACGGCGGTCGCGGCGGGGGGCTCGACGAGCACGGACTATGACGGGGAGCAGTTCGAGCGCGAGGAACGCGCGGGGATGCGCCGCGTGGCCGGCATCTCCACGGAGCTTGAGGACGTCTCCGAGGTCGAGTACAGGGCCCTCCGGCTCGAGCGGGTGGTGCTCGTCGGCCAATGGTCGCGGGGCTCGGCGGAGGAGGCCGAGGTCTCGATGAGGGAACTTGCCGCGCTCGCCGAGACGGCGGGCTCCGAGGTCCTCGACGCGATGCTTCAACGCCGCGCCCACCCCGACCCCTCCACGTACCTGGGTTCGGGGAAGGCGAAGGAGCTTGCTGGCGTGGTCGCGTCCGTCGGCGCCGACACGGTCATCGTCAACGGGGACCTCTCCCCGAGCCAGCGCCGCGCGCTCGAGGATGTGGTGAAGGTCAAGGTCGTGGACCGCACCGCGGTCATCCTCGACATCTTCGCGCAGCACGCCAAGTCCAAGGAGGGCAAGGCGCAGGTGGAGCTCGCCCAGCTGGAATACCTGCTTCCGAGGCTCCGCGGTTGGGGCGACTCGATGTCCCGCCAGGCGGGCGGACGGGTAGCGGCGGGCACCGGGATCGGCTCACGCGGTCCAGGCGAGACCAAGATCGAACTCGACCGCCGGCGCATTCGCACGCGCATGGGACTCCTCAGGCGCCAGATCGCCCGCATGGCGCCCGCCCGCGAGGTTCGGCGCGACCGCCGGACGAACCTTCCCAACGTCGCGATCGTGGGTTACACGAATGCGGGCAAGTCGTCGCTCCTTAATCGCCTGACGGGCGCGGGCGTCCTTGTGGAGAACGCGCTCTTCGCAACCCTCGACCCGACGGTGCGGCGGGCCCGGACGCCGGAAGGCCGCGAATTCACCCTCTCCGATACCGTCGGGTTCGTCCGCGACCTTCCCCATCAACTCGTCGCGGCCTTCGAATCGACGCTCGAGGAGGTCTCGCACGCCGACCTCGTCCTGCACATCGTCGACGCGGCCCACCCCGATCCCGAGGGTCAGATCCTCGCCGTGCGCACCGTGCTTGCCGGGGTGCCGGGGGCGGGAAGCGTGCCCGAGATCCTCGTGCTCAACAAGTGCGACGTTGCGAGCCCGGACGCGATCGCGGGCCTTCGGGCGCGCCGCGACATCACCGTCGGGGTCTCGGCACTCACCGGGCAGGGGATGGACGACCTGGCCCGGATCATCGCGGAGAACATCCCCGAGCCGGCGGTCCGCGTCGATGTTGTCGTTCCCTACACGCGCGGGGACTTGGTAAGCGAGGCGCATTCGCGCGGCACGGTGCTCGAGGAGGAGCACCGGGGCGACGGCACTCGGCTCGTTGCGTTGGTCGAGGGAGCGCTTGCGGCGCGCCTCGTCGCGGCCGACGCCTCCGCGCCGCAAGGGACCGCCGTCGCGTGACGGCGCCGGACGTCGACGCCCTCCTCCTCCGCGCCGTCGCGGCCCTCGACGGGGAGGAGCGCTCGGGCCAGGTGGCGATGGCCAGGGCGGTCGAGGATGCGCTTGCGAACGGCCGCCACGCCCTCATCCAGGCCGGGACGGGGACGGGGAAGTCCCTCGGCTACCTTGTGCCCGCCGTCGCGCACGCGGTGCGGGACGGTGCCAGGATCATCATTTCGACCGCGACGATCGCGCTTCAGCGCCAGGTGTTCCTGAAGGACCTGCCGCTGGTGCTCGACGCGCTCGCTCCCGAGCTGGGCGAGCGTCCCTCGTCGGCGCTTCTCAAGGGGCGCGCCAACTATCTCTGTCGGCACAAGCTGGGCGGCGGCTACCCGGAACCGGAGGATGGGCTCAACCTGGGGCCGGTGGGGCCAACTTCCGCGCTGGGCAGGGAGGTGGCTCGGCTCGCGACCTGGGCGGATCAGACGGAGACGGGCGATCGCGACGACCTGGATCCCGGGGTCTCCCCGCGGGCCTGGGCGCAGGTGAGCGTCGGTGGGCGAGAGTGCCTCGGGACCCAGTGCCCCGTCGCGTCGGACTGCTTCGCGGAGCGAGCGCTCGAGGCGGCGCGCCGGGCGGACATCGTCGTGACCAACCACGCGATGCTCGCGATCGAGGCGACGTCGCACGAGGTCCTCGGGCCGCACGACGCGCTCATCGTCGATGAGGCGCACGAGCTCGTCTCGCGCATCACGTCGAGCGCCACGTCCGAGCTCACTGGGGCGCTCGTCGCGTCTGCGGCTCGCGCCGGGCGCCGGGTTAGCGCGCGGAGCTCGGATTGCGACGCGCTCGAGTCGGCCGCGCGGAGCCTCTCGGCGGCCCTCGACGAGGTGCGCGTCGGCAGGCTCCCGTTCGGCCTGCCCGACGGCCTCGCGCTCGCCGTGGCCTCCGCGCGAGACGCCGCCCGGTCCGTGCTTCGCGGCGTCGAGGCCGGCAAGGAGGGGAACGGGGCCGCGGCCAAGCTCGCGACGGCTCGGCTCACCGAGGTGATTGACATCTCCGATGCGGTGCTCGGCGACACATCTCCGCTCGTGGTGTGGCTCGCCCCCGCCGACGGAGACTACGGAAGCAACGTGGCCGAACGGATCCTCGCCGCGCCCCTCGATGTCGCGGGGCTCGTGCGGGCCAAGCTCCTCGAGGAGACGGCGGCCGTGTTCACGTCGGCGACCCTCGCGCTCGGCGGATCGTTCGACTCCATGGCGAGGCAACTGGGCGTCGAAGAACCCGTAACGCTCGATGCGGGCAGTCCGTTCGATCACTCGACGCAGGGCATTCTCTACGTCGCGTCCCACCTCGACCGGCCGGGCTCCGGCGGAATCGCGGCCGACGCCCTCGACGAACTCGCGGACCTGATCTCGGCGGCGGGGGGGCGGACGCTCGGGTTATTTTCCTCGCACCGCGCCGCGGTCGATGCGACGGAGGCCATGCGGGCCCGCCTCGACGTGCCCGTCATGTATCAGAAGGACGATCAGGTCGCGACGCTCCTCGCGCGCTTCCGTGCTGATCCGCGCGCGTGCCTATTCGGCTCTACGACGCTGTGGCAGGGCGTCGACCTTCCCGGCGACACGTGCACGCTTGTCGTCATCGACCGCGTGCCCTTTCCGCGGCCCGACGACCCCATCGCGCAGGCGCGATCCGAGGCTGTCGACGCGGCGGGGGGAAGCGGATTCATGGCCGTGTCCGCGACCCACGCCGCGTTGCTGCTCGCGCAGGGCGCCGGTCGGCTGATCCGCACCCTTTCGGACAGGGGTGTCGTGGCGATCCTCGACTCCCGCGTCGCGACGGCGCGCTACGGGGGATTCCTTGCGCGATCGCTCCCACCGCTGTGGCCCACGACCGACCGTGTGCTGGTGCTCGACGCGCTGCGGCGTTTGGACACCGAGCGCCGTTTGGACACCGAGCGCCGGTTGGACACCGAGCGCCGGCTCGACGCCGAGGAAGGCAACGGCGACGCAACCTAGCGGCGACGCAACCTAGCGGCGGCGCAACCTAGAGGCGGCGCAACCTAGAGGCGGCGCATCACCGACACGACCTTGCCCATGACGGTGGCGCGGTCGCCGTCGATGGGCGTGTAGGCGGGGTTGTGGGGCATGAGCCACACGTGCCCGTCCCTGCGACGGAACGTCTTGATCGTCGCCTCATCCTCGAGCAGGGCCGCGACGATGTCGCCGTCCTGCGCCACATTCTGGCGGCGGACGACGACCCAGTCGCCGTCGCAGATCGCGGCGTCGACCATGGAATCGCCGGCGACCTTGAGCATGAAGAGATCGCCGTCGCCGGTCAGTTGGGTCGGGAGCGCGAAGACGTCCTCGACGGCCTGTTCGGCGAGCACGGGGCCACCGGCGGCGATGCGCCCGACGAGGGGCACGGCACGAACGTCGGGGGGGAGTTCGGCGGGGCTGCCGACGTGGGTGTGGGCAAAGGGCGCGGCGGGGGCGTCGCCTTCGTTGTCGCCGGGCATGCTCACGTCGATGGCGCGGGGGAGGTTGGCGTCCCTGCGGAGGTATCCCTTGGCCTCGAGGGCCTGCAGCTGGTGCTTGACGCTTGACGTGCTCGTGAGCCCGACGGCCTCGCCGATCTCGCGCATCGTGGGGGGGTAGCCGCGGTCGAGCACGGAGGCCCGAATCATCTCGAGGATTCGCTCCTGACGCGTGGTAAGCGCGGCGTCCGTCTGGACGTCAGGGAACTGGTGGATGGTCGCTCCGCCCGTTGTCTCGTCGTCCATGCGAGCCTCCTGTGTTCGAGCCGGGGCCCGCGCGGCGGGTTCCGGTGGTGCCGAATCCATGTCCGACCCCGGTGGTGTCCTTGAGTCATGACGTTAGTTGAGCGGGGCCAGGAAATCAAACACATGTTCGAGCGTGTCTTGATTCTCGCCGCTACAAGTGCTACGAATAGAACAGATGTTCGACGAACAGGTGTTCGAATGGCGGAGGGGTTCCGCCCCGAGGTTGGAGGAAGATCGTGCTAGTGAGGGCAGATGGGAGGCTCGGCCGAGAGGGTCGGCTTCTTCGCACGCTCGTGGGGTTCGTCGTGCTGGTGGGAGCCCTCGCGCTTGCGCCGCGCGCCTTCGCCTCGGGAGTGGGAGAGCCGGAACCGACCCGGCCCTATGTGGTGGCCGAGGGCGACACTCTGTGGGGAATCGCACGAGCCGAGGAGCCCGGCACCCCCAGGGACGTTGCCATCGCCGCCATCATGCGTCTGAACTCGATGTCGGATGCATCCCTTCGGCCCGGCGAGCAGATCCTCGTCCCCGCCGAATCCTGAGCGAGCGCCCGCTGGGGCGCGTCGAACTCCCCGCTACTCGTCGGCCGGGCGCGCACCCTCCTCGCCCGCCCGGCCGACGTACCAGGCCTCGGGCCGGCGAGGATTCGTGCCACAGTAGGGGGATGTACTGCCCGTTCTGCCGCAACGACGACTCGCGCGTTGTCGACTCGCGGACCGCGGACGACGGCTCATCGATCCGCCGGAGGCGCGAGTGCCCCGCCTGTGGAAGGCGCTTCAGCACCGTCGAAACCGCGAGCCTCACCGTGCTCAAGCGTTCGGGCGTCTCGGAGCCCTTCAGCAGGGAGAAGATCGTTACGGGCGTCAAGAAGGCGTGCCAGGGGCGACCCGTTTCCGAGGACCAACTCGCGCTCCTTGCGCATCGGGTCGAGGAGGCG
Organism: uncultured Actinomycetota bacterium; assembly: GCA_963830335.1. Classification (GTDB taxonomy): domain Bacteria; phylum Actinomycetota; class Actinomycetes; order Actinomycetales; family Demequinaceae; genus JAFGBM01. The sequence continues at coordinate 650,924 of CAWHLX010000001.1, forward strand.
ATTCGCGGTAACGGTCAGGCTGAGGTGAATGCCGAGGAGATCGGGCTCGCAATCCTGCCGCCGCTGCGGGAGCTCGACGAGATCGCGTACCTCAGGTTCGCGAGCGTCTACCAGGGTTTCGAATCGCTCGACGACTTCGAGCGTGCCATCGCTCGCCTCCGTGAAGAGGACGCGAGGAAATAGCTCGGGAACCCCCCTCGTTCCGAGGGCGCACGCGCTAGGAAATGGTGCGGAGCCTGACGGTCGAGGGCATGGCGCTCAGTTCCGCGATCGCGTCCTCGGTCATCCCGGCGGCGACGTCCGTCACGACGTAGCCGAGTTCGCCGCGGGTTCCCAGCAGCTGCCCCTCGATGTTGACCCCGTGCGTCGCGAAGACGTTGTTCACGGCGGCCAAGACTCCCGGGATGTTCTCGTGGATCAGTGCGACGCGGTGGGTTCCGGTCTGCGCCTCGAGCGAAAGGCTCGGAAGGTTGACGCTGAGCGACGTGGAGCCCTGTTCCACGTAATCGCGTAGTCGCGCCGCGACGAAGATGCCGATGTCCCGCTGAGCCTCCTCCGTCGATCCGCCGATGTGGGGCGTGAGGAAGACGTTTCCAAGCTCGCGGAGAGGCGTCACGAACTTGTCGCCCTTCTTCTTGGGCTCAACGGCAAAGACGTCGATCGCGGCGCCCGCGATGTGCCCCTCGGCCATCGACGCGTGGAGCGCCTCAATGTCGACCACGAAGCCGCGCGAGAGGTTGAGGAAGATTGAGCCTTCCTTCATGAGGGCGAACTCCTTTGCGCCGAAGAACCCGGCGTTGCCCGGACGCCCGTCGACGTGGAGCGACACAAAGTCCGCGACCTCAAGGACGTCGGCGAGCGTCACCGCCTTCGTTGCATTCCCAAGCGCGAGCTTCTCCGCGACGTCGAAGAACACCACCTTCATCCCGAGCGCCTCGGCGACGACCGAGAGCTGAGACCCGATGTTGCCGTATCCAATGATGCCGAGCGTGCGTCCGCGGACCTCGTGCGAGCCGGCCGACGACTTGCTCCAGACCCCGTCCTGCAGCGAGCGGTTGTGCTCGGGGAGGCGGCGCATCAGCCCGATGATCTCCGCAATGGCGAGCTCGACGACCGAGCGGGTGTTGGAGAAGGGTGCGTTGAACACCGGGATGCCGAGTCGGGCGGCGCTGCCAAGATCGATCTGGTTGGTGCCGATGGAGAACGTTCCGATGGCGATCAGGGAGGGGGCCGATTCGAGGACCTTCGCGGTCACCTGGGTCGCGGAGCGGATCCCGAGGAGTTCGACGCCCTCAAGCGCCGCGATGAGTTCGTCCTGGTCCATGGCCCCGGCGTGGTTGGTGACGTCGACTCCGGCAGCGGAAAGGAGTTCGGTTGCCTGGGGATCGAGGCTTTCAAGGAGGAGTGCTCGCACGTGTGCCATTGTGGCACTTCTCACGCCCAGGAATCCCCGCCGAGGTCCCAAGTCGTGACACGCTGTGCCAATGAGTTCGCGCGTCGGCTTCTGGACGACGTTCCTCACCTTCGTCGTAGCGGCGATCGTGGCGTTCGTGATATCGGGCCTCTCCTTCGTGGACCTGAAGCACCTCGGCACGCCAAGAAACGCCCTGCTTGACGGCAGCGCCGAGGTGAGGGTGCCGTTGCCCCCACCGGCGGACGGCCGGCTCCTGCCGGAGGTTCCCGTGACGACGACGGGTGAGTTCGCGTTCATGTTCGAGGACGGGGACGAGCCGGTGAGGTTCGACCCATGTCGCGCCATCCACTACGTCTACAACGCGAGCGGGGAGCCCGTCGCGCTCGGGAACCTCATCCAGGAGTCCATCGCTTCGGTCTCCGCCGGCACCGGACTCGAGTTCGTCTACGACGGAGAGACCGACGAGGTGGCGCAGTTCGGTCGGCGCCTCTTCCAGCCCGATCGGTACGGCGAGGGCTTCGCGCCCGTCATCATCGGCTGGTCGACCGAGGCGGCAACGCCGGACCTTGCGGGGTCAATCATGGGCCTCGGCGGCTCGAATTCGGTCACGGGGGCATACGGCGATCAGCGCTTCCTTGAGGCGGGAACAGTCCTCCTCGACAGCACCGACTTCAAGGGTCTCCTGGCGACCGGCCACGGACGGGCCCTCGCGCGCGCGGTAATCATCCATGAGCTCGGCCACGTGGTCGGGCTTGCCCATGTTGCCGATCCCACCGAGCTGATGAACGCGAGCAATACCTCTTTGACCGATTGGGGGCCGGGCGACCTCGAGGGCCTGGCGATCGCGGGCGCGGGCCCGTGCGAGGAGGGTGGCTAGTCCGACGAGGGCTGCTTGTCCGCAGAGGGGTCCCGCATTCCCGCGGGCAAGGGCAGCGCGTAGACGACGTCGAGGACGCTCGTCGGGCGAGTGAGGGCGACGTAGAGGTCGCCGGGCCGCCGCGCGATCGCCGCTGGCTCGACGACGACGGCAACGTCGTATTCCAGGCCTTTGACCTCGCGCGGGCCGAGGATGCTCACCGCCGCGGCTTCGCCTCGATTGCTCTGGTCCTCGGCGCTCGGGTCGTCATTGCTGAAGGCGTCGTCGCTCGGGCCGGGATCGTCGAGCGCGGCGGCGACGGCGAGCGAACGGGCTCGCGCGACGTCCTCGTCCGGCACGATCAGGACGACCTGGCCGCCGCCGCTCGCCAGGAGCCTGGCGGCGTGGGTGCGCGCGTGCTCGACACCCGCCGAGACCGGGTCGCTTACGCGCTCCATCAGCACGGCGTCCTCGAGGTCCCGCGCCGCGGTCAAGGTGCTCACCGGAAGACCCGCTGCACGCCCGTACGCCTGGGCAATCGCGGCGACAGTCGCGGGGATCCGGTAGCTGACCGTGAGGTCGCGCTGCGTCCAGTGCTCGCCGAAGACCGGATCGAGCATGTCGGGCCACCATCGCGCGCCGGCGCTCGATGCCGTCTGAGCGACGTCGCCCACGATCGTGAAGGAGCGCAGCGGGCACCGGCGCAGGAGCATGCGCCACGCCATCGGGGAGAGCTCCTGAGCCTCGTCGACGACGATGTGGCCGTAGGTCCACGTCCGGTCCTGAGAAGCGCGCTCCGCGACGGTGAGGCGCGTGCGGCCCACTGCCATGCGTCTGGCTAGATCCTTCGCCGTGATCATGCCGCCGCCGCCGAACGTGTGGAGGACCTGCTTGGCGAAGTCGACCTCCTCGGCCGACACGTCGCTCGGCGGGGCCGCGCCGCCCGGCATCTCCCCAAGGAGCTCGGCGGCCTCGTCGAGCAGGGGGACGTCGGCGTCGGTGAACGGCGCGCTGGCCGGGCGCACGAGGAGCGCGCGTTCGGCCTTCGGCAGCCGAGGCGCCGCGTGGTCGAGGAGGTACTGCCGCGAGAAGAGGTCGGCAAGAAGGCGCCGCGGCGTGATCGGCAGCCACGCGAGGTTGAGCGCGACCTTCACTTCGCGGCAATCTCGAACGTCCCGCTCAATCTCCCGCATGTCCTCCGGGGCCAAGCGCGAGTCGAGCTGCTCGGCGAACTGCGCCGCGAGCCTGGCGACCATGTCCTTGGCGAAGGCGGCTCGAGCCACGTTGTGCTGGGCGCCGTCGCGTCGCGCCCTCGCCTGCGCATCGGCGATGTCAGCGCGGCGAATGACCGCCGTCCGACCGTCGATTGACACCTCCTGATCGCCCCGGGGAAGGCGCTGGCGTTCGCGGACGGCGTTCGCGACGACGCGAGCCATGGCGGTCCTGCCCTTGATCGCGGCCACGGCATCGTCTTCTCTGGCCGCGGTGTCGACGCCGCGCACGAGGCCGGAGAGCGTCGTGGCGATCGCCCCGGTCTCGCCGAGGGATGGGAGCACGTGGTCGATGTAGCGGAGAAAGGACGACGACGGCCCGATGATCAGCACGCCAGACGACTCAAGCTGCTCCCTGTGGTGGTAGAGCAGGTACGCGGCTCGGTGCAGGGCGACGGCGGTCTTGCCCGTGCCGGGGCCGCCCTGGACGACGAGCGCTCCCGTCATCGGGGCGCGAATCGCGGCGTCCTGCTCCGCCTGGATCGTCGCGACGATGTCCGTCATCTTGCCCGTGCGGTGCGCGGCCAGGGCGGACAGGAGCGCGCCCTCGCCCGCGAGCTCGCCGCCGGCGCCGGCCTCCTGAACGGCGCGAATGTCGAGCACGTCGTCCTCGACCGCCGTCACCTTGCGCCCCTGTGTCGTGAGGTGGCGTCGCAGGACGACCCCCGAGGGCTCGGCGGCGGTGGCGGCGTAGAAAGCCCGGGCGGCCGGGGCTCGCCAGTCGGTGAGGAGCGGGGCGTGTTCCGCGTCCGAAAGGCCGATTCGGCCGACGTAGAGGCGGGTTCTGTCGGCGAGGTCGAGCTTCCCGAAGCACAGGCGGTCTTCGACCGCGTCGAGTTGCGCGATGCGGTCCTCGTAGAGGGTCGCGAAGGCGTCTCGCTCGGAGCGATTCTGGGGCGAGCCGGACGGTCCCGCCCGCCGGGTGGCCGCGAGGCGTACCTCGGCCTCCGCGCGCACCGTGTCAAGGCGCGCGAACATGACGTCGAGGGCGGCCTGCTCGGCGTCGATTCCGTGCGGATCGTTCATGGGGCGTTGCCCTTCGTGAGCGAGGCGGCGGAAATGGTGGCCATCCATTATGCCAAGAGCGAGCGCCCCATGGGGCACCTTCAGGCCATCTGGGCTCGGGACCGTGGGAGAATTGATGAAATGAACGACGAACTCCTCACCTGGCACGACGAGGGGCTGACGGAGTGGGAGAAGGCCCGGCGCGGCGACTCTCGAGTCATGGTCCACTCGCTCCGCGGCTTCATCGACGCTGGCCGCACGGGCCAGATCCTCACTGCTCACCTTCTGAGTGACGCCGAGCCCGTCCGCGTGGCGACCTTCGACGTCGACCGCCTGCTCGACTACCGCTCCCGGCGCCCCGAGATGGTCTTCAGCGTGAACGCGTGGACCAAATACGACGAGCCCTTCCTGCACGTGGACATGATCCGGGACGCCGCGGGGACGCCATTCCTGCTTCTCCACGGCTTCGAGCCCGACGTCCTCTGGGAGGGCTTCATTGCCGCCGCGCGCTCCGTCGTGGATCGCGCGGGGGTGACGCTTACCGTCGCGGCACACGGCATCCCGATGGCGTCGCCTCACACTCGCCCCATCGGAACGACGATGCACGCGACCCGGCCGGACCTGCTTCCCGACGTTGCCAACCTCTTCTCCACGGTCGCGGTGCCGGGAGCGGCCTCCAGCCTGCTCGAGTATCGCTTCGGCCAGTGGGGGCTCGACGCCGCCACCGTGGCGGTCCACGTGCCCCATTACCTCTCCCAGTCGGCGTACCCCCAAGCAACGGTGAGGGCCATGGAAGCGCTCCACACGCTTTCGGGCCTGCGATTCGATGCGACCGCGCTTGACGAGGCGTGTGCCTCTGCGGCCGAGGAAATCGACAAGCAGATGAGCGAATCGGAGGACGTTCAGGCGCTCGTATCCGCGCTTGAGGCGCAATACGACGCGCTCATCGAGTCCCGCGATGGCGTCATTCCGTTGGGCGGAATCCTGCCGACGGCGGACGAGATCGGGGCGGAATTCGAGAAGTTTCTCGCTGATCGTGGGAGGGACTTCCCCGGTTTGCCGTGATTCGTGGCACACTTATGGGGTTGCAGTGATCGTTAGCGAGACCTGGCTGGATTTCCGGCGCGGGGCGTGGGACGGAGCATTGCGGCACTTTGATCCGGCGACGTGCCGGATCGCCGAGTCCCCGGTTGGGATGAAAAGTTAGGATAGGTAGGCATGGCTCAGGGAGCTGTTAAGTGGTTCAACGCCGAAAAGGGCTTTGGTTTCATTGCCCAGGACGGCGGGGGACAGGACGTGTTTGTCCACTACTCCGCCATCGAGACTGATGGTTACCGCTCGCTCGACGAGAACCAGCGGGTCGAATTCGAGGTTACGCAGGGCCCCAAGGGTCCGCAGGCCGAGAAGGTTCGTCCGCTCTAGGTTTTCTCAACCTAGGTCCTTCCACGCTTGATCGGTTTCCGACCTAGCGTTGGCTTCGACCTAGTATCGCGAACGTCACAAGGGCCGTTCCCCGCAAGGGGGGCGGCCCTTGTCGCACTCCTTGGCGCTTTCGCGGGTGCAGGCGCCGTCGGGCCCGCCAGTGCCGTCGGGCCCGCCAGCGCCGTCACATTCCCCAGCCGACGCGCACCACCGTGGGCAGCGGCGCAGACGCCGCGTATCGGCGCAGGCCGTCGAGGTCTAGCGCATCGCCCGCAACGATCGTCGCGTTGCCCACACGCGTGCCCGCGAGGGCGGCGGGCTCGCCGATGGCGCACACCGACGCGAACGCGCGCCCCGCGATTCGCGCATCCCGACGACCGTCATCGGACCCCGGAACCGCCGCGACGTTCGCAACCGCGAGCCCGCCGGGCCTCACGATCCGCCTCACTTCCCGCCACCAGCCCGTGTCCGCCAGGTGGGCGGGTGTGGCGTCGCCCGCGAATGCGTCCCTCACGACAATGTCGACGCTCGCGTCCGGCCTGGAACGGAGCACCTCAAGCCCGTCGCCCACCCGGATGCGCAAGCGAGGTGCGCGGGGAAGGTCGCCCCACTCTCGCGCGAGTCGGGCGAGGACGGGATCGACCTCGACGACGAGATGCCGGGAATCGGGGTAGAGGTGCGCGAGGTAGCGCGGGAAGGTGCAGGCCGCGCCCCCCACGTGGAGGACCATCATCCGGGCGGGGGCCCCCCAGGACGCGATCGCGGCCGCGGCGTGCCGCATGTACTCGAAGTCGAGGTGCGCGGGGTCCGCTCGGAGCGACGAGCTCGCGACGCCGTTGACGAGGACGGTCGTCGAGCCGTCGGCCTCGTCCCGAAGCACTGCGCTTCCCGTCGAGATGGGGATCTCTTCGCCGCGCGGGATGGCGGGTGCGACGCCTCGGGTCTGGCGGTCGCGTAGCATGTCCGACACAGTAGCGTTCCTGGGCTACCCGACCCCCTCCGGGGGGCTTATCCTGGAGTCACGGCGAGCCGCGGAGGAGGTTGCGATGCCGCTCTCGGAGTACGAGCAGCGCGTGCTCGACGATCTCGAGCGCGATCTGGGGTCGGACCCCAAACTCAAGAGCGCGATGGCGCGCTCCCGGGGAACGGCCGGGCGCCTCGTGGTTGCTGGCGTCGGCGTGGTCATCGGCCTCGGCGTCGTCCTTGCTGGCGTGATGACCAAGGTGTGGCTCATCGGCATCGGCGGCTTCGCGCTGATGATCACGATTGTGCTGTGGGCACTTCTGGGTCCGACCGGTTCGGCCCGCGCGAGCCATCGTTCCGCGAAGAGCCTGGCCAAGGGTTCCGCTAAGGGTTCCGCCAAGGGCCGTCAGGGTTTCATGACCCGGCTTGAGGAGCGTTTCGAGCGCCGCCGCGAGCGGGGCGACGTCTAGTCTCTTCGCCGGTCGTGGCCTCCGCCTCGGCCACCACCTCGTCGACCCACGTGGTGAGTTGTGCCTGCGGAATCTCCTCGGACGACGGCGCGTATCGCTGATCCGAGACTGCCGCGCTGAGTGAGAGAAGCGCGGTCACGGATTCCGTTCGCACCGGACGGCCGTTTGCCGCGCGGATCGCGCGGAGGACGTGCGACGTCGCCTCCAAGGGCGTGGCGCTCGCGGGCCACCCGGCTTCCCGCAAGCGACGGTTCAGCCGCTGCCAGGCGGCCTCTGGCCCGAGGGGCGAACCGTGGTGCGCGCGATCCCCGCGCCGTCGCCACAGGAAAGCGGACAGCGCCGCCGCGGCGATCATGGCCGCGGCGAGCGGGATGATCCACGCCGGCAAGCCGCCCGCCCGATCGCTGGTAGGCGCGGGGTTCGCGGGGGAGTCCGCCTCGTCGCCCGGTCCCAACGGCACGACCGGCACGTCGCCGCTCGTCGCGTCGCCCGGCGCCCTGTTGGGGTCCGGATCCGCCCACGCAGGCGGCGGTCCGGTCTGGACCGCCGGGGTCGGCTCGAATCGCACCCAGCCGCGACCCGCGAAGTAGACCTCGGGCCACGCGTGGGCGTCGGCACCGCGAACGACAAACGTGCCATCGCTGGCCGCCGTTCCGGGGAGGAATCCCTCGCTGAGTCGCGCGGGAATGCCGATCGAGCGCAGCATCATGACCATCGTCGTCGCGAACTGGAGACAGTAGCCGTGGCCGCTGTCGAGGAACGCGGAGACCGCGTCGCCCCGGGCTTCCGACGACGAGGTGTCGTAGGTGAATCGGGTGGGATCTCTCAGGTAGCTCTGAATCGCGAGCGCCTGGTCGTACCGCGTCGTGGTGTCCGCCGTCACCTCGCGGGTCAGCGCCAGGACGCGGGGCAGATCGACGGCCGAGGGGATGGCCACGTAGGCGGGGTCGGCGAGGTCCTTCGCTTGGCCGAGGGCGACCTGGGCGTCCGTTGCCCGCAGGGCCTCGGCATTCTGATACGCGAAGTCCACGAGGATCGAATAGGTGAGGTCGTGGGTGGTGACTTGATTTCCGACGATCTGGTCCGTCGCCGCGTCGTAGAACCAGTTTCCTGCCACGTCCACGGTGCGAGGCGCGACGGGAATCGGAAGGTTCGAGGCCGTGAGGGAGAGCATCGCTACCGTGAGCTGGGCTCGGGGCGCCGTCGCCCAATCCGTCACCTCGGTGGGCCAGAGGACGGGACCCGCGGCGGCGACGGCGGATATGGCGGGGTCGCGGTAGGTCCAGCTAGCCCCATCGAAGTCGGCGAACGTGTACACGCGGAAGGCATCGGCTCGCCCGGCCGGAGAGACATAGGCGAAGACCGCGGTCTGGGAGTTCGCGGTGAGGGAGGTCCTCAGGTCAAGGTCAAGATCCAGGCGCGTGTTTCTGCCGTCGAATAGGTCCGGAGCGTAGCGCTCGGCGATTACGCCCCAGCCCGATCCCCCGATGGCCGTCGGAGCGACAAGCGCGACGACGACGAGCACGGCCGCGGTCGCCAGTAGCGACGTCGTCCATGGCACCCGTCGCCCGACGGGGGAACTTCGCCGCGCGATGGCGAGCGCGAGGATCCACGCGGCGAGGGCCACGATGACGACCGCGCCGGGAACGGAGTGCCGCATCGCGACCGCGGGTGCCCACGGCGCGAGCAGAACGAGCCCCGCGGTGGCGACCGCCCTCCAGGAGACGGCGAGGTGTTCTGCGGCCACGAAGAGTACCAGCACACCGAGCGTCAGGAGCGACTCATACTCCAGGGTCACGACCGCCGGACGGGCCGCACCGTCCGCGTAGGTGGCGCCGTCGGCGAAGGTTCGGAAGAGCGCGCTCACGGCCGATGGGGTGGGGAGAATGTACCGAGTTCCGTCCTCGCCTCGCGCGTAGAGGGGGATCAGCGCGAGAAACGTCGTGGCCGCTCCCGCGAGGGTCGGGAGGCTTCGCGAGCGCGAGATGAGCCGGACGAGCATGATCACCGCCGTGACACCCGCGAGGGCGAGCGCGGAGCGCTCGAGCCAAGCACCGAGTTCAATGATCGCGCCGAACGCCCAGAACGCGGCGAAGGTCGCGACGGCGACGAGTGGGGTCGCGGCGATGGGGGAGCGCGCGGTGCCGATCACTCGAGATCCCCCGACGTCAGAAGCGTCGTCCACATCCGTGGCAGGTCGTCGGCGGCGCCCACGGTGGTCGCGCGCCATCCCGCGAGGCGCAGGGACTTCACCGTCGCGTCGGCGGCCTCGCGCTGGGCCGATTCGGTGTCTGTCCTCACGATCGCCCAGGCCCGACCGTGATCTCCGATGGGGAGGAGCGCGCGCAACGCGTCCGCCGATAGAGGCTCGAACACGCCGATGGTCACGTCGCCCGACTGCGCCGAGACGGCGGCCTCGCGGCCGGCGCGAATGAGGTCGCTCTCGGCCGATGCCGCAGATCCGGGCGACTGAAGGTCAAGCGTCTGGTTGAGCAGGGTGACCCGGGCGAGCGCGGAGGAGTGGGAGCGGTCGTCGCTGTCCGGATCGATCGTCCCGCCGAGAAGGCGGACGGGGTGGCCGGAGGCGAGCACGGACAGCGCGATAGAGGCTCCCGTCGAGATCGCCCACTCGAGCGGGCCGCTCTCGCGGGGGAGGTCGAGCACCACCGTCGCGGGCCTCCGGCCCGCGCGCTCGTCCGAACGAACGAGCATCTCACCGCGCCGCGCCGAGCTCTTCCAGTGGACGCGCCTGAGGTCATCCCCCTCGCGGTAGTCGCGCAGCGAGGCGTCGTCCGGCGAAGGGGTGCGCGCGCCGAGGACTACCCGATCGGCGTGGCCCATGAGTGCTCCCGCGGTAGCGGTGAGATCGGTGATCGCAGGCCACACGGGAAGGAGTTCCGCGCCCCCGACGCACGTATCGGCGAGGATCAGCCCGAACGGATCGCTGCTGTGGACGATTGCCGGCCCGAGCGGCCAACGCCCCCGCCTCGTGGGAAGGAGGGGGTAGGAAAGGGAGAGGGACTCGGCAGTTCGGGCGACCGTCGCCTTGGTGCCCGCCCCGCCGGTGAGTTCCGCCGCCGCCTGCTCGCGGATGTCGAGGCCGTCGGTGATGCTGCGCGAGAGTCGTCGGCCGGGATGAAGCCCGCCCCGGGGATCCAGCGTGTGCGCCGAAGCGATGGTGACCATCACCCTGCCAGGAGCGCCGACGGTCAGGGGAAGCGGCGCGACCTCCCTCCGCGCGAACGGGAATCGCAGCAGGAAGGTGTGGATGGACAGGAGCATCCAGAGCGTGGAGACCATCACGACGGCGACGGCGGTGACGCCAACGTAGAGGAGTGGCGGGCTCGCGAGGCCGATTCCGAGCGCCCCGATTCCGAGCCCCGCGACCGCGAGGCCGATTCCGCGCGACGTGATGCGTGTCGTCGAGCTCGCGGTGGGCGAGGACGGCGGCATCATGGGCGGCCGAGGCCTCCGGTTGAGGGTCCGGCGGCGGCACGGGGCGGGACGGCATCGCGCGCCTCCGTGGGGATAGGGATCCTCTGGACCAGTTCAGTGATGACCTGCCGCGCGCTCCTGCCCGCGAGGCGCGCCTCGGTGCTGAGGATCATGCGGTGAGCGAGGACGGTGACCGCGAGCGCCTTCACGTCGTCAGGCAGCACGTGGTTCCTCGCGCCCATGGCCGCACGCGCCTTCGCGGCGGCGAGGAGGTGGAGGGATGCGCGCGGCGACGCCCCGAGCCGAAGGCCGGATTCCGTCCTCGTGGCCCCGACGAGGTCGACGATGTACTGCTTGATCGCCGGAGCGGCGTAGACGCGCCTGGCCGTGCCGACGAGGCGCGCGAGGGTCGCGATATCGGTGACGGGGGCAACCGCACTCAGGGGATCGGTGCCGTCGTGGATGTCCAGCATCACCATCTCGTCCCGCGCGGAGGGATACCCCACCGCGACTTGCGCCATGAAGCGATCGCGCTGGGCCTCGGGAAGCGGGTAGGTCCCTTCCATCTCGACGGGGTTCTGGGTCGCGATGACGAGGAATGGGGAGGGTAGCGGCCGCGTCACCCCATCGGTCGTGACGGCGCGCTCCTGCATGGCCTCGAGGAGCGCGGACTGGGTCTTGGGGGAGGCGCGGTTGATTTCGTCGGCGATGACGACGTTCGCGAAGACCGGTCCGGGCCTGAACTCGAAGTCGCGCTCTCCAGCGCGGAAGATCGTCACCCCGGTCACGTCGGACGGGAGGAGGTCCGGGGTGAACTGGATGCGCCCCACGCTGCAGTCGACCGAGCGCGCGAGCGCCCGCGCGAGCGTCGTCTTGCCGACGCCGGGAACGTCCTCCATGAGCAGGTGGCCCTCGGCAAGGACGATTGCGAGCGTCGTGGCGATCGCGGGATCGAGGCCGGCGAGCACGGTCGAGATCGACTCGCGAATGCGGGCGGTGACCGCAGCGACCTCGGCGAGTTCGGCCTCGGTGGGAATCGGTTGGTTCATGGACCCTCCCTTTGCCTGGTGTCTCCGAGCCTAGGTGATCGTGGGTCGTGGGCGCGCCCTCCACCCTTCATGTCGGGCTTCTACCAGGGACGACAGGCCTTTCGACCGGCATAGCCGCGGGAATCTTGCCAGAAGTGGAGGGAAGTGGAGTAAAGTGGAGCGCGATGGTGTGGAAGGGGCGTGCCGTAGGCCCGCCCCGCGGCGAGGAGGAGCCGGTCGTGTCGGACGTTGCCGTAAACGGGATGGGCCCCACGGGGGTCTTTCTCGGCACGTTCACGCCCCGTCTCGACGACAAGGGGCGCCTCATCCTCCCCGCGAAGTTCCGGCCACGATTCGCCACGGGACTGGTCTGCACCCGAGGGCTCGATCGCTGCGTCTTCATGTTCCCCGTCGACGAGTTCCATGCCGTCCACGACCGGCTGCGCCGGGCGCCGCTCGAAAACAAGCGGGCGCGCGACTACCTCAGGAGCTTCCTCGCCTATGCGAGCGACGACCTTCCCGACAAGCAGGGACGAATCCTCCTGTCCGCACCGCTCCGGGACTACGCCGGCATCGACCGTGATGTCGCGGTGGTGGGGCTGGGCTCTCGGGTGGAGATCTGGGACGCGCGGGCATGGGAGGACTACCTCACCCGCACGGTGGACGACTACGCCGAAACCGCGAGGGAGGTCTTCGGGGACATCTAGACGTGAGACGCCATCGTGCCGTGCGGCCTCTCTCCCGCGCGAACTCTGGGGCACTTCCCCGCTTCAGAGCCGCCGGAGGGAGACCGGGCGACACGACGGAGAGGTCACCGCGCCAGATGGAGGAGAGGAGGGGAGCGTGAACGACGCCGTCGGACGGCACGTTCCCGTGATGCTCGACCGTTGCGTCGAGCTTCTTCGCCCTGCCCTGGACTCCCCTGGCGCGATTGTGGTCGACGCGACCCTCGGCCTCGGAGGCCACTCGGAGGCGCTTCTGGCGTCGAGCCCCGGCGCGAGCCTCGTGGGCATCGATCGAGACGGCGAGGCGATTCGGCTCGCGACGGAGCGCCTCGCGCCCTTCGGTTCGCGATTCGCGGCGCGGCGCGCCGAGTACGACGACATCGCCGGAGCCCTGCGGGCCATCGGCGCGGCAAGGGCAAACGCGATCCTGTTTGACCTTGGGGTGTCGTCGATGCAGATCGATGAGGCCGATCGCGGCTTCAGTTACGCTGCCGATGCCCCGCTTGACATGCGGATGAGCAGGGATGACCCGTCGACGGCGGCGGATCTGGTGCGCACCGAGGACGAGTCCACGCTCGCGAGGATCCTTGCCGAGTACGGCGAGGAGCGGTACGCGCCGAGAATCGCTCGCGCGATCGTACGGAGGCGCACCATCGCCCCGATCACCCGCACGGGCGACCTCGTCGAAATCGTGCGAGCCGCGATTCCTGCGGCGGCGCGGGCCAAGGGTGGCAATCCCGCGAAGAGGACGTTCCAGGCCCTGAGGATCGCGGTCAACGACGAGCTCGGGATCCTCGCACGGGCGATACCGGCGGCCATCGAGGCGACCGCCGTCGGGGGACGGATCGTCGTGCTCTCGTACCACTCGCTCGAGGACCGGCTGGTCAAGCGCGCGTTCGCGGCGGGAGTGGAGGACCAGACTCCCAGGCTTCTTCCGCTCACGCGCGAGGAGGATCGGCCCTACCTGCGCCTCCTGACCCGCGGGGCCGAGAAGGCATCCGACGCCGAGGCCGAGAGCAACCCCAGGAGCGCCTCGGTGCGCCTGCGCGCGGTGGAGCGCGTCCGCGAGACGCCGCCGAGGCAGAAGATCGCATGAGCGCCGCCCCCGCACGAGCCCTCGCGCCCCGAACCGCGGCACCTCGAGCCCTCGCGCCCCGAACCGCGGCACCTCGACCCCCGGTGCCCCGAACCACAGCGCAACCCTCGCTGTTCGAGGTCGAGCCGTACCGCGTCGCGCGTCGGCGCGCCGGAACCGCGCGCGTCCGCCCCCTTCCCGCGCTCAGGGAACCGGCGCCCATCCAGCGCGCCGCCTCGCCACGCGCGATCGTGAGCGCGACGGCGGCGCCGGAGTACTCGCGCTCACTCGTGCCGTTCGTCGCCATGTGTGTGGCGATCGTCGTGGGATCGCTCGTCGCGGTGCTCCTTCTCAACACGACCATGACGCAGCGCGCGTATGAGACGCGGGACATGCGCTCGGAGCTCTCGGAGCTCGAGGACCAGCGCTCCGAACTCCTGGCGACCCTCGAGACGCACGCGTCGCCGCAAGCGCTCGCGCTTGCGGCCCAGGGCCTCGGCATGGTTCCCGCTCCTCGGGTGGGCTTCGTGACCATCCAGAGCGGCGTCGTCCTCGCCCCTGGCGCCACGGGATGACGAGGCCCACCGGATGACGCCGCCCCCTACCGGCACCACCTTCGCGCCTCCGCCCGTCCGCCGCCTGCCCGCGCACGGGTCCGATCCGCGGGCGCGAGCGTCGTTCCGGGGGCCTCGCCCCCAGGCAGCACGCCCCTCGACGGGCCACCCGACGGGAGCTCGCCCCGCCACTGGGCGTCTCGCTCGCCCTCTCAGGGTGGGCGACCCCAGGCGACGGCACTCGATCGTCGCGACCTTGACCCTCCTCCTCCTCCTGGTTTTCGCAGCTCGCCTCGTGCAGATTCAGGTCCTCGACAGTGCGGCACTGTCGCAGGTTGCACTGGAGTCCCGCCTGCACACGTCGGAGATCACCGTTCCTCGCGCGGACATCGTGGATCGCAACGGCGTGGTCCTCGCGACGTCGGTTGACCGCTACAACGTCGTCGTGGACCAGAAGGAGTTCGCGAAGTGGAAGCGCACGGACGCCCGAGGCGAGACGACGGCGAGCGGCGCCGCCGATGCCGCCGCGATCCTCGCGCCGATCCTCGGGCTCGACGAGGCATCGGTCGCGACGTCCCTGGTGGGCGATCGGGCGTTCGCCTACGTCGCGAAGAACGTCTCCATCGACACATGGAATGCGGTAGCGGCGCAGAAGATCGCGGGAGTCGGCAGGGAGGCGACAAGCGAGCGCGTCTACCCGAACGGCAATGTTGCCGGCAACGTCGTCGGGTTCGTGGGCGGGAGCGCGGACAGCCCGGGGGTCTCGGGCCTGTCGGGCCTGGAGTACTCGTACGAGGATCAACTGTTGGGCCAACCCGGAACGAAGACGATCGAGACCAACGCTAGGGGCAACGTCGTGATCCCGACGGGCGTCCAGACCGAGAAGGCGGCGATTCCCGGTAGCACCCTGGTCACGACCCTCAACAGCGACCTCCAGTACTACGCGCAGACGCGCCTCGACGGGGCCGTCGCCGACACGCGCGCCGAGTGGGGCACGATCGTTGTCGAGAACGTGACGACTGGCGAGGTCTACGTTCTGGCCGACTCCCGCGCGGTCGACCCCAACGACCCGGGTGCGTCGGCGACTCTGGATCGCGGATCGCGTGCGGCTTCCGCGGTCTTCGAGCCGGGCTCCACCGGCAAGATCGTGACGATGGCCGCGCTCCTCGAGGAGGGGCTCGCGACCCCGACGACCCCCTTCACCGCGCCCTACAAGTACACGACGCCGAACGGTCAGACCTTCCACGACTCCCACTGGCACAGGAACATGCGCCTTACCCTTACGGGGGTGCTCGCTCAGTCCTCGAATACGGGAACGGTGATCGCGGGCTCCGCGCTCACCCCGCAGCAGCGCTACGACTACCTCTCGGCGTTCGGGTTTGGCCAGCCGACGGGCGTGGGCCTGCCTGGGGAATCGGCGGGAATCCTCCACGACGTGAAGAACTGGGACGGCCGAACCAAGTACGCGGTGCTCTTCGGGCAGGGGGTGTCGGTGACAGCGCTCCAGACGGCCCAGGTCTACGCGACGGTCGCGAACGGCGGCATGCGCGTCCAGCCAACCGTGGTCAAGGGATTCACCTCCCCGGACGGAACGTTCGTCCCGCGCGAGACGGCCGACCCCGTCAGGGTGATCTCCGAGCAGACGTCCGCCGAGCTCCTCTCGATGCTGGAGTCCGTGGTTGATGACGGCACCGGCACCCGGGCGCAGGTGCCCGGCTACAGGGTCGCGGGCAAGACCGGCACCGCACAGGCGGCGAGTTCGGACGGGCTGATGTCCAGCGTCGTCGCCTCGTTCGTGGGGGTGGCGCCGGCCGAGCAGCCGCGTATCGTGGTCTCCGTGATGCTCTACAACCCGAAGACGTCGCAGTGGGGCGGTACGGTCGCAGGCCCCGTCTTCTCGGATGTCATGGGCATGGCGCTGCAGTCTCTCGGGATTCCGCCGAGTGGAACCGCGCCCCAGTTGTACCCGACGACGTGGCGGTAGGCGTGGAGGGCATGGCGGTGCGTCCGACGCGCGTCGACCCCGTCCCCGCATCGGAGGTCGCGGCCCGGGCGGGCGCACGCCTCGACCCGCCGGACGCCGAAGCTGGCCTCACCGGAGCGACCGTCGACAGCAGGGGCGTTCTTCCCGGCGATCTCTTCGGTGCCGTCCCGGGATTCTCGACGCACGGCGCCGCCTTCGCTGGCGCGGCCGTGGCCGCTGGTGCGGCCGCGGTTCTCACCGACACCCAGGGCGCCGCGCTCGCCGGCCCGACCGGCGTCCCCGTGATCGTCTCCGACGATCCTCGGCACGCGCTCGGGCTGGCCTCGGCCGCCATCTACGGCGATCCCTCTCGGGCGCTGACCCTGATCGGGGTCACCGGGACGAACGGCAAGACGACGACCGCCTACTTCATCGACGCGGCGTTGCGCAGGGTCAACGTGAAGACGGGACTGCTGGGGACCGTGGAGATGCGGATCGGCGGAGAGTCCCTTCCCGCCGTACGGACCACGGTCGAGGCCCCTGCGTTCCAGGCGATTCTCGCGAGGATGCTCGAGGTCGGAGTGAGCGCCACCACGATGGAGGTGTCGTCCCACGCGCTCGAGCTCGGCCGCGTGGTGGGCTCCCACTTCGCGGTCGCCGCCTTCTCTAACCTTCAGCGCGACCACCTGGACTTTCACCCGACGATGGAGGACTACTTCCGCGCGAAGGCCCGCCTTTTCACTCCCGAGCTGGCCGTGCGCGGTGTTGTCTGTGTGGACGACGAGTGGGGGGTGCGGCTCGCGAAGGAGGCCACGATCCCCGTCGTCCGCGTCGCGACGCGACCCGAGGCGGGCGCGGCGGAGTGGACGGTCGGGGACGCGCACGCCGCTAGCGACGGCGTCGGGACGGACTTCGCTCTCGTGGGGCCCGCGGGGGAGCGGGTGGAGGCGTCAAGTCCCTTGCCCGCCCACATCAATGTCTCCAACGCGGCGCTGGCGATCATCGTCGCGATCGAGGCGGGAGTCCCCGTCGCGGAGGCCGTCGCCGGGGTAGCAGGCGCGCCCGGCGTGCCTGGCCGCATGCAGCGGGTGCTCGAGCGAGACGCCGAGACGCCTCTAGCGATCGTGGACTACGCCCATACCCCCGATGCCCTCGAGCGCGCGCTCGAGGGCGCCCGCACGGTGACCCCCGGGCGCCTGATCTCCGTCTTTGGCGCTGGCGGCGACCGCGACGCAGGCAAGCGACCCGAATTCGGCATGGTCGCCGCCGCGCTCGCTGACGTCATCGTCGTCACCGACGACAATCCCCGTTCGGAGGAGCCTGCCGCGATTCGGGAGGGGATTCTCGCGGGCCTCCGTGGGGAGCGGCCCTCCATGAGGGACGTCCACGAGGTCGCGCCGCGCGAGGACGCGATTCGCTTCGCGTTCGCCCTCGCCGAGCCCGGCGACACGATCCTCCTGAGTGGCAAGGGGCACGAGGACTACCAGGAGGTCGCGGGGGTCAAGCATCACTTCAGCGACCCGGAGGAGCTGCTGAAGGCGCTCTCCGAATCGCGGAGACCCTGATGCGCCCCGTCACCGCGCAGCGGATCGCGGAGGTCACGGGAGGCGTGCTCGCCGCGGACCCCGACATCGAGGTCACCTCCGTGTCGCAGGACTCCCGCTCCTGCCAGTCAGGTTCGCTCTACGTCGCCTTCCCTGGCGCGAACGCGGACGGTCATGAGTTCGTCGCGAGCGCCGCGGGCGCGGGGGCCGTCCTTCACCTCGTGACGCGGCCGGTCGACGCACCGCACGTCCTCGTCGTCGACGCCACCGTTGCGCTCGGGCAACTGGCTCGCGCGTACCTTGCGAGCCTTCGCGAGGACTCGGACCTCGCGGTGATCGCCGTGACGGGCTCCGTGGGGAAGACGACGACCAAGGACTTGCTCGCGCAGATGCTCCCCGCGTGCGTCGCGCCGAGCGGTTCGTTCAACAATGCCATCGGGCTCCCGCTGACCGTCTTCCGCGCCGACGAGTCGACGCGCAACCTCGTCTTGGAGATGGGGGCAAACGGCGTGGGGCACATCGCGTACCTCGCGAGCATCGCCCCGCCCGACATCGCGGCGATCCTGGTGGTCGGGAGCGCGCACCTAGGTGAGTTCGGATCGATCGAGGACGTGGCGAGGGCGAAGGCGGAGTTGATCGAGGGCTGCGCGCCGGGCGCCACGGTCGTGCTCAACGCCGACGATCCGAGGGTTTCGGCGATGGCCGCGCTCGCGCCGTCGGTGACGACCTTTGGGCGTGGACCCGCCGACGTGCGGGCAGCGGACGTGACGACCGAGCGAGGAAGGGCCCGATTTACCCTCGCGGCGGAGGGCGCGGAGGCTCCCGTCGCGCTGCGATTGATGGGGGAACACCACGTCACCAACGCCCTTGCGGCCGCGACCGTGGCCCTGTGCCTCGGGATGAGGGTCGGAGAGGCGGCGGAGCGCCTGAGCGCCGCGACGGCGTCGAGCCCGCATCGGATGGCGGTCGTCGAGCGCCCCGACGGCGTGACGATCCTCGACGACAGCTACAACGCTTCGCCGGAGAGCATGCGGGCCGCCTTCAGGGCGGTGAGAGACCTCGCCGGTTCGGGGAGATCCTTCGCGGTGATCGGCGAGATGCTGGAGATGGGCGAGCAGTCGCTCGCGGCCCATGATGAATTGGGGCACCTGGCGGTGCGGCTCGGGATCGATCACCTGGTCGTCGTGGGGGTCGGCGCTCGGGCCGCCTACGACGCGGCCGTGCGCGAGGGGTCGTTCGGGGACGAGGCCGTGTTCGTCGCTACCATGGAGGACGCGCGGGCGTACCTCGACTCGATCCTGCATTCCGGGGATACGGTGCTGGTGAAGGCGTCGCATGGAACCGGCCTGTGGCGCCTCGCCGATGACCTGACGGGAGGATCCGCATGAAGGCGATCGTGGCGGCGGGAGTTGTCTCCCTCCTCATCTCGCTCCTCGGGACCCCCCTCTTCATTCGCTTCCTGACCCACCGGCACTACGGGCAGTTCATTCGTCACGACGGTCCGGCGTCCCACCATGTCAAGCGCGGGACGCCGACTATGGGTGGCGTCATGATCATCATCGCGGCCGTGACCGGATGGCTCCTGGGGAACTTCGCTATCGAGCGCCGACCCCACATGTCGTCGGTCCTGGTCGTTGGCCTCATGGTCGGCCTCGGCGCCGTGGGCTTCCTCGATGACTTCATCAAGATTCGGCGCGAGCGGTCCCTGGGCCTGAGGCCCCTCTGGAAATTCGCTGGCCAGGGCGCCGTCGGGATCACCTTCGGGGTGCTCGCCCTACAGTTCGCCGATGGCAACGGCTGGACTCCGGGATCGGAGGCGATTTCGCTCCTCCGCGACACCCACATCACGCTCGCGACCTGGGGCGAAACGATGGGCCTCGTCCTGTTCATCATCTGGGCGAACTTCCTGATCACCGCATGGTCCAACGCCGTCAACCTCACCGATGGCCTCGATGGCCTCGCGTCCGGCGCATCCGTGATCTTCTTCGGCTCGTACGTCCTGGTGGGGATCTGGCAGTTCAACCAGTGGTGCGGCGCCTCGATCGCCGCCGAGGGCTGCTACACGGTCCGCGACCCTCGCGATCTCGCCATCCTCGCCTCCGCCATCACGGGCGCCGCGTTCGGCTTCCTGTGGTGGAACGCCCAGCCCGCGCGCATCTTCATGGGTGACACGGGCTCGCTCGCGCTCGGCGGCGCGATCGCCGGCCTGAGCATCGTCTCGCGAACCGAGTTCCTCGCCGCACTGATGGGTGGACTGTTCGTCATCATCCTGCTCTCCGTCGTGATTCAGGTCGCGGGGTTCAAGATGACCGGTAAACGCGTGTTCAAGATGGCTCCCCTCCATCATCATTTCGAACAGTTGGGCTGGACCGAGGTCACCATCGTTACCCGCTTCTGGCTCATCGCGGGGCTGTTCACCGCCGCGGGCATGGGGCTGTTCTACGCCGAGTGGATCCGGACGGGAACGTGACGCTCGCAGGGCGTCGCGCGCTCGTCCTGGGGATGGGGGTCACGGGGACTGCGGCGGCGGAGGTGCTCAGCGCGGCGGGGGCCAGCGTCGTCACGGTCGATCGCGCCCGGCCCGCCGACCATACGGACGTCTCGCAGGTTCGACTCGATCAGTTCGATCTGGCCATCGCCTCTCCAGGGTGGCCGCCCCACGGGGACGCCCTCCGCGCGGTGGAGGCCGCGGGGGTGGAGGTCTGGAGCGAAATCGAGCTGGCGTGGCGCCTGAGGCGCGAGGGCGTCCCGTGGGTCCTCGTCACCGGCACGAATGGCAAGACGACGACGGTGCGGATGGTCGGGGCCATGGCCCGACAGGCGGGTCTCCGGTGCGCGGTCGTCGGCAACGTGGGGGAGGCCGCGGTCGCGGCTGCGGGCCTGCCCCTCGACCTGGTCGTGGTCGAGGTGTCGAGCTTCCAACTCCACTACACCTCGAGCGTCGAGCCCCTCGCCTCCGTGTGCCTCAACGTCGATGACGACCACTCGGATTGGCACGGCAGTCGCGAGGCGTATGCGGCGGCAAAGGCCAGGGTCTACGCGAACGTGAGGGAGGCCTGCGTCTACCCTGCCGCCGACACGGCGATCGAGGCGATGGTCCGAGAGGCCGAGGTCGCCGAGGGGTGTCGTGCCGTCGGACTCAGTCTTGGCGCGCCCGGCGTTGGTCAGGTGGGGTTCGTCGACGGAGTCATGGTCGACCGGGCCTTCCACGACGCCCGCCAGCGTGAGGCGATCGAGCTCGCGTCGATCGCGGACCTTGAGCACCTCGTCGCGGGCTCCGTGCCGCCCTACCTCGCGTTCGACGCGCTTGCTGCCGCCGCGCTCGCGCGTGCGGCCGGCATCGAACCGCAGGCGATCGGGGACGGGCTCCGCGCCTTCCGGCTCGACGCGCACCGCACGGCCGTCGTCGCGCGTGTCGGCGGCGTCGCGTACGTGGACGACTCCAAGGCGACCAATCCGCATGCGGCGCGTGCGGCGCTCGACGGGGTCCCGCCGGGCACGGCGGTGTGGATCGCGGGGGGCCTCGCCAAGGGGGCGGACTTCGATCCGCTCGTCCGAGAGATCGCTCACCGCCTCCGCGCGGCCGTGATCATCGGTGTCGATCCGTCGCCCATCGCTCGGGCCCTCGCGCGACACGCACCCGGAATCCCGGTCACCGTCGTGGAACCGGGCGAGACTGTCATGAAGCGGGCGGTTGGCGCGGCGCGCGAGTTGGCACGCGAGGGCGATGTGGTGCTGTTGTCGCCAGCGTGTGCCTCGATGGATCAGTTCCGCGACTACGCGGATCGCGGGGACTCCTTTGCCGCGGCGGTGGGGGAGATGGCCTAGGAGGAGAACATGGCGGTCGCCACGCACGATGTCGCGACCCCCGCACGCAGCCGCACCTCCCCGGTGGCGAGCTACTACCTTCTCGCCTCCGCGACCGGGCTCCTGGTCCTCGTGGGCCTCGCCGCAATGCTGTCGAGCTCGTCGATCGACTCGATTGCGGAGGACGGCGACCCCTACACGCTCTTCAAGCAACAGCTCGCCTTCTTGCTCGTCGGTGTCATCGGATTGGCGATCATGAGCAGGGTCTCGCCCGCAGCGCTGAAGGTGGCCGCGCCGTGGATCCTCGCGACGAGCATCGTCCTGCTGTTCCTCGTGGCCACGACACCCCTCGGGCACTCCTCCGGCGGCAACAAGAACTGGTTCAAGGCGGGCTGGGTGACCGCGCAGCCCAGCGAGGCGGCGAAGCTCGCCCTCGCCCTCTACCTCGGGTTGGCGCTGTCGCGGCTGAGGCCGCGGCTCAGGACGGCGAAGCAGGCGATCGTCCCGGCGGGCCTGGTCGCCGCCCTGGTCGTTGGCCTCGTGCTCGCGGGCAAAGACATAGGCACCGCCGCGGTTCTGATCCTTCTGGTGGCGGCCGCCTACTGGACCGCGGGGCTTCCCGTGCGCTTCTTCGTGCTTGGCACCGTGCTGGCAGGCGGGGTCGTTGCCGCCCTCGTCCTGTCTCGTGGGACGCTCAAGGTGCGCGTCACCCACTGGCTGTCCCCCGATTGCGGGCTCGACCAGTGTTGGCAGGCGATCCATGGAACATGGGCCCTCGCCTCGGGGGGCATCTGGGGGCTCGGCCCAGGGCTCTCGCGAGAGAAGTGGTCCTATCTCCCCAAGGCCCACAACGACTTCATCTTCGCGATCCTCGGAGAGGAGTTTGGGCTGGTGGGCACGATCTTCGTCCTCATCGCGCTCGCTATGATCGCGATCGCGGTCAACCGCATCGTCCAGCGTCACAAGGACCCGTTCATTCAGATTGCCGCCGCGGCAATCGGCGCGTGGATCGTCGGGCAGGCGTGCCTCAACATCGCGGTCGTACTCGGGCTCGCGCCGGTGACGGGGGTGCCGCTTCCCCTCGTCTCGTCTGGGGGATCGTCGATGATCATGACTTTGGTCGGGATCGGAGTGCTCCTGGCCTTCGCACGTCGTGAGCCCGGTGCGGCGGAGGCGTTCGCGGTGCGCCCATCGCTCGTGCGACGCTCTCTTGCGGTCGTCTCCGGGAGGCGCCGTGGGTAAGACGATCCTCCTGGCGGGGGGAGGCACCGCGGGACACGTGAGTCCGCTCCTCGCGACCGCCGCAGAGCTCACCCGCCGGGGACACGACGTCGTCGCACTCGGGACCCAGACGGGACTCGAGGCCGACCTGGTTCCGCGCGCGGGCGTCGCCTTCCGCGCGATCCCTCGCGTCCCGTTTCCGCGCAGAGTCAACGCCGCGGCTGTCCGGTTCCCTGGGGCGATGGCGGGGGCCCTGCGGGCGACCGGCCGCGTCGTCGACGAGGTCGCCCCTGACGTCGTCGTTGGATTCGGCGGGTATGTCTCGACCCCTGCCTACCTCGTTGCCCACCGACGCGGAATTCCGATCGTGGTGCATGAGGCGAACTCCAGGGCGGGCCTCGCGAATCGCCTCGGCGCGCGCTATGCGGCGGGGGTTGCGACGAACTACGCCTCGACCGAGCTGAGGGGGGCGGTCGTCATTGGGATGCCCCTTCGCGAGGAGATCGTGAACCTGGGCGAAGCGCTGCGGCACCCCCGCTCGGCAACCGTCGCCCGAATCGAGGCGCGGCTCGCCCTCGGGTGGCCAGACGACGCGCGCGCGGTCCTGGTGATGGGCGGCTCCCTGGGTGCCTCCCGCCTCAATTTCGCGACCGCAGAGGCCATCCCCGCGATCGTCGGGCATGGGATTCACGTTCTCCACATCACGGGACGCGGCAAGGACGACAGCCCCTCTCGCGCCCTCGGTGACCTGGCGGCGAAGTACAGGACTCAGTACGTGGTGAGGGAATTCGAGCACGACATCGCCCGCGCCTACGCGGCCGTCGACGCCGTGGTGTGTCGCGCGGGAGCGGTCACCGTCGCGGAGGTCTCCGCCCTTGGGCTTCCCGCCCTCTACGTGCCACTTTCGATCGGAAACGGTGAGCAGGCGCTCAACGCCGCGCCCGCCGTCGCCGCTGGCGCCGCACTGGTCATCGAAAACGAGTGGCTCACGTCGGCGGCCGTGACGCTGGCGCTCGAGGAGATCCTCCTCGACGAGGACGATCGCGCCCGGATCACCGAGGCCGCGCGATCGCTGAGCGTCCTCGACGGTAGCGCGCGCCTTGCCGACATGATCGAGCGGGTGGCGACGTGACCGAGGGGCGCGTGCACTTCATCGGGGTGGGCGGGGCGGGAATGTCGGCCGTCGCGTGGCTGCTGGCGAGCGCGGGGGTGCCCGTCACCGGAAGCGACGCCGCTCAGGGTCCCTACCTCGCCGCCCTGCGCGACGCAGGTCTCGACGTTCACGTCGGGCACGATCCGGCGCTCGTTGCGGATGCCTCCGTCGTCGTCGTGACGTCCGCGGTGCGCGAGTCGAACCCCGAACTGGTCGCCGCGCGTCAACTCGGAATCCCGGTCTGGCACCGCTCGGAGGCGCTGGTGCGTGCCGTCGAGGGAAAGCGCGTCATCGCCGTCGCCGGAGCGCACGGCAAGACGACGACGTCGGCGATGACGGCTCATGCGCTGAAGGAGTGCGGGATTGACGCAAGTTTCGCCATCGGGGCGCCGGTGCTCGGGGTGGCGGGGGCGGTCGGCGGTGCCTACGCGGGTGCGAGCGACGTGGCGGTCATCGAGGCTGACGAGTCGGACGGCTCCTTCCTCGCGTACCACCCCCAGATCGCGATCATCACCAACGTGGAGGCGGACCACCTGGACCACTACGGGTCGGTCGAGGCGGTGGAGGAGGCCTTCCGGCAGTTTGCCGCCTCGGCGGCCCACGTCATTTGCTGCGATGACGACGCTCCGGCGGCTCTCGTCGCCGCCGATGCCGCGCGACGCGGCGTTCCGGTCGAGACGTATGGGACCGGCGCGGCCGACGTGACGGTGGACGCGACCTCGGTGGGCCGCGGGGCTCAGCGATTCGCGATGGCCGTCTCGCAGCCGGGGGCCCACAATCGCCTCAACGCCGCCGGGGCGTGGGCAGCGGCCGTGGCGGCCGGCGCCGACCCGCTGAGGGCGGCGACGGCGATGGCGAGCTTTCCCGGCACTGGCCGGCGCTACGAACTCCGGGGAGAGGCGGGCGGGGTCCGCGTGGTCGACGATTACGCCCACCACCCCACCGAGATTGCCGCGCTGCTCGCCGCTGCTCGCGCGCGTGAGCCGGGGCGCCTCGTCGTGCTCTTTCAGCCGCACCTGTACTCGCGCACGCGCCTGTTGGCGCCGGCGTTTGCGCGCGCGCTGGACGAGCCGGGGGCTCACGTGATCGTCTCCGGAATCTACGGGGCGCGGGAAGACCCCGAGCCAGGCGTGGGGCCGCAGACCATCACGGACCTGATGGGCACCACGAGGGCCGCCTCGGTCGAGGCGATCGAGGACCTGCGCGCCGGAGCCGAGCGCGCCGCGGAACTGGCGGAGCCGGGGGACACCATCCTCACGGTAGGTGCGGGATCGGTCACGGACATTGCGTCGCGGATACTCGATCGCCTTCGACTCCGGGCGCGCGATCGTGGCTGAACGAGTGGGCACCGCGGTAGCGACGCCCCCGCAGGAGTCTCCCGCTGGCTCGGAGCGACGTCGGAGGGGCGCCGAGCGGGAGGGGGCGCGCGCCAGGGCGCGCCGCCGTCGCACGGCGCGGCTCGCCCTTACGGCGTCGACGGTCGCGATCGCGGTCTGGGCGGGCTGGTTCTCTCCGCTGTTTGCCCTTGATGCCTCCAAGGTGGAGCTCTCGGGGTTGGGGGAGTCGGTCGATGGTGCGGCGGTCCGAGCCGTCCTCGGCCCCGATGTCGGCACCCCGCTTCCGCGCCTCGACCCCGGAGCGATGACCGCGGCGGTCGAGGGCATCGACGGCGTACGATCCGCCGTTGTCACGAGGAAGTGGCCGAACGGCGTCCGGGTTGCCATCACGCCGAGGGTCGCAATCGCGGCCGTCCCCGGGGAGGGCGGGGCGTACATCCTTGTTGACGCCGAGGGCGTGGCGGTGGGCCAGCCCGCCACCGAGCCCGGCGCGCTCCCCGTCGTCGACGTGGTCGTCGGCCCGGATCATGCGAGGGCGCTGGAAGCGGTGGTCTCGGTCCTCGGGGCGCTACCGATCGAACTCGGGCAGCGTGTGCGTTCCGCGGGAGCGCAGACCGAGGACACGGTTGAGTTGACGCTCGGCAATGGCACCAAGGTCGTGTGGGGGAGCGCGAGCGACACGGCACTCAAGGCACAGGTTGTCCTGACGATGCTCGATTCGGCGGGGTTCGCCGCCGCAGTCATCGACGTCTCGGCGCCGACCCTGCCCGTCACGCACGGCTAGCACGACAATTGCGCCCGACACGCGCGGCGATCACAGCGCGGCGCGGGGCGTGGCCTTACCGTAACGGTGGATCTACTTGACATAACTCTAACCCTCAAGTTGAAGGTTAGTGTTGAGCGAAAGGCCGGGACCGTGGCGTCACCGCAGAACTACATCACCGCCATCAAGGTCGTGGGCGTGGGCGGCGGCGGCGTGAATGCCGTCAACCGGATGATCGACGTCGGGCTCAAGGGCGCGGAGTTCATTGCCATCAACACCGACGCGCAGGCGCTCCTGATGTCCGACGCGGACGTCAAGCTCGACATCGGCAGGGAGATGACCAGGGGGCTGGGCGCCGGTGCCGACCCCGAGGTGGGGCGCAGGGCCGCGGAGGACCACGCGGACGAGATCGAGGAAGCGCTTCGCGGCGCCGACATGGTCTTCGTGACCGCGGGCGAGGGCGGAGGCACCGGGACCGGGGGCGCTCCCGTCGTCGCACGGATCGCCCGGGCGCTCGGGGCGCTCACCGTCGGCGTCGTCACCAAGCCGTTCAGCTTCGAGGGCCGCCGCCGCTCCGACCAGGCAGACGCCGGGGTGGAACTGCTCCGCGACCAGGTGGACACGCTCATCGTGATCCCCAACGATCGCCTCCTCGACATCTCGGACAAACACCTGTCGGTCCTCGGCGCGTTTGCGGCCGCCGACCAGGTCCTTCAGGGTGGCGTCCAGGGCATCACGGATCTCATCACCACGCCCGGCCTGATCAACGTGGACTTCAATGACGTGCGGAGCGTGATGCAGGGCGCGGGAACGGCGCTCATGGGCGTCAGTTCAGCCCGGGGCGAGGACAGGGCCGTCAAGGCCGCAGAGGCCGCGATCTCCTCGCCCCTGCTTGAGGCGAGCATCGAGGGCGCGCATGGGGTTCTCCTCAGCATCGCCGGCGGCTCCAACCTCGGCATCAAGGAGGTGGAGACCGCGGCGAAGCTTGTACGCGAGGCGGCCCACGCCGAGGCCAACATCATCTTCGGCACCGTCATCGACGACGCGCTCGGCGACGAGATTCGCATTACCGTCATCGCCGCGGGCTTCGACGGAGGCGCGCCACCCGTGCGACGCCACCCCGGCGCCCTCGCCCAGGTGGACGGCGCGCAGCCGAAGGAGGCGAAGACGAAGGAGCCCGTCGACGCCCTGGTGGAGGCGCCCACCCGATCGCGGGCACCGAAGGTCGAGCCCGTCCAGAACGAGACCGAGGCGCTCAAGGTCCCCGGCGGCCTGTTCGAAAGCGAAGAACTCGACATCCCGGACTTCCTCAAGCGGTGACCTCGCCGCACGCTCCAGTCCCGACGCTTGACGCGGGACTTCCTGTTCGAGCGTTCTTCACGACACGGGACGGCGGCTTCAGCGTGGCCCCCTTCGATTCGCTCAATCCGGCCGGGCACGTGGGCGACCTTCAGGAGGCGGTGGACGCGAATCGGGCGCGGATCGATGGCCTCGCGGGTGTTCGCGTCGCCTACATGAGTCAAGTCCACGGAGATGTCGTCGCCCGCGTCCATAGTGCCGACGAACGTCCCGAGGCGGACGGCCTCATCACCGATGCCCCCGGCCTCGCCCTCGCCGTCCTCGTCGCCGACTGCGTTCCCGTTCTGCTGCACGACGCCTCGACCGGGGCCGTAGCGGCCGTCCACGCGGGTAGGCAGGGCGTCGCGAAGGGTGTCGTCGCGCGTGCGGTGGAGGCGCTGGGGGCCCTGCGCCCGCGCGGCGTCGGGGCGATCACCGCGGCGGTCGGTCCGGCGATTTGCGGCGCGTGCTACGAGGTTCCCGATCAGATGCGTGAGGAGGTGACGGACGTGGAACCCGCCGCATTCGCCACCACGTCGTGGGGGACTCCCTCTCTCGATCTCCGTGCGGCGGTCGAGGCCCAACTCCGTGCGGCCGGTGTCGACATCGTTGTCCGGGTGGGGGGATGCACGCGCGAGGATTCGCACCTGTTCTCACACCGCAGGGACTCAGTCACGGGCCGTTTCGCCGGCGTCATCCGTTGCCAGATCAACCCAACGCGGTAGCGCCCGGGCGTGTCGTTCCCGCACGCGAACGGTGCGGACACCTACCGTGGTGTGACAGGAGTGATTCGTTGGACCGAGGAAGGAAGACCATGGGCGCAGTCCACAAGGCGATGGTGTACCTGGGCTTCAGCGCGGACGAGCACGACGGTTACGGGTACGACGAGTACGGCGACGAGGAACTTGCGCCCGTTACCCACCTCCCCGGGGTCCGCGCGGTCCGCGAAGAACAGCGTCGCGGCTCCGTCGGGGCCACCGACCTCCGCCGCATCCAGACCATCAAGCCGCGCACCTACAACGATGCCCGCGTGATCGGCGAGGCCTTCCGCCAGGGCATCCCGGTCATCATGAACCTTACAGAGATGTCGGACGCGGACGCCAAGCGCCTCGTCGACTTCTCCGCAGGCCTGAGCTTCGGGCTCGAGGGCTCGATCGAGCGTGTGACGACCTCCGTCTTCCTCCTATCGCCCGCGCATGTGGAGATCGGCGTGGAATCGGAGCCCGTCGCCGTTCAGGAGCGCAGCTTCTTCAACCAGAGCTGACCGCATGCGCCTCTTCGTTTCCGGAGTGAGCCTCGCGATCTTCCTCTACATGTTGCTCATGCTCGGCAGGGCGCTCTTCAGTTGGATCATGTACCTCTCCCCGGACTGGAGGCCCCGCGGGGCCGTGCTGGTGATCGTCGAGGCGTGCTACGCAGCCACCGATCCGCCCATTCGCGTCATTCGGCGGGTGCTGCCCCCGATCCGCATAGGCCACGCCAGCTTGGACCTCGCGCTTCCCGTGCTCTTCCTTGCCTGCTACCTCGTCCTCTACCTGCTCCAATTCGTTCCGGGAGGGTGAGGCGCGCGTGACGTATAGTGAAGTGTTTGAGGAGTCGCCCCTGGATCGATGGAATGAGCGAGGACGGTAGTCGCCATGGCATTGCTCACAGCCGACGACGTTCGGGAGAAGGAATTCTCCAAGACGAAGTATCGCGAGGGATTCGACCAAGACGAGGTCGACGACTTCCTTGATGCCGTCGCCGAGACGATCGATTCGCTGACGCGCGAGCGAGACCGCGCCCAGGCTGGCGCGCGCGCGGCCGAATCGAATCCGGTGAGCCCCGGGGCATCTGCGCTCCTGCAGGCGGCCACCGACACGGCCAATCCCCCCTCGCCTGCATCGATGCTTGCCATGGCGCAGAAGCTTCACGATGACTACGTCCGCTCCGGAGAAGAGGAGCGTGAGCGAATCATCTTCGACGCGAAGGCCGAGGCCGACCGCATCCGCACCCGCGCGGAGCGGGACGCGCAATCGCGCCTCGAGAATCTTGGCGCCGACCGCGCGGACCTCGAACGCAAGATCGATGACCTGCGGCGCTTCGAGCGCGACTACCGGACGCGTCTCAAGGCCTACCTCGAGAACCTCCTCGGAGATCTGGATCACGGAGCGGGCAAGGATCGCATGCCCAATTCCCTCCCGACCCTCTAGGGTCCGAGATTGCGGTGAGGGCGAGAGCCGACTAGTCTCACCTAACCGAGTCAAGGAGAGTCATGACGAGCACGGACGTCACCATCATCGTGGTGGACCCCGCGGACATCAAAGCCACGGACGCGCGCGCGCTTCCCGTGCGCGAAGGCGACGAACCGTGGAAGGTGTCGGAGTTGCGAGCGATCGCGAAGCTCCTCAACGACGACGTCGAGCGGCTCGTGACCGAGGTCGAGGCGAATGCGGCGGAACTTGACGACCTGCTTCACACCGCCGACGGTGCCGGCGACGATCAGGCGGACGCCGGTTCGACGGCGCTCGAGCGCGAGCAGGAGATGTCGATCGTCCACAACACTCGCGAGATGCTCGAGCAGAGCGTCGAGGCACTGCGCCGCATCAAGCTGCACCACTTCGGCGCCTGCGTCGTCTGCGGCGACGGAATCGGCAAGGCGCGGCTCCAGGCCTTCCCGCGCGCCACGCACTGCGTCACGTGCAAGCAGCGGGAAGAACGCAGATGACGCTGCGACCAGCCGTCTGGCTGGTCGCTCTCGCGGTCGTGGTCCTGGACCAGACCTCGAAGTGGTGGGCCGAGTCGGCCTTGGCCGATGGCCGCCACATTTCCCTCATTGGCGACTACCTCACCCTGCAGTTGGAGTACAACTCGGGCGCGGCGCTCTCGGTGTTGCGCGGCAACACGTGGGTGGTGACGCTGGTGATGACGGGCGTTACCGTGTGGCTCATTTCCCACATCCACAGGGTGCGGGGGCGAGCCGGAGTCGCGATCGTCGGCTTCGCGCTCGGGGGGGCGCTCGGCAACATTTCCGATCGCCTGTTCCGTACCCCGGGTCCGGGCCGGGGCGAGGTCGTGGACATGATCGGGTACTACCACTGGTTCGTGGGCAACGTCGCGGACATCGCGATCGTGGGTGCCGCCGCGGCGGCGATCCTGGCCGTGTGGCGTGGCGTCTCCCTCATGGAGCCGACGGCCAAGCAGGCCAGGGCGAAGGCCGAGGAGGAGCTCGCTCGCGCCGCCAGCATGCCGGAGGATCCGGAGGCGTGAGCGACACGCGTCGCGTTCGCGTCCCAGAGGGCCTCCTGGGGATGCGGGCGGATGTTGCCATCGCTCGCATGCTCGGACTGAGCCGCACTTCGGCCGCAGCGGTGCTTGACGGCGGCGGAGTGGACCTCGACGGCCAGATCCTCCGCAAGTCGGACCTGCTCTCCGACGGCCTTCTCACCGTCGTCCTCGCCTCGACGGACGATGCTCGCGCCGAACCCGCCGTCCAGGGTGGTCTTCCGATCGTTTTCGAGGACGACGACATCGCGGTCATCGACAAGCCCGTCGGGGTCGCGGCGCACGCCTCGCCCGGTTGGGCGGGGCCCACCGTGGTCGGAGCCCTCGCATCGGCGGGCGTGACCCTCGCCGACTCCGGCCCCGCCGAACGCCAAGGGATCGTCCACCGGCTTGACGTCGGGACGTCCGGGCTCATGGTCGTCGCCAAGTCAAACGCCGCCTACTCCGCGCTCAAGCGGGCGTTCCACGATCACGAGGTCGACAAGACCTACCACGCCCTCGCACAGGGGCACCTCGACCCCACCGAGGGCACGATCGACGCGCCCATCGGGAGGCATCCGACGTCGGACTACAAGTTCGCCGTGACCTCCGACGGCAGGCATTCCGTCACGCACTACTCCGTCCTTGAGATGATGCCGGCGGCTTCGCTGCTCGAGATCCAGCTCGAGACGGGCCGCACCCACCAGATACGGGTGCACATGACCGCCCTCCACCACCCGCTGGTCGGTGACCTGACCTACGGGGCCGACCCCGCCCTGGCCCGCAAGGCGGGCCTCACGCGGCAGTGGCTCCACGCCGTTCGCCTCTCGTTCGCCCACCCCGTTTCGGGGACGAGGATCGAGATAGACAGTCCCTACCCCCCGGACCTCACCCGCGCGCTCGAGGCGCTGAGGGGGTAACGATGCGCGTCATCCTGGCAACGGAGCCCGACCATCTGGAGGTGGCGTTCGCGCTGAGATACGCCGTCTTCGTCGGCGAGCAGGGAGTGAGCCCCGAAGGGGAGCGCGACGCGCTCGATGAGGCGCCAGACACGGTGCACTTCCTCGCCCTTTCCGGCGATGGCACATCCCTCGGCCGACCCGGAGACGTCGTCGGAGTCGGCCGCCTGCTGAGTCCGAGGGCCGACGGCCACCCCCACATCGGACGCGTCGCGATCGCGCGCGATCGGCGCCGAACCGGCGTCGGCCGCGCGCTGATGGACGCGATCGAGCGGGAGGCTCTCGCGCGCTTCGGGGAGGACGGCGCGGTCACGGTCGCGCTCAGCGCCCAGGTGCGGGCGATCCCGTTCTACGAGGCGATCGGCTACGTCATCGCGGGGGAGTCGTATCTCGACGAGGGGATCTGGCATCGCGACGGAACCAAGGTTGTGCGCGAAGGCGAGGCCGACGCCCGGGGCGCGTAGGGAACTGCGCCGGGCGACTTTGCCCGGCGCGCGCCGGACCAGCGTCGACGCCGCACGCCCCGAGCCTAGAATCGGGTCCATGCCCCCGAGCGAGTTCGCCCATCTGCATGTCCACACGGACTACTCGATGCTCGACGGCGCGTCCCGCGTGGACGACCTCTTCGCCGAGGCCGAGCGCCTCGGCCAGAAGGCGATGGGCATCACGGACCATGGGTTCCTCTTCGGCGCGTACGACTTCTGGTCGAAGGCCATCAAGGCGGGCATCAAGCCCATCATCGGGCTCGAGGCCTACATGACCCCCGGGACCGCGCGTGCGGACCGGACGAGGGTCAAGTGGGGCGACCAGACACAGTCGGCCGACGACGTCTCCGCGACCGGCGCCTATACCCACACGACCCTCTGGGCTCGCGACAACACCGGGCTCCACAACCTGTTCCGCATGGGTTCGCTCGCCTCTCTCGAGGGTCAGTTCTACAAGCCCCGTATCGATCGGGACCTCCTCAATCGATACTCGGGAGGCCTGATTGGCGCGACGGGGTGCCCCTCGGGCGAGGTCCAGACTCGGATGCGCCTCGGCCAGTACGACGCCGCGCTCAAGGCTGCGGGGGAGATGCAGGACATCTTCGGCAGGGAGAACTACTACGTCGAGCTGATGGACCACGACGCCGACATCGAGCGCCGCGTCATCGCGGACCTGATACGGCTCAAGAAGGACCTCGGGGCCCCCTACGTCGCGACGAACGACTCCCACTACACGAAGGCGGGCGACCGCGAGGCTCAGGAGGCGCTCCTGTGCATGCAGTCGGGAACGACGCTTGCGGACGAGGGCCGGTTCAAGTTCGACGGGCACTCGTACCACCTGCGGGACACCGAGGACATGCGCCGGACCTTCGCGGACTTCGAGGGGGCGTGCGACAACGCGCTTCTGATCGCCGAGCAGTGCGAGGTCTCGTTCAACACCAGTGCGGACTACATGCCGCGCTTCGAGTGCCCGCCCGGCGAGGACGAGCACTCGTGGTTCGTTAAGGAGGTCGAGCGCGGGTTGCGCGACCGCTACCCCGCGGGAGTCCCGACGCCCGTGAGGGAGCGTGCGGAATTCGAGATCGACGTCATCACCCAGAAGGGGTACGCGGGCTACTACCTCGTCGTCGCGGACTTCGTGCATTGGGCGAAGACGAACGGCATCCGCGTCGGCCCGGGCCGCGGCTCCGGCGCTGGCTCGATGGCGGCGTACGCGATGCGGATCACCGACCTCGATCCCCTCGTCCACGGACTGTTCTTCGAGCGGTTCCTCAACCCCGAGCGCGAGACCAAGCCCGATTTCGACATCGACTTCGACGAGCGTCGGCGCGGGGAGGTCATCCGCTACGTCTCGGACAAGTACGGCGAGGACAAGGTCGCCCAGATCGTCACCTACGGAACGATCAAGGCCAAGCAGGCGCTCAAGGATGCCGCCCGGGTCCTCGGCAAGCCCTTCTCGCTGGGGGAGCGGCTCACCAAGGTGTTCCCTGAGCCGCTCCAGGGCCGCGACATGTCCCTCGCCGCGGCTTTCGACCCCGAGAGCGATCGCTACAACGAGGCGGGGGACTTCAGGGCGGCCATCGAGGCGGACCCGGACGCCCAAGAGACCCTGGACCTGGCGCGCGGTCTCGAGAACCTCAAGCGCCAGTGGGGGGTGCACGCGGCCGGAGTCATCATGTCGAGCGAGCCCCTCATCGACATCATCCCCATCATGCGCCGCGATCAGGACGGCGCGATCATCACGCAGTTCGATTACCCGACGTGCGAGGCCCTCGGGCTGGTCAAGATGGACTTCCTCGGGCTCCGCACCCTTACCCTGCTCGACGACGCGCTCGAGAACCTGGTCAACAACGGCAAGGGCGAACTCGTGCTTGAGGATCTCCCGCTCGAGGACGAGGCGACCTTCGCGCTCCTGGGGCGGGGTGACACCCTGGGGGTCTTCCAGCTCGATGGCGTGGCGATGCGGCAATTGCTGCGCCAGATGCGTCCGGACTCGTTCGAGGACATCTCCGCCGTGCTCGCCCTGTACCGGCCCGGCCCCATGGGAATGAATTCCCACACGAACTACGCGCTCCGCAAGCACGGAATGCAGCCCGTCGGCGGCATCCACCCGGAGCTCGAGGCGCCGCTGCGCGAGGTCCTGGAGCCCACCTATGGCCTCATCGTCTATCAGGAGCAGGTGCTTCGCGCCGCCCAGATCGTCGCGGGGTACTCACTCGGCCGAGCCGACCTGCTGCGCAAGGCGATGGGCAAGAAGGATAAGGCCGTCCTCGACAAGGAGTTCGAGCCCTTCCGCGACGGCATGATCGAGCGAGGCTACAGCGAGGCCGCCTGCAAGGCGCTGTGGGACACCCTGCTCCCCTTCGCCGACTATGCCTTCAACAAGGCGCACACGGCCGCGTACGGGGTCATCAGCTTCTGGACGGCCTACCTCAAGGCCCACCACCCCGTCGAGTTCATGGCGGCGCTCCTGACCTCCGTCGGCGCGGACAAGGACAAGTCCGCCGTCTACCTCGCCGAGTGCCGCCGCATGGGCATCACCGTCCTCCCCCCGGACGTCAACTCCTCCTTCGCGACCTTCTCCGCCGTCGGCGCGGACGTCCGATTCGGCCTGACCGCCGTCCGGAACGTCGGCGCGAACGTCGTGGACGCGATCATCACGGCGCGGGAACGGGACGGCCACTTCACGTCGTTCCAGGACTTCCTGCAGAAGGTGCCCGCCTCGGTGTGCAACAAGCGCACGATCGACTCGCTCATCAAGGCGGGCGCCTTCGATTCGCTCGGGGCGACGCGCCGCTCGCTCAACGCGGTCCACGAACAGGCCGTCGACGCCGTGATCGGCATCAAGCGCCAGGAGGCGACGGGGCAGTTCGACCTTTTCGGTGGCGAGAGCGAGTTCGGCGCCACGGTGAACGTCGTCGTGCCGTCGCTCGAGGAGTGGGATCGCAAGATCCTCCTCGCCTTCGAGCGGGACATGCTCGGGCTCTACGTTTCCGATCACCCGCTGCGCGGCCTTGAGCACGCGTTGAGGGCGGAGGCGACCCACCAGATCCTGAATGCCACGGCCGCCCACGGCGTCGGCGAGGGGGACCAGGTCACCTTCGCGGGGCTCGTGACCCGCGTCGACCGTCGGGTGGCCAAGTCGGGCAACGCCTACGGAATCGTCACGATCGAGGACATGAGCGGTGAGACGGAGGTCTCGTTCTTCGGCAAGGTCTACGACCAATTCGCGCGGGACCTCGCGGAGGACGCCGTGCTCGCCATCAAGGCGCGGGCGCGCGAGAGGGGCGACGGCGGATTCCAGTTCTCGGCAATCGAGGTGCGGGTTCCGAACATGCAGGCCGTCGACTCGAGCCCCGTGTCGATCACCCTTCCGGCGACGCGGGTCACGACCGAGATCGTCGACCTGGTCAAGGGCATCCTTCGGGCTCACCCCGGGACGGTCGAGGTGAGGATGGTGCTGACGGGCAAGGGGGATCCGGTCACCATGCGCCTGGACGACGATTACCGCGTCACGCGTTCGAGCGCCCTGTACGGCGACCTCAAGGCGGCGCTGGGAGCGTCGTGCCTCGCGGGATAGGGAGCGGTCCGGTTGGCCTGACGCCATTCACGTCGGCGTCGACCGAACGCTCGTAAGCGGCCTCAAGGTCGGGGACGGTTTCCACCACACCCACCTGGGGACTATCGGCCGGGGTGGCCGCCCGGGCCCCCCCTAGACTGGGGGCGTGCTGAGACGAATCGATGTGCGGGGACGCACCCTTTCCGTGAGCGAGATGCTCGCGACGGTGCCGCGGGCGGCCGAGGATGTCTCGGATGCGATGGAGACGGTCGAGGCCATCATCGCCGAGGTCCGCGCGCGCGGCGGGGCCGCCCTGCGCGAGCTTGCGCAACGATTCGACGGCTGTCGGCCCGAGTACCTGAGGGTTCCGGTCGCCGCGCTCGTTGAGGCGCTCGCGAGCCTCGACCCCGTCGTGCGCGAGGCCCTCGAGGAGTCCATCCGGCGCGTGAGGGCATTCCACGCCGCGACCGTGCCGCCGCCCGTCTCCGTCGAGATCGCGCCGGGCGCGCGCGTCTCGCAGCGATGGATCCCGGTGCGGAGGGTGGGCCTCTACGTTCCCGGAGGGCTCGCCGTCTACCCCAGTTCCGTCGTGATGAACGTCGTGGCGGCGCAAGCCGCGGGCGTTGCGTCGATCGCGGTGACGAGTCCGCCGCAGTCTTCCAACGGCGGGCTTCCTCACCCGACGATCATGGCGGCGTGTGCCCTGCTCGGGGTGAACGAGCTC
Organism: uncultured Actinomycetota bacterium; assembly: GCA_963830335.1. Lineage (GTDB taxonomy): Bacteria > Actinomycetota > Actinomycetes > Actinomycetales > Demequinaceae > JAFGBM01. The sequence continues at coordinate 687,238 of CAWHLX010000001.1, forward strand.
TATGCGGTCGGCGGGGCGCAGGCGATCGCGATGCTTGCGTACGGCGCCACCGACGTCGGGCCGGAGGGCCCGCCCTTCGTGTTGTGCGAGCCCGTCGACGTCATCACGGGTCCGGGCAATCGGTTCGTCGCGGCGGCCAAGCGCGCCGTGCAGGGCGTCGTCGGAATCGACGCGGAGGCCGGGCCCGACCGAGATTGCGGTCATCGCGGACGCGACGGCGGACGCGGAACTCGTGGCGTCGGACCTGGTGAGCCAGGCCGAGCACGACCCCCTGGCGGGCTCTGTGCTGATCACCGATTCCGAGGACTTTGCCGACGCGGCGGAGGCCGCGACGGAGCGCCGGGCGGGCGAGACTAAGCACTCCGCGCGCGTCAAGGAGGCGCTGACGGGCACCCAGAGCGCGATCGTGCTCACGGACGGCATCGAGCAGTCGCTTGCCGTCGCGAACGCCTACGGCGCCGAGCACCTCGAGATCATGACCGCCGACGCGGCCGAGGTCGCCGCGCGCGTCACCGCGGCAGGGTGCATCTTCGTGGGGCCCTACTCGCCCGTCTCTCTCGGCGACTACATCGCCGGCTCCAACCACGTCCTCCCCACCGGGGGCACGGCGCGATTCGCGTCGGGCCTCGGCGTGACGAGTTTCCTTCGCGCGGTGTCCGTGGTCGAGTACGACGCCGTCGCGCTGGGCGAGGTTGCCGCGCGCGTCGTCGCCCTGGCGAACGACGAGGACCTCCCAGCCCACGGCGACGCGATTCAGGCGCGCACGCTTGGCTAGGTCCGCGCGGTGAGCCAACGCGTTGCGGGCGTCGCTCGCCGCCGCGCCCCCATCGCGCTCCTCGGCCCTGCATTCGTTGCGGCGGTCGCCTATGTCGATCCCGGCAACGTCGCGGCGAACCTGACGGCGGGTGCGCGCTACGGCTACCTGCTCGTCTGGGTCCTGGTGCTGTCGAACGGCATGGCGGTCATCGTGCAGTACCTCTCGGCCAAGCTCGGCCTCGCGACGGGGCGGAGCCTCCCGGAGCTTCTCGGGGAGCGCATGCGCAGGGGGCCGAGACTCGCCTTCTGGAGTCAGGCGGAGTTGATCGCCGCCGCCACGGACCTGGCGGAAGTCATCGGCGGCGCCATCGCGCTCAACCTGCTCTTCGGCCTCCCGCTCTGGTTGGGGGGCGCGATAGTCGGGGCGGTGTCTCTCGCGATGCTCGCCGTCCAGTCGTCGCGCGGTCAGCGCCCGTTCGAGTTCGTCATCATCGGCCTGCTCGCCGTCATCACCATCGGCTTCATCGCGGGCCTCTTCGTGCACGGCGTGTCGTGGTCGGGGGTCTTCGGGGGACTCGTGCCGCGCTTTGAGGGCTCGAGTACCGTGCTTCTAGCCGCGAGCATGCTCGGCGCGACGGTCATGCCCCACGCGATCTACCTGCACTCGGCGCTCGTCCGCGATCGCCACGGGACCAACCTCCCGCCCGAGCGCATTCGGCACCTCATTTCCGTGACGCGATGGGACGTGGGCCTGTCCCTCGCGGTCGCGGGCTCCGTCAACATCGCGATGCTTCTCGTGGCCGCAGCCAACCTTGGGGGAGTAGCGGGAACCGACACCATCGCGGGGGCGCACGCCGCGATCGCGGGGGCCCTCGGCCCGGGAATCGCGCTCGTGTTCGCGATAGGGCTCCTCGCCTCCAGCCTGGCCTCCGCTTCCGTGGGTTGCTACGCCGGCGCGGTCATCATGGAGGGGCTGACCAGGTTCCGTCTTCCGGTCTTGGCGCGCCGCGCGGTGACCCTGGTGCCGGCGATCGTCATCCTGGCCTCGGGTGTGAGCCCCACGTGGGCTCTCGTCATGAGCCAGGTGTTTCTCAGCCTCGGCATTCCGTTCGCCCTCGCTCCGCTCGTGCGCTACACGGACTCCGCACCCCTGATGGGCGTGCACGTCAACCGCGTGCCGATGAGCATCGTCGCCTGGGGATCCGTCGCCACGATCGTCGCGCTCAACGGCGTGCTCGTCGTGCTCGCGGTGGGCGGATTCGGATAGCGGGCCCGTACGCGGCGGTTCTCGACTTCCCTCTCTGCCGGCGCGATCGGTATGGTGGCAATTGGGGAGGAGCCCCATGCGTGGTTCTCCCCGCGCCTGGGTGAGAGGGGAGATCTCGTGCTGAATACGTGGCGGCGCCTTCGATGGGTGCCCATTCCCATTGGTGTCGTGACCCTCATCCTGGCGGGCTGTATCCCGGGTCCGGGAGGAACCAGTCCGACCCCGTCCGCCAGTCCCACGGGCCCCTCGGTGAGCCCCTCGTCGTCCCCCTCGCCCTCTCCCACGCCAACCGTCGTGCCGGGTCCCCATATCGCTGCCGGGGGGTACTCTTCCGCGGCGCGACACTCGGACGGCACCGTCTCGTGGTGGGGCGCCAGGCCAGCGGCGCCAGGCGAGATCGAATCGGCAATGTGGCCCATCAGCTACTACCCCATCGCGATGACGGACGAGAGGAAGCCCGTTCCGCTCGCCGGTATGACCGACGTGCTGGAGATAGCCCCGGGCCTCACCCACTCGTGCGCCCTGCACCAGGACGGCACGGTTTGGTGTTGGGGATACAACGACGCCGGACAACTCGGGGACGGTACGGTCGCCACGAACCTGACCCCCGTCCACGTATCGGGGACGTTTGATGCGGTCGAGATCAGCGTCGCGGACGACCACTCCTGCGCGAGGCACGACGACGGCACGGTCTCCTGTTGGGGCCACAACGCGTACGGTCAGCTCGGTGACGGTACGACCACGGATCGAACGATTCCCGTCAAGGTGGCCGGGATCACCGACGCGGTTCAGGTCATCGCGGCGAGCACCCGGTCCTGCGTCCGGCATGCCGACGGTTTGGTCTCGTGCTGGGGACAGAACCACCTCGGCCAGCTCGGAGACGGAACAACCACCGACCGTTCGAAGCCCGTGACGGTTTTGGAGGTGCACCACGCGGTCGACATCACTGCGGGGTACGGACACAGTTGCGCCTCGCGCACCGACGGGACCGTCATGTGTTGGGGACTGAACCTCGTCGGCCAGATCGGCGACGGGACGACGACGGATCGCTGGGTTCCCGTGTTCGTCCCCGGGGTCACGGACGCGAAGCAGGTGGCCGCAGAGGACAGTTCGACGTGCATGCTCCACTCGGACGGCACGGTCTCGTGTTGGGGCGGCAACTACAACGGGGAGCTTGGCGACGGCACGACGGTCTCGCAGTCTTCGCCGGTCGCAGTGGTCGGCCTGGACGATGTCGCCGAGATCGCCCTTGGTTGGAGCCACGGGTGCGCGCTTCGCCACAGCGGAACGGTCGCATGCTGGGGCCTCAACGCCACGGGTCAAGTGGGGGACGGAAGCGCCGACTACAACAAGACCATCATCGTCGACACCCTCGGCCTGGTCGTCCACTGACGTCCCTCGGGCCTAGACCCGGAGTGGGCGGTGCGGGCCGCGCCTGGGGGGAACCGGGCGCGAGTCTCACTAGACTTTCGGCATGGAACTGCCGCTCCGTCCCGAGTTGCGCGGGTTGACGCCCTACGGCGCCCCGCAGCTTGACGTTCCGGTGCTCCTCAACGTCAACGAGAACCCCTATGCACCCCCGCCCTCGGTCGTCGACGCGATGGCCACGGCGGTGCGCAAGGCGGCCGAGGGGCTGAACCGGTACCCCGACCGTGACTTCGTGGGGCTCCGGACGGACCTGGCGAACTACCTCGCGCACGAGGCGCACGTGGACTTCCTTCGGTACGACAACATCTGGGCGGCAAACGGTTCAAACGAGGTGATCCTGCACCTTCACCAGGCGTTCGCCGGGCCTGGCCGCGTCGCGCTGAGTTTCGACCCGACCTACTCGATGTATCCCGAGTACTCGCGCGATAGCTTCACTACGTACGTCACCCTCCCGCGGAGGGACGACTTCGCGATCGACGTCGGCGCGGCCGTCGAGGAGATCGGCGCGCGCCGACCCACCCTCGTCTTGCTCGCGAGCCCGAACAACCCGACGGGGACGGCGCTTCCGCTTCACGACGCCGCCGCGATCGCACGGGCGGCCGCCGACGTCCCCGGGGGATGCGTTGTCGTCGTCGACGAGGCCTACGCCGAATTCCGGAGGCGCGGGGTGCCGAGCGCGATCACCCTGCTCCCCGAGAACCCCAATCTCGCGGTGACGCGCACCATGTCTAAGGCGTTCGCGCTCGCGGGCGGCCGGCTCGGCTACCTCGCGGCGAGCCCCGCGATCGTCGACGCGCTCAGGATCGTGCGGCTCCCGTACCACCTCAGCGCCGTGACGCAGGCCATCGCGAGGGCGGCGCTCGCCCACGCCCGGGACCTCCAGGCGCAGGTGGACGAGATCCGCGCCGAGCGCGACGAGACGGTGAGGTGGCTTCGGGATCAGGGCTACACGGTCGCGGACACCGACGCGAACTTCGCGCTCTTCGGCCCGTTCGGGGATCGTGAGAGGGTATTCAGGGACATGCTTGACCGCGGGGTCCTCATTCGGGTCGTCGGGCCCGAGGGCTGGCTGCGCGTGTCCATCGGGACGCCGCAGGAGATGGCGCGATTCCGCGCCGCGTTAACGGAGGTGACCGCATGAGCCGCACGGGCCGAATCGCGCGTAAGACGAGCGAGTCCGACGTCCTGGTCGAGCTTGACCTCGACGGCACGGGCGTCACGGATATCAGCACGGGCGTCCCGTTCTACGACCACATGCTGACGGCGCTCGGCAAGCACTCGCTCATGAATCTCACCGTCAAGGCGAAGGGCGACGTCGAGATCGACTCCCACCACACCGTCGAGGACGTCGCGATCTGCATCGGCGAGGCGATCAAGGAGGCGCTCGGCGACAAGGCGGGCATCTCGCGGTTCGGCGCCGCCGTCGTTCCGCTCGACGAGGCGCTCGCGCAGGCCGTCGTCGACGTCTCGGGCCGGCCCTACTTCGTCCACATCGGCGAGCCGATCGGCCAGGCGACCCACCTCATCGGCGGCAACTTCGCCGGCTCCCTCACGGGGCACGTTCTTGAGTCCATCGCGCACCACGCGAACATCACCCTGCACATGCGCGTGCTCGCTGGGCGCGACCCGCACCACATCGTCGAGGCGCAGTTCAAGGCACTGGCGCGCGCCCTACGCGCGGCGGTGGCGGTTGACCCGCGCGTGAAGGGCGTCCCCAGCACCAAGGGCGCGCTGTGACCGGGGAGACCCGGTGAGCGACGAGCTTCCCGCCTACCTGGCTCGCGACACCGTCGCACTCCTCACCCCCATCCAGAACGGTAAGGTCCTCGCCGCGATCTGCGCCCTCAACGGTGCCAAGTGCGATGTGATCGAGGTGCCGCAGGGGACGCTTGCGGTGCTCGTGGACGACTCCGAGGGCGCCGGGGATCGGGCCGCGATGGCCGTGACGGCGCTCCACCGCGAGATCGTCCTGCTCGCAATGGAGCGGCGCGGGGGCCAGGTCGCGATCACGCGGTGGGCGCGGGGAGAGCGTGGCGCGGACGTCCCGCCGGGACTCGCGCTCGACCAGGCGCCCGGCGGAGTCCAGCGACTCATGCTGGGCGCGGCGACGATCGAGGACCTCCTCGCGGAGGACCCGAGCAAGGTCTATCGGGGCCGCACCGGGCGCCTCCGCGCGTTCTGGCGCCTGCGGCGCCTCGCGGCCGCCGCGAAGCGCGAGCAGCGAGCCTGAGCGCGGAGGGTCTGGGGGCGGAGAGTCCGAGGGGCGTGGGCGCCCCCCGATAGACTTGCCCCGTGGCAACCCCCCTCGTCTGCGTGCTCGATTACGGCTTCGGAAACGTCCGGAGCGCCGTGCGTGCCGTGGAGGAGGTCGGGGCCGGCGTCATCCTCACCGCGGATCGCCAGGCGGCCGAGAGCGCGGATGGCCTGATCGTCCCCGGGGTCGGGGCCTTCGCGGCGGTCTTGGCGGGCCTCAGGGCCGTGCGCGGCGATCAGATCATCGAGCGGCGCCTCGCGGGCGGTCGACCCGTCCTCGGAATCTGCGTCGGCCTCCAGGTGATGTTCGAGAAGGGCGAGGAGCACGGCTCGACCGCGGCCGGCCTCGCTCAATGGCCCGGCGTCGTCGACAGGCTCGATGCCCCCGTGGTCCCGAACATGGGATGGTCGACGCTGGAGGCGCCCGAGGGCTCGGTGCTCTTCCGCGGCGTGGAGAACGAGCACTTCTACTTTGTGCACTCGTACGCCGCGCGAAGCTTTCCGCTGAATGACGAGCCCGGGGGCCGAATGCCGAGGCCGCTGGTCACGTGGTCGCAGGCGGGCACGCCCGAGCACCACGATCGTTTCGTGGCGGCCGTCGAGAACGGCCCGCTCTCGGCCACCCAATTCCACCCCGAGAAGTCGGGGTCCGCGGGCCTCGCGCTCCTGAAGAACTGGATCGGAACCCTGTGAACGACACCCCCAGGCTCGAACTTCTACCCGCCGTTGATGTCGCGGCCGGCCGGGCGGTCCGGCTCGTCCAGGGCGAGGCGGGGTCGGAGACCTCCTATGGCGACCCCATGATGGCGGCCCTCGACTGGCAGGCCGGGGGAGCGGAGTGGATTCACCTCGTCGACCTCGATGCGGCCTTCGGGCGCGGATCCAACGCGCTGATGCTTGCCGACGTGGTGGGCCAACTCGACGTCAAGGTGGAGATGTCGGGAGGCATCCGCGACGACGCCTCGCTCGAGCGAGCCCTCTCCACCGGCTGTGCCCGGGTCAACCTTGGCACGGCCGCGCTCGAGGATCCCGAATGGACCGCGAGCGTCATCGCCCGCTACGGGGATCGCGTCGCCGTCGGGCTCGACGTTCGCGGCACGACCCTCGCCGCGCGCGGCTGGACCAAGGAGGGCGGGGACCTGTGGGAAGTGCTCGATCGCCTGGACGTTGCGGGCTGCTCCCGGTACGTGGTCACGGACGTGACCAAGGACGGGACGCTGCGCGGGCCGAACCTGGATCTCCTCGCCCAGGTCTGCGCCGCGACCGGTGCGCCCGTCGTCGCGTCGGGAGGCGTCTCTTCGCTCGACGACCTCGTTGCCCTGCGGGCGCTCGTCCCGCTCGGAATCGAAGGTGCCATCGTCGGCAAGGCCCTCTACGCCGGGGCGTTCACCCTCCCGGAGGCGCTCGACGTCGCGGGAAGGCCGTAGCGTCCGTGTCCGGCGCGGATGAGTTCAGCGCAGGTGGTTTCAGCGCGGACGAGTTCAAGGAGATCCCGGAGTCGATTTTCTCCGACGACGACGGCGCGGCGGATGCCCACCTTGCCCAGTCGCTCATCCGTTACTCCTCCGGCAGGATTCCCCTGACCGAGGTCGTCGATGCCCTCGCGTTCGCGCGCGTGCTGGTTCCCGTCCTGGCGTCCGGCGAACTCCGGCACGCGGGTAGCCATGGGTTCGACCAGGACGCCGTCGCCTCCACGGGTGTGGTCGCCGTGCGGCTCGCTGACGGCAGGGCGGCGCTCCCGATCTTCACGGATGTCGACGCGATGCGGGCGTGGAAGCCGGAAGCCCGACCCGTCCCCGCGGAGGGGCCCAGGGCCGCGCTGGCGGCCGTATCGGAGAACTGGTCGTGCCTGGTGCTCAATCCCGGGATGGAGGCGATCGTCATACCGCGCCCCGCGACGTGGGCGCTCGCGCAGGGGCGCCAATGGCGCCCCGCCGTGGCCCAGGGCCTTCTCGACCCCGAGGTGAGGGACGCGATCGTCGCCGCGATCAGCGTCGACGGGGACGTGCGCCGCGTCGACGCTCGCGCCGGAGCCGCGGCAGAGGTCGCCGTGGTGCTCTCCCTCGCGCCGGGCCTTGGTGCCGCGGACCTCGAGGCCGTGATCGCGCGCGTCGAAGGCGAGATCGCTCGCGCGGCCGTGCTCGCTCAGCGAATCGACAGCCTCGAACTGAAGATAGAGACCGCAGAGCTTTCGTGATCCTGCCGACCGGGGCTAGAGCCAGGCGGGGGTGCACGCCGGGGGGTTGTCCACCTGGAAGGACGGGGTGGTAAGGAATGCCCTGAGCAGGGACAGGGGAACGATCAGCGTCTCGTCGGTCTCGCTCGAGCCCGCGTAGAGCACCCCAATCACCTCTCCGGCCTCGTTGTAGACGGCGGAGCCCGATGAGCCGGGAGCGGCGTAGGCGGTCGTCACCTGCACGAACGAGGCCTTGTCGAGGGTGTCGAAGTCCGCGCCCTCGACGATGCCCTCGCTCACCGAGAGAGCTCCACCCTCCGGGTATCCGACGACGGTGATCGAGTCGCCCGTCTCGGCGTCCGCCTGGGCAAGGGTGACGGCGTACGAGAGCGACTCCTCCGTGGTGATCAACGCGAAGTCCGCGTTGGTCGCGTATTTCGATGCGGTCACCGTGATGTCGGTCCCATCGGCGAGGGCAACCTCGAGGCGCCCGGTCGACGCGACGACGTGGTGGTTCGTAACGATCGTGTGCTCGTCGAGGACAAATCCGCTTCCGGTCGAGAGGCCGTCGCAGCCGACGTTGCGCACCCGGACCGCGGCCCGTTGCTCGACGGTGAACCCCAGCGGGCTGTCGACCGCTTCGGTCGGCGGGGGGAGGGAGCGATCGAGGGGACCAGGTCGGTGGGCTGGGCGCCGGGCGGGGTCGGAATGGCCGAACACGACGCGAGCATGAACGCCGCGCCGACGACGATCGCGCCCGTCGTCGCCCGAAAGGCGAGCGCGCTCACTGCTGCTCCGCGAGGGTCTGGGCCCAGGCGAGTTTCACGCTGGCGCAGTACACGCTCACGTTGACGAGGTAGTTCTCGACGTCGGAGTAGTAGTACCGGTTCAGGTGCTTGACGTAGTACAGCGTCTGCGCCTGGCCGTCGGAGCAATCCTTCAGGGAGAGTGCGAAGTAGTGGTTGACATACCGATAGTCCTCGGTGTTGGCCTTCTGGTCGGCAAGGTCGCTCACTTTGGAGAGGGCTTCGGTGCGGGCACTTCGGGTACTCTCGATCTCCGATTCCTGCATGTCGACTGCGGTCTTCTGGTCCGCGTCGAGGCGAACGGTGTCCGCCGTGATGGAGCGCAACTCGTGGATGTGGAGGTCCCACAGCACGGTCAACGTCCCGAGATAGCCCGTGACGCCGACGGCCACGCCCAGCGCACACGTGCGGATCCAGAATCGTCGCCGCCGGGGCGCCGGTTCTCTTGTGGCTGCTTCCACGTCCGCGTCCATCTCAGTTCCCCGTCGCGAGCGCATCAAGTTGTTGCTGGGCGGATGCGCACTCCGCGTCGGCGGCGGCGCTTTGACCGGAACCGGATCCGCCGCTCAACACGGTGGTGATAGCGGACGCCCGGCCATCCGCACATCGTTCAAATCCAAGGGCGGCGTCCTTGTAGGCGGTGGTCTGATCCTGTAACGCGGTGCTTTCCGCCTCGAGTTCGGCCGCTCGCGTTGCGGCGGCGTCCGATTGGGACGTGAGGAGCGCCAGGAGTTCCTCGCCGCTCGCGAGGGTGGCATTGGACTCGCCAATAGAGTCGCCCGCGACACTCGCCTGTTGGCGAAGGCCCGCATCCTCGGCGCGCCACTGGTCGACGACGTGATACATCCAGGCGTTGCCAGCGACGACGACGACGGCGCCGAGGCTCCACACGACCGCTGGTCGGAAGATTCGGCGAAGGAGTCCGCGCCGAGGAGCCGAGGCGTCCGTGGGCGGGGGGAAGGCCGCGGGCGCCGTGGGAGGAGGCATGGGCGGGGGGAAGGCCGCGGGCGCCGTGGGAGGAGGCATCGGCGGGAACGCGGGGGGCGGCGGGCCCACAGTTCCCTCAGTCATGCGCGCACCCTCCTGTCGGACTGTCGCGAGTCGAGCGTTCGCCTCGACGGCGCTCCCGCCAAACTATCGTCCGCCGACGCGCCGCGCATGTTCAGGGCCCGATCCGATCAACAGGAATTCTGCTGAGGAATCAGGAGGGACTCCTGCGCGAGCAGTTGCCGGAGCGTCGACACCGGGATCATGAAGCTCTGCTCCACGTCGTTCTTTGCGTAGATGACGCCCACGACGTCCCCGTCGGCGTTCAGCACCGGGGAGCCCGACGATCCCGGCTCCACCTGGGCGGTGGTTCCGAGCACGGTCCCGACCGAGCCGTTGAGGGGATCCTGGACGCTCCCGAGCACGATTCCCGAGGTCGTCGTGAGGCGTCCCCCGCCCGGGTACCCGATCACGGTGATCGCGTCACCGGTCTGGGGGTCCTCTTCGGCGAGGTGTGCCGCGACCGGAAGCGTCTCGTTGACGCGGATGATGGCGATGTCCGCGGCGGTGGTGCTCCTCGCCGCCGTGGCGTTTACCGAGTGGCCGTCATACGTGGAGACCTCAAGGTGGCTGGAGTCCTCGACGACGTGACGGTTGGTCACGAGGGTGTGCTCGTCGATCATGAAACCCGTGCCGGTCGCCAGGAATCCGCAGCCGACGTTTCGTACCCGAACCGTCATTCGCTGGGCAACGTCGAACCCGTCGGGCGACAGGAGGGGTCCGTAGTCCGACGCCGTGGGCGACGGTGAGGGCACGAAGTCGGTGGGAAACGGTGGGGGGAGGCTAGGGAGGTTCGCGCAACCGGCAAGGGCAACGATGGCCGCCAGCGCGGCGAGGTGCCGAATCCTCACTTGGCCAACTCGCTCTGGAGCTGCGAATTCGCGCTTTGGGCCGCGGCGCACAGGGCGTCCACGGACGACTTGAACTGGGCGATTTCGGCGGCACTGTAGTTCTCCGAGTTTTGCAGATACCCGACGAGCGTCTTCTGTTCGTTGGCGCAGCGATTGAGCGCGAGAGACACCGAGCCGCCGAGGGAGGCTAGTTCGTTGAGGTACTGGATCTCCTGCTGCGCGTAGGCGACATCGTCCCCCGCCTGCGCCGACTGGTCCGCAAGCTCGGTGATGCGCTGCTGCGCCGTCGAGAGTTGCTGGGTAAGGATGTCAATCTGCTCCGTCTGCTGGACGACGTACTCCTGTTCGGTCGACAGGCGCGCGCCGAGGTCGTATGCCTGACCCTCGAGAGACGCCGAGCGCGCCGCCCACTTGTCGCTGGTGATCCAGAGGTAGATCGTGAGGCCGCCGAGCACCAGGACGGCGACGCCGAGCGCGGCCGCGACGACCTGCCAGCGACGACGCTCACCCAAGGGGATGCGGTTCAGGGCGGCCGTGCGTTCGGGGACGGGGGTGAGGACGGTCGTTTGCTCGTTGGTGGGGTTGATTCCCGGCCGCGGCCGCTCCCCGGTGCCGTAGTCGGGCCGATAGATCGCGTTGGTGTCCGTGCCGGGGCGGGGGACTGGGCCGGTCGGCAAGATGGCGCCCGTGGGCTGGAGTCCGCCCGTGGGTGGGGTGGGTGGGGTGGGTGGGGTGGTCACGACACTGCTCCCGTGTACTTTTCGCCGGGCCCCTCGCCCGGCGCATCCGGATAGGGCGATGCCTCCCGGAAGGCCAACTGTACGCTCCGGAGCCCGTCTCGCAGGGCGCGCGCGTGGGTGTCGCCGAGGTCAGGAGCCGCCGCCGTCACCAGGCCGGCGAGCGCGTTGATGATCACGCGCGCCTCATCGAGGTCCTGGTACACCTCGCCCTCCTCGGCCAGCCCGCAACGGAGTGCAGCGGCGCTGAGCAGATGCACGCCGACGGTCGTGATCAACTCAACGGACGAGACGTCCGCGAGGTCCCGCGCCTGCTCTTCGGCCATGGTGCTATTCTTGCCTATCGACCGGCGACGGCAATTCTCGTCGCGCGCAAGTGGAGTCCACTCCCACCCTCGGGCCATTCATGGGCCAGGGTAATCGGTCCCGATGGGCGTTCGCGCCCGACGGGGTTTCGTGGCCTCTGCCCGCGTTCTGGCAGGGGCCCCTTCCTTTGCCGGGCGGCGCCCGAGAAAGGAGCGGACATCAACGAACCGCGTATCAATGACAAGATCCGAGTGCCGGAAGTCCGACTGGTCGGCCCCGAGGGCGAACAGGTCGGAATCGTACGGCTCGAGGACGCGCTGAGGCTTGCCCAGGAGGCGGACCTCGACCTCGTCGAGGTTGCCCCCGAGTCGCGTCCCCCCGTCGCCAAACTCATGGACTATGGCAAGTTCAAGTACGAGGCCGCGGTCAAGGCGCGCGAAGCGCGCAGGAATCAGTCGAACACGGTCGTCAAAGAGATCCGCTTCCGCCTCAAGATCGACCCGCACGACTACGAGACCAAGAAGGGCCACGTCGTGCGCTTCCTCAAAGCGGGCGACAAGGTCAAGGTGACGATCATGTTCCGCGGCCGCGAGCAGTCGCGCCCCGACGCCGGTCGTCGCCTCCTGCAGCGCCTCGCCGAGGACGTCGCTGATCTTTCCATCGTCGAGCACTCGCCGGTCCAGGAGGGGCGCAACATGTCGCTCGTCCTCGGCCCCCTCCGCAAGAAGGCGGAGGCCAGGGAAGAGGCCCGCAAGGAGCGCGAGGCGAAGGTCGCGGCAGAGACGGCGGAGCGCGCCGAGAAGAAGGTCCCGAACCCGTCCAAGGCCCCCGCGGCCGCGAAGGTCGTGGCCGAGCCCGCCGAGGCAGAGGAACTTCCCACGTCCGCGAAGGACATCGCGCCCGAGGCCCCGGCGAAGCCAGCGCCCAAGGCCGCGGCCAAGGCCGCCGCGGTGAAGGCCACACCCGCGAAGGCTGCCCCCAAGACCGCGGGCGCGAAGACCGCAGAGGCGAAGGCTCCCGCGGCGAAACCCACCACCGCGAAGGCCCCCGCGGCGAAACCCACCACCGCGAAGGCGGCCCCGAAGAAGCCATCGGGCGCGTAGCCCCGAAGAAGAAGGCGCCCCGCTCCATCCGGAGCGGGGCCAGACACGAGGAGAGACGGCCCCATGCCGAAGTTCAAGACCCACTCGGGTGCCAAGAAGCGATTCACGATTACGGGCACCGGCAAGGTGAAGCACGCCCACGCGATGAACGTGCACAAGTTCGAAGAGAAGAGCGGGTCGCGCAAGCGTCGTGTCTCCGTCGACGGCATTCTCGCCGCCCCCGACGCCAAGCGCGTCAAGAAGCTTCTGGGCAAGTAGCCCCCTACATACGCAAGGAGTACTGAAGTGGCACGCGTCAAGCGGGCGGTCAACGCCCAGAAGAAGCGCCGGACAACCCTCGAGCGCGCGAGCGGGTACCGCGGTCAGCGGTCTCGTCTCTATCGCAAGGCCAAGGAGCAGGTCCAGCACTCGCTCGTCTACGCCTACCGCGACCGTCGCGCACGCAAGGGCGACTTCCGCAAGCTATGGATCCAGCGGATCAATGCCGCGGCCCGCGCGAACGACCTGACCTACAACCGGTTCATCCAGGGCCTGAAGGCCGCGAACGTCGATGTCGACCGGCGCATGCTCGCCGAGATCGCCGTGAGCGATCCCGCGGCGTTCACGCAGCTCGTCGGCATCGCGAAGGCCGCGCTGCCGAAGGACGTCAACGCCCCCGCGGCCTGAGCTTCATGACCGAACGCCCTGCGGGGGCCGACCTGGCGATCACGATGTCCAACGTGGGCGCGGATCGCGTTAAGCAGGTGAGGGCCCTCGCGGGGCGTTCGGCGCGTCTGCGGGCGCATCGGTTCGTCGTTGAGGGGCCGCAGTGCGTCCGCGAGGCCGTCCGCTTCGCCGCGGGTTCGGTACTCGACGTGTACCTGACGAGCGCCGCTCACGCGCGCAGCCCGGAGATCGCCGCCGAGGCGGCCGTCGCGGGGCTTCGCGTCTACGGGTGTAGCCCGGAAGTTGCCGAGGCGATGAGCCGCGACGCTCAGGGCGTGATCGCGGTCGTCGGGCTCGAGCGGGCTGAGGGGGCGGAGTTCCCCGCCGCCCCCCGGCTCGTCGCCATCCTCGCGGACGCGCGCGACCCCGGCAACGCCGGCACCGTGATTCGCGCCGCCGACGCTGCGGGCGCGGACGCCGTCGTGCTCGCCGGGGAGAGCGTCGAGGCGACGAATCCCAAGGTCCTCCGCTCCTCCGCCGGCAGCTTCTTCCACCTGCCCGTGATCGAGGGACGCTCGCTCGCCGAGGCGGTCGCGGTTGCGCGCGCCGCCGGGCTTCGCATCCTTGCGACCGACGGCGCGGGCAGGGTGGCGCTCGGGGACGGCGCCGCGAGCGCCGCGTCCCTCGGGGCTCCCACCGCGTGGGTCTTCGGGAACGAGGCGCGGGGCCTGTCCCCCGACGACCTCGCGCTCGCCGACGCCACCGTCCGCATCCCGATGTACGGCCGCGCGGAGAGCCTCAACCTCGGAGCCGCGGCCACGCTGTGCCTCTTCGCGAGCGCGGCGGCGCACCGCGCAGGCGCGGACGCCGGGCCGTAGGCTACATACGTGCAGAGCCGTCCCCGCGTTGGTCGCGTGACTTCCGGCGCGCGCCGCGGCTTCGTCGTCGCCGTCACGCTCGTCGCCTTCATTCTCGCCGTTCAACTCGCGTCATCGATCATCTCGGCAGTATTGGCGTCCCGCGACGCGCAGGCGGCCACGCGGCAGCTCTTCGGCGTCGTGGGGGACGTGACGATCGAGCGCGTCGGACGCTACTCGCAGGCCGCGGAAGAGGCGGTCAGCGAGTCCGTCGTCGCGCTTGAGCGCGCCAATCCCGTCACCGATGTCGACGCCATCGCGTCGGACCTCTACGCGCGGATCCACGCGAACCCGCAGGTGGGGGCAATCAAGGTGGGCTGGTCGAACGGCGACTACGTGGAACTCCGCCGAGTCGGGGCCGGGTACGCGCTTCACCTCGTGTTCGTGGAGCCGACGCGTATGGCACAGGTGCGTTCGTATGACGCCGGTTTTCGGCTTCTACGCGACGGCCCCGACTCCGCGAACGACACCTATGATCCTCGAGGCCGGCCGTGGTACACCGAGGGGGTCGCCGCGACCGGGGTCGCGTGGACGGATCCGTACCTGCTCTTCGCTGGCCGCACCCCGGCGGTGTCGGCCGTCCGTGCGGCGCGCGTGGAGAACCAAGTCGTCGCGGTGGTCGCGGCGGACCTGCTCCTCGACCAACTCTCCGCGGTCCTCGACGGCCTTCCGGTGGGGAGCGGGGGAGAGGCTTTCATCTTCGATTCCGACCGCAACGTCGTGGCCGCGCCGGGGGCCTATACGTCCCAGATCGACGACATAGGCCGGACCGACGGTCGCGTCGCCAGCGCGATTGACCTGGGCGTCACCGAACTCCCGCAGGGAGATGCCGCCCGGCCGGGGGGCGCATACGGCCAGAATGGCGGCTACGTCGTTCTCGAAAGGGAGTTCGCGGACGCCGGTGGCCCCAACTGGTTGCTTCACCTTCGTGCCACCCGATCGGGGCTTGCCCCCGCGCTGGGCGCCTGGGAGGGGACGGTGTTGTGGGCAAGCCTCGTGTCGACCGTGCTCGTCCTCATCGCTCTCGGCCTCCTCCTTCGCGTCTGGGGCCCGCTCATGGGCATGCGGACCCGAGCCACAACGGACGCGCTTACGGGGCTTCCGAATCGTCACGAACTCCGAAGTGTGGGCCCGAGGATGGTCGCCTCTGCCGCGGACGAAGGCGCGGCGATCAGCCTCGCGCTCGTTGACCTCGACACGTTCAAGGAGGTCAACGACACCCTGGGCCACAAGGCAGGCGACGACGCGCTCACGATTGCGGGCCGTTCGCTCCTGAGCTCGACGCGGGCCCGCGACTTCGTCGCGCGGATCGGCGGCGACGAGTTCGTCGTCATCCGCCGCGTGGACGGCGAGTCCGACCGGGAGATTGCCGAGCGCATCGAGGAACTCCGTGCGGAGTTGTCGGACCGCCTCGTCGAGGCGGTCCCCGGCGTCGCGAATCTTGGCGCGACCGTCGGCTACGTCATCGAGCGCGGGGGCGGGCGGAGCCTCGACGAGTTGCTCAGGGATGCGGATTCCGCGCTTATTCGGGGCAAGGCGACGGCGAAGGGTGCGGCGTACCGGGCGCCGCGGCCCCTGCGTCCCTCGACCCGCTGATAGGCTCGCCGCGAGATTGAGGAGGCCACGATGAGCGCCGAAGAGACCAAGGCGGTGCGCGAGGACGTCGCCGTCCTACCCATCCCCGGAGCGCGGGGGCGGGTTGAAGTGGTCGGCATCCGCCGGATCTTCTACAGGGTCCGCCAGGGCGGCGAGATCCTCAAGAAGCGAGGGGGCGGTTGGCCGATCCAGATGAAGAATGGGTCGGTCGCCACGCTGAGTTCCGCGGGCTGGCTCCCCGGCTTCCAGACGCTCTACCTCGAGGACAAGAAGGTCTACCGATTTGGGGAGGGCGTCCCGGCAATCGCCAAGGTCTTCTCGTTCCTGCCGTTGCTGGCGATCGTGGTGAACCCCTACGTCGGCGGAGTACTCGGGGTCGTCTTGGTCATCTACAGCATCGTGGCCATCAAGTACCCGGAGTTCCCCACCAAGGTCAAGATCGCGCTTCCCCTGATGAACACGCTCGCCGCCGTCCTACTCGCGGTGCTCATCAAAGGCGGGGCCAGCGTCGGCTAGGTCCGAGGGGATCGGGCTCGCGCGCCGCCCGTCCCCGGTAGACTTTCGGCGAACCTGACCGCCCCGAAAGGCCCCCATGTCCGCGCCCGAAGCCCTTTCTCCCCTCGACGCCGCCGGCGTCGCGGCGGCGGTTGAGGCGGCCGTCGCGGAGGTACGCGCGGCAGGCTCCCTTGACGAGCTCAAGGAGGCGCGGCTCTCCCACACGGGCGACAAGGCGCCGCTCACACTCGCCAACCGGGCCATCGGCGGCCTGACGCCCGACGAGAAGGCGACGGCGGGCAAGACGCTCGGGCCCGCGCGCGCCGCCGTCAACGAGGCCATCGCCGCGCGGCAGGTGGAGCTCGAGGCGGACCGCGACGCGCGTGTTCTCGTAGAGGAATCGGTGGACGTCACGCTGCCCGTCGACCGCGCGCTTCCCGGCGCCCGTCACCCGCTCGAGACCCTCCAGGAGGCCATGTGCGACGTGTTCGTCGCCATGGGCTGGGAGGTGGCCGAGGGTCCCGAGGTCGAGAGCGAGTGGTACAACTTCGACGCCCTCAACTTCGACCCCGACCACCCGGCGCGGGAGATGCAGGACACGTTCTTCGTGGCGCCTCCGGACGGTTCGACCGAGCCGACGCGCCAGCTCCTTCGCACCCACACGTCGCCCGTGCAGGTCCGGGCGCTCCTGGAGCGGGAACTCCCTGTCTACGTCGTCTGCCCCGGCAAGGTGTTCCGCACGGACGAACTCGACGCGACCCACACCCCCGTCTTCCACCAGATCGAGGGCCTCGCGGTCGACAAGGGCCTTACCATGGCGCACCTCAAGGGGACGCTCGATCACCTCGCCCGCGCGATGTTCGGCCCAGACGGAGTCACGCGACTTCGCCCGTCGTTCTTCCCCTTCACCGAGCCCTCGGCCGAGATGGACCTGAGATGCTTCATCTGCGACGGCTCTGACGGCGGCTGCCGAACCTGCCGCGGCACCGGCTGGATCGAGTGGGGAGGGTGCGGCATGACCCACCCGAACGTGCTTCGCGCCGCGGGCGTCGACCCCGAGGTCTACACGGCGTTCGCCTTCGGCATGGGGATCGAGCGAACCCTGATGTTCCGGAACGGCGTGGCCGACATGCACGACATGGTCGAGGGCGACGTTCGGTTCTCGCGGCAGTTCGGGATGGGGGTCTGATGCCCTACGTTCCGCTCACGTGGCTCGCCGAGGTCGTGGACATCGTCCCGCGTTCCACGGCCGAGGACGTCGCCGCCGCGCTCGTCAAGGTCGGGCTTGAGGAGGAGGGCGTCAACGGCTCCGGCGTGACCGGACCGTTGGTCGTCGGCCGCGTGCTGAGCGCCGTGGAGGAGCCCCAGTCCAACGGCAAGACGATCAACTACTGCCGCGTCGACGTCGGCGAGCACAACGACCCGGCGGGAGTGGCGAACGACGGCAACGAGTACCCGGCGAGCAGGGGCATCGTCTGCGGCGCCCACAACTTCGAGGCGGGGGACTGGGTCGTCGTCGTGTTGCCGGGCGCCGTACTGCCCGGCGACTTCCAGATTGCCGCGCGCAAGACCTACGGCCACATCTCCGACGGCATGATCTGCTCGCAGCGCGAACTCGGCCTGGGCGACGACCACGACGGCATCATCGTGCTGACACGGATGGGCTTCGCGGCCGACGCGTTGCGGCCCGGCCAGGACGCGCTCGCGCTCCTCGGGCTGGGGGAGCAGACGCTCGAGATCACCGTCACGCCCGACCGGGGCTACTGCTTCTCCATGCGCGGGGTTGGCCGCGAGTACTCGCACTCGACGGGCGCGGTCTTCCGCGACCCCGCGGCCGCGGTGCGGGTCGCGGCGGCCACCGCGGGCGGATTCCTCGTCGAGGTCGACGACCCGACGCCCATGCGCGGGCGCGTGGGTTGCGACCGGTTCGTCGCGCGGATCGTGCGGGGCTGGACCCGTCCGCGCCGAGCCCTGCATGGATGCAGAAGCGGCTCACGCAGTCGGCGATGCGGCCGATCTCGCTCGCCGTGGACATCACCAACTACGTCATGCTCGAACTCGGCCAGCCGCTCCACGCCTATGACGCCGCTAAGGTGGACGGGCCGATCGTCGTACGGCGCGCCAGGGCGGGCGAGCGCCTGACGACGCTCGACGGCCAGGACCGCGCGCTCGACGTCGAGGACCTGCTCATCACGGATTCTCCGCGGGTCTCGAAAGACGGCGGCAAGCGGGCGAGCCGCGTGCTCGGCCTCGCCGGCGTCATGGGCGGCGCATCGTCCGAGGTGACCGAGGCGACGACGGACCTGCTGATCGAGGGCGCCCACTTCGACCCGGTCACCGTGGCGCGGACGGCGCGGCGGCACAAGCTCGGGTCCGAGGCGTCCAAGCGCTTTGAGCGCGGGGTGGACCCCCAGATGGCGCCCGTGGCCGTGCAGCGCGTCGTCGATCTGCTCGTGGAGTTCGGGGGAGGGACCGCGGACCCGGAAGGGACGGACCTCAACCACGTCCCCGAGGCCGCGCCGATCGTCATGACGACGGACTTTCCCGAGCGGATCGTCGGCGTCGCCTACGGGCCCGCCGCGGTGCGCGAGTCGCTCGAGAAGATCGGGTGCGTCGTCTCCGCCAAGTCGTCCCCGGTCTCCAGAAGCGGCGCTGCGCCAAGGTCGGGCGCGACGTCGAAGACCGGCGCCGCGTCCACCTCAAGCCGTGCCGCCGCGGTCCTCACGGTGGTGCCCCCGTCCTGGCGCCCCGACCTGATCTCGCCCATCGATCTGGTCGAGGAGGTGGCGCGCCTTCACGGGTACGCCGATCTCCCGTCCGTGCTGCCCCAGGCGCCCGCGGGCCGGGGCCTCACGCACGCGCAGAAGGTCCGCCGCTCGGTGGCGCGCACGCTCGCGGAGCGCGGCCTCACGGAGGTGCTCACCTACCCGTTCATCTCCGAGGAGCGCCTCGACGCGATGCAGGTGCCCGTCGGCGACGCCCGGCGCGAGACCGTCCGCCTGGCCAACCCGCTCGACGCGGCCGTCCCGTTCCTTCGCACCCGGGTGCTCTTCACGCTCGTCGACGCCGTCAGGGTGAACCTGGGGCGCGGCGCGCAGGACGTCGCGGTCTTCGAGGTGGGGCGCGGCTACGTCTCGTCCGGTTCCTCCATCGCGAGGAGCCACGGCGCCCCCAACCCCGCCGTTGACCGCGCGCCCCTGCCGGAGGAGATCGCCGACATTGACGCCTCCCTGCCGAACCAGCCCCGCATGGTCGCGGGCGTCATGGCGGGGCGCCGGACGCTTCCCGGGTGGGACGCCAAGGGCGAGGCGTTCGACTGGACCGACGCGATCTCGGCGGTGGAGGCCGTCGCCGACGCCGCCGGGGTCGAGTTCGAGCGGCACGCCGACGCCTACGCGCCCTGGCATCCCGGCCGCGCCGCGGCGTTCGTGCTTCCCGACGGCCGGACGGTGGCGCACGCGGGCGAGCTGCATCCCAAGGTGTGCGAGACGCTCGGCCTGCCCGCTCGCACCGTCGCGTTCCAGGTGCTCCTCGACGCCGTGATCGCGGCATCCGAGGGTGCGGTGGTGGCGGCCAGGCCCGTGCTGACGCAGCCGCTCGCCAAGGAGGACTTCGCGTTCGTCGTGAACTCGGATCTCGCCGCTGGGGCGCTCGTGGAGACGGTGCGCGAGGCCGCGGGGGACCTGCTCGACGACGCTCGGGTGTTCGACGTCTACGCGGGCGAACAGGTGGGCGAGGGCAAGAAGTCGGTGGCCGTGACCGTGACCCTGCGAGCGGCGGACCACACGCTGAGCCCGGAGGAAGTCCTGGGCGTGCGGAACGCCATCATCGCCGCGACCGAGAAGGCCCACGGCGCGAAGTTGCGTTAGGCGGCTGGCCGCCTAGTCGACGCAGTCCCAGCCGAGGGGCCAGTAGCCGTCCGTCGGGAAGCTCCCCAGGTCGATGCGGAACACCCGGTCGGTCGGACTGTAAGCCCAGAAGTAGTACCGCCCGTCGGACGCGGGGTCATCCACCCGAACCTGAGTGACCGTCGTCCCGGCCGAGGATTCGGTCTCCGTGTGGATCATGGCCCCGGGATAGGTGGCGAGCACGTCGGACATCGACGACCCGATGCCGATCCCCTCTGCATTGACCGGCGGCGACGCGGGCACGACGGCCGGGTCGCTCAGAATCTGGAACACCTGCGCGGGGCCCGTGGGGTCAACGCCCTCGCTGTCCCACGAGAACCCGACAGCGGGGTCCACGCCGGAAACGGTGACGTTTGCGAGCCAGGGGCAATCGGGATAGGGGGTGACCGTGACGTCCGACCGGCCCGCGAAGTCCGAGAACTTGTCGCCGGCGTGCATCGAGAACAGGCGCGTGAAGTCGTAGTCGGCGACTGGCGCAGCCGGCGCGGGCGTGACAACGGGCGCGGAGGTGGGCGCCGGAGGCGGCGCAGCGGTCGCCGGCGTGGATGGCGCTGTGGACGCGCTAGGCGTTGCCGTGGCGGATGGACTTGTGGGTGCATCGGGGACGGTGCACGCGGACAGCGAAAGCACCGCGGCGACGAGCCCAACGCCGAGTCTCGTAGTGGTACGCATGTGTTCCTCCCCTTTCGATTGCGGCGGCGCGGCGCGCCACCGTTCGACCCTCTGCCCCTTCGACGTTGGGAGGGCCGTCGAAGGTTGACGCGCTACGGCGAAACCACCTTGGTGACCGTCCCGTCCGTCACATCGAGCACGTACAGGTTCCCGGCGGCGTCGAGGCCGAACGAACTCACGTTCGGCACCGCGACCCCGAAGGCACGCGTCTCGGTCACAGCACCGTCGACGGTCCGAAGGCCGAAGAGGCCCCCGCCGCAATAGTCGGAGAACACGTACGTGCCCGCCAGGCCCGGGATTGCGGCCCCCCGGTAGACGTACCCCCCTGTGACCGCGCACAGCCCGCGCGGGTCATCCTGGTGGTACGCGTACGCCGGGTCGACGAAGCCGCGATCGGCCCCCGTGCAGGGCGCGCCGCTCGGGTAGCAGATGTTGCCCTCCATCACGTTCCACCCGAAGTTGTCGCCCGCGGCCGTGGTCGCGTCGACGACGTCCACCTCCTCGACCCGGTTCTGGCCCACGTCGCCGATGTACAGCATGTCGCCGTCGAACGAGAAGCGCCACGGGTTCCTCAGCCCGTAGACCCAGATCTCCGGAAGGCCGCCCGTCCCGTCCGCGAACGGGTTGTCGGGGGGGATGGTGTATCCGCGCGCCGCGCTGACGTCGATGCGGAGGATCGATGCGAGCCACGTCCCCGTGTTCTGGCCGTTCCCATGGGGGTCGCCGCCGCTCCCCCCGTCACCGAGCCCGATGTACAGGCGCCCGTCCGGTCCGAACGCGAGTTGGCCACCGTTGTGGTTCGCGTAGGGCTGAGCCTGGGTCAGGAGGGTCTGGACCGGTTCCGGATCTGCCGCCCACGCGCCCGTCGGGAGGCGGTACTCCTCGACCGCGGTCGTGCCGCCCGCCCCGGTGTAGTCGACGAACATGCGCGAAGGGTAGGCGGGATCGAACGCGACGCTCAGCAGGCCCCGCTCGCCGCCCCAGGTCACGCGGCTGGTGATGTCGAGGACGACCCTGCGGAGGCTGCCGTCCGCGCTGACCGCGACCACCCTGCCCGGCTGTTCGACGACGAAGGTCCGGTAGTCCAGCGGGCGCGAGGTGAGGAACACGGGGTGGTCGAAGCCGCCAGCCCACGGCGCGAGTGCGATCTGTACCTGATCGAGCGGCACGGCCGACGGGCTGGGGGAGGGCGAGGGGGAGGGGGACGGCGAGGCCGAGGGGCTCGCCGAGACCGTGGGAGACGGCGACACGGAGGGCGAGGGGGGCGTGGCCCCGGCGCAGGCGGACAAGGTGAGCAGCACGCCAATCCACGCACCGCCGAACCACGCGCCGCCAAGAGGCCGAGATCGAGGAAATGTCATCGCCCACCACCCTTCGCTCCCCAGCAACCGCCCAGGCTTTCAGGATATTCCCGAGCGCCGGACACGTCCCTAACGGCGTCTCGCTAGGGCTGCGGAGTCGACGCCGGCGCGCCTATCGGGAGGAAGTGGTGTTTTGCTGTGGGCATTGTGCGGCAATTGAGGGAAGATGGGGTTAGGCCTCCATCCGGCGGCCGCCACCAACGGGGGAGTATTCGCGATTCGCGAACTCCGGACATTCCTGACGCTCTCAGCGCGCCAGGCTTCGGAGGGACCGCCGTCCCCGTACCCGAACGAAGGAAACTCTCATGAACAAGTGGACCGTTCTCAGCAGCAGCAGGATCGTCCGTATCACCGCTAGCGCGAGCACGCTCGTCGCCGTTGCCGCAATCGTCGGCGCTGGGTGGAAGTGGGCGTAGCCTCACGCGTGCCGGAGGGCGGTGCCAGGAGACGAATCCTGGTGCCGCCCTCCCGTATCGCAGCCTATCTAGCGTTGGTGGGAGCCCTCGGTCTCGCCAGCATCGCGCTCGCTCTCGTTGCCACCCCCTGGGCCACGACGACCGCCGAGGTACTGATATGGCCCACCCT
Source organism: uncultured Actinomycetota bacterium (assembly GCA_963830335.1). GTDB lineage: Bacteria > Actinomycetota > Actinomycetes > Actinomycetales > Demequinaceae > JAFGBM01. Next base: position 710,147 of record CAWHLX010000001.1, read on the forward strand.
TTTCCTTGCCGTCGCGGCGATCGCGGGCGAGGTGAAGCCCCTGGTCGTGACTTCCCGAGGCGGGCAGAGGACGCTGTCGACGTCGGCGCCGTTCGTGCTCGCGCTCGTCGCGGTAGCCGGCGTGGGGATCGCCGTGCTGGTCCAGGCCATCGCGAGCCTCGCGGACGACATGCTCAATCGCCGGGCGCCCAAGAAGTCCGTGTTCAACACGGCGCAGTACGCGGTGAGCGTGTTCACCGCCCGAGTGGTCTTTTCCTGGTTGGCCGGGGTGCCGCTGTTCGGGGGCCCGACGACCGTCGAGCCGCACGACATCGCGCCGCTCCTCGCCGCAGGACTCGCGATGTTCGTCGTGAACTGGGTGCTCGTTGCCGGAGTCGTCTCCCTGTCGACCGGACAATCCCTCGGGTCCGTGTTGCGAGCGGACATCAGGGACTTCCTGGTCACGAATATCGTCCTCCTCAGCGTCGGCGGCATCGCCGCCGTGGTCGCCAAGGACGGCGTCGGCGCCCTGGCGCTGTTGGCTGCCCCCGTGGTCGCCGCCCACATGTTCGCGTCCGCGGTGGCCCGTCACACGTACGACGCGACGCATGACTCGCTCACCGGCCTGGGCAATCGCGGGCAGGTGGCTTATGAGTTGAGCCGGGCGCTCGAGGCCGCTCGCCGGTTGAAGACCGCGGGCCCTGGCCTCGTGCTCTTGGACCTCGATCACTTCAAGGACTTCAACGACACGCTGGGTCACCCCGTCGGTGACGAGATTCTTCGCGAGGTCGCGGGCCGCCTCGTCGACGCCGTACCCGAGGGCACGTACGTTCACCGGACCGGTGGAGACGAGTTCGCGGTCGTGGTCAACGGAGGCCTCAGCGCTTCGCGACGGGTTGCACTTGACCTCCTCAGTTCCTTCGACTGGCCCGTCCCCGTGGAGAGTCTGGAGCTTCTCGTCAGGGCGAGCCTCGGGGTCGCGGTCGCGCCGGACCACGGCTCGGACGGCGAGACGCTCATGAAGAACGCCGACGTCGCGCTCTATCAGGCCAAGATCGAGCGCCATATGATCAGCATTTACTCGCCCGAGCTCGACGTCAACACGGTCGAGCGGCTCCAGCTCCTCGCGGACCTGAGGACCGCGATCGACGAGAAGGCGCTCTACGTTGCGTATCAACCACAGGTCGATTTGGACAGCGGCCGGACGGTCGGGGTCGAGGCGCTGGTTCGCTGGGACCACCCGGAGCGGGGGCCCATCGGGCCCGACGAGTTCATTCCCCTCGCCGAGAACTCGGGGCTGATCTACCCCCTGACCGCGTTCGTGCTCGACACCGCCCTTGGTCAAGTGTCGAGGTGGCGAGATGCGGGACACGACCTTCGCATGGCGGTCAACCTCTCCGCGCGCCACCTTTCCGACCCGGTCCTGCCCGACCTGGTTGCCGGCACCGCCGCGATCCACGGGGTTCCCCTCAGCTCGCTGGTCCTCGAGGTGACCGAGACGGGGATTCTGGCCGACGCGACGCGCACCGACGTCGTCGTCCGGGCCCTTCGGGAGCGCGGAGTGGCCATCTCGATCGACGACTACGGGACGGGCAACGCGTCGCTCGGTTACCTGCAGCGCCTGGAGATCGACGAGCTGAAGATCGACCGGTCGTACGTCAGCGACATCCTCACGGACGACCACAACCTGATCATCGTTCGGTCGACCATCGAGCTCGCGATCGCGCTCGGTTTGCGCGTCGTCGCCGAGGGGATTGAGGACGAGCGGACGACGACGGCGCTGCGCTCGTTCGGCGGGGTTATCGGCCAGGGCTTTCACCTGGGCCGCCCCGTCGGGCCCAAGGAGATAGGGGCGCGGCTCGAAGCCGAGCGACGAGCGGCGGCCGGACCGAGCGAGCACGCCTGATCATGCTGGTCCTGGCCCTGTGCGTTCTGGCGGTGGTGTCGCCCCTCGCCGCGCTCCGATGGCCGGAGGGCCTCCTCCTGCATCGGTGGCGGTGGCCCCTGCTCATCTGGGCGGCGCTCGCGCTCCAGGTGGTGGCGGTGGAGGTAGGGATGCCCGAGGCCTTGGCCGCGACGCTACACGTCTTCACCTACGTCGTCGCCCTGGGGTTTCTGTGGCTCAATCGGCGCGCCGCGGGAGTCTGGATCGTCGGGGCGGGCGCGTTGCTCAACGGGCTCACGATCGCTATCAACGGGGGCGTGTTACCCGCGAGTGCGGCGGCGGTCGCCTCCGCGGGCATCGAACCCGATCTTGCGTTCGCCAACTCCGCCGTCCTGGAGCACCCGGTGTTGCCCTGGCTCGGGGACGTCTTCGCGTGGCCCGCGCCGCTTCCGCTCGCCAACGTCTTCAGCGTCGGCGATGTCGTCATCGTGATTGGCGTCTTCGTCGCCGCGTGGACGGGGGCGCGGCGGCTGGGGGGTGGCGCCGGCAGGGCCGGTACCGAGAAGGCCGGCGGCGCGAAGCCGAACTAGGCCTCCGCCGCCCGGCGGTCGCGAACCCGGAGCAGCCACTTGCGGGCCTCCATCGTCAGGGGCACGACGAGCGCCAGCCCGAGGCACTGGCTCCACTGATCGATCGTGAGGGGAGCCGTGGAGAACGCGTCGTTGAGGATCGGCACGTGCACCACCGCGATCTGGAGGGCGAGGGAGAGGGTCACGGCCCCCCACAGCCACGCGTTCGTGAACAGGTTGTGGACGATGCTCAGGGTCTCGGACCTCGCGGAGAAGGCGTTCATCAGCTGCGCGAGGACGAGCACGGTGAAGGCGGCCGTGCGCGCGGTCGCCACGCTCTCTGAGCCGTTGACGAGCCCTCCGGGAAGGTACAGGTCGATCGCGAAGAGCGTCACCGCGGCCATGACGGCTCCCGTGAGCGCGACGCCGCCCCACATGCGCCGGTCGATCAGCCGCTCGGACGGGTGTCGCGGCCTGCGCGACATGAGGTCGTCGGCGTAGGGCTCGGCTCCGATGGCGAGCGCGGGCCCCAGATCCGTGACGAGGTTCATCCACAGGATCTGGCCGGCCAGCAGCGGCGCGACGAGCGCACCGCTTCCATCCCTCAGACCCAGCCACGCCGCGCCGACCACCCCGAGGAAGACCGCGAGCACCTCGCCGAGGTTCGACGCGAACATGTAGCGCAGGAAGCGCTTGATGTTGTCCAGGAGTCCGCGGCCCTCGTTCACCGCCAACACGATCGTCGCGAAGTCGTCGTTCGTCAGGATCATGTTCGACGCCTCGCGCGCCACCTCGGTTCCTCCCAGGCCCATCGCCACGCCGATGTCGGCGCTGCGCAGGGCGGGGGCATCGTTGACACCGTCGCCCGTCATCGCGACCACCTCGCCGTGGCTCTGCAGCGCGTCGACGATGCGGAGTTTGTGCTCGGGCGCCACGCGGGCGAACACCGATGCGGTCTTGACCGCCTCGCGCAGCGTGTCGTCGTCCATCGCGGCGAGCTCGACGCCCGTGACGACCCTGGGCTCGTCCTCGACGATGCCCAGGTCGACGGCGATGGCCGATGCGGTGAGCGGGTGATCGCCGGTGATCATGATGACGCGGACACCCGCGCCCTGCGCCGCCGCGACCGCGGTCCGCGCCTCGTCGCGCGGGGGGTCGACGATGCCCACGACGCCCGCGAGCACAAGGTCGCGCTCGAGCGACTCGGCCTCCGCCGCGGGCTCCTGCTCGCCCCTGCGGTACGCGACGGCGAGGGTGCGCATCCCCAGGGCGGACATGCGCTCGACCTCCGCGAGCACTCGCGCGCGGCCCGCGTCGTCGAGCGGGCGCTCGCTCGCGCCCGCGAGTTCCGCCGTGCATGCGTGAAGCAACACGTCCGGCGCCCCCTTGGCGGCGACGTAGAAGCCGCCATCCCCGTCGGACGCGACCACGGACATGCGCTTGCGCTCCGAACTGAACGGCACGGACCCGAGCTGGGAGAACCGGGCGCCTCTCGCAACGGCCAGCCCCAGCTCCCACTCCGCGGTGAGGAACGCCGCCTCGGTGGGATCCCCACCAAACGTCGGGTCACCCTCGTCCCCACTGACCAGGGCGTCGTTCGCCAGCGCGCCGCCCGTCATCACGGCCGTAACCTCGGCGCCGCGCTTGCCCGCGGGGAGCGCGTCGAGGGCTCCCGTGAGCTCCGTCTCGCCCGACGCCGTGACGACGCGCGTGATCGTCATGCGGTTCTGCGTGAGGGTCCCGGTCTTGTCCGAGCAGATGACCGTGGCCGAGCCGAGCGTCTCGACCGAGGAAAGGTCCTTGATGATCGCGTGGCGCCTGGCCATGCGCTGCACGCCGAGGGCGAGCACCACGGACAGGATCGCGGGGAGCCCCTCGGGCACCGCGGCAACGGCGAGGGCGACGCCCAGCAGGAGCACCTGGACCGCGTTCGCGAGGGTGGTGACGTCTTCGGTGAGGAAGACCGTCCCGATGACGACGGCGGCGATCGCGAGCACCCCGAGCCCGAGCACCCTGCTCAGTTGGGCGATCTCGCGCTGCAGGGGAGTGGGGTCCGACGCCGTCTCTCCCAGCAGCTGGGCGATGCGGCCGGTCTCGGTATGCATGCCCGTTGAGGTGACGATCGCGCGCCCCGCGCCGCGAGTCACCGCGGTGCCCGCGAACACCATGCACGCCCGATCGCCGATACCTGCGGGGCCGTCGAGGGGCGCCACGCCCTTGTCGACCGGGGCGCTCTCGCCCGTGAGCGCCGCCTCCGCGACGGAGAGCGTGGATTCGGTGAGCCTGGCGTCGGCCGTGATCGCGTCGCCCGCGCCGAGGGCAAGCAGATCGCCGACGACAAGATCGAGCGCGGGGATCCGGCCGACGCGGCCGTCCCTCACGACGGCCGCCGTGGGCGCCGCCATCCGCTGGAGCGCGGCGACGGCGTCCTCGGAGCGCCGTTCCTGGACGAATCCGAGCGCCGCGTTGGCGAGGATGACGACCGCGATGACGATCACGTCGTAAGGGATTCCTTCGCGTCCCTCGACCCACCACGCGGTCAGGGCAATGGCGGTCGCCGCGAGGAGGAGGTAGACGAGGGGGTCGGCGAAGTGGCTCAGGAGGCGACGCCATGGGGGAATGGGGCGGCGGGCCACCAGTTGGTTTGCGCCGTCCCGCTCTAGCCGCGCGCGGGCCTCCTGGGTGGTGAGGCCGACGGCGACATCGGTGCGCGCCTCGGCGACCACCTCGTCCACGGCGTGCAGTGAGGGATCGAAGCCCTGCGACAACGCGGCCATGTGAGACTCCCGTCGCCGTTCTTCGTTGGTGGGCGGCGCTCATCCCATTGTGGCCCACAGGCGACGAATACCGGGGGTCCGGGCGCCCTCGTTGGTGGGGGCGCCGCACGGTCAGGGGACGTTGATGCCGCCATTCACGTTGATGACCTCTCCGACGACGTAGCTCGACTCGGGGGACGCCAGGAAGACGTACGCCGGGGCCATTTCGACCGGCTGGCCGGGGCGTCCGAGCCACGTCGTGTCGCCGAAGCCGTCGAGCTTCTCCGCCGGCTGGCCGTCCGAAACCTGGAGCGGGGTCCACACGGGTCCGGGCGCGACGGCGTTGACGCGGATACCGCGGGGAGCCAGGTCGGCGGCGAGCGCCTTGGTGAACCCGTTGATCGCGAACTTGGTGGATGCGTAGTTGATGATCATGGGCGACGGGTTGTAGCCCTGGACCGAGGTGCTGTTGATGATGGCCGAGCCCGGAGGGAGGTGGGGGAGCGCGTCCTTGGTGATCCAGAACATCGCGTAGATGTTCGTCTTGATCGTGCGGTCGAGGTCGTCCTCGTCCAGCTCGGCGAACGTCTGGTGGTACACCTGGTGCGCCGCGTTGTTGACGAGGATGTCGAGGCCGCCAAGCCCCTCGACGGCGTCGGCGACGAGCGAGCGGCAGAACTCGCGATCTCGGATGTCGCCGGGAAGCAGGATTGCCTTCCGCCCCTCGGCGCGAACGTACTTGGCGATCGCGTCCGCGTCGACCTGTTCTTCGGGGAGGTAACTCATCGCCACGTCGGCGCCCTCGCGCGCAAACGCGATCGCCACCGCGGCGCCGATCCCGGAGTCCGCGCCGGTGATGAGCGCCTTGCGGCCGGCGAGGCGCCCGGTGCCACGGTACGTCTTCTCCCCGTGATCGGCCTTGGGGTCGAGTTCGGCGTCGAGGCCAGGCAGCGGTTGCCACGACGCGTGAGGGACGATGTGCGCGTGGCGCTCGGCGGGGTTGTCAAACGTGAGTTGATCGGGGGACATCGGCGTCTCCTAGGCGAGGATCGAGGACACGTCCGTCTCGCCCCACGGCTTTGGGGCGATCGCGACGGCGCGGTCGTTCTGGTCCGACAACGATAACCGACGCCCCGCACGCTCTCCATGCGCGCGGCGAACCGCGGCGAGCCCGCTTGACCGCGACTCGAACACCTGTTCGAATAGGTGCATGCGCTGGGCGACGCAGGACATCACGCGGGAGGCGCCCGGCACGTTGCCTGGCCTCGCGAGAGTCGCGAATCTGATCCGCTCGGTGCAGACCCCCGAGTTCGAGGGCATCACCTTCCACGAGGTCGCGGCCAAGAGCGCGCTCAATCGCGTTCCTAACGCGAGCGCCATGCCCTACGACTGGACGGTCAACCCCTATCGGGGCTGCAGTCACGCGTGCACCTATTGCTTCGCGCGTCCGAGCCACGCCTACCTCGGCCTCGACGCTGGCCGGGATTTCGACTCCCAGGTGGTCGTCAAGGTCAATGTCGCCGAGGTCCTGCGGGGTGAGCTCGCGCGCCCGTCCTGGGACCGGGAGTGGGTCGCGCTCGGCACCAATACCGACCCGTACCAGCGCGCCGAGGGGCGCTACCGGCTGATGCCGGGCATCATCGCGGCGCTCGCCCGCTCCGGCACGCCGTTTAGCGTCCTGACCAAGGGGACTCTGATCCGTCGCGACCTGCCGCTCCTCGCGGGCGCGGCGCGCGACGTGAGCGCGTCCGTGGCCTTCACCATCGCGGTGTTCGATGATGCGCTCGCCCCGACGCTCGAACCGGGTGCCCCGTCGACGGCGGCGCGGCTCGCCGCGGTGGCGGCGGCGAGGTCCGCGGGGCTCGATCCCGCGGTGTTCGTCGCGCCGATCTTGCCGTTCCTAACGGATTCCCCCGAGCTTCTCGACGAGGCAATGCGGCGCATCCGCGAGGCGGGGGCGACCGCGGTCTCCTACGACATCCTGAACCTCCGTCCGGGCGTCAAGGAGTGGTTTGCGCGCTGGCTCGCCCGCGAGCGCCCCGATCTCGCGGGGCGCTACCGCGACCTCTTCGGCCCGCGCGCCTACGTTCCGGAGGGCTACCGGACGCTCGTCCGCGAGAGGGTGCGAACGGCGATGGCGGCGCACGGGATGCGGAGTCTGCGGTTTCGACCGGCCGGGCCGACCGCGACGACCGGCGGGCGCAGCGCGGAACTCGCGTCGACCCTGTTCTAGGGTCCCGGCTCCGTTCCGCTAGCCTTCCGGGGTGACCCGCGTCTTTCTTCTTCGCCACGGCGAGACCGACTGGAATGCCACCGGCCGCCTCCAGGGCTCCACCGACGTGCCCATGAACGCGCGCGGGCTGGAGCAGGTCGGGGCCGCGGCCCGGGCGCTCGGCGCGCGATTGCCGAAGGGAACCGTCATCGTGTCGTCGCCGCTTTCCCGAGCGCGCGTTACGGCGGAGGCCCTCGCTGCCGTCACCGGCGCCACGATCCTGTATGACGACCGCATGAAGGAACGCTCGTACGGCGCGTGGGAGGGGATGACCGCCGCAGAGCGCGAGGAGCACGACTCCGTGGAGGTGGCGCGGTGGCACTCGGGGCTCGAGCCCCGCATCGAGGGGTACGAGGATCACGTCTCCGTGACGTCCCGTGCCGTGGCCTGCATCGAGGAACATGCGACCGACGGCGCGGTGGTCGTCTTCGTCGGGCACGGGAGCACGTCGCGCTTGGCCGTCAGGACCCTGATACGCCTTCCCCTAGACGGATGGAACATCGGGCCGCTGGGCAACGCCTCCTGGGCCGAGCTCGAGCAGGCCCCCGACGGCGAATGGCGCCTGCTCGGCTACAACATTGGCGGGTAGAACCCGGACCCTACGCTGAGGTCTCCGGCCGTGAGATGGTCTGCGCGACCTCCCAGAGGTGGCCGCCCGGATCCGCGAAGCACGCGGTCCGGACGCCCCACGGCCGGTCGATCGGTCCATTGATCAGCGCGACCCCGCGCCCGGCGAGCAGCGCGCAGATCGCGTCGACGTCCTCGACGGAGAGGGTGATGTAGCGAATGCCGTGCGCCGTTGGCCACGCGTCCATCATCGTTTCTCCCGGGGAGTCGGTAGGGGTACGGTACGCCGTGGCGAGGGCCCGAGGATGGTGCCACCCCGGGCGGCGAACGCGTCGGTCGCGGCTAGAAACCGGTGCAGAGGTGGCTCCACTGGTCGCCAGCGCCCGGCCCCCACTGAATCGCGTCGATCACGTTCGATCCGTCACCCCACGAGCCGTCGATGCCGAAGACGTACTTCGACCCGCTGCCAGCGGGGTCGTTGACCGTGAAGGTCACGATGTGTCCCGCGCCGAGATCGTCGACCGAGCCGACGACGGCGCTCGGGTACGCGGCGAGCACCTCGTCCTTGGTGCTACCCACGCCGATTCCCTCGGCGTTACGTGGGCCCGGGTAAGGGGCGGTGGCCGGGTCGACGGACGATTGGGTATAGAAGAACGTCGCCCCAGCGCCACTCGGGCTCCGGGCGTCGGTAAACGCGTGCGTGGTGATGTACTCGGTGTTCCACAGGGGTCCATACCAGTCGCAGGCATTGGGGTACGTGTAGCCGCCGACGGCGGTGCGAAGCGCGGTGCCCATCTGCGGCCACGTCATGCCGATCGCGGCTCCGTGGAAGTGGGTGAAGTCGTAGTCGGGCTCCGGCGGTGCAGCGGTGGGCGAGGGCGTGACGGAGATTGTCACCGTCACCGCGGGCGCGGGTGCCGCCGTACCCGACGCCGAAGCCGACGGCGGGGTGCAGGCGGCGAGCAATAGGGCTGCGGCGATGGTGCCGAGCCCGAGGGTGTGGCGTGTCTTCATGATTCCCTCCTTGGGGTTCCAAGGCCGATGGCCCGTGCTGTCAGATGTGTGCGACTCTCGCCCCTAGGTGAGCGAGCAGTGCGCGGTCGTGAAGTCCTTGATGGTCGTCGCCCAGTCTCCGGCGTTCGACATGAGCGGCACCGTCGCCGGGTCGGCGATGATCGTCGCGACCGCGCCCATGAACGCGGGAACCGAGGCGGCGTCGACCGCCGCCTGGCCCATCAACGTGGCGTAGTCGGAGACGAAACTGACCATTCCGTTGAACGCGTCTTTGGTGGCCTGGTCGTCGGCCGCGGCCGCGCCGGCGGCATAGAACGCCGTCGCCTGATCGGAGTGGTCCATGAGCGCTTGTCCCGCGGTGTGCAGCGCGTTGATGTCGTTGCTCGACATCGCCGTGTTCAGGTCGTTCATCGCCGCAGAGAAGTCGTCCGCCGCCGCGACGGCGGCGATGGCGTTCGCACAGAAGTCGTCGCTCGCGACGATGGTCGGCGCGGTGGTCGCGCCTTCGGTCGCGCCCGCGGTCGCGGGGCCCGCCGCGGACGATGCGCTCGAAGAGGACCCGGACGGGCTGCCGCCCGAGCACGCGCTGAGGGTCAGGCTGAGACTCGCGATGGCGCCGACCACGATGGCGCGGCGTGTCCGTGAAGTGATGCTGAGCATTTCTGCCTCCTTTGTAGTGATGGTCACGCGCCCAAGCGAAGGGCGCCCCAGTGGCTTCCGATGGCGGGGATGGTGCCCCACTCGAGCATGTCTACGGCGGACTCGCCGTCGCCGATGGCGAAGACATACTTCGACGAACTCGCGGGATCGTGCACGCTGATGCGGGCCACGGGCACTCGCTGGCTCCGGCGACTTCGGTACCGAGCTGGGCGCTCATTTGCGCCCACGTCGAGCCGATCCGCGCGCCGTGGAAGAACGTGAACCCGAAGTCGGGCGTCGCGGCTATGGCGGCTAGGTGGAGCCTCCTGCGTGCGCTCATTCTTCCCTCCCCATACGTGCGAGCCTCATAGGTAATGCTTACCTAACTTACGACGATACGCGGGCGCGTGTCGGGCAATCGTGAAAACAAGGGCCAAGGTCGTACGTTGCCGCAGTGTTCGGTGACGTAGGTCTGCACGGCGATCGGCGGCGAGTGTAGCGAAGCGTGACCGAGGCATTTGGCCCCCTTCGTGGGCGATACGTGTCAATTCGTCGACGAACGAGGGGGCACCCGAGGTTGACGCGCTACTTCTTCTTTTCCTCGTGCCCGCCGAAGCCCTTGCGCATGGCGGAGAGGACCTTGTCGGCGAAGTCGTTCGCGTCGCGCGAGGCGAATCGCGTAAAGAGCGCGGAGGTGAGGACGGGCGTCGGGACGCCTTCGTCGATCGCGGCGATTGAGGTCCAGCGTCCCTCGCCGGAGTCCGAGACGTGTCCCGAGAACTCCTCGAGGTCGGGAGAGGCGAGCAGGGCGGTAGCGGTGAGGTCGAGGAGCCACGATCCGATGACGCTCCCGCGCCTCCAGACCTCGGCGACGGCGGTCGTGTCGAGGTCGAATTGGTAGTACTCGGGGTTGGCGAGAGGGGCGGTCTCCGCGTCGCCCGAGGCTGACGCGCTCCCGATGCCCGCGCCGCGAAGGATGTTGAAGCCCTCGGCGTACGCGGCCATGAGCCCGTACTCGATCCCGTTGTGCACCATCTTGACGAAGTGGCCGGCGCCGCTCGGTCCGCAGTGCAGGTACCCGAGTTCCTCGGAGGATGTCGCGCCGGTGCGGCCCGGGGTTCGCTCCGCCTCGCCCGCTCCGGGCGCGATCGTCCGAAAGATCGGGTCGAGATGCGCGACGGCGTGGGAGTCCCCGCCGATCATGAGGCAGTACCCGCGATCGAGGCCCCACACGCCTCCGCTCGTGCCGCAGTCGAGCAGGGTGATGCCCTTCGCGGCAAGTTCGGCGGAGCGGTCGATGTCGTCTCGGTAGTACGAGTTTCCTCCGTCGACGATCGTGTCTCCCGGCTCGAGGAGCGCGGCGAGCTCGTGAATCACGCGACCCGTGATTCCGCCCGCGGGAACCATGACCCAGACGCTCCGGGGAGCGTCGAGCTTGGCCACGAGATCCGCCATGGCCGACGTGCCGGTCGCGCCGTCGGCGACTAGCGCCGCGACCGAATCCGGGTTGAGGTCGTAGACGACGCAGGTGTGGCCGTCCCGCATCAGCCTGCGCACCATGTTGGAGCCCATGCGTCCGAGCCCGATCATTCCGAGCCGCATCGGCGTGTCCGTCGTCACTGTGTGTCCATAGGTGCTGCGCGTCCTTCCTGGAGCCCAATCCGGGCGTCTCACCCGCTCAGTGTGCGGGGTCCGTCGACCTGCCGCAAGCGACGCCAAATCGCGCATAGTGTGCAGATAGGGCTATGTTAGCGCCGAATTGCGAGATAACATAAAGAAAGGAACTAGTAAGGGGTGATGATCATGGGGCGCACGACGGAGGAGTGGGAGGCCCGCCTCGGGCGGCAGGTGCGCGCCGAGCGGCTTCGGAGGGGCATCGATCAGGCGTCGCTCGCGAGCGCGGCAAACATCTCGACACCCAGCCTCTCCGCGCTCGAGAACGGCACGGGCTCGAGGTTGGGCACGCTCGTCAAGATCGTGCGCGCCCTGGGGCGCGAGGAGTGGCTCGACGGTCTTGCCCCGGTGACCGAGGTCTCCCCGCTCGCGCTCCTCCGAGACAAGGATCGAGTCGCGCCTCGCCAGCGCGCGCCTCGCCGACGGGCCGCGTCGTGACCTACGTACCCGCGACGGTCGTCCGCGTCGACGCGTGGGGCCAGACCGTCGGCGCCGTTGCCCTCGACCCCTCGACGGGTCTCGGGGTCTTCGAATACGAGCCCGATTGGGTCTCGACGCGCCGGGAACTCTCCCCGATCCTGGCGCCGACCTCGGCGCGCATCGCGCACGGAGAGTCTCGATCCCGCGAGACCTTCCTCGGACTGCCCCCGTTTCTCGCGGATTCGCTGCCCGATGACTTCGGTAACGCGATCGTCGATGCCTACCTCGCGAGGGAGGGGATCGACGCGGGGGAGTTCACCGCGCTCGACCGGCTCGTGTACGCGGGGGGCAGGGCGCTCGGCGCGCTCGAGTTCTACCCTCCCGCGCCCCGGGTCCAGACCCCGAGCGCGCTCGATCTCGGCACCCTCGTCACCGAAGCGCGCCGCGCCCTCCGCGGCGACCTCGCGCACGACCCCGAGACCTCGATTCGTGACCTCTTCGGCGTCGGGACATCGGCGGGAGGCGCGAGGGCCAAGGCCGTGATCGCGATCGACGCCGGGGGGAACGTGCGCTCTGGTTCCGTGCCCCCCGAGCGGGGCTGGACCGACTACCTGCTCAAGTTCGACGGAACGGGCAACGACGCCCACGCGACGGACGGGTACACCAGGATCGAGTACGCGTACCACCTGATGGCGGCAGCCGCGGGGATCACGGTGCCCGAGGCGAGGCTCCTGGAGGAGGGCGGGCGCGCGCACTTCCTGAGCAAGCGCTTCGACCGCGAGGACGGGACGCGGGTTCACCTCCAGTCCCTGTGCGCGATGCGGGGCCTCGACTTCCGGCTGGTGGGTACCCACGACTACGGTCAGTACCTCGCGACGATCGGGGAGCTTGGCCTGGGCGCAGACGCGGTCGCAGAGGGATTCCGCCGCGCGGTCTTCAACGTGTTCGCGTACAACAGGGACGACCACACGAAGAACGTCGCCTTCCTCATGGACCCCGACGGTCGGTGGCGCCTCGCCCCCGCGTTCGACCTCACGTTCTCGTTCCGCCCGGAATCGCCGTGGGTCGCGCGGCATCAGATGGGCGTCGACGGCGTATTCGCGGATCCGACGCGACAGGACCTCGAACGGCTCGGCGACCGCTGGGCGGTCCCGGGAATCCGGGGGATTCTCGCCGAGGTGGCGGACGCGGTGGCGCGGTGGCGCGAGTTCGCGGACGAGGCGGGGGTCGAGGCCGGGCGTCGGGACAGAATCGGCGCGCTCATCCTTCGGTAGCGCGGTGCCGAGAGGCGGAGCGGCCGGGTCTTAGCATGGTGATGACGCCGGATGGCGTGGGGAAGGGGCATCGTGACGGTCGTCGACAACGCGATTTACGTCGAGGGGCGTCGCGTGGCCTCCCCGGAGAAGCTTGACCAGACGTTTGAGGCGCTTCGCGACCTCGGCGGGACGGCGTGGCTCGGGCTGCGTGAACCCTCGGAGGCCGAGTTGGGCGTCGTGGCCTCCGAGCTGGGCCTCCACGACCTCGCGGTCGAGGACGCGCTCAAGGGCCAGCAGCGCTCCAAACTCGAGACCTTCGGCGACACGATGGCCATCGTCGTTCGCTCTGCCCGATACCACGATGACACGGAGACCGTGGAGTTCAGCGACGTCCACGTCTTCGTCGGCGCCGCGTACGTCGTCACGGTGTGCCAGGCCGTGTCGCCCGACCTCGCGGTCGTTCGCCGTCGGCTCGAGGCCCATCCCTCGCTCCTCGCGATGGGGCCGCTCGCCATCCTCTACGGGATTCTCGACGAGATCGTGGATGGCTATCTCCCCGTCGTTGCGGGCCTGGAGAATGACATCGACGAGATCGAGGACCAGATCTTCGGGGAGAGGTCGAGCGTCTCGCTGTCGCAGCGCATCTACGAGCTCCACCGAGAGGTCATAGGCTTTCAGCGCGCCGTTCACCCGCTCGCTGCGGTGCTCCAGGACCTGAGCAAGGGAGCCACCCGACAGGGTGCCGACGTGGAACTCACGAGGCGCCTCCGCGACATCCACGACCACATCCTGCGGGTGGACGAGCGCATCGATGGGTTTCGCGCCCTGCTCGACAACGCGCTGCGGGCGCACACCACGATCGTCGCGCAGCAACAGACCGAGGCGAGCTTCGCCCAGAACGAGGAGATCAAGCAGATCTCAGCCTGGGCGGCGATCCTGTTCGCCCCCACGCTCGTGGGAACCATCTACGGCATGAACTTCCATCACATGCCCGAGCTCAGTTGGGTCTGGGGCTACCCGTTCGCGCTCGGGCTGATGGTTGCGTTGAGCGGGGGACTCTTCCTCGTGTTCAAACGATTGCGGTGGCTCTAGGCCTTGGGAGGAACGGGGATGAACGCCAATCACGTCAAGCTCGTGCCGTCGAACGCGGGCGCCACACCCCTCGCCGCGCTCGCCGCCGCGGGAGTATCCGTCTGGCTCGACGACCTCAGCCGCGGGCGCCTGACGTCCGGCTCCCTCGCCCGAGACGTCGCCGCGGGGCGCATCGTCGGCGTGACGACCAATCCGAGCATCTTCGCCGCTTCCATCGGCGAGTCGGAGGACTACGACGATCAACTCGACGACCTTCGCTCCACCGGCGTTTCCGTCGGCGAGGCCGTCAGGATGATGACGACGACCGATGTCCGCGACGCGTGCGACGTGCTCCGCCCCGTGTACGACGCGACGGGGCGCGTCGACGGACGCGTCTCGATCGAGGTGAACCCGATGCTCGCGCGCGAGGCGGAGGCGACGATCGCAGAGGCGAGACAACTCCGGTGGCTCGTCGATCGACCGAACGTGATGATCAAGATTCCCGCGACGCGCGAGGGGCTCACGGCGATCCGCGCGACCATCGGCGCCGGAATCTCGGTCAACGTCACACTCATCTTCGCCGTGGATCGGTATTCCGAGGTGGTCGACGCCTACCTCGGTGGCCTGGAGGACGCGCGGGCGGCCGGGCTCGACCTGGCGACCATCCAGTCCGTCGCGTCCTTCTTCATCAGCCGCATCGACACCGAGGTGGACAAGCGGCTCGACGCGATGAGCCCCGGCTCAGCGCTCCGGGGTACGGCGGCGGTCGCGAGTGGCCGACTCGCCTACGAGCATCACGAGGCGGTGCTCGCCTCCCCGCGCTGGAAGGCGCTCGCGGCCGCGGGAGCGACGCCACAGCGGCCACTCTGGGCCTCGACGTCGGTCAAGGACCTGGCATTCCCCGACACGAAGTACGTCGTTGACCTTGTCGCGGCGGGCACGGTCAACACGATGCCCCCCGCGACCCTCGAAGCCGTCGCCGATCACGGCGTCATCGCCGCGGATTCTGTCACGGGAACGTATGACGGCGCGCGCGCGGCGCTCGCCGCGCTGGCGGCGGCCGGTATCGACATGGGCGACGTGACGACGGTGTTGGAGGACGAGGGCGTCCGGAAGTTCGCGGACGCGTGGCGCACCCTGGAGGACGGGGTCGCGTCCGCGCTGACCGCTTAGTCCGGGGCCCCCTCGGGGAACATCGCGTCAGTCGCATCGCGGTAGGCCAGGATGACCCGATCCCAGAGCGCATTGGCCTCGTCGTCGAGTCCGCGCCGCGAGGCATCGGCCTTGAACCACGCCATGGATTCGCCAATGGAGTCCCTGAGGTAGTGGCGCGTGGCGAACTCGGGCACGAGCGCCCTGAGTTTCGACGTGTCGAAGATCGCCGCGTTTGCCTTGTCGCCCATGAGCGGGCCCTCGAACGCCTCGGCGTCGAAGCGCGCGAGGAGGGTCGAGGGAATATGGACGGCCTGCGCCGCGAGGGCCTCGGGGAGGATGCCCGCCGCGTCGGCGACGATCGAGTGAATCTGATTCCAGGTGAGAACGTCGTCCGAGGTGATGTGGAAGTCCTCGCCCACCGCGCCGGGGTTGCCGAGGAGCCCGACGAGGCCGACGGCGAAATCCCGGTGGTCGGTGAGCGTCCAGAGGCTCGTTCCGTCGCCATGGACGATGAACGGCTTTCCGCTACGGATGCGATCGATGATCGTCCACGGCCGGGTCCAGGAGTTGATGCCCCAGGGGATGTCGGAGTAGCCGTAGGTGTGCGAGGGCCGAACGATGGTGAAGGGGAACCCCGAGGCGGCGCCCGCCTCGCGCAACAACGCCTCGCACGCGGCCTTGTCCCTGCTGTACTGCCAGTACGGATTAGAGAGGGGGGTGGCCTCGGTGGTGATCGGGCGCGTCGGAGGGGTCTCGTACGCGCTCGCCGAGGAGATGAAGACGTACTGACCCGCGAGCCCGGCGAAGGTTTGGATGTCCTGGGCGAGGTGCTCGGGGGTGAAGCAGATCCACTGGACGACCGCGTCGTAGGTCCCGTGGGACGCGACGTCCGCCTCGACCGCGGCGCGCAACGCCTCGGGGTCGCGGGCATCCGCCGTGATGGCCCGCGCGCCCTGGGGTGCGGAGGCCTTGGGCGAGGTCCCGCGGTTGAGGACGGTGAGGTTGTGGCCCCGCTCGACGACGAGCGGAGAGACGCCCGACGAGATGAGGCCGGTTCCGCCGATGAACAGGATGCGCATGGGACCTCCGCGGGCTACGGGCGAGTTCCATACGGATCGCCGTCGTCAGGTTACCCCAGGCTCGTTTCGCGGCCGCCGGGGGCGTGACGCCGAACGAGACCCTATCCGTCCAGGTTGTCGCACGTCGCGTACGCGATGTCCCAGAACTCGTCGGAGGCGACGTGCGCGGCCGACGACGCGTCGGAGAAGACCGGGCCGTCGTAGAGGGCGTTAAGGTCGCGGTCGAAGCTCTCCCAGTCGCTCGCGCCGATCGCGAGGTCCACCACCGCGCCGTCGGCCGCGGGGAGCACGGCGAGGATCGCGGCGCCGTCGCGGGCGATACGTGGATCCGGCGCGGAGGCGAAGGCGGTGTACAGGGAGGTTTCGCTCGAGTAGAGGCCGGCGAGGTCGTCGCCCCACTGGTGGAGCAGGTCAAGGTCTCGCGGTTCGTAGAACTCGGCGAGGATGCCGCCAAACTCGTCGCCGACGCCGACAAGCGACTGGACGTCGTCGCAAAAGGTGGGATACGAGGCGAGGTCGACGGGAGCAACGGAGGGGGCCGCCTGCAACGTTGTCGACGACTGCGCGGTCGCCGACACGTTCGATCCGCCCGGCGCGCCGGGAGATGTGCCGCATCCGCTGAGACCCGCGGCGCCGAGGATCGCGATGAGGGCCGCGGCGACGCGGTGCGCGTGATCGGTCATGGGTCCATTGTGACGGTGCGGCGGCTCTGGCGGGATTGCCGCGCCTAGGTGCTCGCGGTGAAGTCCCGCAGGACGGTTCGGTAGGCGCGGCCCAGGCGATCGAGCATCGCGTTCGCCTCGGCGTCGATCGTCTGGCGTTCCGGGTTCGCCGCGAACCAGGCGAGTGCCTCCCGCACTCCCTGGGCGAACGTGATAGCAGGGGCGAAGTCGGGCACGAGCGCGCGGATCTTGCTCGTGTCGAAGACGGCGCCGTGCATCTTGTCGCCGTAGACGCCGCCCGCCAATGCGGGATCTGCGGCGACGATCGCGTCGGACGGAACGTGAACGGCGATCGCCGCGAACTGGGGCGCGGTGAGGCCGGCGGCCGCGGCGATCGCGGCGTGAATACCATTCCAGGTGAGGGCCTCGTCTCCCATGATGTTGACGGCCTCCCCGAATGCCTGCTCGTTGCCCAGGAGCCCGACGAGCCCGACCGCGACGTCGCGCGCGTGCGTCAGCGTCCAGACCGAAGTGCCGTCGCCGGGGATGATGATGTCCGCGCCGCGCCGCATCCGGTCGACGAGGGTCCACGGGTGGCGGGAGTTGCCGACGTAGCCGGGGATCCGCGATGCCCCGTAGGTGTGTGAGGGTCGCACGATGGTGAAGGGGAGGTCCGCGTCCGCCGCATACGCGCGAAGAACGCGTTCGCTCTCGACCTTCTTGCGCGCGTACTCCCAGTGGGGGTTCGCCTGTTCCGTCTCCTCGTTGAGCCGCACGAAGCGATCGAAGGTGCGGTAGGTCGCCGCGGTGGAGACAAACACGTAGTGGCGGGCCCGTGGCGCAAAGGTGACGACGTCGTCGGCAACCTGGCCAGGTTCGTAGCCCACGAACTGGACGACGGCATCGAAGCGCTCGCCGTCGGCGCCCTCTCTCAGGGCGGCGCGGAGCACGAGGGGGTCGGTTGCGTCCGCGTAGAGGAGTCGAGCGCCCGGCGGGGGAGGAGCCGTCTGGGAGCGCCCGCGCGTGATGAGGGTGAGTTCATGCCCGCGCGCGGCGACAAGAGCGGCGCACTCGGACGAGATCACTCCCGTTCCGCCCACGAACAGGACCTTCATCCTGCCATTGTCCACCCTGCGCGGATCGCCGCCCGGTGGGGCTCGTCACGCCCCTAGAGCGCGCAGTACTCGCCCTGAATCCCCGTCGGCTGGAGCTGGCCCCAATTGAGCTCGCTGACGAGCCCGTCGATCACGTCGAAGATGTACTCGTTCCCGTTCGTGCCGGGGACCACCCATTCGTCCCGCGGTCCGCGCGACATATCGTCGATCGTGTAGTGCGTCGCGCTGGGGTAGGCGGCCTGCATCTGCGCGAGCGTGCTGCCGATCGTGATTCCCTCGGCGGTCGCGGGCATCTCGTACGACGAGGCCGTGGAGGGGTCCTTCATCCAGAGCATGTGGAAGAAGTTGATCGACGCACCAGGATCGTCGTAGCTCGAGAGGGCGGCTACGTAGAGTCCGGCCGGGTCGTTCACGATCTCGGCGACCCACGGGCACGCCGCGACGCCGCCGATGTCCAGGCCGGATGCCGCCGCTGCCTCGGGGTAGTTCATGCCCACGCAGATCCCCGCGAAGCGGTTGAAGTCGATCGACGCCAGGCCGTTCTCAACGGAGGCGTCGTTCCATGTGGGGCAGTCGATGGCGGCCGTCGTGGTGGTCGCGGTGGTTGTGGTGGTCGTGGTGGTTGTGGTGGCTGTCGCGGTCGGCGACGCGGAGTGCGTTGCCGGAGGTGACGCCAATGTTGTCGCGGGGGTGCTGGGGCTTCCGCTCGGAGCGTCGCCCCCGGTGCAACCCGCGAGCGACAAGGCTATGGCCGCCGCGCCGAGTACCGCGCGCGTAGTGGTTCCCTTCATGAATTCCTCCCGCATCGACGCTAGTCCACCCACACGCCGCGCGCCACGCGTGCGACGTCACGCATCCCCCCAAGAACGCTCGCTCGGCATTGCAGGAACATGCACTCTTGTGTATTGTTATGCGCATGACGATTACGGTCGCGGTCGCCGGCGCGTCCGGCTATGTTGGCGGCGAGGTACTGCGCGTCTTCGGCGCACACCCCGACGTCGAGTTCGGCGCGCTCACGGCCGCCGCGAGTGCGGGGGACGCGCTCGGCACGCACCACCAGCACCTGCGGTCGCTCGCGAACCGGACGCTCGTTGCGACGACTCCCGAGGCGCTCGCGGGGCACGACGTCGTCGTCCTCGCCCTTCCCCACGGGGCCTCCGCGGCGATCGCCGCCGGCCTGCCCGCGGAGACGCTCGTGATCGATTGCGGAGCCGACTACAGGCTCGTGAGCCCGGAGGCATGGTCGGAGTATTACGGCGGCGAACACGCGGGCACCTGGCCCTACGGTCTTCCCGAGCTTCTGACGGGGGAGCTTCGCCAGCGGGCCGCGCTCGCCGGCGTCAAGCGGATCGCCGTTCCCGGCTGCAACGTCTCCGCCGTCACCCTCGGGATCCAACCGGGGATCGCGGCCGGAATCGTCGACGCGTCCGACCTCGTCGCCGTGCTCGCCGTCGGCTACTCCGGCGCGGGCAAGGCGCTCAAGCCGCACCTGCTCGCCTCGGAGGGGCTTGGCGCGGCCGTCCCGTACGCGGTCGCGGGAACGCACCGGCACGTCCCTGAGATCATCCAGAACCTCGTGGCCGCGGGCGCCGCGGACGTTCGCATCAGTTTCACGCCCGTGCTGGTCCCGATGTCCAGGGGCGTCTTGGCGACGGTCACCGCGCCGCTCGCGCCGGGGGCGACGGCGGCGAGCGTGAGGGACGCATGGGTCTCCGCCTACGCCGACGAGCCGTTCGTCGACGTGCTCCCCGAGGGGCAGTGGCCGTCCACGGCCTCGACCGTCGGTTCGAACGCCGCCCTGATCGGCGTCGGCGTCGACGCCAAGGCGGGCAAGGTCGTCACCGTCACCGCCCTTGACAACCTCGTGAAGGGCACTGCGGGCAGCGCTCTCCAGTCCATGAACATCGCGCTCGGGCTTCCCGAGACGACGGGCCTGACGACGGCAGGGGTCGCGCCGTGACGGCGCGCGTATGAGTGGAGTGCGCCGTGACGGCGCGCGGTATGAGGAGTGCGCCGTGAGCGTCACCGCGCCCCAGGGGTTTCGGGCATCGGGAGCCACCGCGGGGCTCAAGAAGTCGGGCAAGAGCGACGTCGCGCTCATCGTCAACGACGGGCCCCTCCATGTCGCGGCGGGAGTCTTCACGAGCAACCGCGTGGTCGCCGCGCCCGTGTTGTGGTCGCGGCAGGCGATCCAGGACGGCCGGATCGACGCCGTCATCCTCAACTCGGGCGGCGCGAACGCGTGCACCGGTCCGGAGGGCTTCGCGGACGCGCACGCGACTGCGGAACACACGGCCGCGGCGTTGCGCTCGACGGGGATGGACGTGTCCGCCGGAGATGTCGCGGTGTGCTCCACGGGGATCATCGGCACCCGGCTGGACATGGGCGCGCTCCTGCCCGGCGCGACGGCCGCCGTGGGCGCACTCTCGGAGTCCGGCGGCGGCGACGCCGCGACGGCGATCATGACGACCGACACCGAGCCCAAGACGGTGGTCGTCGCGCGCGACGGATGGACCATCGGCGGGATCGCGAAGGGCGCGGGGATGCTCGCTCCTGGGCTCGCCACGATGCTCGTCGTCTTGACGACGGACGCGAACCTCGATGTCCGGCGCGCGCAGGGGGCGCTCCGGGAATCCAGTCGCGTGACGTTCGATCGGACCGACTCGGACGGCTGCATGTCCACCAACGACACCGTGATCCTTCTCGCGTCGGGGGCTTCGGGCGTGTTTCCCGAGCCCGACGCGTTCGAGTCCGCGCTCACCGAGGCGTGCGCAAAGCTCGCCAGGGCGCTCGTCGCCGACGCGGAGGGCGCGAGCCACGACATCTCGATCACGGTCGAGGGTGCGGCGTCGGAGGGGGCCGCCGTGGCGGTCGCGCGGGCGATCGCGCGGTCCAACCTGTTCAAGGCCGCGATCTTCGGTGGCGACCCCAACTGGGGGCGCATCGTCGCCGCCGTTGGGACGGTTCCCGAGGAGGTTGCGCCGTTCAACCCCGCCGCGCTGGATGTGAGCGTCAACGGGGTTCAGGTCTGCAGGGCACAGGGAGTGGGAGAGGACAGGAATCTCGTAGACCTCGCCAGCCGGGAGGTGACGGTCGTCGTGGATCTCCACGCGGGCCTGGCCGCCGCGACCATCTGGACCAACGACCTCACGCACGACTACGTCCACGAGAACAGCGCCTACTCCTCATGACTCAGACACCCACGCCCGAACCCACGCCCCAGCTCTCCGTCTACGACAAGGTGAGCGTCCTCATCGACGCCATGCCGTGGATCGAACGCTTCGCTGGCGCCGTCGTCGTCATCAAGTTCGGCGGCAACGCGATGGTCGACGAAGACCTCAAGCGCGCGTTCGCGCAGGACGTCGTCCACCTGAGACTGCTCGGCCTCCACCCCGTCGTCGTCCACGGTGGCGGGCCTCAGATCTCGCAGATGCTGGATCGGCTCGGCATCGAGAGCGAGTTCAAGGGGGGCTTCAGGGTCACGACCCCCGAAGCGATGGACGTGGTGCGGATGGTCCTCACCGGTCAGGTCTCGCGCGAGCTCGTCGGCCTCATCAATGCGCACGGCCCGCACGCCGTCGCGCTGTCCGGGGAGGATGCCGGATTGCTGCGGGCCAAGAGGCGTCACGCGACGGTGGACGGCGAGGCGGTGGACGTCGGGCTCGTTGGCGACGTCGTCGCGGTGAATCCGGCCGCGATCGAGGACCTCATCCAGGCCGGGCGCATTCCCGTCGTCAGCACCATCGCGCCCGATATCGACGACGCGACGACGGTGCTCAATGTCAACGCGGACACGGCGGCCGCGGCGATCGCGGCGGCGCTCGGCGCGCGCAAACTCATCATGCTCACCGACGTCGAGGGCCTGTACTCGGACTGGCCGAACAGGGACAGCCTCGTGCGGCAGATCTACGCGCCCGACGTGGAGGCGCTCCTGCCGTCGCTTGAGTCCGGCATGGTGCCCAAGATGGAGGCGGCGCTTCGCGCGGTCAGGGGCGGCGTGCCCCAGGTTCACATCATCGACGGGCGGGTTCCGCACGCGATCCTCACCGAGATCTTCACGACCGAGGGAATCGGGACGATGATCCTCGCGGGAGATCCCCCCGAAGGGGCGAAGCAGTGAGCGCGCCGGAGGAGGGCGGCGGGATCCTCGCGAGGTACGGCGAGGCGCTCATGGGAACCTACGGCGCGCCGACGCGCGCGCTCGTGAGGGGCGAGGGCAACTACGTATGGGACGCCGACGGTCGGAAGTACCTCGACCTCCTCGGGGGAATCGCGGTCAACGCGATCGGCTACGCCCACCCGGCGTGGGTGAAGGCCGTCACCGAGCAGGCGGGAACCCTTGCGCACGTCTCCAACTTCTTCGCGACGGGCCCGCAGGTCGCGCTCGCGGAACGCCTTCTCGACCTCGCGCACGCTCCGGTGGGATCCCGTGTCTTCCTGTGCAGCACCGGCACCGAGGCGAACGAGGCCGCGCTCAAAGCGGCGCGCAAGACGGGGCGGCGCGTCGTCGTCGCCCTCGAGGGCGGCTTCCACGGAAGGACGGTAGGCGCGCTCGCGGTGACCCACAAGCCCGCGATCCGGGAGCCCTTCGGGCCGTTCGGCGGCGAGGTCCGCTTCGTCGTCCCCGGCGACATCGAGGCGCTGGAGCGCGCGATGACGGGAGAGGTCGCCGCCATCATCCTGGAGACCATCCAGGGCGAGGCAGGGGTCCGGCCGCTGGGGGACGAGTTCCTCGCGGCCTCACGGCGGCTCTGCGACGAGTTCGGCGCCCTGCTCATCATCGATGAGGTCCAGACGGGCATCGGCCGCACCGGTACGTGGTTCTCGCACCAGGCGCACGGCGTCGCTCCCGACCTCCTGACGCTCGCCAAGGGCCTCGGTGGGGGATTCCCCATCGGTGCCGTCGTCGCGTTCGGCGAGCGCGCCGCGACGCTTCTCGTGCGCGGGGATCACGGGTCGACGTTCGGCGGGAACCCGCTCGCCTGCGCGGCCGCGCTCGCGACGCTCGATGTCATCGAATCCGAGGGCCTCCTCGACAACGCGAAGGCCGTCGGGGCGCACCTCCGCGAGGGCGCGCGCGCGATCGACGGAGTCGCGGACGTCCGCGGCGACGGGCTCATGCTCGGCATCGTTCTCGACGCCCCTGCGGCCCCCGAGGTCGTGGCCGCCGCAATCGAGGCGGGCTTCATCATCAACGCGCCCCAGGCGGACACCATCAGGCTCGTCCCTGCGCTCAACCTGAGCGTGGCCGAGGCCGACACGTTCCTCGCGTGGCTCGGGGAGTACCTCGCGGCGAAGGGCGAGACGAAGGAGACGGACTCATGACACGGCACACTGCCACACCCAACTTCTCCACACGACACTTCCTGAGGGACGACGACCTTACCCCGTCGGAGCAGCGCGAGGTGCTGGAGCTCGCGCTCGCGTTCAAGCGCGACCGGTACTACTCCCAGCCCTTCCTTGGCCCCCAGGCCGTCGCCGTGCTCTTCGACAAGCACTCGACCCGCACTCGCGTCTCGTTCTCCGTCGGCATCGCCGAGCTCGGGGGGTTCCCCCTCGTCCTCGACGCGGGGACCTCCCAGATGGGCAGGGGGGAGAGCATCACCGATACCGCGCGCGTGCTCGAGCGGCAGGTCAGCGCCATCGTGTGGCGGACCCACGGCCAGGAGCGGATCGAGGAGATGGCCGAGGCCTCGGGCGTGCCCGTCGTCAACGCGCTCACCGACGAGTTCCACCCCTGCCAGATCCTCGCCGACCTCGCCGCCGTTGCTGACACGCGTGGGGGAGTGGACGCCCTCAAGGGGCTCACGCTCGCCTACCTCGGCGACGGCGCGAACAACATGGCGCACTCCTACCTGCTGGGCTGCGCCACCGCGGGCATGCACGTGCGGATCGGGACTCCCCAGGCGTACCGGCCCGACCCCGCCGTCGTCGCGAAAGCCGCCGAGATCGCCGCGACACGGGCGGAAGCGTCGCCGTCGTCCACACCCACGACGAGGCCGCGACCGGGGCGGACGTGATCGCCACCGACACGTGGATCTCGATGGGAGACGAGGCCGAGGCGGAGGCCCGCGCCACGGCGTTCCTGCCGTTCCAGGTCGGCTCGTCGACGCTCGCGCTCGCCGCGCCGGGGGCGCATGTGCTTCACTGCCTGCCCGCGTACCGGGGCAAGGAGATCACCGCGGAGGTGCTCGACGGACCCCGGAGCATCGTGTGGGACGAGGCCGAGTTCCGCCTTCACGCCCAGAAGGCGCTGCTGACGTGGCTGGTGGACCAGTGACGGTTCCCGCCGGCGGGGGCGCGGGCGCGGGAGTGCCCGCGACCAAGGCCGCGCGGCAGGCCCTCATTCGACGCGTCCTCGACTCCACGCCCGTGAGAAGCCAGGGCCAGCTCGCGATCGAACTCGAGGCGCGGGGCCTCGCCGTCACCCAGGCGACGCTCTCCCGCGACCTCGTCGACGTCGGCGCCGTCAAGGTTCGGGGGGCCGACGGGAACCTCCTCTACGCGGCGGGGGACTCGATCGCCGCGAGCGAGGACACCGAGAACCGCCTCAACCGCCTGATCGCGGAACTCCTGTTCAGCGCCGACGGATCGGCGAACCTCGCCGTCCTCCGCACGCCCTCGGGGGCGGCGCAGTTCCTGGCGAGCGCCATCGACTCCCACGGCGATCCCGATATTGTCGGGACGGTAGCGGGGGACGACACCGTTCTCGTCGTCGCCCGCGAGACCGACGGCGGGCTCAGGCTCGCCCAGAAGTTCCTCGACCGCGTCCATTCAGATCGGGCCCACTCCACCGCCACACAGAAAGAGCACCTCTCATGAAGCAGCGCATCGTCCTTGCCTACTCCGGCGGACTCGACACCTCGGTCGGTATCGGCTGGATCGAGGACGCCACGGGCGCCGAGGTCATCGCCGTGGCCGTTGACGTCGGCCAGGGCGGGGAGGACATGGACGTCATCCGCCAGCGCGCCCTCGACTGCGGCGCCGTCGAGGCGTACGTCGCCGACGCGCGCGACGAGTTCGCCACGGAGTACTGCATGCCGGCGCTCGCCGCGAACGCACTGTACATGGACCGCTACCCGCTCGTCTCGTCGCTCAGTCGCCCGGTCATCGTCAAGCACCTCGTCACCGCCGCGAAGCAGTTTGGGGCGACCACCGTGGCGCACGGGTGCACGGGCAAGGGCAACGACCAGGTGCGCTTCGAGGTGGGCATCGTCTCGCTCGCGCCCGAGCTGACGTGCATCGCGCCCATCCGCGACCTCGCCCTCACGCGCGAGAAGGCGATCGACTACGCCGAGGCGCACAACCTGCCCATCGCGACGACCAAGAAGAACCCCTTCTCTATCGACCAGAACGTCTGGGGTCGCGCGGTCGAGACGGGCTATCTCGAGGACATATGGAACGCGCCAACCAAGGATGTCTACACGTACACCGACGACCCGGCCTTCCCGCCGGTGCCCGACGAGGTCGTCATCCGCTTCGAGCGCGGCGTGCCGGTCGCGATCGACGGGGAGGCGGTCACGCCACTGCAGGCGATCCAGGAGATGAACAGGCGCGCGGGTGCCCACGGGATCGGGCGTATCGACATGGTCGAGGACCGGCTCGTCGGCATCAAGTCGCGGGAGATCTACGAGGCGCCCGGCGCGATGGCGCTCATCGAGGCGCACCGCGACCTCGAGGGCGTCACGGTGGAGCGGGAACTCGCGCGCTTCAAGGGCACGGTCGGGCAGCGGTGGACGGAGCTCGTCTACGACGGCATGTGGTTCAGCCCGCTCAAGGGCGCGCTCGACGCGTTCCTCGCGTCGACGCAGGAGCACGTTTCCGGGGAGATCCGGATCGTCCTCCATGGGGGTCGCGCTACGGTCACCGGCCGCCGCTCCGACGAGAGCCTCTACGACTTCGGCCTCGCCACCTACGATGAAGGGGACGTGTTCGATCAGAGCGCGGCGCGGGGCTTCATCCAGATCTACGGGCTCGCCGCCAAGCAGGCGTCCGCGAGGGACCTCAAGTCCGACGCGGCCTCGTCGTCCAAGGCGGCGTCGTCCAAGGCGACGGCGGCGTCGTCGCCCACGAACCAGCCCAAGAAGTAGCGTCAACCGGAATCAGCGTCAACCGAAGGGGTCGTCATGGCAGGCAAGGGTGCCGCAGGGAAGGGCGCTGCAGATAAGGGCGCTGCGGGGAAGGGCGCTGCGGGGAAGCCGACCCGGGGCAAGGCGCCGAAGGCCCCGTCGCGCGCCGCGGCTTCTGCGGCCAAGAAGGGCACCCTGTGGGGTGGGCGGTTCTCCGGCGCGCCCGCCGACGCCGTGGCGGCGCTCAGCCGTTCCACGCACTTCGACTGGCGGCTCGCGGATGACGACCTCGTGGGCTCGATCGCCCACGCGGGCGCCCTCGAGGCGGCGGGGCTCCTGAGCGCCAAGGACGCGTCGGCGATGATCGGGGCGCTCGAGTCGCTGAGGGCCGAGGTGGGCTCCGGAAGGTTCGTGCCCGCGCGGGACGACGAGGACGTCCACGGCGCGCTCGAGCGGGGCGTCATCGAGACCGTGGGCGCCGAACTCGGCGGGAAGTTGCGCGCCGGGCGCAGCCGCAACGACCAGATCGCCACGCTCATCCGGATGTACCTCAGGCGGAGCGCCCGGGGCATCGCGTCGGACGTCCTCGACCTTGTCGACGCGCTCCTTCAGCAGGCGGATCGCCACATCGACGACCCGATGCCGGGCCGCACTCACCTTCAGCACGCCCAGCCGGTGACGCTGGGCCATCACCTCATGGCGCACGCCTGGCCGCTGTTGCGCGACGTTGAGCGGCTCACCGATTGGGACTCTCGCGCCGCCTGGAGCCCGTACGGCGCCGGCGCGCTCGCCGGGAACGCGCTCGGGCTCGACCCCGCCCTCGTCGCGAAGCGGCTCGGTTTCGCGGGCCCGCTCGAAAACTCCATCGACGCCGTCGCGGCTAGGGACGTCGTCGCGGAGTTCGCGTGGATCGCCGCGATGATCGGCGTCGACCTTTCGCGCCTCGCGGAGGAGATCGTCGCGTGGGCGACCGTGGAGTTTGGCTACGTGCGCCTCGACGACGCCTACTCGACGGGCTCGAGCATCATGCCTCAGAAGAAGAACCCCGACGTCGCTGAACTCGCTCGCGGCAAGGCCGGGCGCCTTATCGGCGACCTCGCCGGGCTGCTCGCGACCCTCAAGGGGCTTCCCCTCGCCTACAACCGCGACCTCCAGGAGGACAAGGAGCCGGTCTTCGACGCCGTCGACACCCTCGGGATGCTGCTGCCCGCCTTCGCTGGCATGGTGCGGACGCTGCGCTTCCAGCCGGAGCGGATGGCCGAACTCGCGCCGTCGGGCTTCTCGCTCGCGACGGACCTTGCGGATTGGCTCGTGCGCGAGGGGGTGCCGTTCCGCGAGGCCCATGAGGTCTCCGGGGCGTGCGTCCGGCTGTGCGAGAAGCGGGGGATCGAGCTACACGAGATGACGGACGACGACCTGGCCGGGATTTCGCCAGACCTCAAGCCCGCGGTGCGGGACGCGCTGACCGTGGCGGCGTCGCTCGCGGCGCGGTCCCAGGTTGGGGGAACCGCGCCGGAGCGCGTCGCGGAGCAGGGGAAGGCGGCGAGGCTGCGGGTCAAGTTCTTCCGCCCGTGGGCGGGCGGGATCTAGAACCGTCGCCCGTGCCCCCGCCCTACCTCTTGGGCTTGGCGGGCGCCGCCTTCGCCGTCGGAGCCTTGGCTGCCGGAGCCTTGGCTGAGCGCGCCGCAGAGGTGGCCACCGCGACCTTCGCGGGAGCGGTCTTCCCGCTGCCGGCCTTGATCTTGCCGAGCTTGGTCCTGCTGCTCACGAGCAGGGCGAGCAGGACGAGCGCGCCAATCCCGACGATGATGCCGAGCGTCTCCTCGATGTGACCCCACGCGTTCACGGTCGGGGGGCCAAAGTTCATCAGCCCGCCGAGTCCGTCGAGCGAACCGCCCATGAGGGCGCTGAGCGCGGCGCCGCCGAAATCGCGCATGCCGCCGCCGCTCGTCGTCTTGACGACGTCCCACGCCTTGAGGATCTCAAGGACGAGGAGCAGCGCCGCCGAACCGAGCACGGCCCACAGGGTGTACTTCCTGATGCTGTCAAGCACCTTCTTCTCGTTCATTCTGCAGTCTCCTTAGCGGGGCGGATATGCCCGACTTCGACCCTAGCGCGAAGGCTCCGTTTGCGCCCGCCCCTTTCGCTCCTAGGTGCCCTGAGCGAGAAATCGTTGTAGACGGGTTGGCGGTGTGGTGTCCCACATAGCCGGATTGTGGTGCCGGACACAGTGTGAGGCACCCCATCGAAAACGTGATGTGGGGCGGCGTCGGGAGCCGTACGGTGAAGGAAGAAGGACGACGAAGAAGCCGTCCGACGGACCCGGCCTCAGGCCGCAGACAGAGGAAGAGAGAAGGTGAGTGAGATGGTAGTCAAGGCCCACATGCTCGACACGCTACTCGCCGCCGTCGCCACGCTCGGGCTCGTGATCGCACTCAGCGTCGAGCACGCAAGCGCCATGGATGTTCCGCCGCCGATCGCGGCGCAGGTGCACGTCCTGGCACCCTAGCCACTCAGGGCTAGGCGCGGCGCCGTCGACTCCGAGCCAGTCGATGACGCCGACTATTCCGAATAGGCACCGCCTATTCTTGGCAGATGAGTTCACAGCGGGGCGCCGATTACCCGTCCGTATCGGCGCTCCGCTTGCTCGTCTCCGGGGCCCCCGCACGGCTCGGCCCGACCCGCCTCGTCCTCATCGACGGGCCCGCGGGCTCGGGCAAGACCACCCTCGCCCACCGCCTCGCCGCCGCCCTGGGGTGCGGCCTGCTTCACGGTGACGACATGTACGAGGGATGGGGCGGTCTTCCGACGCTATGGGACACGCTGGGGGAGCAGGTTCTGGAGCCGCTCGCCCGGGGCGAGGCCGCCCGATTTCGGCGCTGGGATTGGCCGCGAGGGGAGCGGGCGGAGTGGATCGAGGTGGAGGCGGTCAGCGGGCGTGGGGCCGACGCGCTGGTGGTGGAGGGTGTCGGGGTGGCCTCGAGGCGGGCACGCGAGTACGCGAGTTTGGTGATCTACGTCGAGGCGCCGCGGGAGGTGCGGCTCGCACGGGGCGTCGAGAGGGATGGGGAGGCCCTACGAGACCAGTGGCTCCGGTGGGAGGCCGCCGAGGCGCCGATTCTGCGCGCCGAGGGCACCCGGGAGGCTGCCGACCTCATCATCGACGGGACCGTTCCACTTCCCGGCTGACCGTCTCCGGGGCGGCGCGACGCACGAAGGCGCGCGCGGCCGCTAGGCGGACGTCGCGAGCCGGGAACGAAGCCGCGCGAGCTCGTCCGACAGCGCGGGCGGGAGCTTGTCCGCGAACGTCGTGAAGTACGAGGCGATGTCATCCGCCTCGGCCGACCAGGCGTCGGGATCGACCGCGAACAGTCGGCGCGAGGCCTCGGCGCTGACCCCGGCAGCGGCGGTGTCGAGCGCGCCGGGGACGGGAACCATGCCGACCGGCCCGTCCTCCGCGGACGCGGTGCCAGCCACACGATCCAGGATCCAGG
Organism: uncultured Actinomycetota bacterium; assembly: GCA_963830335.1. GTDB lineage: Bacteria > Actinomycetota > Actinomycetes > Actinomycetales > Demequinaceae > JAFGBM01. The sequence goes on from CAWHLX010000001.1 coordinate 739,823, forward strand.
CGAGCGCGCGCGCGTTCTCGCCGTAGCCGGGCCACAGGAAGCGACCGTCCTCGCCCTTGAGGAACCAGTTGACCATGAAGATCGGCGGCCGCGTCAACCCCGACTGCTCGAGCCTGGCGCCCAAAGCGAGCCAATGCCCCCAGTAGTCGGCCATGTGGTACCCGCAGAACGGCAGCATCGCGAACGGGTCGCGGCGCAACTCGCCCTGGGTGCCCTCGGCGGCGGCGGTGCGTTCCGAGGCGAGGGTGGCGCCCATGAAGACTCCGTGCTCCCAGCTATACGATTGCGCGACGAGCGGCACATTCGACGCGCGGCGACCACCGAAGATGATGGCGTCGAGCGGCACCCCCGCGGGGTCGTCCCACGTGTCCGCGATGGACGGACACTGGTCCGCGGCAACGGCGAATCGCGAGTTGGGGTGCGCGGCCGGTGTTTCGCTCTCGGGCGTCCAGTCGTTGCCCCGCCAGTCGATGAGGTGCGCGGGCGGCTCGTCGGTCAACCCCTCCCACCAGACATCGCCGTCGTCCGTCAGCGCGACGTTGGTGAAGATGACGTTTCCCCAGAGCGTCTCGATCGCCGTGGGATTCGTGCCTTCACCCGTGCCCGGCGCGACCCCGAAGAATCCCGCCTCGGGGTTGATAGCGCGTAGCCGCCCGTCGGGGCCCGGCGCGATCCAGGCGATGTCGTCACCGAGGGTCTCCACCTTCCAGTCGGGGATGGATGGGCGGAGCATCGCGAAGTTGGTCTTGCCGCACGCCGAGGGGAACGCCGCGGTGACGTGGAAGACCCGGCCGCTCGGGTTGGTGACCTTGAGGAGCAGCATGTGCTCGGCCAACCAGCCCTCGTCGCGCGCCATCACGGAGGCGATGCGCAGCGCGAAGGACTTCTTGGGGAGGATGGCGTTGCCGCCGTACGAGCTGCCGTAGGACCAGATCTCTCGCGTTTCGGGGAAGTGGCAGATGTACTTGGTGTCATTGCACGGCCACGTGGCGTCGGCCTGACCAGGGGCGAGCGGTGCGCCAACAGAGTGGACGGCGGGCACCCAGGAGTCGTCGGAGATGTGCTCGAGGGGCTCCCTCCCCATGCGGGTCATCGTGCCCATCGACGCGACGACGTACGGGGAGTCGGTGACCTGGACGCCGTAGCGCGCGAGCGGGCTCCCGACGGGGCCCATCGCGAAGGGGACGACGTACATGGTGCGTCCGGCCATCGTTCCCTCGAACAGGCCCGACAGGGTCTGCCGCATGTCCTTGGGATCCGCCCAGTTGTTCGTCGGCCCGGCGTCTTCCTCTCGCTCGGAGCAGATGAAGGTGCGCGCCTCGACCCGCGCGACGTCGCTCGGGTGGGAGCGCGCGAGGAAGCTGTTGGGCCGCTTCTCGGGGTTGAGCGGCGTGAGGGTTCCGAGTTCGACCATTCCGTCGATGAGGCCCTGGCGCTCGGCCTCCGAGCCGTTGCACCAGTGGATGGAGTCGGGGGTGGTGAGGTTGGCGATCCTGGCCACCCAATCGACGATGGTGGGGTGGGCGTACGTCGGCGCCGGGGAGAGGGCGGTGCTCAAGTCAGTCACGGCAGTCCTTCCGTGGTGGTTTGAGGTCTACGAGGGGGAGGACGAGCCCCGCAAACGATGGACAGACGCGCGAGACGTGAGGCCCTGGCGACGACATTGCTCGTCAAGTCCTGGCAAAGACGGCATCTTGTGTTTAGTCATGTTTCCGTTGAGCGTACCGGAATTCGGGAGTTCATGAGTCCACGAGTTCGAGCGGGCTCCGAGCCGTCCTCGTCTCGCCCCGAGCGTCGTTCTGGCAGACTAGCCGCATCATGAGCGGAATCCTCGATGAGCTCGCCTGGCGCGGCCTCATCTCCCAGACCACGGACGAAGCGGCCCTGCGCGCCGCCCTCGACGCCGGGTCGGTGACGCTCTATTGCGGCTTCGACCCCACGGCGCCGAGCCTGCACCTGGGCAACCTCATGCAGATCCTCACGGTGCGTCGCTTCCAGGACGCGGGCCACAAGCCGCTCATGCTCGTGGGCGGGGCGACCGGGCTCATTGGCGATCCCAACGAAACGGGAGAGCGCACGCTCAACCCCGTCGAGGTCGTTGAGGAGTGGGTGGCGCGGATCCGCGCGCAGATCGAGCCGCTCATGTCGTTCGAGGGCGCGAACGCCGCGCGGATGGTCAACAACTTCGAGTGGACCGCGAGCCTCGACACCATCACGTTCCTGAGGGACGTCGGCAAGCACTTCCGGCTCGGCACGATGATCGCCAAGGACACGGTGGCGCGGCGCCTCGCGTCCGACGAGGGCATTTCTTTCACCGAATTCGCGTACCAGGTGCTCCAGGGGATGGACTTCCTCGAACTCTACCGACGGTACGGCTGCACGCTGCAAACCGGGGGCTCGGACCAGTGGGGCAACCTCCTCTCCGGCACCGACCTGATCCGCAAGGCCGAGGGCGTCACGGTGCACGCGCTGACGACGCCGCTCATGGTGAAGATGGACGGGTCGAAGTTCGGCAAGACCGCGTCCGGCGCGGTCTGGCTCGACCCCGAGATGACCAGTCCGTACGCGTTCTACCAGTTCTGGCTCAACAGCGACGACGCCGACGTGGTGACGCTGCTGAAGTACTTCACCTTCCGGTCGCGCGAGGAGATCGAGGCGCTTGGTCGCGCCGTTGCTGACGAGCCGTTCAAGCGCGAGGCCCAGAAGGCGCTCGCTGCGGACGTGACGGCGCTGGTGCATGGCTCCGCGGCCCTGGACGCCGCTGTGGCGGCCTCGCAGGCCATCTTCGGCCGTGGGGAGCTCGCGGCGCTCGATGCGGCCACGTTGGAGGGTGTAGCGGAATCGGCCCCCTCCGCCGAGGTTGTGGCGGGCACGAGCTTCGTCGACGCGTTGGTCGCGGTGGGGCTCGTCGAGTCGCGTTCCGAGGCGCGGCGTGCGATTGCCGACGGCGGTGCGTACCTCAACAACGAGAGCGTCACGGATCCCGACCTCGCGTTGACGGCCTCGGCCGCGATCGCCGGAGGCTGGGCCGTGGTGCGACGGGGGAAGAAGACCGTCGGGTTGGTGCGCATCGGGACGTAGGGGGCCTTGCGCCTCCTCCGTGACACGCCCGAGCTATGCGGGATTTGACGTGGCCCCCGGAACCCCGTAGGTTATCCCTCGCTGCCTGAACGGGAGCGCTCGACGGAGGACTGAAGAAGGCCACGGCGAGACCCTCAGGACGGCCCCTCTGAACGACAACCCGATGGGTGCCGTGTGCGCCCAGACGGAGTACGATGGAGGGCCCGCGAACCCTGCGAATCGCCGACAAGGTGGTTTGACAGAGGGTATCGGGAAGACTAAGTTAGTAGGGTTGCCCTAACGCCGGTTGAGAGACCGGAGTCGGGCGCGCTCGAACCTTGAGAACTCAACAGCGTGCCACATAGTCGATGCCAAGAACCCGGCGTCGTCAGCCCGACCTCGGTCGGGGACTGCGACGACGGATTACTTTGGTAAAGAATTGAATGTCAGTGACATTTTGTTCATTTGCTAGAGATTAAACGGTCCTTTGGGACCACTTCGTAAAGTCGGTCACCCGCGCCTAGCGCGGATACCAAAAGACATTCACGGAGAGTTTGATCCTGGCTCAGGACGAACGCTGGCGGCGTGCTTAACACATGCAAGTCGAACGGTGACCTCGGAGCTTGCTCCGGGCGATCAGTGGCGAACGGGTGAGTAACACGTGAGTAACCTACCCCCGACTCTGGGATAAGCCTGGGAAACTGGGTCTAATACCGGATACGCGACGAGAAGGCATCTTCATCGTCGGGAAAGAACTTCGGTCAGGGATGGACTCGCGGCCTATCAGCTTGTTGGTGAGGTAACGGCTCACCAAGGCGACGACGGGTAGCCGGCCTGAGAGGGCGACCGGCCACACTGGAACTGAGACACGGTCCAGACTCCTACGGGAGGCAGCAGTGGGGAATATTGCACAATGGGCGCAAGCCTGATGCAGCGACGCCGCGTGGGGGATGAAGGCCTTCGGGTTGTAAACCCCTTTCAGCAGGGAAGAAGCGAAAGTGACGGTACCTGCAGAAGAAGCGCCGGCTAACTACGTGCCAGCAGCCGCGGTAATACGTAGGGCGCAAGCGTTGTCCGGAATTATTGGGCGTAAAGAGCTCGTAGGCGGTTCGTCGCGTCTGCCGTGAAAGCCCGAGGCTCAACCTCGGGTCTGCGGTGGGTACGGGCGGACTAGAGTGTGGTAGGGGAGACTGGAATTCCTGGTGTAGCGGTGGAATGCGCAGATATCAGGAGGAACACCAATGGCGAAGGCAGGTCTCTGGGCCACAACTGACGCTGAGGAGCGAAAGCGTGGGTAGCAAACAGGATTAGATACCCTGGTAGTCCACGCCGTAAACGGTGGGCACTAGATGTGGGGCTCATTCCACGAGTTCCGCGTCGCAGCTAACGCATTAAGTGCCCCGCCTGGGGAGTACGGCCGCAAGGCTAAAACTCAAAGGAATTGACGGGGGCCCGCACAAGCGGCGGAGCATGCGGATTAATTCGATGCAACGCGAAGAACCTTACCAAGGCTTGACATATACGGTTTATCCCTAGAGATAGGGAGTCCTTCGGGGCCGTATACAGGTGGTGCATGGTTGTCGTCAGCTCGTGTCGTGAGATGTTGGGTTAAGTCCCGCAACGAGCGCAACCCTCGTTCTATGTTGCCAGCGCGTAATGGCGGGGACTCATAGGAGACTGCCGGGGTCAACTCGGAGGAAGGTGGGGATGACGTCAAATCATCATGCCCCTTATGTCTTGGGCTTCACGCATGCTACAATGGCCGGTACAAAGGGCTGCAATACCGCAAGGTGGAGCGAATCCCAAAAAGCCGGTCTCAGTTCGGATTGAGGTCTGCAACTCGACCTCATGAAGTCGGAGTCGCTAGTAATCGCAGATCAGCAACGCTGCGGTGAATACGTTCCCGGGCCTTGTACACACCGCCCGTCAAGTCACGAAAGTCGGTAACACCCGAAGCCGGTGGCCTAACCCGCAAGGGGAGGAGCCGTCTAAGGTGGGATTGGCGATTGGGACTAAGTCGTAACAAGGTAGCCGTACCGGAAGGTGCGGCTGGATCACCTCCTTTCTAAGGAGCATGTGGCGCCCCGCATTCGCGAGGGCGTCCAATCTCGTTTCTGCCCCGTTCGTGGGTAGGCGAGAGCTCATGGGTGGAACATCGACGTGGCGCCCCCTCCTCACCTCACTTCGCGAGTACGCCCTAGGGCTGGAAAGCATCGGGAGATTGAGAAAGGGCGCAAGGCACGCTGTTGGGTCCTGAGGGCTCGGGTGAACAACCCCCCTTGGGCCGGATCCCCCTTCATCGAAGCGGGATTGGCCGGACGAACCATCAGATTTGGTTGAACCACCTCAACTCGGTGCCCTCGGGCGCGAGATGGGGCAGGCGCCAGAAGAAGATGGGCTCGCCCGTACCTTGAGAACTGCACAGTGGACGCGAGCATCTTTGATTTATGTGGTCAAGTTAATAAGAGCACATGGTGGATGCCTTGGCAGTAGGAGCCGAAGAAGGACGTAGCAGCCTGCGATAAGCCTCGGGGAGTCGGCAAGCAAGCTTTGATCCGAGGATGTCCGAATGGGGAAACCCCGCTGGAGTCATGTCCAGTGACCCTCGCCTGAATATATAGGGCGAGTGGAGGGAACGTCGGGAAGTGAAACATCTCAGTACCGACAGGAACAGATATTCCGTTAGTAGTGGCGAGCGAACGCGGAAGAGGCCAAACCGTTAGCACGTGATAGCCGGCAGGCGTTGTGTTAGCGGTGTTGTGGGGCCTCTTGGTTGGTTCTGCCGAACCAGCAGAGAGTCAAAAATCCGCGCGATAGTCGAAGGGCATTGAAAGGCCCGGCATAGACGGTGATACCCCGGTAGACGAAATCGCGCGGACTCTCGAGAGTCACCCCAAGTAGCACCGGGCACGTGAAATCCGGTGTGAATCCGCAGAGACCACTCTGTAAGCCTAAATACTACCTACTGACCGATAGCGGACAAGTACCGTGAGGGAATGGTGAAAAGTACCCCGAGAGGGGAGTGAAATAGTACCTGAAACCATGTGCTTACAACCCGTCGGAGCCTCCTTAGCAGGGGTGACGGCGTGCCTTTTGAAGAATGAGCCTGCGAGTTAGTGGTACGTGGCAAGGTTAACCCGTGTGGGGGAGCCGTAGCGAAAGCGAGTCCGAATAGGGCGATTCAGTCGCGTGCTCTAGACCCGAAGCGGAGTGATCTATCCATGGCCAGGTTGAAGCGCGGGTAAGACCGCGTGGAGGACCGAACCCACCTGGGTTGAAAACCGGGGGGATGAGCTGTGGATAGGGGTGAAAGGCCAATCAAACTCCGTGATAGCTGGTTCTCCCCGAAATGCATTTAGGTGCAGCGTCGCGTGTTTCTTACTGGAGGTAGAGCTACTGGATGACCAATGGGCCCCAACAGGTTACTGACGTCAGCCAAACTCCAAATGCCAGTAAGTGAGAGCGCGGCAGTGAGACTGCGGGGGATAAGCTTCGTAGTCGAAAGGGAAACAGCCCAGAACACCAACTAAGGTCCCAAAGCGTGTGCTAAGTGGGAAAGGATGTGGAGTTGCCCAGACAACCAGGAGGTTGGCTTAGAAGCAGCCACCCTTAAAAGAGTGCGTAATAGCTCACTGGTCAAGTGATTCCGCGCCGACAATGTAGCGGGGCTCAAGCACACCACCGAAGTTGTGTCATTCACACTTTGCCCGGTCTTCGGATCCAGGCGTGTGGATGGGTAGGGGAGCGTCGTGTGGCGGGTGAAGCGGCGGAGTGATCCAGCCGTGGACGCCACACGAGTGAGAATGCAGGCATGAGTAGCGAAAGACGGGTGAGAAACCCGTCCGCCGAATGACCAAGGGTTCCAGGGCTAGGCTAATCCGCCCTGGGTAAGTCGGGACCTAAGGCGAGGCCGACAGGCGTAGTCGATGGACAACGGGTTGATATTCCCGTACCGGCAAAGAACCGCCCATGCAGAATCCGATAATGCTAAGTGCCCGACGCCACTTAACCCTTCGGGGAGCGGTGGACTAGCGCGCGACCCGAGTCGGTAGTACGCAAGCGCATTAACAGGGGTGACGCAGGAAGGTAGCTGAGCGTGGCGATGGTAGTCCGCGTCTAAGGGTGTAGGGCGAGTTGTAGGCAAATCCGCAACTCATACAGCTTGAGACCCGATGGTGACCGCAATAGCGGGAAATCAGTGATCCTATGCTGCCAAGAAAAACCTCGGCGCGAGGTTCTAGCCGCCCGTACCCCAAACCGACACAGGTGGTCAGGTAGAGAATACTAAGGCGATCGAGAGAATCGTGGTTAAGGAACTCGGCAAAATGCCCCCGTAACTTCGGGAGAAGGGGGGCCTGAAGCGTGAAGGAACTTGCTTCCGGAGCGCGTAGGGCCGCAGAGACCAGAGAGAAGCGACTGTTTACTAAAAACACAGGTCCGTGCGAAGTCGCAAGACGATGTATACGGACTGACGCCTGCCCGGTGCTGGAAGGTTAAGGGGAGGGGTTAGCTGCAAAGCGAGGCTCCGAACTTAAGCCCCAGTAAACGGCGGTGGTAACTATAACCATCCTAAGGTAGCGAAATTCCTTGTCGGGTAAGTTCCGACCTGCACGAATGGCGTAACGACTTCTCTGCTGTCTCAACCGCGAACTCGGCGAAATTGCACTACGAGTAAAGATGCTCGTTACGCGCAGCAGGACGGAAAGACCCCGGGACCTTTACTATAGCTTGGTATTGGTATTCGGTGTGGCTTGTGTAGGATAGGTGGGAGACTGTGAAGCTGATACGCCAGTATTGGTGGAGTCAACGTTGAAATACCACTCTTGTCACTCTGGATATCTAACTTCGGTCCGTAATCCGGATCAGGGACAGTGCCTGGTGGGTAGTTTAACTGGGGCGGTTGCCTCCCAAAGAGTAACGGAGGCGCTCAAAGGTTCCCTCAGCCTGGTTGGCAATCAGGTGGCGAGTGCAAGTGCACAAGGGAGCTTGACTGTGAGACTGACAGGTCGAGCAGGGACGAAAGTCGGAACTAGTGACCCGCTGGTGGCATGTGGAAGCGCCAGCGCTCAACGGATAAAAGGTACCCCGGGGATAACAGGCTGATCCTGCCCAAGAGTCCATATCGACGGCATGGTTTGGCACCTCGATGTCGGCTCGTCGCATCCTGGGGCTGGAGTTGGTCCCAAGGGTTGGGCTGTTCGCCCATTAAAGCGGTACGCGAGCTGGGTTTAGAACGTCGTGAGACAGTTCGGTCCCTATCCGCTGCGCGCGCAGGAAACTTGAGAAAACCTGCCCCTAGTACGAGAGGACCGGGGTGGACGAACCTCTGGTGTGCCAGTTGTTCCGCCAGGAGCACGGCTGGTTGGCTACGTTCGGAAGAGATAACCGCTGAAAGCATCTAAGCGGGAAGCTCGTTTCAAGATGAGGTTTCCATGGGATTCGTCCCGAGAGGCCCCCGGCAGACCACCGGGTTGATAGGCCGGACGTGGAAGAGAGGACTAAAGACTCTCGAAGCTGACCGGTACTAATAGGCCGATAACTTGACTTAATCAATCTTTGCCACGCGTCCACTGTGCGGTTCCCGAGATACGGTCGGGAAACCGAAGGTATATCTCCATAGAGTTTCGGCAGCCATGGCGAAAGGGAAACGCCCGGTCCCATTCCGAACCCGGAAGCTAAGCCTTTCTGCGCCGATGGTACTGCACTCGCGAGGGTGTGGGAGAGTAGGTCGCTGCCGGACATTCTTTCGCGATAGCCGCCCTTCGGGGCGGCTATCGGCGTTTGTGGCTGTAGAGGATCGAGTCGTGATTGTCGCGGCTTCGGGTCGCGCGAGGAGCGAAATGGCAGGCGAGAGGCCCACGGGCGAAGGACGCGGCGGGAATCCCCGACCGCGCAGGGGCACGGGTCGTCCCGCATCGTCCGAGGGTCGCCCTGCGCGGCACCTGCGCGCGGACCGCGACGAGCGCGAGCGGCCGAGGTCGGAGGATCTCCCTATTCCCGACGTCATCGAGTTCTCGCAACTGGACCGCTCCGTGCGTCAGCGGCTTCGCACGCTGAGCAAGATGAACGCCGAGGATGTCGGGCGTCACCTGATCATGGTCGGATTGTTGCTCGAGGATGACCCCGAACTTGCCTATCGACATGCACTGGTCGCGGTCGCCCGCGCGGGACGCGTCGATGTCGTCCGGGAGGCGGCTGGCCTCGCCGCGTACGCGACGGGCCGATACGCCGACGCGCTCCGAGAACTCCGGACGGTTCGCCGACTCTCGGGTTCGAGCGACCACCTTGCGGTCGAGGCGGATTGCGAGCGCGGCCTGGGGCGCCCCGAGCGCGCGCTCGCTCTGGCGAAATCTCCGGAAGGGTTGGCGCTCGCCGGAGTCGCCCTCGCCGAGCTACACATCGTCGTCGCGGGGGCGCGCGTCGATCTCGGAGACCTTCCGGCCGCGCTTCAGACGCTCGAGCGCATCAAGACCGACTCCGCGGAGACGGAGGCGCGAGTCTCCGAGGCCAAGGTCGACGTGCTTCGAGCCCTAGGCCGCAAGGCCGACGCGGACGCGCTGGCCGCATCCCTCCCGATCTGGGACGAGGATGACGGAGAGATCGTCGTCTACGACGCGGAAGATGACGGGGCCGAGGATGCCGCCGCCGAGGATGATGCGGCGGAGGACGGCGCGGCTGAGGACGGCGCGGCTGAGGACGGCGCGAAAGGCGGAGCGGCGGAGGATTCCGGACGATGACATCAACGCTCCTCGGCAGCGCCGTTCCGCTCCATGAGGCCTTCGACGCCGCGCTCGTTGACCTTGACGGGGTCACGTATCGCGGTCCCGAGGTCGTGCCATCCGCGCCTCCGGCGCTCGAAGCGGCCCGCGCGGCGGGCATGCGCCTGGTCTATGTCACGAACAACGCGAGCCGGACCTCGGAAGACGTCGCGTCTCATCTCACGAGCGTCGGAATCCCCGCCGCCCCGGGAGAAGTCTTCACCGCGGCGCAGGCCGCCGCCGCGATCCTCGCCGATCGCCACAGCGCCGGTGCACGGATCCTTGTGGTCGGCGGCGCGGGGCTCCGCGAGGCCGTCAAGGCCGTGGGGCTGACCATCGTCGAGAACGCCGCGGACGCCCCGGATGCGGTCGTTCAGGGCTGGTCGCCCGATGTCGGTTGGCGCCAGCTGGCCGAGGCGTCGTATGCGGTGCGAGCGGGGGCGTACTTCCTGGCTACCAACCTCGACCTAACCCTCCCGAATGACCGCGGAATCGCCCCCGGCAACGGGTCGCTCGTTCGCGTCGTCTCGACGGCGTCGGGCGTGGAGCCCGAGAGCGCGGGGAAGCCGGAGCCCTCGATGTACCTCAGGGCCGCCGAACGCGTGGGGGCCACGCGCCCGCTCGTCGTCGGCGACCGTCTCGACACCGACCTCGGTGGCGCGCGCGCCGCCGGTATCCCCGGCCTTCTCGTCTTCACGGGCGCGAGCCAGGCGCTCGACGCCCTCCGCGCCATCCCGGCCGAACGACCCTGCTTCATCGGTGAGTCTGTCGCGGCGCTCGGTGAGGCGCACCCCGCCCCCGAACTCCGCGATGGGTGGTGGCAGGTCGGGGAGGCGGGGGCCCGGGTCAAGGACGGCGCGCTCGAGTACACGGGCGATCGGGGCATGGATCGCCTTCGCGCTGGTTGCGTCGCGGCCTGGGCTGCCGCCGACCGGGGTGAGCGGATTCACATTGAGCCGGAGGATGAGAACGGGTTATGGTGAGTGACATGGGAGAAATCGACAAGCATCGTGAAGCGCTCGGCGAGGTGTCCTATCCTCCCGAGGTTGAGCGCGCGCTCGAGGCGGTAACGGAGCTCCCGGACGACCCGGAGAAGCAGGCGGAGTTCTTCGACAAGATTCAGGAAGCCCTCGGCAACCGCCTTCGCGACGACTCCTAGGCCCTCGATGCGGCTTGATCGCGCCCTCGCCGCGCGGGGTTCGGCGCGGTCCCGTACTCACGCGCAGGCACTGATCGCCGCTGGATCCGTCCTCGTGGGCGGGGTCGTCGCTCGCCGCTCGTCGCTTGAGGTGGACGAGGGCGACGAAATTACCCTCGCCCCGACGGCCGACGCCTATGTCTCGCGCGGCGCCCACAAGCTGATCGGCGCGCTCGACGCCTTCGCGCTTCGTGGCCTGACGGTCGCCGGCCGGGCGTGCCTCGACGCGGGGGCGTCGACGGGCGGCTTCACTCAGGTCCTGCTCGAGCGCGGCGCCGCGAGCGTCCTCGCCATCGACGTCGGCCACGGGCAGATGGCGCCATCGATCGCCGGGGACCCCAGGGTGACCTCTCGCGAGGGGGTGAACGTTCGTGACCTTGAGCCGCCCGGCGAGGGCGTAGGGGTGGACCTGATTCTCGCCGACCTCTCCTTCATTTCCCTGTCGCTCGCCATCCAACCACTCGCCGGCTGGCTACGCCCGGAGGGCGACATGGTCCTCATGGTCAAGCCCCAGTTTGAAGTGGGCGCCGGCCGCCTTGGGCGCGGCGGGGTCGTTCGGCGTCCCGAGGACATGGTCGACGCGGTGGCCTCGGTGACCCGCTCCATGGCGGACGCGGGCTTCGGTATCGCGGATGTATCGCGGAGCCTCGTGTCTGGCCCGCGTGGCACGGTGGAATTCTTCGTGTGGGGTCGCCGAACGTGGCAGGCTGGGGGCGACGTCCGGCCCCTGGACGAGCAGGCACTCCTGACCGTGATCGAAAGCGAGGTGGAAACAGGCATATGACTCGCCGCATTCTCGTGGTTGCGCACCCGAGTCGCCGCACCATGCGGGGGGCGCTCAAGATCGCGCTCGACACGCTGACCGCCCTCGGGACGGAACCCGTCACGGAGTACACGCACGGCGAAAGCGACCCGGTCGAAAGCGCGCTCGTACTCGGGGGTGACGGGACGATGCTCCATGCCGTCGCCCTGACCCACGGCGGCGATATCCCTCTGCTCGGGGTGAACCTCGGCCGCGTCGGCTTCCTGGCGGAGGCCGAGGGGGATGACGTCAAGGTCGCGGCCGAGGCACTTGCGCGGCGCACCTACGGGATTGAGGAGCGCCGCACGCTGGAACTGACCGTGACGTTCCCCGACGGCACCACCGAGGACGGATGGGCACTCAACGAGGCGGCGATCGAACGCACCACCCCCCACCGCACGCTCGAGGTCGAGGTCGAGGTGGACGGGAGTCCCCTGTCCGCATTCGGGTGCGACGGCGTCGTCGTGTCCACGGCCACGGGCTCGACGGCGCACGCCTTCTCCGCAGGGGGACCGGTCATCTGGCCTAACGTCGACGCGCTGCTCTTCGTCCCCCTCGCCGCGCACGCCCTCTTCTCCCGGCCTCTCGTCGTCGGCCCCGATTCCACCTTCGGAGTCCTCATCGCGCCGACCTCTTCCACGCCGGGGACCATCGTCTGCGACGGCGCGCGGGCGATCGACGTTCCCCTCGGCGGCAGGATCCTCTTCCGTCGCTCGGTGTACACCGTCAAACTCGCTCGCCTCGACGACGAGACCTTTACCCACCGCCTCACCACCAAGTTCTCGCTACCGACCAAGGGGTGGCGCCGGGACCTCGACACCGCGACCGTGGAGGAGTAGTCGTGCTCCACGAGTTGTCCATTGAGAACCTTGGCGTGATCGAGTCGGCGAGGCTGACGCTCGGCGCGGGACTGACGGTCGTGACGGGAGAGACGGGCGCGGGCAAGACCATGGTGCTCACCGGCCTTGCGCTCGTGACCGGGGGCAAGGCCCCGACGGCCATCGTCCGTTCCGACGCCGAGGTCGCGTTCGCCGAGGCCATCATCGACGTTCCCGAGGGCAGCGACGCGGCCGCCGTCCTGGAAGAGGCGGGCGTGGTACGTAACGACGACGGCACCATTACCGTGGCGCGGACGCTCGGGGCCACGGCTCGCAGCCGCACGGTCGTGGGGGGAAGGCAGGTTCCCCAGGCCGTTCTCGCGGAATGCGCGGATGAGCTCATCACGGTCCACGGCCAGGCCGATCAGGTGCGGCTCCGGTCTGCGTCCAGGCAGCGTGAGACCCTCGACCGCTATGCGGGCGAGGGTCACCTGGCGACGCTCGCGGAGTACCGCGAGACCTGGGCCTCGCTCGCCGAGATCCGCGGCGAGCTTGAGCGGATGCAGCGCGGAGCCGACGTGGAGCGCACGGCCGTGCGTCACCTGCGCGACGACCTCGACGCCATCGCGGCGGTGAACCCCCAACCGGGGGAGGACGGGGCGCTGTCGGCCGAGGCCGAGGTGCTTCAGAACGCCGAAGAGGTGCGTAGGGGCGCGGCGATGGCGCGCGAGACCCTCGCGGGCGACGACCCCGCGGCGGTGGTCGCAAGCCTCGACGGCGCGCGCAAGGCCCTCGCCGAGTCCGCGCGCCACGACCCCACTCTCGCCGAACGCGTTGCCGCGATCGAGGGCGCGAGGTTTGCCCTGGAGGATGTGGCGAGCGATCTGACCCGTTACCTCGAAGGGCTCGACGCCGACCCCGCGAGGCTCGACGCCGTGCTCGCGCGCCGGAGCGATCTCGCGGCGCTGGGCCGGCGCCTCGGCCGGGACGTTGACGGCATCCTCGCGTACGCCGCGGAGGCGGCGGATCGCGTCGCCGCCCACGACTCCTGGGACGAGCGACTCGACGCGCTGCGCTCCGACGTCGCGCGCATCGAGGGTGAGATCGCGCTCCTTGCCCGAGCGCTGAGCGGCACCCGCGCCGAGGCGGCTTCGAGGCTCGGCGCCGCCGTGAACGGCGAACTCGCCCAACTGGCCATGCCTCAGGCGGCCTTCGGCGTGGTCGTCACCGACTCCGACCCCGGCCCGTACGGCTCCGACGCGGTCGAGATGACCCTTTCGGCCCACCCGGGCGCCCCCCAGCGCCCCGTCGCGGACGCCGCCTCCGGCGGGGAGTTGTCGCGCATCATGCTTGCGATCGAGGTGTCGCTCGCCCACGGCATGGTCGGCGAGGGCCACACCTTCGTCTTCGACGAGGTGGACGCGGGCGTCGGAGGCCGGGCGGCGATCGATGTTGGGCGCCGCCTCGCGGAACTCGCGCGGACCCAGCAGGTCCTTGTCGTGACCCATCTCGCCCAGGTCGCCGCGTTCGCCGACCACCACATCGTGGTCAGCAAGAGCACGGCGGGGCTCGTGACGACCTCGACCGTCGGGGAGGTGACCGGCGAGGCGCGAATTCAGGAGGTCGCAAGGCTCCTGAGCGGGCAGGAGGATTCCTCGACCGCGCGTGCCCACGCCCTCGAGTTGATTGAGGGCTCAGACATAGCCCGTTAGGCATGGCAGGATGAATGCCATGAAGCGGATCGTTGGGACAGGCCGAGTCAGGAAGGATGCGGACCGCTTTATCTCCGGGGTCGCGCGCCTCGACTCGCATCCGATGCATCTGGCGCATCGCCTGAAGCGCGACGCCATTGCGATCATCGACGTGATGGACCTCGACCAGCGCGTCGCGGAGGCCCTCGCGGCCGCGCGTCCCGCCGCCGTGCTCAACGCGGCGGCGTCGATCTCGGGGCGCTTCCCCACGGGCGGAGCGAAGGTGCTACTCGAAGCCGGAATCCCGCTCATTGATGGGCTCGGCGCCGACATCCTTGGCGTCCGCGATGGCGATCGCGTCCGAATCGAACGGGCGGAGGTCTTCCAGGGGACCGAGAAGATTGCCGAGGGCGTGGTGCGGTCCCTTCCGGACGTCGAGGAGGCCATGGCCTCGGCGGCCAAGGGCGCGGGCGTGCACCTCGCGTCCTTCGCCGCGAGCGTCCTGGACGCCATCGACCGCGACGCTTCGCTCCTACTCGACGGGGCGGGCCTGCCCGTCCTGGAAACCAAGCTCGAGGGGCGCCAGGTCGTCATCCTGTCGACCGGCTTCGGGCACGCCGAGCAACTGCGCCGAATCCGGCCGTTCCTGAGGGATCGCAGGCCGGCGATCGTCGCGGTCGGCGCCGGCGCGGACGAGGCACTGAAGGACGCGTACGCTCCGCTCATCATCGTCGGCAACGTCGACGGAATCTCCGAGGCCGCGCTGACCTCGGGCGCGGAGGTGGTCGTGCACGAGCCCGGGCGCGGCGACGGCGGGGCGAGCAGGCTGGATTCACTCAACGTCCGCCACGTATTCTCCGACCTCACGGTCTCGAGCGACGACCTCGCGATTCTTCTCGCCCACAACTCCGGCGCGTCCCTCATCGTCACGGTTGGCGTCGCCTCCGGGCTTGCGGACTTCCTCGAGGAGGGGCGCCCGGAGGCGGCCGCGACATTCCTCGCGCGGCTCGTCGCCGGCGGGCGGCTCGCCGACGCAGGCACGGTCGCGGCGCTGTATCGCCATCGGTACTCGCCGTGGACGCTCATCGCCCTCATCCTCGCGGCGCTCTTCGCGCTCGGCAACGCGCTCGCCCTGACCCCGGGGGGCGCTGCATGGTTGCGCGACGTGTGGCCCGTCGTCGCCTCATGGTTTGGAGCAACGGCATGATCGACTTCCGGTACCACGTGGTGTCGCTCGCGGCGGCGCTCTTGGCGCTCGCGATTGGGATCGTCCTTGGCTCGGGGCCCCTTCGCACGGCGCTCGTGTCCTCCCTCACCGACGAGACGGATCAACTCCGTCAGGAGCTCGCGGACGCGAAGGCGCAGACGGCCGCAGAGGAATTGCAGGGGGCCGTCGGACGGGACTTCGTTGACCAGGCCGCCCCCGTCCTGCTTGCCGACTCCCTCAAGGACCGCCACATCGCGATCATTCGGGTCTTCTCTCCCGACGAGGCGGAGGTGACGGGGATGCGCGACCGACTCGTGCAGGCAGGAGCGACCGTCACGGGCAACCTCACGATCGAGCCTGCGTGGCTCGACGACGGCCAGGCGGCCTTCCGGGCGGCGTTTGCCGCGCAAATCGCGGACTCCGTCGTGGGGATTGACGCGGCGGTGGCCCCCGACAAGGTCGTGGCGCACGCGCTCGCCCAGGCGCTCATTCCTACGGACTCATCCGAGGCGGCGGGGCCGAACGACGTCGCGGATCCAACGACGGCCGCCGATCGCGCCACGATTCTCCTGAACCTCCTGAAGGGCGCCGACTTCGTGTCGGGGACCGTCACGGGCTCCGTCGACGGCATCCTGATCATCGCTGGCCCCGGCGCGGAGAACGACGATCTTCGCGCGGCGCAGAGCGAGACTATGGCCGAAGTCGCGGGGATCCTCGACGCGTACGACAAGGGGACGGTCATCGCGTCGGGGGCCGCGACCGCGGAGGACATCCCGACGGCGATCCGTTCCTCCGCCCTGCTCCACGCGAACGTCACGACCGTGACGGAGTCGATGAACTACTTCGGGCGATTCACCGTTGCTCTCGCCATGGCGAAGGAACTCACGGGCACCGCATCGAGCTACGGGTACGGAGGGGACCTGACGCTCTACCCCGGTCCCGTTGCCGCGGCACCGGCGCCCTAGGCCACCCATGCCGTAGGGGCCCGCGCCCGCTCGAGGAGGTGGCGGGGGACGATGCAGGAACCACGGGAAGCGGGCGCGTCGGGGCGCGCGGCCCCGGGAACTGTTAGGATCGAAGCCCGTGGAGCGAACCCGACTTTCCGGCCCCGCGGGCCATGTCACCCGGCACATCTTCGTCACCGGAGGCGTGGTGTCTTCCCTGGGAAAGGGCCTGACGGCGTCTAGCCTCGGCCGGTTGCTCCGCTCGCGCGGACTTCGCGTGACCATGCAGAAACTGGATCCCTACCTCAACGTCGATCCGGGCACGATGAACCCTTTCCAGCACGGCGAGGTCTTCGTGACCAACGATGGCGCCGAGACCGACCTTGACATCGGCCACTACGAGCGCTTCCTCGACGTGGAACTCGGGGCGAGCGCCAACGTGACCACGGGGCAGGTGTACTCGCAGGTCATCGCGAAGGAACGACGCGGCGAGTACCTGGGGGACACCGTGCAGGTGATCCCGCACATCACCGACGAGATCAAGCGCCGGATGCGCGCGCAGGCGAGCGAGGATGTCGACGTCATCATCACGGAGATCGGTGGCACGGTCGGCGACATCGAATCGCTCCCGTTCCTTGAGGCCGCGCGCCAGGTCCGCCACGACGTCGGCCGCGACAACGTCTTCTTCCTCCACGTGTCGCTCGTCCCGTTCATCGGGCCGGCGGGCGAACTCAAGACCAAGCCCACCCAGCACTCCGTCGCCGAGCTCCGCTCGATCGGTATTCAGCCCGACGCAATCGTGTGTCGCGCCGACCGCGACATCCCGCAGGCGGTCAAGAACAAGATCGCGCTCATGTGCGACGTCGAGATCGAGGCCGTCGTCACCGCCAAGGACGCGCCGAGCATCTACGACATTCCCCGCGTCCTCCACTCCGAGGGCCTCGACGCCTACGTGGTGCGCAGGCTAGCGCTTCCGTTCCGCGACGTGGATTGGACGGACTGGGACTCGCTGCTGCGGAGGGTCCACAAGCCAGCGGATCACGTCGAGGTCGCGCTGGTGGGCAAGTACATTGACCTTCCCGACGCGTACCTAAGCGTCTCCGAGGCGCTCCGCGCCGGCGGGTTCCACCACCGCACGAGGGTGGATATTCGCTGGGTGGCCTCCGATCTCTGCCAGACGCCCGAGGGTGCGGAGAAGACGCTGGGCGGGGTGGACGCGGTCCTCGTGCCGGGGGGCTTCGGCGTCCGCGGGATTGAGGGGAAACTTGGCGCGCTCCGCTGGGCGCGCGAGAACAAGATCCCGACGCTCGGACTCTGCTTGGGGCTTCAGTGCATGGTGATCGAGTACGCGCGCACGGTCCTTGGCCTCGAGGGCGCCTCGAGTTCCGAATTCGATCCGGAGACCGAGCACCCTGTCGTCGCGACGATGGAGGAGCAACTTGCGATCGTCGACGGCGAGGGCGACATGGGCGGGACGATGCGGCTGGGCGAGTACCCGGCGGTCCTGGAGCCCGGCTCGATCGTCGCGGAGGTCTACGGCGCCACGACCGTCGGCGAACGTCACCGCCACCGCTACGAGGTCAACAACACCTACCGCCCCCAGCTCGAGGCGGCCGGCCTGGTGATGTCCGGCCGATCGCCCGACCGTTCCCTCGTGGAGTTCGTCGAGCTTCCCAGGGACGTTCACCCCTACTACGTGGGGACGCAGGCCCACCCGGAATTCCGCTCGCGGCCCACGCGCGCGCATCCGCTCTTCGCGGGGCTGGTTGGCGCGGCGCTCGCGGCGCGCAAAGCCGATCCCGAAGGCGCCGCCCCCGAGTTGGCGCTCGCGGGGGGAGGGCCCTCCCCGACAACGTCGGAGTAGGTCGATGGCGAACGGCGACGTGCGCGACGACGGCCCCGTCAGGGATCTCACAGCGCCGCGCCCCGTCGCGGAGAGAGACGTCGCCTTCCGTGGCAGGGTGTGGGACGTCGTCACCGAGCACGTCCGACTCGATGCCGACCTGGTGGTTGCCCGCGACGTGATCCGGCATCCCGGGGCGGTCGCCATCGTCGCCTTCCGCGAGCCGGGGGAAATCCTGCTCGTGCGCCAGTACCGCCACCCCGTCGGCCGCGAGATGTGGGAGCCGCCCGCGGGCCTGCTGGACGTCGCGGGCGAAGACCCCCTCGCCGCCGCCAAGCGCGAACTCCACGAGGAGGTCGACGCCGTCGCGACGACCTGGCACACCCTAGTGGACTTCTTCACATCGCCGGGCGGGAGCTCGGAGGCGATTCGCATCTACCTTGCGCGCGACATCTCCGCGGTGCCGCACGCCGATCGCTTCGTTCGGGAGGCGGAGGAGAAGGACATGATCCGTCGCTGGGTGCCCCTGGACGAGGTGCTCGCAGGAGTCGCGGTGGGCGAGCTGCAGAGCCCGAGCCTCGTCACCGGCGCCTTCGCCCTCGATGCCGCCCGACGCGCGGGCTTCGCCACGCTACGACCGGCCGACGCGCCGTGGGCCAGGTCGTCGGGCGCGTTGCCGTGACGGAG
Organism: uncultured Actinomycetota bacterium; assembly: GCA_963830335.1. Taxonomy (GTDB): domain Bacteria; phylum Actinomycetota; class Actinomycetes; order Actinomycetales; family Demequinaceae; genus JAFGBM01. The sequence continues at coordinate 758,831 of CAWHLX010000001.1, forward strand.
GAGGCGTCGCTTCCCGAGCGGCTCCCGCTCCACGCCGAGGCCGTGCTCGCGGACACGGGGGTGCAGTCCTTCACGCCCGAAGAGGTCGTCCGCCGGTCCGGCGAGCGGCCGGAGGACGTGGCGGGGAGGCCTATCGTGCGCGTTCGCTCGCGCACCCGGTCCAATACCAGTTGATGTTCGCCTCGGGCGCGGCGGGGTACGAACCGAGCCCTAGCGCGGGCTCAGTGGGCTGGCGGAACCTGGAGTCGCTACCCACCGCATCGGGCGCGCAATCGCTGAGGGACACATCGAGGGGGACCCGCTCGACGCGCCAAGCCGCGCGGGCCGGTCGACGGCGCGACCCGCCGACGCGCGTTGGTTTGCCCGGGTGGTTCAGTCAGTCAGCCCCTCGTTCCACAGCGGATACGCGAACTCACGCGTCCAGGTGTCGAGCGTGTGACGCTGAGGGAGCAGGCGGTCGTGGAGGTCGAGGTCAACATCAAAGTTGACGCTGCGGATCGCCCCGAATATCCCCTCGAGTTCGTGTACGAAGACCGGCTCGGTTGCGAGGGTCCGTATCTTGGCCGCGAGCTCGACGTCCGTGAACTGGTGGTAGCGGAGCGAGGTGCCGAAGACGCGGTTGAACGCCTCGACCATCTCGGTTGCCGTGTTCACCCTGCTCGCGAAGTTCATGGTGAGACCGGCCACGTCATCGAAGTCCGCGAACGCTCGTGCGACCATTCTGCCGATGTCGTCGATCGCCACCCATGCATGGGGCTGGTCCGGCGCCGTCACGAACTCAAGGGTGCCCTCCGCTCTGTTGAAACTTGTCAGATTGAGGCCGTCGATGAACCAGACGGGGCGGAGGATGAGCGCATCCGGGAAGGATTCGCGGACGAGCGCCTCGATGATGGCCTTGACCTCGGTGTTGGCGGATCCCGAACCTGGAGCGAGGCCGCCCGTGGTTTGGACGAAGAGTCGAACGCCAGCGTCTAGCGCCGCTTCCACCACCGCGCGGCCCTGGAGGAACTCCGTGAGGTTGCCGGTTCGCCAGAAGTTCTGGACGCTGAACACGGCGTCCATTCCCTCGAGGGCGGAGACCAAGGTCTCGGGCTTGTCGAGATCGCCCCTTCTTGGCACCACGCCGGCTCGGGCAAGTCCGGCGGCCCCGGGGGACCGCTCGTCCCTTACGAGCCCGTGGACCGTCAGCCCGGCGGCCACCGAGTGACGAACCACGGCTGAGCCTTGGTTTCCCGTGGCTCCGACGACAAGGACCTTCATGACACGACCTCCAGAACTGCGATGTGGTTCGGCATTCCCGCGAGACGACCCTCTGCCCTGGCGATGGGCCATGGGCGAAATACTAGGAGGGATCCGCCGGGTACAGACCCGTGACCGAACCCTCGGCGAGGACGTGCCCGTCGGCCGCCGAAGCGAATTCGTCCCACGTGAGCGCGTGGTCGGGTTTCAAGAGCGTGTCGAGCGCGTAGACGGTGAAGACGTAGCGGTGCCTCGACGGCGGGCAGGGGCCGTAGTAGGCGGCGGTGCCGTTCGTGCCGCGCCCGGCCGTCCCGGGCAGGGAGGCCGACGCGCCCCGGACGACGCTCGTGACGTCCGTCGGGATGTCCACGTGGAGCCAGTGCGAGTAGCCGCGCGCGTCGGGGTCGTTCATCGCGATCGCGTACGACGCCGTGCCAGGCGGGCCTGGGGACCATGTCAGCTGCGGGTTGAGGTTGTCGCCCGCGCACCGCGCTGCGTCGCCGCCCGCAAACATGGCCGCGAGGCCGCCGCCGTCGGAGAAATCCTGGCTCGAAACGGAGAGGGGTGCTATCACGCCTCCCACGCTAGCCCCGGGCTCGGCCGCGGGGCCAGATGCGGAGCATCCCGCCAACGCCACTAGCGCCAACGCGGCGAGGGCGACGGCGCTGCGGCGGGCGGCAACACCGCGGCGGGTGGCGGTCGTCTGGAAGAAGGATGCGCGCACGCTTGCCCCGGCTACGCCCGCCGCGTGAGGTGGAAGGCGGCGCTGTGCGCGGCCGCGAGGGAGGCAATGCCGATGAGGTGGAGCTCCACCACCAGGATGGGAAGGCCGAGCGCGTACTGGGTGTACCCGATGGCACCCTGCGCGACGGTGATCGCCGCGAGCCACGCGATCGCGCGTCGGGCGGCGCCCTCTCCGGCCCCGCCCCCTCCCTCCTCGGCGCGCCGCCGCAACAGGACGATCGCGAGGTATGCGACCACGGCGACGAAGGCCCACACGACGAACGCGTGCGCCTTGGCCGCGTGGCCGGGGTCGATCCCGAGCCTCGCCGTGGCCTCCGGGTCGCCCGAATGCGGCCCCGCGCCCGTCGTGATGGTTCCGAGGACGACCACGGCGGCGAAGAGCGCGAGGGATACCCATCGGGCGAGGGTGAGCGAGGGGCCCGAGGCGCGACGCGGCGCGTCGCGGTAGCGCAGGAGGAGCCACATCGACCCCCAGACGAGCGCGACGGAGAGCATCATGTGCGCGCCGATGACGAGTGGGTTGAGTTTCACATGGACGCTCACGGCGCCGAGCACGGCCTGCGCGAAGACGCCGACCACCGGCAGGAGGCCCCACCAGCGGAGCGTGGGGCGCGACCGCCAGATCGCGATGGCGAGGAGGCCTGCGATTGTGATGAGTACTACCGAGACGAGGCGATTGCCGAACTCCACGTAGGTGTGCGCGTTGTCGAGGGCTGCGCGCGTGGGGAAGAGGCTCCCGGGTTCGCACAGCGGCGCGGTCGGACACGCGAGGCCGGAGTCGGTGAGCCGGACTGCGCCGCCCGTCGCGATGATCGCCCCCTGGGCGATGAGGTTGGTGAGCGCGAGTCCGCGCCCGCGGGCCGCGATCCAGGCGATCGGACGCCGGCGCGGGGGCGTCGGGGGGGCGGTGCGCGCGGAGGTTGACGGCGTCGTTTTCCTGCGAGCTGCGGCGGTGGTCACGCGTCCATCCTAGGAGGGGCTGGCTCCAGCGCGGGCAACGCGGACCCCCCAGTCCGGGTAAGGCTACCCTTCCTTGCGGGAATGGAATTAGGGCACGAGACTGTTACCTAATAGCCGACCGGCACCGGCGGCGCGGGAGGGACCCATGGCGACGGACGAGACGACGCGCGAGCGCGTGCTCGGCCTCATCGTGTCTTCGGGCCCCGTCACCGCCGCGGAGATCGCGGAGCGCCTTGGCGTCACCTCGGCGGGGATTCGCCGCCACTTGATCCACCTCGACGAGGCGGGCCACATCGCGGAGCACGAGATTCCGGGCCACCTCGACCGCGGGCGCGGACGTCCGGCTCGCGCCTACGTCGCGACGGCCGCGGGCCAGCGAGCCATCGGGGGTGCGTACGCGAACGTGGCCGTCGACGCCCTCGTGTTCCTTCGCGCCACCGGCGGGCTCGACGACTTTATCGCGAAGGAGAGCCGTCGGCTTGAGGACGCCCTCGCGTCGTCCGTCGACCCCTCAGCCCCCCTCGACGAACGCGTGCGCGCCCTCTCCGCCGCGCTCACCGAGCGCGGCTACGCCGCGAGTACTCGGCCGCTCCCGGGCGGCTTCGCCCTCCAGCTGTGCCAGGGGCACTGCCCCGTCCAGTCCGTCGCCGAGGCGGCACCCGAGTGGTGCGAAGAAGAGACGCGTGTACTCGCGCGCGTGCTCGGCGTCCATGTCCAGCGCCTGTCCACCCTCGCGGGCGGGGCGCACGTCTGCACCACCAACATCCCGCTCGCCGTGGCGGGCAAGGAGGGCCCATGACTACCGGAACAGAGAAGACCCCGCTGACGCAGGAGGAGACGATCGCGTCGATCGGCACCTACGGCTACGGCTGGCATGACAGCGATGCCGCCGGCATGAGCGCGCAACGCGGCCTCAGCGAGGCCGTCGTCAGGAACATCTCCTCGCTCAAGAGCGAGCCAGAGTGGATGCTCAAGGCGCGCCTCAAGGGCCTAGATTATTTCGGCAAGAAGCCCATGCCGTCGTGGGGCGCGGACCTGAGCGGTATTCACTTCGACAACATCAAGTACTTCGTGCGCTCCACGGAGAAGCAGGCGACGTCGTGGGACGAGCTCCCCGACGACATCAAGGAGACCTACGACCGGCTCGGCATCCCCGAGGCCGAGAAGCAGCGCCTTGTCGCCGGCGTCGCGGCCCAGTACGAGTCCGAGGTGGTCTACCACCAGATCCGCGAGGACCTTGAGCAACAGGGCGTCCTGTTCCTCGACACCGACACTGCGCTCCGCGAGCACCCCGACCTGTTCAAGGAGTACTTCGGCACCGTCATCCCGGCGGGGGACAACAAGTTCGCGGCCCTCAACACCGCGGTGTGGTCGGGCGGGTCGTTCGTCTACGTCCCGCCGGGCGTCCACGTCGATATCCCGCTCCAGGCCTACTTCCGCATCAACACGGAGAACATGGGCCAGTTCGAGCGGACGCTCATCATCGCCGACGAGGGTTCATACGTTCACTACGTCGAGGGCTGCACGGCGCCGATCTACTCCTCCGACTCGCTCCACAGCGCGGTGGTGGAGATCATCGTCAAGAAGAACGCGCGCGTCCGCTACACGACCATCCAAAACTGGTCGAACAACGTCTACAACCTCGTGACCAAGCGGGCAACCGCGGGCGAAGGCGCGACGATGGAGTGGGTCGATGGCAACATCGGATCCAAGGTGACCATGAAGTACCCCGCCATCTACCTTCTGGGCGAGCACGCGCGCGGCGAGACGCTCTCGATCGCCTTCGCGGGCGCGGGTCAGCACCAGGACGCCGGGGCCAAGATGGTGCACGCTGCCCCGTACACCTCCTCGAGCATCATCTCCAAGTCCGTGGCGCGCGGGGGAGGGCGGACCTCCTACCGGGGCCTCATCCAGATCCTCGATGGCGCTCACGGCTCCAAGTCCAACGTCCTGTGCGACGCGCTCCTGGTGGATCAGATATCGCGTTCCGACACGTATCCGTACGTGGACGTCCGCGAGGACGACGTGAGTATGGGTCACGAGGCCACGGTGTCTCGCGTGAGCGAGGAGCAGCTCTTCTACCTCATGAGCCGGGGATTGCCGGAGACGGAGGCGATGGCGATGATCGTCCGCGGCTTCGTCGAGCCCATCGCGCGCGAGCTCCCCATGGAGTACGCCCTCGAGCTGAACCGACTCATCGAACTTCAGATGGAAGGAGCCGTCGGTTGAGCGCCGCCGAAACCCTCGCGACGGACCACAGCAGGGCCGTGGCCGAAAAGTCGCACACTCATGGCACCGGGCCTGGTTTCGCGATTCCCGCGAAGTCCCGCGCCGAGCGCGTCACCTCCTTCGACCCGGCCGCCTTCCCGATGCCCACCGGGCGCGAGGAGGACTGGCGCTTCACGCCGCTCGGCCGCCTCGGGACCACTCTGGACGACGTCCCCGTCGAGAACACGCCGGAATGGAAGCTCGAGGCCATTCCCGCCGGCGTCACCATCAAGCAGATCGAAACGGACGACGCGCGCGCCCGCTCCGTGCGCGCCGCGAGCGACCGCGCGGGAGCCATCGCGGCCGCGCGTGCGCCGAGGGGCATCCTCATGCAGGTAGCGCCCGGCGCCATCGTGCCCCGACCCGTCCCCTTGGGCGTCACCTTCGAGGGCGCGCCGATCCGCACCCATTTCGTGCTGGAGGTGGGCGAGGGTGCGGAGGTCACCGTCATCGCCCAGTATTCCGGGTCCGCCGAGGTCTCGGAGTTCCTCTCGGTCGACCTCGCGGCGCGCGCGCGGCTCAACGTGGTCCTGATCGACGAGTGCGCGTCCGACGCGGTCCACCTCACGGACCTTGTCGCCCGGGTTGGCAAGGACGCTCACCTTCGCGGCTCGATCGTCACCCTCGGAGCGGGTCTGGCCCGCACCAACGCGACGGTCGAGATGGCGGGGGAGGGTTCCGAGGTGGACCTGATCGGGCTCTATTTCGCGGACTCCGGTCAGCACCTGGAGAACCGCGTCTTCATCGATCACGTCGCTCCGCGCGCCCGCTCGCGCGTCGCCTACAAGGGCGCGCTCGCGGGCCAGACCGCTCGCACCGTCTGGATCGGCGACGTCCTCATCCGCGCCGAGGCCGAGGGCACGGACACCTACGAGCTCAACCGCAACCTGTTGCTGACGGAGGGCGCCCGCGCCGACTCCGTCCCCAACCTCGAGATTGAGACGGGCGAGATCGCCGGCGCGGGACATGCCTCGGCTACGGGCCGCTTCGACGACGAGCAGATGTTCTACCTCCAGTCCCGGGGGATCCCCGAGGACGAGGCTCGCCGCATGGTCGTTCGCGGCTTCTTCGCGGATTTGGTGGGCCAAATCGGCGTCGCCGACGTTGAAGAGGGTTTGATGCGCGCCATCGATCGGGAGTTGGGCGTCGCCCATGACTGAGCGCGCGGCGTGCAAGGCCAAGGACCTCGCCCCAGGCTCGGCGCTTCGCGCCGACCTCAATCTCAAGGATGGGACGCCGCACGCGATCGCCGTGGTCCGCACGGAGGACGGCGAGGTCTACGCGATCGACGACATTTGCAGTCACGCCGACGTCTCACTCTCGGAGGGAGACGTCGTGGGCTGCGAGATCGAATGCTGGGCCCACGGGAGCCGGTTCGACGTTCGCACCGGCGCGCCGGACGTGCTCCCCGCCATGATCCCCATCCGCACCTACCCCGTCCGCATCGACGGCGATGACGTCCTGGTCGACGTCGACGCCCCCATGAGCACAGCCAAGGAGAACGCATGAGCACCCTCGAAATCCGCGGACTGAAGGTCAGCGTCGACACCAAGGAAGGCACCAAGCCGATCCTTCGGGGCGTCGACCTCACCATCAAGTCGGGCGAGACCCACGCCATCATGGGTCCCAATGGCTCGGGCAAGTCCACGCTCGCGTACTCGCTCGCGGGCCACCCCAAGTACAAGGTCACCGAGGGAACCGTCACCCTCGACGGCGAGGACGTGCTCGCGATGAAGGTGGACGAGCGCGCCCGCGCGGGGCTCTTCCTCGCGATGCAGTATCCCGTCGAGGTTCCGGGCGTCTCCGTCTCCAACTTCCTTCGCACGGCCAAGACCGCGCTCGACGGCGAGGCGCCCAAGCTCCGCACGTGGGTCAAGGACGTCAAGGAGGCGATGGCGAACCTCAAGATGGACCCCGTGTTCGCCGAGCGCAACGTCAACGAGGGTTTCAGCGGCGGCGAGAAGAAGCGCCACGAGATCCTCCAGATGGAGCTCCTGGCCCCGAAGTTCGCGATCCTCGACGAGACGGACTCCGGACTCGACATCGATGCGCTTCGCGTCGTGTCGGAGGGCGTCAACCGCGCCAAGGCCGCGACGGGAGCCGGCGTCCTGCTCATCACGCACTACACGCGGATCCTTCGGTACATCGACGCCGACTTCGTCCACGTGTTCGTCGACGGCCAGATTGCCGAACAGGGCGGGCCCGAACTCGCCGACAGCCTCGAAGCCGAGGGCTACGACCGCTTCCTCGCGAAGGCGTAGCCGGTCCCGTCATGCTGCCCGACCTCCGCTCCGACTTCCCCGCCCTCGGGCGTGAGGGGAGGAACGGGCGACCCCTCGTCTACCTCGACTCCGCCGCGACGTCGCACAAGCCCGAGCAGGTCCTCCAGGCCGAGGCGGACTTCTATCGCTTCAGCAACGGGGCGGTCGGTCGCGGGGCGCACCTGCTTGCCGAGGAGGCGACCGAGGCGTTCGAGGGCGCCCGCGCCACCGTCGCCGGCTTCGTCGGGGCCGGTCCCGACCAGATCGTATGGGCGTCGAATGCGACCGCGGCTCTCAACCTCGTGGCCTCGGGGATCGGGAACGCGTCCCAGGGCATCGGGGGAGACGCCGCCGCGCGGTATTCCATCGGCAAGGGCGACGAGATCGTCGTCACCGAATCCGAGCATCACGCGAACCTCATCCCGTGGCAGGTCCTCGCGCGCCGGACGGGCGCGACGCTCCGCTGGATCACCGTCGACGACGCGGGTCGGCTTGACCTCGGGAGCCTCGCCGACGTCGTGGGAGAGCGGACGCGCGTCGTCGCCTTCCAGCACGCGAGCAACGTCACGGGCGTGATCCATCCCGTGGAGGTGATCATTGCGCGCGCCCGCGAGGTGGGGGCGCTAACGGTGATGGACGCGTGCCAGACCGCGCCTCACCTCCCTCTCGATCTCACCGCTCTCGGCGTCGACTTCGCCGCCTTCTCCGGCCACAAGATGCTCGGGCCCACCGGAATCGGGGCCCTCTACGGCCGCACCGAGCTCCTCAATGCCCTTCCACCGTCCGTGTTCGGCGGCTCGACGGTCAAGACCGTGACGATGACGGAAACCACGTGGCTCGACGCCCCCCAGCGGTTCGAGGCGGGCTCGCAGCCCGTCGCGCAGGCGGTCGGCATGGGCGAGGCAACGAGGTACCTCGGCGCACTTGGGATGGACAAGGTTCAGGCCCACGAGCGCGCGCTCGGCGAGCGGCTTCGCCGCGGCGTCGAGGCGATCGACGGCGTGCGCCTGCTCGGTCCCGCGACGTCCTCCGGCGACGACGTGCTCGGCCTCGCCGCCTTCGTCGTCGAAGGTGTGCACCCCCATGACGTGGGACAGGTACTCGACGACGCCGGGATCGCCGTGCGCGTCGGCCACCACTGCGCCCAGCCGCTCCACCGGCGCCTCGGCGTCCCGAATTCCACGCGCGTGTCGACCCACGTATACACGACCGAGCAGGAGGTCGACGCGTTCCTCGCGTCCCTCGCGACGGTCCGCGACTTCTTCGGCGTCGAGAAGGCGGTGAACGCATGAGCGCCCTCGAGCAGATGTACCAGCAGGTGATCATGGACCACGCGAAGGAGGGCCACGGACGCGGCCTCGAGCCCGCGTCCGGCGGCGGCACGGGGGAGTCCTTCCAGGTCAACACCACGTGCGGGGACGAGGTGCGGCTGCGCGTCGGCATCGACGGCGACCGCGTCGCGAGCCTCACGTGGGAGGGCCAGGGCTGCTCCATCTCCCAGGCGAGCGTGTCCGTGCTCCACGACCTTGTGCTCGGCACGACCCTCGAGGAGACCAAGGTGACCGAGGATGCGTTCCTCGCCCTCATGCAGGCGCGCGGCGAGGAGCCGGACGACGCGACGGAAGACCTCCTGGGTGACGCGGCCGCGTTCGTCGGCGTCGGCCGCTACCCGGCGCGCATCAAATGCGCGCTTCTGGGATGGATGGCGCTCAAGGATGCGTTGATACAGGCAGGCGTGACATCGGAAAGGCGAGACTCATGACGGAGAGCACTCCCCCCACGGCAGGCACGGCGGTCGCGAACGCCGCGGACGTCGAGGAGGCGATGCGCGACGTGATCGATCCCGAGCTCGGGATCAACGTCGTGGACCTGGGGCTCGTGTACGGGGTCGCGCTCGACGGCAACAAGCACGCGACCATCGACATGACCCTGACGAGCGCGGCGTGCCCGCTCACGGACGTCATCGAGGACCAGACGGCACAGGCGCTCGACGGCATCGTGGACGGGTTCCGCATCAACTGGGTCTGGATGCCGCCTTGGGGTCCCGACAAGATCACCGACGAGGGGCGCGAACAACTGAGGGCTCTCGGTTTCAACGTCTAGCGGCTAGGTGCCGTCCCGGAGGTCGGCCAGGCGCACCCGGTCGAATCCGATCTGATTGAAGCTGACCGCGCAACCCTTGCCCGTCGGGGACTGGGCCTCGAATCCGACGCGAGGCGTCGCCCCGGGGGCGTCCAGGACGAAGGCCCGAACGAGCCTCCACGTCTCGCCGTCTTCCGAGGCGTGGAAGGCATAGACGGAGTCGATCCGCGACACGCGAAGCCAGGCCGATTCGCCGGGCACGACGAAGGCGTTCGCGTCGTCGGCGACACCCCGGTTCACGACCGACACGACCATCGGCTCGCCGTCGGGCGAGTACTCGAGGCAGAGTTTGGCCCAGTGCTGCTCGTCGAACCACAGGAGGAGCACGCCCGCATCGAAGGTCGAGGCGAATGCGACCCGCACGTGAGCGCTGAGCCGAAAATCCCCGTCCGGCGGCGTCCCGAGCAGCGTCGGCGCGTTGAGGAGCGTCTCGGCGTTGACCTGGGTGGCGCTGCCCGGGTTCACGTACATGTCCGTGTGGGCGCCGGCGACCGCCATCACCCGTGCGGGATCGCCCTCGATCGTCCAGTGGGCTTCCGCCGAGGGGGCAAGCGGGAACGGGATACCGGGTATCCTCGCGGTGGTCGGGGGCGTTGCCTGCGCGTTCACGGGGCTAGTTCGCGCCGCTACCGGATCCGGTGACCCCGAACGGGTCACACTGGGAGACGGAGCCGACTTGGTATCCGAGGGAAAACGCTTGGATGCGCTGCGCCGACGACCCATGGGTGAACGAATCGGGGTTCGCCTGCCCCTCCGTCGCCTGCTGGATGTTGTCGTCGCCAACCGAGCCAGCCGCCGAGAGTGCGTCGTTGATCTCCGCGTCGGTCGGCGGCACAAGGAATGGCGTTCCGCTCGCGTCGGGCGCCGTCGCGGCGAAGTGCGTCCACACGCCCGCGAGGCAGTCTGCCATCAGCTCGACCTTGACCGAGTCGGAGTTGGCTCCCGTCCCGCTGCGGTCCGCCGCGTCGAAGATCCCGAGGAGTTGCTGGACGTGGTGCCCGTACTCGTGGGCGATCACGTACTCCTGGGCGAGCGGGCCCGTCGAGCCGCCAAACTCGGTGAGGACCTGGAAGAAGTTCGTCTCGATGTACATGGTTTGGTCCGTGGGGCAGTAGAACGGGCCCGTTTGAACGGAGGCCGTGCCGCAGGCCGTCGACGTTTGGCTGTCGAACAGGACGATCTCGGGGTAAGAGAAGCTGGCGCCGAGGGCGGGCATCGCCGAGGACCAATACGAGTCCAGCGAGTTCACGGTGCCGACGACGAGGCACTCGGTGCTGGAATTCGCGTCCGCGCCGGTAACGCACTTCTGCTCCAACTGCGCCTGAGCGGCGGGATCGTTCGCGGAGACCGTCGAACCGGAACTCCCTCCGCCGAGCAGGCCCGTCAGATCTACACCCAGGAAGGCGCCGACGAGAAGGAGGAGAAGGCCGCCGATACCGCCGCCGATGGCCATGCCCCCCGTGCCCGCGGAGGCGCCTCGACGCTGGACGCGGCTGGGGTCGAGACGGGCGCCGCTGGTGAACGTCATGCAAACCTCCTGAGGTGTACAAACGAGGGTACCGCGCGGGGGGTGCGGGCGTCTCTAGCGCGCGGGGGCCTCGCGCCCACCCGTGGGCATGGCCTCGTCCGCGAGTCCCCGCGCCGTGATCGCGTCGCCCACGGAGAGGGCGTATCCGACGGTCCTCACGCCCGCGGGAACGAGCATCGCGCGCGGCGACCGGTCGAGGCCACGGGACCTCGCGGCGTCGCGCGACTCCGCGAGGATCCTCGTCAGTTCGGGGATCGCGCGGATGGTCAGGCTGAAGACCAGGGCGAGGGCCTCCGGCGGGATCCACCGGCGAAGCGGGCGAGCCGCGGCGCTCACGAGCCCCATCGACTCGTCGAGCGGCGTTGAGGTGGTGACGGCGAGCGAGAGGCAGATGAGGGAGACGAAGTCCGCGGCGAGGTCGACGGCGAGCCTCGCGTCCCCCTGCCACAGTTGGTAGGCGGCGGTCGCGGCCGCAATCAGAAGCACGGGGGCGACGCCGCGAAGCGTCGGCACGGGTGGCGGCAGGGTGCTGGCCAGGAGCGCGACGGCGACGACCGTGCTCGCGACGCTCCACGCTGGAACGGCGCACCACGCAAGCCAGACCGCGGCAAGGACGAGGCCGAGCATCTTCGCCCACGCGGGCGCTCGGTGGAGCGGGGTACGCCGTTCGCGGTAGAGCCCGAAGAGACCCACTAGGCGCCGCCCATTAGGCGCTCGCCATGAGGCCCCGGTAGGCCGCGACCGCGGCGCGCGGCTTGCCGTCGAACGCGACCGAGCCCGAATCCATCACGACGACGCGGTCGGCGCGTGAGGCCGCCTCGAGGTCGTGCGTCACCTCGATCACCTGCTGATCGAGTCCGGCGAGCAACGCATCCACGTGGGCGCGCCACCGAAGGTCGAGCAGTGTGGTCGGCTCGTCCGCGACGACGATCGACGGGCCGACCGCGAGGACCCCCGCGAGGGCGAGGAGTTGCCTCTGGCCGCCGCTCAGGGCGTGAACCGACACCGAGCCCTTGTCCCCGAGTCCGATGGCCTCGAGCGCCGCGACCGCGGCGCTGGCCCTCTCGCCCTTGCCCTTGACCGTGCGCCGTAGGGACAGGGCGACGTCCTCGGCTGCGGTGGGCATAATCAACTGCGCCGAGGGGTCCGTGAAGAGAAATCCGACCCTCCGGCGAACCGCGGCGGCGTCCCGGCGCGTATCGTGCCCGTCCACCGTGACCGAGCCGGTCGAGGGGAGCACGAGCCCGTTGATGAGCCGGGCGAGGGTGGACTTGCCCGAGCCGTTCGCTCCGATGATCGCGACGCGGCGCTCGGCGAGGGCAAGCGTTGTCGGTTCCAGGATGCGAATGGTCGTGCCGGGGGCGACGACGCTCGCATCCTGGAACTCGATCATGGCTAGTGAGCGGCCGCCGAAGCCTTGGTCTTGTCCGCCGCGCTCGCGGCAGCGGCGGGTGCGGCGACGCCGGCCTCTCTCGCAAGGATCTGCGGATAGGCGGCGTTGACGGCGGTCGCGACGCCTGCGGCGAGGAACGCCTTGATGGCGTCCCCCGGCAGGAACGGCGTGAGAGCCCCGAGCGTCGCGTTGAAGTCGAGGTGCGCGCGCAGCGCGACGAAGCCCCAGCCGATCACGCCGATGACCGCGAACGAGCCGATGATCGTCGCCCCGAGGAAGCCCGAGAAGGAGGGCCGTCCGCGCGCCACGAGGCGCTCGGCGAGCCAGCCCGTCACGAACGCCGCGACGACAAACGCCGCAAGGAACCCCGCCGTCGTTCCGGTCCACACGCCGGGCCCGGCCTTGTGACCCGAGAAGATGGGCGCCCCGGCCGTGCCGAGGATGAGGTACACCAGGACGGCGGCGGCGCCCCGGTATGCACCGAGAACCACTCCGGCGAGCAGGACGGCGAAGGTCTGGAGGGTGATGGGGACGCCGCCTCCCAGCGGGTATCCGCCCCAGATGGTGCTCGCCGCGATGAGGGCGGCGAAGACGGCGACGAGTGCGAGGGTCGCGCCGCTCAGTCGAGGAATGCGAGGCATGGTTCTCCTTCGAGGTGAGGATACGGACGACCATACCGGCCATACAATGGACGGCGGCGTGCGCGGCCTTTGGGTCCCCAAACGTTGTCGGAACCCTACAATTCCCCGAACCCCTCTGGAGCCTCCCCGTGATCGCCGTCCACGACCTCGAAGTGCGCATCGGGGCTCGCACCCTGCTGACGCCGACGAGCTTCTCGGTGGGCGCGGGGGATCGCGTCGGGCTCGTCGGACGAAACGGCTCGGGCAAGACGACACTGACGAAGATTCTCGCGGGCGAAGGTCTTCCGACCGCGGGAACGGTCAGTTCGCGCGGCAAGGTCGGCTACCTTCCGCAGGATCCGCGCACGGGAGACCTCGACATGCTCGCGATCGACCGCATCCTGTCCGCGCGCGAGTTGGACGTGCTCGTGGCGAAGATGTGGGAGGCCGAGGAGGGCATGGCCTCCCTGGATGAGGTCGTTCGGGACAAGGCGATCGAGCGTTACGGCGTGGTCGAGGAGCGCTTCCGGGCCGCGGGCGGGTACGCGGCGGAGAGCGAGGCCGCTCGGATCGCCGCGAACCTTGGGCTGGCCGACGCGACGCTGAGGCAGCCGATCGGCACCCTCTCCGGGGGTCAGAGGCGGCGCGTCGAGCTCGCCCGCATCCTCTTCGGGGACTCGGAGACGCTTCTGCTCGACGAGCCGACCAACCACCTGGACGCCGACTCGATCGTCTGGCTCCGCGACTACCTCCGCACGTACTCCGGGGGACTCGTTGTGATCTCGCACGACGCCGGACTCCTGCGCGCGTGCGCCAACAAGGTCTTCCACCTCGATGCGAACCGCTCGGAGCTCGACCAGTACAGCCTCGGATGGGACGCCTACCTCCAGCAGCGCGAGGAGGACGAGAAGCGGCGTCACCGCGAGCGCGACAACGCCGAGCGCAAGGCCGAGGCGCTCATCGCCCAGGCGAACAAGATGCGGGCGAAGGCGACCAAGGCCGTCGCCGCCCAGGGGATGCTTCGCCGGGCCGAGAAGCTCGTGGGATCCCTCGAGGCGGAGCGTCGTCACGACAAGGTCGCCGCGCTCCGTTTCCCCAAGCCCGCGCCGTGCGGCAAGACGCCCCTGCGCGCGTTCGAGCTGAGCAAGTCGTACGGCTCGCTCGAGATCTTCACCGACGTGGATCTAGCCGTCGACAAGGGCTCCCGCGTCGTCGTCCTCGGCCTCAACGGCGCGGGCAAGACGACGCTGCTCAGGCTCCTCGCGGGGGTGGAGGAGCCCGACACGGGGCACGTCGAGCCCGGTCACGGGCTCAAACTCGGCTATTACGCCCAGGAGCACGAGACCCTCGACACGGGCGCGACCGTGCTGGAGAACATGCGCCGCGGCGCGCCGGACCTGACCGACACGGAGGTGCGCAGCGTGCTCGGGTCCTTCCAGTTCTCGGGCGACGACGCCCTCAAGCCGGCGAAGGTGCTCTCTGGCGGCGAGAAGACGCGCCTCGCCCTCGCGATGCTCGTGGTGAGCCAGGCGAACGTCCTCCTGCTCGACGAGCCCACCAACAACCTCGACCCCGCGAGCCGCGAGGAGATTCTCGGCGCACTTCGCACCTACGAGGGCGCGGTCGTCCTGGTGACCCACGACGAGGGCGCCGTCGACGCGCTTGAGCCCGAGCGCGTCGTGCTGCTTCCCGACGCCATCGAGGACCTCTGGGGACGCGGCTACCGCGACCTCGTCTCGCTCGCGTAGCGGCGGCGCCGTCCGGGGAACGCTAGAGCGCGTCCTCGATCTCTTCGTCCGTTGGCTCGCGGCGAGGCGCGCGTCCCGGCCCGCGCCTCGGCGGCCGCTTCGCCTTCGGGGTGGCCGCGCCCGAGTCGGATCCCCCTCGGAGAAGCATGAGCACGGCACCCGCAGGAGCGAGCACGGCGAGCCCGTACCACTGGACGGTGTACGCGAGGTGGGGGCCGAGCGTGAGTTCTGGGTCCGGAACCGGGCGCCCGTAGCGGGCCACGCACCCGGCATCGCAGTCGCCGCGCAGGACGCCGTATCCGGCGAGGCTCGGGCCGGGGGCGACCGGGAGTTGCGCGGCGACGATGCGCGTGGCGCCGTCGCCCCGCTTTCCGTCGTCGGGTTCCTGGTTGCGCATCTCGATCGTGAGGTCGACGCGCCCCGTCGGCAGCGCGGGCGGCGGGGCGTCGCCCTCGAGGGGCTGCCAGCCGGTCTGAACGAGGAGGGATTCGCCGTCGTCGAGGACGAACCAGGCGAGGTATTCGGACACGCGACCCCCGTCGAGGGCGCGGTTGCGCAGCACCGTGAGCGAACCAGGGACGAAGGAGCCAGACGCCGTCGCGAGGCGCCACTCCGAGCCCGCGGGAAGCTTCGCGGCGGGACCGGGGTCAAGGGTCGCGAGGGGCACGGGAGGCGCGCCGGCAGCCGCGTCGTACGCCGTGAGGGCGTGGGAGCGGGTCTCGTGGCGCCCCCACTGCCACCGTCCGGCGATGACCGCAAGGCCGGATATCGCGAGGGCGGCGAGCACGACGGCGGCCGCGGTGAGGACGCGTCGCGCGCGCGTCACGACCCTGGCGTCCTCGCGTCCGCTCATGCCCGCCTCGTCTCGTGCGCCGCCGCGATCCTCCCGCGACGGCTGTCACCCTACCAACCGGGGCGGTCCGGCGAACGAGTCGCTGGTGCCCCCTGGGACGATTGTCCAGTACCGTCGTCACCATGGCACGACACGTACACATCACGGGGGCGAACCGCGGCATCGGTCTCGCCATCGCCCAACGCTTCCTCGCGGCGGGTGACACGGTCAGCACGATCTACATCGGAGACGCTCCTCCCGACCCCATTGACGGGATCGTGGGGGACGTTCGCGACTCCGAGGCGGTCAACGCCGCCATGGACGCCTTCGAGGCGAAGCACGGGCCCATCGATGTCCTCGTCGCGAACGCGGGCATCACCAAGGATGGGCTGCTCATGCGCATGACGGACGAAGACTTCGACGCCGTGATCGGCGTCAATCTTCGGGGGGCCTTCCGGTGCGTGCGCCGGGCCTCCACGTCGATGATGAAGAAGAAGTCCGGGCGCATCATTCTCATCGGTTCGGTCGTCGGCCTCATGGGCAACCCCGGCCAGGTCAACTACTCCTCGTCGAAGGCGGCGCTCGTGGGGATGGCGCGATCCATCACCCGCGAGATCGGCTCGCGCGGGATCACCGCAAACGTCATCGCACCAGGGTTCATCAACACGGCCATGACCGCGGTCCTGACCGATGACGTACAGAAGCAGTACCGCGACTCGATTCCAGCGCGGCGCTTCGGGGAGGCCGACGAGGTGGCGGGGGCGGCGTTCTTCCTCGCCTCCGATGATGCGGCGTACATCTCCGGCGCGGTGATTCCCGTCGATGGCGGGCTCGGACTCGGGCACTAGCGCGCGGGTATGAGCGCTCTGGCACCGGCAAGGCGGCGTAGACATTGAACCAGGAGGGCTGGGAATGGGATTCCTCGAAGGCAAGAACATCCTCGTAACCGGCGTGCTGACGGAGGGCTCGATCGCCTTCTTCGTCGCGCGCCTGTGCCAGGAACAAGGCGCCACCGTGGTCCTCACGGGCGTCGGGCGCACGTTCAAGGTCACGCGAAGCATGAGCAAGCGGCTGCCCGTCGAGGCGCCGGTCGTCGAACTCGACATCACGAACGAACACCAAATCTCCGCCCTCGCCCACCGGGTGCTCGAGCACGTCCCGCACCTTGACGGAGTGGTGCACTCCATCGGGTTCGCCCCTCAATCGGTCATGGGGGGCAACTTTATGAGCGGAAAGTGGGAGGACGTCGCGACCGCGATCCACATCTCCGCCTACTCCCTCAAGGCCCTCGCGGCCGCGACTCGGCCCCTCATGACCAAGGGCGGCTCCATCGTGGGACTGACCTTCGACGGTCGCTACGCGTGGCCGGTCTACGACTGGATGGGCGTCGCCAAGGCCGCCTTCGAGGCCACGTCACGCTACGTGGCCCGTGACCTCGGCCCCGAGGGAATCCGCTGCAACCTCGTCTCTGCGGGCCCCCTCATGACGACGGCGGCCAAGCACATCCCGGGCTTCGACGAGATGGAGGGCGGGTGGGACGCGCGGGCCCCGCTCGGATGGGATTCGAGCGATCCGGAGCCGGCCGCGCGGGCGGTGACGGCGCTCCTGTCCGACTGGTTCCCCGCGACCACGGGCTCGGTCATCCACGTGGACGGCGGGGTCCACGCGATGGGACAGTAGGAACCGTGCGCGTCCTTGTGCTCGCCCGTCACGCGAAGGCGGAGGCACACACGGGCGCGCTCAGCGACCACGAACGCACCCTCGCCCTCCGCGGGCGCACGGACGCCAAGGAACTCGGCGCCGCGCTCGTGGGCGCGGGCTTCGAGCCGGACGTCGCCTATGTCTCGGACGCCGTGCGCACGAGCCAGACGTGGGAACTCGCCTCGACCGCGTGGGAGGTCCCCGTCGTGCACCTTCGGCGCGAGCTGTATGCCACCACCGTGGCGACGCTCGTGGGGTTGCTTGCGGGAACCGAGCCGGGCGCCACGAATGTGATCGTCGTGGGGCACGAGCCGACGATCAGCGCGGCCGCGCTGTTCCTCGCGGGGCCGGGTTCGTCGCGCGAGGCTGTCCACCGTGTTGCCGGTGGCCTTCCGACCGGGATGGCCGCGGTACTGGAGTTCGACGGCGAGTGGCCGGGGCTCGCCGCGAGATCCGCGCGTCTCGTGGGGGTCGTCGGCCGGAGCGGGTGACGAGTTCGGCGAGGCGCCCGGTCAGGCGGGAACGAAGACGCCCTTGCCCACCACCGTGATGCCGCTCTCCGTCACGGTGAAGCCGCGCTCAATGTCGTGTTCGCGGTCGAGCCCCACCGCGGCGCCCTCCTCAAGAACGACGTTCTTGTCGAGGATCGCCCTGCGCACCTGCGCGTGGCGGTTGATGACGACGTGGTCGAGCAACACGGAGTCCGAGACGGACGACCACGAGTGCATGTGGACGTCGGGGGAAAGGACGGAGCCGGTGACCGTCGCTCCCGAGACGATCACGCCGGGGGAGACGACGGAGTCGGCAGCGTGGCCGAGCCTGCCCTCCTCCGAGTGGACGAACTTGGCGGGTGGGTGCGTGATGAGCCCCTGGTGAACCGGCCACTTCCTGTTGTACACGTTGAAGATGGGCTCGAGGGCGATGAGATCCATGTTGGCCTCGAAGTAGGCGTCGAGCGTCCCCACATCCCGCCAATACGCGCGGTCCCTGTCCGTCGAGCCGGGGACGACGTTGTCGCGGAAGTCGTAGAAGCCGCACGTGCCCTTATCGACGAAGTGGGGAACGAGGTTTCCCCCCATGTCGTGGGCGCTCGACTCGTCTTGGCCGTCGGAAGCGAGCGCCGCGAGAAGCGCGTCCGTGGTCGCGACGTAGTTGCCCATCGAGGCAAGAATCTCGCCCGGGCTGTCGGGAAGGCCCGGCGGGTCGTTCGGCTTCTCGAGGAAGGCCTTGATGTGCCCGGGGCTCTTCGGATCAATGTCGATGACGCCGAACTCCGACGAAAGGCCAATGGGCTGCCGAATGCCCGCGACCGTGAACTCCGCCCCGGACTCAACATGGGCGTCGACCATCTGGGAGAAGTCCATGCGATAGACGTGGTCGGCCCCGACAATGATCACGATGTCGGGCCTCTCGTCCTCGATGATGTTCTGGCACTGGTAGATGGCGTCGGCGCTGCCGAGGTACCAGTGTTTGCCCCGCCGCTGCTGCGCGGGAACGGGCGCGACGTAGTTCCCGAGGAGGGCGGACATCCTCCATGTGCGCGCGATGTGGCGGTCGAGGGAGTGCGACTTGTACTGCGTCAGCACCAGGATGTGGAGATAGCGGGCGTTGACGAGGTTGCTCAGCGCGAAGTCGACGAGGCGAAACGTGCCTCCGAAGGGCACCGCGGGCTTGCATCGGCTGGTCGTGAGCGGCATGAGCCTCTTGCCCTCGCCCCCGGCGAGAACTATCGCGAGAACGGAAGGGTTGGCCATGGGCCCAGTCTATGGGGAGACGGTCCCGGGCGGACAGGAGGCGCATCGCGGGTGGGGAAGCCTGCCTCGACGGGATAGCGTGGAGCGGATGCGCGTCGACATCCTTACCCGTGAGTACCCCCCACACGTCTATGGAGGAGCGGGAGTCCACGTCTCCGAGCTCGCGCGCGTCCTTCGGCCAAGGGTCGACGTACGCGTTCGTTGCTTTGACGGACCCCGAAACGAGCCGGGGGTCGAGGGTTACGACCTCGGGAACTCGACGGGCGACGCCGCGCTCGACGTCCTCGCCCTCGGAATCCCCATGGCGCGCGATTGCCAGGGTGCCGACATCGTGCACTCGCACACCTGGTACAGCAACATGGCGGGCCACCTCGCTGGCCTCCTTCACGACGTGCCCCACGTGCTCACCGCCCACTCGCTCGAGCCCCTTCGGCCGTGGAAGGCGGACCAACTCAGCGGCGGGTACCGCATCTCGTCCTGGATTGAACGCACGGCCTACGAGGCCGCGGCGGGCGTCATCGCCGTGAGCGAGGGCATGCGCGCCGACGTCCTGCGCGTGTACCCGTTCATGGATCCGACGCGGGTCAGCGTGGTCCACAACGGCATCGACGTCGAGGGTTGGAGCGCTCCCGTCGGGAGCGAGCGGGCCGAAGCCGAGGCCGTGGTGCGCGGCTACGGGATTGATCCCGACCGACCGGCGGTCGTCTTCGTCGGCCGAATCACGCACCAGAAGGGTCTCCCGTACCTGCTGCGGGCGGTCGAGCGTCTCTCTCCCGAGATTCAGGTGGTCCTGTGCGCGGGTGCGCCGGACACCCCGGAGTTTGGAACCGAGGTCTCGGGCGCGGTCGCCAAACTCCAGGAGACGCGCGCTGGGGTGATCTGGATCGAGAAGATGCTCCCGCGCCATGAGCTCGTCGCCGTGCTCGACGCGTGCACCGCGTTCGTGTGCCCCTCGGTGTACGAGCCGCTCGGGATCGTCAACCTTGAGGCAATGGCCGTCGGGCTCCCCGTCGTCGGGACCGCGACCGGGGGAATCCCCGAGGTCGTCGTCGATGGAGAGACGGGCGTGCTCGTCCCGATCGACCAGGTGAACGACGGCACGGGCACGCCCGTGGACCCCGAGCGCTTCGTTGCGGATCTCGCCTCGGCGCTCGAGGCGGTCGCGACGGACCCCGATCGGGCGAAGGTGATGGGCGCCGCGGGCAAGGTGAGGGCCGTGGAGCACTTCTCGTGGGAGACGATCGCGGATCGAACCGTCGCCGTCTACGAGGCGCTCCTAGCGTGACGCTAGGCTCAAAGCCATGACGGAAGTGCTGCGCGTCGAGCGTGCGACGCTACGCCGGGAGGGTAACGCCGTCCTCACCGCGGTCGACTGGACCGTGAACGAGGGCGAGCGCTGGGTGATCCTTGGCCCCAACGGAGCGGGAAAGACCTCGCTCCTCACGCTGGCCGCGGCCCGAGCCCACCCCTCGGAGGGCGCGGTATGGGTCCTCCGAGAGCGGCTCGGTACCACCGCAGTACAGGAGCTCGGCCTGAGGGTGGGCCTCGCGAGCGACGCGGTCGCGGCGCGCATTCCGGGACGCGAACTCGCCAGAGACGTCGTCATGACCGCCGCGCACGGCGTCACGGGCCGGTGGAAGGAGTCCTACGACCTCGTCGACGTCGAGCGGGCGGGCGCCCTGATGGTCGCGTTCGGGATTCAGGACTTCGGGGGCAGGGAGTACCGGACGCTGAGCGAGGGCGAGCGGAAGCGCGTTCAACTCGCCCGGGCACTGATGACGGATCCCGAGATCCTCCTTCTGGATGAGCCCGCGGCCGGGCTCGACCTCACCGGGAGGGAGGAACTGCTCGAGGCGCTGACGGAACTCGCCGCCGATCCCCGCTCTCCGGTGCTCATCCTGGTTACCCACCACGTCGAGGAGATTCCACGGGGCTTCACGCACGCGCTCCTGCTGGGGGCAGGCAGGGTGGTGGCCGCCGGGCCGCTCGCGGAGGTCGTCACGGCCGCCAACCTGACGCTCGCGTACGGGATCCCCGTGGAGCTCGCCGAATCATCCGGAAGATGGACGGCGCGCAAGAAGGCAATCATTCCGTAGACGGACGGCGCGCGGACCCCCTTCGCCCTACTATGGCAAGTAAGCGAAGTTCATCGTCCGGAGGTGGGGCATGCAGTCCATGTGGTGGTTCCTCGGCGCGTTGCTTCTTGGCATTGCCGAGATCTTCACCCTCGACCTGACGCTTGCGATGTGTGCGGGCGGCGCCCTCGCGGGTGCGTTTGCGATCCTGCTCGGCGCCCCGCAATGGCTCGCCGCAACCATCGCGGTCGTCGTCGCGGGCCTGCTTCTGTTTGCCCTGCGCCCGTGGCTGCTTCACAACCTGCGCGCGCGCACGCCACTCATCGAGACCAATTCCGCGGCCCTCGTCGGCAAGGAGGCGAAGACGCTTTCCGTCGTCACCGAGGACAAGGGGCGAGTCAAGTTGCACGGAGAGGTCTGGACGGCCCGCGTGCCCGAGGGCGCCGACGAGATTCCCGAGGGCGTCGAGGTCACGGTCGTCAAGATCTCCGGCGCGACCGCCCTGGTCAAGCCCGCCTAGTTGTCGTCCCTCACCATTCACACAAGCAAGGAGTAGGAAATGCCCACTACGTTCGTCTGGGTGCTCATAGTCGTGGCCGCGATCTTCGTCTTCTCGGTGATCGCGCGCTCGATCCGCATCGTCCCGCAGGCCCAGGCCTTCCTGGTCCAGCGCCTCGGCCGCTACAGCCGGACGCTCGACGCCGGTCTTCACCTGCTCATCCCGTTCGTCGACAAGGTTCGCGCCGGGGTTGACCTGCGCGAGCAGGTCGTCTCGTTCGCCCCGCAGTCGGTGATCACGTCCGACAACCTTGTGGTGGAGATCGACACGGTCATCTACTTCCAGGTGACCGAACCCAAGTCGGCCGTCTACGAGATTGCCAACTACATCACCGGCGTCGAGCAGCTCACGGTGACGACGCTTCGTAACGTCGTCGGCACCATGGACCTCGAGCAGACCCTGACGAGCCGCGACCAGATCAACGGCCAGCTCCGCGGGGTCCTCGACGAGGCTACGGGCAAGTGGGGCATCCGCGTCAACCGCGTCGAGCTCAAGACGATCGAGCCGCCGGCCTCGATCAAGGACTCTATGGAGAAGCAGATGCGCGCCGAGCGTGACCGCCGCGCCGCGATCCTGACCGCGGAGGGCGTCAAGCAGTCCGCCATCCTGACCGCAGAGGGCGACAAGCAGTCCGCGATCCTCAAGGCGGAGGGTTCGGCGCAGGCCCGAATCCTCGAGGCCGAGGGCCAGTCCCGCGCCATCCTTCAGGTGTTCGACGCCATCCACGAGGGCGACGCCGACTCGAAGCTCCTGGCTTACCAGTACCTGCAGATGCTCCCGGAGATCGCGAAGACGGAGTCCAGCAAGATCTGGTTCGTTCCGACGGAGTTCACGGGCGCCCTCAAGGCGATCTCGGCGGGCTTCGGCGGCGCGGGCGACGAGCCCAAGTCCCTCAAGGCCTCGCCCACCCGCAAGTCGACGGCGCAGAAGTCCGCGCTCGGCGACGCAGGGGCGGCCCTCGCGGCGGCGAAGGCAGAGCTGAAGAGCGCGACGGACGACGCGACGTCGTCCGGCCGCACGAGCGGCAGGCCGTTTGATCCCGAGGTCGAGAAGGGCCTCTAGTAGCGCACGACGAACGGCGGCCCCGGGGAGTCTCTCCCCGGGGCCGCCGTCGCGCGTGGGGGAGCCCTCCCCGTCACCAACCGCGCTCGCGGGGTCGGCAGGGCTCGGGTGTTGAATAGATCGCGCGTGATGAATAGGAATTCGCAAGCGGGCCCGACTGGTGTACCGTCGGGGGAACCTGGACCGCCGTAATCGGCGCGGGTCGCGTGCGACGGATGTCGCGATCTCCGTCAGCGTGCGTGCTGCTCTCAACGACGAGAGGGGACCTCATGGACGCCCTCGGGCGCGAACCCGACCACGCGCTTGGACGCGTCGGCCACCACGCGACGATGCTCGCCGAAGTGCTTCGGGCGGCCGGGGCGTCCGTCACGGTCATGGAGGATCCCCCAAGCGAGGTCCCCGGGTCAGCGTCCGCGTTACGCTTGCTCGCGGTGCGGGCCTTTCTGACCGAGGAGTGGGGATCGTCCGCCGACTCTCGGCTGAGCGAGGCATGCACCGTCCTCGGCCTGCCCGCAATCTCTGCGCGCGCGCTTCGCGACGCCGGGATCGGCGAGTGGTTCGCGAGCGCCTGGGCCGCGTGGGGCGAGCCGCGCGCCTCGCTTCTCGCGCCTCAGCTCTTTGACCCAAGGATCCAGGCGCACCAGGCGCGTGAGGGAAGAGTCCCGGTCGTTCCCCTCGATGTCGTCGACGCGGTCACCACGTGGCTCGCTAGGCAGGAACGCGACGGCACACCGCGAGTGCTCGACGTCTCGGCTAGCACCGGATCCATGACTGCGTCCCTCGTGGCGAGACTACTTGCGGATGGACGGCATCCTGGCGACGAACTGCTTGCTGGACTGCGCATGGTCGAGGCGGATCGCGAGCGCCTCGATGTCGCGTGCGTGATCGTCGCGCGCGCACTCGAGCGCGACTCTCAGCATGCGCCGGCGGAGGTGCTTCGGCGCGTGCGCGCTTCTGCGGTCGAGGGCAGTGCGATCGACTGGTCGCCGACTACGAGTGACCAATTCGATCTTGTGGTCGGGACGACTCCGTTGGGTCCGGGCGACGACAGCGGCGCTCGGCCCGGGGCTCAGGAGACGGATCCGTCGCCGCGGTACCTTGACATCCTGTGCGACAGGGTTGCCGAGGGGGGCTTCGGAACTCTGATTGCCCTCTCGGCAGTCGTGACCGCCCCCTCGGGACCGTTTGCTGAGGCTCGCGACCGGTTGCTCGAGCGATTCAAGACGGCCGAGTTCCTGACGTTCGACCACGCTCCCGTACCGCTACTCGGCTCCGCCGACGGGGCGAGCCGAACGATCGTTCGTGTGGGGAGGTCGGGAATAGGCCAGGTCACGACGACGCCGGTCATGCGGTGCAGTCCGGAGGGAAGAAGGGTCGCGCTGACCGATGCCCCGCGCACGATGCTCCATCAGACCCCACCCTTCGGGCGGCACACCTTCGTGCCGCGGATCGGAAGTGACGTTGAGCGGAGGCTCGTCGACGCCGTGATCGTTCAAGCGACGGCAAGGTGGAAGGGCTTCAGGGTGCAACTCACGCACGGCGAGCATCGCGCGGACGACGACGTTCTCAGCGTCGGCGCGACGGCGCGCGACTCCTTCTCGATCGCGCTGAGAGAGCCTCGCATCCATTTCGGCGAGCCGCCGACCGCGAGCGCGCGGTTCGGCGTCCGGCCGTCCGAACCCGAACTCGGGGATGCGGCCCTTGCGGTTCTCGTGACTCGAACGGCCTTCTGGTGGTGGAGGGCGAGTGGCGATGGATTGCACGTCAGGAAGGAACACGTCACCGAACCGCTCTCCTGGCTCCGTCTGCTGACGCCCGAGGAGTTGGATCTCGCGGTCCGCGTCGCGGCCGCGTGGCGCGCAGCCGCCTTGGCGACGACCGGCGAGGCCCACGGGCCGGGTCTCACGGGCGCCGATGAAATGGAGCGGTCGAGGCTCAGTCGGGCGTTCGACGAGGTCCTGCTATCTCATCTCGGCGCCACCGAGGATGGCGCGCGTGAGTTCCTATCGAGGAAGAGCCTCGTCGACATCTAGGTGTAGTGCCCAGGGACGTTGTTTGATTTCTGGGCGGTGAGGAGGACCTCCGGGCAGAGTGGTTGGTGTTAGGTCAACTGCTCGCACCGGAGGTCCTCATGTCCCACGCTAATGCCGCTTTGACGCCTGTCCAACGTGCCCGGATCGGGCGTGCGGTCGTGGAGGAGGGGTGGTCGGTCGCCGAGGCGGCCCGGTTCTTCCGGGTGTCGTGGCCCACCGCCGCGAAGTGGGCGCGCCGATATCTCGAGATGGGCCGCGCAGGGATGGAGGACCGTTCCTCGCGTCCGTTGCGGATGCCCACGAAGACGCCGCGGCCGCTGGTGCGCACGATCGTGCACGCCCGGTTGAAGAGGAGGGTCGGGCCGGTGGAGTTGGCGTCGATCACCGGGGTGCCGGCCTCGACGGTGCACGCGGTCCTCACCCGTTGCCGCCTGAACCGTCTGTCCCACATCGACGTCGCGACTGGGGAGGTGGCGCGCCGCTACGAGCACCCCCATCCGGGAGCGATGATCCATGTCGACGTCAAGAAGCTCGGCAACATCCCCGACGGAGGCGGCTGGCGCTACGTGGGCCGCTCGCAGGGCCTCAGGAACCGCCGTGCCACGCCCGGAACGGCCCACAACGCTTACCACAAACCCAAACTCGGCCACGCCTACGTCCACACCGTCATCGACGACCACTCCCGCGTCGCCTACGCGGAGATCCACGACGACGAGACCGCGACCACCGCCACCGCGGTGCTCACCCGGGCTGTCGCCTGGTTCGCCGCCCGCGGCGTCACCGTCGAATCAGTCCTGTCCGACAACGGCGCCCCCTACCGGTCAAACGCCTGGCGCGACGTCTGCCGGAACCTCGACATCCGCCACCGGCGCACCCGCCCCTACCGGCCCCAAACCAACGGGAAGATCGAACGCTTCCACCGCACCCTCAGCGACGGATGAGCCTACGCCCGCCACTACAACTCCGAGCATGCCCGCCGAGCAGCCCTGGCGTCATGGATGCACTACTACAATCACCACCGCAACCACTCCGCCATCGGCAAGGTCCCACCCATCACCCGATTGAACAACCTCCCCGGGCACTACATCTAGGCCTGGCGTTCGAGGGTGAGTACCCGGGCTCGGCGGTCCTGGAGGAAGATGGCGGCGTGACGACCGTGCGTATCGGACTCCCCAGTGACCCGGCGCTTGAGGACTACCGGGGCCTCACCGAAGTAGCGCTGCGCACCCGAGTGGAACCGGAACGCGGCCTTTACGTCGCGGAGAGTCAGTTCGTGATCGCGCGGGCCATCGAGGCGGGGCACGAGCCCCGGTCGTTCCTCTGCTCCGAGAAGTGGTTGCCCTCGATCGCGCGACACGCGGCCCGCTGGCCCGACGTCCCGGTGTTCGTGGGAACGGACGCGATCTTGGAGGAGGTCGCGGGCTTCCATGTGCATCGTGGAGCACTGGCCGCCATGCGCCGACCCGCGCCGCGCCTCGTTGCGGAGGTGATAGCGGGCGCGCGACGGGTCGCGATCCTCGAGAACCTCGTCAATCACACCAACGTCGGCGCCGTCTTTCGCTCTGCGGCGGCCATGGGTGTCGATGCTGTTCTCGTCTCCCCGCGGTGCGCGGATCCGCTCTATCGGCGCAGCGTGCGGGTCTCCATGGGTAGCGTGTTCCAGATCCCGTGGGCGACAATTGGGGAGTGGCCCGTCGGACTCGCCGAAGTCCGGGAGGCCGGCTTCGTTGTCGCCGCCCTCGCTCTCGATGAGGGCGCGGTGCCCCTCGGCGTCTTCTGCGGTGACCTGCCTGAACGCCTCGCGCTTATGCTTGGCGCCGAGGGGGACGGCCTGTCTCGCGGAGCCGTGGGCGGCGCGGACGTGACCGTGACGATTCCGATGGCGGCCGGCGTGGACTCCCTCAATGTTGCCGCGGCGAGCGCGGTTGCCTTCTGGGCGACGCGGCCACAGGGCTAGGCGCAAACCCACCTCCCGGTCGCGTCGGCGAGCGGCCGGATGCTACGCGAGACTCGGCCGTGCCGGAGGCTGCGCGCCATGGTGCTGGACGGTCGCCGCGCTGGCGGCGATGCCCTCCTGGGTGGCCTCTGACAGGGTGCCGCCCCTGACGAGGGCCGCGGCGAGCGTCCCGGCGAAGGAGTCCCCCGCGCCCGTTGTGTCGACCACGGGGACCTTCATCGCGGGGAAGTACTGGGAACCCGTGGAATCGGCAATGACCGCGCCTCGCTCGCCGAGTGTAATCACGACGGATCGGCACCGGGCCGCAAGCGCGCTGGCCACCCGCGCCGCGTCGTCGGGCGAACCGAGCGGCTCGCCCGCGAGCGCGCCAGCCTCTCCCGCGTTAACGACCAGCGGGTCGGCGATCGCAAGAATTTCCTCTGGGATCTCACGGCTCGGCGAGAGATTGAGAGCGACGCGGGCCCCCGCCGCTTCGGCCGAGCGGCACGCCGCGACCACGACGGGCAGCGGAAGCTCGAGTTGGGTGAGGAGAATCGAGCCCGAGCGGACAAGTCCGGCAACGGTCGCGGCAGTCCACGCGGGGCTCATCATGGCACCCGCGCCCGCGGCGACCACGATGGAGTTCTCCCCCTCGCGGGAGACCGTGATGAGGGCGACGCCGCTCGGATGGCCTTCAAGGCGCGCGACGTGCGAGACATCGACTCCCTTGTCTTCGAGGTCCGCGAGGAGTTCGCGGCCCGCGGAGTCGTCGCCGACGGCGGAGACGAAGAGGGGAGCGACGCCCGCGATCGCGGCGGCCACCGCCTGATTCGAGCCCTTCCCTCCCGTGCCGAATCCATACGAATCGCCCAGAACGGTCTCGCCGGGAAGGGGTTGGCGCGCGACGACCACGACGTGGTCGCGATTGACCGTCCCGAGGACGACCATCGGCGCGGGCGGTTCGGGTCGCGCGGTCCCGGTCTTGTTACCCATTCGTGACCCTTTTCTTGGCAGCACGAGGCGGCGAGTTGTTGACACGGGCGAAACTAGCACGGCACTATGGTGCAAGAACAAGCAGGGCTGACTAGATATTCACAACGGCCAGGGTCGCAATTTGCGGTCCGCTCGCACCGCGAGAACGGAAGCTCGATGTTGGACAGTGACGTCACCCAGGCCGCGGCCTGGCGCCACACGCGCGACGAGATTGACTCGGCCACGCCAGCTGGCAAGGCCGCGATCATCGCCGCCCGCGCGAAGGAGACTCGGCGTTCGGTGCTCACCATGATCGCCGGCGCGGGCCTAGGCCATGTGGGCGGCGACCTTTCCGTGACGGACATACTGACGACGCTCTTCGCCGGGGTTCTCCGCATCGACCCGACGAACCCGACCTGGCGTGAGCGCGACCGCTTTGTCATGAGCAAGGGCCACTGCGCGGCATCGCTCTACTCCACACTCGCTCACACGGGTTACTTCTCGCCGGACGCGCTCTCCACCTTCATGAAGCCGCTCTCGGCGCTCAACGGCCACCCGAATCGCGTCGAGGTACCCGGTGTCGAGACGAACTCGGGGCCGCTCGGGCACGGCCTACCCGTCGGGGTCGGTCAGGCGATGGGGGCGAAGCTCACCGCCACGGGGGCGCGCGTGTTTGTCGTGCTTGGTGACGGGGAGATGCAGGAGGGAAGCAACTGGGAGGCGCTGATGGCGGGTGCCCACAACTCGTTGGACAACCTCACCATCGTCGTGGACCGCAACCGTCTTCAGCAAGGAGCCCGCACGGAGGAGACCAATCGTCTCGAGCCATTCGCGGACAAACTGCGGAGTTTCGGCTGGGAGGTACGTGAGATCGACGGACATGATTACACCGCGCTCCTGCGCGCGTTCGAGCCCGCGCGCGGGACCGCGCCGGTCGCGGTCCTCGCCAACACGATCAAGGGCAAGGGCGTCTCGTTCATGGAGGATCGCGTGGAGTGGCATCACAAGGTTCCCAATCCCGAGCAGCTCGCCCTGGCACTGGAGGAACTCGCGTGAGCGCAGCAGTGATGGACCTTCCCGCATACGACAATCGTGTGGCCTTCGCCGAGGAGCTCATCG
The DNA here is from genome assembly GCA_963830335.1 of uncultured Actinomycetota bacterium. Lineage (GTDB taxonomy): Bacteria > Actinomycetota > Actinomycetes > Actinomycetales > Demequinaceae > JAFGBM01. Next base: position 787,777 of record CAWHLX010000001.1, read on the forward strand.
AGATCGCCGCACGGGACGAGCGCATCGTCGCCGTCTGCAACGACTCCGTTGGATCCAGCAACCTTGTGGGATTCCGCGAACGGTTCCCCGAGCGCCTCATCAACGTCGGAATCGCCGAGCAGGACCTCGTGGGCGTCGGGGCAGGGCTCGCCAGTTCCGGACTGATCCCCTTCGTGTGCGGTGCAGCGCCCTTCCTGACCGGGCGTTCGCTCGAACAGATCAAGGCCGACGTCGCCTACAGCCAGCACCCGGTGATTCTCTGCGGTATGAGCCCGGGCATGGCATACGGGGAGCTCGGCCCCACCCACCACTCCGTCGAGGACTTCTCGTGGCTCAGGGCGCTTCCGGGCCTCGACATCGTCGTTCCTGCCGACCGCCTTCAGACTCGGCAGGCGATTCGCGCGGCCGTCGCCGATCCTCGCCCCACCTTCATCCGAGTCGGACGGCACAAGGTTCCAGACGTCATGGAGCCGGACGCCCCGCTCGAGCGCGGCACGTTTCAGGTCGTTCGGAGCGGGGCGGATGTGACGATCATCGCCACGGGAACCCTCGTGTCGCGTGCGATCGCCGCGGCGGCCCTCCTCGAGGGCGATGGCGTGAACGCGCGCGTGCTCAACGCGTCGTACATCGCCCCGCTCGATGTTCACTCCATCAAGCTGGCGGCTCGGGAGACCCGAGCGATCGTCACTGCCGAAGAGGCGAACGTTTCCGGAGGTCTCGGCGCCGCGGTCGCCTCGATCGTCTCCCAGATGGAGGACGGGGCCAGGGTTCCCCTGCGCATCCTTGGCCTCACCGAGTTCGCACCCACGGGAAGCACCGAGTTCCTGCTCGAATACTTTGGCCTTACCGTCGAAAGCATCGTGCACAACGCGAAGGAGGCGGCGGGTCGTGTCTAGTTCGGAGAACTCCGAGTCCCTGGTCCTAGCAATCGACCAGGGAACGAGTTCCACCAAGGCCGTCATCGTCGACGGCACGGGCCGCATCCTCGCCAGGGCCTCGGTGCCGCTTCGGCAGACCCATCCCGCGCCGGGTTGGGTGGAGCAGGACGCCGATGAGTTGCTCGAGAGCGTCAGGAACGCGATCACCAAGGTGAGTGGGCGGGTTGCCGGGACGGTCGTGGCGCTCGGGATTAGCAGCCAGCGTGAATCGGCGATCGCTTGGGATCGCAAGACAGGAAAGCCTCTTGGGCCTGTCCTCGGCTGGCAGGACAGGCGCACGGCAGGCGAAGCGCAACGCCTGCAGGGGGCCGGCCATGGCGCGCAGGTCAGCGCCAGGACCGGCCTCCCGATCGACCCCATGTTCTCCGCGCTCAAGTTCGCGTGGCTTCTCGATGCCTTCGACCCAGACCGGAAGCGCTCCAAGGCTGGGGAGATCGCCCTGGGAACCGTCGACTCGTGGATCGTCTTCTCGCTTACCGGCGAGCATCGGATCGAGATCGGCAATGCGAGTCGGACCCTCCTGATGAATCTGGACTCGGGGAACTGGGACGACTCGCTTCTGGAGCTGTTCAACGTGCCTCGCGCCGCGCTACCCCGTGTCGCCTCCTCCACCGAACACGCGGGTGCGGTCACCGGGCTCGCCGCGCTTCCCGGCGGCGTCCCGGTGACCGCGGTTCTTGCGGACTCGCACGCCGCCCTGTATGGGCACGGCGTGCGCGAGCCCGGCGCTGTGAAGGTGACCTACGGCACCGGGTCGTCGATCATGGGGCTTCTCTCGCCGGGCGCGAGCGCGGGGCAGGGGCTCGTCCGCACTATCGCGTGGAGCCTCGGGACGCCGGTCCAGGCATTCGAGGGCAACATACTCTCGGCTGGCGCCACGATCCAGTGGCTGGCGCAGCTCCTCTCGACGACCCCGGACGAACTCAGCGGGCTCGCGTCGAGTGTCGCCGACTCCCACGGCGTCCACCTCGTGCCCGCCTTCGCGGGGCTGGGTGCACCGTGGTGGGATGAGGACGCGCGCGGCATGCTGTCGGGCCTTACCCTCGGCACGTCGAAGGAGCACCTAGCGCGCGCGGCGTTCGACTCGATCGTGTTCCAGGTCGAGGACGTCCTCGCCGCAGCGGACGCAGGAATGGACTCCCGGATTCGACGGATCCTCGCCGATGGCGGCCCCTCCACGAATCGGTGGCTTATGCAGACTCAGGCCGATATCAGCCAGCGCGAGGTTCTCACCCCCTCGGTGTCGGAACTCTCGGCGCTCGGCGTCGCGGATCTCGCCGGTTCGTCGGCTGGCCTGTGGGGCGACGGCGAGGCGGCCGACTCCTCCATGTCGAACGATGTGATTCGGCCCCGGCTCGCCGCGGACGACGCTGCGGAGCGCAGGGCCGCATGGCTCGGCGCCGTTGCCCGCGCGAGAGGCGCGCGAGTTCCCGAGTCCCACCCCGATGAAGTTTCGGATCGGCGTCGAGAGTCATGACTGCGAAGGAGAAGGAATCCTCAATGAGCACAACGCCCCAAGCAACGGCTGGGCAGCCTTCGTTCGCTCGGCGAATGATGAATGTCCGGGTGATCGCGATCGCGGCTGCCGTGCTGCTGCTGATTGCCATGGCGCTTTCGACCAAGGTGGTTTCCGCAACGGAGCAAGCCGGGCCGCCTGTGTTCAATGCGGTCGACTTCGCGAACGAGAACTACGCGAGCAGCATTGTGCCCGCAATTCAGTCGAGCGCGCAGGACCTGCAAACGCTGCTTACCGCGATCTCGGTGGACGGGGAAAAGGCCAAGGCGGACTTCGGTCACTCGTCGAATCCCCACAACGCGTTCTCGTATCCCGTCACCCTCACGGCCGTTGCGGGTCAGCCCGCGGAGGACGGCACGTCGCTCGCCCTCACAGTTGAGGGACTGCCGCCGGATGTCACTGTCCAGCTGCTGTTGGTGCCGGGGACCAGCACCGCGTTGCGGGATGTCACGGGCCAAGTGGATCTCAACCAGTTTCTCAACCAGGTCGAGTATCTTCATGCCTCGCTCGAGCTCAACAAGCTCGCGCAGGCGAATGTCATCCAACCGTTCCTGTCGACCCACCCGATCGCGACCATCGCCGGTACCAAGCTTCGCATCACAGGCACGTTCACCAACAGTTCTTCCGCCATCGTCGCCATCACCCCGGTCTCGATCGAGGCACTGCCGTGAACGCTCCCGCAGCGACGACCGCAAAGGGGCCCGTGTCGACAGCGGCCGACGTGGTGATGCGGGCGCGCGCGATTTCCAAGAGTTATGGCGCGACCCACGCCCTCAAGGGGGTGGACTTCACGATCAAGCGCGGGCAGGTCACGGCCCTCTTCGGGGAGAACGGCGCGGGCAAGTCGACGCTGATGAAGATCATGAGTGGGGTCGAAAGCCCGACCGCCGGGACCCTTGAACTTGACGGACGTGAGGTGTCGCTGCGGGATACGGTCCACGCGACGCGCGAGGGCATCTCGATCATCCACCAGGAGCTCAACCTTTGTCCCAACCTCAGTATCAGCGACAACCTCTTCATCGGTCGCGACCTGAGCAGGAGCGGGTTCACCATCAACAAGGATGCCGAGACCTCGGCAACGGCCGCGGTGCTCCGCCACCTCGAGGAGGATCTCGACCCGAACACCCTGGTGGCGGACTTGCGCCTTGGCCAGCAGCAGATCGTCGAGATCGCGCGCGCGCTCTCGAGCGACGCTCGGGTCCTGATCATGGACGAGCCGACGTCGGCCCTGTCTGGCAACGAGGTGGTCGTGCTGTTCCGGATCATTCGCGAGCTGAAGGCCGCCGGGGTCGCGATCGTTTACATCTCCCACCACCTGGAGGAGGCACTCGAGATCGCGGACCACGTGGTGGTGTTCCGCGACGGGGCGCTCGTTGCCGAGGCCGACCGCGCCGACGTCGATCTCAACTGGGTCATCTCGCGCATGGTGGGACGCAGCGCCGCCGACCTCGCATTCGAGCTTCTCGAAGAGTACGGCGACGTGGCTTTGTCGCTCCGGGGTATCAAGATCGCCGACCAATCCAACACTTCGAGACTGAGCGTTGACGACTTGGACCTCGAGGTCCGCGCGGGCGAGATGGTTTGCCTCTACGGCCTCATGGGCGCGGGTCGCACCGAGCTTCTCGAGGCGATCGCGGGCCGCTTGCCCATTCAGGCGGGAACCATCGAGGTGCGGGGCGCGAAGGTGGACGGCGCGACGATCGGGGAGCGCATCGCTACCGGCATGACGCTGGTCCCGGAGGATCGGCAGCGCGACGGACTTGTCCAGACCATGAGCGTCGGCGACAACATCTCCATGTCGAGTCTGAAGGACTTCGTTCGCGCGTTCTGGCTCTCCAAGCACGCGCTCGCGCGCGCGGTCGACGCCGAAATCAGCGACGTCACCGTGAAGACCGAAGGCGCGTCTGCATCGATCACGTCGCTGAGCGGTGGGAATCAGCAGAAGGTCGTCATCGGCCGAGTTCTGCTCACCACGCCAACTGTCCTGCTTCTCGATGAGCCCACGAGGGGAATCGACGTCGGAGCGAAGGCGGAGATCTTCTCCCTCATGGCACGAGAGGCACGCCGGGGGCTCGCGGTCCTCTTCGCGACGAGCGAAGTGGGCGAGGCCCTCAACGCGTCGAACCGGGTGGTCGTGATGTCGAAGGGCAGGATCGTGGGCGAGTTCGACCCCCGAAACGCAACTCGAGAACAACTCATGGTGGCGAGCGGCGAGGCCGCCGCACAAGGAAAGGCAGGGGCGCGATGAGCGCAACGACAGCCGCGCCCAAGAGGCCAGGAACCCGCAAGAGGTCGATCGATGTAGGCGGGATTCTCCTCGAGGGGAGGGCGTTCATCGCCCTGATCGTGCTCGTCATCGTGTTCTCGGCGATGTCCGACACGTTCCTCAGTACGTCGAACGTCCTCACAATGACCAAGCACGTCGCCGTCAATGCGGTCATGGCAATCGGAATGCTCTTCGTCATCCTCAAGGGCGGCATCGACCTGTCCGTGGGATCGACGCTCGGGCTCACTGGCATCATCTCCGGCGTGTTCCTTCAGGGACTCAAGATCACGTCGCTGAACGTCATCCTCTACCCGAAGGTCTGGGTCGTGATCATCATCGCGCTCGCCATCGGGACTTTCGTCGGGTACATCAATGGTCTTCTGATTACGAGATTCCAAGTCGCGCCGTTCATCGCGACGCTCGGAATGCTCTATGTCGCCCGGGGAGCGGCGCTCCTCATCTCGAACGGCACCACATATCCGCGACTTCAGGGCTCGAAGGAACTCGGAAACACCGGGTTCGATCTGGTCGGAGTCTCCCGACCGTTCGGAGTCCCGATCCAGATCTGGATCATGGTTGTCGTCGCGGCCATCGCGATCTTCGTACTCGCCAAGACGCCCTTCGGCAGGGCCGTCTACGCCGTCGGCGGAAACGAGCGCGCCGCCGAACTCGCGGGGGTGCCCGTCAAGAAGGTCAAGGTGCGCGCCTACATGATCTCCGGCTTCTGCGCGGGTATCGCCGGCGTGGTGACGGCTTCGCAGTTGTCGAGCGCGATCCCGGGGTCTGGGGAGTCGTTCGAACTCAACGCGATCGCGGCGTGCGTCATCGGCGGAGCTTCGCTGATGGGTGGCCGAGGAACAGTCCGAGGCGTGCTTCTCGGCGCCTTCGTCATCGGCTTCCTCGCGGACGGGCTCGTCAACCTCAAGGTGTCGACGTTCTGGCAAACCGCCATCAAGGGCGCCGTGATCATAGTTGCGGTCATCCTCGACCAGGCGCAGCAGCGGATGAAGAGCTCGAAGAACGCAGCCATCGCGGCCGCTAGCACGTCGGCCGCGGGAGATAACACGTCCGCTGGTGGGCTCGCCCCCTAGGTTTCCGCTCACGCGGCCCACGCGGTCACGTGAGCGGCAAGGGCCGGGCGGCAATTCGTCACCCGGCAACAAGAGAAAGGTGCAGTACATGAATCGCAAGAAGTTCTTTGCCGTTGTGGCAGTCGCGTCTTTCTCCGCGCTTGCCATGGCGGGATGCTCCTCCACGGCGACGTCGACCACTGCCGCGACGAGCCCCTCCGCTACCGCGGGTGGCCTCATCGCAGTGATCACGCCGTCGCCGGACAACCCGTTCTTCAAGGCTGAGGCGGACGCCGCTGTTGCTGAAGCCAAGAAGATGGGCTACACGACGACGCAGCAGTCGCACGACGATGACGCTCAGAAGCAGAGCGACCTCATCGACGCCGCGATCACGGCGGGCGCGAAGGCGATCATCCTTGACAACGCCGGTGCTGACGACTCGATCGGCGCTATCCAGCGCGCGACCGACGCCGGTGTTGGCGTCTTCCTGGTTGACCGCGAGATCAACGCGTCCGGCATTGCGAAGGCTCAGATCGTCTCGAACAACGCTCAGGGTGCCACCGCAGTAGCTGAGGAGTGGGTTAAGGCTCTTCCGAACGGCGGAAAGTACATTGAGTTGACTGGGAAGGAAACGGACACCAACGCTGGTGTTCGTTCGGATGGGTACCACAGCGTTATCGACACCCACCCGGAATTCGTCATGGTTGCCCAGCAGACTGCAAACTGGAGCCAGGACGAGGCCTTCACGGTTATGGAGACCCTCCTGCAGTCCAACCCGGACGTCGTTGGCGTCATCGCTGGTAACGACACCATGGCGCTCGGCGCCGTCGCTGCCATCGATGCTGCTGGCCTCACCGGCAAGATCACGGTCGGTGGCTTCGATGGAAGCCCGGATGCTGTGGCTGCGATCAAGGACGGCAAGATGCTGGTAACCGGTCTTCAGCCCGTCGTGCTGCTCTCGCAGCTCGCCGTGCAGCAGGCCGACCAGTGGATCAAGACCGGCTCCACCGGCCAGCCCGAGAAGCAGTCGATTGACTGCATCAACATCGACAAGGCCAACCTCGACAAGTACACGCTGTTCGGCCTGTCGAGCTAGCAGAACCATTCCCAGCAGGAAGGGTGGTCGGGGCGTAGAGAGAACGTCCCGGCCACCCCTCCAGCCGATCATAGAGGAGAGTTCAAGATGGCTGGCAATCAGGTTTACGGTGCGGGAATCTGGCACTTCGCGACATACGTCGATCGCTACGCGACGGACGGCTATGGCGCGCCACGTAGCGTCATTGACGCCATCGACATTGCGGGCAAGGTCAAGGACCTTTCGGTGGTTGACCTCAACTACCCGTTCTTCGGCGGAGATTTCACCAATGCCCAGATCGACGAAGCGCTGGAGCGCAACAAGCTCAGCGTGGTGGGAATCACCCCCGAGATCTACACCCAGGTCTTCATGAAGGGGTCGTTCACGAACCCAGACAAGGGCGTCCGAAAGCTTGCTCACGAACTGATCACCGAGGCCGCCGACGTCGTTCGCCACTTTGGCGCCGACTACGTCAAGTTGTGGCCGGGCCAGGACGGGTGGGACTACCCGTTCCAGGTCGATCACGGGGCCCTGTGGAAGGCGTCGATGGACGGCGTCGCCGAGTTGGCCTCCGAAAACCCCGACCTGAAGTTCGTCATCGAGTACAAGCCCCGCGAGCCGCGCGTGCACATGAGTTACTCAGGGATGGCGCGGACGTTGCTCGCGATGGAGAAGATCGACTTGCCGAACCTGGGAATCCTGCTCGACTTCGGGCATGCCCTGTACGGCGGCGAGTCGCCCGCAGACTCGGCTCAGTTGGCGATTGACTACGGCCGCCTGTTCGGCATGGACGTCAACGACAACTTCCGCAGTTGGGACGACGACCTGGTCGCGGGAACCATCCACCCCATCGAGCTCTTCGAGTTCTTCTACACCCTTCGGAAGAACAAGTGGGAGGGTGTCTGGCAACTTGATCAGTTCCCGTTCCGCGAGGACAGCATCGAAGCCGCGGATCACGCCATAGACTTCCTCAAGGCGGTCGGAAGAGGCTTGGACAAGCTCGACTTTGCCGCTCTGCAGAAGGCTCAGGACAAGCACGACGCGGTCGGCGCCTTGGCGCTGGCTCAGCGCGCGCTGTTCACCTCCTGGTGAGGCGGGGAAACCCGGCTGCTCAGTCCGAAGTTTCAGGCGTGAATTAGTGGTGGCGGGAGAGGATGTCGATTCGGCCAGCGGTGGGTGTCAGCAGGTTGCCCCGGGAGCGGATGTCCCTGGTAACTAAGGTTGCCCGGATGTACCACGAGCAGGGGCTCCGGCAACCCGAAATTGCGGACCGGCTCCATCTCTCGCAGTCGAGGGTGTCGAGGCTCCTCAAGGAGGCCGTCACCCTCGGCGTCGTGCGGATCGTGGTGATTCCTCCGCCCGGTGTGCACCCCGAACTCGAAGACGCGGTTCGTGATCTGTTCTCGCTCGCCGACGTCGTCGTCGCCGACACCACGGACGACGACGACGAGACGAGCGTCATCTCGGCGCTGGGCGCCGCCGGCGCGGCATACCTCGAGACGACCCTGTCGGCTACGGACCGGGTTGGCCTATCGTCGTGGTCCGCGACACTTCTCGCCACGGCCGACGCCATGACACCCCGCGCAAATCGCATCGCGCACGAGGTTGTCCAGGTCATCGGCGGCGTCGGCAACCCCTCCGTCCAGGTCTCTGCGACGCGGCTAACCGATCGATTCGCACGGGTCACGGGGGCGGAGCCCAAGTTCTTCCACGCTCCGGGAGTTGTCGGAAGCAAGGCTGCCCGCGACGCCCTCATGGACGACGACTACATCCGGGAACTCACGGATGAGTGGAAGAACCTCGGCGTCCTGCTCGCCGGAATCGGGAGCGTGACTCCTTCCACCCTCCTTGCGGCATCGGGGAACACCCTCTCCCGTGCGGATCTCGGTCGAATGCGCGACGCCGGGGCGGTCGGCGACGTCTGCCTGCGGTACTTCGACTCCAATGGCGAGCCCGTCGTGACCGACTTGGACTCTCGCGTGGTTGGAATCAGCCGCGAGGACCTGCGCGCCGTTCCGCGGAAGATCGGTATCGCCGGGGGTGCACGCAAGTACGAGGCAATACACGGAGCCGTTCGCGGCGGGTGGATCGATGTGCTTGTGACGGATCTTGCGACGGCGCGACGGCTCGTCGATCACTAGCCGCGGCGTCGGCGTATGGCCCGTCCGCTACTGCGCCGTACGGGAGATCACACCCTTGGTGAGGATGAAGCACCCGTAGGGCTCGGCCTCGAGCGTGTGAACCACGGCGAAGGCGCTCCGTGCGCGCTCGTAGAAGTCGAATCGGGGAACGACGCCAAAATCGAGCGGCCCGTCGTGATGCTCGCGCGCGATGTCCAGAACCTTCTGCTGGATGGGACCGACGATCGTAGGGTCGTTGTCGACCTCCATCCGTTCGAGGGGGAAGGGCACGAACGTATCGAGCGGGAAGACGCTGAGGATCGCCCTCGCCGCCCGCTCGACGCCGATCTCGCCCAACCGGACGACGGGGCGGCCGCCCGCAGCCGCGGGGTAGTTCCGGTCGACGAGGAGGATCTGATCGCCGTGTCCCATGTCATCGAGAATGCGGAGCAGATCTCCGGTTAGAACGGGGTCGATTCCTTTGAGCATCACGAGCTCCCTTGACTTGAGTGGGTGGGCATCTTCACATTCCTTGTTGCCTCGTATGCGCGGCAGCGTCGAGCCAGGCCGCGAGGTCTTTGATCGCGATGACCGGTACGTCGTACTGGCCGCCCAGGGCGAGGAGACCGTCGAGGCGCAGCATCTCGCCGTCGTCGCCGACGACCTCGGCGATTGCCGCCACGGGGTGGAGTCCTGCGAGTACCAGCAGGTCGATCGCCGCCTCGGTGTGGCCGTTGCGCGCGCGGACGCCGCCGTTGACCGCGCGCAGGGGAACGACGTGTCCCGGACGGAAGAGGCTCGTGGGCGTTGATGCGGGGTCGGCGAGCACCCTGAGTGTGTTCGCGCGATCGGCCGCGCTTATGCCGGTCGTCAAGCGATTGGCGGCGTCTACGGTCACCGTATACGCGGTGCCGCGCGGATCCTCGTTGTTCTGGACCATCGGAGGCAGGTTGAGCCGGTCGGCGATCTCGTTGGTGAGGGGGGCGCAGATGAAGCCGGACGAGACTCGGACGGTCCACGCGATCCACTCTTGGGTTGCGAGTTCCGCCGCGAGGACGATGTCGCCCTCATTCTCTCTGTCGTCGTCGTCAACCACGATGACCGGGCGGCCAGCGCGGAGTGCCGCGAGAGCGTCGGGGATGGGGGAGAACTTGATCGTTCGCTCCTCTCGTGGGGTGGTGCTTCCATGTGCAGCGGGTCGTGATGGACCCGTGGCCGCAGGGCCGAGCGTGCTTAGGCGAGAGAAGCCTGACTTCATGATATTCGAATGGCCGGGCGCCCTGGTACCGCTGTGAGCGCTTTGGGGTCCGAAATCCGATGTCCCAGTGTCGGGATTCCGTGAGATAATCGAACATACGTTCGAATGTCGAACCGAACGAGGCCTGTACACCCATCGGAGGACCCATGACGGCCCCGGCGACCTCTCCTGCGGAGGATGCCGCCATCGAGCGGCTGACGCTTGAAAGGCCGGTCCTTGAGCGGCTCGCGCTCGTGCGCGGCCTGCTCGCGGGGACGGAGGGGCGCCTCGGGATCGTTCGGGAGGTCTCGATGGCGGGAGAGGGTTCTTCCTTCACGCAACCGTCGTCGCCGCACCCGTCGTCGCCGACGTCCTCCGCGCCCGCCGCCCGCGCCCTCCCCGTGTCCGATGACGTCGCCCCGCTCCTTCCCGGCCGGGTCCTTCGCCGCGGCACCGTCGTCGCGGCCGAGGGTTCCACGTCCCTCGTCCTCGCCCTCATCGCCAGGGCGTCGCGAGAGGGGTCGTGGACCGCGATCGTCGGCATGCCCCAGGTAGGCGTGGTCGCGGCCGCCCGGCGCGGGATCGACCTGTCCCGGCTCGCCCTCGTCCCGCACCCGGGGGCGGAGGCGGCGACGGTCGTCGGGGCGTGCATCGACGGCATGGATGTGGTGGTGCTCGGGCCCCGCCTCGCGCTCGGCGACCCGGATCGGCGGCGCCTCGCGGCGCGCGCGCGGGAACGGGGCACCGTCCTGGTGAGCGCGGGACCATGGACGGGGGCGCACGTCGCCCTGACGGTGACCCGAACGTCGTGGTCGGGGCTCGGCGCGGGGGACGGGCGGCTTCGGTCGCGGAGCCTCGCCGTCGCCCGCTCGGGGCGCCACCTGGGTGCGGGAGATGAGGCGACCGTCGTGCTCGATGCCGACGCCGCCGCGATCTTCCCCGGCCGCGAGGCCCAGGCGAGGCGCGGGCTGAGGTTGGTATGAGGCGGTCGAAGCACGGGCGCCGACTCCGCTCACTCAACAACCGCGCCCCCCGTCCGCCGCGCGGCCCTCTGGGTGCCCGACTGGCCCGTCGTCGCCGCCATGGCGCAGGCTGGCCTCGGCTCCGAGACCCCCGCCGCCGTCCTCTACGGGCGCGGGATGCTCGCCGTCTCCGCCGCGGCCCGCGCCGCCGGGGTGCGCCGCGGCATGCGCAAGCGCCAGGCCCAGCGCGCGTGCCCGGAACTCGCGATCCTGACTCACGATGAGGGACGCGACGCGCGCGCCTTCGAGGAGGTCGCGCTCGGCGCGGAGGAGGTGGTCTCCGGCATCGAGGTGACGCGCCCCGGCCTCCTGATGATCCCCGCCGACGGGGCCTCGCGCTTCCACGGCGGGGAGAACGTCCTCGTCGAGGCGCTCGTCGTCGCCGCGACCGAGCGCTCGGGCGCGGAGGTCAACGTCGGGATCGCCGACGGCCTGCTCGCCGCCGTCGAGGCCGCACGCGAGAGCCTCATCGTCCCGGCAGGGGAATCTCCCGCCTACCTTGCGCCGCTTCCCGCCTCGACCCTCACCCACGTCGCCGTCGAGCGGCGCCACCTCGCCTCCGTCGAGGACCTCGTGAGCGTGCTCGACCGGCTCGGCATCCGCACGCTCGGCGGCTTCGCGGCGCTTCCCTTCGCGGACGTCCTCGCGCGATTCGGTTCCACGGGGGCGTGGGCGCACCGGCTCGCCTCCGGCGGCGACCTCGTCCCGCCCGTCCTCCGGCGCACCGAGCAGGACATCGCCGTGCGCTACGACTTCGAGGACCCGCCGACCAACGTGGAGCAGGCGGCGTTCGTCGCGCGCCACGTCGCGGGGCTCCTGGACTCCGCGCTCCGCGACGCGGGCGTGCGCTGCCTGCGCGTCTCGATCGCGGTCGCGACGGAGCGCGGCGAGGAGCTCGAGCGCACGTGGCGCACCGACGTCGGCCCCCGCGAGGGCGCCTTCGCCCGCCACATGGCCGACCGGGTGCGGTGGCAGCTCGAGGGTTGGCTGAGCGGGATCACGCTCGGCCCCGAAGCGTCCGCGCTCACGGCGATCACCCTGACCGCGCGGGACGTGATTGGGGGAGGGGCGGAGCAGGCGTTCCTCTGGGGCGGCGTCTCCGGGGCCGACGGGCGGGCGCACCGGGCGATGGAGCGCATCCAGGGCCTCGCGGGGGCGGAAGCGGTGCTCGTCGCCACGGAGCAGGGGGGGCGAAGCCCGCGCGACCGGGCCTCGCTCATCCCGTTCGGCCAGGTGGGCCGCGCCGCGCGCCGCGTCGACCGCCCCTGGCCGGGCCAGCTTCCCGACCCCGCGCCCGCCACGGTGCTCGTGGCACCCGAGCCCGTGCGCGTCCTCGACGCCGGGGGCAGGGACGTCGTCGTGACGGAGCGTCTGTACGTGAGCGCCGCCCCGACGTGGGTCGCCATGCCCGACGAGGGGGGCGGGGTGGGGCGTGGCGAGCCGACGACGGGCACGGGGACGACGGGCGCAGGGACGACGGGCACGGGGACGACGGGCGAGCCGGTCCCGGTGGACGCGTGGGCAGGCCCGTGGCCGGTGGTCGAGCGGTGGTGGAGCGAGGACGCGTCGCGCCGGGCGTACCTCCAGGTGGCGCTCAGGGACGGGCGCGCGGTGCTCGTGGCGTCTCGGCAGGGCCAGTGGACCCTGGAGGCGGTCTATGACTGAGCGCGCTGAAGACGGAGCACGCCGATGACTGGCGCCGCCGGAATCCCGCAGTACGCCGAGCTCCACGCCCACACCGCGTTTAGCTTCCTCGACGGCGCGAGCCAGCCCGAGGTCATGGCGGCCGAAGCGGGGCGCCTCGGCCTCACCGCCCTCGCCGTCACGGACCACGACGGCCTCTACGGCATCGTCCGCTTCGCCGGCGCCGCGCGCGCCGTCGGGCTCCCCACCGTGTTCGGGGCGGAGCTTCACCTCGCGGTCTCCGAGGCGGGCCGCCCTCCCGTCCTCGACCCGCCCACGGGCGTCCCCGACCCGCGCGCCAGCCACCTTGTCGTCCTGGCGCGGGGCCCCGCGGGGTACGCGCGGCTGTCCAGGGCGATCGGGCTCGGGCACCTCGCGACGGGGGAGAAGGGGGCCGCCCACTACACGATGGAGGGGCTCGCCGAGGCGGCGGCGGGGGAGTGGCTCGTGCTGACGGGGTGCCGCAAGGGGCCCGTTCGTCGCGCGCTCGGCGGGGAGGGGGCGCCGGTGACGCCCGCCGGCTACGCGGCCGCGCGGCGCGAGGTGGACCGCCTCGCGGCCCTGTTCGGGGCCCAGAACGTCGCGGTGGAGATCACGGAGAACGGCGGGCCGTACGACTCGGAAAGGAACGACGCCCTGGCGGACCTCGCGTTCGACGCCGGCCTCGCCCTGGTCGCCACGACGAACGCCCACTACGCGACGCCGCGCGACGCGGACCTCGCGGGGGCGATCTCCGCCGTCCGCGCCCGCTCGTCGCTCGACGACATGGACGGCTGGCTCCCGGCATCCCCGGGCGCGCACCTGCGCTCGGCCGAGGAGATGCTGCGCCTCCACCGGCGCCATCCTGAGTCCGTCCCAGCCGCGGCGCGGCTCGCCGCCGAGCTCGCGTTCGACCTCTCGCTCGTCGCCCCCAACCTCCCGCCTTACCCCGTCCCGCCCGGGCACCACGAGGCGTCGTGGCTGCGCGAGCTGACCTACAGGGGGGCTCAGGAGCGGTACGGCGCGCGCGGCGCGGAGCGGGTTCCGGGCGCCTACGCGCAGATCGATCGCGAGCTCCAGGTGATCGAGGCGCTCAACTTCCCTGGGTACTTCCTCATCGTCCACGACCTGGTGCAGTTCTGCCGGGACCACGACATCCTGTGCCAGGGGCGCGGCTCGGCCGCCAACTCCGCCGTCTGCTACGCGCTCGGCGTCACGGCCGTCGACGCCGTGACCCACGGGCTCCTCTTCGAGCGCTTCCTCGCCCCGGAGCGGGACGGGCCGCCCGACATCGACGTGGACATCGAGTCCGACCGCCGCGAGGAGGTCATCCAGTACGTCTACGAGCGGTTCGGGCGCATCAACGCCGCCATGGTCGCGAACGTCATCCAGTACCGCCCCCGCTCCGCCGTCCGCGACGCCGCCCGCGCGCTCGGCTACGGCGTCGGGCAGCAGGACGCGTGGTCCAAGTACGTCGACCGGTATCGCGCGCTTCGCGTGCCGAAGGAGAAGGAGGAGGGGTTCGTCGCGACCCGACGTGACATTCTCTGGCCGGATTTTGAATCAACGCAGCCCCCACCGATGGAGGATCTTGAGCACATCCCGGAACCCGTGCTCGACCTCGCGGACCGCCTCATGCGCCTGCCCCGACACCTGGGCGTCCACCCGGGAGGCATGGTCCTGTGCGACCGGCCGGTGATCGATGTGTGCCCGGTGGAGTGGGCGCGCATGCCGGGGCGCACGGTGCTCCAGTGGGACAAGGACGACTGCGCGGAGGCAGGCCTGGTGAAGTTCGACCTCCTGGGCCTCGGGATGCTCTCCGCGCTCAAGTACGCGTTCGCCTTCGTCGAGGAGACCCAGGGCGACCACCTGACCCTCCACGGCCTTCCCCAGGAGGATCCGGCCGTCTATGACCTGCTATGCGCCGCCGACACCGTCGGCGTCTTCCAGGTGGAGAGCCGAGCCCAGATGGTGACCCTGCCGCGCCTGAGGCCCCGGAAGTTCTACGACATCGTCGTCGAGGTGGCCCTCATCCGGCCCGGCCCCATCCAGGGCGGGTCCGTCCACCCGTACATCAACAGGGTGCGCGGCCGCGAGGAGATCACGTACCTCCACCCGCTCCTGGAGCCCGCCCTCAAGAAGACGCTCGGCGTGCCCTTGTTCCAGGAGCAGCTGATGCAGATGGCGATGGACGCGTGCGGGTTCGACGGCTCGCTCGCGGACCAGCTCCGGCGCGCGATGGGGTCCAAGCGGTCGCCGGAGCGCATGGAGGCGCTCCGGGCGCGGGCGCTCGTGGGGATGCACGAGCGGGGGATCGAGCCCGACGTCGCGCACGCGATCTTCGAGAAGCTCCGTTCCTTCGCGGACTTCGGCTTCCCCGAGTCCCACTCGTTCTCCTTCGCGTACCTGGTGTACGCGTCCGCGTGGCTCAAGGTCCATCGGCCCGCGGCGTTCTACGCGGGCCTCTTGGCCGCCCAGCCGATGGGCTTCTACTCGCCCCAATCGCTCGCGGCCGACGCGCGGAGGCACGGCGTGACGGTGCTTCGGCCGTGCGTGTCACGGTCCGTGGTGCAGGCGCGGGTGGAGCGGCTCGACGAGCCAGCCCCGCGCCCCGTTGAGTTGCGCGAGGACCTCGCCGCGCTGTCCCGGGTGGACCCGACGCTCGCCGTGCGGATGGGGCTCGCGGCGGTGCGCGGGGTGGGGGAGGACGTCGCGGCGGCGATCGTGCGGGCGCGGGAGGAGGCGCCGTTTAGCGACCTGCGCGACATGGCGCGGCGGGTGCGGATCCGCGCGGGCGGCCCTCTCGGCGAGCAGGTCGGACCGGAGCGTGGGCTCAGCGTCGCCCAGTGGGAGGCGCTCGCCACCGCGGGCGCGCTCGAGACGCTCGGGGTGACGCGCCGCGAGGGGCTCTGGGCGTCGGGCGCCCTCGCCCTCGAGGGACCGGACTCGCTCCCCGGCGTCGCCGTCGGCGTGGAGGCCCCCACCCTTCCCGGGATGAGCGACGTGGAGATGGCCGTCGCGGACGTGTGGGCCGCGGGCGTGAGCGTGGACTCCTACCCGACGGCGTTCGTGCGCGACCGGCTCGACGCGTCGGGCGTGCTTCGGGTCGCCGACGTCTTCACGCACGAGGCGGAGCGGCGCGTCGCGGCGGCGGGCGTGGTGACGCACCGGCAACGGCCGGGGACGGCCAAGGGGGTGACGTTCCTGTCGCTCGAGGACGAGACCGGGGTGCTCAACGTGATCTGCTCGCAGGGGGTGTGGCGGCGGTTCCAGGCGGTCGCGCGGCGCTCGCCCGCGCTCGTGGTGCGGGGACGCATTGAGCGCGCCGACGGGGCGACGAACCTCGTGGCTGAGCACCTCGCGCCGCTCAGCCTCAAGGTCTCGACGACGTCGCGGGACTTCCGGTAGGCGTGCCGCGCGCGGACTAGGCTCGACCCAGGCTTCGGAGCCCGAATCGCGAGGAGGAGAGATGACGACTTTCGTGCCCGACGGCTATTGCGGCCTCTATTGCGGAAGCTGCCCGTCGTACCTTGCGACCATGGAAGGCAAGGCAGTCGAGCTCGGCCTCGATGAGTGCCAGGGCTGCAAGTCGAAGGTCCTTGCCCCATCCTGGTGTGCCGCATGCACGCTCAAGGCGTGTGCGCGCGAGAAAGGGGTGGACTTCTGCAATGCATGTGTGGACTATCCGTGCCAGGAGCTTGAGGACTTCGCGAAGGCAAAGGACTGGCCATACCACACCGAGATCTACGACAACATGACGATGATCGCCCAGCGGGGCAAGGAGGCGTGGCTCGGCGCGATGCGGGAGCGGTGGAGCTGCTCCTCGTGCGGCAAGGAGTCAACGTGGTGGGACCTAGCCTGCACGGACTGCGGGAACCCGCTCCATGGGTACGAGAGGCCGGTCAAGGCGACGTGACCTGCGGCCCTCGGCATGCCAGCGGCTCCGCAGTCCGTGGTTCCAGCGGTCAGGCGAGGCTCGCGACGACGAGCAGGACCGCTGCCGCGCGGTAGACGAAGTCACGGGCGCCCGAGCCGTCGGGTTCGATCCAGATCACGCCGGCGACGATCGCCGCGACCCCCCACATCGTGAACGCCTCGGGAAGCCACTCCTGGGTGATCACGAGACGGTTGTCGCGAGTGATGGGTTCGAAGCTGGCGGCGGCCTGCTTCGGGGAAATGGCATGCGCGACGCCCCACAGAAAGACGAGCGACGCGGCGATGCACGCGAGAACGGTGTGCATGCCAGAGAGCCTTCGGCGGTCGCCAAACCGGCGAGGGGGGGGAAAGGTCCCGACGGCCTAGAGCAGGTGAACCGCCACCGCGACCCCCGCGACGACGATGGCCTCCATGCTCATGAGCTTGACGAGGATGTTGAGGCTCGGGCCCGCGGTGTCCTTGAAGGGGTCGCCGACGGTGTCGCCGATCACGGCCGCCTTGTGGGCGTCGGAGCCCTTGCCTCCGTGGTGGCCCTCCTCGATGAACTTCTTGGCGTTGTCCCACGCGCCGCCCGAGTTCGCCATGAACATCGAGAGCGAGAAGCCGGCGACGGCGCCTCCGGCGAGGAGGCCGAGCACGCCTGGCACGCCGAATATAAGTCCGATTCCTACCGGTGCGGCGATTGCGAGCATCGCGGGCGCCATCATCTCGCGCTGCGCGGCCTTGGTGGAGATGCTCACGCAGCGTGCGTAGTCAGGGTCCTGCGTGCCCGCCATGATGCCCGGCATTGTCGCGAACTGGCGGCGAACCTCGTCGACCATGAGCCCCGCCGCGCGGCCGACGGCCTTCATGGTGAGGCCGCTGAACACGAAGGCGAGCATCGCGCCGACGAACATGCCCACGATCACCTTGGGGTTGACCAGCACCACCTGGAAGTTGGTCACCATGTCCATGAGGTTGAAGTTCTCGAGCGCGGTCCTGCCACTGTCGCCGGAGAGGCTGACACCGTTGGGGAAGACGAAGACCGAGCCGTGCTCAAGCACGCGCGCGATGGCGATCTTCACCTCCTCGACGTAGGACGCGAGGAGCGCGATGCCCGTCAGGGCGGCGGAGCCGATCGCGAATCCCTTGCCGGTCGCGGCGGTGGTGTTGCCGAGGGCGTCGAGGGCGTCCGTGCGGCGCCGAACCTCGGGCGGAAGGCCCGCCATCTCGGCGTTCCCACCCGCGTTGTCGGCGATGGGGCCGTACGCGTCCGTGGCGAGAGTGATTCCGAGCGTCGAGAGCATGCCGACGGCGGCGATGCCGATGCCGTACAGTCCGAGGCCGATGTGGTCGATGTCGAAGTGGTAGCCCGCCGCGAAGTAGAACGCGAGCGAAATCCCGGTCGCGACCGCGAGTACGGGGATGGCGACGGACATCATGCCCTCGCCGATACCGCCGATGATGACCGTTGCGGGTCCCGTCTTGGACTGATCGGCGATGCGCTGGGTGGGGCCGAACGCCTGGGAGGTGTAGTGCTCGGCCGCACGGCCGATCACGATGCCCGTCAGAAGTCCGACGACGAGCGCGAGCCAGATGCCGAACTTGTTCGGGACACCCATCGCCCACAGCACGCCGAAGGAGGTGATGGCGATCATGACGGCGGCGCCGTTCACGCCGCGCCCGAGGGCCGCGAGGAGCTCCTTGCTCGAGGCGCCCTCGCGGGTGCGGACGAGGAAGACGCCGATGATCGAGAGCAGCGTTCCGAGGGCGCCGATGACCATCGGGGCAAGGACCGCCCTGAGCTGGATCTCTGCGCCGCTTCCGAAGTAGGCAGCCGCGCCGAGCGCCGCGCTCGCGAGGATCACGCCGACGTAAGACTCGTAGAGGTCGGCGCCCATGCCCGCTACGTCTCCCACGTTGTCGCCGACGTTGTCGGCAATCGTCGCGGGGTTGCGCGCGTCATCCTCGGGGATGCCCGCCTCGATCTTGCCGACCAGGTCAGCGCCGACATCGGCCGCCTTGGTGAAGATCCCGCCGCCGACGCGCGCGAAGAGCGACTGGACGGCGGCGCCCATGCCGAAGGTCAGCATCGTCGTGGTGATGACGACGAGGTTGCGCGAGGCGTCGGAGTGGCCGATGTCGATCGGGTAGAAGCGGGTAAGGATGAGGAACCAGGCGGCGACGTCGAACAGGCCGAGGCCGACGACGACGAGGCCCATGACCGCTCCGCTGCGGAAGGCGACGCGCAGGCCGTGGTTCAGCGAGTCGCGCGCGGCGTTCGCGGTGCGGGCCGAGGCGTAGGTCGCCGTCCGCATGCCGATGAAGCCGGCGAGGCCGGAGAAGATTCCGCCCGTGAGGAAGGCGAAGGGAACCCAGGGGTTCTGAATGTGCAGGATGTATGCCAAGACGCTGAACAGGGCCGTCAGGGACACGAAGACGGTGCCCACGACCTTGTATTGCTGCTTGAGGTACGCGAGCGCTCCGTGTCGAACGTGCAGGGCAATGCGCGCCATCTCTGGCGTGCCCTCCGACTCCTTCATCATCTGACGGAAGAAGAAGTACGCAGCACCAAGCGCCATCACGGACGCAATCGGAACCAGCCAGAACCACAGGTTAATCACGACAGACCGTCTCTCTTAGTGACCGAAGGACATTTGCGCGGAACGCCACCACGCGAAGTGCTCGCGCTCCAACGCTTCATTGCTGGGCATCGGGAAGGCGACGATGCCCTCCTGATCTCCGACGAAGAATCCGTTCCGCACGGTGCGGAAGAGCATCTGTTGGTTCATCTGGCGTAGCACCGTCTTGGTGGGCTTGCCGGGTCCGGAGTTGAGTTCCCTCACGCAGTCCCTGAGGTGGCCGATGTTCGGGTACGGCAGGTTGTCGATGCGCTGCGAATCGGGATCCCTCTTCAGTTCCCCCAGGGTCAACTCGGCGAAGACGATGCGGGGCACGGCGACGGGCTGGTCGGGGCTCGTGATGAAGGCGACGAACTCGCGCGGGTCGAGTCGGCTCACCACCCTTGGCGTGACCGGGCAGAATTCCTGATACAAGTGGGAGCGGACCTCTTCGTCCGGTACAAAGGGCTCGGGCTTGATCGTCAGGACGCGGCCGTCGTCCGTGGTGAGGTGCATCGCGGTGAGGGCGGAGATCGGCACGAATTCGAGCGTGCGGTAGATGCTGAGGTAGATCGAGTTCTTGGGGGTGCCGTCCGGGTGGGGAACGCAGCGCTCGGCCATTTGGCTCAGCGGGAACGCTCCATCGGGGAGCTGATCGGGGTCAACCGAGAAGAACAGGGCCTGTCCGCTCGAGCGCTTGGCGCTTCCGACCGCGAAATACAGGCCGAACTCGTCGGGGGGCAACATGCTACCGATCAGGGCCTCGGGGATGAGGGAGAGGTACAGATATGTCCGCATGGGTGACTCCTGGAGGCCTAGGAAACCGGGTGATGCGCCATTGTCCAACGTAGGGGCAGCCCTGCGCGACCGGCCGGGACCGAGGTCCCGTAGAGCCGGGGAAGCGTGTTCGCCGAAGTGCCCGCCGTGCTAGTCTATCCGTCGCGTTGCGAGCCGAATTCCGGCCCCGCAACCCACCTGCCCGGGTGGCGGAAATGGTAGACGCGCTAGCTTGAGGTGCTAGTTCTCGAAAGGGAGTGGGGGTTCAAGTCCCCCCTCGGGCACCAGCCGCGCTAGCGGGACGACCGGCGCCTGACCATCACCGTGGTCAGCGCGAGCGACACCAGGAAGAACCCGCCCACGATGAGCGCCTCCTTGCCGTTCCAGCCGAATCCGAGCCAGCCGTCCTGGATCAGGATCACGGCGTGCTTGAGCGGGGTGAGCGATCCCACCAGATTCATCCCGTCGCCCAGGGTCTCGGGGGGCGGCCCGGCGCCCCCCAGGATGAACATGACGAACCACAGCATGATCCCGATGCCCTGTGCCGCGCGAGCCGTCGGAACGACGAGCCCGAGGAGCGAGCCCAGCATCGCGAACGTGACGGCGGCGAAGAGAAGGCCAGCGAAGACGAGGGGCCAGGAGTCGGGCATCGCGGGGTGGTAGGCGAGCACGCCGACGGCGACGACGAGGGCGGCGCCGATGATCGATAGCGCGACCAGGACGAGCGTCTGGGCGCCGATGACCGTGCGGCGCGCGATCCACGACGCGTCGAATCGGCGCAGGACGCCCCGTTCCCGATAGGTGGCGATGTGCGTGGGCAGGGTGATCAGGCCGAGCGCGGCGACGACGAGTCCCACGTACGCGCCCATGTAGTAGTCCATCGCCCCGACGCCGCGGTAGTAGTCCGGGTCGGGGGCGTTGCCGAACACGCCGCCCATGACGAGTTCCATGACGACCGGCAGGCCGAGAGTGAAGACGACGGTAATAGGCTCGCGGAGGAGCAACTTGGCCTCGAGCCAGGCGAGGCGCAGCAGGATCCTCATGATGTCGCCCCTCTCGCTGCGTCGTCGTCCCCGACGTCCCCGCTCTCGCCCGTGTCTCCCGTGATCGCGAGGTAGACGTCCTCGAGGGTCGGTCGCGTCACGGCATAGTCCGCGGGTTCGCGCCCAGCCTTCGCCAGTGCGGCCGCGATGCGCACGCCGATCGGGCCCCGGCCGCGCGCCTCGACCCTGCCTCCCGTTGCCGTGGCCCCGGTGCCGTGGGTTCCGTGAGGCGAGGCCTCGTCGATTGTCGCCCGCTCCACTCCCTGGACCTTCGCGGCGAGCACTCGGTCCTTCTCGCTCCCGGTGAACGTTACGGTCACGGCGTCGCCGTGCGCGCTCCGCAGCTCGTCCGGCGTGCCAATCGCGACGACCTTGCCCGCCTGGATGATCGCGACGCGGTCGCACAGGCGCTCCGCCTCGTCCATGAAGTGGGTGACCAGGACCACCGTGGCGCCGTCGTCGCGAATTCGTTCGATGAGCCCCCAGGCGACTCGGCGCGCGACGGGATCCATGCCCGTCGTCATCTCGTCGAGGAACACGACCTCGGGTCGGTTCACCAGGGCGAGGGCGACGAGGAGGCGCTGCTTCTGGCCCCCGCTGAGGGAGCCGAACTGGGCGTTGCGCTTGAGACGCAGGCCCCAATCGTCAATGAGGCTCTCCCAGGGTGTCGCCCCCTCGATGCTCGAGGAGAAGAGGGCGAGGGCCTCCCACACCTTGATGCGGTCGGGGAGCGCGGATTCCTGGAGCTGGCTCCCGATGCGGCGCTTGACCTCGGGGAGGTCGCTCGCGGGGTCAAGGCCGAGAATGCGAATGTCCCCGGCGTCCGCGCGCCGAAGGCCCTGGAAGCACTCCACGCTGGTCGTTTTGCCCGCGCCGTTGGGCCCGAGGATTCCGAAGATTTCCCCCCGGCGCACCTCGAAGGAGACGCCGTCGACCGCCCGGGTCGAGCCGTACGTCTTGCGTAGGTCCTCGACCGCGAGAACGACATCGTCGCGAACGACATCGCTCGGCATCGTCGGTCCCTACCCTTCCCCGCAAAGCCTCTCCGGGCCCGTTGCGCCTAGCGTAGGGCCCGCGACCGGCCGACGGGAGGACCAATGGCCCAACCCCCAGGCTCCACGTCCCCAGGCGCGACGCCGGGTCTAGCCTGGTGGCGTGACCTCACCCGCAGATGTTGTCTCCATTGCCCAGGACCTCATCCGGATCGACACCACGAACCCGGGCGACGGAACGGGGCCGGGCGAGCGCGCCGCGACGGAGTACGTCGCGACCTTCCTGTCGAACCTCGGGCTCGACCCCGTCATCCGCGAGTCCGAGCCCCGCCGCACCAGCATGACGGCGCTGTGGGAGGGCGAGGACCGATCCCGCCCGCCCCTCGTCGTCCACGGTCACCTCGACGTCGTCAAGGCTTTCGATCAGGAGTGGAGGCACCCGCCGTTCGCGGCCGAGGTTCACGAGGGGATGATCTGGGGGCGCGGGGCCGTGGACATGAAGGGCACGGACGCGGTCTACCTCGCGACCGTGACGAACATGATTCGCGCGGGAATCAAGCCCGCCCGCGACATCGTGCTCGGCTTCATGGCGGACGAAGAGGCCGGCGGCCTCAAGGGCGCCCGCTTCATGGTCGACCACCACCGAGACGACTTCCGCGGCGCGACCGAGGCGATCAGCGAGGTGGGCGGATTCTCGACTCAGATCAACGGCCACAGGGTGTACCTGCTCCAGACCGCGGAGAAGGGCCTCCTGTGGCTTCAGCTCGTCGCGACCGGAACGGCCGGCCACGGGAGCCTCGTGCACGAGGACAACGCCGTCACCCACCTGGCCGAGGCCCTCGCGAGGGTGGGCAAGTACGCGTGGCCCCTCGACATCGGCCCGACGGTCGAGGCCCTCCTCCGCGGCGTAGCCGACCTGACGGGGGACACCTACGAGCCGACCCCCGAGGTCGTCGACCGTCTCATCGCCGCCCTGGGGAGCGCGGCCCGATTCGTCGAACCCACGGTCCGCAACACGTCGAACCCCACCCAGATCGACGGCGGCTACAAGGCCAACGTCATCCCCAACATGGCGACGGGCGTCGTCGACACGCGACCTCTCTACGGGCAGCACGAGGAGGTCGTCGCGGTCATCTCCGAGCTCGCGGGCACCAACGTCAAGGTGGAGCCCCTCGTGAGCGACATCGCGCTCGAGGTCCCGTTCTCGGGACCCCTCGTGGACGCGATGATCGCGTCGATCCACGCGGAGGACCCAGGGGCGCCCGTGCTTCCCTACGCGCTGAGCGGCGGAACCGACAACAAGCACCTGAGCCGCATCGGGATCACCGGTTACGGGTTCGCGCCGCTTCAGCTCCCGCCTGAGCTCGACTTCCCCGCGCTCTTCCACGGAATCGACGAGCGCGTGCCGGTCGCCGGGCTTGAGTTCGGGGTGCGCGTGATGGAGAAGTTCCTGCGCGCGTGCTGAGAGGCGTCGCTAGCCCTCGTCGCTGCGGCGAACCCTCATCGCCCTGCGCCGAAGCCAGACCCGCCTGGCGCCACCGCGATACAGGAGCACGCGGGCGAGCTCCCATTTCCCGTATTCGGCCTGGTCGGCGAGGATCTGGCGGGCGTCGGTGCGGCTCACGCTCGCGGGGATGACTACCTCGCGCGTCTCGACGTGACTCGAGCGCGGGGGAGTGCGCCCGGAGGGGACAACCGCTCCAGATCTCGATTGGGGGGAGATCTCGTGCATAGCGTTACCAGTTTGCACCTCTCACCGGTAACGTGAGAGCCATGGAAGCCGAGGTCCGCGAGGCGTTGCGTCACCTGATTACCGCGTTCGAGAACCACCTGGAGGCGGTCACCTCCAGAAGGAGCCCGGACGATGCCGCAGTCGACGACGCCTATGAGGCTCTCGCGGCAGCCTTCGAACGCTACGAAGAGAAGTTGGACCTGGAGTACGCCGAGGGTCTTCCGCTCATCCTGGATGACGTCGACGACGGCGATGACGACCCCGACTTCGAGTACGAAGAGGGCGACGACGAGGACGACGGCGTGGTCGTCGTGGGCGCGTTGGGCGACGACGCCGAGGAAGACGAGATCGACGACGACGAAATCGACGACGACTTGGACGAGTTCAACCTTCGCGACTAGCGGCGCCGCCTACCTTCGCGCGACCTGTCTACCCAGGTTCTATCTACGCTCCGGGTAGCCCATCGAAGGCGCCGATATCTCGTCGAGCGCCTCGCGAATCGTGCCGGGAAGCGTCAGGTCCTCCGCGCTCAGCGCCGGCGCCAACTGCTCGGATGTTCGCGCCCCCACGATGGCCGAGGTCACTCCCGGCGCGTCGCGAACCCAGGCGAGGGCGACTTCGTGCGTGGTGCGTCCAAGTCCCTCCGCCGCTGTGGCGAGCGCCTCGACGATCGCGGCGACCCTGTCCGTTAGGTAAGGCTCGACGAATCCCGCGAGGTGATCGGACGCCGCGCGGGAGTCCGCGGGGATCGCCGTCCGGTACTTTCCCGTCAGCACGCCGCGCCCCGCGGGGGACCACGCGAAGATTCCGAGCCCGAGCGCGCGCGAGGCCGGGACCACCTCGCGCTCGATCCCGCGCTGGGCGAGGGAGTACTCAACCTCCGCGACGGCGAGGCCCGGCCGCGGGAGGAGCGTCGCGGCGCGCGCGGTCGCCCACCCGGGAAAGTTGCTGATGCCGACGTACCGGGCGCGACCAGAGTTGACCGCTATCTCCAGGGCGTGGACCGTCTCCTCGAGCGGCGTTACGGGATCGAAGGAGTGGACGAGCCAGACGTCCACGTAGTCCGTCCCGAGGCGCTCCAGTGACTCATCGAGGGTCCCGAGGAGCGAGTCGCGCGAGGCGTCGACGGCTCGCCCCGCGTCGGTGCGACGGACTCCGGCCTTGGTGCAGATCTGGACGTCCCGGCGCGAAACCGTGCCCCCGAGCATCGAGCCGATCAGTTCCTCGGCGCCGCCGTCTGCGTACGAAGCCGCCGTGTCGAGCAGCGTCCCGCCCGCGTCGAGAAACGCGTCGAGCTGCAGGCCCGCCTCGACGTCGTCCGTGTCTCGGCTCCACGTCATGGTCCCGAGCGCCAGGCGGGAGACCTCAAGGCCCGTCGAGCCCGCGCGTCGTCTCTCCACGATGCCGACGCTACCCGCGGCGCTTCGGCGGGGGCACGCGGCGCGCGGAGGTAGTGTAGCCGGGTGAACTGGTGGGAGGCCGCGGTCCTGGGCGTAGTACAGGGCCTTACCGAATTCTTGCCCATCTCCTCGAGCGCGCACATTCGCGTCGTCGGAGCGCTGCTTCCCCACGGGTCGGACCCCGGGGCGGCCTTCACCGCGGTCATCCAAATCGGCACGGTCGCCGCGGTCCTCTGGTACTTCCGGCACGACATCGCCCGCATCATCGGCGCGTGGTTCCGGGCCCTCGCCGGCCGTGACGGCAAGGATCGGGCCTCTCGATTTGGCGCCAAGAACGCCGATGCGCGAGTCGGCTGGTGGGTGATCCTCGGATCGATCCCGATCGTCGTGCTCGGCCTCCTGTTTCAGAAGTCCATCGAGTCGGGCCTGAGGAACCTGTGGATCACGGCTGGTGTCCTCGCCGCCTTCGCCCTCGTCCTCGAGTGGGCGGACCGAGTCGGTGTCAAGCGTAGGGAGCTCGGGAGCCTGAGGGCGCGCGATGCCATCGTCCTCGGCCTCGCGCAGGCCGCCGCGCTCGTCCCCGGCGTCTCTCGTTCGGGCGGCACCATATCCGCAGGCCTCTTCCTGGGGCTAAGCCGGATCGCCGCGGCCCGCTACTCGTTCCTTCTCGCGATTCCCGCGGTCTTGGGTTCGGGGTTCTACGAGTTGGCAAAGAGCAAGGATGAACTGACGGCGGTGGGGGGCCCCGGCCTGACGAACACGGCGATCGCAGCCGTCGTCTCGGCCGTCGTTGGGTATCTGGTCATCGTGTGGTTCCTAAAACTCCTGACGACTCGCTCGTTCGCGCCCTTCGTCGTGTATCGATGGATCTTCGCGGCGGCGATCGTGGTCCTGATCCTCACCAACACGATCCCGGTGCGATAGGCGGGGAGCTCCGGCGAGCGGGAAGTCGCGGCGAGCGGGAAGTCGCGGCTAGCGGCTTCCGCCGCCCTCGTTGCGGCGGAGGAACCGTTCGAACTCGGCGGCGATTGCGTCACCGGACGCCTCGGGGAGGCTTGCGGCATCGGTGACCTCTTCGAGCGCCTTGACGTGCGCCGAGATCTCGTCGTCCTCGCTCGCCAATTCGTCGACGCCGCGCTCCCACGCCTCTGCCTCGTACTCAAGGTCGCCGAGGTCGATCGGGGCGCCGAGGAGGCGTTCGATCACTCCGAGGAGGGTGCGCGTCGCCTTGGGGCTCGGCGGGTGCGCGACGTAGTGGGGGACGCCAACCCAGCCAGAGACGACGGAGATTCCGCGCGACTCCGCCTCATGGCCGAGCACGCCGGTGATGCCCGTGGGCCCGTCGTAGTCGGAGCGCTCGATGTCGAGAAGCTTGCGCATCTCCGCCTGTTCCGACGAGAGGTAGACGGGAAGGGGGCGAGTGTGGGGTGCGTCCACCAGGAGAGCGCCGAGCGTCACCAGGACGGTCACGTCGAAGTCCTCCGCTGCCTCGAGGACCTCGCGGCAGAACTGCCGCCAGCGCATGGAGGGCTCGATCCCCCGGGCGAGGAGCACGGTCCGCCCGGGTTGAGACGGGATCTCGACCGTGGAGATCACCGTTCCCGGCCACGAGACGATGCGATCGCCGCGCTCGTTTCGGGAGATGGCGGGGCGACTCACCTGGAAGTCGTGGAAGTCATCGGCGTCCAAGGCGAGGTACTCCTTGGCACCCCAGACGTCGGCGAGGTGGTCGACCGCGGCGGAGGCGGAGGATCCGGCGTCGTTCCAGCCCTCGAACGCGGCGATCATGATCGTCGCGTCCCGATCCAGCGGAGCCACGCGGTCGGGCAGTGCCATTACACGAGCCTAGACTGTGCGCCGATGGATGAGAACGCCGCCTGGCCCGACGCGATCCTGTGGGATATGGACGGCACGCTGATCGACACCGAGCCGTACTGGATCGGGGCCGAGATCGCGCTGTGCGAGTCCCACGGAGCCGCGTGGACCCACGAGGACGGGCTTGGCCTCGTCGGGAATCCGCTCGTCACCTCCGCCGAGGTCCTCCGCGACCGCGGCGTCGACCTGCCGATCGCGGCCATCATCGACGCGCTGCTCGACGAAGTGATCGCCCGCGTGACCGACCACGTCCCGTGGCAGATGGATGCGCGGCAACTGCTACTGAGGGCGCGAAGCCGGGGCGTGCCGTGCGCGCTCGTGACCATGTCGTACGCGAATCTTGCCGACGCCTTCATCGCCGCGGCGGGCGCCTTCGATTCGGTGGTCACTGGCGATATCGTCGTCAACGGGAAACCCCACCCCGAGTCCTACCTCACCGCCGCGGCGGAACTGGGAGTGCCGATCGAGCGGTGCCTCGCCATTGAGGACTCGCCCTCGGGAGCGCGCTCGGCGCACGCCTCGGGGGCGCGCACGGTTGCGGTTCGCCGGCTCACCCCGCTCGACCCCCTGCCGGGGATGTCGCGGGTGCGCAGCCTCGACTCGCTCACCGACGCGGCGATCGGCGCGATCATGGGCGGCCGGGTTTACGACGAACTCGGCGACGCCCTCTAGCCCATGGACCGCATCTAGGCCCGCGGCGTCACGCCGAGCGCGGCCTCGACGTCGGAGGGATCGAGCGCGGGCGGAGTGCCGCCGAACTCGGGGCAGAGCGCCTGGAAGCTGCACCAGCCGCACAGCGCGCTGCGCCGCGTGCGCCACGTCGAGGTGGTGGCCGCGGCCACGATCTCGTTCCAGAGCGACCGCACCTCGTGTTCGATCTGGTCGAGATCCTGCCCCGTCGGCTGGAGCACCACGCTCGCGCCGTCCTTGAGGTAGAGGAGTTGGAGGACGCTCGCCCTGCGTCCCCTGAGCCGCTCGACGAGCAAGGCGTAGAACCGCATCTGGAACTTGGCCTGCGAGCCGTACTGGGGGGCGGGCGATTTTCCGGTCTTGTAGTCCACCACCCTGATGGAACCGTCCGGAGCGACGTCGACGCGATCGATGACGCCGCGCAGAAGCGGGCCGTCCGGGAGCTGCCACTCGACGAACTCCTCGCGGGCCGCGGGCTCGAGGCGCCCCGGGTTCTCGAGCGTGAAATACGTGGAGAGGCGCGCCCCCGCCTCCGCGAGCCACGCGCCTTCCCGCGCGGGAGACTCGTGAAGGGCCTCGAGCTCGGGGGCCTTGGCGCGCATCGCCGACCATGTCGGCTCAAGCATCGAGGTGGCCGCCTCGATCGTCCGCTCCGCGGCGGGGAGGTCGAAGAGGCCCTCGAGAACCGAGTGCACGAGCGTTCCGAGGGTCGCGGCGGCGGAGGGGGGCTCGGGGATCTGGTCGACGACGCGCAGCCGGAACATCAGCGGGCATTGCTGGAAGTCGTTCGCTCGGGACGGCGACAGCGCGGGTGCTCTCCTAGCCATGGCTCTACCCTACGGAAGCCGTGCGACGGGCGAGCCTCCCGCGCCCCGGGGCCGGTGGGCCCCGCACCAGCGGCTACCGTGGGGGAATGGCACAGACGGAGCGCGCGACTCGGGGTTGGGTCATCGGGCACGTGCTCGGCGCACGCGTCATCCTGCAGTGGTCGTCCCTCGTCACGATGGTCGTCCTCGCGCTCATCTGGGGCCAGGCGAGCGGCGGGGGATACTCCAACAGGAGCCTTGCGACCGGTCTCGAATACACGGTGATTGTCTTTGGTTCCGTGTTTCTGCACGAGTTCGCGCACGCGCTCGCCGGACGGGCCTTTCGGCGCGAGATCAAGGAGATCGTTCTGACGCTCATGGGGGCCCACACCTCCTTCGACGGCCGAAACCTCTCCGCAACCGCGAGCGGCGTCATCGCGGCGGCCGGCCCCGCGATGAACGCCTTCCTCGGGCTCGGCGCCCTCGCGATTGCCGACGCGGGGGTCTCCGGCGGGGTGCGCGAGGTTCTCGGTCTCGTCGCCTACGCCAACCTCTTGCTCGCCGCCTTCAACTTCCTTCCGGGCATTCCGATGGACGGGGGCAAGGTGCTCGAAGCCATCGTGTGGGGCATCAGCGGACGCCAGCGACTCGGGACCGTCGTGGCGGCGTGGGGCGGCCGCGTCGTCGCCATTGGCATCGTCGCCTTCATCGTGTCCCTGAACCTCCGCCCTGGCCACCAAGTCGACCTGTTCACGCTGATGTGGGGGGCGTTGATCCTCTCGTTCCTCTGGCCCGCCTCGACGGCCGCCCTGAGGGGCGCCGGGGTGCAGGAGCGCGTCGATGCCGTGACGGTGCTGGCCCTGATGCGACCGGCGATCGGGATTCCCTACGACGCGACGGTAGCCGAAGCGGTGCGGGAGGCGACCCAGGCGAACGCCGAACACGTCGTCGTGCTCTCAACCGATGGGCACGCCGCCGGCCACTTCTCCGTCGCCAGCGCGCTCGAGGTTCCCGCGGGCAGGAGAGACGCCACGGGCCTCGCCGCGGTCACCATCCCGTCGCCCCGGGGCGCGGAAGTGAGGTCGGACCTCACGGGCCGCGCCGTGCTCGAACACATTCGCGAATGGTGGGGCAAGACCGACGCGGTCGCGGTCATGGACGACGACGAGGTCGTGGGACTCGTCATGCTTGCCGAGGTGGGCGAGCGCCTCAAGTAGGCCGACGCCTCAAGCGGGCCCAGCGCCGCCCCCTAGACTTGGGGCGTGAAGACCGCCCCGCTTCTGCCCACTGGCGCCGATGCGCGCCGGGGGCTCCTGCGCGTGGGGGATCGCGTCCAGTTGACCGATGCGAAGGGCCGACACCACACGATCACGCTTGAGGGTGGGAAGACGTTCCACACCCACCGAGGCGCCTTCGAGCACGACTCCCTCATCGGGCAGCCCGAGGGAACGGTCGTCATCACGGCGGCCGGCTTCTCGTTCCTCGCGCTTCGCCCGCTCCTGTCGGACTTCGTCCTGTCGATGCCGCGGGGCGCCGCCGTCGTCTACCCGAAGGATGCGGCGTTGATCGTCGGGCAGGCGGACATCTTCCCCGGCGCGCGGGTCGTCGAGGCGGGCGTCGGGTCGGGGGCGCTCACGATGTCGTTGCTGCGGGCCGTTGGCGACGGGGGCTCGCTGCTGTCCGTCGAGCGTCGCGAGGACTTCGCCGCGATCGCCAGGGCGAACGTCGAAGCCATTTTCGGGGGTCCGCACCCCGCGTGGCAGCTCGAGGTCGGGGACTTCGCGGACGTCGCGGTGGCGCGGTGCGAGCCCGGCTCCGTGGATCGGGTCGTGCTCGACATGCTCGCGCCGTGGGAGAACGTCGACGCGGTTGCCGGGATTCTGGCGCCTGGGGGCGTCTTCATCGCCTACGTCGCGACCACGACGCAGCTGTCCCGCCTCGCCGAGGATCTCCGCGAGCACGGCGGATTCACCGAGCCCTCGGCTTCCGAGACCCTCCTGCGCACCTGGCACCTTGAGGGGCTCGCGGTGCGCCCCGACCACCGCATGGTCGGCCACACTGGGTTCCTGCTCGCGACCCGCCGGATGGCGCCAGGTGTCGATGCGCCGCTGCGCACAAGGAGGCCCGCGAAGGGCTCGTACCCCGTCGAGGAGGAGTGGACGCCCGAGGACCTCGGCGAGCGCGCGGTGAGCGAGAAGAAGATTCGCAAGGTGCGGCGCGACGTTGAGGGGCGGACCGTTGAGGGGCGGAGTGCTGCGGGACGAGGCGTAGAGGAACAAGCGACGGGGGGAGCGGACGAATGAGCATTCCGGACGATGTGGGGCGACTGCAGAAACAGAACGCCGAACTTGGGCGCCTTCTTGAGTCCGCGCGCGCGCAACTGGGCGAGCTGAGGGAGCGCTTGGGCGAGCTCTCCGCGCCGCCTCAGACGTTCGGCACCCTCCTCGCCTGGGCGGGGGATCACGCCGACGTCATGATCGCCGGGCGCAGGATGCGCGTCGCGGTTGCGCCCTCGGTTGCGAGGGACCTGCCCCCCGGCCAAGAGGTGCTCGTCAACGCGCTGAGCGTCGTCGTGGACGTCGCGGGGCCGGAGCGGGCAGGCCAGGCGGCGATCGTCCGGGAGGTCATCGACGACGAGCGCATCCTCGTGGTGGCGCGCGGCGAGGACGAGCGGGTGGCCCTCTTCCTCGGCGGGAACGCGCGCGCCAGGATCCAAGAAGGCGACACCGTCATCATCGATCCGCGCACGGGCTTCGCGAACGAGCGCGTCGAGCGCACGGGTATCGAGTCGCTTCTGCTCGAGGAGGTTCCCGACGTCGACTACGCGTCGATCGGGGGCCTCTCACGCCAGATCGAGCGCATTCGCGACGCGATCGAACTCCCCGTGCGGCACCCAGAGCTCTACCGCGAGCACGCGCTCCAGCCGCCGCGTGGCCTGCTTCTCTACGGCCCACCGGGGTGCGGAAAGACCCTCATCGCGAAGGCCGTCGCGCACTCGCTCGCGGACGCCGTCGGGACACAGAAGAGCTACTTCCTCTCCGTCAAGGGCCCGGAACTGCTGAACAAGTACGTGGGAGAGACGGAGCGGTACATCCGGACGATCTTCGAGAGGGGCCACGCAAAGGCGGCGACCGGCGCCCCCGTGGTGATCTTCTTCGACGAGATGGACGCGCTCTTCCGCGCGCGCGGCTCGGGCGTCTCGTCCGACATGGAGACGACGATCGTCCCCCAGTTGCTCACGGAGCTTGACGGAATCGAGTCGCTGGGAAACGTCATCGTGATCGGCGCTTCCAACCGGGAAGACATGATCGACCCCGCTATCCTTCGGCCGGGCCGGCTCGACGTCAAGATCGAGATCTCGCGTCCGGACCGCGAGGCCTCGGTGGACATCCTGGGGAAGTACTTGACGCCTGGGCTTCCGCTCGCCGCGGCCGAGATCAGCGACCACGGCTCCCCGGAGGCGGCGGTCGCGTCGATGTCGTCTGCCGCGGCCGACTACCTCTTCGCCGATGCCACCGGGGCGCCCGGGCTGGTGTCGGGCGCGATGCTGCGCAACATCGTCGACCGCGCCAAGACGAGGGCGATCAAGTCGGTCATAGCGGGCGGCGAGCGCGGGATCAGCACGGCCCACGTCGTCGCGGCGTGCGCCGAGGAGATCTCCGAGGCGCGAGCGGTCGAATCGCGCGGCCTCGGTCGGGGCTAGCGTGCGAGTCTGCGGCATCGAGACGGAGTATGGAGTCACGGATCGCGCCGATCCGGGAGCCAACCCCATACTCCTCAGCAGCAGGCTTGTGGCCGAGTACCGGTTGTCCGTTGGCGCGGCGACCGCGCCATGGGACTACGGGGGAGAAGACCCGCTCAACGATCAGCGGGGGTATCGCCGGGCCAGGGGGTTGGCCCACCCCGACCTCCTGACGGACGCGCCCGCGCGCGCGTCCGAGGGCGTCACGCTTCGCCGCAGGCGCGGCTCCTGGGAGGATCCCTCCCACCTCAATGCCGTGCTGAGCAACGGGGCCCGCTTCTACGTCGATCACGCCCACCCGGAGTACTCCGGTCCCGAGGTGACCACCGCGCGGGACGCGGTGCTGTGGGACAGGGCGGGGGACGAGGTGGCGCGCCGAGCCGCGATAGCCGCGTCCTTCGATGGGGTCTCGGTCGCCCTCTACAAGAACAACGTGGACGGCAAGGGCGCCTCGTACGGAACGCACGAGAACTTCCTCGTCGAGCGGGCCATCCCCTTTGACGACCTCGCCCGACGCATCACCGCTCACCTCGTCACCCGCCAGATCTTCGCCGGTGCCGGCCGGGTGGGCCTCGGGCAGCGCGGCGAGGAGCCGGGATTCCAGGTCTCCCAGCGCGCGGACTACATGGAGGCCGAGGTCGGCCTCGAGACGACCCTACGGCGGCCGATCGTCAACACGAGGGACGAGCCGCACGCTGACCCCGCTCGCTGGAGGCGCCTCCACGTCATCATCGGTGACGCGAACTGCATGGATGTCCCGACGTTGCTCAAGGTCGGGACGACGGCCCTCGTCCTTTCGGCGATCGAGGCGGGGGACGAGCGGCTCGACCTGCTGGAGCTCGCAGATCCGGTTGAGGCGGTGTACGCGGTCTCCAGGGACCTGTCGCTCGGGCGCGGCCTGCCGCTCGCCTCTGGGGCCTCCGCGAGCGCGCTCGAAATCCAGCGCGCGCTCCTGGAGATCGCGCGCGACTACGCGACGGACGCGGGGGACGCGGAGGTCCTCGCACGGTGGGAAGGCGTGCTTGAGCGACTCGCCCGGGATCCCTTCGCCTGCGCGGCGGAGGTGGAGTGGGTCGCGAAGCTCCAATTCCTGGGACGCCTGCGCGCCCGGCACGGAAGCGCGGAAAAGCCGCTCCCCTGGGATGACCCCCGCCTGCAGGCCGCGGATGTCCAGTGGAGCGACCTCGACCCCGCCCGCGGGCTGTGCTCGCGACTCGCGGCCGCGGGCGCCGTGGAGCGCCTCGTGACGGATGAGCAGATCGCCCAAGCGGTGACCACTCCGCCCACAACCACGCGTGCGTGGCTCCGCGGGCGCATGGTGGCGGTTCGGCCCGAGATCGTCGACGCCGCGGGGTGGAGCACCATCGTCCTCGATCGCGAGACGAGCCACGGGGACCTTGAGGTCGTCACCCTCGCTGACCCGCTCGCGACCTCTCATCCGCTCCTCGACTCCCTGCTCGCCCCATAGACTGGGTGCATGCCCCAGGTCACCAGCGGCGAGCAGCCCTACGACGACATTCCCGAGCCGGAACCGCCGACGCCCGGAGGTGCCCCTCAGGCACAGACCGACGCCGTCGACGCGCTCCTTGATGAGATCGACGTGACGCTCCAGACCAACGCCGAGCAGTTCGTCAGGAGTTTCGTCCAGAAGGGCGGCGAGTAGCCGATCCCGTGACAGCCACCGAGGTTCCGCCGCCCCTTGAGGTTCCTGCCTCGCGCCGGATCTTTGGGCTGGAGACGGAATTCGGGCTCCACTTCCGCACCGATGCCGAACGCAAGGTCACCTCCGAGGAGGTCGCGGGCGCGCTCTTCCACTCCGTCGTCGCGTGGGGTCGTTCCTCGAACGTCTTCCTCACGAACGGTTCCCGCCTGTACATCGACGTCGGCGCGCACCCGGAGTACGCCACCGCGGAGTGCGACCGGCTCGAAGACCTCGTCGCGCTCGACAAGGCGGGGGAGAGGATCGTCGGGGCGCTGGTCGCCGATGGCGAACGTCGGCTTGCCGAAGTGGGCGTCCTCGGTGAGATCCACCTGTACAAGAACAACGCTGACTCGGCCGGGAACTCGTACGGATGCCACGAGAACTACCTCGTACGCCGCCGATCCGACTTCACGTCCTTCGCGGAATCCCTGCTTCCCTTCCTGGTCACGCGCCAGATCCTCACCGGGTCCGGCTGCGTGACGGGAACCGGGGCCTCCGCACGCTACTGCTTCTCGCCTCGGGCCGATCACATGTGGGAGGCCATGTCCTCGGCCACGACGCGCTCGCGGCCGATGATCAACACCCGCGACGAGCCTCACGCCCACGCGGACCTCTACAGGAGGCTTCACGTCATCGTCGGCGACTCGTCGATGGCCGAACCGACGGTGCTCCTCAAGGTGGGTGCCACCGATCTGATCCTTCGCCTGCTCGAGGCCCGCGTCGAGATACCCCCCCTGGCGCTCGCGCGCGAGATGCAGGCGATCCGC
Organism: uncultured Actinomycetota bacterium; assembly: GCA_963830335.1. Lineage (GTDB taxonomy): Bacteria > Actinomycetota > Actinomycetes > Actinomycetales > Demequinaceae > JAFGBM01. Next base: position 822,745 of record CAWHLX010000001.1, read on the forward strand.
GACGTGTCCCACGACATGTCGGGCGCCGCGACCATCGAACTCGCGGACGGTCGGAGTTTGACCGCCGTTCAGATCCAGCAGCAATACCTCGACCTCGTTCGGTCGCACATCGGGGGCATCATCGAGACCACCCCCACGACGGAGCGGATCCTCGACCTTTGGGCACGGGGCATCGAAGCCGTGCGCACGGGCGACTCGTCGGGGGTCTGGACGGAGCTCGATTGGGCGATCAAGTTGCGTCTCATCGAGCGCCTGCGAGGTCGGACGGGGGTCCCGCTCGATGATCCAAGGGTCGCGCGGCTCGATCTCGCCTATCACGACGTCGCGCCCGGGCGGGGACTCGGGCCCAGCCTCGTGGCCCAGGGCCTGATGGCGACCGTCGTGCCGGAGGAGGCGATCATCCGCGCCGTTGAGCGCCCGCCGGAGACGACACGAGCGAAACTGCGTGGGGACTTCGTTCGCGCGGGCATTGCGGCGCACCGGGACTTCACCGCCGACTGGGTGCGGCTCAAGATCGTCGGAGACGAGGGACGCACCATCCTGTTGAAGGATCCGTTTCGCTTCGAGGATGCGCGCGTCGACGCCCTGATCGCCTCGATCTCGGCCCTCGAGTCCCGCGTAGACTGAACGCCCGAACCCCTCAGGAGGCCAGGCCATGCAGCGGATTGTCGCCGTGCTCCTTGGCGCGCTCATCGCGCTCGGTGGATGCGCGGGCGTCCCCGGGGCAGATCCCTCGGCGGCCTCGATCGACAGCATTGTTGTGGGGCACGACGATTCCGGCTCGCCGACCATCGAGTACCCCATCGGGGGCAAGTTCGAGAAGGCGCAGTCGCGGGTCGAGTGGGAGGGCACCGGCGAGCGGCTGGCCGAGGGCGACCCCGTCCTACTCGATCTCTACTCGGTTTCCCTCACCACCGGGGCCATCCTCACGGACACCTACCTCGACCTGCCGCAGGCGTACCTCGTGGCGCCCGAGTTGCTCGGCAACGACCTGTACGGGGCGATCGTCGGACACCGGGTTGGCACGCGCGTGCTCCTCGTCGTTCCGGAGTCGCCGACGCACTTGGGGCAAGGAACGGTCGCCCTGGTCGCGGACGTGTTGCCCGAGCACGCGGTCGGGGTCACCCAGCCGGTTCGCGAGGATCTTCCGATCGTGATCGATGGGAAGTACGGCGAGCCGAGTGTCACGTTCCGGGACGATGTCGACGTGCCGACGGACTTGTTGGCGTACACCCTGATCCAGGGGGACGGGCCTCAGGTCAAGACGGGTTCCCGCGTCCTGCTCAATTACCAAGAGATCTCGACCACGACCCGCGAGATCGTGCAGTCGACGTGGCCGGCGGAGATCGCGCCATGGGGCGTCTCGATCGGTCAAGGCGAGATGCCTGCGGGACTAGAGCAGAGCCTGATTGACGTGAACGAGGGCTCGCAGGTCATGGTGATTGTTCCGCCCGCCCTGGCGTATGGCGACGACACATTGATCTTCATCGTGGACGTCCTTGCCGTGCGAAACCCGAGCTAGCGGCCATGGGAGTCGCGGTGCGGGTGATTCCTTGCCTGGATGTCGACGCGGGCAGGGTCGTGAAGGGCGTCAACTTCGAGAACCTCCGCGACGCGGGCGACCCGGTCGAACTCGCGCGCCACTACGGCGACTCCGGGGCGGATGAGGTGACGTTCCTCGACGTCTCGGCTTCCTCGTCCGGGCGCGAGACCATGCTCGACGTGGTGCGGCGGACCGCGGACCAGGTCTTCGTCCCCCTGACGGTGGGGGGCGGGGTCCGGTCGGTCGAGGACGTGGACCGACTGCTCCGCGCCGGCGCCGACAAGGTTGGCGTCAACACAGCCGCGATCGCGCGCCCCGAGTTGATCGCCGAGATCTCGGCGCGCTTTGGCAACCAGGTCCTCGTCTCTGTCGGTCGATGCGCGCAGATGTGGGGAGGGGGTCGTGACCCCTTCGGGGTATGAGGTGACGACCCATGGCGGGCGGCGGGGCACGGGGATCGACGCCGTCGATTGGGCCCGCCGAGGCGCCGAGCTCGGAGCGGGGGAGATCCTCCTGAATTCGATGGATGCCGACGGCACGACCGGGGGCTTCGACCTCGCCATGCTCCGGGACGTGAGGGCGGTCGTCACGGTTCCGCTGATTGCGTCGGGAGGCGCTGGCGAAGTCGAGGATTTCGTGACGGCGGCCCTCGCCGGCGCGGACGCCGTCCTCGCGGCGAGCGTGTTTCACTTCGGCACCATCTCCATCGGCGAGGTCAAGGATGCCATGCGAGCCGCGGGAATCGAGGTTCGGTGAGCGCTCGCGATGGGCGCGACTCCGGGTACGCGCTCGAGGGATCGTTCACGCGCAAGGCGTGGGGGGTCATCCTTCACGCGCTCCGCACCGAACCGCGCCGCTTCGCCACCTCCATTTCCGCGGCGGCGCTATTCGGCGTCCTCGTCGTGCTCTTCGGCTCGATGCTCGGGGAGATCGTGGACGACGTGGTCCTACCCGGGGTCAGGGGCGAGCCGATCGGCGGACCGTGGGGCGACATTACGCAGAAGCCTCGCGACGCGATCCTGCTCGCGGGCGCGGCATTCCTGGCCATCGGAGTCCTGAACGCAGGGCTCGTTACCGTTCGTCGCATCGCCCAGGGCTGGGCCGTTGCCGGGGTTGGGGCTCGACACCGCCGCGTCGTCGCCGACGCGCTCGCGTCGCTCCCGCTGGGGTGGCACCGCTCGAACCCCGCGGGCCGGATGCTTTCGGCGATGTCCTCGGACTCCGAAACCGCCACCGATCCGCTGCACCCCCTCGCGTTCACGCTGGGCTCCTTTGTGATGATGCTCGGGGCCGGCGTGTCACTCGTGCTCATCGACCCATGGATGGCCTTCGCGGGCATGGCCGTCGTCCCAGCGATCCTCGTCATCAACGTCATCTACGAGCGAGTAATCACGCCGAGATGGGACCGGGGCCAGTCTCTCCGTGCGCAGGTCTCCACGATCGCCCACGAGAGCTTCGAGGGTGGCACGGTCGTCAAGGCGCTCGGTGCCGAGGACAGGGAGACCGAGCGATTTCGCAAAGCAGCGGAGGGGCTTCGCGACGCGGATATCAAGGTCGGGCGCACGAGCGCGTGGTTCGAGCCGATCATGGATCTGGTGGTCCCGCTCGGGTCCGTTCTGCTGATGATCGTGGGGGCCTATCGGGCCGAGGCTGGCGCGGTGTCCGTAGGCGGCGTCGTCTCGGCCATCTACCTCATCACCTTGCTCGCCGTTCCGATTCGGGGGATTGGTTGGGTGCTCGGACAGATGCCGCAGGCGATTGTCGCCTTCGGGCGCATCGGCTCGATCGCCGACGCCGCGACCGAGGTAGACGAGCCGGGCCACCTCGCGGTTCCCAGGGCGGGGGCCGGCGCCCTCGCCTTCGACGGGGCGGACATTGGCGCCGACGACGGCGATGGCGTCCTCAAGGTCCTGGTCAGGGATGTCACCCTTCACCTCGAGCCGGGGACGACCACGGCGCTCGTAGGCGCGACCGGTTCGGGAAAGAGCACCGTCGCGATGGCGGCCGCGCGCCTCTCGCGCCCGGTCCGCGGCACCGTGACGCTCGACGGCGTCGACATCGCGACCGTAGCGGCGTTGGGGGAACATGTCGCGCTCGTACCTCAGGCATCGTTCGTGTTCGGCTCGACGGTGCGTGACAACGTGACCCTGGGGGAAGTCTTCAGCGATGACGAGGTGTGGGATGCGTTAAGGACCGCGTCGATTCACGAGGTTATCGAGCAGTTGGGCGAGGGCGAGACGATCGGGCTCGATGCCGTGCTGGAGGAGCGGGGGATGAACCTCTCCGGCGGGCAGCGGCAACGGATCGCGATTGCTAGGGCGCTCGTTCGGAGCCCGCGCGTCCTGGTCCTCGACGACGCGACGAGCGCGGTCGATCCGCGGATCGAGCAGCGGATTCTTCGCGCCCTCCGCACGTCCGGTCGCGCGCCGACGGTGCTCATCATCGCGTATCGACTGGCATCGATTCTGTTGGCCGACCGGGTCATTCACGTCGATTCGGGGCGCGTCGTCGACGCTGGCACCCACGCCGAGCTCCTCGGTCGAGACGCGGGCTACCGCGAGCTCGTCACGGCCTACGAGGTGGACACCAAGCGGCGCGCGGACGAGGAAGCGGGGTGGATCGGATGAGCGACCGACCCTCCCTTGCCACGACGTTCCGCCGCGGGTTCGCGGTGAGCCCCGAGTTCAAGAAGGGGCTTGTCGTCACCCTGATTCTCGCGGCGTTTGCTGCGCTCGGGCGCGCGGCCATTCCCTTCCTCACCCAGCGGATCACGGACGGTGGCCTCCTCGCCGACGGTGGCGTCGACGTCCCCCTAGTCGTGCACTACGCGGAGGCGGGCGCGGCTATCCTCGTGACGTCGACGCTCATCGCCTGGGTCGTGCGGACCCGCATGGTGACGGCGGCGGAGCGCGGCCTCGCCACGCTCCGGGTGAAGGCGTTCGCCCATGTCCATCGCCTCTCGGTGCTCACGCAGAACGCGGAGCAGCGGGGCCACTACGTCTCGCGGGTCACGGGCGACGTCGACGTCATGCGGGACCTCATGCAGTGGACCGGCGCGGCGATGCTCGTGTCGACCCTCGAGATGCTCATCGTGTTCGGCGTCATGGTCGCCTACTCGTGGGCCCTCGCGCTCATCGTGCTCGCATCGTTCATCCCCCTCACGGTGGCGCTCTTCATCCTCCAGCCGAAAGTCCGTACGGCGTTCCAGGGAGTGCGCTCGCAAATGGCGAACCTGCTGGGTCGCACGTCCGAGCAGATCGTGGGCGTCGCGACGATCCGCTCCTACGGCGTCCAGGAGAGGATGCGTCAGCGACTCCGCGACGACATCACCGGCATACTCGCGGCCGAGAAGCGGGCGAGCGTCCTGGCGGCATCGACGTTCTCCACGACCGTGCTCGGACAGTCGCTCGCGACCGGGCTGGCCCTGGTGGTGGGGACGGGATTGGCGCTTCACGGGCAACTCTCGATCGGGACCGTGGTGGCATTCGCGTTCCTGGTCTACATGTTCTCCGGGCCCCTCATGTGGATCATCGAGATGCTCGCGGAGATGCAGCGCGCGCTCGTGGGCTGGCGACGGGTCCTGGAGCTCGTCGACGCGGAGGTGACCGTGAGCGATCCCGGCGACGACGGCGTCGAGCCCCCCGCGGGCCGCATCGGAGTCACCGTCGACGCCGTCCATCTCACGTACCCGGGCGGGCCCGAGGTGCTTCGCGGCCTCTCGCTCGAACTTGAGCCCGGCCAGCGCCTCGCGCTCGTCGGCCAGACGGGATCGGGAAAGACCTCGCTCGCCCGGCTGCTCTCGCGCTTCTTCGATCCCTCCGAGGGGGAGATTAGGCTCGGCGGCGTCGACCTGAGGGACGTCCCGACGCACGCGCTGCGTCGCAGGCTCGCGGTCGTACCCCAGGAGGGATTCCTGTTCGACGGCACGATCCGCGACAACCTTGCGTACGCGCTTCCCGACGCGTCACCCCTGGAGCTGGACAGGGCCGCCGCCGCGGCATTCGAGGAGCTGGGCCTCGCGGCCTGGCTCGCATCGACCGGCGCGGGCCTCGACACCCCGGTTGGGACGCGAGGGGAGCTCCTCTCCGCGGGGGAGCGTCAACTCGTCTCCATCGCCCGCGCGTACCTACGGAACCCTGACGTGCTGATCCTGGACGAGGCGACCTCCGCCGTGGACCCTGCGACGGAGTTGCGCATCAGCAGGGCGCTTGAGGCGCTCATGGCGGGACGGACCTCGATCGTGATCGCTCACCGCCTCTCGACCGCGGAGCGCGCCGACGTCGTCGGCGTCATGGAATCGGGCAACCTCGTGGAGCTCGGGACGCATCGCGAGCTCTCCAAGGCGGGCGGAACGTACTCCGATTTGTATGACGCATGGGTGACTCAGACAAGGGATTGACGCGAGGCGAACCGTGGAATGATGGCCCCATGGCTCTCGACCCCGGCATCGCCGGTCGCCTCAAGCGCGACGCGCAGGGGCTCGTCTGTGCGGTCGTCCAACAGCACGATACGGGTCAGGTCCTCATGGTGGGCTGGATGAACGACGAGGCACTCGAGCAGACCCTCACGACGGGCCGCGCCGTGTTCTGGAGCCGCAGCCGCCAGGAAATCTGGCGCAAGGGCGACACGTCGGGCAACATCCAGCGGGTCCGCGCCGTGTCCGTCGACTGCGACGGAGACGCCCTTCTCGTCTCGGTTGATCAGGTCGGGCCCGCGTGCCACACGGGGGAAAGGTCCTGCTTCGACGCGGGCGGCGACCTCGGCGCCGTCGACGACGTCACGGGGGCAGGGGAGTGACGGACCCGGCGCACCTCGCCTGGGGAGAGACGTGGCCCTCTCCCGAGGGCTTCGTGGAACTCGGCCGCACCCACCGCGTCGTGCCGGTGGTGCGGAAGGTGTTGGGCGACTCGGTCACCGCCGTCGCCGCGTACCGCGCTCTCGCGGCCGAACGCCCTGGCACGTTCATCCTCGAGTCGGCGGACCCGAGCGGCATTCGCGCCCAGTTCTCGTTCGTCGGGGTGCGGTCCCGCGCCGTGCTTACCGCGACCGGTTCGGACGCGCGCTGGACCGGTGACGTTCCCCTTGGCCTGGGCGACGGTGCCCCCCTTGAGGTTCTGCGAGAAGTGCTTGCGGAAATGCGTTCGGAGACCATCGACGGCCTCCCGCCGCTCACCGGCGGGCTCGTCGGGCTGCTCGGCTGGGACATCATCCGCCAATGGGAGCCCACGCTTCCCTCGAACGCCCCGCGCGAGATCGACGTCCCGGACGTGCTCCTGCTCTTCGCGACCGATCTCGCCGTGATCGACCACCACGATGGCAGCGTCTGGTTCATCGCCAATGCGGTCAACGGGGATGCGCGCGAGTCGGGCATCGAGGCCGCATACGCCGATGCCGTCGCTCGGATCGACGGCATGGAGTCGGCGCTTCGCAATGCGCCGACGGGCGACATGTCCGTGACGGACGAATCGGGTGTTGATCCGTTGGTCACGGACCGCTCGGCACCGGGGGAGTACGAGAGGGTCGTCGCCGTCTGCAAAGAGGCGATCCGGGAGGGCGAGGTCTTCCAGGTGGTCCCGTCGCAGAGGTTCGACGTGGAGTGCTCCGCGAGCCCGCTGGACGTGTACCGCGTCCTGCGCACCCTGAACCCGAGCCCGTACATGTACTACTTCCAGCTTCGGGACGCCGAGGGTGCCGACTTCGCCGTGGTTGGGTCGAGCCCGGAGTCGCTGGTGGCGGTCAAGGGCGACGAGGTGATGACATATCCCATCGCGGGATCGCGGCCGCGCGGCGCGACCCCCGAGGAGGACGCGCTCCTCCAGAAGGACCTCCTGGCGGACCCCAAGGAGCTCGCCGAGCACGTCATGCTCGTGGACCTCTCCCGCAACGACCTCGTGAAGATCTGCGCCCCAACGTCGGTCGAGGTCGTCGAGTTCATGGCCGTCAATCGGTACAGCCATATCATGCACATCTGCTCGACCGTCGTGGGGCGCCTCGAGGAGCCCCACACGGCACTCGACGCCTTCGTCGCGACCTTCCCTGCGGGAACCCTCTCGGGAGCGCCGAAGCCGCGCGCGATCGCGCTGATCGACGAGGTGGAGCCCGCCCGCAGAGGGTTCTACGGCGGGGCCGTGGGGTACTTTGATTTTGCGGGGAACATGGACGTCGCGATCGCGATTCGGACCGCCCTGATCAAGGATGGTGTGGCCCACGTTCAGGCCGGGGCGGGAATTGTCGCCGACTCGATTCCGGCGCGGGAGGCTCAGGAGACTCGGGACAAGGCCGCGGCGATGATCCGCGCGATTTCGCTCGCGTCCCGCTTGCGTTCCGCGCCCTCTGGCTAGACTCTCGACCAACTTCTTTGGGAGGCAGCATGACCGACAGGGGCATCTCCGGAACTGACCTTCCCGGCGTAGCGCACCCCAACCAGGGCCGAACTGTCGCGGCGTGGGTGACGACCGTCGGCATATCGGTGGCCGCGCTCATCGCGGCGATCGGCGTCGGCACGGCGACGTGGGCATGGGTGTGGGTCGGAGCATTCGTGGCGGTCGCCGCCCTCGTTGCGGGCGCCGTCCTCAAGGGCCTCGGACACGGGCAGCCGCGAAGGTAGCCGAAACTGGCAGGGGTCGGGCCCGAAACACCCAAAGATGAGGCGCATAGGCACTCTCCCGCCCTGGACGATCCGGCTCGTCTTCGCCGGAATCCTCGCGTTCGGAGTCGCGAGAGACGTTCCCGCGCTCGCCCCATTCCTTGCGCCCTGGTCCGTGACGTGCGGCACGAGGCTGGGTACACTCAACTGAGCCGAAGCCTCGGCGGCCGGGCCTGGCAGGGTTCGGAACCATCGCGCAAAGGAGATTTCGATGACCACGCCACCTCCACCCCCACCGCCGACTGCTCCGGCGGTCGGCGCCACCCCGAAGAACTGGATGGGCATCACCGCCCTGATTCTGGGCATCGTCGGGATTGTCGCGTCTTGCTGCCTCGGCAGTGGCCTGCTCTTCGGAGGCGGAGCCGTCGTCCTTGGAGTCCTTGGCAAGAATGCCGTCAAGGCGGGCGAGGCGAACAACGGAGGTATGGCCCAGGCGGGCCTCATCCTCGGTGCCATCGCGGCCGCTCTCTCCGTCATCTACATCGTGCTCGTCGTCGTGCTCAACGTCACGAACTTCGGGTACTCGACCTACTAGGGATGAGCGAAACGATCGTCGCCCGGCGGGGACGGCCCTTGGTCGTCCCCGCCACGGCCACCGCCGCCCTCGTGGCGGCCGCCGCGCTGATCGCCGAAGGTGACCCCTACCGTCCCGGCTACTTCCCGAAGTGCGTCTTCCTCCAGGCCACCGGGCACTGGTGTCCCGGTTGCGGAGGGCTGAGGGCCACCTACTCGCTTCTCCACGGGGACTTCGCTGGGGCGATGTCCATGAACCCCCTCGTCCCGCTCCTGGTCCTTCCGGTGACGGTCCTTGGCCTCGGCTGGCTGTGGCTTGGCGCGGCGGGCGTGCGTCTCCCCAGGTTCGACGTCCCACGATGGACGCCGTACGCGGTGCTCGGGATCATCGCGGCCTTCTGGGTGCTGCGGAACGTCCCGATGTTCGAGCCGTACCTCGCGCCCTAGTCCGGGCGCCGGGCCTCGGTGAACTCCCGCGCGCACTCCGGCTACCATGGACCTATGGGAGACACGGCGCCATGAACGTCCTGGAGTCCATCGTCGCGGGGGTAAGGGAAGACCTCGAGGCGAGGCAGCAGCAGTGCCCCATGGACGCGCTCAAGGAGCGCGCCGCGCGGATTCCCGGGGCAAAGGACGCACGGCAGATCCTCGCGAGCAAGGAAGTCTCGGTCATCGCCGAGGTCAAGCGGCAGAGCCCCTCCAAGGGCGAGATCGCGGACATCTCCGATCCTGCCGCCCTAGCGACCGAGTATGAAGCCGGTGGCGCGGCGGTGATCTCCGTACTTACGGAGACGCGGCGATTCGGCGGTAGCCTCGCGGACCTCGACGCCGTCCGCGGCAAGGTGGATATCCCCGTGCTGCGCAAGGACTTCATCATCACGTCCTATCAGGTGTGGGAGGCGCGGGCGCATGGCGCGGACATGGTGCTGCTCATCGTCGCGGCGCTCGAACAGATGGCTCTTGAGTCCCTCGTGGAGCGAGTTCACTCGCTCGGCATGACCGCGCTGGTGGAGGTTCACGAAGACGACGAGGTGAAGCGAGCCGTCGACGCTGGCGCCCGGGTCATCGGGGTGAACGCCCGCAGTCTCAAGAGCCTCGAGGTCGATCGCGGTACGTTCGGCCGCATCGCCCCGATGATTCCGGACGGCGTCGTCCGCGTCGCCGAGTCCGGTATTCGCGACTCGCACGATGTCGTCGAGTACGCGCGCCTTGGCGCCGACGCGGTACTGGTGGGGGAGGCGCTCGTCAAGGACCGCGATCCCCGCACGGCCGTCGCTGAGATGGTCGCCGCCGGGGCGCATCCCGCGCTCCGGGCGGTTCGTCCGTGACGGAATCGCTCCAAGAGTCCCCGGGCCCGTACTTCGGCGATTTCGGCGGACGCTTCGTTCCAGAGGCGCTCACGGCGGCCTTGGATGAACTGACGGATGCCTACGACAAGGCGCGCATTGACCCCGCGTTCCAAGAAGAGCTCGACCGGCTTGCCCGCGACTACTCCGGCCGCCCCAGCATCGTCACTGCCGTGCCGCGGTTCGCGCAGCACTGCGGCGGCGCCACCGTCTTCCTCAAGCGCGAGGACCTCAACCACACCGGTTCGCACAAGATCAACAACGTGCTCGGTCAGGCCCTGCTCACCAAGCGCATCGGGAAGACCCGGGTGATCGCGGAGACCGGCGCGGGCCAGCACGGCGTCGCGACCGCGACGGCCGCGGCCCTGATGGATCTCGAATGCGTCGTCTACATGGGCGAGGAGGACACGGAGCGCCAGTCCCTCAACGTCGCCCGAATGCGCCTGCTTGGCGCGACCGTCATCCCGGTGACCTCTGGGTCGAGGACCCTCAAGGATGCGATCAACGAGGCCTACCGCGACTGGGTCGCGAATGTCGAGACCACCAACTACGTGTTCGGCACCGCCGCCGGGCCGCACCCGTTCCCCGCCATGGTTCGCGACTTCCAGCGGGTCATCGGGGTCGAGGCCCGCGCGCAGATGCTCGCGCGCGGCGGACTCCCGGACGCGGTCGTCGCGTGCGTCGGCGGCGGCTCCAATGCGATCGGCATCTTCGACGCGTTCCTCGACGACGAGGGAGTCCGCCTCGTCGGGTGCGAGGCCGCCGGCGACGGTGTCGAGACGGGGCGCCACGCCTCGGCAATAGGCGGGGGGCGCCCCGGCGTCCTTCACGGCTCGCAGTCGTACGTCCTCCAGGACAGCGACGGCCAAACTCAGCCTTCCCACTCCATCTCGGCGGGCCTCGACTACCCCGGCGTCGGCCCCCAGCACGCGTGGCTGGCCGAGTTGGGTCGCGCGGAGTACTGGGCAATCACCGACGCGGAAGCGATGGAGGCTTTCCGCCTCCTGTGCCGCACCGAGGGAATCATCCCGGCGATCGAGTCGGCCCATGCGCTCGCCGGAGCCATGAAGCTCGGCGTCGAACTCGGCGCGTCCGCGACGATCCTGCTCAACCTCTCCGGTCGCGGCGACAAGGACGTCGAGACGGCCGCGAAGTACTTCGCCTTGCTCCCGGAGCCGACGTCGTGACCGCACTGTCCGACCGGCTCGCCGCGATCAAGACCGAGGGGCGAGCCGCGCTGATCGGGTACCTTCCCGTCGGGTATCCCTCGGTGGAGGGTTCGATCGCGGCAATGGTCGCGATGGTCGAGGCCGGGGCCGACGCCGTGGAGGTCGGGATTCCGTACTCGGATCCCGTGCTGGACGGCCCCGTCATCCAGCGGGCCGCAGAAGCGGCGCTCGCCTCCGGAACCCGGGTGTCCGACGCGTTTCTCGCTGTGCGGGCCATCGTCGACGCCGGCGCGCCAGCCGTCGTCATGTCCTACTACAACCCGATGCTTCAGTACGGGCTCGAGCGATTCGCGACCGACCTTGCCGCCGCGGGCGGCTCCGGGGCGATCACGCCGGACCTGACCCCCGACGTCGGCGGGGCGTGGATCGCGGCGGCCTCGACGCACGGGCTCGATCGGATCTTCCTGGTGGCACCCTCCTCGACTCCCGAGCGGCTTCACATGACCGTGGCCGCGACGACGGGCTTCGTCTATGCGGCGTCGCTCATGGGCGTGACGGGAGAACGGAGCGCGGTCGGGGGCGCTGCGGAGAGGCTCGTCGCCCGGGCTCGGGACGCCGGTGCGCCCGCGGTGTGCGTAGGCTTGGGCGTCTCGACTGGGGCGCAGGCGGCCCAGGTCGCGGCTTATGCTGACGGCGTGATCGTTGGTAGCGCCTTCGTCCGGCCGCTGCTGGACGCGGCGAAGCCGGAAGCGGGCATCGAGGCACTGAAGGTCAAGGTCGCCGAACTAGCGGCGGGCGTGAGAGGACGAACATGACACCAGTATCGATCCCCAGTCCGCCTCTGGATTGGGAAGTGCTCTTCCAGATCGGCGGCTTCAAGGTCCACGCATACGCGCTGGCCATCCTCCTTGGGATATTCGTGGCTCTCTGGATGACGCGCCGCCGGTGGGTCGCGCGCGGCGGCGAGGCCGAGGCGATGGAGGAGATCGCCGTCTGGGCCATTCCCTTTGGGATTGTCGGTGGCCGGATCTACCACGTCGTGTCCACGCCGGGACCGTACTTCGGGCATGACGGGCACCCTCTCGATGCCTTCAAGATCTGGGACGGAGGCCTCGGCATTTGGGGCGCCGTCGCGATCGGCGCGCTCGGCGCGTACTTCGGTGCGCGGCGTGCGCACGTGTCGTTCTCTGCGTTCATGGACGCCGTCGCGCCCGCGGTTCTCATCGCCCAGGCGATTGGCCGGCTCGGGAACTACTTCAACCAGGAACTATTCGGAGCCCCGACGACGATGCCGTGGGGCCTTGAGATCAGCGCCGCAAGCCCGACCTTCCCGAACGCCTACGCGCCCGGCACTCTCTTCCAGCCGACGTTCCTCTACGAGCTCCTATGGAACCTCGCGGGCGCCGCGCTCCTCATCTACCTGGACAGGCGCTTCAAGTTCCGTTTCGGCCGCATGTTCTGGCTCTACGTCATGGTGTACACGTCGGGGCGCCTGTGGATCGAGATGCTCCGGATCGACACGGCCGTGCACGTCTACGGCGTGAGGATCAACGTGTGGGTCGCGATCATCGTCCTCCTGCTCGGCACCGGGATGTTCTTCGGTTTGGGGCGCCGTCATCGTGGGCAGACGGACGACATGCCCGCGCGCCCGCGTCCTGCGGCGCCAGTCGCGGTGGCCGCCGCGGGGGCGACGGACAAGGGGTCTGCCCCGGTCTCCGCGCGCGCCGGCGCCAAGGCGGCCAAGTCGTCGGCCGGGACTGCGAAGAAGCCGTCCGCAGGGCCACCGGCGAAGCTCGCCTCCCCGCGTTCTTCGGCGGAGACGAAGGCCAAGAAGCCCTGAAGTCCGGGCGGCGAGCGGCGGGGCGGTACGCTGGTTTCCCGTGTGTTCACAGGGACGAGGGCGCCCCGAAACCTAGGCAGGCTCGGCTTCGGCCGAAAGGGACGAAGGACGGTGTGATGGCGGCGCATCTACGCGCGAACGGGCCCGAAGTGGGCTTGTACGACCCTGCGTACGAGCATGACTCGTGCGGAGTGGCGTTTGTCGCGACGATGCGGGGATCCGCCGGCCGGGACATCACGGACGCGGGCTTGACCGCCCTCAAGAACCTTGAGCACCGAGGTGCCGTGGGCGCCGAGGAGCAGACGGGCGATGGCGCGGGGATCCTCACGCAGATTCCCGACGCGTTCTTTCGGAAGGTCCTGGACTTCGAGCTTCCGTCGATGGGCGAATACGCGACGGGCATCGCCTTCCTCGACGCGGCGACCGAGGCGGCGCAGGTCGCGTCGGTTGAGGCGGCCGCGGCCGTCGAGGGGGTAACGGTCCTGGGGTGGCGCGACGTTCCGGTGAATCCCGAACCGGTCGGGCCTTCCGCGCGCGCGGCGATGCCGTTGATGAGGCAGGTCTTCCTCTCGCGGGATGGCCTCGCCGGAATCGACCTCGACCGCGCCGTCTACCGCGTGCGCAAGCGCGCGCAGCGGGAATCCGATGTCTTCTTCGTCTCGCTGTCGGCGAGGACGATCTCGTACAAGGGCATGCTGACGACGTACCAGCTGGAGCAGGTGTTCCCCGACCTGAGGGACCCCGACTACGTGACCGAGATCGCGATGGTCCACTCGCGCTTTTCGACCAACACGTTCCCCTCGTGGGAGCTAGCTCAGCCCCTGCGCATGATCGCGCACAACGGCGAGATCAACACGCTTCGGGGGAACCGCAACTGGATGGCGGCACGCGAGGGCAGGCTCGTCTCCGACCTCCTGGGCGACACCGCCGACATCACGCCGATTTGCACCCCGACGGCATCGGACACGGCGAACTTCGACGAGGTTCTTGAGCTCCTTCACCTGGGTGGGCGGAGCCTGCCCCACGCCATCCTCATGATGATCCCCGAGGCGTGGCAGAACAACGCCGAAATGGACCCCGCCCGACGCGCGTTCTACCAGTACCACGCCGCCCTTATTGAGCCGTGGGACGGCCCTGCGGCCCTTCACTTCTCCGACGGAACGGTCGTCGGCGCTGTGCTCGACCGCAACGGCCTGCGGCCCGGCAGGTTCTGGGTGACCGACGACGGGCTCGTGATCGCGGGCTCGGAGGCGGGTCTCCTGGACATCGACCCCGCGCGCGTCGTCCGCAAGGGTCGCCTTCAGCCGGGACGCATGCTTCTGGTGGACACTGCGGCCGGGCGGATCATCGAGGACAGCGAGATCAAGGCGACGCTCGCTGCCGAACACCCGTACGAGGAGTGGATCGCGCAGCACACCGTCCGCCTCGCGGACCTGCCCGAGCGCGAGCACGTCTCGCACTCGCCGCTGTCCGTCGTCAGGCGGCAGCGAACCTTCGGGTACACCGAAGAGGAGTTGCGCGTGATCCTCACCCCCATGGCGCAGACGGGCGGAGAACCGCTGGGCGCGATGGGCAACGACGCTCCGATTGCGGTGCTCTCGGCTCGACCGCGGCTTCTCTTCGACTACTTCACCCAGATGTTCGCGCAGGTGACCAACCCGCCGCTCGATGCCATTCGCGAGGAGATCGTCACCTCGATCACCGACGCGATCGGTCCGGAGCCGAACCTGCTCGCTGCCACGCCCGAACACGCGCGGAAGCTCGTGCTTGACTTCCCGGTGATCGACAACGACGAACTCGGCAAGATCATCCACATCGACGCCGATCCCAGGCTGCGCGGCATCTTCAGTTCTCGGCGGATCAAGGGCCTCTACCCGGTCCTTCGCGGCGGCGAGGGTCTTGCCGAACGGCTCGATCAGATCTTCGCGGAGTGCGATGCCGCGGTGGGCGAGGGTGTCAGTTTCATCGTGCTGTCCGACCGCGATTCGGATCGCGACCACGCCCCCATCCCTTCGCTCCTGCTGACCGCGGCGGTCCACCACCACCTCGTGCGGCATCACACGCGCACCCAGATTGCCCTCGTCATCGAGGCGGGCGATGTGCGCGAGGTTCACCACATGGCCCTCCTTATCGGCTATGGCGCCGCGGCCGTCAATCCCTATCTCGCGATGGAAACCGTTGAGGATCTCGCCCTGCGGGGACTGCTCGGGGATCTGACGCCGGAGAAGGCGCAACACAACCTCATCAAGGCCCTCGGCAAGGGCGTCCTCAAGGTGATGTCGAAGATGGGCATCTCCACCATCGCGTCGTACCGCGGCGCGCAGGTCTTCGAGGCCGTCGGCCTGTCGCGCGATCTGGTCAACCGCCACTTCACGGGCACCCCGAGCCAGATCGACGGGGTGGGGCTCGACGTCATTGCCAGGGAGGTCGCGGAGCGGCACGAGGACGCGTACCCGCCGTCGGGCGCCAACCCTCCCCACCGCCGCCTGAACACCGGTGGCGAGTACCAGTGGCGTAGGGACGGCGCGGAGCACCTCTTCGACCCGGAGACCGTGTTCAAGTTGCAGCACTCGACGCGGACCCGCCAATACGAGGTTTTCAACGAATACACGCGCCGCGTCGACGACCAGGCGCGGCGACTCATGACGCTCCGGGGGCTCTTGGAGATCAAGTCGGGTCGCGAACCCATCGAGATCGACCAGGTCGAACACGGCCGCGACATCATCAAGCGCTTCAGCACGGGCGCAATGTCCTACGGGTCGATCTCCGAGGAGGCACACTCCACCCTCGCGATCGCGATGAATCGTCTGGGCGCCCGCTCCAATACGGGGGAGGGCGGCGAGAGTGTCGCCCGCCTCTACGACCCCGAGCGCCGGAGCGCCATCAAGCAGGTCGCATCGGGCCGATTCGGCGTGACCAGCGAATACCTGGTAGGCGCGGACGACATTCAGATCAAGATGGCGCAGGGCGCCAAGCCGGGGGAGGGCGGCCAACTTCCCGGCCCCAAGGTCTACCCGTGGGTCGCGGCGACGCGCCACTCGACTCCCGGCGTTGGCCTCATCTCGCCGCCGCCGCACCACGACATCTACTCGATCGAGGACCTCAAGCAACTCATCCACGACCTCAAGAACGCGAACCCGAAGGCTCGGATCCATGTGAAGCTCGTGTCCGAGGTCGGGGTGGGCACGGTCGCGGCTGGGGTGGCGAAGTGCAAGTCCGACGTCGTATTGATCTCGGGCCACGACGGGGGGACCGGCGCGAGCCCCCTCACCTCGGTCAAGCACGCGGGAGCCCCGTGGGAGATCGGCCTCGCCGACGCCCAGCAGACGCTCGTGCGCAACGGGCTCCGCGACCGGATCGTCGTTCAGGTCGACGGGCAGATGAAGACGGGAAGGGACGTAGTCATCGCGGCCCTCCTCGGCGCCGAGGAGTACGGCTTCGCGACGGCGCCGCTGGTGGTCTCCGGGTGCGTGATGATGAGGGTCTGCCACAAGGACACCTGTCCGGTCGGCGTCGCCACGCAGAGCCCGGAGTTGCGCGAGCGGTTCACGGGCAAGCCCGAGTTCGTCGTCACCTTCTTCGAGTACATCGCGCAACAGGTGCGCGAGATGCTCGCCCACCTGGGCTTCCGCTCGCTCGAGGAACTCATCGGCCACGCCGAGTACCTTGAGACTCGCGCCGCGATCGAGCACTGGAAGGCCAAGGGCCTCGACCTCGCTCCGCTTCTCGCGCCGCCGCCTTCGGGGGCCGCGCTGCATCAGTCGACGTCGCAGGACCATGGACTCGACAAGGCGCTCGACCTTGAGTTGATCAGGGAGGCTGCGCCGGCGCTCGAGCGCGGTGAGTCCGTCACGATCACCCGTGCGGTCCGCAACGTCAACCGGACCCTCGGCACGATGTTGGGCAACGAGGTCACGAAGCGCTACCGGGGGGCTGGTCTCCCCGACGACACGATCACCGTGGAGTGTCACGGCTCGGTTGGTCAGTCGTTCGGGGCCTTCGTTCCGCGAGGGATCACCCTGCGCCTGTTCGGCGATGCCAACGACTACGTCGCGAAGGGCCTGAGCGGAGGGCGGATCATCGTTCGTCCCGCGCGCGAGGCGATGCTCGACGACGCCACGGATGTCATCGCGGGCAACGTCATCGGCTACGGCGCGACGGGTGGCGAGCTGTTCCTCCGCGGCCAGGTGGGCGAGCGGTTCCTCGTCCGCAACTCCGGCGTCTCCGCGGTCGTCGAGGGTGTGGGGGATCACGCGCTCGAATACATGACGGGAGGCACCGCCGTCATTCTCGGCCATGTCGGCCGCAACCTCGGAGCGGGGATGTCAGGGGGGACGGGGTACGTCCTGGACCTGCGCCCCGAACGCGTCAACAGCGACGCCGTCGCGGGCGCCGAAATCTCACTGAGCGCGCTCGATGCTGAGGACGAGGTCATCGTGCGCACGCTCATCGAGAGGCACCAGGCGGAGACCGACTCTCCCAGGGCCCGGGAACTCCTCGCGACCTGGGACGAGGCGAAGGCTCGATTCACTCGCGTCTTGCCGTCGCAGTATGCGCGCGTCCGAGAGCGCCTTGCCGAGATCGAGGCGGAAGGCGGCAACCTGGAGGCCCCCGGCGCGTGGGCGGAGTTCTTGGAGGCGACTCGTGGCTGATCCGAAGGGATTCCTACATCACAGGGAGAGGGAGCTTCCGGCGAATCGGCCCGTCTCCGTGCGGCTGCTTGACTGGAAGTACGTCAAGGAGGAGCGCGCGAAGGACCCGGAGGCGCTGACACGCCAGGCGAGCCGCTGCATGGACTGCGGGATTCCGTTCTGTCACCAGGGGTGCCCGCTCGGCAACCTCATCCCCGAATGGAACGACCTCGTGTGGCGGGGCCATGATCGCGACGCGATCGACCGGCTTCACGCGACCAACAACTTCCCGGAGTTCACCGGAAGGGTCTGCCCCGCGCCGTGCGAGACCTCGTGCGTCCTGGGAATTAACCAGCCCGCGGTCACGATCAAGAATATCGAGGTGTCGATCATCGACGCCGCATTCGAGCATGGCTTCGTGGAGCCCGTCCTGTCGCACCGCCAGACGGGCAGGACCGTCGCGGTGGTCGGCTCGGGCCCCGCTGGGCTCGCCGCCGCGCAACAGTTGACCCGAGCGGGGCACACGGTCGCGGTGTTCGAGAAGGATGACCGCCTGGGCGGCCTCCTCACCTACGGAATCCCCGAGTTCAAGATGGAGAAGATCCACGTCCAACGCCGCATTGAGCAGATGACCGCAGAGGGCACTCGCTTCCGGACCGGCGTGCATATCGGCAAGGACATCTCGTGGGACGACCTCCGCTCCCGCTATGACGCGGTGCTGATCGCGACGGGTGCCTCTATCCCGCGGGACCTTCCTGCACCCGGGCGTCACCACAAGGGAATCCACTTCGCGATGCCGTACCTCACGCAGGCGAATAGGGCCTCCGCCGGGGACGTCGTGGAGAACCAGATCACCGCGAAGGACAAGCACGTCATCATCATCGGAGGCGGGGACACGGGTTCGGACTGCCTCGGCACCGCCCTGCGCCAGGGTGCGAAGTCCGTGACGACGTTCGCGATCGGCGCCAAGCCCCCCGCGCAGCGGGACGGATGGTCCCAACCCTGGCCGACGCACCCGCTCCTGTACGAAGTCACCACGAGTCACGAGGAGGGCGGCACGCGCGCCTTCCTCGCGAATACGGTGGAATTCCTCGGCGACGAGGATCACCACCTCGTGGGCATCAGGGTCGCGAAGACCCAGGTCATGCCGGACGGCTCGCGGGGCAACGCGTGGGGGACCGAACAGGTGCTACCCGCCGATCTCGTTCTCCTCTCGATGGGTTTCTTAGGCCCCGAGACGGAGAGTCTCGTCACGCAGGTCGGGACCGAAGTCACGCCCCGCGGCACGATTGCGCGAGACGATAGGTTCGCCACCAACGTCGAGGGTCTGTTTGTTGCTGGCGATGCTGGCCGCGGGCAGTCCCTTGTCGTGTGGGCAATCGCGGAGGGCCGCGCGGCCGCCGCCGCCGTTGACGCTCACCTCATGGGGACAACGGAACTTCCCGCCCCCATCACCGCGCGCACCGCCTCGCTGCGCGCATAAAACAGAGCTGGAGAACATGCGAAACGCGAAGATCGTTTGCACCATTGGCCCGGCGACGGCCTCCCCTGAACAGATGCGGAAGCTCGTTGACGCCGGAATGGACGTGGCCAGAATCAACCGCAGCCACGGTTCCTACGAGGAGCACCAGGCCGTGTACGACAACATCCGGCGGGCGGCCAAGGAGGCCGGAAGAAACGTCGCCGTCCTCGTCGATCTCCAGGGGCCCAAGATCCGACTGGGCCGGTTCAAGGACGGACCTCACGAACTCGAAGAGGGCGCTACCTTCACCATCACGACCCGGGACATCGAGGGTACCAAGGACATCTGCAGCACGACATTCGAGGGCCTTCCGGGCGACTCCCGGGTGGGGGACACCCTCCTTATCGATGACGGGAAGGTCACCCTTCGGATCGAGAAGGTCACGGATACCGATGTCGTGACGAAGGTCGAGGTCGCGGGCGCCGTGTCCAACAACAAGGGCATTAACCTCCCCGGGGTCGCCGTGTCGGTCCCGGCTCTCTCGGAGAAGGACGCCACCGACCTTCGATGGGCCCTCGAGCTAGGGACCGACTTCATCGCCCTCTCGTTCGTGCGTTCCGCTGCGGACTACAAGGACGTCAAGAAGGTCATGGATTCGGTTGGCCGCAAGGTCCCGGTCATCGCCAAGATCGAGAAGCCCCAGGCCGTCGAGAACCTCAAGGGGATCGTCAAGGCGTTCGACGGCATCATGATCGCGCGCGGTGACCTCGGGGTGGAGATGCCCCTCGAGGAGGTACCTCTCATCCAGAAGTACGCCATCGACCTCTGCCGCTCCCAGTCCAAGCCCGTCATCGTCGCCACCCAGGTCCTCGAATCGATGACCCACTCGCCCACGCCCACCCGGGCGGAGACCTCCGACTGCGCGAACGCCGTCCTCGACGGGGCCGACGCCATCATGTTGTCCGGAGAGACCTCGATCGGCGACTACCCGATCATCACGGTCCAGACGATGGCCCGCATCATCAAGTTCACAGAGGAGAGCGGGCACGCAAGGATCGCGCCCATCACCTGGCTCCCGAAGACCAAGGGCGGCGCGATTACCGCCTCGGTCGTGACGATCGCCGAGAACCTCGGCGTCAAGGCAATCGCGGTCTTCACCCAGTCGGGCGACTCGGCGCAGCGCATGTCCCGTCTCCGGTCCGAGATCCCCATGATCGCCTTCACCCCGGATCCTGCCACGCGGGCGCGACTCGCCCTGTCCTGGGGGATTCACGTCGAGCTCGTCGACACCCTTCCCGACGTGAAGTCGATGGTCGCGCTCGTCGACAAGACGTTCATCGAACGGAACGTCGCCCAGATGGGGGACATGATCGTCGTCGTGGCCGGCACGCCGATCGGGACTCCGGGAACGACGAATTCCATCCTTGTGCGTCAGATCGGGCAACCGGTCGGCTAGGAAGTTCCGGCGAGCCCGTCCCGAATTGCGGGACGGGCTCGGTCCGTCTTGGGTTGCCGAAGCGGAGGCTACCCCCTCCGCAGGAGGCGGTTTGGACACCGCGTTCACCTCCCCCTAGACTGCGACAGGTTGACCAATACGGTGAGACGAGAGTTCGCCGCGCGAAGCGATTTCATCCAAGACGGATAGGGAAGGCACCCACGATGGCTGCAACGAGCAAGACCGACGGCGCGAAGCCTCAATCCGCGTCGGCCCCCACCAAATCTTCGTCCAAGCCCGCAAAGCGCTGGGTATACGGCTTCAACGACGTAGACGCGGCGCAGGAGTACTGCGGAGGCGACTGGGACAAGGTCCGCGGACTCCTGGGAGGCAAAGGCGCCAACCTCGGCGACATGACGCGTATCGGCGTTCCCGTCCCGCCAGGATTCACCGCAACCACCGAGGCGTGCAACGCATACCAGAAGGAGGGGAAGCTCCCCGACGGAATGTGGGACCAGGTCCTGGCCGCCCTCAAGGAGGTCGAGAAGAAGACGGGTAAGCGCTTCGGTGACCCCGGCAACCCGTTGCTCGTCTCCGTCCGCTCCGGTGCGAAGTTCTCGATGCCCGGCATGATGGATACCGTCCTCAACGTCGGCCTCAACCCCGAGGTCGTCGAGGGCATGGTCAAGCTCATTGGCGACCCGCGCTTCGTCTACGACTCCTACCGTCGGCTCGTCCAGATGTTCGGCTCGGTCGTCCTCGGCGTGCGCGACGAACCCTTCGAGGAGGTGCTGGAGGCGCAGCGCGAGAAGCGAAAGATCGACAGCGACGCCGACCTAACCGTCGAGGACCTGAAGGAGATCGTCGTCGCCTTCAAGGCCATCGTGAAGCGCTACGCCCGCATCGAGTTCCCGACCGATCCCTACGAGCAGTTGCGGCTGGCCGCCGAGGCGGTCTTCAAGTCCTGGGGAGGCAAGCGCGCGGTCGACTACCGCAACGCAACGAATATCTCCCACGACCTTGGCACCGCGGTGAGCATCCAGACGA
This sequence comes from uncultured Actinomycetota bacterium, assembly GCA_963830335.1. Taxonomy (GTDB): domain Bacteria; phylum Actinomycetota; class Actinomycetes; order Actinomycetales; family Demequinaceae; genus JAFGBM01. The sequence continues at coordinate 844,377 of CAWHLX010000001.1, forward strand.
TGGTGTTCGGCAACATGGGTGACACGTCAGCCACCGGCGTTGCGATGACCCGCAGCTCTACCACAGGGGAACCCCACCTCGAGGGCGACTACCTGCCCAACGCCCAGGGTGAGGACGTGGTCGCCGGCATCCGCGCGACCCGGACGATGGATGACCTCAAGAAGGACATGCCCGAGTCGTACGCCGAGTACGCCGAGATCGCCAAGCGCCTCGAGAAGCACTACCGCAACATGCAGGACATGGAGTTCACCATCGAGCGAGGCAAGCTCTGGCTCCTGCAGACCCGCGACGGCAAGCGCACCGCGCAGGCGGAGGTTCGCATCTCGGTCGACATGGTTGACGAGGGACTGATCACCGCCGAGGAGGCCGTGATGCGGGTCCGACCCGACCAGTTGGACTTCTTCCTGCACCCGCAGTTCACCCCCAAGTCCAAGGAGGACGCTGTCGAGAACGGCACGCGCATCGCTACCGGTCTCAACGTCTCTCCCGGTGCGGCGGTTGGAGTGGTCGCTTTCGACGCCGACCTGGCCGAGCGTTGGACCAAGGAGGACGGCAAGCAGGTCATCATGGTCCGTCCGGAGACCAAGCCCGATGACGTCCACGGGATGATCGCCGCGCAGGGCATTCTCACCAGCCGGGGTGGCCGCACGAGCCACGCCGCGCTGGTTGCCCGTCAGTTCGGTAGGCCCGCCGTCGTGGGTGTCTCCGAACTCGACATCGACATGAGTGGCCGAGTCATGACCGTCGGCGAGCGTGAGATCAAGGAAGGCGACTGGATCTCCATCGACGGCACCACCGGCGAGGTCTATCTGGGGCAGATGGAGACCATGATCCCCGACCTGGACGACCCCTGGCTCTCCAAGCTGCTGGGCTGGGCCGACGACTTCCGTAGGCTGCAGGTCTGGGCCAACTCCGACTACCCTGCGGACGCCGAGCGCGCCCGCAAGTACGGGGCGCAAGGCATCGGACTATGCCGCACCGAGCACATGTTCTTCGAGCCGGAGCGGCTGCCGATCGTCCAGAAGATGATCACCTCGACGTCGCCAACGGAGCGGCGCGAGGCGCTCGACGCCCTGCTGCCGTTCCAGCGGAACGACTTCGCCGGGCTGTTCCGCGTGATGGACGGCCTGCCGGTGATCATCCGGCTCATCGACCCGCCGCTGCACGAGTTCCTGCCGTCGTTCGAGGAACTCACCAACAAGCTGGCCGACGGAAAGATCCGCCTGATGAAGGCCGGCACGCTGAAGGAGATCGACGACATCCTCGAGAAAGTCGAGGCCGAGACCCAGATGCTGCACAGGGTCGAGGGGCTGCGCGAATCCAACCCGATGCTCGGGCTCCGCGGTGTCCGACTTGGCATCATGATCCCCGAACTGACCAAGATGCAGGTTCGCGCGATCTTCGAGGCGGCCTGCATGGTCCAGGAGGAGGGCATCAAGGTCCTCCCCGAGGTGATGATCCCGCTGACTAGCCACGTCAACGAGTTGAAGCGTCAGCGCGAGGTGCTGGAGGCCGAGGCGAAGATCGTCATGGAGGAGCAGCGCACCGAGGTGGCGTACAAGTTCGGCACGATGATCGAGATCCCACGCGCGGCGCTGACCGCGGGCGAGATGGCCGAGTACGCCGAGTTCCTTTCCTTCGGCACCAACGACCTGACTCAGACGACGTTCGGGATCAGCCGCGACGACGCCGAGGCCGGGTTCCTCATCGAGTACCTCCAGCAGGGGATTCTCGAGGAGAACCCGTTCGCCAGCATCGACGCCAAGGGTGTCGGCCGGCTCATGGGCTTCGCCGTCAACGAGGGCCGTGCGGTCCGCAAGAACCTGGAGGTCGGCATCTGTGGTGAGCACGGTGGAGACCCCAAGTCCATCGCGATCTGCCACTCGCTCGGCCTGAACTACGTGAGCTGCTCGCCGTTCCGGGTCCCGATCGCGCGCTTGGCCGCGGCCCAGGCTGCCCTCGCCGACAAGAAGGGCTAGACCGCTTCTCCTAACGCACGCACATGGCCCCCGGCGCTCGCGCCGGGGGCCATGTCGTCGTCGAGGGGTCTCGGGCGCTCCGGGCGGGTGCTTCGCGCTGCCGGGCGGCAGCCCCTAGGTCAGGTCGTCCGACCGCATCTCTTCCCAGTTTCGGGGGCCGTGGTCCGGGATGACCCTCGTGTATCCCTTGGTGAACAGCGGCGAGGAGATGAGGAAGTCCGCCGTCGCGACGTTGCACGCCATCGGCACGTTCCACACGGTGCTGATGCGCAGCAGGGCCTTGACGTCCGGATCGTGAGGCTGCGGCTCCAGCGGGTCCCAGAAGAAGATGAGCATGTCGATCCGACCCTCGGCGATCTTGGATCCGATCTGTTGATCGCCGCCCACCGGGCCCGACATGAAGCGGTGGACGTGCAGCCCGAGTTCGTACTCGAGCATCGTCCCCGTGGTACCGGTCGCGTACAGCCCGTGGGGCGCGAGCGAGCCCTTGTTGAAGCTCGCCCATTCGAGGAGTTCGGCCTTCTTGTTGTCGTGAGCCACGAGTGCGATGTTGTGGATTGTTCCGGCCATGCCGACCTCCCTAGGTTTCCCGCTTCTGTTGGGGTCGCGCCCGCGGGTTGCTGCCGTTGTGGTGCCCCGAGTGGGATTCGAACCCACACTGGTACGGGTTTGAGCCGTATGCCTCTGCCGGTTGGGCTATCGGGGCGCACGCACTAGGCTAACGGCTGTGACCGAACCCGTCGAAACGCCCGCGCCGGAAGGTGTCGTCCCCTCCACGCCCGAGCCCGTGGGTCGGCGGGCCGTGGTCGCCGAGGACGAGGCACTCATTCGCATGGATATCGTCGAGACGCTCCAGGAGGGCGGCTACGAGGTCGTCGGCGAAGCCGCGAACGGCGAGGAAGCCATCGCGGTTGCCCGAGAGTTCAAGCCGGACGTCGTCGTCATGGACATCAAGATGCCGGTGATGGACGGGATCACCGCCGCAGAGACGATCGTGAGGGAGAGGCTCGCGCCCGTCGTTCTCCTGACGGCGTTCTCGCAGACGGAACTCGTGGAGCGTGCCCGCGACGCCGGGGCGATGGCCTACGTCGTCAAGCCGTTCACCCCCGCCGACCTTCTTCCCGCGGTCGAAATCGCGCGATCCCGTCACGCGGAGATGCGTGCCCTCGAAACCGAGATCGCGGATATCACCGAGCGCATGGAGACGCGAAAGCGCGTGGAGCGCGCGAAGGGCCTCCTCATGGAGAACATGCAACTGAACGAGCCGGAGGCCTTCCGCTGGATTCAGAAGACGTCCATGGATCGCCGCCTGACCATGCGAGAGGTCGCCGACGCCGTCCTCGACCAGATGGCCCCCAAGAAGCCCTAGTTAGGCACGCGGACGAATCGCGCAGGTCAGTCGCGCGGTCGAGACGGGCTTCCCGTCTTCCCCGGTGATCTCGATCGCATAGGTGGCCACCGTCCGGCCCGCGTAGATCTGCGTCGCGACGCCTGTCACGGACCCCGCACGTGCGGCACGGTGGTGCGTAATGTTGAGATCAACGCCCACGGCGATCCCGTCTGGAGTCGCGTGCACCATCGCCGCGAGGCTCCCCAGGGTCTCGGCGAGCGCGGCCGTGGCGCCCCCATGAAGGAGCCCGTACGGCTGGGTATTGCCCTCGACGGGCATCATCCCCACCGCTCCGCGCGGCGGAGACCTCGGTAACCTCAATGCCGAGTCGCTCAATGAGGGTACCGGGGGGAATCTGGGAGAGAACGGATGCGGTGGCGTCGTCCATGTGGCTAAGGTTGTCATACCAGAGGTGTTGGGGAACACCTGAGTCATGCGTGGAGGGGACCACCATGAAGAGAAACGCCCTGTTCGTGGCGGCATTGATGACGGCCTTGACGGCCTTGTCGGCGTGCACGGGGGGTGATCCGAGCGAGTCGCCGAGCGCCAGCGCCGCTCCTGCGCCGCCTCCCTCGGCCTCGCCGTCGCCCTCGCCCACGAGCGCCCCGCCGCCCACGCCCACTCCGGCTGTCGCGACGAACGCCACGTGCAACGAGATCGCGTTCTACCTCGATCCCGCCTTGGGAACGGGGTACACCTGCGAAAGCCTTCCCGCAGACCCCGGACCGATGGCTCCGGCTCCAGCAATGACGCGCATCACCCTCACGGGCTATCCGCAATCGAGAAGTCCGTGGAGCGAGCGGATCTACGTCATATCCGTCGCAGCATGGAACACGCTCGATCCCATCCTGATCAATGGCGACACCTCGATGATCGAGGGCCTATTGAGCGCGAGCGCGCCACCCCCACCGTATGGCACGGGTGGTTCGACGTGGATACCGCCGACATTGCCCGATGTGGGCGGGATACCCATGTTCTTCGCCCAGTACGGGATCGTTCCGTTTGCCGATGGTAGCGGGGTTCGTTTCTTGACGGAGTTGCGGTTTGACGCCATGCCGATCAGCAACCAGGGCATGATCTACACGTATCAGGGCCTGACCTCGGACGGCCAGTATTGGGTCTCGGCCTTCCTGCCTATCCAGAACACCGCTCTTGTCGCCGACGAGGGCGTTCTTCCCGGCGGATACTCGACGTGGGATGCCTTCTGGGCGGATTACGACCCCTACCTCCTTGGCATAGTCAGCACCTTGAATGCTCAACCCCCCGGGACGTTCGCGCCCCTGATCGGGGACCTAGACGCCCTCATCTCCAGCATCACGTTCGTGCCGTAGGTCTGCTATCGGCGACGTCGTCCCTTGCGCGGGATAGGTTGGCTCGTGTGAGCGAACCTCGACACGGCAGCCTCCTTCTCATCGACGGCTTTTCGATGGCGTTCCGCGCGTTCTTCGCGCTCCCGGTAGACAACTTCCAAACCTCGACGGGCGAGCCGGTCAACGCCGTCTACGGATTCGCGTCGATGATCGCGTCCCTCGTAGCCGATCACAAGCCCACCCACATGGTCGTTGCCTTCGACCTTCCTGGCGGGACGTTTCGAACCGAGCGGTACCCCGCGTACAAGGGAACCCGGGGCGAGACACCCCCGGAATTCGTTCCGCAGATCCCGTTGCTGCGCGAGGTCCTCGCCGCGCTCCGGATCCCCGTGGTGGACAAGCCGAACTTCGAGGCAGACGACATCCTGGCGACCTATGCCCGCCAGGGCGCAGAGCAGGGGTTCGAGGTATTCGTCGTCTCCGGGGATCGCGACACGCTTCAGTTGGTCAATGACCGCGTCACCGTCCTGTACCCGCGGAAGGGCGTCTCCGACCTCGTCGTCATGACGCCTGACGCCGTCCGTGAGAAGTACGGCGTCACGCCCGCGCACTACCCGGATCTCGCGGCACTCGTCGGCGAGACGAGTGACAACCTGCCCGGTGTGCCCGGGGTTGGGCCCAAGACCGCCGCGAAGTGGGTGGAGGCGTACGGAGGTCTCGACGAGATCCTCGCCGCGGCGGAGGGCATCGGGGGAAAGGTAGGGGAGAGCCTCCGAGCGAACCTCGACCAGGTGGTCCTCAATCGAGAGATCAATCACCTCATCACCGATCTGGACCTCCCGCTCTCCATTGACGACCTGGTCAGGGTGGGCGGCGACGCCGACGCCATCCACGCGCTGTGCGACGCCCTCCAGTTTCGGGGCCTTCGGCCGCGCCTCCTCGCCATGGCCGCCAACGCCTCCGATTCCGCCGCGACGGTGGACGGGGCGGGGGAGCCGGAAGTGGTGACCGAGGGCTCCGTCGAGGCTATCGCCTCGCTCTCCGACCAGGTGGCCCTCGCGCTCGTCGGCGGGAGGGACCCCCGAGCACTCGGTGTGGCGGTACCGGGCGGCGGGGTATGGGCGGTCGACCTGACCGCGCTCACCCCGTCCGAGGATCGGACGATCGGCGCGTGGCTCGCCAATGCGTCGGTCAAGAAGGTGCTTCACGGCGCAAAGGCCGCCTGGCACGGCCTCGCCGCGCGCGGATACGAGCTCGAGGGGATTGCGGGAGACACGGAGATCGCCGCGTATCTCGTCCAGCCCGATCAGCGGGGGTTCGATCTCGAGGACGTGATGCAAAGGTATCTCGGCGTCGCCGTTGCCGGACCGAAGGGCGACGAGCTCGATCTGGGGCTCGGCTCGTCCGAGGCGAACGTCGCTGGCCTCCGCGCCTGGACGGTCTCGCGCCTGGCCGGGGAACTGGAGAGCGCGCTCGACTCTCGCACCATGACGTCCCTCTACCGCGAACTGGAGATTCCCCTGATCTGCGTGCTCGCGGCGATGGAGGCCGCAGGGATCGCCGTCGATGGGGCGCACCTGCGGATGCTCGCGGCGGAGTGCTCCGCCCGCGCGGAGAACGCGCAACGCGACGCGTGGCGCGCGATCGACGGCTACGAGGTCAACCTGGGTTCGCCCAAGCAGCTTCAGGAGGTCCTCTTCGACCGTCTCGACATGCCGAGGACCAAGAGGATCAAGACGGGGTACACCACGGACGCCGCGGCCCTTGCGGAGCTCTTCGAGAAGCGCCCGCACCCGTTCCTCGAGGCGCTGCTCGCGTATCGGGCCGCCGCGAAGCTCGGGCAGATCATTGAGACGCTCGCATCGGCGATCGGCCCGGACGGTCGGATTCACACCACGTTCTCCCAGGTCGTCGCCTCCACCGGGCGCCTGAGCTCGCTGGACCCCAACCTCCAGAACATCCCGATCCGCACCGATGATGGGCACCGCATACGGGAGGCATTTCGGGTGGGGGAGGGCTACGAGACGCTCCTGACGGCGGACTACAGCCAGATCGAGATGCGGATCATGGCGCACTTGTCGGGCGACGAACAACTGATCGACGCGTTCCGATCGGGCGAGGACCTCCACCGGTTTGTGGGCGGCAGGGTCTTTGGCGTTGAACCGGAGAACGTCACGCCGGAGATGCGCTCGAAGGTCAAGGCGATGTCTTACGGACTTGCGTACGGGCTCTCCTCGTTCGGGCTCGCGCGCCAGCTGGGAACGTCCACGGGTGAGGCGCAGGCCCTGATGGACGACTACTTCGCGCGATTTGGCGAGGTACGGGACTACCTCGCCTCGGTCGTCCGCGAGGCTCGGGTCACGGGCTACACGGAGACGATCTTCGGGCGGAGGCGCTACCTTCCCGACCTCAACTCGCCGGATCGCCAGCGCCGGGATATGGCCGAACGCATGGCGCTCAACGCGCCCATCCAGGGCAGCGCGGCCGACCTCATCAAGCGCGCCATGATTGGCGTCGCTCGGCGGTTGGAGAGCGAGGGGCTCCTGTCGCGACAGATCCTGCAGGTTCACGACGAACTCGTGGTCGAGGTCGCTGCGGGCGAGCGGACCGCGGTCGAACTGATTCTTCGCCAGGAGATGGGTGGGGCCGCCGACCTCAGGGTTCCCCTGGAGGTCCACCTCGGGGCCGGCGAGAACTGGCGGATAGCGGGACATTAGTCGCCGGTGGGCCCGTATCGCGGCACTAGGCTGACCCCATGCGCATCGGAGTCCTAACCGGCGGAGGGGACTGCCCCGGCCTCAATGCGGCGATCAGGGCCGTTGTCAAACGTGGCGAATCCAAGCACGGCCACTCGATGGTGGGGTTCAGGAACGGATGGCGGGGATTCCTCGATGGCAGCTCCGTCCCCCTCGACCGCAACGACGTTCGCGGGAGCCTCGTTCAGGGCGGAACGATGCTCGGCACGGCGCGTTGCCATCCCGACAAGGAGCCGGGGGGCCTTGAGCGCGTACGAGAGGTCGTCGAGGCGGAGAGGCTCGACTCGATCATTTGCATCGGCGGCGACGGCACCCTCAAGGCTGCCTCCAGGATCGCGGACACCGGCATCCCGGTGATCGGAATCCCCAAGACGATCGACAACGACGTTGTCGGAACGGACGTCTCCATCGGCTTCGACACCGCGGTGATGATCGCGACCGAGGCGATCGATCGGTTGCACTCCACTGCCGAGTCTCACAATCGGGTCATGGTCGTCGAGGTCATGGGACGCCACTCCGGTTGGATCGCGATCGCGGCGGGCATCGCCGGCGGCGCCGACATCATCCTCGCGCCCGAGGAGCCGTTTGACATGGAGAAGGTCGCCAAGCGCATCGCCCACCGGCACCACTCTCAGGCGGGATTCTCGATTGTTGCCGTGGCCGAGGGCGCGCGCCCGACCGAGGACTCGGATTGGTCTCTCGACACGACCACGGACGACGCGGGGAACCCCATCGCGGGCGAGATCGGACAGCAGGTGACGCGCGAGATTCAGGCGCGGACCGGCTACGAGGCCCGGCTGACCGTGTTGGGATACGTCCAGCGAGGCGGGACGCCCACGGCGGCCGACCGTCTGCTTGCGACGCGCATGGGCGTCGCTGCCATCGATGCCGCGACCCAGGGCGTTACCCAGAAGTTCACTGCCGCGCGCGGTTCGGAGATCGTCCTTGAGGATTTCAGCGTAATGGTGGGCAAGACCAAGTTCGTTCCGCAGGAGTTGCTGGACGCCGCGCGGGGGCTGTAGTCGGCCGTCGTGCGTCCACCGGTCTTTGGTGGGCAGGGCATTCGAGGGGTACGATTGCGGGCGGCGTAGCGTGCCTAGGCCCGCTGATCCCTGTCCATGTCCATGCGATTCACTTCTGCCCATCGGAGTTTTCTCCCTAATGTCCCCCACCTCCTCCAAGACCCCCACAGTTGCCGTCAACGACATCGGTTCGCCCGAGGAGTTCCTCGCGGCCGTTGACGCCACCATTAAGAACTTCGACGACGGAGACCTGGTCACCGGCATCATCGTCAAGGTCGACCGCGACGAAGTTCTGCTCGACATCGGCTACAAGACCGAAGGCGTCATTCCCGCGCGTGAGTTGTCGATTCGGCATGACACCGACCCGGATGACCTGGTCAAGGTGGGGGACACGATCGAAGCGCTCGTCCTCACCAAGGAGGACAAGGAAGGGCGGCTCATCCTGTCCAAGAAGCGCGCCCAGTACGAGCGCGCATGGGGCACGATCGAGAAGATCAAGGAAGAGGACGGGATCGTCACCGGCACCGTCATCGAGGTCGTCAAGGGCGGCCTGATCATGGACATCGGCCTTCGCGGCTTCCTCCCGGCGTCGCTCGTCGAGATGCGCCGCGTTCGCGACCTCGGCCCGTACATCGGCCAGGAGCTCGAGGCGAAGATCATCGAACTCGACAAGAACCGCAATAACGTCGTCCTCTCGCGCCGCGCCTTCCTTGAGCAGACGCAGTCTGAGGTGCGCTCGACGTTCCTCACGGCCCTCGCCCCCGGGCAGGTCCGCAAGGGCACCGTTTCGTCCATCGTCAACTTCGGCGCCTTCGTGGACCTCGGCGGAGTCGACGGCCTCGTTCACGTGTCCGAGCTCTCGTGGAAGCACATCGACCACCCGGGCGAGGTCGTCACGGTTGGCCAGGAGGTGGACGTCGAGGTCCTCGAGATCGACATGGATCGCGAGCGCGTCTCGCTGTCGCTCAAGGCGACGCAGGAGGACCCGTGGGCGGTCTACGCCCGCACCCACGCGATCGGCCAGATCGTGCCCGGCAAGGTCACCAAACTCGTCCCGTTCGGCGCGTTCGTGCGCGTGTTCGAGGGCATCGAGGGCCTGGTGCACATCTCCGAGCTCTCGACCCGTCACGTCGAACTCCCGGAGCAGGTCGTGTCGCCGGACGACGCGGTCTTCGTCAAGATCATCGACATCGACCTGGAGCGTCGTCGCATCTCGCTGAGCATCAAGCAGGCCAACGAGGGCGTCGATCCCGACGGCGAGGACTTCGACCCCGCGCTCTATGGGATGACGGCCGAGTACGACGCCGAAGGAAGCTACAAGTACCCCGAGGGCTTCGATTCGGCGACGAACGAGTGGCGAGACGGATTCGACGAGCAGCGCGAACTCTGGGAGGCCGATTACGGCCGCGCCCACGACCGTTGGGTCTCGCACAAGGCCTTCGTCGCCAAGCACGAGGCGGTCACGGCCGAGCTCGAGGAGTCCTCACCTGCACCCAAGAAGCGCCGCCCCGCCGCGGGGCCGAGTTCGTACTCGTCGTCCGAAGAGGGCGAGGAGGACGCCGGCACCTTGGCGTCGGACGAGCGTCTGGCCGCGTTGCGGGAGAAGCTCACCGGAGAGTGATGCTCCGTATCGGCCTCACGGGCGGAATTGCTTCGGGCAAGTCCGTTGCGTGCGAACGGTTTGCCCAACTGGGAGCGCGGGTCATCGACCACGATGACCTCGCGCGCCAGGCCGTCCAACCGGAGTCTGCCGCGCTGGCCGACATTGCGCGGGAGTTCGGCGATCGCCTCATCACGCGGGGGACGCTTGACCGTGCGGCGTTGGCGGACATCGTGTTCGGTGACCCGGAGGCGCGGGCCAAACTGAACGCCATCGTGCATCCGTACATCTCCGCGCTGGCGAAGGCCGCAGATAGTCAGGCGCGACTCGACGGAGTGAGGGTGATCGTTCACGCGATTCCGCTCCTGGTCGAGACGGGGCTGTTCGGCTCATGGGACACAGTCGTCACGATCGCCGCTCCGGAGGAAGTGAGGACCGCTCGGCTCGTGGAGGAGCGGGGACTCACCGCCGCGCAGGCCCAATCGCGGCTTTCCGCCCAGGTGACCGACGACGAGCGGGCGCGATGGGCCGACGTCGTCCTTGACGGCGGGGGAACGGTCGCGGACCTTCGCAAGCAGGTCGATCGCTTCTGGAAGGACCATATTCCCGTGTCGGTACGCCGACGTAGCCTGAGACGATGACCTCGCCCGACCTCCGACGCTCCGAGGCGCCCTTCCGCGTCATCTCCGACTTCACCCCCTCGGGCGACCAACCCACGGCGATCGACGATCTTGAGGCGCGGGTTCGGGCGGGCGAGCGGGACATCGTCCTCCTGGGCGCGACGGGCACGGGCAAGTCCGCCACGACGGCATGGTTGATCGAGCGGCTGCAGCGCCCGACGCTCGTCCTCGCCCACAACAAGACCCTCGCGGCGCAACTCGCGAACGAGTTTCGCGAACTGCTGCCCAACAACGCCGTCGAGTACTTCGTCTCGTACTACGACTACTACCAGCCAGAGGCCTACGTTCCCCAGACGGACACGTTCATCGAGAAAGACAGCTCGATCAACGAGGAGGTCGAGCGACTCCGCTACTCGGCCACGAACTCCCTTCTGACGCGGCGCGATGTCGTGGTCGTATCGTCCGTGTCGTGCATCTACGGGCTGGGGACGCCCGAGGAGTACATCCGCGGGATGGCGACGCTCGAGGTCGGGCAGCACATCGAGCGGGATGCGCTGCTCCGGAGGTTCGTCCGCATGCAATACACGCGGAACGACCTCGCCTTCACCCGCGGGACCTTCCGCGTCCGCGGCGACACGGTCGAGATCATCCCGGTGTACGAGGAACTCGCCATTCGGATCGAGATGTTCGGCGACCGGATCGAGGCCCTCCACACGCTCCATCCCTTGACGGGCGCCATCGTGGAGAAACGCGAGCAGGTCCACGTGTTTCCAGCCTCGCACTACGTGGCGAGCCCGGAGCGCATGAACCACGCCCTCCAGGCAATCCAGGAGGAGTTGACCGAGCGCCTTGCGGAGTTGCGCGGCCAGGGGAAGCTGCTGGAGGCCCAGCGCCTCGAGATGCGCACCAACTTCGACCTCGACATGCTCCGCAATGTCGGGATGTGCTCGGGCATCGAGAACTACTCGAGGCACATCGAGGGTCGCGCCGCCGGAACGCCGCCCCACACGCTGCTCGACTACTTCCCCGAGGACTTCCTGATGGTGATCGACGAGTCGCACGTGACCGTCCCTCAGGTCGGCGCGATGTACGAGGGCGACGCTTCGCGCAAGCGAACTCTCGTCGAACACGGCTTCCGGCTGCCGTCGGCACTTGATAACAGGCCACTCAAGTTCGCGGAGTTCCAGGAACGCATCGGTCAGACGGTGTATCTCTCGGCGACCCCTGGCCCGTACGAGCTCGGCAGGGCGGACGGCACGGTTCAGCAGATCATCCGCCCCACGGGCCTCGTGGATCCCGGCATCGTCGTGAAGCCAACGCAAGGCCAGATCGACGATCTGCTCGCGGAGATCCGCGCGCGGGAGGCTGCGGGAGAAAGGGTTCTCGTCACGACCCTGACCAAACGGATGGCCGAGGACCTCACGGCGTTCCTCGCGGACAAGGGTGTCCGGGTCGAGTACCTCCACTCGGACGTCGACACCCTGCGCCGCGTCGAGCTTCTTCGCGAACTTCGGCAGGGAAAGTTCGACGTCCTGGTGGGCATCAACCTTCTTCGGGAGGGCCTGGATCTTCCCGAGGTATCGCTCGTCGCGATTCTCGACGCCGACAAAGAAGGCTTCCTACGGTCGGGGACTTCGCTGATCCAAACGATCGGTCGTGCGGCCCGAAACGTCTCCGGCGCGGTCCACATGTATGCGGACTCCATCACGGACTCCATGGCGAGGGCGATCGACGAGACCAATCGGCGTCGCGACATCCAGATTGCGTACAACAAGGAACGGGGCGTGGACCCCGAACCCCTACGCAAGAAGATTGGTGATATCACGGAGATGCTCGCTCGCGAGGAGGCGGACACGGAGGCGACGCTGGCCGCGGCGGGGGCGCGCGGACGCGGCTCCGCCGACCGGGGGCGTACGGGCCCTGTCGCGCACCGCGCGCCCTTCGCCGCGGCGTCGGACGACCTGGTGGGCCTGATCGATGAGTTGAGCGCCCAGATGAGGGCCGCGGCCGAGGATCTCCACTTCGAACTCGCGGCGCGCCTGCGCGACGAGATCGGGGAATTGAAGAAGGAGTTGCGCCAGATGACCGCGGCCCAGGGCTAGCACGGGTCCGGGTGTCAATCGGGGTTCCACCTAGGATGGTGGGATGTCTGGGGCCATCGAGTGGAGCGCGACGATCGCCCTCGTGGCCGGGCTGATTGGGTTCGACTTCTGGGCCCAAATGCGCAACCCTCACGAGCCGAGCTTCCGCCAGGCCGTCCGGTGGACGGCGATCTACGTGGCCGTCGCGCTCGTCTTCGGTGCCTCGATGGTCTTCTGGAAAGACGCGGAAAGCGCCACGGCATTCATCGCGGGATACGTCACCGAGTGGTCCCTCTCGGTGGACAACCTCTTCGTGTTCCTCGTGATCCTCTCGCGCTTCGCCGTCCCGCCGGCGTACCGCCAGCGGGTCCTCCTCTTCGGCGTCGCCCTCGCGCTGGTACTGCGCGCACTGTTCATCGTCGCGGGCGCCGCAGCCCTCACGCACTTCTCGTGGGTGTTCTACCTGTTCGGATTCTTCCTCCTGTGGACGGCGGTGAGCCTCGCGCGCGAGGGTCACGAGGACGAGGAGGACGTCGAGGCCGAGTATCACGAGAACCGAGCGATGACGATGGTGAGGCGCCTCCTTCGTTCGACACCCGAGTATCACGGGGGGGCGCTCGTGGTGCGCCGCGCGGGCAGGCGCCTCGTCACGCCCCTCCTGCTGGTGATGGTCGCCATCGGGACCACCGATGTTCTCTTCGCCCTCGACTCGATTCCCGCGATCTTCGGCCTGACCACCGATGCCTACATCGTCTTCACGGCGAACGCCTTCGCACTGATGGGCCTGCGCCAACTGTTCTTCGTTGTGCACGGGTTGCTGAGCAGGCTCGTCTTCCTGTCTTACGGGCTGGCCGTGATTCTCGCGTTTATCGGGGTCAAGCTGGTGTGTGAAGCGCTCCGCGAGAACAGCCTGCCGTTTGTCAACGGTGGGCACCCGCTGTCGGGCCTGCCCACGATCACGACCGAACTTTCGCTCGGCGTCATCGTGGCCGCCCTTGGCGCGTCCGCGATCGCGAGCCTCGTTGCCACGCGGCGGAGGGCCGCGAGTGAGGCCGCGAGTGAGGCCGCGACGGATCAGGCCTGGGACTCCTCCAGCAACTGAGGCCACGTGCCGAGAGCGGGCCAGGCGCGCACGGAATGCCCGGGGACAAGCCCGGCCATGACGTAGGGGTCGCCCGCGACCCAGGCCTCGACCGCGTCGGAATCGCCCGCGCGGTAGATGAAGAGGGCGCCCGGCTCGAGTTCGTCGGCGTAGCGCCCATACGCGAACAGCGCACCCTGGCGGACGAGCGCGTCAAGGTACTCGATGTGCGAGATCCGGATCGCGTCGCGATCTTCCGTGCGGTCGTTGTAGGCGTAGTGAACGGCGAAGAGGCCCATACGGTCATTCAACACCCGACACGCCGAAAGCGCCTCGGGCTCGAACAGATGTTCGAGTGGTTCGCCGCACGTACGATGGTCCCGTGAACGACCGACTTCTCATCCGCGGCGCGCGCGAGCACAACCTCCGCTCCGTCGACTTGGACCTCCCCCGCGACGCGCTGATCGTGTTCAGCGGGCTGAGCGGGTCAGGGAAGTCGTCGCTCGCCTTCGACACGATCTTCGCCGAGGGCCAGCGTCGCTACGTCGAATCCCTTTCGGCCTATGCCAGGCAGTTCCTCGGCCAGATGGACAAGCCGGACGTCGACTTCATCGAGGGGCTCTCGCCCGCGGTGAGCATCGATCAGAAGTCCACGAACCGGAACCCGCGTTCGACCGTCGGCACGATCACCGAGGTGTACGACTACCTCCGGCTTCTCTTTGCCCGCGTTGGTATCCAACATTGCCCCGAGTGCGGCGAGCAGGTGCGCGCACAGACGGCCGAGCAGATCGTCGACTCGGTTCTTGCCCTGCCCGAGGGGACGCGCTACCAAGTTCTCGCTCCCGTGGTCCGTGGGCGCAAGGGCGAGTATCAGGACCTCTTCGACGAACTCAAGCAGCAAGGGTTCGCCCGAGCGCGCGTCGACGGCGAGGCCGTGGAACTGAGCGCCCCTCCCACGCTCGAGAAGAAGCTGAAGCACACGATCGAGGTGATTGTGGACCGCCTCGTTGCCCGCGAGGGCGTGCGGTCGAGGCTCGCGGACTCGATCGAGACGGCCCTTCGCGTCGCCGAGGGACTCGTGATCATCGACCCGGTGGACGGAGAGATGGAGGCGAGGCGCTACTCCGAGAAGCGCGCCTGCCCGAATGATCACCCGCTGACGCTCGAGGAGATCGAGCCCAGGACGTTCTCGTTCAACGCCCCGTACGGCGCGTGCCCCGAATGCCACGGGCTCGGGGTCCGCCTCGAGGTGGATCCCGACCTCGTCGTCCCCGACCCGAGCCTTACCCTGCGAGCCGGCGCCCTCGCCCCGTGGGCCGCAACCTCCTCGGAGTACTTCGCACGGACCCTGGCTGCGCTCGCGTCCAAGCTCGAATTCTCGATGGACGTGCCGTTCTCCGATCTCTCGGAAGAAGCCAAGAACGCCGTTCTGTTCGGAAGCGACTACTCGGTTCACGTTCGCTTCAAGAACCGCTACGGACGGGAACGTCAGTACACGACGGGGTTCGAGGGCGTCATCTCGTGGATCGAGCGCCTGCACTCCCAGACGGAGTCGGAATGGTCGCGCGAGCGGCACGAGGCCTACATGCGCGACGTTCCCTGCGACGTGTGCGAGGGCAGGCGCCTCAAGCCCGAGGTGCTTTCGGTCCTCGTCGCAGGCAAGAACATCTCCGAGGTGTGCGAGTTGTCAATTCGGGGGGCGCGCGCCTTCCTGGCGGAGGCGGAACTCGACGAACGCTCGCGTCAGATCGCGGTGCAGGTTCTCAAGGAGATCGACGCGCGACTCGGATTCCTCCTCGACGTCGGCCTCGACTACCTCAGCCTGTCCCGGGCGGCGGGCACCCTCTCGGGAGGCGAGGCGCAGCGGATTCGCCTCGCGACCCAGATCGGTTCCGGACTCGTGGGGGTGCTGTACGTCCTGGATGAGCCCAGCATCGGGCTCCACCAACGCGACAACCATCGCCTCATCGAGACCCTCACGCGCCTGCGCGACCTGGGCAACACGCTGATCGTGGTCGAGCACGACGAGGACACGATTCGGGCGGCGGACTGGATCGTCGACATCGGGCCGGGGGCGGGGGAGCACGGCGGGAGGGTCATTCACTCCGGAACGCTCGAAAGCCTCCTGGCGAACGAGGAGTCGCTGACCGGAGCGTATGTCGCGGGCAGGCGGAGGATCGACGTCCCCGCCCAGCGGCGAGGGATAGATCCGGGGAGGGTTATCACCGTCGTCGGCGCAAGGGAGAACAACCTGCGCGACATCGACGTGTCATTCCCCATTGGCGTCTTCACGTCGGTGACGGGGGTGTCCGGATCGGGCAAGTCGACGCTCGTCAATGGCATTCTCTACACCGCGCTCGCCAACACCCTCAATGGTGCTCGGCAGGTGCCGGGGCGCCACACGCGGATCACGGGCATCGAGGATCTCGACAAGATCGTCCATGTTGACCAGGGTCCGATCGGGCGGACCCCGCGCTCCAATCCCGCGACCTACACCGGGGTGTGGGACAAGATTCGCAAGTTGTTCGCCGAGACCGAGGAGGCGCGTTTGCGCGGCTACGGGCCTGGCCGCTTCTCGTTCAACGTCAAGGGCGGCCGTTGCGAATCGTGCTCCGGCGACGGGACCTTGAAGATCGAGATGAACTTCCTGCCCGACGTATACGTCCGATGCGAGGTCTGCCACGGCTCGCGATACAACCGCGAGACGCTCCAGGTTCACTTCAAGGGCAAGACCGTCGCCGACGTATTGAACATGCCGATCGAGGAGGCGGCGGACTTCTTCGACGCGATACCGGCGATCTCGAGGCATCTCCGCACCCTCGTCGACGTCGGGCTCGGCTACGTCAGGATGGGCCAGCCGGCGCCGACGCTGTCGGGAGGAGAGGCCCAACGCGTCAAGCTCGCATCCGAGCTCCAGCGACGCTCGACGGGGCGGACCGTCTACGTCCTCGACGAGCCGACCACGGGCCTGCACTTCGATGATGTGCGCAAGCTCCTCGCGGTTCTTCAGGGCCTCGTCGACAAGGGGAATACCGTCATCGTGATCGAGCACAACCTCGATGTGATCAAGTGCTCCGACTGGATCGTCGACCTTGGTCCCGAAGGCGGCTCCGGCGGCGGAGTCGTGGTTGCCGAGGGAACCCCCGAGGACGTGGCGCACGACGACGCGAGCCACACGGGACGGTTCCTGGTGAGCCACCTCGGGGTCGTCGTCCCGACGTAGGCTGGCGACGTGACCGACCCGGCCTCGTACCGACCCGCGCCTGGTGCAATCCCGACTACGCCCGGTGTCTACAGATTCCGAGATGCGCACGGGCGCGTCGTCTACGTCGGCAAGGCCAAGAACCTTCGGTCCAGGGTTTCGTCGTATTTCCAGGACCCGGCCGCGCTTCACCCACGCACGCGCGCGATGGTGACGACGGCGGCCTCCATCGAGTGGACGGTCGTCCGCTCGGAGGTCGAGGCGCTCGTGCTGGAGCACACCTGGATCCAGGAGTACGACCCCCGATTCAACGTGGTCTTCAGGGACGACAAGTCGTACCCATTCCTCGCCGTGACCATGAGCGATGAGATTCCTCGCGTCTACGTCACGCGGGACGCGCGCACGAAGGGCACGCGGTACTTCGGCCCGTACGCGAAGGTGTGGGCCATCCGAGAGACGGTCGACACCCTACTGACGGTGCTACCGATGCGCTCGTGCACCGCGGGAACGTTTGCCAGGGCGCAGCGGTCCGATCGCCCGTGCCTCCTGGGCTACATCGAGAAGTGTTCGGCGCCGTGCGTCGGCCGTATCACGGCGGCCGAACACCGGGACCTCGCGGAACAGGTGTGCGCGGTGCTCGCGGGCGATGCCAAGGGCCTGGTGCGTGACCTCACCCGCCAGATGGATGCGGCGTCTGACGAGCAACGCTTCGAAGCCGCGGCGCGACTTCGCGACCGGCTCGCGGCCCTCACGGCAGTTCTCGACCGCAACACCATGGTGCTCGCCCCTGGCGTCGACGCCGACGTGGTGGGCATTGAGGACGATGAGTACGAATCCGCGGCGCACGTCTTTCATGTCCGCGACGGACGGATCACGGGCCAGCGCGCATGGGTAGCGGACAAGCCGGAGCCGGTAGGGACGGGGGAACTCGTCACGCGCCTCGTCCAGGAGATCTACGACGCTCCGGGTGCCCCCGCCGTTCCGTCCGAGATCCTGGTGCCCTCGCTTCCCGCCGACGCCGCCGCACTCGTGGATTGGCTCTCGGGGCTCAGGGGCGGTGTCGTGGCGGTCAAGGTCCCCTCTCGGGGACCCAAGGCCGAACTTGCCCAGACGTCGCACGCGAACGCCGTCGAGACCCTCGCGCACCATCGCCTCAAGCGGGCCTCCGATCTCACGGCCCGCTCGGCCGCGCTGACGGCGCTCCAGGAGGCCCTCGGCCTTCCGGAGGCGCCGTTACGAATCGAGTGCTACGACATCTCGCACACCGGAGGCACGAACCAGGCCGCGTCGATGGTGGTGTTCGAGGATGCCCTGCCGCGGAAGAGGGAGTACCGCCACTTCTCGGTCTCGAACGCGAGGGACGACACGGAGGCGATGGCCCAGGTCATCACCCGGCGCTTCACCCGCTACCTCGAGGAGGCCGGACGTCCGGTCGAGGAGAGGGATTCCAGCAGATTCGCGTATCCGCCACAACTCGTGGTGGTCGATGGGGGTCAGCCGCAGGTCGAGGCCGCGTATCGCGCGCTTGCCGCGCTCGGCATCGCGGGAGTGTCCCTCTGCGGACTCGCGAAGCGCCTAGAGGAAGTATGGCTTCCCGGTGCCGCGTTTCCGGTGATTCTTCCGCGAGGCTCCGAGGCGCTCTACCTGCTCCAGCGAGTCCGGGACGAGGCGCATCGCTTCGCGATACGCCAACACCGCACGCGGCGCTCGCGCGCCATGACCGCTTCGCAGGTGGACGAGATTCCCGGGGTAGGCCCGGCGCGGGCCCGGGCGCTTCTGCGGCACTTCGGCTCCCTCGACAGGGTTCGGGAGGCTTCCGTCGATCAGATTGCGCTCGTGCCCGGCATCGGACGGGAAACGGCCGCGGCGATCGCTCGGGCGGTCTCGGGCAAGGGTGGCATGCTGGAGCCATGAGTTCCGACGCCCACCCCGAGACGTTCCCCTCCGGGATTCCGAAGGTCAAAGTCAACCTGCCTGACAGCCCACCGGAGGTTCTGATTGTCACGGGCATGTCCGGCGCTGGCAAGAGCCGCGCCGCAGACGTCATCGCGGACGAGGGCTGGTACGTCGTCGACAACCTCCCGCCGCAGATGCTCGCGGAGATGGTGACGATGGTCTCGAGGGAGGGCTACGCCCGGCTCGCCGCCGTCGTTGATGTCCGGGGAGGAAAGTTCTTCGCCGACCTCGAAGCGGTGCTCGGGGACCTCGAGGCGGGAGCCGTCGCGACGCGGGTCATGTTCCTCGAGGCATCGGATGAGGTTCTCGTTCATCGCTTCGAGCAGGTGAGACGGCCGCACCCCCTTCAGGGTCAGGGAACGCTCCTCGAGGCGATCCAGACCGAGCGGCAGGCCCTCGGACCGATGCGCGAGCGCGCTGATGTGGTGATCGACACCTCAAGCATCAACGTCCACGAACTTGCGGAGCGGATCGTGGCCGAGGTCGGGGACTCTGAGGTCCCCCAACTCCAGGTGAACATCCAGTCCTTCGGCTTCAAGAACGGCGCGCCGGAGGACGCCGACTTCCTCGCGGACGTGCGCTTCCTCGACAACCCTCACTGGATCCCCGAGCTTCGCCCGCTTACCGGCCTCGATGCGCCGGTGCGGGACCACGTGCTCGGTGCCGCGGGGGCGATCGAGTTCCTCGATGCCTATTCGGCCGCGCTCGACATCGCGTTGGGCCGCTACCGCGCGCACGACAAGCACTTCGTGACGGTCGCAATCGGCTGCACCGGGGGCCATCACCGTTCCGTCGCGATGACCGAGGCACTCGCCGAGAGGTTACGCGAACTCGGCTACGCCGTGCGCGCCACGCACAGAGATCGCGAACGCGAGTGAGCGGCGAGCGCGCGTCTGACCCGCTCATCGTCGCGCTGGGGGGTGGTCACGGGCTCTACGCGTCGCTCAGTGCCCTGCGCCGACTCTCGGAAGACCTCACAGCCATCGTGACCGTTGCCGACGACGGGGGATCGTCGGGGCGGCTGAGGGACGAACTCCACGTTCCCCCTCCCGGTGATCTGCGGATGGCGCTATCCGCGCTATGCGAGGACACGGAGTGGGGTCACATGTGGCGGGACGTCCTGCAGTACCGGTTTGTCACCGATGGCCCCCTTGACGGTCACGCGCTCGGCAACCTGCTGATCGCCGGACTCTGGAACCGGACGGGGGACGTGGTCGAAGGGCTCGATTGGGTCGCCCGGCTTCTTCGCGCTCGCGGAAGGGTGCTTCCCCTCGCGGTGGAGCCTCTGGAAATCAATGCCTTGGTCGACGTGGAGGGCGAGACCGTCACGGTTCGTGGCCAGGTCGCGGTGGCGACGGCGCCGGGACGGATCTCGAAGCTGTGGCTCCGACCCGAGGCGCCACGGGTCCCCCCGGAGACACTTGCCGCAATCCGCGGCGCCGATCTTGTCGCGCTCGGCCCAGGGAGCTGGTACTCGTCCGTGTTGCCGCACTTCCTGCTCGCGCCGGTTGCCGACGAACTCGTCGCAGCGGGGCCTCGATGCGTCCTTTCCCTAAACATCGCGCACCTCGACGACGAGACGGAGGGGACCGACAGGGTCGACGATGTCAGGGCGCTCCAGACGGTGGCGCCCGACTTCGTGCCCGCCGTGGTCATCGTTGACGAGGGTCACGCCGACGATCCGGGGTTGGCCGCGCTGGTTGAGGACTGGGGGTCGATTCTCGTGGTAGAGCGCCTCCTCCAGGACGGGACACTCGATCGGCACGACGCCGATCGGTTCGCCGGCGCCTACGAAAAGGCCGCGGCGTTCCTCGGACGGGGATGAGGCCCGGCCGCCAAAGGTGGCAGGATACGTTCATGGCACTCACTGCGCAGGTGAAGGAGGAACTCGCCCGCGTCGTCGTGGAGAAGCCATCCTGCCGCAAGGCGGAAATCGCGACCATGTTGCGCTTCGCCGGCGGCTTGCACATCGTTTCCGGCCGCATCGTCATCGAGGCGGAACTCGACACATCGGCCGGTGCGCGCCGCCTCCGCCAGTTCCTCAGCGAGGTCTACGGTCACTCATCCGAGATCATCGTGGTCTCCGGCGGTGCCTTGAAGAAGGGCAATCGCTACGTCGTCAGGGTCGTCAAGGACGGCGAGTCACTCGCGAGGCAAACCGGCCTTCTTGATCACCGGGGTCGCCCCGTCCGAGGCTTGCCTCCTCAGGTCGTGGGCGGCTCGATCGAGGACACGATCTCGGCGTGGCGAGGCGCCTTCCTCGCGCACGGCTCGCTGACGGAGCCGGGGCGCTCATCCGCGCTCGAGGTCACCTCACCCGGGCCGGAAGCAGCGCTCGCGCTCGTGGGGGCCGCGCGGCGCCTGGGAATCTCGGCGAAGTCGCGGGAGGTTCGCGGCGTCGACCGAGTCGTGATCAGGGATGGCGACGCGATCGCGGCCATGCTTACACGCCTCGGCGCGCACGGTTCCGTCCTCGAATGGGAGGAGAAGCGGACGCGACGCGAAGTCAGGGGCACGGCGAACCGGCTTGCCAATTTCGACGACGCGAACTTGCGGCGCAGCGCGCGCGCCGCGGTGGCTGCCGGGGCTCGCGTCGCGAGGGCGTTCGAGATCCTGGGCGACGCGGTGCCCGATCATCTGAGAGAGGCGGGGGAGCTGCGCCTGCAGCACAAGGACGCGTCCCTCGAGGAGCTGGGGAAGATGGCGGAGCCGCCCCTGACGAAGGATGCGGTGGCGGGACGGATCCGGCGCCTCCTCGCGACCGCAGACAAGCACGCGGAGGATCTCGGCATTCCCGATACGGAAGCGTCCCTCAGCCCGGAGATGCTCGACCTCTAGGGCTCTCCGGGGACCTTCGTCACGTCCGCTCGCAAGGGGCAACATAGTAGGCTGAAGACGGTTCCCCGCCAGGTGCGGGGACGCGCACGTAGCCGTGCGAAACCTTAGCGGAATCCGATGTCGGTGCGTGCCGACGCGAGCCAAGGAGAGAGAGAATCATGACCGTCAAGGTCGGCATCAACGGCTTCGGCCGCATTGGACGCAACTTCTTCCGGGCCGTGCTCGAACAGGGCGCGGACATCGAAATCGTCGGGGTGAACGACCTCACGGACAACAAGACGCTCGCGCAGTTGCTCAAGTTCGACTCCGTCCTGGGACGGCTGCCGCAGGACGTCACCTACACCGACACCAGCATCACCGTCGGAGGCAAGACTTTCTCCGCTTCGGCCGAGAGGGATCCCGCCAACCTCGACTGGGCCAAGCTCGGCGCGGACATCGTCATCGAGTCGACTGGCTTCTTCGTCGACGCGACCAAGGCCAAGGCGCACATCGACGCCGGTGCCAAGAAGGTCATCATCTCGGCCCCCGGCAAGAACGAGGACGCGACGTTCGTGATGGGCGTGAACCACACGGACTACGACCCGGCGAAGCACCACATCGTCTCCAACGCGTCGTGCACCACGAACTGCCTCGCCCCCATGGCGAAGGCGCTCAACGACTCGGTGGGCATCGTGAAGGGTCTCATGACCACGATCCACGCCTACACGGCCGACCAGAACCTCATGGACGGCCCACACCGCGACCTGCGTCGCGCGCGCTCGGCGGCCCTGAACGTCGTTCCGACGACGACCGGCGCCGCCAAGGCCGTGGCGCTCGTTCTTCCGGAGCTCAAGGGCAAGCTCGACGGCTTCGCGATGCGTGTTCCGGTCCCCACCGGCTCCGCAACGGATCTCACGTTCATCGCCTCCAAGGAGACGACGGTCGACGAGGTCAACGCCGCAGTCAAGAAGGCCGCGGAAGGCCCGCTCAAGGGCTTCCTCAAGTACTCGGAGGACCAGCTGGTCTCGACGGACATCGTTACTGACCCCGCGTCGTGCGTCTTCGACTCCGGCCTGACCAAGGTCATGGGCAACATGGTCAAGGTCGTCGGTTGGTACGACAACGAGTGGGGCTACTCCTGCCGCCTTGTCGACCTCGCCGTGTACATGGGCGAAAAGCTCTAAGGACTGTCATGGAACGTCCGCACACGCCGCAAGCGTGTGCGGACGTTTCCGTCTGATCTCATCACTCCAAAGGAGATAGCCATGAAGACCATCGCCTCCCTCGGCGATCTGCGCGGCAAGACCGTCATGCTGCGTTCCGACCTGAACGTGCCGCTCGACGGCACCACGATTACGGACGACGGCCGCGTGCGTGCCTCGGTCCCCACGATCAACGCCCTCCGCCAGGCCGGCGCGCGCGTCGTCGTGATGGCGCACCTCGGCCGCCCCGATGGCACGCCGAACCCCAAGTATTCGCTCGCCCCTGCCGCCGCGCGCCTCGCCGAGCTCCTCGGCGCTCCCGTGACGCTCGCGGACGACCTCGTCGGCCCCTCGGCGAAGGCGACCGTTGCCGCGATGGCAGACGGCGATGTCGCGATGCTCGAGAACGTTCGCTTCGACGCCCGCGAGACGTCCAAGGTGGACGCCGAGCGTGAGGCGCTTGCGGCCGAACTCGCCGCGCTGGGTGACGTCTTCGTCTCGGACGGCTTCGGCGTCGTGCACCGCAAGCAGGCGTCCGTCTACGACCTTGCGAAGCTGCTTCCCGCGGCTGCAGGACTGCTCGTTGAGAAGGAGGTCGTCTCCCTGGAGAAGGCCGTCAAGAATCCCGCACGCCCGTACGCCGTCGTCCTCGGTGGCTCGAAGGTCTCCGACAAGCTCGGCGTCATCTCGAACCTCCTCGACAAGGCCGACCAGCTGCTGATCGGTGGAGGCATGGCCTTCACGTTCCTCGCGGCAAAGGGCTACGGCGTGGGCGACTCGCTCCTTGAACAGGACCAGATCGAGACCGTCAAGGGTTACCTCGAGACGGCCGTCGCCAAGGGAGTCGAGATCGTGCTGCCGACCGACGTCGTGGTCGCCGACTCGTTCTCCGCCGACGCTGCGACGCAGGTCGTCGCGGCGGACGCCATCCCGGAGGGTTGGCGCGGTCTCGACATCGGCCCCGATTCCGCCACACTGTTCGCAGCCAAGATCAGCCAGGCGAAGACCATCGTCTGGAACGGCCCGATGGGCGTGTTCGAGTTCCCGGCCTTCGCGGCGGGCACGCGTGCCGTCGCCCAGGCGATGATCGACTCCAGCGGATTCTCCGTGGTCGGCGGTGGGGACTCGGCTGCTGCCGTCCGCATCCTCGGTCTCGACGAGGACGGCTTCAGCCACATCTCCACCGGCGGTGGCGCAAGCCTCGAGCTACTCGAAGGCAAGGTCCTTCCGGGCCTGGCCGTACTGGAAGGTTAGGACATGACGCGTACGCCCCTGATTGCGGGTAACTGGAAGCTCAACCTCGATCACCTCGAGGCCACGCACGCCGTGCAGAAGCTGGCTTGGCTCCTGAGGGACGCCAAGCACGACTACTCCGAGGTTGAGGTGGCGGTCCTGCCTACCTTCACCTCGATCCGCTCGGTCCAGACGCTCGTTGACGCGGACCAGTTGTCCATCCGCTACGGCGGCCAGGACCTGTCGGCGCATACCGACGGGGCGTACACCGGCGAGATTGCCGGGTCGATGCTCCAGAAGCTCGGCGCGACGTATGTTGCGGTGGGCCACTCGGAGCGGCGTCAGTATCACGCGGAGGACGACTCCGTCGTGAACGCCAAGGTCAAGGCGGCATTTGCGGCGGGCCTCGTCCCCATCCTGTGCATCGGCGAGGGCCTAGACATCCGCAAGGCGGGGGACCAGGTGCCCTATACGCTGGCCCAACTCGACGGCGCGCTCGACGGCGTTCCCGCCAAGGAGGCTTCGACGATCGTGATCGCGTACGAACCCGTCTGGGCGATCGGCACTGGCGAGGTAGCCACCCCCGCGGACGCTCAGGAGGTGTGCGCGGCGATCCGCGCCCGCCTCGCCGAGCTGTACTCTCCCGAGATCGCGGACGGCGTCCGCGTGCTCTACGGGGGATCGGTCAAATCGGGCAATATCGCCGCCATCATGGCCGAAGTTGACGTCGACGGAGCCCTCGTCGGAGGAGCGAGTCTGGACCCTGATGAGTTCTCCAAGATCGTGCGATACCGCTCGCACGTGGTGGGGTAGCGGTCGCCGGCGCGCGCGTCACGTATCCTGATTACCACAGACGACCCGAGGGAGTATCGTGCACGTCCTAGTCGTGACGTTGTGGAGCCTGTTGGTGGCCACGAGTGTGGCCATCATCGGCCTCGTCCTGCTTCACCAGGGGCGAGGCGGAGGCATCTCCGACATGTTTGGGGGCGGCCTTGCGTCTGGCATCCAGTCCTCGGGTTCGGGGGAGAAGAACCTCGGACGGATCACGTGGGGCGTGGTCATCGTCTGGGGCATCGTGATTGTCTTCCTCGGGCTCGTCACCAAGTACAACGTCGGCGCATAGGAGTCAGCCATGGCAGGTGGCAACGCTATTCGCGGATCGCGCGTCGGGGCTGGCCCGATGGGCGAGGCGGAACGCGGCGAGTCGGCACCCCGCGTCCAAATCGCCTACTTCTGTGCGAACGGCCACGTCGTGAAACCGAGTTTCGCGACCACCGAGCGGGATGAGGTTCCTCTCGAGTGGGATTGTCCCCGCTGTGGAGGCCCGGCCGGGCTCGACCGCCTTAACCCTCCCCAGCCCTCGCGCTCCGAGCCGTACAAGACGCACCTCGCATACGTGAAGGAGCGACGCACGGATGCCGAGGGCGAGGCCCTTCTTTCCGAGGCGCTCGGGGCCCTGAGGGCCCGCAGGAGCAGCGACTGAGGCGACGTCGGGCTAGATCGAGGAAGCCGCGGCCTTGTCGATGAGCCACAGTGTGCGTTCGGTTCCGTGAACCATGCCGCCGGGGATGCCTGCCTTGTGCGCGAGCGACTCCGCGACGGCGCGCGCCTTCTCCGCACCCATAGTGAGGATCCACACCTCTCTGGCCCTGTTGATCGTCGGCAAGGTCATGGACAGCCGCGTGGGCGGAGGCTTGGGGGAGTCCTTGACTGCGACGACCGATTCGTTCGTGACCTTCACCTCGGGTCGCCCGGGAAAGAGCGAGGCCACATGTCCGTCGGGGCCAAGACCAAGGAGCAGGACATCGAAAGCAGGGGCGGGATCGCCGAAGCGCGCGAGTTCCGTCGCATAGGCCCGAGCGGCCTGCTCCGGGCTTGTGGCGCCCTCCGAGGACGCCATGCGGTGAATGTTCTCCTCAGGCAGGCGAAGCCGCTTGAGGAGCGAACGCTGAGCCTGGACCTCGTTGCGATCGTAATCGCCGAGGGGGAGGAACCGCTCGTCCCCCCACCACATGTGCACGCCCGTCCAGTCGATCACGTAGGCGAGGGGCGAAGCCGCCACGCGCGCGAGGGTGGCGACGCCGATCGTTCCTCCGGTGAGAACGATATGCGCCACTTCGCGGGCCGAGAGAGCGTCGGCGATCGCGACAAGGAGGCGCGCCGCGGTCGTCTCGGCGACGGTGGTCGCGTCGGGGTAAACCATCGTAGTGCTCGTCATGATCGGAGCGCCCCCGCGAGGGCAATGAGCGTCTCGCCGTAGACCTCGTCGGCATCCAGTCGGCGCAGGTCCTCGGCGAGGCAGTCCTGCAGGGTCCGCCGGTGGATCGCGATGGCGTGATCGGGCAGGCCCGGCTGGCTGAATGTCGCGTTATGCCCGTCGGGGCGCACAATCGAAATCTCGCCCTCGGGCGTCTCGAGGCACACGGAGACGAGGCCTATCGCCTCGTCCGAATAGGAGTCGTCGAAGTCGCACCCGAGCTTGCCTCGTAGCCAGGCGCCGAGCAGAAGGACGGCGGGGCTTCCCGTGTCGCCGTGGATGCGAACGTGGGTGACCGTGGGCGAGCCCGTACGCTCCAGCGCGGCGGCGAGTAAGGCGCGCCAGCGCGTGGTCCGGGCCCAGGCGAGGTCCGTATCGCCGGGCGCGTATCCGTCCGCTAGCGCGACGAGGGCGGCCTTGACGTCGGGGCTGCCCTTCACGTCGGTGATGCGCCTGGTCGCCATCGCGCCGAGCGCCGTGAGAGCTGGTGCCGAATCCATCCCGCCCGGCCACCACGCGACGATGGGGGCATCGGGTAGCAGAAGGGGGATGAGGAGGGTGTCGGTGTGCTCCGTCATGTCGCCAGACGGCCTCAGGACGATGACCTCCGAGGCTCCGGCGTCGCCTCCGACACGGATCTCCGCGTCAAGGCGTGGCTCGGTCGCTTCGGACTTCGCCAGGACGACGACGCGGCACGGGTGTTCGTGCGAGGCGTAGTTGGCTGCGGTGATCGCCGATTCGGCGTCGCAGCACGTGACGTCGACGACGAGCGTCATGACGCGTCCGAGGGTCACGGCGCCACCCTCGGAGCGGATGCGGAGGAGCTCCTTGTTGATCTCGCTCGTGGTCGTGTTCGGCAGATCGAGGATCATGGGCGCCTCCATACCCGGCCGTCGCGCGCCATCATCGCGTCGGCCGCCTCCGGTCCCCAGGTGCCCGATCGGTACGATTCCGGCCGCCCGCCCTCGGACCAGTATCTCTCGATGGGGTCAAGGATGCCCCACGAAAGAGCAACTTCCTCGTAGCGCGGGAACAGCGGGGGGTCGCCGAGGAGCACGTCGAGGATCAGACGCTCGTAAGCCTCGGGAGAGGTCTCGTTGAAGGAGTTCCCATAGCCGAAGTCCATCGTCACGTCACGAATCTCCATGGACGTGCCGGGAACCTTGGAGCCGAAGCGGAGCGTCACGCCCTCGTCGGGCTGGACGCGGATGACGAGCGCGTTGTTGCCCACCTCGGCCTCGGAGTCGATGGGGAAGGGGAAGTGCGGAACCTTCTTGAACACCAGCGCGATTTCGGTCACGCGTCGCCCCAGGCGCTTGCCTGCCCTGAGGTAGAACGGGGTTCCCGTCCAGCGGCGATTGTCGATGTCGAGCCGGAGCGCCGCGTAGGTCTCGGTCACCGAGTCATTGGGGATGCCCTCTTCGTCGAGGAAGCCTCCTACCCGCTCGCCCCCGCGCCAGCCGGCCGCGTACTGTCCGCGGACCGTCCCCGTCGACAGGTCCTCCGGAAGGCGTACCGCCCGTAGAACCTTCTCCTTCTCCATCCGTAGGTCCGCCGCCTCGAAGGTTGAGGGTTCCTCCATCGCGGTGAGCGCCAGGAGCTGGAGGAGGTGATTCTGGATGACGTCGCGGGCGGCCCCGATGCCGTCGTAGTATCCGGCGCGGCTACCGATTCCGGCGTCCTCCGCCATCGTGATCTGGACGTGGTCGATGAACTGGCTGTTCCACAGCGGCTCGAAGAGCTGGTTCGCAAAGCGGATCGCGAGAAGGTTCTGAACCGTCTCCTTGCCCAGGTAGTGATCGATCCGGAAAACCGAGTCCGACGGGAACACCTCGGAGACGACGTCGTTCAGTTCCGTGGCGCTGGCGAGGTCGTGGCCGAAGGGCTTCTCGATGACGACGCGGCGCCACGTGCCCTCCCGCGGCTTGGACAGGCCCGAATCCGCGAGTTGGCGGCACACGAGGGGAAAGAAACTCGGAGGCACGGAGAGGTAGAAGGCATGATTGCCTCCGGTGCCGCGCTTCTCGTCGAGCTCTTCGACGGTCTGGCGCAGGCGCTCGAAGGACTCCGGGTCGTCGAACGTTCCCTCGACGAAACGGATCCCGGCGCTCAGTTGCTCCCAGGTCTCCTCACGGAAAGGAGTGCGGGCGTGCTTCCTGACCGACTTATAGACCACCTTGGCGAAGTCCTGGCGGTCCCAATCCCGGCGAGCGAAACCCGTGAGCGCGAACGCCGGCGGGAGGAAGCCGCGGTTGGCGAGATCGTAGATCGCGGGCATGAGCTTGCGCTTCGCGAGGTCACCCGTCACGCCGAACATGACGAGACCGCACGGCCCCGCGATTTGAGGTAGCCGACGGTCCCGCGGGTCGCGCAGCGGATTCGGCACGCCTACCCTTCCAGAGAGTCCCTGAGGCGCCCGATTTGGGACGCGTCACTCAAGGTGAAACGCAATACCGGGCGACCGTGTTCCGCCAAGACCCGCGCATCGCCCGCGGCCTGCGCGGAGATCAGGGTCGCGAAGGTGAACGGGCGCTCCGGAATCGACAGATCCTCGGCGAAGGTGCCCGTCACCTGGAGGAACACGCCGACGGGCGCACCCCCCTTGTGGAGTTGTCCGGTGCTGTGGAGGAAGCGCGGACCCCAGCCGAAGGTGACGGGCCGCGAGGTGCGACGCGCAATCGCGTCCCGCACCTCCGCGAGCGGGCCGAACTCCTCCCTGTCGAGGTATGCCATGACTGCGACGTAGCCGTCCCCCGCGAGCCGGGCCTCGAGCGCGGCAAGAGCGCCCTCGATCGTGGTGACGCCGTCGAGGAGAGAGGCAGGAATCGCGCGGACCTCGATCCCGCCGTCGTCGAAGGCGGCGGGTTCCGGCGCGGGGGTCGCATCGAGGAGCCCGCGCGCCGCGACCTTGGCGGACTCGACGTTCGGCTGGTCGAACGGGTTGATGCCGAGGATGCGGCCGGCGATCGCGGTGGCGTACTCCCACAGCAAGAACTGCCCGCCCAGCGTGCCCGAGACGGCGATGTCGCCCTCGGGGATCGCATCGAGGGCGGCGATCCTGACATCCGCGACGTCGGGCTGGCCGATCTCGGGCGCCGAGCCCTCGACGACGACGGGAAGGAGGCCCACGCCGTTCTTGCCCGTGGATTCGGCGATCAACTGCTCGGCCCAGTCGGGAAGGCCGACGAGCCCCGACGCATCGTCCCGAAAGACGAGCTTGTCCTTGCCCGCCGCGCACATGGCGGCGCCAAGCACCAGGGCGGGATTCGCCGCGTCATCCTCGGCGAGGGAGGGAGCAACGGCGGCGGCCTCATCGAGCAGGCCAGCGACGTCGACGCCCGCGAGCGCGGACGGTACGACCCCGAACGCGCTGAGCACGGAGAAGCGGCCGCCGACGTTGGGGTCGGCCAGGAAGATCGCCCGGTATCCGGCGTCGCGGGAGGCCTTCTCGAGCGGCGATCCGGGATCCGTGACGATGACGATGTGTTGGCGTGCGTCGAGTCCCGCCGCCGTGAACGCCGCCTCGAAGGCGCGTCGCTGCGAGTCCGTCTCGACCGTCCCGCCGGACTTGGAGGACACGACGACGACCGTCGAGGCGAGGTCGCCCGCGAGGGCGTCGCGAACCTGGTCGGGGTCGGTGGAGTCCAGGACGACCAGCGGAGCCTCGTTCGTCCGCGCGATGACCTCGGGGCCGAGCGAAGACCCCCCCATGCCGCACAGGACGACGCGCGTCTTCCCCTCGGCGCGCAACGCCGCAGTGAGCTCGGCGAGTTGGGGGAGCAGGGCGCGGGTCGTCTCGTGAAGCTCCGTCCACCGGAGTCGCTTGGACGCCTCCGACTCGGCCTCGGCGCCCCACAGCGTGGAGTCCTTGGCCGCGATCCGCGAGGCAACCTTGTCGGCGACGAGGGCCTCAAGGCGAACACCGACCGCCTCGGCCGCCGCGCCCGATGCCGAGACGGAGACGTGAGCCTCGTCGCCGACGCCCGCCCATGCGGTGACGAACGCGCTCACTTCGCCGCCTCGATCGACTCGCGGGCCTTGGCGGCCACGTTGTCGGCCGTGAAGCCGTACTTCTCGAACAGGTAGTCGCCGTCAGCTGACTCGCCGAAGTGCTCGATGCTCACGGCGCGGCCCGCGTCGCCCAGGACGTCGTTCCAGCACATGGCGATGCCCGCCTCGACCGTGACGCGCGCCTTGACGGCAGGGGGGATGATCGATTCGCGGTATGCGGCGTCCTGGTCGCAGAACCACTCGCGGCACGGCATCGACACGACGCGCGCCTTGACTCCCTCGCCGGCGAGGATGTCGCGTGCGCCGAGGGCCAACTGAACCTCCGAGCCCGTCGCGATGAGGAGAACGTCGGGCGTGCCCTCCGTGTCGGCGAGGACGTAGGCCCCCTTGAGGGTGCCCTCGACCGAACCGAGCGCGGTGCCGTCGACGGGCGTGCGGTCGAACGTCGGCACGCTCTGGCGTGTGAGGATGATGCCCGCGGGACGGTCGGTGCGCTCGAGGATTCCCCGCCACGCCCATGCCGTCTCGTTCGCGTCGGCGGGCCGCACGATGTCGAGGCCGGGAATCGCCCGGAGCGCCGAGAGGTGCTCCACCGGCTGATGGGTCGGCCCGTCCTCGCCGAGGCCGATCGAGTCGTGGGTCCACACGAACGTCGCCGGGATCTTCTGAAGCGCGGCCAGACGGACGGCGCCACGCATGTAGTCGCTGAACACGAGGAACGTGCCGCCGTAGGGGCGCGTGAGGCCGTGGAGCGTGATCCCGTTGAGGATCATGCCCATGGCGTGCTCGCGGATGCCGAAGTGCAGCGTGCGCCCGTACGGGTTTCCGGGGAAGGCCTTGGAGGACCGCTCGACGGGGAGGAAGGACGGCTCGCCCTTCATCGTCGTGTTGTTGGAGCCCGCGAGGTCGGCGGAACCGCCCCAGAGCTCGGGAAGCGTGCCCGCGAGGGCGCTGAGGACCTCGCCCGACGCGGCGCGGGTCGCGATGGACTTGCCCGCCTCGAAGACCGGCAGCGACGCCGTCCAGCCCTTGGGAAGGTCGCGCTTGACGAGCCGGTCGAGGAGCGCCGCGCGCTCGGCGTGCGCCGAGCGCCACGTGCCATACTTCGCATCCCACTCAGCGTGGGCCGCCGCGCCGCGGTCCTTGACCTTGTGGGCGTGGGCGAGGACGACCGGGTCAACCGCGAAGTTCACGTCGGGGTCGAACCCGAGTTCGGTCTTGAGCCCGCGGACCTCGTCGGTTCCGAGCTTGGAGCCGTGAATCGCGCCGGTGTTCTGCTTGGTGGGGGAGGGCCAGCCGATGATGGTTCGGAGCGCAATCATGGACGGCTTCCCGGTGGCCTTGAGCGAGGCGTCGTAGGCGGCCTTGAGGGCGTCGACGTCCTCGACGTACGAGCCGTCCTTCTGGATCCACGAGACGCGGTGGACGTCCCACCCGTAGGCCTCATAGCGCGCCAGGACGTCCTCAGAGAACGCTATGGACGTGTCGTCCTCGATCGAGATGTGGTTGTCGTCCCACAGGACGACGAGGTTGCCCAGCTCCTGGGTACCTGCGAGCGAGGATGCCTCGCTCGTGACGCCCTCCTGGAGGTCTCCGTCGGACGCGATCGCGAATACGCGATGGTCGAAGAGGCTCGCGCCCGGCGCTGACTCGGGGTCGAACAGGCCCCGCTCGCGGCGCGCGGCCATCGCCATGCCCACGGCGGACGCTAGCCCCGAGCCAAGGGGGCCCGTGGTGATCTCGACACCGGGCGTATGGCCGTATTCGGGGTGCCCTGGCGTGCGTGAGCCCGCAGTGCGGAGCGCCTTGAGGTCGTCGAGGGTCATGTCGTACCCGGAGGCGAAGAGCTGCAGGTACAGGGTGAGAGACGAGTGCCCCGCGGAGAGGACGAACCGGTCGCGTCCGAGCCACTTGGGGTCGGCAGGGTCGTGGCGCATGATCTTCTGGAATAGAAGATAGGCGGCGGGCGCGAGGCTGATGGCCGTGCCGGGATGTCCGTTGCCCACCTTCTCAACGGCGTCGGCGGCAAGCACCTTGAGGGTGTCGACGACGGCCCGGTCCTGGTCGGTCATGATGGCGGTCACGGGGTCTCCAAATGGCTCGGGGATGATGCTCCTAGCCTAGCGGCGCCGGGCGTGCGGGGCCGCAGGACGAGGGACGCAGACGAGCGACGACGACGTGGCGCCCGCCGAGAGACCTCGGCGGGCGCCACGCGTCGTGCGAAGGGTGCCTAGAGCGTGCAGGTACCGGTGCAGCGGTTCGCGATCCCGTTGCGGTAGAAGTAGTGGCCTCCACCGGAGACGAAGGACGAACCGGTCGCGGCGGCGAGGCCGTAGAGGCGATTCTTGACGGCGTGGATGCGCGTCCCGGTCCCCGCCGATCCGATGCCGTAGTAAACGCCCGACCGGGTGTTGTACGACGCCGTCACCGACGAGAGGTTGAGGCGACCGCTCAGGGCGTAGATGCCCTGCTGAGTGTTGAAGTTGAACTTCCCGCCGCTGACGTTGGCGCGCCCGGTGTGCAGCTCGAGGCCGTCGACCGCATTGTGCGTCGACTTGGCGTTCTCGACGCCTACGATCCCGTATCCCGATGTCAAGATCAGGAACCCGCTGCCCCCGTTGGACGTCGCGGTGTCGCCGGACGAGGTACCGGTGGAGCGGGGGCCCGTCCATGCGAACCCATTCTGTCCGTTGGACGTTGCGGTGTCACCGGACGAGGTGCCACCACCAGATCCCGTCCACACGAACCCGTTGCCGCCGTTTCCGGTGGCCGCGTTAGCGCTCAAGGCGACCGAGGCGTCCCGGATGAGGTAGCCGTCGGAACCCGAACCCGTCACGGTGTTTCCCGTGAGGACGGTTCCTCTCGGGGTCCCAGCAGAGGAGCCCTGTACGACGATGCCAGTGCCGATGGAGTTCTCGATCAGCGAGTTTCGGACCACCACGTTGGCACCTTCCCAGGCGACGTCGATTCCGGCATCAGAGCCGTGGCTCTCGACGCCGTCGAGAACGACGTTGTAGGACCAGTTCACGTTGAAGGCTTCGCCGAATCCGTACTCCTCGTTGCAGTGGGTGGCGACGACGTGATCGAACGTGACGGTCGGTGCGGACGTACCTGGATCGGAAATGAATGTTGCGACGACGCACAAGACGGCGTCGCCCGTGGTCACGTTGGAGACGAGCGCATTGAGGGTGTCGTTTTCGATGGCGATGTTGTTTGCGTCGTTGTCGAAGAATGACGAATCCCGGATCGTGTAGTCGTGGGAGTAGCGGACGGTGATGCCACTTCCCGTCCAGCCGCTCTCGTGGACATTCGAGATTTCCATGTCGTGCGAGCGGTCAATCTGGATCGCGAACTGATCATTGAACTCGCCCTCGTACACGTTCCGGTCGAGCGTCACGTTGTCCACGGTGACGTACGCGGAGTCCGCGATGTCGATGCCGTCCTCGGCGGTGCTCTTGATCCGGAGGTTCGTGAGCGAGAGCTCGTACGCCGACTGGACGTCGATGGCAGTTTGGAAGCCGCTGATGGTGCCGTTCGTGATCGTGGGTCGCTTGACCGGGCCCGTGATGCGGAAGCCGTACGGGTTGTCGGTCGTACCCTCGTACGTGTGCCCGCCGAGGTCGATCGCGACGTCGTCCGCCGCGATGGTGATCCCGGGCGCGATGCCGCAGTCAAGGTTCGACGTGAAGGTCACGGTGGTGCCGCGATCCGTGATGACCATGCCGCAGGCACCGTCGAGGGCGGCTGCCGGGATGGCGGTGATGGTGATGGCGCCGAACGTCGCAAGAGCGACGGCGAGCGCGGATCGGATCTTCATGGAATTACCCCTCCCATAGTTGGTGATTTCTCGACAAGCGAGGGGCCGCGCCGGGTGGACACCCGGCGCGGCCACGTGCTTCAGATGCGGCACACACCTCGGCAGAGGTTGGCGACGCCGTTGTCCACAAGGGCGTGCCCGCCCCGGTCGGTGACGCCCGCACCGCGGACGATGGCCAGGCCGTAGATGCGGTTCTTCGCGGCCGAGACGTTCGCCGCGCTTCCGCTGGAAGCCGCTCCGAAATAGACCCCCGAGTGGAGGTTCTGATTCGCCGTGACTCGTGTGACGTAGAGGGTTCCGGCCCTGGCGAAGACTCCCTGCTGCGCGTTGTGCAGGAACCGACCACCGGCGACGAGGGCCGCGCCCGACTCGAGCGTGAGACCCGATTCGCCGTTGTCCATCGCGGTGGCACCTGTCACGCGCACGGAGCCCGCTGCGTCGATGGCAACGAGGAAGCCGCTCGCGGTGTTCATCTTTGCGACGTCGGCCGACGAGGTTCCGCCGGGCCCCCCCTTCCACCAGAACCCGAAGCCCGTGTTCCCCGTGCTGACGTTCCGGGCCGAGCGCACCCACGAATTCTCGAAGACGAACCCGCTGAACCCGTTTTCGCGCGCGGCGTTGTCGCGGAACACGATGTTCGCGGTCACGCTGTCGGTGATAGTGCTGACGCCAAACCCATAGGCAAAACTTCGGATCGCGCTCGAATTTGTCACCGTGATGTTCTGCGAACTATCAAGAACCGTTACGCCGTTCGATGCGTCCGAAACGTGAACCTCGTTCACTGAGATGCCGTGGGCATCTGCGATGTAGATGCCGTTTCGGTTGAGTAGGCCTACCGGGAGCCTGCCATGCGTGCCGTCGACCGTGATCCGATCGAGGGTCAGTGCCGTCTCCCCGGCCCCCGGATCGGGGATGTTCCACGCGTTGACGCCGGATCCGCTGCCCACGACCGAAACGTCGCTGATCGAGCCGTCTTTCGTCTGGCCCATGACGAGCACGCCCGCGACCTCGTTCGATTCGAGGGTTGAGTGGCTGAGGCTGAAGTAGTCCGAGTCCTCGAACACGATTCCGTTCTGGCCGGAGAGGGACTGAGTGATATTCGTCAGCGTGACGTGGTGAGAGTTGCGCACGTCGATTCCGCTGAAGATCTCCTCCACGTCCCAGATGTTGAGGCCCTGAATGCGCGCGTTCGAAACGGCGACGGACGCGGACCCCTTGACCTCGATGCCGATGTATCCGGAGTCCTCGATATCCAGGTCCGACACGGTGAGCTCACCGGAGTTCCGGACTTCGAGGGAGAGCCCGAATCCCCGAATCTTCCCGTGAGAGATCGTCGAGCCCTTCGAGCCCTGCACGCGAATTCCGTCGTAGTCGAGATAGGAGTCGCCCGTGAGGGTGTGCCCCTGGAGGTCGAGGGTCACCGACGGCGCGGCGATGGTGATCGCCGGCGTGCCGAAAGGCAGTAGGCCCACGAGCGTGTACGGATCGGTCGAACAGTCGAGGTCGGCCGACAGGGTCACGTGCGCGCCTGGATCGGTGACGACCATGCCGCAGTAGGCCTCGACGCTCGCCGCGGCGGGGATGGCGGTGAGCGTGATGGCGCCGAACGTTGCCAGTGCGACGGCGATTGCGCTTCGAATCTTCATGGTGGTCCCCTCCCAGAGTCCTTTGGCCTTACGACGGGTAGGGGGTACTTCGAGGTTGACGCCTTGCCCCGCGACTACGATGGGGCCATGCCCGCCACCGTCCCCGTCCCGGCGGTTCGTGTGCCGGCGCGGGCCCGCGCAACGCGGAAGGTGAAGGCCTACGTTGCCCTCGCCAAACCGCGGATCATCGAACTCCTGCTCGTGACCACCGTCCCCGCGACGATTCTCGCCGCCCACGGCTGGCCCGGCACGTGGCTTCTCGCCTCCGTCCTGATCGGAGGGGGACTCTCCGCGGGCTCGGCCAACGCCTTCAACTGCGTGATCGACCTCGATATCGACACGATCATGAAGCGCACACGGAACCGCCCGCTCGTCACGGGCGCGCTCAGCACGCGGGAGGCCCTGGGCTATGCGTGGGTCCTCGCCGTCGTCTCGACGGCGTGGTTCTGGTTCATCGTCGGCTCCCCGCTCGCCGCGGAACTCTCGGTGGTCGCGATCGTGGCGTACGTGGTCGGCTACACGATGATCCTGAAGCGCAGGACGTCTCAGAACATCGTCTGGGGAGGCGCTGCGGGGTGCATGCCGGTGCTCATCGGATGGGCGTCGGTAACGCAGAGCCTCGCGTGGACGCCCGTGCTCCTGTTCCTCATCGTCTTCTTCTGGACCCCGCCGCACTACTGGCCGCTCGCCATGAGGTTCAGGGGCGACTATGCCGAGGCCCACGTGCCCATGCTCCCCGTGGTCGCAACCCCCAGGCGGGTCGCCACCGAGATGATCCTCTACGCGGTCGCGATGGTCGCGGTGACGCTCGCGCTCGCGCCCGTCGCGCGCATGACGTGGGTGTACCTGGTCGCCGCCGCCGTCGCGGGGGCGTGGTTCCTCGCGGGCTGCTTCGGCCTGTACCGGCGCATCGCGAGGGGCGAGACCAAGCTCCGGGAGATGCGCCTGTTCCGCGACTCGATCACCTACCTGACCGTGGTGTCGGCGGCGATCGTCCTCGACCCGTTCCTCGGCGACGCGTTGCTGGTCTGGCGAACGTAGTGCTCGAGCGGCAACGCGATTCCTATCTCGCCCACGTCACGGTCGAGCGCGGGCTGAGCCACAACACGATCTCGGCGTACCGGCGGGACCTCGATCGCTACGTCGCGTTCCTATCCGCGCGGGGCATCGCCTCGCTCGCCGACGTCGAAAGGGCGGACGTGTCGGCGTTCAGCCAGGCCGTTGGCACGGGCTCGGACGGCGGGACGGCGCTCGCGCCGTCGTCGGCATCCAGGACGATCGTGGCGATCCGGGGATGGCACCGGTTCGCGCTCGCCGAAGGGTGGGCCTCCGACGATCCCTCCCACGAGGTGCGGCCCCGGGCCATTCCCCGGAGGCTTCCCAAGGCCATCACGACGGAGCAGGTGTTCGCGGTGCTCGAGGCGGCGGGTGCCGGGCCGGAGGCGGAGGCGCCCACCGTCGCCCAGCTGCGCGACAGGGCGCTGCTCGAGTTCGTCTACGCGACCGGCGCGCGCATCAGCGAGGCCGTCGGCTTGGACGTGGACGACCTCACGCTCGACGAGGGGGAGGAGTCCGTCCTCCTCAGGGGCAAGGGACGCAAGGAACGCGTCGTTCCGATCGGGCGCATCGCCGCGCGGGAGGTGGACGCCTACCTGGTCCGCGGCAGAGGCGCCCTCGCGGCGCACGGGAAGGGGACGGCCGCGGTCTTCCTCAATACCCGCGGCGCGAGGCTCAGCAGGCAGAGCGCGTGGACCATCCTCAAGGCGGCCGCGGAGCGGGCGGGCGTCGCGGGCGTCTCCCCGCACACGCTCCGCCACAGCTTCGCGACGCACATGCTTTCCGGCGGGGCCGACGTGCGCGTCGTCCAGGAGTTGCTCGGGCACGCGAGCGTCACGACCACCCAGGTCTACACGCTCGTCACCCGCGACAGCCTTCGCGAGGTGTACGCGATGGCCCACCCAAGGGCCCTGGGTTAGCGGGTAGCGTGAGCATCGTGACCACCTTCCCCGTGCCCGCGCCCCTGAACGCGCACGGCCCGGCAAGGGTCATCGCCCTGTGCAACCAGAAGGGCGGCGTCGGCAAGACGACCACGGCGGTGAACCTCGCGGCGGCGTTCGCCGAGTTGGGGCGCAAGGTCCTCCTGGTGGACTTCGACCCGCAGGGCGCCGTGGGGGCCGCCCTTGGCGTCAACCCGCACGGCCTCGACCGGACCATCTACGACGTCCTGATGAAGGACGACGTTGACGCGCGCGACGCGATCATCTCCGGCGGTGTGGAGAACCTCGACGTGCTGCCGGCGAACATCGACTTGTCCGCCGTGGAGCTCCAGTTGGTGTCCGAGGTAGCGCGCGAGGGCGCCCTCGACCGGGCCTTGAGGCCCGTCCGCGAGGACTACGACCTGATCTTCATCGACTGCCAACCCTCGCTCGGCCTGCTGACCGTCAATGCCCTCGTGGCGTCGGACGGCGTCCTCATCCCGCTCGAGTGCGAGTTCTTCGCGATGCGCGGCGTCGCGCTCCTGCTCGACACGATCGGCAAGGTCCAGTCGCGCCTCAATCCCAAGCTCGTGGTCGACGGCATCCTCCCCACGATGTGGGACCCGCGCACGCTGCACTGCCGCGAGGTCGTCGAAACGATGCGAGGGCGCCTTCACGGACCAGGTGACCGAGACGATGATCGGGCGAACGGTGAAGTTCCCCGACGCGACGGTCGCGGCCGAGTCGATCCTGACCTTCGCGCCCGACCACGCGGGGGCGGAGGCGTACCGCAACCTCGCGCGCGAACTCGTGGCCCGGGGGGCCGCGGCGTGAATGCGGGAGGCGCGAATGGGGGCGGCGTGACTGCCGACCTGGCGACCGAGGACGGGGCTCGCTCGGGCTTCGCCGTGCACCTCGACAACTTCGAGGGGCCCTTCGACCTGCTCCTCAGCCTCATCTCGAAGCACCAGATGGAGATCACCGACGTCTCCCTCGCCCGCGTCACGGACGAGTTCATCGCCACGGTGATGAACGCCGACTGGGACCTGAGCGGCGCGAGCGAGTTCCTCGTCGTCGCCGCGACCCTCCTCGACCTGAAGGCCGCGAGGCTCCTGCCCCACGGCGAGGTCGAGGATGCCGAGGACATCGAGGCGCTGGAGGCCAGGGACCTCCTCTTCGCGCGGCTCCTGCAATACCGCGCGTTCAAGGACGTCGCCGCGAGCATCGAACTCATGCTCGCGGCGCCGCGCCGGATGCCGCGCGATGTGCCGTTGGAGCAGCATCTCGCCGCGCTCCTGCCCGAACTCGTGTGGGCGATGGACCCCGAGGGGCTCGCGCGGCTCGCGGCCCACGCGCTCCAGCCGAGATCGCCCGCCGAGATCTCGCTGGGGCACCTCCACGTCACCAAGGTCTCGGTGCGCGAACAGGCGGCGCTCATCACGTCCATCCTTCAGCGCGAGGGGACGGTCACCTTCCGTTCCCTCGTTTCGGACACCCGGGACGTAGCGGTCGTCGTGGCGCGATTCCTCGCGCTCCTGGAGCTGTTTCGGGAATCCGTGGTCGCCTTCGATCAGGTACGGTCGCTGAGCGATCTCACCGTTCGGTGGACGGGCGGGGACGAGGCGGTCGAGGTCGTCACCGACTTCGACGACGAGATTCACGACGACGAGATTCACGACGCTGGGGGCCGCGACGAGGTCGCGGCGAGGATGGAGGACGCGGGCGATGACTGACACGCACCTTTCCGGCGCGATCGAGGCCGTCCTCATGGTCATCGACGAACCCGTCGCTGCCGCCGACCTCGCCGCCGCCGTCGACATCCCGCTCCCTCAGGTCGAAGAGGCGCTCGCCGCGCTCCGTGACGAGTACTCCGCCCCGGATCGCCCCCGCGGCTTCGAGCTGCGCGAGGTAGACGGCCGCTGGCGCATCTACTCCTCGGCGGCCTACGCCGACGTCGTCGGCCGCTTCATCATCGAGGGTCAGTCGTCCAGGCTGTCTCAGGCCGCGCTCGAGACCCTCGCCGTCGTCGCGTATCGCCAGCCGGTCACTCGCGGCCAGGTCTCGCAGATCCGCGGCGTGAGCGTCGAGACCGTGATGAAGACGCTCATGGCTCGCGGCCTGATCACCGAGGTGGGGGAGATCGCCGGGGCCGTCCAGTTCGGGACGACCATCGAGTTCCTCGAGCGCCTCGGCCTGGGCAGTTTGGACGAACTCCCGCCGCTCGCGCCGTACCTTCCCGACCTTGCCGACGTCGATTCCGAGGGCAGGGCGTGAGCCCCGAACCTCCCCGCTCCCCGGCTCACCGTCCCGACGGCGTGCGGCTCCAGAAGGTGCTCGCGGCGGCCGGGATTGGTTCGCGCCGCGCGTGCGAGGAGCTGATCGAAGCCGGGGCGGTGCGCGTCGACGGCCAGGTCGTGCGCGAACAGGGCATCCGCGTCATCCCCAGCGAGGTGACGATCGAGGTGAGGGGCAAGCGCATCGCGGTGGACGACTCCCGCGTGACGGTCGCGCTCAACAAGCCCAAGGGCGTCGTCAGCACGATGAGCGACCCCGAGGGGCGCCCCTCTCTCGACCAGTACGTCAAGGGCTTCGACGAGCGGCTCTTCCACGTGGGTCGCCTCGACGCCGAGACCACCGGGCTCCTCCTCCTGACGAACGACGGCGAGCTCGCGAACCGCCTCGCGCACCCGACCCACGGAGTCGCAAAGGTCTACGTCGCCAAGGTCTCTGGTCGTGTACCGAAGAGCCTCGGCACCACGCTCAAGGCCGGCATCGAGCTCGACGACGGCCCCGTGCGGGTCGCCGAGTGCACCGTCCGCGACGCGACGGACAGGTTCTCGCTCGTCGAGGTGACGCTCCACGAGGGCCGCAACCGCATCGTGCGCCGCATGTTCGACGCAGTGGGCTTCCCGGTGATCGACCTGGTGCGGACCCAGTTCGGCCCAATCACGCTCGGCCAACTCTCCCCAGGGGAGATCAGGGTGCTCGACAACGAAGAGGTCGGCTCCCTCATGAGGTCCGCAGGGCTCTAGGCCGCGCGAAGCGAGATGCACATCGTGAGGCCGCCGCCCGGCGTCGTCTCGGGTGCCACCGTGCCTCCCATGGCCTCTACGAGGCCGCGCGAGAGCGCAAGCCCGAGGCCAACCCCGGTCGTATTGTCCGTGTCGCCGAGGCGCTGGAACGGGACGAACATGAGGTCTCGTTCGGCCTCGGGGAGGCCGGGACCATGATCCACGACGCGGACCTCTACGCGGGAACCGAGGACGTCAACCTCGATGCTTGGGGGTTCATCCGGCGGGCTATGGCGAAGCGCATTGCCAATGATGTTGACGAGCGCGCGTTCGACGAGGGCGGCGTCGACGAGGACGGGCGGCACATCATCCGGGAAATGGGTAGCGATCCTATCGACGGTGGCGCCTACCTCGGCGATGGACGCGGCGACGACCACGTGCAGGTCCGTAGGCGCGAGGGTCACCCCAAGCGCCCCCGCCTGGATCCGGCTCATATCGAGCAGGTTGGCGACGAGGCGCGCGAGTCTGTCGAGCGCATCGGCCGCCGTGTCCAAGAACTCGGCGCGATCCTTCGGGCCGAAACGGACCTCCGTGCTCCGGAGGCTGTCGACGGCGGCGATCGCGGCGGCAAGGGGAGTCCGGAGGTCGTGGCTCACGGCCGCGAGGAGCGCTGTCTTGACGCGGTCGACCTCCGCGAGCGGTCGCGCGGCCGCAGCCTCGTCCGTGAGCCGCTCGTGGTCGAGCGCCACGGCCGCCTGCTGCGCGAAAGCCTCGATGATTCGCCGATCGCTCGCCGCGAGCGTTCGCCCGCGGAGCGTAAGGCGCAGGGAGTCCCCGATGGGGACCTCGACCTCCTCCTCGCCCGCCTTCTCCGGCACGACTTCTCCGACCGACGCGACAGCCTCCCAGCGTCGGCGCGAGGACGACGCCGAACCCTGCGGGCGCTCGAGAAGCGCGACATGCGAGAGGTTGAAGGTCTCGCGGAGCCGTTCGAGGAGGGCGTGCAGGGGTCGGGCGCCCCGAAGCACGCTACCCGCGACCGTCGCGAGCGTCTGCGCCTCCGCATTCGCCTGGGCGGCCTCGCGCGTCCTCTTGGCCGCGACGGAGACCACTAGGCTCACGGACACGGCAACTACGACGAACACGGCAAGGGAGAGCACGTTCCGTGGATCGGCAACGGCAAGGGTTCCCTGCGGCTCCGTGTAGTGGTAGTTCACAAAGAGGGAGCCGGCGACCGCGGCCAGGAGGGCTGGCCACATGCCACCGATGAGCGCGACCGCAGTGACGAGCGCGAGCATCAGGAGGATGACGCTCGGGAGCGAGTCCTCGGTGACGGGGATGCCGAGCCCGAGCGTCACTAAAGGGACGCCGATCACCGCGACGACGAAGCCCAGGAATTGCCTGTGCGCCGAGAGCGCACTCACCGCGCGCGGCCGCCGACCGTCCGTGGCTTGCTCGTGGGTCACGAGATGGACGTCGATCTGACCAGCCTGCGCGATGATCGAGACGTTCCCCGTGGGCGCGAAGACTTGACGCCATCGGCCGCGCCTGCTGGAGCCGAGGACGAGTTGGGTGGCATTGACTCCCCGCGCGAACTCGATAAGTGCCGTGGGGAGATCATCGCCCAGCACCTGGTGGAAACTCCCGCCCAGGTCCTCCACGAGCAGCCTCTGCTTGGCGAGGACGGCCGGGTCGGCTCCCACAAGCCCGTCGTTCCGGGCAACATGGACAGCGAGGAGGTCCGCGCCCGTGGTTCGCGACGCGATTCGTGCCGCGCGGCGAATGAGCGTCTCGCCCTCGGGCCCGCCGGGGAGTGCCACGACCACCCGTTCCCGCGCCTCCCACGTTGCCGCCACGCCGTGTTCGGTGCGGTAGCGGTCAAGTTGATCGTCCACCTCGCCCGCGAGCCACAGCAGGGCAATCTCCCGCAGAGCGGTGAGGTTTCCGACCCTGAAGTAGTTACCAAGGGCGGTGTTGATCTTCTCGGGGCCGTAGACATTCCCGTGGGCCATGCGCTTGCGCAATGCTTCCGGCGTCATATCCACAAGCTCGATTTGGTCCGCCTGGCGTACCCACGCATCGGGTACCGTCTCGCGCTGGGGCGCGCCCGTGATGTGCTCCACCACGTCGTTAACCGACTCAAGGTGCTGGATGTTCAGGGTGGTGAGCACGGTGATGTTTGCGTCGAGGAGGAGGTCAATGTCCTGCCAGCGCTTCGCGTTACGCGAGCCGGGAATGTTGGTGTGGGCGAGTTCGTCCACGAGGGCAACCTGAGGGGCGCGCGCGAGCATGGCGTCGACGTCCATCTCCTCGAACCGCGTGCCTCGGTACTCGATCACCCTGCGGGGGATGACCTCGAGCCCCTCCACTTGCGCCGCGGTTCGCGCCCTGCCGTGGGCCTCCGCGATCCCGACCACGATGTCGGCGCCCCGATCGAATCTGCTATGGGCCTCCTCGAGCATGGCGTACGTCTTGCCGACTCCTGGTGCGGAGCCGAGATAGATGCGCAGTTCGCCGCGCGACATGGTGGTCCCTCCTCGCTCCTGGATCCATTCTCTCGTTCGCGCGAGCGCCGGGGCAGTCCTCGGCGCTAAGAACGCGCTAATTCGACGCCTTACCGCGCTAAGGGTCCGCAGAGTCCGTTGACCCCGGTCGCGCCCCGGCGGAGGCTCTCTTCGGAGGCGGCTTCGCGTCGCGTGCCGCCCCGTCGCGCCAAGGGAGCAAGGTCGTGCAAGACGCCATCTTCATCGGCATAGCGATCGGATTCGTCGCGCTGTGCGTCGCCTACGTGAGGGGCCTCGACGCCCTCGTAGGTCCGGATCCCACGGCATACGAAGAAGCCGATGGGGCGAAGCCATGACGTGGCTTGACGTGCTCCTCCTGGTGATCGCTCTCCCCGTCGCGTGCTACCTCGTGGTCGCCCTCCTCTTTCCGGAGAGGTTCTAGTGTCGACTGCGAGTTGGGCCCAATTCGGCGTGCTCGTCGCCGTCCTGCTGGTGACCGCGCCGCCGCTCGGGAGATACATCGCCCTGGTCTACGGTGACGAGAAGAGGGCGCCCGGCGACAGGGTGTTCCTTCCCGCCGAGCGACTCATCTACCGGATCTGCGGCGTCACGCCGGACCGCGAACAGCGGTGGACGGCGTACTCGCTCTCGGTGCTCGCATTCAGCGCGGTGGGTTTCCTCGTCCTCTACGTGCTCCTGCGGCTCCAGGGCTTACTTCCGCTCAATCCGGTCGGGATGTCCGGCCTCTCTCCGCGCATCGCGTTCAACGTTGCCGAGAGCTTCGTGACGAACACCAACTGGCAGGTCTACGGCGGCGAGAGCACCATG
This sequence comes from uncultured Actinomycetota bacterium, assembly GCA_963830335.1. GTDB lineage: Bacteria > Actinomycetota > Actinomycetes > Actinomycetales > Demequinaceae > JAFGBM01. Next base: position 888,676 of record CAWHLX010000001.1, read on the forward strand.
AGCCACCTCTCGCAAATGACCGGGCTCACGGTGCAGAACTTCGTGTCTGCCGCGGTCGGAATGGCGGTCATGGCGGCGCTGATTCGAGGCCTCGCGCGCCGCCGCGCCATGACCATCGGCAACTTCTGGGTTGACCTGACGCGTGGTGTGACGCGCATACTCATCCCGCTGTCGTTGCTAGTCGCGATCATCCTTGTGAGCCAGGGCGTGGTGCAGAACTTCACGGGACAGGTCCTGGCTCACACCCTCGAGGGCGTCCAGCAGGCGATCCCCGGCGGCCCGGTCGCGAGCCAGGTGGCGATCAAGCAATTGGGGAGCAACGGCGGCGGCTTCTTCGACATGAACTCCGCGCACCCCCTTGAGAACTCGACGGCGCTGAGCGACTTCGTGGAACTCTGGTCGATCCTCATCATCCCGTTCGCCGTCGCGTTCGCCTTCGGGCGGATGGTGGGGGACCGCCGTCAGGGCCGCGCGGTGTTCGCGATCATGTTCGCCATCTGGGTGGCGTTCTCGCTGGGTTCGATGACGCTCGAGGGGGCGGGCAACGGCGCGCTCGCGGGGCTGGGCGTCGACCAGACGGTCACCGCAAGCCAGTCGGGCGGAAACATGGAAGGCAAGGAGATCCGCTTCGGCACGGCCGCCTCCGGCCTGTGGGCCGCCTCCACCACGGGAACGTCCAATGGCTCGGTCAACGCGATGCACGACAGCTTCACGCCCCTCGGGGGAGGGCTCGCGCTGTCCCACATGATGCTGGGCGAGGTGAGCCCCGGCGGCGTCGGGGTCGGCCTGGGTGGCCTGCTCGTTCTCGCAATCCTCTCGGTCTTCATCGCGGGCCTCATGATCGGCAGAACCCCCGAGTACCTCGGGAAGAAAATCCAGGCAACGGAGATGAAGATCGTCATGCTCTATCTCCTGGCGATGCCCGCCGTCCTCCTGGGCCTCACCGCGGTCTCGGTGGTGCTCCCGGGCGCGCTCGGCTCCCTCAAGAACCCCGGCCCGCACGGGTTCTCCGAACTCCTCTATGCGTTCACCTCGGCGACGAACAACAACGGTTCGGCCTTCGCGGGTCTCAACTCGACGACGCCTTGGTTCGCCACGACGATGGGGATCGCGATGCTGGTAGGACGGTTCTTCCTCATCATCCCGACGCTCGCGCTCGCGGGTTCGCTCGCGCGCAAGCAGGGCTCGCCCGCCACGGCGGGGACCTTCCCCACCCACACGCCCCTCTTCGTTTCGCTCGTGATCGGGGTAGCGATCATCCTCACGGGTCTGTTGTTCTTCCCTGCGCTCGCGCTCGGACCCATCGTCGAGCAACTGTCCCACTGAGCGGAGAGAGACCATGACGAACGCGAGCCCAACGGCCGTCCTGTCGGACCCCCCGGTCCACGCCGCGGGCGAAGGAGGTCGCACGAGGCACCCGCTTCCGCGCCGGTCGCTGCTCGATCCCGCGATCATGCGCGGGGCGCTCCGCGAGGCGCTCACGAAACTCCACCCGCGGACGCAGGCCCGCAATCCGGTCATGTTTGTTGTCCTCGTCGGGAGCGTCGTCACGACGCTCCTGTTTGTCGGGGACGCGGGTTCGAGCACCCGGGACCAGAACGTCTTCGCGGGCCTCGTCACCCTCTCCCTGTGGTTCACGGTGCTCTTCGCCAACTTTGCGGAGGCGCTTGCCGAGGGAAGGGGCAAGGCCCAGGCCGCCCACCTGCGCGCGGCGAGGGCGGACACGATCGCGCACCGTCGCGGGCCGGACGGCGCGACGACGGACATCCCGGCCTCAGGTCTCAAGGTGGGGGACGTCTGCGTGGTCGTGGCCGGGGAGATCATCCCAGGCGACGGCGACGTGATCGAGGGCATCGCGAGCGTGGACGAATCCGCGATTACGGGGGAGTCCGCGCCCGTGATCCGCGAGTCCGGGGGCGACCGCTCTGCGGTCACGGGTGGGACACGCGTTCTCTCTGACGCGATCACGGTCCGCATCACCGCGAAGCCCGGGGAGACGTTCCTCGACCGGATGATCGCCCTCGTCGAGGGCGCCGAGCGGCGCAAGACGCCCAACGAGATCGCCCTCAACATCCTCCTCGCGGGGCTCACGATCCTGTTCCTGCTCGTGGTCGTGACCCTCCAGCCCTTCGCGAGTTACGCGGGAGCCAAGCAGCCGCCCATCGTTCTCATTGCCCTCCTCGTGTGCCTCATTCCTACGACGATCGGCGCTCTCCTCAGCGCGATCGGCATCGCGGGGATGGATCGGATGGTGCAGCACAACGTCCTCGCGATGTCCGGCCGCGCGGTGGAGGCGGCGGGCGACGTCACCACGCTCCTCCTGGACAAGACGGGCACCGTCACCGTGGGGAACCGGCAGGCCGTCGCGTTTCTCCCCGTCCCCGGGGTCTCGGTACACCGGCTCGTCGAAGCCGCCTCGCTCGCGAGCCTCGCCGACGAGACGCCCGAGGGCCGATCGATCGTCGACTTCGCCGTCCGGCACCACGAGTGGAATGGGGACACCCTCGGTGAAGGTGCCGTCGTTCCGTTCACTGCCCAGACTCGCATGAGCGGCATCGATCGCGCGGGGCATCGGGTTCGCAAGGGTGCGACCGACGCCGTCGCGCGCTGGGTTGAGGCCGAGGGCGGGACGGTTCCCGCGGCTCTCGAGACGCTCGCGGCCGGCATCGCGAGTGGAGGGGGGACGCCGCTCGCGGTGGCCGAGGCCGACGACTCTGGGGAGTCCGTCGCCGTGCTCGGGGTGATTCACCTCAAGGACGTGGTCAAGCCCGGGATGCGGGAGCGCTTTGCTCAACTCCGCGCCATGGGGATCCGCACCATCATGGTCACGGGCGACAACCCCCTCACGGCGAAGTCCATCGCGGACGAGGCGGGGGTCGACGACTTCCTCGCCGAGGCGACGCCGGAAGACAAGCTCGCGCTCATTCGCGAGCAGCAGCGCGGGGGTGCACTCGTCGCGATGACGGGAGACGGGACGAACGATGCCCCCGCCCTCGCGCAGGCCGACGTGGGAGTCGCCATGAACACGGGGACCCAGGCGGCCAAAGAGGCGGGGAACATGATCGACCTCGACTCCGACCCCACAAAACTCATCGAGGTGGTGGAGATTGGCAAGCAACTACTGATCACCCGCGGGGCCCTCACCACCTTCTCGATCTCCAACGACGTGGCGAAGTATTTCGCCCTCATTCCGGCGATGTTCTCTGGCGTGCTTCCGGCCCTCGACCGTCTCAATATCACGCACCTTCACTCGCCAGCGTCGGCGATCCTCTCTGCCGTGATCTTCAACGCGCTCATCATCGTCGCGCTGGTGCCCCTGTCGCTTCGCGGGGTGAAGTTCCGCGCCCTGAGCGCCGGGACGATGCTTCGTCGGAACCTCCTCATCTACGGACTCGGCGGAATCATCGCGCCCTTCGTCGCCATCAAGCTCATCGACCTCCTTCTGGGCGTCCTGGGGGTGCTGTAGACATGCGCCGTCAACTCCTTCCCGCATTGCGGATGATCATCGTCTTCACCATCCTCACCGGCGCCCTCTATCCGCTCCTCGTGACGGGAATCGCCCAGGTCGCATTCCCCTCGCAGGCCAACGGCTCGTCGGTCACGCGCGACGGCCTGGTGGTCGGCTCGTCACTCGTCGGGCAGGAATTCACGAGTCCCGGGTACTTCCACCCCCGACCCTCCGCGATCGACTACGAGGCCTCCGCGAGCGGGGCGAGCCAACTCGGCCCGACGAACCCGGATCTGCTTGCCGCGGTCGACGCCCATGCGACCGCGTTCCGAGTGGAAAACGGGCTTGCACCCGACGCGCTCGTGCCCGTCGACGCCGTCACGGCATCGGGATCGGGTCTCGACCCGCTCATTTCCGTGGCGAATGCGGACCTTCAGGCGCCACGCATCGCGCGTGCGCGCGGCCTCGATGTCGCCAGCGTCCTCGCGCTGGTCCGGGAGAGCACCGTTTCGCGCGCGTTCGGCTTCCTTGGGGAAGCGGGCGTAAACGTCCTGCGCCTCAACCTCGCGCTCGACGAAGCGTCGGCCGAGTAGCCTGAGATTGACGCCGGGGAGCCCGCGATGGCCGCGGCGCGCGGCGAGAGGCACGGGGCGAGAGGCACGGGAGAGACATGGCTTCCGAGGGACGCGTGCTCGTCGTGGATGACGACGCGGGAATTCGCAAGACTCTAGAACTGAACCTGCGCGCGCGCGGATACACCCCGGACCTCGCGTCAACGGGGGAGGAGGCGCTGCGCCTCGCGGCGCGCAATCTCCCCGACCTCGTCATCGTCGATCTTGGTCTCCCCGGGATAGAGGGTCTCGACGTCATTCGTGGGATTCGCGGCTGGACGCCCATCCCGATTATCGTGCTCTCCGGCCGCGACGCCCAGTCCGCCAAGGTCGAGGCCCTCGACCTTGGGGCGGACGACTACGTGACCAAGCCCTTCGGAATGGACGAGCTCTTTGCCCGCATGCGCGTCTGCATGCGCCGGGGCGCGGCCTTGGGAACCGCCCCGGCCGCCGCGGTCGTCACTCCCGACTTCACCGTCGACTTCGCGGCGAGAACGGCATCGAACGAGAAAGGGGCGGTCCACCTGACGCCCCGGCAATGGAAGATCGTGGAGGTGCTCGTCCGCAATCCGGGGCGGCTCGTCACGCACGAACAGATCCTCCGGGAAGTGTGGGGACCCGGCTACGGAACGGAACGCAACTACCTCAGGGTCTTCATGACCCAGATTCGCCAACGCCTTGAGCCACAGCCGGCGCATCCCCGGTACTTCATCACCGAACCCGGCAGCGGCTTCCGGTTCGAGCCGTCATCCCCGGGAGAGTTCGCGACGACGGTGCAGGGCCAGGAACCGTAGCGCGGCGGGCTCTACTCCGAGGCCGGAAGGCAGGCGCCGCGCCCGGGCCTGCGCCGATACCATGGACCCCGGAGGCTTCCCATGACTATTCGCGCGATCCGCGGCGCCACCACGCTCGACGTGGACGAGCGCGCGCACCTGCACCAGCGCACCATCGAGCTCGTGGAAGCGATGTTGATGGAGAACGAGTTGAGCACCGACGACCTGATCTCGATCTTCTTCACCTGCACTCCGGACATCCACTCCGACTTCCCCGCCACCGGGGCGCGCGGGACTCGGCCTCGAGGACCTGCCGCTCATGTGCGCCGTGGAGATGGACGTCGACGGGGCCCTCGGCCGCGTGATTCGGGTGATGGCGTACGCGCGCCTCGATGTGCCGCGCCGCGAGGTCAAGCACGTATACCTCCACGACGCCGTGTCCCTCCGCAAGGACCTCGCCCAGTGAAGTCGGACGACCACCGCGCGAGCGTCCACATCGTGGGGGCCGGCCTCATCGGCGCGAGCATCGGCGTCGGGCTGGCCGCCGAGGGCTGGCCCGTCACCATCGCCGACCTGGACGAGGACGCCGCGCGCCTCGCGCGGGGCATCGGGGCGGGAGACGCGCCGGGCGACGGCGACGCCCCCGACCTCGTCATCGTCGCCGTTCCTCCCGTGGCCGCTGCGGACGCGGTCATCGCCGCGCTCCGCGCCTGGCCCGAGGCCGTGGTGACGGACGTCGCGTCCGTGAAGACCCCCATCGCGAGTGCCGTCGACGTGACGGGCGAGGGGAACCGGTACGTCGGCTCGCACCCGATGGCGGGTCGCGAGGTCTCCGGCGGCCTCGCGGCGCAGGGGGACCTGTTCCGCGCGCGACCCTGGGTGCTCTGCCCCAACGGGGCGTCGGCATCCGCTCAGGCGCTCGTGCGAGCCGTCGCCGAGGCCCTCGGGGCGGACGTCGTCGTCATGGACGCCGCGCGCCACGACGCGATCGTCGCCCGAACCTCCCACGCGCCCCAGGTGGCGGCGTCCGCCGTCGCGGCGGCGCTGGCTGGCCTCGACGGGGCGGACGTTGCGCTCGCCGGCCAGGGGCTGAGGGACGTCACGCGCATCGCGGCGAGCGAGCCCGAGATGTGGCGCGACATCGCGCGCCTCAACGAGGCGAACCTCCGCGAGACGCTCCGGCACATCATCGGCGACCTCGAGAAGGTGCGCGAGGCGGCGGACATGGGCTCCGCGCTCGCCGCGCTCATCGAGCGCGGCAGGGACGAGGTGGCGCGCATTCCCGGCAAGCACGGCGCCAAGCGCAGGGAGTGGGCCGAGATCACCGTGATCGTGCCGGACGAGCCGGGCGAGCTCCTCCGCCTGCTCAACTTGGTGGCGGAGGAGTACGTCAACGTCGAGGACCTCGCGATCGAGCACTCGCCGCGCCAGCCCGTCGGGCTCGTTCGCCTGAGCGTGCTGCCGGCGCGCGCGACCGCCCTGGTCGAGGCCCTGGTCGCCGAGGGCTGGGAGATCGCCGCGTCATGACCGGACTCGTCATCGCGATCGACGGCCCCTCCGGCGTCGGGAAGTCCACGGTGTCGCGCGAGGTGGCGCGCCGGCTCGGGCTGGCGTACCTCGACACGGGCGCGACGTATCGGGTGACGGCACTGGCGTGCATGCGGGAGGGGGTGGCCTTCGCCGATGAGGCGGACGTCGTCGCGATGGTCGAGACGATGAACGTGGAGCTGGTGCTCGATCCGAACAACCCGCTCGTCCTGCTCGACGGCGAGGAGGTCTCGGTGCTCCTTCGCTCCGAGGCCGTGACCAGCGCGGTCTCCGAGGTCTCTACCAACCTCGAGGCGCGGGCCGCGCTCGGCCGCTGGCAGCGCGAACTGATCGCGAGGGAGGTCGAGGGCGGCCTTTCGGAGGGCCGGGGCATCGTCGCCGAGGGGCGCGACATCACTACGGTCATCGCGCCAGACGCCGATGTGCGGGTTCTGATGACGGCACACCCTGAGGTAAGGGTGGCTCGGCGCGCCGCCGAGGGCGGGCACGAGTCCGGGGTCCAGGTGTCCGTCGCGCAGATCCGCGCGGGCGTTCTGGGCCGCGACGCCAAGGACTCGACGGTGATCGACTTCACCACGGCGGCCGACGGGGTAGTCACCCTGGACACGACCGACCTGACGATCGACGAGGCCGTCGGGGCCATCGTCGAGTTGGCGCGGGCGGCGCGGCCGTGACCCGCGATCCGGCACGGTCAAGACAGCCCATGCCACCCACGCACCCCAAGCCACCCGGCAGGCCGAAGGCTCCGAGTCGCCTCGGTCCCGTGTGGGGCCGCCCCATCGCGTGGATGCTGACGCACGCCTTCTGGCGCACGGACGTTCGCGGCAAGGGCTTCGTGCCCCGCAAGGGACCCGTGGTGATCATCGCGAACCACGTTGGCTTCATCGACGGGCCCGTCGCCACGGGCGTGACCCCTCGCTACATGCACGTACTGGTGAAGGTGGAGATGTTCGTGGGCGTGATCGGCCCCATCTTGCGCGGCTCCGGGCAGATCGAGGTGGAGCAAGGGGGCCGAGAGGCCCTTGCCCGCGGCCGCGCGGTGCTCCAGCGCGGCGGAGTCGTGGGAGTATTCCCCGAGGGCACGCGCGGCATGGGAGACGCGGCGAGCCTCGGCGGGGGAGCGGCGTGGCTTGCGATCCACGGCGGCGCGCCCGTCGTCCCGCTTGCCCTGCTCGGCACTCGCCTGACGGGCGAGAGCGTCAACGTATGGCCGCGGCCCGGCAGGCGGCTCATCGCGGAGTTCGGCGAGCCTATCCGGCTCGACCTGCCCGAGGCGGCGCGTGGCCGCGAGAGGCAGCAGATGGCCGAGCAGATCGTCGCCGACGCCCTGCGCGCCCACGTTCGCCGCGTCGCGGCGGGCGCCCCCATCGAACTTCCGCAGGACGACCCGCTCCGTGAAGGGCCCCACGCATGACGAGCAGCACCGGCGACGACATCCTCGGCCCCGGCGAGCTTCCGCTTGCCGCCCGGCGCGACTCCGACGCGCCGGAGGACGCCGACGCCGTGCGCGAGGCGGCCCTGCGGGCCGGGCTCGAGGCGTACGACCTGACCGACGACGACCTGGCGGAGCTGGCGGAGGCGCCTCGCAAGGACCAAGCGATCCTGCCGATCCTGGCGGTGGTAGGGCGTCCGAACGTGGGAAAGTCCACGCTCGTCAACCGCATCATCGGCCAGCGCGCCGCCGTCGTGGAGGATACCCCCGGAATCACGCGGGACCGCGTCACGTACCCGGGTGAGTGGGCGGGCCACGAGTTCATCTTGATGGACACCGGCGGATGGGAAACCAAGGTCGCTGGGCTCAATCTGAGCGTCGCGCGACAGGCCGAGGTCGCGATCGACATGGCCGACGCGATCATCTTCGTCGTCGACGCGACGGTGGGGCCGACGGCGACGGACGAGCAGGTGGTCAAGCTGCTGAGGCGCGCGAACAAGCCCGTCGTCCTGTGTGCGAACAAGGTGGACGGACCGCGCGGCGAGTCCATGGCGACCGAGTTGTGGTCGCTCGGGCTCGGCGAGCCGTACGCCGTGAGTGCCCTTCATGGGCGCGGCATGGGCGACTTCCTCGACGCCGCGGTGGCGACGCTTCCCACCGAGCCTGCGCGCGAGGCCGTCTCGCTCGACGCCCCGAGGCGCGTCGCGCTCGTCGGGCGACCGAACGTCGGCAAGTCGAGCCTGCTCAACCACCTCGCGGGGGAGACGCGGGTCGTCGTGCACGACGTGCCGGGGACGACACGCGACCCCGTGGACGAGCTCGTCGAGATCGAGGGCAGGCCGTGGACGCTCGTGGACACCGCCGGGATTCGGCGCCGCGTCCACCAGACCCAGGGCGCGGACTTCTACGCGTCGCTGCGCACGGCCGCGGCGATCGAGCGGGCGGAGGTCGCGGTGGTGCTCGTCGACGCTTCGGTTCCGATCACCGAACAGGACACGCGGGTGATGTCCCAGGTCGTGGACTCCGGGCGCGCGCTCGTCATCGCGTTCAACAAGTGGGACCTGGTGGACGAGGAGTCCCGCATCCTGCTCGACCGCTCCGTCGACACCGAGATGGTGCAGCTCCAGTGGGCGCCGCGCATCAACTTCTCCGCGACCACCGGATGGCACACCAACCGCCTGGTGCGGGCGATCGACCTGGCCCTCAGCTCGTGGGACATGCGCATCTCCACGGGGCGCCTCAACGCGTTCCTCGGGGAGCTCGTCGCCGAGCACCCGCACCCGGTTCGCTCGGGCAAGCAGCCGCGCATCCTGTTCGCGACCCAGGCCGCGAACCGGCCCCCCCGCTTCGTCCTGTTCGCGTCCGGCTTCCTCGACCCCGGCTACCGGCGCTTCATCGAGCGTCGCCTGCGGGAGACGTTCGGGTTTGAGGGGACGCCGATCCAGATCTCCGTGCGCGTGCGGGAGAAGCGCAGGCGCGCCGGGGGCAAGGGCAGGCGGTAGTTCGGGCGCCCAGCTCCCCAATCTGCGAGCATGGGGCGGTGACCGAACCCGCCCCCCTGCCCCTCGCGACGCCGCCGGGCTGGTACCACGAGCCGACGACGGGGCGTCCGCGATGGTGGGATGGTATCCAGTGGGCCTTCTATCCCCCCGAGGGTGAGGATGTGACGGCGTCCCGCCTGCCTACGCCCGGCGGATCCACTGCCCCCACTGCCGCCGACCCCTACGCCGGCGTCGTCTACCCGGCCGCGTACCAGCACCCGACCAACGGCATGGCGACGGCTTCCCTCGTTCTTGGGATCATCGGAGTGGTGACGTGCACTCTCATCCTGCCGTCGCTGCTCGCGGTCATCTTCGGGATCATCGGGGTGAGGACGGCCAACCAGAGGGGCGGGGTGGGCAAGGGGAAGGCGATCTGGGGACTCGTGCTGGGCGGTCTCGTCGTGTTCGTGCTGACCATCGCCCTCATGGTGGACCTCTCCTCCTAGCGCGTTCCCTCTGCGGTCGCGTGCTACGTTCCCAGGTGTGAACGCGCGCAGCACGGATCCCAGCAAGCCCCCCACCGACGACTCGGTACCGCGACCGCCCAACCCGCTAGCGACCGCCGCCGCGGCCACGGGGATCGCGGCCTACGGGGCCTCCGAGCTCTGGGGACACGGCGTCGTTGCCGTCGCCGTGCCACTCGGCGCGGTCGCCGTCGTTCTGGGAATCGAGGCGCTGCTCCGCGTCAAGCGAACTCGGGCGGCGAACGGGGGACTCGCATTCCTCGGGGTCGTCGCCGGCGCGGTCGGGATCCTCATCGCCCTCATCAGCAGGAATCCGCTGCTCTAGCCCGTTCGGGCTTTCGTCGCACCACAGCTTGCCCCGATTTGATGCCCCGCACTTGCCTTCGGCGCGCCCTGGTGTATCCTCGTGAACGTACGCTCATGAACAAGTGATCACGGCGTCAGGTACGCGACGAAGGGAGTAGCCGCATGGCAACGATTGCAATAGAAGGCCTGACCAAGGATTTCGGCGACCACAGGGTGGTCGACGGGGTAGGGTTCGACGTCCCGGAGGGTGTCATCACGGGGTTCCTTGGCCCGAACGGTGCGGGGAAGACGACGACGCTCCGGATGGCGCTCGGTCTCGTTACGCCGACGCAGGGGAGGGCGCTCGTCAACGGCGTGCCGTACGGGCGACTCTCCGAACCCCGCCGTGTCGTCGGCGCTTTGCTCGAGGCGACGGGCTTTCACCCGGGGCGCACCGGGCGCGACCACCTGCGCGTCCTCGCGCAGATCACGGGCCTCGTGGCCGGGCGCGTGGACGAGGTGCTCGATCTCGTTGACCTCGGCCCCGCCGCCGACGACCGCGTCCGCACCTACTCGCTCGGCATGAAGCAGCGCCTCGGCCTCGCGGCCGCGCTGCTCGGGGACCCCGAGGTGCTCATTCTCGACGAGCCCTCCAACGGCCTGGACCCCGCCGGAATGGCGTGGCTGCGGGACCTGCTCAAGAAGCTGGCCAAGGAGGGTCGGACGGTCCTGGTCTCAAGCCACGTCCTGAGCGAGGTCCAGCAGACCGTCGACAACGTCGTCATCATCCAGGACGGCACGCTCCGCTACTCGGGGCCGCTCGACGGGCTTCCCGGCGCGTCGCTTGAGGACGCCTTCCTGAGCCTCACCGCCGCACCGTCGCCGGTCTCTCCGTCGGCGATCTCCCAGTGAAAGGCATCCGCGTGAACAAGGCAACCGCCGCGCACCGGCTCATCCGCAACGAGTTCCTCAAGCTCCGCACCACGCGGAGCCCCTTCCTCCTTATCGGCATCGCCCAACTCGTCGTCGTCGGGGGGATCAGCGGCGTGTTCCTGATGGGCAGGGACCCCAACGACGTCGAGACGGTGCGGCTGAGCTTCTCTCACGTCGGCATCGTCGCGATCTTCTCGCTCATGCTCGGCATCACGGCCGTGGCGGGGGAGTACCGGCACAAGACCATCACCGACACCTACCTCGCCACCCCCAGGCGCGGGCACGTCGTCGGGGCGAAGGTCGTCACCTACGCCCTTGTCGGCGCGGGTGTGGGCGTCGTGTCGGCGGCGACCGCCCTCGCGACGCTTGCCATCTGGATGAACGCCAAGGGCGCGACGCTCGACCTGACCGCGGCGGGGGTGTGGCAGACGATCGTCGGCTGCATCGTCTGGAACGTCTGCTTCGGTGCCGTCGGAGTTGGGGTGGGCGCGCTCGTGCGGAACCTCTCTGGGGCCGTGGCCGGGGCGCTCGTGTGGATCGCGATCGTCGAGGGAATCGTCGGCCAGCTCGTCGGCGACGCGGCGCGTTGGCTTCCGTTCCGCGCCGGTGGCGCCATGGAGGGGCTGCCCTCGCCCGGCGTCGCTCAGCTCTCCCAGGTGATGGGAGGGCTGGTGCTCGTCGCCTACGCGGCCGCCCTCGTCGCCGTGGCGGTCACCACTACCATTAGGCGAGATGTCACATAACCCGCTCGACCACATCGTCGCCGCGCACCAGCGGGCCTTCGGGACGCCTCGCGCGGCGGCGACGTCGTCGGGCGGCAACCCCGCCATCCGGGAGCAACTGATCGACGCCGCCGAGCGACTACTCGCGGACCGACAGGTCTCGGCCATCACCACGCGCGACATCGCGCGGGCCGCGGGGCTCTCTGTCGGGGTGCTCTACAACTACTTCGGCGACAAGAACGACCTTGTGGTTGCGGCGCTCCTGAGGCGCTACGACGCGCAGTTGGTGGTCTTCGGGGCGGACCTCCCCGCGGCGGGGGAGGGAGATGTCGAGGCCAACCTGACGCGGTTCGCGGAGGCGATGTTCGCCCTCGCGAACGACACGCTTCCCGCGATCGCGGGCCTGATGTCCGACCCCGGGCTCATGCACCGATTCATCGCCGAGATTCACGGGCCGGAGTACGGGATGCAGCGGACCCTCGGTCAGGTCGCGGCGTACCTCGCGGCCGAGCAGCAGTTGGGCCGCCTCGGGGCAGTTCGACGTCCCCTCGGCCGTCACCGCGTTCGCGGGCTCGATGATTGCGCTCGGGCTCCAAGGGATGGTCGGGGGCGCCAACGACGGCGGCGCCAGCGACGGCGGCGCCAAGGCGCAGATCCCCGTGATCGTGCGGACCCTCGTTGGCGGCCTCGGCGCGTAGATCCGGCCTTCGTCCGATCAGCGGTTTCCCCTTAGCCCCCCTCAGACGCATCCGTCGACTGAGGCGTTCGCCACGAAACCGTGGCGACACGCGCCACCGGTGGGACACTCGAGATGTGACTCGGGAACGCAGCAAGCGGCCAATCACTGCTACCACCGCGCCTTCAGTGCGAACGCCCACCAACTCCTTCGCCTTCGTCGCCCCCGAGTCCGTGGCGTGGTTCTTCTTCACAGACGCGTACTTCACCAAGGTCATTGAGGGCGTGCGCGAGGAGTTCGGGCGCGCGGGGAAGCAGTTGGTCTTGATGCTCGCCCCCGACCCCGAGAGCTTCGAGTCGGTCGCGCGGTTCGTCACGGCCGGACACGTCGATGGAGTCATCGTCGCGTCCATGCACGGCGATAATCCGCTCCCTTCGGCGCTCCTCGACGCGGGCATTCCCGTCTTCGGCAGCGGAAGGGCCCTGGGCGCGCAATCCATTCCCTTCGTTGACGTGGACCACGAGACGGCGGTCCGCGATGCGGTCGCCTACCTCCACCGGTCCGGTCGGCGCCACGTGGCGACCATCGCCGGACCCCCGGACAAGGATCGCGGGGATTAGGCGCCTCAACGGGTATCTCGCGGCCGTGACCGAGGCGGGAGAGAAACCCATCGTCGGCCACGGAGATTTCACCCGCGAATCGGGCGTGCAGGCGATGCACGAGATCATCCTGAGCGGCGCCGACTTCGACGCCGTGTTCGCGGCATCCGACTTGATGGCCCTCGGCGCGATCCACCTGCTTCGCCAGGCGGGCATGCGCGTACCGGAGGATGTCGCGGTGATTGGTTTCGATGACATCGATTCCGCGCGTGCCTCGGACCCGCCGCTCACGACGATTCGGCAGCCGATTCACGACCTCGGGGTCAACGTGGCGCGCCAGATCATCAAGGCCGCCGCGGGCGAGAGCGTTGACCCGGTGGTTCTGCTCCCCACCGAACTCATCATTCGTGAGTCCGCGTAGCGCGCGGCACCGCACGGAGCCCGGCGCGCACCGCCGGATGAGGGGTGGGACACCTCTCCTGGTAAGCACCAAAGACCAGTGTCATGCTTGAAGGCATGACGACAAATACTGACTCGTTCGCCTTCGTCGTGCCCGAGGCGGCAACGACGGTCTTCTCCGAGGACGCGTTCTTCACGAAGGTGATTCACGGCGTTAGCGAGGAGTTGGGGCGGGCGGGAAAGCAACTGGTGCTGATGCTCGCTCCGACCCGCGAAAGCTACGAGCGCATCGAGCGCTTTGTCACGGGGGGTCACGTCGACGGAGTCATGATCGCCTCGATGCACGGAACCGACTCGCTCCCCGCCGCGCTCATCGACGCGCACGTCCCCCTGGTAACCAGCGGGGTGCCGCTCGGCCCGCAACTCGTGCCCTACGTCGACGTGGACCACCATGCTGCGGTCCACGATGCGGTCGTCTACCTCCAGGATTCCGGGCGACGCCACATCGCCACCATCGCCGGGCCCCAGGATATGGACGCGGGATTGCGGCGGCTGAGCGGGTACATGGCGGCGGTGGAGGAGGCAGGAGAGCCTCCCATCGTCGCCTACGGGAACTTCACCCGGGAATCGGGCGTCCAGGCGATGCACGAGATCATCCTGAGTGGCGTGCCCTTCGATTCGGTCATGGTGGCTTCCGACCTGATGGCCTTCGGCGCGATGTTCCTCCTTCGCCAGGCGGGAATGCGGGTGCCCGAAGACGTCGCGGTGATCGGATTTGACGACATCGACGCCGCGCGCTTCTTCGATCCCCCGCTCACGACCATTCGGCAGCCCACTCAAGACATCGGCGTGACGATGGCCCAACTCGTTCTGCGACTGGCCGCGGGGAAGGAAGTTGAACAGGTCACCCTGCTCCCCACCGAACTCGTGATCCGCAAGTCCACGTAGGGATACGACGGGCGTGGGGGACGGGGTAGGGCCCGTCTCGCCGCGCGTCCGGGGGCGGCATGGGGCGCTGACTCCCGTCCGGTAGGATTGCCGATGCTGTCACGGGCTGTGGCGCAGTTTGGTAGCGCACTTGACTGGGGGTCAAGGGGTCGCAGGTTCAAATCCTGTCAGCCCGACAAAGAACGCCCCGAAATCTCGCGAATACGCGGGACGCCGGGGCTCTTCTGATTCCGTTGCTTCGTCGGTGCGTTGGGGAGCAGCGGTTGGAGTGAGGGCGAGGATTGGAGCCTGCTGATGCTCATACGTCATCGTGATGCCGAGCCGTCGATCGACCCGTCGGCCTATGTTGCACCGTCCGCCGTCCTCGTGGGCGACGTGCGGATTTCCGCCGGTGTACGAGTCCTGCACGGTGCCGTGCTGACCGCGGAAGACGGAGGGGTCGTCATCGGCGAAGACACGGTGGTCATGGAGCACGCCCTCATCCGCGGTCGCGCCGAGCACCCTGCCCTTGTTGGCGCAGCGGTCATGATCGGTCCGCACGCGCACGTGAATGGTAGCGTGATCGGCGACGGGGCGTTCATCGCGACGGGCGCCGCACTGTTCCCCGGCAGTCGAGTCGGCGCGGGTGCAGAAGTCCGCATCCATGGCGTGGTGCAAGTCAACACTGTTGTCTCGCCCGATGCCGTCGTTCCGATTGGATGGGTTGCCGTCGGCGACCCAGCCGTGATCCTCTCGCCCGAGCGCCACGAGGAGATTTGGGCGATCCAGCGCGAGCTCGACTTTCCGGGCACCGTCTACGGCGTCAGTCGGGATGTGTCGATGCGGGACCTGATGCGACGTCAGTCTGCGTACTACGGGACGCATGCCGGTGACGTGATCATCCAACCGACTCCAGTCGTCGATTCCTAGGGGCAGATCCCCGAGGTCGAGCGGAGACTCCGCGAGCCAACTCGCGTGTCCCTCGCTGTGTCCAGCCGTCGTGGATCTTGCCCATCTTGATGTCAATTCGCGCGACCGCTCAAGCAGGACTCGGGCTGATTCCCGTTCGAGCGCTCACTGGGGGTCAAGGGGTCGCAGGTTCAAATCCTGTCAGCCCGACGGAGAAGTTGCTGAAGACGGAGAACGCCCTGGTATCTCGCGAACGCGCGGGACGCCGGGGCGCCGCACTGTCCGATTGTCACCAGACGCCGGGCGGCTCACAAGGCGTCGTTATGATTGAGCGTGCTTGCCGCCGACTCGCCCATGATCGCCCTTCTCGGCGATCGCGGACCCCAGATCACGCATCGTGAACTCGACGCGCTCATCCCTCGTCTGCAACGTGAGGCAGGCGTCGCGCTTCGGTGGGTGGCGACAGACTCGGACTTCGAAGTGACGGGGTTCGATGGACTGTGGCTAGCCCCCGGCGCTCCGTATCGATCCGACGAGGCAGTGTTCGCAGCGATCAGGTCGGCGCGCGAGCACGGGATCCCGTACTTCGGTGCCTGCGGCGCGATGCAGTACGCCGTGATCGAGTACGCCCGCAATGTGCTGGGGCGAAGTGCCACCCATGCGGAGTCGGATGGAGCACGCGCTGACAACGTGGTGACCGCGCTCGCGTGTTCGCTGTTCGGCGAGGAGCGATTGGTGACACCGATCACCGGGACGCGCTTCGCCGAGATCGCGCCACGTCCGTTCACCGGGCTGCACTTCTGCGACTACGCCCCAACGCCGGAGATCGTTTCCGACCTCGAGGCATCGGGCGTCGTGGTGTCGGCCACCGCCGACGACGCTGGGACCGAGGTACTGGAATTCCCCCACCATCCCTTCTTCTTCGTCAGCATGTTCCAGCCTCAGATGGGAGCAAGCCTCGGCGCGCCCATCCACCCTTTGGTCCTCGCCTTCGTCGAGGCGGCCCGGCAAAGGAAGGCCGAGAATCCGCACGTCAGAGCAACGTGACCCGCTTCTGACCGTCGAAAACGGCATTCTCGCATCTCACGAATCTGCGGGACGCCGGGGCGTTTGTCGCTCGCAAGAGGTGAGTGGGGTCTGACAAGCAGCCGGGTCACAGCAGCAGCGCGCCGGCCGCGATGGCCGAGGCGAGGAGCACCGCGACGTCGAAGCGGCGCTGGCTGATGCGGCGCGCCGTGGCGTAGCCGACGACGCCCCCGAGCAGGATGAGCGGCGCGAGAAGCCCCGCGCGCGCAAGGTCGAGCCAGTGCATCAGCCCGAGCTCGACCGAGAAGGGCACCTTGACGAGGTTCACGATGAGAAAGAACCACGCGTTGGTGCCGATGAAGCGCCGCTTCTCGACGCCCGAGGCCGACAGGTAGAGCGTCATCACCGCCCCCGCAGCGTTTGCTGTCATGGTCGCGAACCCCGCGCCGGTGCCGGCGATCCAGGCGGTCGCCGGGTGCTCGTGCGCGTCGGACGAGGGGGCCGAGCCGCGCCACTTCACCAGGAGCTGGAGCAGAAGAAGCGCGAGCAGGACCACCCCGATGCCGCGGCGGAGGACGTCGTCGGACACGACCCGGAGGAAGATCGAACCGAGGACGAGCCCGGGGAGCACGGCGGGGAGCAGTCGCCGGATCAGGGACCAGTCGGCGTCGTGGCGGTAGTGCCACGCGGCGACAAAGTCGCCCACGATGAGCAGCACGAGGACGGCGGCCGTGGATTCTTTCGCCGGGAGAATCGTGGCGAAGATGGCGATGGAGATGACGGCGAGGCCGCCCAGTGCCGTCTTCGAGAAGCCGATGACGACCGCGGCCAGTCCCATGAGCAGGATGGTTCCCAGCGACCCTCCGACCAGCTCGAGCACGGGTGCGTCCATTCTGCGTGACAAGCCGCTGAGGACGAGAAGCGATTGTTGCCCCTTCGATCATGTACTGCGTGACGATTGGATAGCCGCGCGCCGGAGCACGACCGCGACGAGGGGGCCTGCGACGATCAGTGTCAGCCACACGATGGAGATGGCGGTGATCTCGAACACGTAGCCGCGATCGATTCCGCGCGCCACAGAAATGCCGATGAGCGCGGCCACCGCGGTGGCGAAACTTCCGAAGAGGAGCCAACGAAGAGTCCGCTCAACCCTGTTCCTCTGCGTGAAGACCAGAACGAGGCAGACCAGGGCGAGGCTCATCAGCAGGTATCCGAGCTCCTCCAGCGCGATGAAGACGCCGTTCGGGTTGTACATCGTAAGCATCGCCCAGCCGTCGAGTTGCCCCTTCTCGAGGCTCGGCTGCATCACCGTGACCTGGATGAAGTAGATGCCGAGCAGGACGGCGGATGCGAGGACCGCGAGACACAGCCCGATCTGGCTGAAGATCTTGCGCGTCGGAGGGGCGTATTCGTGCACCGACGCGAAGAATGCGATGAAGAGGACCATCAACAGCATGGCCGGGTACATCCACAGGTAGTCCCCCGGCCATTCGGCGGCAATAACGTCCCCTGCGAATGGATAGGGGACGTCGTTTGGGAGAGCCGTCATTGCCAAGCCCCACGTGACGACGGTGAGGGCGCTCATCGTGAGCGCGACCCGAGATCCGACACGCAACGCTGGGCGAGACCCCGTGCTTGAGTCAGCCACGACCTTCATCTGCTTCCTCCTGTCGTGCGACGGCCGCCCCCACCAAAGAGGCATCGGTCGCTCTCGTCGTCCCCGGGACGCCGGGGCACAGACTCGAAGATACCGTAGCCGAGCAGTGGCGAAATCGGGATCATCGCCCTCCGAACGGGCCACCGGGCGTTTGGGCGTTCTCCGGCGAGGAGTGTGGCTCCGGGAGGAGACGGCGCCTCGCGCTAGACTCGCGCAGGTGAACAAGGTGCTTGGTCCCGTGCTGGTCACAGGCGCCACAGGGACCACCGGTCGACGCGTGGTGGACTGGCTCGCGCGCGTCGGTGCCGAGGCGCGCGCGGTCTCCCGCTCAAGCGAGACGCCGTTCGACTGGACCAAACCAGATACCTGGCAGGCGGCGCTCAGCGGCGTGCGCTCCGTCTATCTTGTCCCCGACGGGAGCCCGGGTCCCGAGGCGATCACTCGATTCTGCGGCCTTGCCGCGTCGGAGGGCGTCGCCTCCATCGTCCTCGCATCGACGCGGGAGGCGGAGTATCCGGGGTACGAGCGCTACCTCGCCGTCGAAAGAGCGGTCAAGGGCGGCGGGACCGCATGGACGATGATGCGTCCCAGCTGGTTCGACCAGAACTTTCACACGCACTTCGACGACCCGGTGAGATCGGGGCTCCTTGCCCTGCCGACCGGGGAGGGGCGCGACCCATTCATCGACGCGGAGGACATCGCCGCGGTCGCCGTGAAGGCGCTCACCGAGCCCGGGCACGAGGGGAAGGCGTACCACGTCACGGGCCCCGAGGCGCTCTCCTACCGGGACGCGGTCGCCAGGATAAGCGAGTTGACGGGATTGACCGTCCGCTACGAGCCCCTCACGGAGGACGAGTTCATTGACCGGATGATGGGCTTCGGCATGCCCGAGGCCGACGCGCGCCACTACGCGATCGAGCATCGTCCCGTCGCCGCTGGCAACAACGAAGAGACGACCGATGACGTGCGGCGACTTCTCGGCCGTCCGCCGCGGAGCTTTGACGACTTTGTCAGGTCAGCAGTCATTGCTCGCATCTGGCCGCCCAGGAGCGCGTGAACCAAGGTCGTCAATGGAGGGCCGCCGACTAGAGCATGCGGTGCAGTGCGCGCAACGGGATCTGCAGCCAGTCCGGCCGGTAGTTCGACTCGTAGGCGACCTCGTACAGGGCCTTGTCGAGCTCGTACGCGCGGAGAAGAGCCTCCGTCGACTCCGACGCCTCGTACCCGTAGCCGCGCAGGAACGCGACCCGATTGCGCCGCACCCAGTCGTCGACGTAGTCGTAGTCGTCCCCGCCCGACGCGATCACGACGGAATGCGCCGCGTAGTCGAGCGAGCGCAGCAGACCGGCGACGTCTCGGGCGACGGAGTCGAGGCGCACGCGGTCCTCGAGCGGCTGCGCGGGTTCGCCCTCGAAGTCGATAATCATCCACCCGGATGTCGTGCGAAGGGTCTGGCCGAGGTGGAAGTCGCCATGCACCCGTTGCACCGGAACGGGTGCACCGGAATCGATGGCGGCATAGGCCGCACGGACGCGGTCCGCGTACTCTCCGACGGCGTCGTGCATGGCCACCACCCGGTCAAGGCGCGCGTTCAGACGTCCGACAAGCGCGGAGACTTCCGCTGGGCCCCAGCTCGCGGTCGGGAGGGTTTCCCGCATCTGCTCGTGCACAATGGCGAGCGTCTCGCCGAGGCGCTCACACTCCGCGGCGAAGTCACCGCCGGCCTCCCGCGCGCGCACCGCGTCGTCCTGCAGGGCGCGGACGCTCGCCCTGGCCGAGTCCCACCCGTCGGTCGCCGTCCGTTGGAACACCGCGATCATTGCGAGGTCGATGTCGCCGCTACTGATCCAGCCGAGGAGCGGAGAAATCTGCTCGGACCCCAGCAGGGTGAGCGCCGCCTGGATCTCGATGTCGGGGTTACGCCCGGGAGAGAGCGTGCGGTAGAACTTGATCAGTCCATCGCCCACGATCACCGAAGTGTTGCTCTGCTCCGCGGACAGAAGCACGCTGTCGACGTCGGCTTCGAGAGCAAAGCCCTCGAGCCGGGAGTAGGAGATGTCGGCTGGGCTGTCGATCCCGTCCACGAACCCGCGCATGAGGATGCCGCGAGCCTCCGGATCATGTAGGGCGTCGTACACGTAGAACACGCCGCCGTCGAGGGACGCCGCGCCGATGAAGCCGTACGAGAGATCCTCACGAGGCTGCCGCCGGTAGGAGAGCGGCACGCTGTACAGCGACCCCGCCACGACCAACTCGAAGCGCACGCCCAGCCCCTCTGCGGGATCGCTCAGCCACTCAAGCTCGCGCACCTCGGTGATCGCGACCTCCCCTTCGCTCTGGCCGAACCATCGCTGTCGCGCCATGTAGGCGCTCAGTTCGGGGCGTTCTATCCACTCACTCATGCGACCGATCCTTCCGTCAGAGCCGGCGGGCCGATCCGGAACCAGTAGAACCCGTATCCGGCCAGAGTCAGCAGGTAGGGGAGTTCCCCGATGGCGGGGAACTCGACGCCGCCGAGCATCTCGACGGGGCGCGATCCGCTGAACTGGTGCAGGTCGAGTTCGACGGGTTGCGGGAAGCGGGAGAGGTTATTGACGCAGACCATAACGTCGTCGCCGTCTTCGCGCAGGTACGAGAACACGGACGGATTGGAGCCGCCGAGGTCGAAAAAGGTGCCGCGACCGAAGGCAGAGTGCTGGCGACGCACCTGGAGCATCCGTCGCGTCCACTGCAGAAGCGACGAGTTGCTCGCCTGCTGTGCCTCCACGTTGATCGCCTGGAAACCAAAGACCGGGTCCATGACCACCGGCAACCACAGCCGCCCCGGGTTCGCCTGCGAGAAGCCGGCGTTGCGGTCCGGGGTCCACTGCATCGGCGTGCGGACACCGTCACGGTCGCCGAGCCAGATGTTGTCGCCCATGCCGATCTCGTCGCCGTAGTACAGCACCGGCGAACCAGGGAGGCTGAGCAACAGGGCCGAGAACAGCTCCGTCTGATTCGTGTCTTTGTCGAGGAGCGAGGCGAGACGTCGCCGGATGCCGATGTTGGCCTTCATCCGCGGGTCGGTCGCGTACTCCTTCCACATGTAGTCGCGATCCTCGTCGGTCACCATTTCGAGCGTGAGCTCATCGTGGTTGCGCAGGAAGATGCCCCACTGGCAGTGCTCGGGGATTGCCGGCGTCTGGTCCAGGATCTCGCTGATGGGATACCGCGACTCGCGACGAACTCCCATGAAGATGCGCGGCATCACGGGGAAGTGGAAGCACATGTGGCACTCGTCGCCCCCGACGGCGGGATCGCCGAAGTAGTCGACGACGTCGGACGGCCACTGATTCGCCTCGGCGAGCAGCACGCGGCCCGGGTAGTTCTGGTCCACGTACTTGCGGACCTTCTTGAGGAACTGATGCGTGCGGGCGAGGTTCTCGCTGTTGGTGCCCTCTTCCTCGTACAGGTAGGGGACCGCATCCAGTCGGAATCCGTCCACGCCCACATCGAGCCAGAAGGTCAGCGCGTCGAGCATTGCCTGATGGACCGCAGGGTTCTCGAAGTTTAGGTCGGGCTGGTGGCTGTAGAAGCGATGCCAGAAATACTGTTGGCGCACCGGATCCCAGGTCCAGTTGGAGGACTCGGTGTCGACGAAGATGATGCGGGCGTCCGCGTAGGGCTCGTCGGTGTCGTTCCATACGTAGAAGTCGCCGTACGGCCCATCTGGCTCGCTGCGGGACGCCTGGAACCACGGGTGCTGATCCGAGGTGTGGTTCATCACGATGTCAATGACCACCCGGATGCCACGAGAGTGGGCATCATCGAGAAACTCCTGGAAGTCGGCCATGGTCCCGATGTCGGCGGCGACGGCGGTGTAGTCCGCGACGTCGTAGCCGCCGTCCTTCAGCGGCGACGGGAAGAACGGAGGCAGCCACAGGCAGTCCACCCCGAGCCACTCGAGGTAGTCGAGCTTCTCAGTGAGGCCCCGCAGATCACCCACCCCGTCCCCCGACGAGTCGCGGAAGGATCTGATCAGTACCTCGTAGAAGACCGCCGACTTGAACCAGTCGACATCGCTGCGATCGAGGCCCTTCCGGACATCATCCATACTTCCACCATAGGCACTCGGCCGACACAGAGGAGACCCGGGGGTTGTCTTCTCAAGGCTTGCTCACCAATCGAGCGGAGAATCCGCCAATCGACGCGCGTAGAACTCGCGGATCGCGGCGACCGTCGCCGGCGGCAAGGGTTCCGCCGCGGCGGCGATCGAGTCTCGGAGCAGGTCAACCGTGCGCGCACCGGGGATCACGGTGGAAACGCCGTCGTGCGCCAAGAGGAATCGCAGCGCGCCTTGGGGCACCGAGACCCCCGCGGGCAACAGGGAGCGAAACTCGTCGACGAACGAGGCCCGTAGTGCAATGTCGGCACGCGACCACCGCGACCGCACGCCGGTGAAGACCGAGTCTGCGGTGTAGCGGCCCGACAACCAGCCGGACTCCAGGGGAACCTTGATGATCGTGCCGACGCCCTGGTCGCGCGCCCGTTCGATCGAGGGCCACGTCTCCTGGAACAGCGCGGACATGCGCACCTCCAGAGCCCGGCTCGCGCTGGTCCGCAGAACGGTGTCGACGTCGGCGCTCGAGTCCACCGATGCCCCGTAGGCGCGGATGATCCCCTGGAGCCTCAGTCGCTCGAGCACCTCGTAGTGCTCGCTCTGGGTGCCATCCAGAATCTCGGGGGGCGGATTGTGGAGCACCACGATGTCGAGGTGTTCGGTGCCCATCCTCTCGGCGCTGCGGAGGACCGCGCCCTCGATGCTGGACGCGGCCCAGTCGGTGGTGCCGTCGGCTCGGTGGCCGAACTTGGTGCAGATCACGACGTCGTCCCGACGCCCGCCTCTGAGGGCCGCGCCGATATTCAACTCGCTGTGACCGTCCGCGTACCCGGGTGCGGTGTCGATGAAGGTGACGCCGGCATCGAGCGCCTCATGGACGAGGTGAACCGCTTCGTCCGCGTCGGGCCCCTCGGGCCAATGAGCGGAGCGACCCAGCTGCCATGACCCGAGCCCGATCTCGCTGACCTCGATGCCGGTCGTGCCGAAGGGTCGCGTCCTCACTGGAGCTCCTCAGGTAGGCGCGCCTCGCGCGTCCGCGAGGCGAAGGTGCGATTCATTGTGGCACGGCACGCGTTTGGCGCCCGAGGAACCGAAGAGGAGACCTCGTCGGCAAGCAGGTTGCGCAGGCGTATAACGGTCTCATGGGAAAGACACCCGCAACCGTGATCCTCCTCGTCGCCATGATCGCGGTCATTGTCACCACGGATATCCTGTTCTTCAGGGGCCAGGCGTGGACCTGGGAGCGGCTTGCCGCCAACCTTGGCATCGTCCTCGTGTTCGGGGCCTTCTTCTTCAGGTTTGTCCGCGGGTCGTGAGCCTGGTGCCCGACGCGAGCCTCCTGGAGCGGTGGCCGACGCGTCTGGGAGAGTGATCCCGTGACAGGTCCAATGGGCGAAAGCCACCCGGTGGTGCTGAGTTGGCCCCTGCGCGGGCGCTTCGTGGCACGGAACAGTCCCGCCCGCCGGGTGCCGAGCCACGGCACGCACCGGATGGGAACGACGTACGCGATCGACCTCGTCCCCGTCGATGAGCGGGGTCGGTCAGCACCGTGGACGTGGCGGGCGGTATTCGCGATGGAACGACCGGAGAAGTTCGTCGGATTCGGCTCGCCCGTGCTGGCTCCCCGCTCGGGGAAAGTGGTGATCGTACATGACGGCGAACCGGACCACGCCGCCCGGCGCTCGCAGTTGGCGCTCGTGCCGTACATGCTCGGGCAGACGGCTCGCGTTCGCTCGGGTGTCGGAGCTGTCGCCGGGAATCATGTCGTGATCGACGCGGGCGAGGGAGGGCCGTTCGTGCTCCTCGCGCACCTACGCCGCGGTTCCGCGAACGTCCGTGTGGGCGACACGGTACGGATGGGTGACCGGGTGGCCTCGTGCGGGAACTCCGGAAACTCCACCCAACCCCATGTGCACCTCCAAGCCACCGACTCAACCGCTTGGGATCGCGCCCGCGGCCTGCCGATCGCGTTTGAGACCGAGAGCGGGCCGATGCTCCCACGGGAGTCCGAGATCATCACGGCGTGAACATGTTCGGCGGCCAATGTCGCACCGCGTTGCCTTGAGGTAACTTTGCGAATCATGAGCCAACTCTTCTCCATGAGCTTCGCCGCGGTCTATCCGTTGTATGTCGCGAAGGCGGAAAGGAAGGGCCGCACGCGCGACGAGGTCGACGCCGTAATCCGCTGGCTCACCGGTTTCGAAGAGGTTGCTCTCCGCAAGCACCTGGCGGACGACTCCACGCTTGAGCAGTTCTATGGGGCGGCGCGGATGAACCCCAAGTCGGCGTTGATCACCGGCGTGGTGTGCGGCGTGCGCGTGGAGGAGGTCGAAGACCCCCTCCTGCAGAAGATCCGCTACCTCGACAAGCTGGTCGATGAGCTCGCACGCGGGAAGCCCCTGGACAAGGTCCTCAGGCCGTGAGCAAGGAGCCGACGCCGTTCGAGGTGCACGAGTCGGGCGCCTACCTGCACGGCACCAAGGCGGACCTGGAGGTAGGGGATCTGCTGGTCGCAGGTCGCGGCTCGAACTTCCAGAAGGGCCGCATCACGAACTACGTCTACGTGACCTTGACCCTGGACGCCGCAACGTGGGGAGCCGAGCTCGCGGCGGGCGAGGGGCGGGGCCGCATCTACATCGTCGAGCCGACGGGAACCCTTGAGGACGATCCGAACGTCACCGACAAGAAATTCCCCGGCAACCCGACCCGGTCGTATCGCACGCGCGAGCCCGTGCGAGTCGTGGGCGAACTCGTCGACTGGGTCGGGCACCCGCCCGAGCAGGTCAAGGCGATGAGAGACCGCGTGGGCGAGGCCCTCAGCAAGGGCGAGGCGGCGATCGAGGACTGACGCCGCAGGCCCGTGGTCTCCGGCCCACCCCGGCCAGCGCCAGTAGGATTCACCAAGGACCCGGCGACCGGCCCGTGCGCACAAGAGAGGCTGCGATGGCGAAGTTGTACTTCCGCTACGGCGCGATGAACTCCTCCAAGTCCACCCTGTTGCTCGCCGCCGCGCACAACTACGAGGAGCGCGACCAGCACCCGGTGGTGGTCAAACCCGGCACGGACACCAAGGCTGGCCGCGCCGTCTCCTCACGCATCGGCATCGAGCGGCCGGTGGACATCCTGCTCGGCCCCGACGACTCGCTCATCGCGGCCCTAGAGGCTCATCGGCCGCTAGACCAGATCGCCGCCGTCTTCGTGGACGAGGCGCAGTTCCTTACTCCCGCCCAGGTAGATGAGGCGTTCACGGTGGCCGTCATCCACGGCGTGCCCGTGTTGTGCTACGGCTTGCGGGGGGACTTCCAGACGCGGTCGTTCCCCGGCTCGCTGCGGCTCATGGAGATCGCCCACTCGATCGAGGAACTCAAAACCATCTGCCGGTGCGGTTCCAAAGCGATCTTCAACGCGCGCGTGGTCGGGGGAGTGTTTGTCAGCCAGGGCGACCAGGTCGCTATCGACGGCCAGCAGGCCACCTACGAGTCGCTGTGCGGCCGCTGCTATCTGGACAAGGTCGGACCGCTGACCGCGGTCGAACGCTGAGCGGGCGCTCGAGTCCCGGCGCCGTCGCCTGGATTGGGGCATTCCGGGGTTATCCACCGGACCCTGCGAGCCCGGCGCCCAATTCGTACGATTGTTCCCATGAGAACCGAAGACAGCGGTCGCAGCCGTATCCATTGATCCTCATCGTCGCGGGATGCACGCCAGCGGGGCGCCTCGGACTCGCCAGCCCTCGTCGACCTCCGCAGCTCGGCGTCCGCCTCGGCCTCGGCTCCTGCGAACCCGAGTCCGAGCATGCCGCCCGCGCCGACGCCGACGCCGACACCGACACCGGGGCCGATCACCGCGGGCCCCCTCACCGTCCCGGGCGAGTTCACCTTCGGGATCCACGACTTTGGCGGAGTTCCCTACGGCCAGCCGTACGACGGGTACGTGAGCGCCCTCGGCCCCACCGTCCACGCGGCCGCATGCGGCGACGAGAACTTCCCGTCGGTGGCTCCCGGCTCCGCCGTCGCGAGTTGGGAACTCTTCCTCATGGTCAACTGGGACGACCCCAATGTCGCTTGGCTCGACTGGGATACGAAGGCCTTCCTACTCGTCGACCCGCAGGTCGCCCTTCCCACCACACAGGTCGGCCCCGTCGGGCCCCGAGGCCTGCGCCTGGGCACACCCGAAGCGACCATCGAGGCGATGTTCCCCGCGGAGGCTGCTGCATCGACGACCCGGACGGGCACGTACCTCAGCCCCGACCCGGTCACGATTACCGAGCGGGTCTTCACCATCGCTGACCTTGACGGCGGACCGATGATCATCACGACCGCCGACGGGGTCGTCGCGACGATAATGTGGGGCGATCCCGCGTACGTGTCCGCGCAGCGTGGGTTTCTTAGGTGCCAGTCGTAGACGCCCGCTAGGAGATTCGCCGCATTTCGGTCCTTCATCGCGGCTGTGACCCGAGCAGTGCCGGGCGTAGGCCACAATGGGTTCGTGACCGATCCGGTGCTGCTCGTCATCGTTGTGGCGACCGCATTGGCGTTCGACTTCACCAACGGGTTCCACGACACCGGCAACGCGATGGCAACGTCCATCGCCACTCGGGCACTGTCTCCGCGGCGGGCCGTCGTCCTGTCCGCATCCCTGAACATGTTGGGTGCCTTCCTCTCCCTCTCCGTGGCGGCCACCATTGCCAAAGGGATCGTCGACGCGGGCCTCGTGACCCTCGACATCGTCCTCGGTGGCCTGGTGGGGGCGATCGTGTGGAACCTCCTCACTTGGCTGTTTGGCATCCCCTCGAGTTCGTCTCATGCGCTCGTCGGTGGCATGGTCGGCGCGGTCCTCGCGGCGTCCGGCACGCACGGCGTCTTGTGGACCGGCCTCGTGGCGAAGGTGCTGATTCCCGCCCTCCTCGCCCCCCTCGTGGCGATCATGGTCGGCGCCGCCGCAACGTGGTTGGTGGTGCGCATCACGAAGGGCGTACCGAGAGAAAAGAACGACAGGATGTTCCGGTGGGGACAACTCGGCTCGGCCTCGCTCGTCTCCCTCGCCCATGGGACCAACGACGCCCAGAAGTCGATGGGGATCATCCTCCTCGCGCTCATCGCTTCCAAAGCCGTGCCCGAGAACGCGTCGGTTCCACTGTGGGTCATCATGTGTTGCGCGCTCGCGATGGCGCTCGGCACGTACACCGGCGGATGGCGGGTCATCCGCACGCTCGGAAAGGGTTTGGTGGAGCTGGAGCCCCGCCAAGGCATGGCGGCCGAGTCGTCTTCGGCCGCGGTCATCCTGCTCTCGAGTCACTTCGGATACTCGCTGTCGACCACGCATGTCGCCACGGGGTCGATCCTCGGATCGGGCATCGGGATGAAGGGTGCGAGGGTTCGGTGGTCAGTCGCTGGCCGAATGTTCGTCGCGTGGCTCATCACCGTCCCATCGGCAGCCGCCGTCGGCGCCGCGTTCTATCTGATTGGCCACGTCGCCACCTCTTACGCGGTATTCGGGCTTCTCCTCGTGATCCTCGGGGTGTGCACGGCGTGGTCGAGGAAGCGCCCCGTCAACCACAAGAACGTCAACGACGAGTGGGAGGACGACGCGGGGGCGATGATCGCGGAGTCCCTCGCCGAGCACGATCCATCCTTGCTGACGCTGTCGCCCGCCCAGCGAAAGCGGCGCAAGAAGGCCGCGAAGAAGGCGAAGAAGCTCGCGAAGAAGAAGGCGAAGAAGCTCGCGAAGAAGGAGCGCAAGAAGCGCGCCAAGAAGAAGGCGAAGAAGAAGCAGGCAAAGGAGCTCGCCGCGCTGGGTGCGGGAGAGGAGTCGAGGGGTGTCTGACTACATCAAGTGGCGCGCGCTCGCCGAGGTGGTCGTCGTCGGCCTGATCGTTGGCGCCGGGCTCCCTGCGCTCTTCGCGGTCGGCGTCCGCGCCCTCGCGGGGCCCGGCTCGAGAAACGCCGCGGGGCGTCGGGCGCCCTTCCATGTCGCCCTTGCGGTCACATGCTTCGCGATCGTGGTCGCGGCCATCACCGTCGCGATCGTGATCATCGCCAGCGGCCATCACTAGGGAACCGCTAGTGCCTAGGTGGCCAGGGGATCAGCATCGACGTCGTTCGCCGGTAGTCGGCGTACTCGGGGTGGCGTCCGGTTGAGATCCACTCGGTGAACGCGGTTGAGCCGAGGAATAGAAGGGTGAGGAGCACCGCTCCCGCCCCGGTCCACAACCACAACGTCCCCGCCGCGATCGCGCCGAACGCGAAAACGACCCACCACTGCCCGACCTCGGCGAAGAAATTGGGGTGCCGGCTGTAGCGATTGAGGCCGGTGCGCAGGACGCCACCTTCCGGATTCGCGCGGTGGAAGTTCCAGCGCTGCTGGTCCGCGACCGTCTCCACCGCGAGAAGGGCGAGGAAGGCGGTGGCGGTAACCGCGTCGGCCGCCCCTAGGGGCCGCGGGTTTCGGGCGATGGTCCACACGGGCAGCGTGATCGCGAGCACGAGCGCGTTCTGATACGCAGCGATGAACACCGCGTTGAATACGGCGAAGCGCCAACCAGGTAGGTGAGCGCGCAGGATCGCCCACCGGTAGTCCTCGCCCCCCGGCGCGTACCCGCCGCGCCTCGCGAAGTTGAAGGTCAGGCGCGCGCCCCACGCGGTGATGAGAGCCGCGACGAGGATCGCGCGGGCGTTGGTGGCGGGAGAGCTGGCGGCGAACACCCACGCGTAGGCAACGGGAGCGATCGACCAGATGCGGTCCGTCCACGAGTACTCGCGCGTCACCACGGACAGGAGCCAGCACGTCGCGGCCACGCCCCCGCAGATCCATACGACGATCGCCAGTGAACTCATGCGCCGACGCTATCGCGGCGCGGGGGGAGCGGGGCCGGGCGCGCCCAAGGCTTCTGCGGCGAAGATCACACGGCGCGGGGCGCTCGGGTCTCGCTACTGAACCTACGGAGGCGTAACCTGGAGGAAACCGCGCGGAGATGGAGACGCTGATGCCCGATCTCATGAGCCTGTGGACCGCGAAGAAGTGGCCGGGCATCCCGCGCACCATCGACATCCCTGACGAGAGCCTCCTCGAGGCGCTCGAACGCGCGGCGAGCGCGTGGCCAGACCGCGTCGCCATCGACTTCATGGCCCAGGCGACCACGTATCGGGAGCTGTGGGACGCGGTCGCCCGCGGCGCGAGCGTCCTTGAGGGCTACGGGATCCGCAAGGGCGACCGGGTCGCGATCTCCCTGCCCAACTGCACGAGCCACATGGTGGCGTTCTACGCCGTGCTCCGGCTCGGCGCGATCGTCGTCGAGGTCAACCCCACCCTCTCCGCGTCCGAGATCGAATTCGAGATGGAAGACTCCGGTGCGGTGCTCCTCCTTGCGTGGGAGCACGCGCTCGAGCGCCTCGGCCCGTCGCCCGAGGGCCGGCCCTTCGTCTCGATCGCGGTGGACCTCTCCGCCGATCTGCCCAGGATCAAGCAATGGGCGCTTCGCCTGCCCATCGCGAAGGCGCGGCACATGCGCGCCCAGCTGTGCAGCGACGCCCTTCCGGAGGTACCGCGGTGGCACCGGCTCGTGGGCGCCGCGGCGCCCCTCGACCCCTCGCACCCTGGGCCCGGCTCGGAAGACGTCGCGCTGCTTCAATACACCGGTGGCACCACCGGGACGCCGAAGGCGGCCGTGCTCACGCACCGCAACGTCGTGGCCAACGCCCGCATGGGCGAGGTCTGGACGGGGGCTGAGCCGGGCACCGAGGTGGTTTACGGCGTGCTGCCTTTCTTCCACGCCTTCGGCATGATGCTGTGCCTCGTGTACTCCGTCCGGATCGGCGCGACGCTGGTCGCGTTCCCCAAGTTCGTCGCGAGCGACGTGCTCGCGGCCCAGAAGCGGCGTCCGGGGACGTTCCTTCCCGCCGTTCCTCCCATGCTGGACAAGATCGCCGATGCTGCGGAGGCGGCGGGGGCGGACCTGAGTTCGTTCACCGTGTCGCTTTCCGGCGCGATGGCCCTGCCGCCGGAGACGGCGAGCCGGTGGGAGGCGCTCACGGGAGGCATGGTCGTCGAGGGCTACGGGATGACGGAGAGCTCACCGGTTTCGGTCGGCAACCCCCTGTCGTCCGCCCGACGCCCGGGCACGCTCGGCATTCCATTCCCGAGCACCGAGGTGCGGATCGTGGACCCCGAGGATACTTCCCGAGAGGTCCCCAAGGGAGAGTCCGGCGAGCTCCTCGTCCACGGGCCCCAAGTCTTCAAGGGCTACTGGAACCGCCCCGACGAGACCGCGTCTCAGTTGCTACCGGGAGGGTGGCTCCGAACCGGCGACATCGTGCAGGTCTCTCCGAGCGGCCACATCGCGCTGGTCGACCGCATCAAGGAGATCATCATCACCGGCGGGTTCAACGTCTACCCGTCGCAGGTGGAGGATCGCCTACGCGAGATGCCCGGCGTGCGGGACGTCGCGGTCGTCGGCCTTCCCGGCGGACGCATGGGCGAGGACGTCGTCGCGGCGATCGTGGTCGAGGAGGGCCACGCGCTGCCGGACCTCGCGGCGGTCCGCGATTGGTGTAGCGCCAAACTCGCGAGGTACGCGCTTCCCGGCAAGATCGTCATCCTGCCCGACCTGCCCCGCTCCCAGATCGGCAAGGTGCTCCGTCGCGTCGTGCGTGCGGGCCTGCTCACTTCGGCGCCGTCGGCCTAACGGCATCTCTTCCCGACCGCGGGACGTCCGCCCCGGGTCGCTAGCCCCGGCTCCGGCTCACGATGTCGGCGAGCCGCGCCGCGATGAGCGCCTCCACGAGCGCGCGCGGGACGGGCCTATCCCAGGGGAGTTGGAGCGATCCCTTTGACCGCGTGAGGCCCGCCAGAAGCTCCGGGCTGTGCGGCGCGAGGCACGCGTCGATGTCAGCTGGGGTAGTGGTGGGCAACGGACACCTCCAGGGCGATGGTGAGGGCCGCGGCGATGTCGGCGACGGTCATGGTTGGGAGGGCGGCGCCGAGCTTCATCTCGGGGCTGGCGGGGACGTGGATGAAGCCCGACGCGGTCTCGCGCCCCCGGAGCGCGTGCTGCAGGGCGTAGAACACGTGATTGCAGACGAACGAGCCCGCGCTGAGGGATGCGGAGGCGGGGAGGCCGCTCGCGCGGATCGCCGCGACGATGTCCTTGACCGGGAGCGTCGACCAGATCGCGGCGTCGGCGCCTCTCACGACGGGCTGGTCGACGGGCTGGTTCCCCGCGTTGTCGGGGATGGGCGCGTCGTCGAGGTTGACGGCGATGCGCTCCGGCGTCACGCCCGCGCGGCCCTCGGCGACGCCCACCGCGATCACGACGTCCGGCGCGTGCACCTCCACGAGCGCGATCAGTTCCGCGGCCGCCCGACGGAACTCCACAGGAAGCCGGGCCACCACCACCTCGGCCTCGCCGCGCCAGGTCTCGCCCACCAGCTCGACCGCGTCCCAGGATGGGTTGACGGGCGCGTCGGCGAAGGGCTCGAAGCCGGTCAGGAGGACGCGGGTCATCGTTCGAGTCTAGGGACGCCCGCGCGGGGGCGTGACTCGGACGTCCCTTTCGGGTCGTTGGGGTGACAATGGGGGATGGACATGAACCCGAGTGAAGAGATCGACGCGCTCATCAAGAAGCATCCCGACTGGCGCGGAGGGCGGCTCGCCGAGTTGCGCGGGAACATCCGCGCCGTCGACCCCGCGATCGAGGAGACCTGGAAGTGGATGGGTTCACCCGTCTGGGAGCTCGACGGCATCCTCTGCGTCGGCAACATCTTCAAGCAGAAGGTGCAGATCCTGTTCCTGTATGGGGCGTCGCTCCCTGACCCGGACGGGCTGTTCAATGCCGAGCTGAACGGCAACCAGAGGCGGGGGATTGACTTCTTCGAGGGCGACGCGCTGCCCGGGGCGAAGTTTCAGAAGATCGTGCGCGCGGCGATCGCCTTCAACCGGGAGAAGCGCGCGAGGTAGAACTACTTGGGCGTCGCGCGCCGCAGCACCAGGAATCCGAATACCCCGGCCAGCGCCGTCAGCACCAGCGACCACGATGCTGTGCCCACCACCTGGTACTTCACGAAGAACGCCCCAACTTCGGACCACTTGTGGCCCACGGTGACAAGCCAGGATGCGCCGACGAGGATCACGCCAAGCCCGATGAAGAACGCGACGATCCCATTGGACTTCCATCGCTGGTACAGCGTCGCGACCGCGGCCCCGACGAACATGAAGAACGCCATGGCGAGCACGTAGACGTACGCGAGTTGCCACCACGGGAGGTCGATGAACCCCGCAGGCGAGAAGAACCCGCCGTCGATGCCCCAACCATTGGTCGCATGTTCGAGCGTGCTGAGCGCGGCGATTCCGACGCCGTACATGAGTGACAGAAGGACGAAGTAGAGGGAGGTCCCGAGGTAGTAGTCACGACGGGTGACGGACAGCCCGAGTGCAAAGCGGAAGGTGAGGTTCATCGCCTGGATTGCGGCAATCATCATGTAGACGAAGATCCACGACACGCCTCCGCTGACTCTGAACTCGCCGTTTGTCAACGGTCCTGCGGTCGCCGCATCGATAATGCGCCAGAGCGAATAGGTGAAGGCGAAGATCGCTACAAGAATGATCCACGGCAGATACAGCGATGGCCACGGATTGGCCGCATGGAGGAGCACCACGTTCCAGACGCGCCGGGGGGTGCCGGGCGTGACCGCGCGAGCTCCCGCGGGTACTGCTGCGTCGATGGCGCTCATGCGCTGACCTCCTCGGTGATGGCGGATCCGGCCGTTCGGCCGACGATGAGTTCCTGAAGCGACACGGCGCCCAGTTCGAGACCCGCGTCGATGGCCGTCTTCTTGTCGCTCGCGCTCAGGCCGGAGATGATCGCCGACTCGAAGCCCGCGAGCGCCTCACGTCCGAGCACCTCCCGACCCTTGGCAAACGCATCGACGGCCGACTTCTTGCCCGCGACGGCGGTTGTCGCAGCGCGCAGTTGCTCTGCGTCCTCATTGATGATGATCCGACCCTCGTCGATGACGAGCACATGCGATAGGAGGTTGCTCGCCTCGTCGATGAGGTGCGTAGAGAACACGATCGTGCGCGGGTGCTCGGCGTAGTCCGCGAGCAGCGTGTCGTAGAAGATGTGGCGGGCGACCGCGTCCAGCCCCGCGTACGGTTCGTCGAAGAGCGTGAGGGGCGCGCGGGAGGCAAGGCCGACGATCGCTCCCACGGCGGACACTTGGCCGCGAGACATCTTCCTGATCGGGCGATCCACGGGCAGTTTGAAGGCATCGACGAGTTCGTCGGCGTAGCCTGCGTCCCATTGGGAGAAGAAGTGGGGCGCGGCCTTGAGGACGTGCTTGGCCTTGAACTTGTCGGGGTAGACCTGCGTCTCCTTCACGAAGCAGACGCTGCTGAGCACCTTTGCGTTCTCCACGGGCGAGTCCCCGAAGACGCGGATCGTACCTTCGGTCGCGAAGTCCTGTGCCGTGATGAGTTGCATGAGGGTGGTCTTGCCCGCGCCGTTGCGCCCGAGTAGTCCGTAGATCCCGTGCTCCTCCACCTGGAACGACACGTCGTCTACCGCCCGCACCTTGCCGAACGTCCGCGTGAGGCTCTCCACCTCGATGATGTTGGTCATCGTTCGCTCTCCTTGGTTACCATCTCGACAACTTCCGCGGCGCTCATGCCGAGGCGCCGCGCCTCGTTCACCAGGGCAGCCACGTACTGCGCCTGAAAGTCCGCCTTTCGCCGCGCGAGGAGCGCGGCGCGCGCGCCATCGGCGACGAACATGCCGATTCCGCGCTGCTTGTACAGCACACCCTGGTCGACCAGGACGTTGATGCCCTTGAGCGCCGTAGCGGGGTTAATTCGGTAGAACTTCGCCAGTTCGTTGATCGAGGGGACCGGCCCCAACTCCGGGAGGGAGCCGTCGATGATCCGGTCTTCGAGTTGCTCGGCAACTTGCGCAAAGATGGGCCGACCGTCGTCCACGTTCCCTCCCTCCGCCTTGTTCATTGGTTAGTTACTACACTAACTAACCATACACGCGAAGGGATGTCAAACGGGCGACGCGCGCGAAGTAGGCCTACGGAGTCGGGCGGGGACGCCCCGGCTGCCGCTCGCGGCGAGTGAGGGCCCGATAGCCCCGCCAGGTGGTCGTCCAGTGCCCGATCGCGAGCACGACCGTCGCGAGCAGGAGCCACCGCGAGCCTCCCCATAGCGCCGCGAAGGCGAACGCGAGAACCGGGATCAGCGCCATGGGGATGGGAATGGCGCCGATGGGCCGATAGACGGCCGTGGCGTCTCGGCCACCGCCCAGGTATCTGGCCCACAGGCCGTAGTAGGCCGCTATGCACACCACCATGAGGAAGAACCACGGGCCGATCGGCCGTCCGTCAAAGCTTGCTTTCGAGAAGGTCACCACCGCGACGCACGCCGCCTGCCCGGCTCGTTCCAGCACGGCGAACGTCAATCCAAAGTCGCTCGGCGGGAGTGTGCCGCGGAGGGGCGGGAAGATCACCAACAACAGGTTTGGGGCGAGCAACGCGAGGGCGATCAGGGATCCGGTCGGTGAAAACCCCACGGCATTCCTCCCGGGGCGCACCACACGAGTGGGCGCCGTGCTCACACACGATACTGCCGCATCCCTCGCTGGATCGCGACCACCGGGCGGTGGCTCCGTCACCACCCTGAGGGCGCGTAGTCCTTGAGGAACACCCCAAACAGATCCTCGCCCGCCTCGCCGCGCACGATCGGGTCGTAGACGCGCGCCGCCCCGTCCACCAGGTCCAGGGGGGCGTGGAAGCCTTCCTCGGCCAGGCGCACCTTGGTGGGGTGCGGGCGCTCGTCGGTGATCCAGCCCGTGTCGACGCTGGTCATGAGGATGCGGTCCGTCTCGAACATCTCCCGCCCGCTCGTTCTGGTCAACATGTTGACCGCCGCCTTCGCCATGTTCGTGTGGGGGTGGCCGGGGCCCTTGTAGCCACGCCCGAACACGCCCTCCATCGCGGAGACGTTGACCACGTAGGCGCGACCGCGGGGGGGATGGCCGGAATCGGCCGTCCTAGACGACATGGCGCCTGCGGCGCGGGCGGCCTCGGCGAGGCGCGGGCGGAGCCGGCTGATGAGGATGAACGGCGCGGTCTCGTTGCAGAGCTGGACCTCGAGCATCTCGAGCGCGTCCACCTCGCCCACCGCTTGTACCCAGCTGTTCGAGTGGTGAAGGTCGGGAAGGAGGCCTCCCGCGTCGATCGCCGAGCCGTCCGCGAGGCGGGCAAGGGACGACGAGCCGGGGGCGAGGGCCATGTCGGTGAGGGTCCGGGCATTCTGCGCGGCCGAGCCCTGGTCCCGATCCCCGTATGGGGCGTTCCGCCCCGGTTCACTCGACGGATCGAGGGGGATCGCCCCATGCGGCGCCGCAGGTCGGTCGGCCGAGCCCAGCAGGGGGTGCGCCGCGACGGATTCCTCCAGCGCGTGCGGGTGGACGTCGCGCGTGTGGCCGAACGTCAGGAGCGTCGGCCCGCGGCCCGCGGCCCAGAGCCCGTCCTCGATCGGAACGGACTCGGCGTCGGCGAGGGGCGCGTAAGCGCCGGGGGAGCGGCGCACCGTCTGCGCCGCGTTGTTGATGAGGATGTCGAGCGGGCCCTCGGCGGCGACGGCGTCGGCGAGCGACACCACCTGCGCCGGGTCGCGCAGGTCGATCCCGACCACGTGGAGGCGGTGCAGCCAGTCCGACGCGTCGGGCATGGCGGCGAAGCGGCGCACGGCGTCGCGGGGGAAGCGGGTGGTGATGGTGGTGTGGGCGCCGTCGCGCAGGAGCCGGAGCGCGATGTGCATGCCGATCTTGGCGCGGCCGCCGGTGAGCAGGGCGCGCTTGCCGGTGAGATCCGCGCGGGCCTCGCGCTTGGCGTGGCTCATGGTGGCGCAGTCGGGGCAGAGTTGGTGATAGAAGGCATCGACCCTGGTATACGGCTGTTTGCAGATGTAGCAGGGGCGCGCCTGCATGAGCGTCCCGGCGGTCGCGGCCTCGGTGGAGGCCTCGAGCGTGAGCCCCCTGGTCTCGTCGTCGATGCGGTCGGGGGCCCCCGTGGCGGTCGCGGCGACCACCGCGCGGTCGTTGTGCTGCACCTCGGCCCGCTTCACGTCCCGCCGGTGCTGCTTGACGGCCCTGAACATCTTGCCCGTCGCGCGGCGCACGGCGACGAAGTCCGGGTGGTCCTCGTCCACCTCGTGGATTTGCGCGAGGACGCGCAGGGCGGCCGCAAGGTCGTCCGGGTCGATCCCCGAGGCGGGATCGGCGCCTGAAACTGCGGGCGGAGGGGGAGCATCGGACACGCGGCCAAGCGTACCCAGCGCATGGCTGCGCGCGGCACGGGCCGCCGCCCGCTCGCGTGGCGGCACGCCCTCGCCTTCGGTACCGTCGATTCGGCGGACCCGGCGAGCGCGCGCGGGTGGAGACGCTCCTGTCGGGGGTCATCGCGCTGCGGCGGTAGCCGACGACGGTCGCCCCTAGGATCGAAGCACCATGACCTCCCTCGGCCGTCGCCACACGCGCCTCGCGATCCTCGCCCTCGCCCTGGGTGGCTTCTCCATCGGCGCCACGGAGTTCATCGCGATGGGGCTCCTGCCGGAGATCGCGCGCGACCTTCTCCCGGACCTCTACTCCACGGACTCCGCGGCGGCGATCGCCAAGGCCGGCTGGCTCATCACCGCGTACGCCATCGGCGTCGTGGTCGG
Organism: uncultured Actinomycetota bacterium; assembly: GCA_963830335.1. Taxonomy (GTDB): domain Bacteria; phylum Actinomycetota; class Actinomycetes; order Actinomycetales; family Demequinaceae; genus JAFGBM01. The sequence continues at coordinate 925,434 of CAWHLX010000001.1, forward strand.
CGCCCCGACCATCGCCGCTGCGGCCGCGCGCTTCCCTCGTCGGTCCCTCCTGATCGCCCTCACTCTCGGCTTCACGATCGGCTCCGTCGCCTCCGCCGTCGCCCCCACCTTCGAACTCGTCGTCGCCGCCCGATTCGTCGCGGGGCTCGGCCACGGCGCGTTCTTCGGCGTCGCCGCGCTGGTCGCCGCGCGCCTCATGGGGCCCGAGAAGCGCGGCCAGGCCGTCGCCTCCGTGCTCGTCGGCCTCACGATCGCGAGCGTCGTCGGGGTGCCGTCCATCACCTTCCTCGGCCAGCACGCTGGCTGGCGATGGGCGTACGTCGTCGTGGCGGCGCTCTTCGCCTTGACGACGCTCGCCATCGCGGCGTTCATCCCGCGCACCGAGGGCGACCCCCACGCGACCATCCGCCGCGAGCTCGGCGCCTTCCGCCGCCCGGCCGTGTGGTTCGCGCTGCTGACCGGCGCCCTCGGCTTCGGCGGATTCTTCGCCGTCTACAGCTATGTCGCGCCGCTCTCGACGGAGGTCGCGGGGACGTCGTCCGGCTTCGTGCCCATCGTGCTCATGGTCTTGGGCCTGGGGACGACGGTCGGGATCCTGGGCGGCGGTCGCCTCGCCGACCGCGGGGCCGTCCGAGCGATCTTCCTCCTCTTTGGCGCGCTGGCGGTCTCGCTCACGCTCCTCGGCCTCACCGCGCACACGGTGGCGGGCCTGCTCATCGGGGTATTCCTCGTGGGCGGATCGGCGCAGGCCCTCGCGCCGGCGATCCAGACCCGTCTCATGGACGTGGCGGGGGACAGCCAGACCCTCGCCGCCGCCGTCAACCACTCGGCGCTCAACATCGGCAACTCCCTGGGCGCGGCTCTCGGCGGCGTCGTCATCGCGGCCGGGCTCGGGTACCTCGCGCCCACGTGGCTGGGCCTCGTGCTGTGCGTGCCGGGTGTGGCGTTCGCCCTCGCCGGGTGGTGGGTCACGAGGCACTCCCCGGCACGCCCGGTCCCCGCGCCCGCGACTTAACGCGCCCTGCTCCGGGCCTTCGCGCGCTACCGTGAGGAACGGAATGCGCGCGAAGACGGGGAGTGGTGAACATGGCTCTGACCGGGACACAGGTCGCGCGCCCGAGGCCGGGACAATGGGTGGCGGCCCTTGGGCTTGCCGCGGCGCTTCTGGGTACCCAGGGGAGTCTCTTCGTCTACCAGTTGCTCAACGATCTCGCGAGAACCGGCCCGTCTCTGAGCGGTTCTTCGGGATTCCCTTCGTCTCGCGCTGGGTGCCCTACGCGATCGTCGCTGTGCTCGCGATCTCGCTCGTGGCGGCGCTCTTCGGGGCGACCCTCGTATCCCTCGCGGGATCTTTGCTCGCCGCCGGGGCAATCGCCGTTCTCCCTCTTCCCATGATGGACGTCGTTCGGCAACCTCGGGTACGACACGACCTTCGAATTGGGCGACGGGCTACTACGTCATGGTTGGGGGCTGCGCCCTCGCCGCGATCAGCGTCCGCGATCGACGTGCGGCCAGCGAATGGCTCGAGCCTTGTCGGCCGAAGTCCGATCACCCGAGGCCTAGAGCTTCGCGGCCAGGAACGCCTTCGCGTCGTCCATCTCCTCCACGTGGCTCTCCTCCGATGGTGAGACCATCGGGCGGATCTCGATACCCTGCATGAAGCGGAATCGCAGAAGGCGACCCAACCAAATCGCCCCTATCGGCGTTTCTTTGGCGACAACATCAAAGGCTGGAGGATATATGACTGCGTGGCGGTCACTCTTCGACGAACTTGTATCGGAACGCTATCCGTACCTTGTCGGATACGCGTTGCTCCTGACGGGAGATCGTGCCGACGCCGAGGACCTCGTGCACGACGCGCTCGTCGCGACGTTCGGAACGCGGCGAAGGCTAGCGAGTTCCGGCGCCGCGGAGGGATACGTCCGCCGGGCCATCGCGAATCGATTCATCGACAAGGGACGAAAGAGTCAACGCGAAAGGCGGGCCTTCACGCGTGCGGCGGGAGGAGATGGCCGGGGCGTCAGGATGATGGACGTCGACGTTGCCGATCGCACGTCGCTGGGCGACGCATTGCAGACGCTACCTCCCCGGGAGCGTGCGGCAGTGACGCTCCGGTATGTCGATGGACTGTCGACGGCCGAAACCGCAACGACGCTCGGCATCAGCGATGGAGCGGTCAAACGGTATGTCCATGACGCCGTGGGAGCACTGAACAGCGTGCTGGGCACCGTCGGTCAACCAGATAACACGATCTACATGCCCGTGACCGAAGGAAGGGGCTAGGAACATGCCTGAATTGCCAGAGCTTTTTGCCAGCGAACTGGACTACAACGCCGCTAGCGTCTCGGCCAGCGGTCACGGCAGCATGCGGCACACGGGGCGCGCGATCGCACGGAAGCGTGCCATTCGCGCGACGGCCTCCGTTGCGGGCGCCTTCGCCGCGGTGGTTGCCGTGGGAGCCGGCGCGATCGCCGTTGCGAATCTCGTGTCCGAAGATTCGGCCCCGGCGGCGAGTCCCAGTGCTACGCCTTCGGCCACCCCCTCTCCCAGTCCAACGGAGCCTGACTACCAGTCGTGGGCGGACGTTCCCGAAGATGCGCGCCCTCCGCTTCTCGTCGGCCTCGATCCCCGAGAGAGCCCTGTTCGGGAGATGGAACCGTGGGTGTGGGACCTTGTTGATGGCGACTGGACCTACCGTGTCGAACAGATCGGCGAGGGCGAAGGCGCTTCTCACCCGGAGCACATCTCAGCACCGGTAGTCCAGTCTCTCAATATCGTTGCGCCAGACGGCGACGAGTTTAGGGTGCTGGATCTTCCTACCTCGTCTCTGCTCTACGTGGTATTGACGATTCCTGAGCAGAACCTGCTCTACCTCGTGGAGTACGGGTACCCCGACGGCGAGGGGGTCTGGTTCGGCGCGACATTCCAGGTGAACGCACGTTCGGGGGAGATCGACTCCAACTGGGCGGACGGCGCCATCTCGCCTGACCCCGGGGCGGACGGCATGCTTACCGACATGCTCTACGTCGGTCGACTTCCGAATGGGAATGACCTGTGGGTTCGCGAGGACGACGCCTCTCGTGTGCACGACGTCTTCTGGCGCACGCCGTCGGGCGAGTTTGTCCGGAGCGCCGCGAACGATGTGATCACCGACGACGGCGCTTCCATGAGTGTCGACGTTGCCAACGGTGTCGCGACCTATCGAACCTTGGGAAACGAAGGGTGGAACTGGTTCGTGCACGACCTCGTCACGGACGAAGTGGTGTCATGGCAACCGCTCCTTGGACCCGGCATTTGGAACGATCCCACCGCCGTTGTCGAAGGAGACTACGCCGTCATGGGATGTTGGGAGCATTGCCCGTTGGACAACGATATTTACTTCAAGGTCTATCTCGACGGGCAGACGCCGACCGAGGAGTACCCGGGTTGGAACGGGGCACTCTCGATCCGTCAGTTGATCCACGGGAGCTACGGTCTCTACGAATAGATCGTGACGGAGGAGGGGCCTGTGCGAGCGTCGCGCGGGCCCCTCTTGACCTTTGGTTTTCGTCTTGCCGGGAGAGTTCATGGCCGGGGTCCACGCCCGGATGTGTGCGGTAGGGCCGACGTCGTGGTGCCGATCAGGGCGGTCAGGAACGCCTTGACGTCGTCCATCTCCTCGCCGCTGACGCCGTGGGCCAGCCCCGGGTAGACCCGGATGGTCGCGTCGGCATGCTCCGGGAGCCACGCGGCGAGCCGCTCGATCGCCGCGGGCCAGATCACCTGATCCGCGTCGCCCCTGCCCCAGAAGACCGGGGGGCGGGACTCGGCTAGGACGGTCGCTGAAGGGCGACGCGTCCGCGGACGCGGTCGCCCTGCGCGATAAGCCCCGACAACACCACGGTCGCGGCGATCCGCTCGGGGCGCGTGCGCAGGAGTTGGAGCGCCATCAGTCCGCCCTGCGAGAATCCGAGCGGGATGACGGGGGCGTCGGCGGGAGCGTTCGCGTCGACCCACGCCCAGAGGCGTCCGTCGCGGCTTCGACACCCGCCTGCTCGGGTTCGTTGGGCAGGTCGAGCGGGAACCAGCTCGCTCCGCCGTGGTCCATCTCGATGGGGGCGCGGAGCGACGCCCACGCGAGGCCGCGCGGCAGCCATGCCGCGAGCGACGGAAGGTCGTTCTCGTTCGAGCCCAGGCCGTGCAGAAGGAGGACGACGGGGGAGGGCCCATCGGACGACGGGCCGGGCCACGTGGGGGAGACCCGGGAACGGAGGGGATTCACCCGTCCAGTATCCCGTGCCGAAGCGGCGGTCAGATCTGTGTCGTCAAGGCGAATACCGTGGTCTCATGGCCGAACACCGGAGCATCCTGTTCCTCGACGCGCGAGGCGACGAGCCGGCGGGCGACGAGTTGGCGGGCGACGCGGAAGCGGGCGCGGCGCCGGAAGCGGGCGCGGCGCCGGAAGCGGGCGCGGCGCCGGAAGCCACAGAGCGCCCCGACTTCTTTGCCGACCTGAACCTGGACCAGGTCATCGACGCCGTCACCGCGGGATACGAACAGTACGGACTCGATCCGGTCTTCTGCCTCCCGCTGCACTCCGCGGACGCCGTCATTTACCGCCAGGAGGTGTCGCGGGACCTCGAGGACGCGAGCCTCTTCGCGAGCATCGCGGCGTTCGCCGACGGAATGCGCTCCATGCGGTACGAGGTGAGGCTCAGCGCCAAGACGCGCAACGCCCACCAGAGCCAGCGGTGGTTCGTTCATGCGGCGACGATGTACGTAGAGACCGTATCCACGCTCGCGCGCGACCTCGCCGCCGCGGCGATCGCCTCCCGCGGCCTCGCCTCCGTTCGCGACCACCTGACCGCCTACGTGGCGTCGCCGGAGTTCGTCGCGCTCCAGGAGGACATTCGCGCCGTGCTCGCCGACCTCGATCGGGTGCGGTACCGGATGGACGTCGGCACCTACAAGGTCACCGTGAGCCGGTACGAGGGCGAGGCGGACTACAGCGCCGACGTGCTCGCCACCTTCGACAGGTTCAAGCAGGGCGAGGCCGGGGACCATCGTTCGGTCCATCCGACGAGCGAACGCCTCACTCACTTCGAGGACCGCGTCCTGAACCTTGTCACCCGGCTCCATCCCGAGGTCTTCGCGGCCCTTGCCGAGTTCCGTGAGACCCATAGCGCCTTCGTCGACCCCGTCATCGCCGAATTTGACCGCGAGGTCCACTTCTACGTGTCGTACCTGGAGTACCTCGCCCCCCTCCGCGCGGCTGGCCTGCCGTTCTGCTACCCGACCGTCAGCGCGGACTCCAAGCGCGTCGACGTCGCGCAGGCGTTCGACCTGGCCCTGGCCAACAAGCTCGTAGCCGACGGGGCGCCGGTCGTCCGCAACGACGTCTCCCTGAAGGCCAAGGAGCGGATCCTTGTGGTCACCGGGCCGAACCAGGGCGGCAAGACGACGTTCGCCCGGACGTTCGGCCAGTTGCACTTCCTCGCGAGCCTTGGTCTGCCCGTGCCGGGGAAGAGGGCGCGCCTGTTCCTCGCCGACCAGATCTTCACGCACTTCGAGAAGGAGGAGGACCTCTCCACCCTCGTCGGCAAGCTCGAGGACGATCTGGTGCGGATTCGCGACATCCTGGACCGGGCCACGCCGAGCAGCGTCATCGTCCTCAACGAGATGTTCACCTCCACCACGCTGGAGGACGCCGTCTTCCTGGGCACCAAGGTCCTCGCGCGGATCATCGCGCTGGACGCGTTGTGCGTGTGCGTGACCTTCATCGACGAGTTCGCGTCCCTGTCCGCCTCCACCGTGTCGATGATGAGCACCGTCGAGGAGACCGACACCACCCGGCGGACGTTCCTGGTGGTCCGCAAGCCCGCCGACGGGTTCGCGTTTGCCGACGCCATCGCGCACAAGTACCACCTCGGATACGCCGGCCTCAAGGAGAGGCTGGGATCGTGAGGGTCTTCCTGATGCACCGCGACTCGGACGCGGCCCTCGATGCGCCCCTCGGCGCCGCTCCCGATGCCGCCGCGGCCTGGAACGAGTCGGACCTGACCCGCGACCTGGAGCTCGCCACGCTGCTCGAGGCGATGGCGAACGACGACCCGTTCCTGCACGACGTCGCGCGCCGCGCGCTGCTGACCGGCCTCGACGACCCGGACGCCATCCGATACCGCCAGGACGTGCTCCGGGACTTCCTGGAGCGGCCCTCGCTCCTCGGGGACCTCTACGCCGTCGCCGTCGAGGCCTTCGTCCAGGAGCGGCGGTACGTCCTGAGCCGCCTCTTCGACTCGCCGGAGAACACCCTGCACCGGGCGACGCTGGACCTCAAGGCGTACGTGGTGCTGCTTTCGCGGCTACGCCGGATCGCCGACGAGCGCGGCGGCGAGGTGAGCTCGGAGGGCTTGTCCCGCTTCTTTCGCATGCTGACCGCGGAGCTCGATGACGCCTTCTTCGAGGAGGTCGCGGCGCACCTCAAGCGCCTCGACCTGGGGAATAACGCGCGCATGAGCGCGGGGCTCGGCAGCGACCTGACGAGCACGGACCACGTTCTCCACGAGCCCGCCGTGGCGGAGCGTCGCTGGTTCGCGCGGTTCGGCCCGCGGGGCGCGCGGTCGTTCAGTTACACCCTTGCGTACAACGACGAGCGCGGGCTGAAGGAGTTGGGCGAGCTCCGCGGCAGGGGCGTCGGCCTGGTCGCCGATGCCCTCGCGCAATCCACCGATCACATCCTCGCCTTCTTCCACGCACTGCGCGCCGAGCTGGGCTTCTACCGCGCATCCCTCAACCTCCACGACCGGCTCGTCGCCGGCGGCAACCCCGTCTGCTTCCCGGTTCCCGGAGGCGCCGGACTTACCCTCGCCTGCCAGGGGTTGTACGACCCGTGCCTGGCGCTCACGACGGGACGGCCGGTGGTTGGCAACGACGTCGACGCCCGCGACGCCCGCCTGATCATGGTCACCGGAGCGAACCACGGGGGCAAGTCCACCTTCCTGCGCAGCGTCGGGCTTGCGCAGTTGATGGCGCAGGCTGGGATGTTCGCCCCGGCCGACGCGCTCGAAATCGCCCCGTGCTCCGGGGTCTTCACGCACTTCCGGCGCGAGGAGGACGCGACGATGACGAGCGGCAAGCTCGACGAGGAGTTCGTCAGGATGAACGAGATTGTCGATCACCTCACCCCCGGAGCCCTGGTCCTGTTCAACGAGTCCTTCGCCGCCACGAACGAGCGCGAGGGTTCACATGTCTCCCGCGAGATGGTCCTGGCGCTGATCGAGTCCGGGGTGCGGGCCGTCTTCGTCACGCACCTGTACGACCTTGCCCACGGGCTGTTCGCGGACCATCTGCCGGGCACGGTGTTCCTCCGCGCCCCGCGCGCCGACGACGGGACGCGATCCTTCCGCCTTAGCGAGGGGGAGCCGTTGCCAACGAGCTTCGGCAGGGACGTGTACGAGCGGGTGTTTGGGCCCGCGGGCACGAACGGCTAGCGCGGCGAAGTGCGGAACCGTGTGACCGGCCGCGCGGAACAGTTCGTACCACTCGGAGCGCGTGAGCGGAACGGTGGAGTCGAGCGCCGAGCCCGCGACCCGTTCGGGCGAGGTGGTCCCGATGACCACCTGCATGTTGGCGGCGTGGCTAAACGTTGAGGGAAGCAGGGACAGGTCAGTGAAGCCCCTGGCCCTTCGTGGACCCAGCCCCCTGCATATCCGATAGCGGGTCGCAACTCGCGAAGTCCCTACGTAAGACGGAGGCACGTACCCTGGTGCAGCGCGCTTGTCGGAACGACGGCTTCAGGATTGACACGTCCGCGCCCATCGAGCGAACCCCAAGTTCGCCCGAGTTCGCATCAATCGCTCGTCACGAGAGACCGTGCGAGTCGACGAGAAAGAGCGAGCGCTGTCACCACTGGGTTCGCCGCGCCGAGTCGTGGGAACACGGATGGACCAGCTACGAAGATACCCGGGTGAGCCAACGACTGTAGTGAATTGTCGAGGACAGGACCGATGGGCGTCGAGGTACCCTCATGGTCTTCGGTGCCTAGGTAGCCTGCCCACGTGGCAGGAACCGCTGGATCTAGAGTTGCCAGGTACTCAGGAAGGACGAACTCGTTCGTTCGATCAGGCGCATCAAAACTTCCGAACTCCAACGGGGTTGCCTGCACGCCCGCAGAATGGCAGAAGGCCCCCCACACACGGGAGAGCGTTTCGCGCTGACCATCGATCGTCATTCGATCACTCTCGGCAGACTTACTCGACACCGAAATCTCCAGAGCCCCTGCCTCGGTTCTCTCAGTTGTGATCATTCCTCCCGGCGCGGACTGCTCCCCAGTACACCGCACATTGACCATCACCGATCCATCAGCACGCTCGAAGACGCCAATGAACAGGTTGGATCGGATCGTGAGGCACGGGGCGAAGTACTGACCGGTCGGGAGATCGGTGAGGATGCGAGCGCCGCTTGAAGGGAGAAAGTGGGCGAAGAATCCCTGAGTGATGCTGTCCGTGATTCCCGGTGTCTCTGCGGTCTCTCCGATCGCCAGATCGACGCTTGACAGGAGCGCGGCGTTCACTACGGCGCCTGCGGCTAAAACAACCTTGCTCGCGTCTATCGTCGTGACATCACCTTTGGGCGAAAGTAGTTCCAGACGATACGACCCAGGGCCCCCAGAAGTCAGGCTCACGACGGTGCTTGAGGCGCGCAAATTGCCAGGACCAAACTCGGGCCGCGGCAAATAGGCGTCCCACCTCCCATCCTGAAGCTGTCGCACTGCACGAGGCATCGCAGCGAGCGCAAATCCCGCGAAGTTCCCGATCGGTTCGCGATCCATGAGGTCACGTCCCGTCCAGCTGGACAACTCGCCCATGATTTCTTCAAACAGACCCACACCGCCTGCGTCGCCTGCGAGTTCGCGACGCACTTCCTCGGGCCAACTTTGGAGGGCCCAGTCGTCCATTGGTATCGACACTCCGTACCAATAGAGTGCGCGCCCACCGACTCGTTGTCGCAACCCTGATGCGCCGGTGAAGTGCGGCGGGGACGATGCGCGCCAGGGGCGCACGAAGAACGGATCCGACTCTGGGATCAGCCAACGCCTCAACGCTTCATCTTCGCTCAACACGGCATGGTTGTGAACCAATGGCTCGGCGGGGCCCGCTTCGAGCACTACCCAGTCCGCGTCGGCGCGGGCGAGACCACAGGCAACCTCAAGGCCCGCTATCCCGGCGCCAACGACCGCTATGTCCACCTGGCCAGAGCGCTCCAGTCCAGTTGCCATGTCCGAGTGACCTCATCTCCAAGTAGCCGAAACCGATCGAAACTCTCTGCCCCGTTCGCCGCACCGAAGAGTACGCCACGCGATGGTCGGATACGCTAACCACGGCGCGAGTACAGACCAATCACAGTAGAACGGGCTCGCCGCCCGCCACCTCTGGCGGCAAGCCAGCGTATCAGGTCCCCTCCGAGCCTGCGGGTGGCAACGCCGACAATGAGCGGCCGGTCTTCGCCATAGTCGAGCCAGTCGAAGCGTGTCACCATCTCGTTCGACCTGAAGATCGCGGTGGGCGTGTCGCCTTTGCTGAGGACGGTCACCGCGTGATCCTTCGAGGGAACTGTCCACATCCATCTCGAAGTGGAGTTCCACGACGACCATGAGCCCCAGTATTGACCCCGCACGCTTTCGCCAGGAACACCCGGAGCAGGCGTCGCCAGACTTGTTGCGCACCATGATGACCACGTTCGAGAACACGTTGCTGTCGGCCGAGGCCGACGCGGCGTGGCGCTCCGGTTACGGTTCCAACGATTCGGGACGGGTGATGTCGCGATCCCGAAACTGCGGCAGGGCACCTACTTCCCTGAACGGTTGTCATCCCCGTCAGTCTGGGGCTCCGCCGGAGTATCCTCGGTGGCGAGCAAGCCATACAGGAGGCGCAGAAGATGCCGTTCGATCCCGACAACACGGCGCCATGGATGCGAGTCTTGTCCCAATGCGCAACGACGCCCGAGCGCATCGCGATTTCCGACAGCCGCGGATCGTGGTCGTACGCGAAGCTTGGAGACGCGATTGGAAGTATTCGCCACGCGCTCGGCGACATCGGTCCCCGTGAATCGACGGTCGTGATCTGGAGCCCCAAACGTGCAGAGGTGGTAGCCGCAGTCATTGCGGCGCATGCCTCTGGAGCGCCCGTTTGCGTGCTTGACGAGACGCAACCTGCTGGCAGAGTGCGACAGATCGTGAGCGGCCTGGGAGTCGCGACGCTGCTTGTCGCCGCTGAATTCGTCGACGCAGCACGCGCACTTCTGTCGCCCATGGAGTCCGCGGCACTTAGCGTTTATGAGCTCGATGCCGTTGCCGACGGTTCCGCGTCCCCTGAGCCACCACGACACTATCCGTCCAGCGCCGCCGCCTATGCGTACCTCACGTCCGGGTCGACCGGACACCCCAAGTGTGTACTCGTCTCGCAAGAGACCGTCCGTCGCTTCGTCGAGTGGGGTATCAACGAGTTGCGGGTTACTGAGCACGACTCGTTCGCGAGTTGTTCCTCGCTCTCCGCAGCGATCACTATGTTCGATACCTATGTTCCACTCGCGACCGGGGCGAAACTGGTGCTGCTACCGCGCTCTCACTTCATCTCGCCTAGGTACTACGTCGACAACTTCTACAGCGCCTCCATTTGGCTCTCCGTCCCCTCCATCCTTACCTTGATGTGCACCGAGAGCGACATGCTTGGGCGTCGAGACGAGAACGGGCCCCGCGTGATCTGCTATTTCGGCGAACCCGCGCCCGTAGCCACCCTGAGGGCTCTTCGCTCCTTGACCCAAGCACGGATTTGCAACATGTACGGCGCTACGGAAGCGGTCGGTTGTTTCTTCAACGACGTCACCGACACGGAAATCGAAAACGGATTGATTGGAATTGGTCGCCCGGCCCTGGGCAACTCCGCGACACTGCGGGGCACAAACGGCACCAGAGGCGAGTTGGTCATCGACGGGCCGTCTGTGATGCTCGGCTACGTTGGCGAAGCCCGCCATGTGGGACCGTACCGAACTGGGGACGTTGCGGCGCTGCTTCCCGACGGCTCGTTCAGACTTATCGGTCGCGATGACCTGCAGCGCAACCTGCGCGGCTACCGACTCCACCTCGGGGAAATCGAGTCATTCGTGGCGACAGTACCCGGAGTCTCTTCCGCAGTCGCGGAGGTCCTCGAAGGGGTCGACGGCCCTGTTCTCAGCCTGCTTGTTGAGGCCTCCGACGCGACGTTGACACCACTCGACGTCCGTCGCGCATGTGCCAGCGGACTGCCCTTGTCCATGCGCCCGGGAACCATCCGCTTCGCGGACTCCCTCCCGCGCCTGCGGAACGGAAAACTTGATCGGTCCGCCGCTCGTGAGATACTCCTGAACTATGGATGATACGTCCATCGAATGTCGACTACTCAACTTCCTCCGCGATTCCTTCCTTGGAGGTGAAGCTTCGGGGCTCGGATTCGATGACCCACTTGTCGAGTGGGGGATCCTGAACTCGATGCGATCGCTGAGGTATGTGGCGTGGATACAGAAGGAGTTCGGGGCGACTGTTTCCGCCGCCCCCGACGAGGAGGTGCTGCAAACGATCGCGAAGACCGCAGCATACATTCGCGCAGCGCTGGGTACGACGCAATAGAGACGTCGGCCACTCGTGCCATAGTCGGTCCTCCGGGCATTCGCTCACCAGTGGCCCGAGCGCCGCGCCCGGATCCCGTTCGCCGGCGATCTGTGCCCCACCGTGCCATTCCGGGACCAAACAGCGCGCTGCGAAAGCATAGGTCCAACGGGTTGGTGGCCCGAACGTTGGTGAGTGAGGAATCAGGGGGAAACCTGAAGCTCATCCGCGAGCGAGCGGAACCAGTGGTCACGGTGCTGGGTGAGATGCATGAGCGCAGAACCATCCCGCGTTACATCGTCGATGAGCTCTAGGTAGTTCCACAACTGAAATGCTGCGCCCCAAATCGGAGCAAGGGCCAGTTCGGCCCTCCCCACGTGGACACCCCATCCCTCGGCGCAAGCTTTGCCGCTCGTGAGAAACCGGGGTGGGCAGAAAACCGAGCGAGATCAATGAACGGGTGGGCGATCGCAATGTCGGTCCAGTCGGATATCACTGTTGACTCAGGACCCATGCTGATGTTTTCCGGGTTGAGGTCGCCATGCACGATCGTATGGGCTATCGCCGAGTCGTCATGCTTCTCCAGCGCCGCCAGTAGGCGATCTTCCGACGCCCCGAGGCGGAGCCGGGCTCTTGGGGGCGCTTGGCCCAAGGAGCCAACGATTCGTTCGAACAGCCCAAGCCTTCGACAGTTCGAACTCCAAGTGCGCGAAACCGTTCGAGGTGCGCGCGCGAACTTCCCTGAATCGTGCTGAGCGTCGAAAACAAGCGAGACAGGCTCAAGTCGTCGGCAATCGAAAGGCCCTTCCAATCCACCAGCCGTCTCTCACTAGCACCGGGGACGGAACGCTATCCGGCGCAAACGACGCGAGAAGTTCCACGGCGTAGCCTTCGTGCGCGAAGAACTGCGGCAGGCCCTTGAGCACATATGACTGTCGACGGGCCGAGAGTTGCGATGTGCGACAAACTGGTGCGTCGAAGGTGCACGGGATGCGAAACCTTGCACCCCAGATGCACTTCCAGCGCCGCCGCAGCCTCAATGCACATACATGGGATCGGCACGAAGACGAGTATGGCACCCAAGTTACGAGCGACGGAATGTTCAACCTGGATGAGGCACCGGTTCGCAGGTGTTGCTGAGCGATGGTCTCCACCTCTTCTGCCGGGTTGATCCACGAGTTCGGGGATCTTCGGCGGCACCGGTGGCTTGCTGACGAACCGCTCTCGATGCGCGTGGTAGGCCGCCGACAGAATGACGGCGCGTTGCTCACGTGCGGCGCTGACGTGTCCGTGGCGGACGTCAGTGGGTGTGTGAAGGCCACGACCGAGGAGTCGACCACAGTCGTAGTTATCGTCATCTAGGAGAAGTCTCCATCCCCGCCCATGGGTCACCAATTGTCAGGAGGTAGGCGCCTCACCTCGGGTCGGCAGGCAGGGCGAAATGGCCCGGAATGGGCCCGTCGCCAGCCCGTTCTTGCTCGGCACCTTGGCCTGGGCTAGGGTTGTGTGGTTCGGCACCGAAATCGCGACCGCAGCGACATGGGTTCAGTACAGCGACGGTGCAGCAGCCCCAGTACCGGGGCGAGTTTCGTGACTTGTCGTTGGGTGCCCGAAGGGGGCTGTTCTTGTTCCGGGAACTATGAATGGTGTCGTTGCCAGCGGTCGCGACACCGCCTCAACTCTTGATACAGGGGGCTGAGCAAGCGGACTTCGGCCCGGCCGCGTGGGTGATGTGGAGCGTGCGGTCGATCGGCAAGGCAACGCCCGACCCGGCGCCACCGTCGCGCAATCAGGCGGGCCACTTGGACGCGGCTATCTCCGCTCGCGAGCGTGACGACGCTCACCCGCGGTGGCACGCCGCGAGGTTCCGCGTTCCGGGCGCGATCGACGAGGCGAGAGTGGGACCTGCGCTTGCAGGACTTATCGAACGCCACGCGACGTTGCGACAAGCTTCTCGCAGGCGCCCGATGGCACTCTCGGGCGTCTCGCGCGGCCCAAAGGGACAATCGTCCCGTTCATTGCAGAACCGATGGTTCCTGGGGCAACGGCGAAGTCAGTCCTCGACGAAGCACTCGATCCCTTGTCGTGGCCTGCGGTGCGACTGCTCGCACGTCACGACGAATCTGGGGCGGAGTTCGTGCTTGCATTCGAGCCCCTGAACGTGGATCTCACGTCACTCGTGATCGCAGTCGGCGACTTCGCAATGCTCCTTGGCGGCGACGATGTCCTTCCTACCAAGGTGGGGAACTATGTCGACTTCTGTGCGTGGGAGGACTCCACCTGGGACGCGAGTACGCTCCGTAGTCCAGATGCCTGGTTACCCCTGCTCGAGCGCCATGGTGGGGCCCTCGAACTGGGCCTAGCCGCCGGCGACACGGCGCCGTTGACCTATGTCCACCATCACATCACTTCCGCGATCGACTCCGATCGATTGGCGATGGAGTCGCCAACAAGGAGTCGAGCTATATGTCGGCTTGCTCGCCGCCCTCGCGCTCGCATGGAAGCAAGGAGGCGTCGCGAGCACCTTCTCCACCGTTGTGCCCATTCAAACCCCATGCGACCCGAGTGGGATGCGGCCGTCGGTTGGTTTGTCGACGGGGTTCCGATCACCATTGTCATCGCGAGCGACCGCCTGCGCGACACCGTACCTCTCTGCAGGGACACGCTCTACCGAGCTCTCGGCGAACCCGCGATGCCGCTTCGAGCAACGCTGGAAGCCGTCGACATTCGCGCGGCGCAGTTATGCGACCGCGTGCTGGACGTCCTCCGTGACATCCGCGGTGGGTTGGGGCACGGGCGCGTGCCGACATCGATCACAGCGGTCACGAGGACAGCGCCACGCGGAGACGAAGTTGATTTTTGGTTCGTCAGAGACTCGGAAGGACTAACGGTCGACACCCGGATACCCAACACCCGCCTCGCCGAGACAGCGTAGACACCTTGATGGCCGTGCTACGAGAGGTGATTGGTGGGGCTTTTCAGGATGCTAGACCTGCCGCCCTCATCTTCGATCGCGGCCGTGCCTCTCTCGCTCAACCAGCGAGACCAAATGCGCAGTTCCGTCGGGATGCGGAGTGCTCGGCCGTCTATGACACCCCTTTGAGCATGCGGTTCCGGGTGCAAGACTTCCGGAGTTGCTGGAATCCGTCGGCGCACTCGCCTCATCCACACGATTCGCTAGAAGCGCCGGATACGCACCGACAAGCTCACCGGCGACCTTCAGGTCTTTGATGACACGCTCGACCCCGTCGCGGTCGAAGCCCCGGGAGTCGACTGGGGGACGTTCGCGAGTCGAGTGCTGGCGGCAAGGCTCGATCGCGATGGCGTGAACCAGGTACACCGTTGTTTTCGCCCTCGAATCTGCGTCGTTGAGGGCTACGTTGCTGGCGCTGCAGATCCACCATCTCGCCTACGACGGTTGGTCACTCTCGGTGCTATTCCGGGACCTCGCGGAGATCTACGCTGCACGAATCGATGCACGAGTTCCGCGCTTGGGGCCACCAGGGACGTACATGGGATATTCGCGTGAACAGTTGAGTGAATGGGCCAGCGGCCTGCGGAGAGTGCGACGCAACACTGGTCGGCGAAACTGGCTGGATTCGACTTCGCAGCATGGAACGAGGTCAACACTCCACCGACATGGGAAACGCGTTCGACCGAGTGCCTCATGTCCGATGCGGAAGTCAACTCCGTGCGTGCGGCCGCACGGAAGCTCAAAGTCGCGCCGTTCACCATCCTTGCCGTCGCGACAGCGATGTCCATCGCGCGCGTTCGCAACATCGATCGGCTGCTCGTGGGCTCCGACCTAGCGAACCGTTCGCTCAGTTCCCGCCGCGAAATCGTCGGACACCTAGTCACGACGCGCCCGCTCGTACTTGCGGGCCTCCGCGGATTCTCCCTCGAGTCTGTGGTCGCAGTAGCCAAAGACGACATGGCAAGCGACGCCCGCTACCGCGGCGTGTGTTTCGAGGAAGTCCTCTACGAGCTCGGAGGTAGCGACATGCTCAAGGTGAACCTCTTCGAGTCTCAGGGACATGAGTCGGCTCGACTTGAATTGAGGGGCGTCGATGTTGAGCTCCGCACGCTGCCCCGAACCACCCGGCATCGGCGTGCGCTCGGAGTCTTCTGGTATGCAACCCAACGGGGGATCAGGGCCGAGTTTCGTTGGCGCAGTGACATGCTGCAAGAGCAAACCGTGGCCAATCTCGTCGACGGGATTCACTGGGCGCTCAGCGCTAGACTTGGCGACGGAAATCGGACCACAGGGTATGGGGGCTAGGCATGAACGCGACATTGTCTGCGGCGCTCTTGAAGTCATGCAGTTCGGACTTGGCGCCCGACGCGCGCCGCGGCCGAAGGTGTTCGCGCCGATGACTCCACTTCGCTTTGATGTGCGCATGGGAGATGTGGAGTTTCCGTACCACGTCGCTGACGACGCGACGACCGCTCTTCGCACCGTTCTCAGGGACCTAGATCCGGATCGCATCGTCGTGGTTACCGAGGACACGGTTCTCGGCCTCCATGGCGGACGACTGCTCCCGGCAATGGAGTCGGTTGCGCCGCCTTGATTCTCAGCGGGGCTTCGAGCGAAGATCTGAAGTCGCTGAGGCATCTCTCCGCCTGCCTGGAGAAGGCCATTGAGGGTGGGGCGACAAGACGAAGCGTGATCGTGGGGTTTGGGGGAGGCGTGCCCGGAAACCTTGCAGGTGTCATCGCGGGCCTGCTCTTCCGTGGCGTCCGCCTGGTCCATGTGCCAACCACACTTCTTGCGGCAACAGACTCCGTGATTTCGCTCAAGCAAGCCATAAACAGCGACTACGGAAAGAACCACTTCGGGGTCTATCTGAGGCCCGAGGCCATCGTCTGTGATGTCCTGGCGCTATCGACATTGCCGGTCGAGCATGTCACCTCAGGATTGTGCGAAGTTGCTAAGAATTGCCTGGCGCTCGAGCCTGATCGCATACCCGAACTGCTGGAAAGGCTGACGTCGAGCGATCGTCGCGACCCGGAATTCTTCTCATGGATATTGAGGATCTCCATGGAAGCGAAGGTCGCAATAACCCGCGACGACCCATTCGAGCGGCGTGCCGGCCTGGCGCTGGAGTACGGGCACACCGTTGGCCACGGAATTGAGAGTTGCGCCCGGGAAGTCGGCGGATCCGTGTCTCACGGCGAGGCAGTAGCTGTGGGCCTACGCGTTGCTGCGCAGGTCTCGGTGTTGAGTGGGAACCTCTCGCCGACGCGTGCACGCCTGCACGGTCGGGTGTGGACCTCGTTGGGGCCAGATCTTCGCTGCCTCCTGGCGTGTCGGTTGACGGTGTGATTCGCGCGACACTGAAGGACAACAAACGAGGATTGATTGCACTCGAGGACCACGAGATCGCGATGGTCTTGCTGGGCGACGACGGAAACGTCATGCGGAGCGGAGACCTACCGCTAGTTGCGGTCGACGTTTCACTTGTGCACTCCGCACTCGCCTCGGTGGCGCAGGGCGAAGTCGTGGACATCTTGGCATGATCCGGGGGTTGCGTCGCTCCAAGGCGCTATTGACAATCCTGCGCGCTGCTTCTTGGTCGTTGCTCACAGGATTGGCGCTGACTTTCATAGGCGAGTCCCTCAGTGCGCCCGTCACGGCGATCGCGCTCGGCCGACTCGTAGACTCTGCAAGTTCTGCAATTGCCGTCGACTGGACGCACACAGTTCCGTCGCTCGCGTTCTTTGCGGGCGCACTGCTCGTGGGACACGTTTCCACGGCGATCTCCACGCCCCTGTCGGCCGCGGTCGCGGCAAGCGTGGACGGCAGCCACCGGCGCACCGTGAGCGAGGCTTTCGATCACGTCCGGGACTTCCGGCTAATCGAAGATCCTGAAACGCGAACACTGTTGCGCGAAACCATCGCCGACCCCTCAAAGGGATATGAGGCGACCCCGGCCAAGGGCGCCATTGCGGAGCTTCGGTGGGATCTGAATGCGCTCGGGGTGCTCGCGGGTGCACTCGTCGTGGGCTCTTTCGCATGGTGGCTTGTACCGATCTCGATAGTCCCCGCATTGTTCAACCGCTGGCTGCGCGCCAGGCACGCATTCGACATCGCGGGCCTCTGGCGGTTCGCGTCGGCGCACGAGTTGGGCGCCGACGCGTTGCGCAACGCGGCGACGTCGCTGGGGGAAGCAAAAGACATCAGGCTCTTTGGCATCCGCAACTGGCTAGTCAACAAGATGCAGCACGAAATTGAAACGGCGAATCGCCCGCTCTGGAACTACACCATGAGGCTGGTGCGCGCCGAATGGAATCAGTTCGCCCTCGGGGCAATTGGGCTCCTGCCGATTACTCTTGTCGTGACCTCCGCCGCGCTGAACGGTGAGACGACAGTAGGTACGGCGACCATGGTGATATCGGCTGCGTGGCGGTGTGGGCGGCGCTAGCAGCGAAGTGGGACCTCGTTGAGCGGGCGGGTTCGGCAAACACGATTGCGGCGCGAGATCGCCTCCTGACCATCCTGACGCACGACGATCGCAGCCCGAACGTACCTGCGGCGCCGGGGCCATCGTCAGGGGCGATCGAACTCAACGCAGTCGAGTTCTCCTACCCTGCCTCGCACGTCCCCGTGCTCCGGGGAGTGGATCTTCGTTTCGAGAAGGGGAAATGGTCGCGATCGTTGGCGACAATGGTGCTGGCAAGTCCACCCTAATCAAGGTGTTGGCGGGGCTTTACCGTCCCTCCTCCGGCTCCATTACTCTCGGCGACGTTGATCGCGAGGAGATGAGTCTCGACACGTGGCGCTCCCGCTTCGCGGTGGTCTTCCAGGACTTCGTGCGGCTCGAACTGTCGGCCAGCGAGAACGTCGCCTTCGGCTATGGGCGGCGTGCGCTCGACCCAAAAGCTGTGAAGCGCGCGGGGACCGCCGCTGGCCTTGATCGGGTCGTGCGTTCGCTACCCCAACTTTGGGATACACCTCTAGCGCACAATCGATCCGGCGGGCTCGATCTGTCTGGCGGCCAGTGGCAACAACTTGTGCTGGCCCGCGCCTTCTATGCGATGGACCAAGGCGCCAATGTCGTGATACTTGACGAGCCCACTGCGCACCTCGACATTCGGACAGAAATGGCGACTTTCGAGCGCCTCGGGAAGCAGCGGCGCGACGCCACGATTGTCCTCGTTTCGCATCGTCTCGCGACGGTCCGGCTCGCGGATCGCATCGTGTACCTGAAGAACGGACAAATCGCAGAGTCGGGCACCCACGAGTCACTGCTCGCCGCGGATGGAGACTACGCCAAGGCGTATCGGGTGCAAGCGAAGCGCTATTTGGATGACGCGCGATGAGATCACGCGTCCGGCTGTGGGTTCGTCTGATTCAACTCTCGATTGCCAGGCTTCCCAAGTACTCGATTGGTGCCCTCCTCGCTCTCGTCGGATCGATCGGCGTGCTGCCATTCACTGCCTTGGCGATGCGCGAGCTAGTGATTGGCGTCGGGCAGTCACACGGAGGCCTCGCGCTCGCCGCAGCGGTGGCCGTCGGGTTGGGGTACGCGTTGTCCCTCAGCATCGACAACATCACCGACTCATTGGTGAGAACTGCGATGGACCAGTTGGGCCGGTTGCACATCAACCCCCAGACGGTCGAGGACATATGCGCGATTGACGGAATCGAGCACATTGAACGTAGCGAGTTTCTCGATCGCTTGTCGATCGTGCGCTCGGGGGCCTCGCGCATCGCGGGGACGCTGTGGAACCCGGTTGTTGTGGTTGCCAATTTCCTCAAGATCTCGCTGACAACCGTCCTACTGGGAATGATCAACCCCCTGCTTCTGCTCCTGGCCCTCCTAGCAACCGCGCCGATATTCGCTGACCGTCTAGGCGAACGCCACATCAAGGCGACCGAACTCCGGACTTCTGACGCCTTCCGTCTTCAGCAGCATCTGTTTGAGGTCCTCACTGGCGCAGGTTCGTCGAAGGAAGTCATCGTCGCTGGAGCGGCGCGGAGACTTCGCGCGCGCCGCGAAGGCGAGTGGGACGCACTGCAGAGACTGCGCGTCCGCGCCCAGATCGGGGCAAGCGGAATGCGTATCGCTGGTTGGATGGTCTTCGTGGGAGCCTTCGTCGGGGCCCTCGCACTAGTGCTTTCCGAGTCAACGGGAGCCGATACAGCCGTCGGCGACATCGTCCTCGCCGTGATTGTGGCAGCCAGCCTGCGGACCTCCGTGCAGGTCGCTGTCGACAGCGTCTCGCGCGCGACCGCCGTCGGACGCTTCGTCGAGCCCTACCTGTGGCTCACCGACTATGTCGGGACACACGGCGAGACCGGAACGAGTGACGCTCCGGACCGGATGGTCCACGGCGTTTCGCTTCAGCAGTTGAGTTTTCGGTATGAAGGCGCCTCGAAGAACGCCCTAAGCGACATTACCGCGGACATCCCCAGTGGATCAGTTGTGGCAATTGTTGGGGAGTACGGCTCCGGCAAGTCGACACTCGTGAAGCTGCTGCAGAAGTTCTACCGGCCCACCGAAGGATTGATCCTCGTCGATGGGGTGCCGCTCGACGAAGTCGCTTCGAGGACGCTTCGGGCCAAGTCATCCGGCGTCTTCCAGGACTTCGGTCGATTCCAGGTGACCATGCGGGAGTCCGTCGGTATCGGTGAGGTCTCCGCGATCGGCGACGATGAGCGTATTCGCGGAGCGCTGCGGTCCGCGGGTGCCGAGCAATTCGCCGACCGCCTTCCTGCTGGGTTAGCTACGCAGTTGGGGGTCGAGTTGGGCGGAATCGACTTGTCAGAAGGCCAGTGGCAGCGCACCGCGCTAGCGCGCGCCGCGATGCGCTCCTCACCAATCCTATTGGTTCTCGACGAGCCGACCGCGTCGCTCGACGCCGAAGCCGAGGAGTACATTTTCGGACGGTTTCGCGACCTGTCGCGCCAAGCCGCCTCCGCGAGTGGAGGCGTCACTATTCTGGTTTCCCACCGGTTTTCCACCGTCACAACCGCCGACCTCATTCTCGTGCTGAAACACGGTCGAATCGTCGAGCGTGGATCTCACGCGCAACTGATGGACGCCGGGGGAGAATATGCCGAACTGTACCGACTTCAAGTGAAGGCCTACGACTGACGCCGGGCTGAAGACGAGGAGAATCTCGATGACAATGCACCCAACCACCGTGTGGACCGAGGGCTGGCCTACGTGGCCGCAGGCTGGCCGAGGGTTGGCTGCCCGTCTCGCAGCGGTAGCAGAAGGAGGGCGGTGGGCAGTGAGCGGCAATTGGACGGGACAATTGCCGCTCGACACGAAGTTGGCTCGCGAGTTTGCAGCGTTCGTCGGCGCCCCACACTGCATCCCCGTTGATCACGGTTCTAGCGCCCTGATGATCTCTCTCCTGCTCGCCGGGCTCGAGCCAGGCGAAGAAGTCATCGTTCCTGGCCTGACCTGGGTTGCGTGCGCATCGGTTGTCTTGCGGCTCGGAGGCGTCCCGGTTCTCGTGGATATCGATCCCGAGACGCTCTGCATTGAGCCAGAAGCTGTCGAAGCGGCAATCACTCCGAGCACGCGGGCGATCATAGCTGTGCATCTGTATTCAGCGATGGCCGACATGGGGCGGTTGAGGCCCATTGCGGAGGCGCACGGGGTCTTCCTTATCGAAGACTGCGCGCAGGCCTATGGTTCGGAGTGGGAGGGCCGTGGCGCGGGCACGATAGGCGACGTTGGGGCTTACAGTGCGCAGCAAGGCAAGTGCCTCACCGCTGGCGAGGGAGGGCTATTCGTCACGACCGACGATGACCTCGCCCACCGGGCCGAGTTGCTTCGAGGCGACGGTCGCGCGTACCGCAGTTCGCCCCAACACGTTGGCGAGTCGGCGCTCGAGGAGCACTCCTCCACGCAGGGCTGGAACATGCACATGTCGGAGTTTCAGTCGGCGATCCTGCTCGACGGCCTCGAGCGACTAGCGAGTCAAACGACTCTCCGCGAGCGCGCCGCTGCGACGCTTGACTCGGCGCTCGCCGTGCATGGCGACCTCATTCCGATCCGACCGTATTCCGCGAATACGAGGCGCGGCTACTACCACTACGCAGTGAGACTCGCGCCCGGTGCATTTGGTGGCCTCGACGCGGCACAGGTGAGTGAGGCCTTGACACTTGCCCTGGGAATCCGGGTCTACCCACCATACGTCCCGCTCAATAGGCACATCCTTCTGAACCCAGAGCACTTCCCTTTGACGCGTGGTAGTGCGAGCGTCACCAGTATTCGGGGCGCTCGCCTCGAGGCGGCCGAGCGCGCGTCAAAGTCGACTGTTCTGCTTCATCACCCCATGCTCCTTGGGACGGAGTCTCACCTTGATGCGATTGTGCGCGCCTTCTCGGAGATCCGCGAAATGACTGCGAGTTCCCGGTGACGGTCCGTTTCGGGTTCGCCTGGTGGGCTTTCAGCACGGGGGAGGCTGCCCACGACGACGCCCTCCTCGAACGCGCCGCGAACATGGGCTTGCGTGCTGTTGACTTCCTACCACCCGAGTTGTGGAATCGAGCGAAGTCGCTCGGCCTCGAGGTGGCAATCATCGACGGGCACGCATCGGTCGATGACGGATTCGCTCGTCCGGAGTCGCACGAGGCCCTCCAAGCAGAAGTCGCAGTAGCGATTGGCGCCGCGAAGGCGGCGGGCATCCCCTTTGTCTCGGTCCTTCCAGGGCGTGCCAGCGGTGATCCGCTCGCGCTGGCGGATGCGGTGGTCGCGGGCCTAACGCCCCTGATCGACGTTGCCGAACGCGCGGGGACAACCATGCTTCTGGAGCCGCTCAATTCGGTTCGAGACCACCCGGGCCATTTCTGCGATACCACGGAAATCGCCGCTGCGATCGTGAACCGCATTCAGTCGGACCGCCTTGGACTTCTGCTCGACGCCTACCACGCAGCGGTAATGGGAGAGGATCCCACAGCGACATGGCGCCGCCATCGCGATTCGATACTTCATATCCACGTCGCGGGCACAGCCAGCCGCTCGGATCCCCGAGCTTCGGACACTGTCGACTGGCCCCGCTTCTTCCGGGTCCTTGACGAAGACCAGTTCGAAGGCGTCGTGTCCTTCGAATTCAATCCGAGCGGCGCAGCAGACGAATCGCTCGCGCGTGCGTTTGCGCAGGCGACATGAGCGATCCCCTCGAGACGATGCACTTGATTGCGGATCGCGCGCAGACCATTGCGCGCAATCGGGATTTCGAGACCACGCCACGTGTCATCAAGCGCGACGGTTCGCCGGTTTCCGAGACCGACTTGGAGATCGAAATGGCCGCGCTCGACGCGATTCGTGCTTACCATCCTCGGGATTCGGTCCTGAGCGAGGAGCGTGGCCTCATCGAGGGGCGGAGTTCACGCCTTCGGGTGCTCGACCCCTTGGACGGCACTGCCAACTACCTCTCGGGTGGGACCGCATGGGGTCCACAGGTAGCGCTCATCGAGAACGGGATCGTTCAGGCGTCCCTAGTCTCGAGACCCACGTCAGGGCGACGGTGGTGGGCTCGCGGTGGGAGTGGCGCGTTCCGCTCAGAACCAGACGGATCCACCGTGCGGCTGCATGTATCATCTCGCGGCGGCCAGAAGGACTTGCGTGCGTCAGGGCTCGTGGAACCGGGCTGTCAAGCAGCGGAAGTGCTCCGGGAGCATGCGACCTGGGTGAGTCCCAGCGAATACACGATGGGCGACGTCGCAGCGGGCGCACTCGATTGCGCGATCGACGACAGTGGTCTCATCTGGGATCAAGCACCTTCGGTGCTGCTTGTCCTTGAGGCTGGCGGTTGCGCCACAACTCCCATGGGTGAAACGGCTGCAGATCCAGGCTGGGGTTGCTATTCGAATGGAGTCGCTCACACATGGCTCCTCGAACTCTTGCGCCCGCTCGAGCTTGAGGAGAGGAACTGAAGTGTTGACTCCCGATTCCCGGATCGACACTCAGAGCCTGCGCGCTTCGGTCACGGAACACTACGGCTTCGACCCGGGCGAACTGGGTTTTGTTCCGGCTGGCGAAGACAGTTGGGCGTACGCATCGCGCGACTACTGGGTATCCGTTCGCCGAGACATCCGAGGGCACGATGCGCGCGCCTACGCGTTTGCGATGAGGCTCCGCGATCACGGAGTGCTCGACGCAGTGGCTCCGCTGCCCTCCATCGGCGGCTGTTCCGTCATGTCGTTCGGAGAGAGGCCGGTAACAGTCTCTCATCGCGTCGTCGCGGCCCCCCTCGATGACTCTCGCGCCTCTGAGGACTTGATCGCCGTTGCCGAATTGCTGAACCGCCTACACGCGGACGGCCCCCGTGTTGCGGACGACCTGCCAATCGAGGACTACTCGCCGCGGTTTCTCGAGGACATTCGTGCCTCGCAAGAGTGGTCGGCGCGGCGACCCGTTACAGCGGGACCCTTCTCCGCAAGACTCCGCGCGAGTCTTGCGGACGCACGGGTTCCGCTTGCCGATGCTGTCAGCAGTCTGAGGGAACACGCGCACGCGGCGCGGCACGATCGCGCGTCGCTCACAACCACCCACGGCGATGCAAGTGCGCAAAACTTCGTGCGGCGAGCAACGGGCGTGGCTTTGCTCGACTGGGGTTCCGCTGCACGCGGGCATCGGGGGCGCGATTGGTTTCAAGTCGAACGGACTTTCGGCTGGACACCAGCCGAGCATAGGACCCATCTTCCGTATTACCGTTTGCGGTGGACCCTCAGCGAAATCGCCGAGTATTCCGTGCACTTTCGTTCGCCCCACGGAACCACCGAGGATGACGTCGCCATGTGGAATCGTCTGCAGCACTACCTAGGACTGTTGCCATCATCAACTGTGTAGCCTGTCATCAGAGAGTGGACGGAAGGGGAGGGGGCCTCGTGCATCGGATATGCTCCCGGTCACCGTGCATGCAGCACTCACGTCGGGCAAGCCGCCAAGGAGTCAGCGCCGCTGGCACCGGGGCGTACCATGGTCCCTCGCAGGCGGCGACCCACATGCCCTTCGCGCTCGGTTCGCGCACACACGGGCGTTGCGCCACTGCGTTCTTCTTGAGCGTCACGGTCGAGTCGATCCTCGGTCCCGAGACCTCAGTCCACTCCTTGGACGAGACGACGGCGCGGGAACAGTGGTGACGGAGCGTTTCGAGGAAGCGCGCCGGGGGATTTCCGTGGTCCACGGCGAGACGCGCCCATTTGAGTGCGGACCTCTGGGGATAGTGCATGAGTTTGCGCAGTGGGTGGACCGCGGGCCCGACAGGGCTGCGGTCATCGACGGTCGCCAGCGATCGACCTACAGCGAGATCAACGCCCTTGCCGATCAGTTCTGCCACCGCATGGTCGAGGCTGGCGTGCGCTCAGGAGAGTGCGTCGCCGTACTTCTTCCACGTAGCACCATGCTAATTGTTGCTCAACTTGCTATCGCGAAGCTCGGCGCTGTCTATGTTCCGTTGAGCCAGGACGATCCTGACGAGCGTACTAGCCACATCCTGCGGGACTCAGGGGCGGCGCTACTCGTTGCTGGCGCTTCTACTGGCGATTCGATTCCGGTTCTTGTTGTCCGGGACCAGGATCTCTTGATCACGGCCCCAAGCAGGCCCGTTGACGTGGTTGCGATTCCGCCGTCCTCGGCGATTTCCCTCTTCTATACGTCGGGCTCGACGGGAGCGCCGAAGGGCGTCGTCAACACCGTTGAGGGGCTAGTCAACCAGATTCTATGGAGCCGCGACGCTCTCAAACTCGGTCCGAACGACAGGGTCTTGCTGAAGGCCCCTTGCACATTCGACGCAGCAATGTGGGAGGTATGGGCGGCCCTGGCGAACGGCGCGGCCCTTGTCGTGGTTCCCGACGGACAGCACCGAGACGCCGCAGCGATTGTCGAGACGATCGACGAGTTCAGGGTGACGGTGTGCCACGTGGTGCCGACCCTCTTGCGGGAGATCCTCGCGTGGGGCACCGCCACTGCACTGGGCTCCATTCGACTGGTACTCTGCGGCGGCGAAGCGATGCCGCCGGACCTCATTTCGATCTTCAGTCAGTTCACCGATGCGCAGCTCATCAACATGTACGGACCGACGGAAGCGTCGATCCAAGTCACCCATTGGATGACATCGCGACGAGCGGCTGACGAGATCTTGATCGGGGAGCCCATCTTCAACACCACGATTGCGGTCCTCAACGACGCCCTTGAGCCCGTTCTCCACGGAGATGCGGGTGAGTTGGCAATTGGCGGCGTCGCGCTCGCTCAGGGATATCACCACCTGCCAGAACTTTCGGCCGCGCAGTTTCGCGAGGTGGCCGGAATAGGCACGATGTACCTCACCGGCGATGTTGCGCGTATGACTCCTGGAGGATTGGAGTACCTCGGGCGTCGGGACCACCAGGTCAAGGTCGCTGGCGTGCGGATCGAACTCGTGGCGATTGAATCGCTTGCGCGTGAAGTAGCTGGCGTGTCGGACGCGACCGCGGTGGCATTGCCCGCCACGCCGCATGACGACACGATCGTCGTCTGCTTCATCGTTTCGCAGGAGCCCGACTCCCCGCGAGCGGTCCAAGATCACTTGCGGACGATGCTTCCCCGGACACACGTTCCGCGTCACATCATCGCCGTTCAGGCGCTGCCCGAGACGGCGAGCGGAAAAGTCGATCGCGCCGTTCTCCTCCAGCGGGCCCTAGAGTTTGTGGCCGGGCACGCCCTCGCGGGTGGCGAGTCGGCGGCAGCCATTTGGCAACAGGTGCTTGGCGTCGAGCCGGAGCCGACCCAGACGTTCTTCGCAGCCGGGGGAAGTAGCCTCTCAGCGATGCGACTGTCTGCGGCGCTGCGCCACTTCTTGGCCATCGAAATCCGAGCAACGGAGATCCTCGCGCTCAATCCAACGCTTCCGCAGATCGAGGAGACCGCGCGGCACGGCATAGCCCGAGACGAGACCCCCAAGCGAATTGCCGACAATGCTACTGTGCGGCCATCGGAATTGCAGCGGCAACTCTGGACCCATCTCGCCACGCACGGCGGTGATCCGGCATCGAACGTCGTGAGCCGCATCGAGGTTGACGCGGCCCTGGACGTACGTCGACTCTCGGACGCTTGGGAGTCGGTGCTGCTCGCCACCGATGTGCTCAGGACCACTTTCGGCATCATCGAGGGCGATCTCGTGGCGACGATCCAGGCAGATACCGCCTCACCGCTGCATGTGAGACAACTTCAGCGGGGCGAGAGTCTGGCTTTGATGAGTGATGAGGTTGCACGCGAGTTTGCTTCCGTGCCGTTTCGTCCCGATGCCCTCCCGCGTGCGCGGCTCATTATGGTGCGAGACACCTTGGGTGAACGAACGGCGATCGTACTGGTTGCAGACCACCTGGTGACGGATCAGAAGTCCGTCGAATTGCTCTTCGACGCGATTGGAGACGCCTACGACGGATTGATCGTCGCGAGTGACCTTCCTCAGTACTTCGATCTGATCGACTCGCGGGGCACGAATCGATCCACGCGGGAGGACGACCTTCACTACTTCGGCGAGGCGCTTGGCTCGACCCCAAAACTGAACCGGTTGCCGTTCGAGAACGTGACGCGGTCTCACAGTTCGCGCGGACGAACGCTTTCCGCTTCGCTTCCTCCGGACTTCGCGAGTCAGCTCCACGCGGACGCAGCGAATCGCGGAGTGAGTCCTGCCATGCTCGCTTTGTCCGCATATGCCCGAGTCCTCGCCGACTGGAGCGCCAGTGACCACCTTGTCATTGGCACTCCTATCGCTGGACGGAACACCATTCGCGCAGAGGCCGTTGTCGGATTCTTCGTGCGCACGGTACCCGTTGCGATGCACATCGACCCTAGCCTTGGGACGAGCGATCTCGTGGAAGTGGTTCGAGACCAATTCCTGGCTGCCTTCGAACACGCTTCCGTCCCCTATGGCGAGATTCTTCAGAAACTGAATCTTCACAGTCGAGCGGGGGAGGACCCCCTGATCAGGTTCTGGTTCAACGACATCAGCACCGAACCAGCGCGCGGGAACTTCGGGAGGTATTCGGCGAGGGAACGACCCCTCGAACTGGATCACAGCCTGTATGACCTTGGCCTCTACGTCGTGAGGGGGGGCGAAACCGTGGCGCTCCAGCTCACCGTCAGGGACTACGTGTGGCCCGAGCGCGTTGCACAGGACTTCGTCGACCAAGTTCGGGACGAGCTCGTGCAGGTTGTTCTCAAGAGAGACCTACCAGGACCAGCCGTGACGGCGCTACTGAAAGGTGCCGGACACTACAACAGCGAATTCGCTGACCGTGTCCGCACGTTCGCCGCGCTCAAGGGTAGCGAGGTCGCACTTGAATGCGCGACTACGTCCTTGACCTGGAAAGACCTCGCAGAAGCCGTTGACGAGGCACGGACGCTCGTTGAGACGGCACGACCTGCCGCCCTTCGCGGCTCTCGTCCCAACGCGATCACCCCAATTCATCACCATGCTCCTCGCCCTTTGGGAAACGGGACGATGCGTTGCGCTCGTCGAGCCCGCACTACGCGACCAGACGATTCAACCGATGCTTGCCGAGCTGGCCTCCCTCGGCCTCGTCGAGCTGGACGCAGACTCAAGCGAGTGTTCGTCTTCGGTCAGCATCTCTCTTCGTGGCGTCCACTCCGAAAGCGCGGCATACCGGAGTCGCGGAAACGTTTCGCTGGCGGCCACGTTCTTGCGACTTCCGGAACGAGCGGTGCACGGAAGCTCGTGTGGCAGACCGCGGACGCGTTGCCCGTCGCGCTCGATTGGTACGTGGAGCAATTCGGGCTATCTGAAGCCGACCGATACGTACTTTCCAGTCCGCTTGCGCACGATCCCGTGTTTCGCGACATTCTGGCGCCTCTCAGCACGGGCGCTCGCCTCGTGTTGCCTGACGAACGGACACTCGAATCTCCGATCGAATTCCGACAATTCCTCGCGACCAAGGGCATTACGGTGCTCCATAGCGCCGTCGCGAAGGCCGCGTTGCTCGCTGCAGTCCACCCGCCCCTGCCGTTGCCGGACCTTCGGCTCATCGTTCTTCATGGAGCTGCGGTAGGTGATGCAACGCTCAGGAAGCTCCGCGACTTGGCTCCCAACGCGCGGCTGGTTTCGGTGTGCGGCCTCACGGAGACTTCGCAGGTCAGCGCGTGGGGGGAGTGGGACGGCGAGTCGAAGGATCGCGCCTGCGTCCCCTTGACCGCCACTGCTCCGCACCGGCGGATAACGGTCCACAGCGTGCGCGGGCCAGCGCGACCCGGTGTCCAGGGAACCATCTCAATCGAAGGCCTGGGCGTCGCCGTGGGTGAGGATGACCCAACGGGGAGCGGCGTCCTCGTCACAGGTGATTTCGGTGTCCTAGATGTCAACGGCGGCCTCCATACACTCGGGCGTAGGGATGGCCAATACTCGGTCTTTGGGAATCGCGTGGAAGCGGCGGGAGTCGAGGCCGTCTTGCGAAGCGTGCCGGAAATCCAGGACTCAGTGGTCGTGCAACTCGCCTCGGATGCTCCACTCGTTGCAGCGGTGATACTCGCGGAAGGCGCAACTGTCTACGATGTAATCGCATCGCGCTTGGACGACTCGAACCGTGGGAGCGTCCCGCGACGTTCGTGTCGTTGCCCCAGTTTCCGCTCTCACCTAACGGCAAAGTCGACGCCGCAGCTCTCTTCCGAGAATTGCAGTCGACAACCCCTGCGGCAGCGCCGACGGACGACGCAGTTCAAGCGAAGTCGGTCCGATTGTTGACGCCATTGCGGGCGAACTCACGGAAATACTCCGCCTTCGAACCGCGGATAGGGCCGCGGTCACCGCGCAGGATGCGTTCGAGTCCGCCGGAGCCGACGTCGTTCGAGATACTCCTGCTTGCGGACGCACTGTCCAGGAACCATGGATGGGAAGTGTCGGTCTTCGACCTCTATCAGCAGCGCAGCCCGCGCGCTCTCGGCGAGCACATCGCAAGTGCTACCCTCCCCGGCGGGGCCGATGATCGGAGGAACGACGGGTCTGGAGCCGCGGTGACTTCAGCGGAACGCGAAACAAGGCGAAGTGCGCGTCGCGGAGTTCGCCCCAATCCGTTCCGTGGTGACTCGTGAACGACGCAATTGCGGTTATCGGAGTCGCATTCCGTGGTCCCGGCGCGGACTCCTATCGCGAGTTTGTGGATCACGTCTTCTGGGCCTGAGTCGCTCGCTGGCCTCACCGATGCGGAACGCGTCGCGGCGGAGTTCCGAAGAAATTCGAAGACATCCGCGTAACATCAGGCGAAGGCCGATGCTTGCCGATCCTCGGGGCTTAGACAGCACTCTCTTCGGCATGACCCCACGCGAGTCGGCGGTTCGAATCCGCAGCACCGGCTCTTCCTCGAACTCGCGGCTACCGCCGCGCAAGACGCGAACGTTGATCTCGTCGGTGGTGACGACGACATTGGCGTCTACGGGGGGTGTGCCTGGGATGACTACCTGCAACGCAACGTTCTTGCCGACGACCGAGTGCGCAAACTCGTCGGCGAGTTCGGCGCACGCGTTGCCGACTCTCGGGACTACCTCGCTCCGTTTACGTCATACAAGTTGAATCTGCGTGGCCCCAGCCTGAGCGTCGACACCGCATGCTCGACGGGTCTCGTCGCAGTGCACCTCGCGTGCCAGGCGCTGAAGGCCGGCGACTGTAGCGTCGCCCTCGCTGGCGCCGTTGAGATCGAAATGCCCTACGGGCACGGATACCTCCCCACGCCGGGGGGTATCGAATCGCTTGACGGGTACTGCGACCTCTTGACTCGGAGGCGTCAGGGACAGTGTTCGGGAGCGGGGGCGGCATGGTCGCGCTGAAACTCTTGGACGATGCGATTGCAGGTGGCGACCACATTTACGCCGTTATTGCCGGCACGGCAGTTAACAATGACGGCGCTGGCAAGTCGACCTTCACGTCTCCCAATCCCGCAGCCCAGCGCGACGTGATTGTCGAAGCGCTGGCGGTTTCCGGGATCCCGGCGACCGCCATCGAGTATGTCGAACTACACGGTACCGCAACCCGGGTCGGGGACTCGGTGGAGCTCGAGGCACTCGCGCATGCGCTTAACGACTTCGCTGGGAAGACGCTTCCGCTACGCGCCGTGGGTCTCGGTGCCGTGAAGGCGAACATCGGCCATCTTGGTTCGGCCGCAGGAATCGCTGGACTTCTGAAGCTCGTCGGATGCCTCGAGCGGCATGCGCTTCCGCCGATCATCAATGTGACTCAGCCGAATCCCAGGCTGCATCTCGATGAATCGCCGTTTCGCCTCATCGAAGAGACCGAACACCGGGGGGACGGCAGCTTCGCCTGCGGCGTGAGCTCGTTCGGGTTCGGCGGCACCAACGCACACGCGGTCTTGACCACGCCACCGCCAACGCGTGAGTTTCGGAATCCCACGAATCGTGCATTCTTGCTGGGCTGGTCCGTATCGGACCCGAGCCAGTTTGGCGACTATCAGCGCGACCTGGCAAGCGCGCTGCGGTCGGGAAACGCAACTCTGGAGCAGTTTGGAGCTGCGTTGTCTTCCGCTCGACCTTCACGCGCCCACCGGCGCTGGGCCGTCGCTGAGAGCAAGGACGAGGCGGCCGTCAAAGTCGAACGGGGAGGCGACGCTCGCCCGCCGCACGATGCGCTTCGGCCATACGCTGAAGCGTGGGCTAACGGCGACAGTGCGGCTCTTCGTGCGGCGAACTCGGCAAGCAAGAGCGGCGACGTTCGGATCCCAGTGTCGCCTTGGTGGCGTCAGCGCGCGTATGTCGAGCCGAAGAGTTGAGACCGTGAAGGCGAAGCGGGGCGTGTGGAACGCCATGCGGGTGGAGGAGTTGGGCCAGGTGCCGTCATGGCTCAACATCGAATCGTCCGTCTCGCTCCGCATCGCAAGGTTGCGGGATGCGCGCGACCGGGACGCCCACGTTGCCTCGCGCGCGCTCGCCGCGCTCTGCGCCGCAGAGGTGCTCGGAGTGAGCCCGCGGCGGATCGGATTGAGCAACGGTGCACGCATTGCGGAGGTACGGATCATGGACCAGCTCCGATTGCGGGCTCCCCGAAGGTTAAGGTCAGTTGGTCGCACACGAGCACCCATGTGGCTGGGGCTGCGGCCCTCGCCTGCGTCGCGGTAGATATCGAGGAACGCGTACGTGCGCCCGAGTCGCTCTACTCCCGGGTTCAAGTCGAGCGGAACACGAGTGGATGCGACTCGAGGCCGATCCGCCCATTGCATTCGCGCGCCTGTGGAGTCGAAAGGAGTGCGCGGTTAAGCTCGGGCGCACGACTCTCGATCGCCTCGCTGGAGAGTCGTTCTGCATCGACGGGTCCATCGTCGACCGCCACAACGGCCTCTACGTGCTCGACCGCTCCTCGAATCGCCACGCGATTGTTGCATTGAGCGGCGTTCCCCTACGTGGATACCCGCTTCAACACTGATCGCGCGCGCCGCACTAGACGAACCCCGCCCGGTACCGGACCACCGAGTGTCGACGGAGGAACGATCTTCGGCATCGTCGAAGCTGACCTAGCGATAAGTCTCTCGCGTCCCTGTTTCACTGAATGTCGAGAGAAACGCAGTGAAAAGACCCTCCGAGTGTGCGCGAGTCGCGTGAGCCGATGGGGGATCGTCTCGACGCCATGCTGCTGAAGCATCTTGATCAACTCGGGCTGACGGTCGTCGATTATCACGCGTCCGGGAGCGATCGCCAGGAGATTCATGCCGATCCACGTTGAAGCGTAGGGATGCCGACTCACATACCCCGTGTCGACCAGGTCTGGGCACCATATGTGATCCCACCCTTGAAGGAGGGGGCATATTGTCCGCCGTAACGCGCGTGGGGTTCAGGAGGACGAGGCCCGGCCGGATCGGGACGATAGTTGAGTCGATGTGCGTGGACGCGTACATATCGCGGCACGCGTGAACGGTGTACTCGGATCCGAGCATGGTTTCAAGCCACTTGAGGCCCATTTCGTTCCCTGAATCGGAAACGAGGTAGAGGATGTCAGTCCCCAACTTGAGGACGTTTGCCGCGTCGAACGCTGGCTCGGAGTTGAGCAGGCGGCTCCCCGCGACATTGGGAGCGCAGTAATTCTCGTCCCAGCAACCTCGGCTTGGGGGCGGAGAACCAGCGTGAGCCACTCAGCATGAATTCCTGAAGCATCTGCCGATGAGCGGTTACCGGCTCAAGAAACCGGGAGCGCAAGACCATGGGGGTCTCGATGATCGAATCACCAAGAGTCAGAAGCACGTCGCGAGGACAGTAATCGTAGAATCCGTCGGACTGCCAGTCCGTCGTTCCAAATGACGCGGTGGTGTCACGCTCTCCGGGACGACGGACAACAACTCCGAGGCCGGCCAACAACTCTGCGAGGGCGTCGAGTTCCTCCTCGGTCATCTCGATGACCTCCTTGTCATAAGGCCCACTCGGGACGTTATCCGGATCGCCATAGTCCGAAAACTCGACCGCGAAGAGGTCGGGCCCAACTCGGGGTATCTGCGCCCCACGCATCGTGCCGATGACGACCTCTTCAAGTGGGTCCCACTCGTTGTGTGTGTTGACGATGCTCATGCGTTCTCCAGACTCGGACATCTCCACGTTCGAGACTCCACCGCGGACTCGACCACTACCGTGGGCGAAGGCCGGAGATATGGTCGAGCAGGACTTCGAACGAGTTCGCTTCCATGATCTGGTCAACGTCAACCGCCAAGCCCCACGTTTCTTCGGGTAGGACCGAGAATTGGAGCGCAGTCAGCGAGTCACCACCCTGCCCAAACCACGAGTCACTCGGCGCCAGCGAATCGACCTCCAGAACCTCGCCTGCGAGGCTGAGAAGTCCTTCCATCGCGAATCGTGTTCGTCACCTTTGACCCGCCTTTCGTGACCAAGCTTGAAACTTCAGTGCTTTCGTGGCATTACCCGGGGAATGCCCCCGCTACGCGGCCTCCGCGCAAGTTCGAATGCGAACATCGACTATCCCTACTTCAAGAACTTCGCAAGAACCTTGGCGCTCTCGACCCAGAGCAAGTCCCGACGCTGCGCATCAAGCACCTCTGAGTGCACCGCGGCCTGCCGTCGATCAATAGTAGAAGTGCTTCGGATCTGCGCCTTCGGAGTCGGTCATAAGCCACAGCATCGTGCCAATACCTGCTTCGACAGGGGCGAACCTGAAGCGTTCAAAGGGCTTCGTTGCCCATCGGAACGGGGCATCCCGATTGATGTCGGTACGAGTATCGCCAGGATGGAAGGACGATGCCGGTACACCAAGGTGGGCTCGCACGTCAGCGGCGAACATCGTATTTGCGCGCTTCGACCTCCCGTAGGCGAATTCGGGAGTCCACCCACTTTCGAACTGCAGGTCATCCGGCTCTAGCGGACCGTCGACGTGCGACGAGGAAGACGTCACAACCACACGGCCGTCGGAGTCGCGAAGTAGAGGCGCCAGCAAATGCGTGAGCAAGAAGTGGCTCAGGTGATTCACTCCGATTGCGGATTCGAAGCCGTCAGCCGTGACTTCCCGGCGATACGGCTGTATCCCAGCGTTCAGCGCGAGCACGTCCAGGCGGCCTTGCTGGCGGATCTCATTCGCGAGCCCGCAGACGGCCACCATTGACGACTGGTCGCAAATAACCGTGCGATGCGGAGTCGACGCGTCGGGGCTCACTCGGTTCATCGCGACCGCCAAGGACTGAAGCCGCTCGGCGGAACGCCCTGTCGCTATGACCGACGCGCCAGCAAACGCCATCTCGAGCGCTGCGGCCCGTCCGATACCCGAACTCGCGCCGGTGATGAGCACAGTTCGCGCCATCGCGGAGCCCCTCCCGTATCTATCGCTCTCGTTGGTCAAGAACGTAGCGATTCGCGAATGGAATGACTATACATGCCCCCGTTTGGTCGCCTTGACTTGCTTGCCCCTCTCCTGGAACGGCATTGGCGGACCTTTGCTAGAGTGCGAAGCGCTGTCAACTTCCGTTGACCCACAGTGTTCGTGCGCGCCCACAACGGTGCGTGTGGAGAGAGGGCGCCCGACCCATCGTGACCGACTAAGAATCCCACTGGGGGGCACTGACTCGCGTGTCTGGACACAGGCGTTTGGCGCGAGAAAGGCTTCCCCACGAGCCCTTCTCGCTCTCGCGGAGCCAGAACTCGCCGCCATGGCCGATCGCCTTCTTAGGGAGAGGCGCCCCCCGAGGATTCCTCAGGTCTACGCTGCGGCGGAAGTGAGAAATGGCGAGATCGTTTTCGACTCCGTCAGTGACCCTCGGTTTCTCGCCGCGATTTCCTGGCAGTCGCGAGGTGCACTCACGGGTATGGCGTCGCTCCTTCGCGGGGGACGTGGGGCGCCTCGAGACAAGAAGCGGCGATACCGCGAGAGGGTCGCGGTCAGGTACTGGCAGCGGTACTCCGCCAAGTCCGACACGATCGGATTCTTCGGCCCTCATCGGTGGATCAGCTTGGATCCGAGCAGTGAGGGAATCGTTCAAGAGCCTGGGATCAACCTGATTCGGCGCGTTCGCGTGCGATTTGAGGACTGGGCGCTAGACGCTTTCGCGCTCTGGTTGCACCGACAGCCGGGAATGAGGCCCTACCTCATCCCCGCACGGCAACCACACCACGTGGTGAGAGACGGAGTGCTCTTCAGGCCAGGCCTTGAGACGCTAACTCTGAGTGAGATTGACCAGACTCTCATCCGAGCGTCGGACGGCACGCGAACAGCTCGTTCCCTGGCTCACGCACTCGTCGAGGACCGCTCGGATCTGTTCGCGACAGTTGACGACGTGCTCGACGGGCTGGAGCGCCTGTTGAACAAGCGACTCATTACGTGGGATGCGAACTTGCCCATCGACGATACCGCCGAGAGTCGGCTCGTTTCGCTATTGGATGGATCGAAGACACCTCCACGCGCGATCACGTGCACAGAGCTTGGAGCGTCCTCTCATCATCCCGCGACGCACTCGCAGAAAGGTGGAACGACCACGCCGACCTACCGCGCATGCTGGCCGAGCTGGATTCCAGATTCGAGGCACTCACCGGTTCCAGTGCGCAACGCCGGGGTGGCCAGACATATGCGGGCCGTTCATTGCATACATGGATTGCGAGCGCGACTTCACGCTCACGTTGGGGCACGAGTTTGTGGACCGGATCGCGCCGAGTATGGACATCATGTTGAGAACCGCGCGCTGGCTCACGGGCGCCGTTCGTGCTCGCTTCGACGCGTTCGCGGAGGATCTCTTAGAAACCCACGCGCCTGAATCCGAAATCACGCTTGACAAGATCTGGTATCAAGTTCTGAACTCATTTAGCGCGGACCAGCCCGGGATCTTCGAAGTGACTATCGACGAGTTCCGTTCGCGCTGGATGCAGCTTCTGGCGCAGCCGGAAGGCGACGCCGTGACCCTTGCTTCGTCCTCCTTGAGAGAGCGAGTCGACGGGATCTTTGGCGACGTCGGCGCCGCTCGGGCGACCTCGTCGATTCACGCTCCGGACCTGCAAATCGCAGCGACCTCGGCCGCCGCGCTCCAACGTGGCGACTACCAAGTGGTCTTGGGCGAACTCCACGCATCACTACCGACCCTCCTCGGAGGGCCTTTCGACTGGGGACTCGCAGTACCCAGCCAAACCGCAGAACGTGTGTCCCGTGAACAGGGTCCAGGGCGAATCCTGCCCGCGCTTCCACGCACCTGGCCCCACAACACCGCGCGCACGGCGGTTACTGCGTCGCGCGATGACACGTTCGTGGCGTTTGCGCCTACTCCGGGTCTCGACTGAGCCATACCGTCGCAGCATCGGCCGTGAAAGTCCGCAAGACTCAGGGACGACTCGTTGGGGTGCTGCCAGGGGGCGAGGAGCGAGAACTAGTTGACTTCTTCGGTTGGTTCCTCTCGGGGTTCATGTCCGGAGTCTTCAAGGTGGTTCCGGGATCTCGGGACTTCCCTCGAATTACGATTGACGATGTGGTCGTCTTCCGGCAGACATGGTCCCGGGCTATCGACCCCTCCCATATCCCATCCGACTCTGATGCAAAGGGATACTTGGTGGTCCGCCGATGGAAGACCTCCGTCGGTCTTCCCGAACGGGTGTTCGTCAAACTGCGAAGCGAGACAAAGCCGTTCCACGTGGACTTCTCGAGTCCGGTGTCGGTCGGATCCTTCCTGACGATGATTCGGTCCGCTCGTGACCGCAGCAAAGGCGGACTGATTGAGTTGGCGATCTCCGAAGCCCTTCCGGACTTGGACCAGACGCCATTTCGAGACGCTGCGGGAAACGGGTACCTCGGTGAGATCCGTTTGCACATCAGCGACGTACGAGCGCAGGGCCCGCGTAGTAGTTAGGCCACGAAGCAGGGACGTTAGCGCTGCGGAAACATTCCGGGCTATATTGGCGTCGACCCGCGAGTCGGCACCTTCAGGTGAGAAGTCGGGATCGCGAGTTCCGCGAGCAGGCGCCTCAGTGGGGGCAGGACGTCTTCGGAAATCGCGATCGCTGGTTGATCAGACAACTCGATGACGTAGCGTCGCATCGGGAAGGCGCCATGCGCGTGTACTTCCACCAAGCGCCGTCGTGCCACAAGCGCGAACTTCTCAATTGCCAGGCCTATGCCCAACTCTTGGCGCTGGAACTCGGCAAGCAAGGGCGGTGGTGTCAGGTGGACGTCAATCAAAGACGAGGCGAACACGAGCGGCATTCGCGCGTTCGCGGAGTAGATCAGCGCCTCGCGCTTCATGAAATCTCGAGCGTCGACGCTCATGTGCTCGACTGGGCCTCCCGCGCGCATCGTCTCCTGGGATAGCACCTCCGTGCGGATCGGCTCGTGCAGGAGGCTTTCCAGTAGCGTGCTCAACGTCCCGAGGTACTCAAGAATGCGGTTCATGTCTCCCCACGATCCCACCTGCGCCCAGATAATCCTCCCATGAGGACCCGGCACCTCGCCACGCGTGAGGCTGCGGTTCGGGCTAGACCTGGCGCGGCTTGCGCGGCGGGCGCTCGTTGTGTGGAGGAGCGCTGCGCGGCGCCGAGTTGCGCGTGTTCGGGAACCCCGCATCGAGTTGGAGCCCGATCAGGATGCCGCTGATGCGCGTCTTTGCGAGTTTGCGGAGCGTGTCGGGCGAAAGGTTCGCGGACAGTTCGACGAGCGAGAAGTTCGGGTGGATCTTGATGGCGCCGAAGTTTTCGCGGCTGAGCCCGCCTTCGTTGGCGAGCGCGCCCACGATCTGGCGCGGCTCGACCTTGTGGCGCTTGCCCACCGCGATGCGGTAGGTCGCGGAGGGTCCGGAGACGGAATGCCGGTCGCCACGCGTACGGTCGCCGCGGCCGTCGCGGCCGCCTGCCGAGTACCCGCCAGCCCCGCCGCGCGAGTCCCCGACGTGCTGCACATGCTCGCCCGCGTACCCGCCCGCGCCGTCGCCGAACGCGCCTCGCTCGCGGTTGAAGCTCTCGTTGCGCATCCGCTCCTCCTCGGGATTGAGGAGCAGGGGAGCTGTCGCCCTGTGACACGAGCGCGAGGGCGGCCGCAACGTCGCCCTCCGGCACGTCGTGATGTTCGATGTAGTGCCCCACGATGTCCCGGAACTGCTGGATCTCCTCGGGCCGCGCGAATGCGGCCGTGATGGCGTCGTCGAAGCGCGCGAGGCGGGTGGCGTTGACGTCGTCCACGGAGGGCAGGAACATCTGCGTGAGTGGCTGGCGCGTGGCGCGCTCGATCGCGCTGAGCAGGCGCCGCTCGCGCGGGGTCACGAACGAGATCGCGTCGCCGGTGCGCCCGGCGCGCCCCGTGCGGCCCACGCGGTGGACGTAGGACTCGGTGTCGATCGGGATGTCGAAGTTCACCACGTGGCTGATGCGGTCCACGTCAAGGCCGCGGGCGGCAACGTCGGTGGCCACCAGGATGTCGAGCTTGCCGTCCTTGAGCTGCTTGATGGTGCGCTCGCGCTGGGTCTGGACGATGTCGCCGTTGATCGCCGCGGCGCCGAACCCGCGTGCGCGCAGCTTCTCGGCGAGCGTCTCGGTCTCGTTCTTGGTGCGCGTGAAAACGAGCATCGCCTCGAAGTTCTCCACCTCGAGGATGCGGGTAAGCGCGTCCACCTTCTGCGGGTAGCTGACCACCAGGTAGCGCTGCGTCAGTTTGGCGACCGTGGACGTAGTCTCGCGGATGGTGATCTCTTCGGGGTTGTGCAGGTACTTGGCGCTGAGGCGGCGGATGGGCGCGGGCATGGTGGCGGAGAAGAGCGCCACCTGCTTGGACTCTGGCGTCTTGGCGAGGATGGTCTCCACGTCCTCGGCGAAGCCCATCTTGAGCATCTCGTCGGCCTCGTCCAGCACCAGGTACTTGAGCTCGCTGAGGTCGAGCGTGCGCTTCTCCAGGTGGTCCATGATGCGCCCGGGCGTCCCGACGATCACGTGGACGCCGCGCCTGAGCGCGGAGAGCTGCGTGCCGTAGCCCTGGCCGCCGTAGACGGGCAGCACGTGGATGCCCTTGTGGGCGCCGTACTTCTCGAAGGACTCGCAGACCTGGAGCGCGAGCTCGCGCGTCGGGGCGAGCACCAGGGCCTGGGGGTTCTTCTGGCCTCGGTCCAGGCGGCACAGGATGGGCAGCGCGAAGGCGGCGGTCTTGCCCGTTCCCGTCTGCGCCAGCCCGATGACGTCGCGGCCGGCAAGCAGCGCGGGGATGGTCTGGGCCTGGATGGCCGACGGGGTCTCGTAGCCCGCCTCGCGGACGGCCTTGAGAACGGCGTCGTCGAGGCCCAGGTCTGCAAATGACAAGGCGGCGAAGGTCGGGGCGGGGGCGGAGACTGGCTGGTGCGAGGCGTCGGGCATACGACAACGGTACGGGGTTGAGGCCTGGGGCGGGAACGGGACGTCGGTCCCGAAATCCGATCCGTCGCCGGTGGGAGCATGTGACGAACGCACCACCAAGAGGGGGCTCCATGAGCAAACTAAGCGCCACATTCGGCAATGCCGACCATTCGGACCAGGACCTGCGGGCGGCTCTGAGCGAACTGCTCGATCAGAACAAGACGTGCGCGATGGCTTCAATGGGCGAGGGCGGGGTCCACATCAACACCGCCTTCTTCGCCTATGCGCCCGACCTCACCTTCTACTTCGTCTCCCAGCGTGCGAACCGCCACTCCGTTAACGTGGCCAAGAACCCGTCGGTGGCGGTGGCGATCTGGACCGCGCCCGACGAATGGGGTGTACCGGTCAAGGGCGTCCAACTGTTCGGCACGTGCGAGGAGGTCAAGGTAGGCCCCGAGCTGCTCCGCGGCATGAGGCTCTACGCCACGCGCTTCTCAGCGTTCAGCGCGATGCTTCAGAACCCCGGCGAGTTCAAGACCGGCGTCACCCTTCGCATGTTCTCGGTGCGACCTAAGAGCCTCCGCCTGCTCGACGAGTCGCGCTTCGGGCACCACGGATTCGTCGAGTTGACGCTGTAGCCCCTTCAGCGAGCGCGGCCGAACTGAACCCCTTGGCCAGCCGCCGGACCGCGAGGACGATCTCCTAGAGCGCGATGGGCGCATCGCCTCGAAGTTCTCCACCTCGAGGATGCGGGTGAGCGCATCCACCTTCTGCGGGTAACTCACCACCAGGTAGCGCTGGGTGAGCGCGGCGACGGTAGAGGTCTTCTGCCGGACCGTGATCTCCTGCGGGTCGCGCAGGTACTTGGCGCTGAGGCGCCGGATGGGCGCGGGCATGGTGGCGGAGAACATCGCCACCTGTTTGTCCTTGGGGGTCTGCGCGAGGATGGTCTCCACGTCCTCGGCGAAGCCCATCTTGAGCATCTCGTCGGCCTCGTCGAGCACCAGGTACTTGAGCTCGGAAAGGTCGAGCGTGCGCTTCTCCAGCAGGTCCATGATGCGGCCGGGCGTGCCGACCACCACGTGGACGCCGCGCCGCAGCGCGGAGAGCTGCGTCCCGTAGCCCTGCCCGCCGTAGATGGGGAGCACGTGGATGCCCTTGTGCGCGCCGTACTTCTCGAACGACTCGCACACCTGGAGCGCAAGCTCGCGCGTGGGGGCGAGCACCAGCGCCTGGGGGTTCTTCTGGCCGCGGTCCAGGCGGGACAGGATGGGCAGCGCGAAAGCGGCGGTCTTGCCCGTTCCCGTTTGCGCCAGCCCGACGACGTCGCGGCCGGCCAGCAGCGCCGGGATGGTCTGGGCCTGGATCGCCGACGGGGTTTCGTAGCCCGCCTCGCGGACGGCCCTGAGGGTGGCGTCGTCGAGGCCGAGGTCCGCGAAGGTGAGGGCCGCGGGTTCGGCGGTGGGCGGGGTGGGTTCGACGCCAGGGGCGGACTCGTTGGGGGCGTCGGGCATAGCCTCAGGGTAGTCGCCCGCGAGGCGGCGCCGAGGCGGGGGAGTCCCGGTACGGACCTCCCGATCCGGCCGCCGCGCGCCCGATCCGGCTACTTCGAGCCGAGGCCAGCGATGAAGTCGCGCACGAAGGCGGTGGTCTCGTCGGGCCCGGTGACCGCGTGCGTCTGCACGCCGAGGCCGATCACAGGGTAGTCGTTGCCCCCGGGCTCGAGGCGATCGCCGACGAACAGGATGTCGGGGAAGTCCAGGCCGACGATCTTGGCGAATTCGCGGATGCCGTAGGCCTTGTCGATGCCCCTGCGGGTGACGTCGATGGAGGTGGAGCCGCCGGCGCGGACCTCAAGGTCGGGCAGGTCCCGCGCGATGCGCTCCCTCAGGGCTTCTCGCTTCTCGCCCGTCGGGTCCCACGTGTGCTTCGCGGCCACCGGGGCCTCTTGGCCGAGCGCGGAGAGGGTGACCTGCGAACCCCTGTTTTCGATGCGCTCGCCCCACACCGCGCCGTCCGGTTCCCACAACCCGAGCTCCTTCGCGCCTCGCTCGAGCGCCGCGATGGACCTGCTCACCTCGTCGGCCGTCAAATCCTCGGTGTAGACCATCTCCCAGCGCCCCGACTCGTAGCGGAAGTACCTGGTCCCGCAGGTGGGCATCAGGTGGAGGTTCGCGAACTCGTCCGCGGTGCCGGCCAGCGAGCCGAGCAACTGTTCGTCGAACTGCTCGAAGCGCCCGCCGGAGATCACGCACACCGGCATGTGCCGGGCGATCTCCATGAGGAGGTGACCCAACTCGTCGGGGACCTTGGACTTGGACGGGGCGAGGGTGTCGTCGAGGTCGAAGGCGATCGCGCGGATCATCGCGCCAGCCCCACCGCGAGTAGCGCCGCGGCCACGAGCGCGGGCACGGCCTGCACCGCCGCTCCTCGCGCCTTGGACGGCTGCGACGCGAAGAGCACCGTCCCGGCGGCCACCATCGACCCCGCGCCGACGAAGACGAGCGTCGCCCCCGCCGTCGTCCAACCGGCCGCGTACAACCCGATCCCCAGCGCGATCTCCACGGCGAGGAACAGGTTGTAGAAGCCCTGGTTGAGGGCGAGGCCGCGCGTCGTCTCGGCGTACGCGTGCGACGTGCCGAAGACGCCACGCGCCATCTCCGTGGTCCACAGGAAGGACTCCAGGGCGAACACGTACACGTGGATGAGCGCGGCGACGGCCGCGACGATGAACGCTGCGAGGATGGTGCCATCGAATGCCATGGCCCCACCCTAACGCCGACGCCCCGCGCCTACGCTAGGGGGCATGACGGACGACGCCCCGCGGCTTGACGGGTGGCCGGCCGTCGGGCGCGACGCTTCGCTCGTGAGCAGCGTGGCCGACGCGGACCTGCCGATCGTGTCGCGGCTCTTCCTTCCGCTCGACGGGGCGCACGAGACGCACAGTCCGTGGGCCCCGCTGTACCGCTGGTCGGGCCATGCGCTCAAGGCGGGCTCGCGCTGGGAGGTCCTCGCGCCGCCGGAAGACACGCCCGCGGGGGCCTATCGTCCGGTGTCCGGAACGGTGGACGCCGCCACGCTCGGCGTCATCGTCGACGCGGTGAGCACGCTCTACGGGACGACCGAGGTCGACGTCGTCCTGTGGGACGTCTACGCGGACGGCTGCGACGGGGTGGGCTCCATCCCGATTCCGGCGGTGGCGGGGGGCAACCGGTGGCAGGACGGATTCCACCGCCGGGCGCGGGTGGCGCTCGAGAGCCTGGCGCGATTCGCGGGCGAGGGCGGAACGAGGTTCCCGGTCGCGGTCTTCCCCTTCACCCCGGGGCACCGCGACGGCGCGTTCCTCGTCGCGGCCCCCGGCTACAGCGATTCGCTCTTCGTGAGCGGGACGCCGGAGCTCATGGCTCGCCTGGCGGCCGGCGGGCTGGAGCTGCTTGAGGCGCGGTGCGACGATCCGCTCCCGACGGGGGACTGACCGTCGCCCGCGCCCGGAAACACCGGTAGACGACGGGTTTGCCCGCCGCGCGCCATAGTGAACGTAGAGTCGGTTGTCGACGCTAGGGAGGCTCCGATGTGGCGCGGACGGGTTCACGGGCTGTGGTTCGCAGCTGCGGTAGCGATCGCGGTGATCGGCGTGATCGCCCTGAGCTCTGGTCCGGAGGGCGTTGGATCGCACGACGCCGGGTCGTGGGTCATCGCGGTCGTCACCTTCGCTGGGGTTGCGTACTGCCTGTTCCGGGCGTCGCGGAGGAACCCGGGGCCGCCTTCGGAGCGTTGACGCTGTGGGAAGCGGAGGTGCGGCGGGAAACGGAGGTGCGGCGATGACGGCAAGTCAAGCGGACGCGGCTAATCCGCGGCACCGCGTCGCGCGAGCGACCTGGGGGCGCTGGGCCGCGCTCGTCGCGTTCGGCGTGGGCTTCGGGTACGTCGAGGCGGCCGTGGTGCACTACCTGCGCCGGGTCCTCGGCGATCAGCTGCCCGACCAGGTCCACGCGGCCCACACCTACCTGAACCTCGGGTTCATCGCGTTCATCCGCCCGGAAAAGGCGGCGCTCGTCGACCCCGGCCTCACTCGCGTCGAGACCGTTCGCGAGGCGGCGACCCTCCTGATGCTCGCGGCCGTCGGGTGGGTCGCGGCGGAGGCGTGGAGGCGGCGCCTCGCGGCGTTCTTCATCGCGTTCACCGTG
The DNA here is from genome assembly GCA_963830335.1 of uncultured Actinomycetota bacterium. Classification (GTDB taxonomy): domain Bacteria; phylum Actinomycetota; class Actinomycetes; order Actinomycetales; family Demequinaceae; genus JAFGBM01. The sequence continues at coordinate 968,984 of CAWHLX010000001.1, forward strand.
TGGGACCTGACCTACTACCTGTTCCTGCGGGTGCTGGACGGCTGGCCCGCGAGCGTCTGGGACCGCGACGTCTTCTTCCTCATCCCCGTGGCGTGGGTGGGGCCCGTCCTTACCGCCTTGGTGCTTTCGGGGCTGGTGCTGTCCGCAGCGTCCACGGTCTATCTCCGTGCGCGTGAGCCTCGACACGACTAAGGTGAACCTCATGTCCAACTCAACTCGTGCCCCCAATGCCTCCCTCATGGCGCTCGGTGCCGTTGGCGTGTTCGCCGCAGCAGTGGGCCTGTGGTTCTACACCACGTACGCCACCACGGTGTACTGGGTCCTTGGTGGCGACAGCCATATCTGGTGGTACCTCCACCCGACGGTCTACGGAGCGGCGGCACTAGCTGGGCTCGCGGCCGTGATGGCGGGAGCGGCGGGCGTGGGCGTTCCCGCGACTCGGCTGTCGCGTTGGCTCCCGTGGGTGCTCGCGATCTTGATCGTCCTGTCGCTGTGGGCGTGCGCGGCGACGGCGTCGGGCCGCGCCTAGGCCGTCTCCGCCGTCGTCCGGAACCCCTTCACGAGCAGCCAGACGGCCATCACGATCTCCTGGAGCGCGATCGGCGCGGCCAGGACGATGTAGTCGGTCACGGGCTTGTCGAGGAAGATCGACAGCAGGACCGCGGTCTCCATCGACACCGCCGCGAGCACGCCCCAGCCACTCAGCCAGCGCGGCAGGAGCCGCGCGCGCCACAGCGCCACGTAGTACAGGAACCCGCCGATGCAGAACGCGAAGACGGCCACCGAGCCCGCATGGTCGTGGAGGCTCACGAGCGCGTCGGCGATCGACGTGCTCGCCGAAGCGTTGAAGGCAGACCCGCTGGCGATGTCCTTGGCGACGCTCCCGAGGGCGAGCAGGCTCACCACCCCCGCGGCGTAGAAGACGGCCTCGATGGTGCGGAAGACGACGGCGCCCATCGCCAGGGCCGCGTGGGTGCGCTTCAGCAGCGGGTAGAGGGCGACGGCGATGCCGACGCTCGTCGCCGCGGCCAGCAGGGTGCCGAGGGCGCCGGCGGCGAGGCGGACGGGGTGGAGAGCGACGCCCGCGAGGTAGTCGGAGCCCTCGATCGCGGGCTGGATGGCGGAGGCGACCAGGGCGGCGGCGGTCGCGACGATAAGGAGCACGCCCGTGGTCAGGGCGATCTTTCGAGTGGGGTTCACGGGGGACATGTTCCTCCGTTCGGGCCCCGGGTGCCATGGGGGCGGGCCGACCCGAGGAGCTCGGCACGTTTTGACGCCGCACGGCACGATGCCGTGGTCAAGGCTCGGTGGGAGAGGCCGCGGATCGAGCACGAGCGGTTCGCCGCTCCGTTCGATCTTGGATTTCGACCGTCAGGCGCTCGCTGGCTTCACGAATCAGATGGCCGAACTGCTCCGTCGACGTCTCCCCGGGCTTGGCATTGCCAACGAGCCCCAAGAGAGCGGTGGCTTCCACTTGGGCACGCTCAAGCACCACCCGGGTCGACTTCGACACGAGTAGCGACGCGCGAGCCGACATCACGATCAGTCTCCGATGGACCTCCAGGAGTTCGACACCCGCCTGATCGGTGCGTCTTCGACGCGCCCGCGTCGACACGTGGGCCTGATAGACCTCGTAGAGGTGAGCGAACTCCCAAAGACCAGCGAGGGCGTCGGAGCCCGCAGCCAGCCGCTCAGCGCGCCGATCCTCAGACTTGCTGCGGCGAGCAAGCGCAATGCTCGTCCAAGAGGACACGCCAGCGCCGACGACGGTGCCGATGACCACCCAGGCGCCGGATGGCACTGAATCGATCCATGTCACAGTCAACTCACCTCATCTACTTGGCTGCTCGAACCCGAACGACATGCCTGATAGCGCACCCAGAACGCGATACCGGGCGTAGTGCTCAACTGCCTTCCGTGTCGAGAGACACGCGGGCACAACTAAGGCTCACACGACTAATGTCCTCCACTACACGGACATGGACACGACGGCACCCCGCAACTCGCGCTCGTCGCGTGGGTGCCCGAAGCCATAGGGCGATCGATTGGGATCCACCCCTACGATGGTGGGCATGACGGACGACGCTGCAGGACCCGACGACGCCTTGGCAGGCACTGCACCGGAGTACGACGCGGGCGGGGACGACGACGGCAACGACGACTTCGTGGAGGCCCGGCGCGAGGGCCAGCGGATCGAGCGCGCGCGGATCGTCGCGTACCTCTCCAAGCACGAGGCCTCGGCGAAGGCGGCGGCGGAGACCGTGGTGACCGAGGAGTCGCGGGTCTACCAGACGACGATCGCGAAGGCGATGACGGCGATGCGCGAGGCGATCGCAGGGGAGTTCCACTGGCGGGGTGAGGTCTAGGCGGCACATGATGCTCGGCGACCTGAACCTTGGCTCTGGCCAAATGCCCAGCCATGGTCTTCGGGACGCAGACGTCGACGGGGACTCCGCGTACACAAGCCTCGCGGCGCCAGAACGGCGGCGTGCTGGAAGGGGTTGCGTATTTGCAGACCCCGTCTGGATTACGAAGACGAGACAACGCCACCGGTAACCGGACTGTGGGCAAGGACAAGGCCGCCGTCAATACCGCTAGCGGGGTCGAGCTCCCAATATGAGACGTCAGGTCCGTGCTCGCGACCGCTCGTTGTCCAGACCGTGCGAGTGCTTCGCAATCGCGCGCAGGCGGGCGGGAAGGTCGACTTCGTAGTCGGACACTTCCCAGTAGTAGATCCCCACAGCTGCCCATCGGGCTCGTGCGTCGGCGTTGGACGGTCCCATCGAGACTCCCCAAAACGGAAGCCGTTCAGTTGTAATCGCAGGGTGCTTGTCCCGCACTCTCGCGAAGGAACTCATCACGGACTCATCGGAACCAGACTGGCCGATGAAGATGCACGTGGTGTGTGCGGTAACGCTCTCGACCAGGCCCGTCCATGGGTTTGCCTGGTCGCCCATCGGCGGGGCGTACGAGTCTCGCGCAAAGACCAGGCGGTCGCTCTGTGCGCCCTCGAAGGGGAGATAGCCCTGCGGGTGGAACACTCGCACGGTACTAGCGTTGCGACGGAAGTTCGGTGAAACGACGCTCTGAACGGTTGCCCCGACTTCGTGAAGGTAGAGTTCCGCGAGATTGTCCCAGTTCAGCGTGAGCAGGTCCTCGACATGCCCGCCCTCATTGTCGGGCCGAGCTAGAGCCGCGATGCTTGCCATGAGGGAGTCCGTGAGTTGCTTCTCCCAACCCGACTTGAAGCCCTCGTAAAGAGCCCGGTGCACTGCGGTTCGAAACCGAGTGAAGTCCCCGCCACAGCCAACGTCCTTGACGCGCTGGGCACGGTCCAGGATGTCACTCAACCCCGGATCGTTTGGTACGCGCAGCGACGCCTCCAGGCGATTGACAACTTGTTCCCAAGTTGGGAGACCGTAGTGGACAGAGGCGCCCGCTCCGAGGTAAAGGGCGAGAGACCGAGTCCGCTTGCGCTGCGCCAGGTATCGCGTCAGTGTCTGGGAATTGCTCCACTTTGATTCCAGCGCCATTTCGTTGACGAAATACAAACTAGAACACCCCTTCGGCACGATCGTCGGTGGCATCGGGAAGGCTCTGCGGCGCCGCGAGACGAGGAGACAAGTAGCCGAGCCTGCTGAACTCACCGAGGCTACGCTCCACGCCGTTGAGGTCGGCAGGGCTCAGAAGTGGAAGCCGATTGAGCCGCTTCGCCAAAGGCGAACTTGACCGTGGGTTGCGCCGGCGGGTCGGGCCACGCAACTGTTGCAGGACAGAACATCAAGTGCGTTTCGAAACCACTCTGCGTCACCGAGGTCCTCGCCATAGAAGGAGACGTTCCGGAGGGAATCCCCATAGCCGGGGGTAGAGGCGTGGACTTGGAGAAGAGAGAACGGAATCGACGTCAGAGAGCAGTCGCTAACCAGGCTCTGCACGTCGACGACAACTCGGCGGAACTGAGCTGGGGGTTCGCCCAATCGCGATTCGCGAAGCAACGCGCGCGTGATGTCCCAGGCGGGAGTTGCGATCAGGAGTCGGCTTCCGCTGAAGCGAATCAACCCTGGGTAGGTGTAGGTCCGCGATTCGTTGGGCTCTTCATCGAGTAGTGGCTCGTGCGTCTTGAATTCGAAATGGCGCCACCGTGAGCCGGCTACCGTCCCGAATGATCCGAGGCGCGAGTCGCGCGCAATGTGAGATTCAACGAACTCGCCGTCGCGCGAGTAGAGAAGGGCGCCCGCCATCTCACCGTTCGCGTCAAGGGCGTCGATCATGCGTCGCGATTCATCGAGAAGGCGAGAACGAGATAGATCCAGGCACTGTGAGTCTGCGACGGACTCCGGCCGCGCGAGAATTGATCCGAAAACGTCATGGGATTGGTCCCAAACCCGTTGGGCAACTCATTCAGCTCGAACACGCTTGGGTCTGGTTGACCCGTGAGCAAGGACTTCGCGATCGTCGAGGAGAACAGCGCGTTGTGCGCAAGGTCCACGAGGTGCTGGCGGTCTTCGACCATGTCTCGAATGTCGCTATCCCACGACTCCTCAAGCACTTTGACGGCTTCCGCTGCGTGAGCACCTGCCTTAAGTCGCCCAAGCGGTCGAAGAGCCTCAAGCACGCGATCCTTTGCGATTTCGACCCCGTTGTCGAGCCGCCGCGAACTTGCCCAGACTGCGCAAATCGTTCGGACCAGATATTCGCGAAGTCGAGGGCGCACGTTTGGAATGACGCCCCAAGTCTTCCAGATCCCTTGGACGTACTTCCGATGTTTGCCACTTCCGTAGAAATATAGGAAGTCAAACGTTGCGGTGATGGTCTCGTCAAGCTCCCGTTCCCAACGGACGAGCGCTTGTTGCGCGTAGTCAACCAACGCGGACTCAGTGACCTCGCCAGCATCGGAGTCCGCGGCTTGCTCGAGGGCGAGGCCCCGGGACTTCTGTTCGAGTAGCAGAGCGGTGAATACCACGTCCGAGCGGTACTTCTCGAGCCGGTCCTCCGGCGGACGCTCGGAACTGAGCGCGTCTAGGGCATTGCGAAGACCGGCGAGGTCGCCGAGAGGCGGGATCAGTTGGTCAAGCGCTTGGCGCACGACAACGTGCGATATCTCGTGCGTCAGTGTCTGCAGAGCCCACCGAGCGTTGTTGCAGCCTGCGACGGCGGCGAGGGGTGCGCTGATTAGGGGAGCATCGGCTCGCCAACCATCTCGCCCGGAGAAGAAGGGAAGTAGGTCGACGAGAGGTTCCAGATCAAGGTCCTCTATGGCGACGTCGCCGACGGATGTCATGTCGCCGAGAGCAGCGAGGCGCTCGGGAATGCGGGCGCCTTCGATGGAACTCGAGACGAACGCAACGAGTCGGGAAAGGCCGAGCCAGGCGGAGCCGATCCCGAGAAGCGAGTGTGTCCAGTAGTGGCACTCCTTGTGCACAATTGGCGGCGTCCCCGAGAAGACCTGGGATGCGAACCGCGAGAGTCCTGCGTTGAGGGCGACGACTTTCCCGTGGAGTCCGAAGAAGTCATCAGAATATGTGGTCCGCCATGCACGGATGAATTGGCAGAACGAAGCGATCTGCCTTTGGACCCCGTCGCGACTCGCTGCTGGCAGGCTCTCAGCCCGCCACAAGGCAGAACAGGCCGTCGCGCAGAACTCATCGACGACCTCACGGAGCTCGTCCCTCCACATGAGCCTCTGGAGTCGGTCCAACTCCGCGCTCGCATGCACGCCAAGCGCGCCAAGTACGGGCTCATCCGAGTGTCGTATGTCGCGCACGCGTCCCGAGACTTGCTCCCAAGTTTCCCACCGGAGGCCCTGGGCTTGGGCAAATGCAATTAGCGGTTCGCCCGCCGCGCGATTTGCCACTTCCGCCACCACGTTGAGGAGGCCCAAAGATACCCATACTCGAAGCCTTCGCCGGGACGTACTTCTCGATCTGAGTCGGGTCAATCGGGCCAAGCAACACGAGCGTTGAGTGGGCTCCAAGAACAGGCGGACTCTCCCGGGGTGCGCCGCCCAAGGATGTCAGGAAGACAGGCGACACCCTGGTGCCACGGGTCCACGCGCTGACGACACTTGCGCGGGTTGGCTGAAGCGCAACCTGGAGCCCTCCGGGGCCGTCACCGGCATCTAGGACAAGGAAGTCTTCGCGCACGAGTGTGACGACCCCCACGCGAGATGACCTATCTTCCTATGTCCCGCGAGTCTGAGGTCTTGAGGTTCAACTTGACTCGCCCGGTCGATCGACGGCCAGACGCCTGCAGCGGCTGCTGGCCGGAAGGTCCATGCAGATTTTGGCTTGAGTCAACAAGGCCCGGGCGCGGAGAGCCGGTTTCGCGTTCGAGGCGGGCGATTGCGAGTAAGCCGCGGATCGTCGGCACGAAAACCCCCATGAGCGGATAGGACACAACCGGAAACTGACGCTCGGGACTGGTGCAGGGATAGGTGACATCTGATCTGGCTTGCCCGAGAGGGCAGCCTGGAAGGATGTTCCCATGCCCAAGCCTTATCCGATTGAGTTCCGTCAGGACGTCGTGCGGGTCGCCCGGACTCGGGAAGCCGGTGTGACGATCGAGCAGATCGCCGCCGATTTCGGGGTCCACCCGATGACGCTCTCGAAGTGGTTGCATCGCGCCGACATCGATGAAGGGACCCGCCCTGGCCGGTCCCGGACCGAGTCCACTGAGTTGCGTGAGGCGAACACACGCATCTGCCTACTCGAGCAGGAGGCCGAGGTGCTGCGCCGCGCTTTGGCGTATGTGTCCCAGGGGTCCCTGCCGGGAAAAGGCTCTACCCGCTCGTGAGCGAGCTGGCCGCCGACGGGATTCCCGTCACGGTCTCGTGTCGGGTATTGAAACTCGCCCGCGCGCCCTACTACCGGTGGGTGCGCAACCCGGTCACGCCCGCAGAAGCGTTGCGATCCGCCCGGACTGCGGCCCTCCAGGCCGCCCATACGGAGGATCCCGAGTTCGGGTATCGGCTGCTGGCGGACGAAGCCGCCCAGGCTGGCTTCCCGATGGCCGACCGCACCGCGCTTCGGCTCTGCCAGGGCGCGGGGATCATGGCCGCGATCGTCAAGTCCCGCAAGAAGACCAAGAAGCCCGGCCCACCAGTGTTCGACGACCTGGTGCAGCGAATCTTCGCGGCAGAGAACCTGGACGAGTTGTATCTGACGGATATCACCGAGCACCGCACCGGCGAGGGCAAGCTCTACCTTTGTGCGATCAAGGACGTCTGCTCCCGCAAGATCGTGGGCTACTCGATCTTGGACCGGATGAAGTCCCGAATCGTCGTCCAGGCCATTGAGAATGCCGTCGCTCGCCGCGGCGACATCGCCGGCTGCATCGTCCACTCGGATAGAGGCAGTCAATTTCGAAGCCGGAAGGTCCGCCGCACCCTCGAACGCCACGGCCTCGTCGGCTCGATGGGACGAGTCGGGGCCGCAGGGGACAACGCCGCGATGGAATCGTTCTTCGCACTCCTGCAAAAGAACGTCCTCAACCGCCGCTCCTGGGCCACCCGGGAAGAGCTCCGCATCGCCATCGTGACCTGGATCGAGCGCACCTACCACCGCAAACGCCGTCAAGCCGCCCTCGGGCGATTGACCCCGATCGAGTTCGAGACCATGATGACCCCACTGGCTCGCCGAGCCGCGTGACTCACCCTGTCACCGAAACCTGCACCAGTCCCGAGTTCGCCAACGCCCAAATCTACGGGGTCGTCCAGGCCGACTTCTTTGATTGGCTTCTCGACGTGGACGGCGGCGAGGAAATCATCGCGAATATCGCGCGGCGCATCGCCCAGTTCGATTGGTCGATCACCGAGCACGACGTGCTGAAACTTCTCTACGAGTCCGTCATCGACGCCGACGATCGGCGATCGCTGGGCGAGTACTACACGCCGGACTGGCTTGCCCAGGTCATCGTCGACTCGAATGTCAGCGATCCGCTCAACCAACGCGTCGCTGACGTTGCGGCGGGCAGTGGGACCTTCCTCTATCACGCCGTCCGGCGCTACCTCTCCGCCGCGGAAGAGGCTGGCTTGTCCGTGGGTGCAGCCATCTCGGGCGTGACCACACACGTAACGGGAATGGATGTGCATCCCGTTGCGGTGACAATCGCGAGGGTCACGTATCTACTGGCGATTGGGACCGAACGACTCAAGTCAGCAGATCGCGGGCCCGTCGTCGTCCCGGTGTACCTCGGGGATTCTCTTCAGTGGGAGCAGCAGCACGACGTGCTAAGCAGCCGCGATGAGTTGAGGGTTTCGACCGCCGGCACGGACTTGGTGGGCGAGGGCGGGGCCCTCTTCAGCGATGACTTGGTGTTTCCACAGGGGATTCTTGCTGACGCCTCAAGGTTCGACCAGATCGTCGGCATCATGTCTGAACTGTCGTCGGATTCGAGCGGCAAGACCAGCTCGAAGCTGATCTTGCCGGTGCTGCACAAGTTCGGTGTGCCGGACGACGAAGTTGATGTCATGATCGCAACCTTTGACGCGATGCGACGTCTGCACACCGACGGCCGCGACGGTATTTGGGGTTACTACGTCCGGAACCTCGTGCGTCCAACGTGGCTCGCGTTCGCCGAAAACCAGGTCGACGTCCTCGTGGGGAATCCGCCGTGGCTCCGATACGCCTCGATGACGGAACCGATGCAGCAGAGGTTCACCCATATGCTTCGCGAGCGCGGGCTCGTTAGCGGCCGCGCCGGGGCTTCGGCACGTGATCTCTCGACGCTCTTCCTCGCGCGGTCGGCGGAACTCTACTTGAAGCCGGGAGGCCGCTTCGCGTTCATCCTGCCGAATGGTGTTCTCACCCGTCAGCCTCATGCCGCGTTTCGCAGCGGACTTTGGGAGGGGAAGAACTTCAGGTTGAAAGCCGAGTTTGACACCGCTTGGGATCTCGCAGGGGCTGCGACGGGGTTCCCGAACCACGCTGCGGTCGTGAGCGGGAGCCGAAGCGAAACCGCGAAGCCCATTTCCTCGACTGTCGAGAAGTGGGTGACCACCGGGACGAAGTCGGCGGTGACCTGGGACGAGATGCTCCCGCGCCTTTCCCGGGTTCCGTCCGAGGTGGGCGTTACGGGTGGTGCGGTCGACGAATACTTCTCTCCATACAAGTCCCGCTTCCGCCAGGGCGCCGTCCTAGCACCGCTGGTGTCTGCTCTTCGTTGTCGACGGAGCGGCGAACCCGCTAGGAGTGGGCGCAGGGCGCCAGTCGGTCCAGAGTCTCCGTACGAACCTGGAGAAGGATCCCTGGAAGTTGCAGCCAGCACTCACGGGCGTGGTTGAGAAGGCATTCGTTGTGCCGGTCCACCGTGGAGAAACCACGCTCCCCTACAGATTGCTCGATCCCTTGAGCGTTGTTCTTCCGGTTTCGCCTGTCGGCGACAAGATCCTCCTCCCAGCGGACATCGCCGCGCACGCCGACCTCTCCGCGTGGTGGGAGTGTGCCGAATCGGTTTGGGCGGCGCACAAGTCGACGAGCGACAAGGGAAGTCTGCTGGATCGCATCGACTACATGGGACAACTTTCCGCGCAGTTGCCGGCCACGACCAATCGAGTGGTCTATACGCAGGCAGGGAACTCGCTGGCAGCGACACGTGTCGAGGACTCCGGCGCCATCGTCGACAAGACCCTCTACTGGGCGTCCGTGAATTCGGTCGCCGAGGCGCGCTACTTGGTCGGCATCCTCAACTCGTCGGTCCTGCTCGAAATCGTGAAGCCCTTTCAGGCCGTCGGCCTCTTCGGCCCACGGCACTTTGACAAGAACGTCTTCAGAGCGCCCATCGTCCCCTATGACGAGCACAGTGCTTCGCACACTGCAATTGCCGCGTGCGTGGAGGCGATCGAGGGCGTGGTCTCCGAGGTCGATCTCTCCCAGGAGAAGACCTTCGTCGCCGCACGGAAGAAGCTGCGACAGCTGATCGGGCAGACCGAGCAGGGCGCCGAACTTGAGGCCTTGGTTGCTCAGGTGCTCGCGGGCTAGTCGGGATCGAGGGTCTCAAGCCCCCGCAGTTGGACCCACCGTCACACCACTACCAGGGACTTGACCCGGCGGCCAGAGCCTCACCGGAGACGGCGCCAGTTCGGGCGAGTATTCACGCTCGGGCTCGTCAGGTCCCTTCGCGGTGGTCCTGCCGAGCCGCGGTACGGGCGTCCATGACCGTGTTCACCAAGTCGGGCTCCGGATGGCGCGCGCCCCTAGAGCGAGGCCAGCACGACTAGCCCGAAGCCGGAACTTGCCATAATCGAGAAGAGGAGGATTGCTTGCCCAAACCGCCGATACTTGGCGTCAGCAACGTTCGCGAGGATTCGTGCCTGTTGCATTGCGGCCCGGGCAAGATCTTCCTCCTCAATTGAATCGTTGCGCGCGCTTCCTGAAGCAATGTCAAGCCATGAATACGGATTTCCACTTCCGGTAACCGGAGTGCGCGGCCGAATCACGGAGCCTAGACAGAAAGCCGTAGCGCCAAGGGAGACCAAATAGGTTGCGCCTAGCGCGAGAACGATGCCGCCGAAGGTACCCGCGAGGCCCCTCTCGACAGTGGACGCGTTGGCGACGACGAAGGCCACTTGGGCACCCACGAAGCTCGCGAGGATCGAGGCCTTCGTGTCGGCAGAACGTATCCACTGTGACGTCTGGTCGATCACGAACTCGGTGCGCTCAACAGGCGCGCGCGGCCCCGGAGAGTTTCTAGGCCGGTTCATACGTCTCGCTTGGCCAAGCGTTGGTCGCGCGCCACGCCACGTAGTGCGCGTGCCAATCCGCGGCCCAACACACAACGGCGGCCATCGTCTGGGACTCGGGATGCCAGTCATCCTCGGACGCCACACAGAGGTTTCCGTTCGTGAAGACGTGGGGCGAAGTGAGGTGGCGCCGACTTACCTGCTTAAGCCGTCGCGTCGGCGACACGGGAACGACACGAGGCAGCGAGTGGTCCCGGCGGTGCTCGAGGCGCAACTCGAAGTTTCCAAAGTCGGTGGCAATGGTACCGAGCCACTGCGGCGGCGACGCGCCGCTCCCGGTCACGAGGTGGAAGTCCGGGAAGTACTTCCCCATTTCGGAGACTTCATGGGCCATGACCGACGCATCCATCCACCATGAAGGGTCGGGCGGGGCAGTCGCCTCCGGCTGCTCTCCTCCGTGAAACGTATGTGCGGGAACAGCCAGACCTGCGGAAGTGGCGGCCGCACCAAAGGCAATGCGACCCGACGGCAGGACGTATCTGCGCGCCGGGTTGCCGTGGAGTCGCAACATGTCTCCGATTGTCATTTCTTTCTCCTATCGCGCAAGTACTTCTTCGAGTGGTGCGCCACTCAATTCCCGGGCGAGACTGGCCGCTGGCTCGACTGCCGGTCGCCAGTTATAGACAAAGAAGCTGTATGCCCGCTGGTTGTCGCCCGACGCATACCTCTTTGGGGACTGTTCGTGGCGACCGATCATGCTCGGGTTGTTGATTCGATGCCCGAACCCTTCGCCGACGATAAACTCCCACGAATTCGCGATCTTCTCGCACTTCGCCGCGAAATTGGCTGAGAATCCTACAATGTTCACCTCACTCGAAACACTGTCCCCGGAACGGACGAGAGAGACGAGCCCGAAATCGGCTCCGACGGCCGCGCGCACCGGGGCTATTCCCTCGCGTTCGAGCATGGGATTCAGACCGTTCTGAACGAAGTCAAGCGCCAACGCCCCACAAGCCGAGGCGTGAGCGACACAGAGCACGTCGTCATTGGGCCCGAAGACGGCGTAGAGACCGTCACCCCGCAGACCAGCGACGTAGCCCCCCGTTGCCGAGACAACCTCGGCGACTCCCGAGAGCACCGCGTGGGCAAGCCGAACCGTCTCATCGTGATCGCTCCAGAAGGTGCGTGCGGTGAACTCATCAAGATCGAAGAACAGCGATGCCAACTCGACGGAACGGCTCTCGCCAAGCGCCAGCGCACGGCCGATCGGGTGGCCCGTCGGGACCCCAAACCCGGAACCTCCGGTCGAGGTCCTGACGACGCCCCGTTCCGCATTGCGGTAGGCGGCAAGAACATCGGATGCGAATCCCTCGCGCGAGACCCTTCCCATACGCTGCTCCCCGTTGTCAATAGTTTGTGGCCAATGTCACACTCTAAAGATACTACCAAGCCTCCGCCAAGTCCGGGACCTTGGTCCTGCCGCGTCCTGCCTACAAGGTTGCACCCGACCTCCGACATCCAAAGCGAGCGCCAGTACCGACGGGTTGTCGAGCGCTCCAACTCTGTTCGACGCCCCCCTCGCATGGTGAGGCCCAGGTTCCGCCCGCCGAAGGAGTTGCGGAATGTCCCACCCCCGACGTAGGTCGCGCATCTGCACTCGCGCGCCTCGAGTTCCGCGCAAACACGGGGCAGGGAACCCAATGACACAAGCATGGGCAATCGAGGCCCACGACCTCGTCAAGACGTTTGGCACCAACCGGGCCGTCGACGGCGTCGACCTGCTCGTCGAGACCGGCACGGTCTACGGCGTGCTCGGCCCGAACGGCGCCGGCAAGACCACCACCATCCGCATGCTCGCGACGCTCCTGCGCGCCGACTCCGGCACCGCGACCATCTTCGGCCACGACGTCTTCACCGAGCCCCAGGCCGTCCGCCAGCTCATCGGCCTCACGGGCCAATCCAGCCGATCCTGTTCACGCTGATGTTCACGTACATCTTCGGCGGCGCCATCTCCGGCGACGTCCAGAGCTACCTGCCGTTCTTCATCCCCGGCATCCTGGTCCAGACCGTCATCACCACGTCCGTCGTCACCGGCGTGCAGCTGCGCGAGGACATGGACAAGGGCGTGTTCGACCGCTTCCGGTCCCTCCCGATGGCGCGCGTCGCGCCGCTCGCGGGCGCCCTGCTCGCCGACACCGTCCGCTACGGCATCGCGACGACGCTGACGCTCATCATGGGCATCATCCTGGGCTGGCGGCCGGGCGGGGGAGTGCTGGGCGTCGCGCTGACCGGGCTCGTGGTGATCGCGATGGCGTGGTCGATCAGCTGGATCTTCGCGTTCTTCGGCGTGATCGGGCGGAGCGCGTCCGGCGTCCAGGGCGTGTCGTTCCTCATCCTGTTCCCGCTGACGTTCCTGTCCAACATCTTCGTGCCCGTCGAGACGATGCCCGGCTGGCTCCGGGCGTTCGCCAACGCCAACCCGGTCTCGCACGTCGCGACGGTGGCGCGGGAGCTGTCCAACACCGGGCACTCCGGGGTGGAGCTGCTCTGGGCGCTGATCGGGGCTGTTGTCATTGTGTTGGTGTTCGGGCCGCTCACGGTGCGGGCGTACATGCGGCGGAGTTAGGGCGAGGCTGGGCGCGGCTAGCCTCCGGCGCGCACCGCGCGGCCGCCCAGCCAACCTGCGACGCGGCGGGCCGACAGATGTCCCCAGCCCGCGTCGGCGTCGTCGCCCCCCACAAATCCGACATTCCGCCCACCAATGTCAGTGGTCGCTGCTTGACTTGAGTCATGACGTTCAGCACCGACGCGCTCGTGGCGGCCACCGCGGCCGTGCGCGCGCGCCACGGCGCGGACGTGTCGGGGCTCCCCGCGCCCGAGCTCCTCGCGCTCTCGGATGACATCGGGCGACTGCGGCGCGACGCCGACGTGCTGATGGCGCAGGTCGCCGCGGAGATTGACCGTCGCTCTCAGGCGGCCGACGCCGGGGCCGGGCTGGCCGCCAGGCAGGGCTTTCGGTCGGTGGGGGAGTTGATCGCGCGGGCGACGGGCGGGAGCGTCGCCGAGGCGAATCGGCTCCTCGTCGCAGGCGGACTTCTCGCCGACGCCGAGGGACTCGCGCTCGCGGGCGTCGGTGCTTCGGGCGGCGCCGGGTCGGACGACGCTCGGTGGGACGGCGCAGGGTCGGGAGAAGCGGGTTCGGACGACGCCGGGTCGGGGAGGGCAGCAGGCGCCGCCGCGCCGGGGCCAACCCCCGTCGGGCTGTTCCGGCTCGACCTCGCGGGAATGGTACGCGAGGGGCGGATCGGCGTGGATGGTGCCGCGGCGTTCTCGGGGGCGCTGGAGGGCCTCCCCGACACCGAGCGCACCCGCGCGCTCTTCTCCAAGGCTCTGGCGAAGGCCCCTGGGCTTCCCCTGCGCCACGTCCGCAAACTCGTCTGGCGTGCGCAGGCGCTCTCCGACCTCGCCGCATGGGAACGCCGCGAGGAGCGCCAGCACCAGGACCGCGCCGTTACCGTGCGCGACGACGCCGACGGCATGGTGGTGCTCACGGCCCGGCTCGCACCGCTCGACGCGGCACCCATCCGCGCGGTGCTCGACGCGGGGGTGCGGTGGGCGATGCAGCAACGCCGAGACGACCCGGCCTCCGACACCCGAACCCCCTGGCAGATGCGCGCCGACATCCTCGTCGACCTGTGTCAGCACGCCCTCGACTGCACCCAGGCCACCTCCGGCGTGAAGACCACCGTCGTGGTGCGCATGACCCGTGCGGAACTCGAGTCCGGGCTCGGCCTCGGCGAGGTCGACGGAACGCCCCAACCGATCACCGCCGGCGCCCTGCGTCGCGCCGCGGCCGACGCCGAAATCATCCCCGCCGTCCTCGGGGGAGACTCCCAGATCCTCGACTGGGGTCGTTCCCGGCGCCTCTTCACACCCGCGCAACGCCTCGCCCTCGTCGAACGGGAGGGCGGATGCTCCTGGTGCAACGCGCCCCCGGCCTGGTGCGAAGCGCACCACATCCGCTGGTGGGACCGAGACGCGGGCCCCACGGACCTGTCCAACGGCGTGCTGCTCTGCACCCGATGTCACCATCGAGTCCATCGCGACGGCTGGGAGATCGAGGTCCGGGACCACGTAGTGCGCTTCATCCCGCCGCGCGCCCTCGACCCCGCCCGCGCACCCCGGGTCGGTGGCCGCGAACGGTTCCACCTCGCGGCCTAGCGGGCTCGCGCAGCAGCGCGTTCGCGGCGTAGTGGCCTCGCGCCGCAGCGCGTTCGCGGCGTAGCGCGCTCGCGGCGTAGCGGGCTCGCGCCGCAGCGGCTCCGCCCCCGCAACCGCGTGCGGACATCCGGGGGAGGGAACGCAAGGTTACGGGCGGATCTCGATAGCCTGCACGAAGCGGGTTCGTAAAACGCGACCCAACCGAACCACCCCCATTGGCGTTTCGTTGGGGAGAACATCGATGACAGGAGGATCCATGACTGCGTGGCGGTCATTGTTCGACGAGTTGGTGTCGAAGCGCTACCCGTACCTTGTCGGCTACGCGTTGCTCCTGACGGGCAACCGCGCCGACGCCGAGGATCTGGTGCACGACGCGCTCGTCGCGACCTTCGGAAAGCGCCGGAAGATCGCGAATTCCGGCGCAGCAGAGGGTTACGTCCGTCGCGCGATCGCAAGCCGGTACATCGACAAGGGACGAGGTGTCGACCGCGAGAGGCGGGCCTTCACGCGCGCGGCGGGCGGGGATGGCCGGGGCGTCAGGATGATGGACGCCGACGTCACCGATCGCACCGCTCTTGGCGACGCATTGCAGACGCTGCCTCCCCGCGAGCGCGCGGCTGTGACGCTCCGGTATGTCGATGGGCTGTCGACGGCCGAAACGGCGGCGATGCTCGGCATCAGCGACGGGGCGGTCAAGAGGTACGTCCATGACGCCGTGGGAGCCCTCAACCACGCGCTGGGGACGGTCGACCAGCCAGAACACTCGATCTACGCGCCCGTGACCGACGAGAGGGGCTAGGACCATGCCTGAACTGCCAGAGCTCTTTGCCAGCGAACTCGCGCGCAATGCCGCCGACGTCTCGGCCAGCGGTCACGGGAGCGTGCAGCACGCTAAGCGCTCGATCGCGCGGAAGCGCGCCATTCGCGCAACTGCGTCCGTTGCGGGCGCCTTCGCAGCGGTGGTGGCCGTGGGAGCCGGCGCGATCGCCGTTGCGAACCTCGTGTCCGAACACCCGAGCCCGGCGGCGAGTCCCAGTCCCACGGCGTCGGCCACCTCGTCTCCCAGCCCGACGCAGCCCGCCTACCAGTCGTGGGCGGATGTTCCTGAGGACGCGCGGCCTCCGCTCCTCGTCAGCAGCGATCCCCGAGAGAGCCCCGCGCGCGCGATGGAATCGTGGGTGTGGGACCTCGTCGACGGCGATTGGACCTATCGCATCGAGCAAATCGGCGCAGGAGAGGGCGCTCCGCAACCCGAGCAGACCTCGGCGCCGGCGGCGCAGTACCTCAATATCGTTGCGCCGGATGGCGACGAGCTTCGGGTGATGGGTCTGCCCACCTCGTCTCTGCTTCACGTGGAGGTGACGATTCCCGAGCAGAACCTGCTCTACCTCGTGGAGTACGGCTACGGCGACTTCGAGGGGATCTGGTACGGAGCGACCCTCCAGGTGAACGCACGTTCGGGGGAGGTCGTCGACAACTGGACGGACGGCGCCATCGCGCTCGACCCCGGGGCCGACGGCATGGTGACCGACGTCCTCTACGTCGGACGGCTATCGAACGGGAACGACCTGTGGGTTCGTGAGAACGCCGCCGGCCTCGTGCGCGACGTCTTCTGGCGCACGCCGTCGGGCGAGTTCGTCCGAAGCGCCGTGAACGACGAGTTCACGAGCGACGGCGCCTCCATGAGCGTCGACGTCGCTGGCGGCGTCGCGACCTATCGGGCCAACGGAAACGAGGAGTGGAAGTGGCTCAAGCAGAACCTCGTCACCGACGACGTGGTGTCCTGGCAGCCTCTCCTGGGACCGAACGGCTGGTGCGACCCCACCGCCGTCATCGAATCCGACTACGCCGTCATGCAATGCGCGGAGTGGAGCGAGACGACGGCGGCCGACGAGATCTACTTCAAGGTCTACCTCGACGGCACGACGCCAACCGAGGTGTACCCGCGTTGGGTCGGACCACTCTCGATCAGCCAACTCGCCCACGGGGACAACGGCCTCTTCGACTAGGTCGTGACTGACGCCCACGCTCGTCCAGGCGCACAAGCCGTCGGCCACGGTGGCCGAGCACGACGCGCTCAAGGTGCTCACCGCGTCCGACCACTGGAGGCGAGGTCGCCCCGGTCGCGGGGAATCGTTTGCACCTTTTGATTGTTATTCTTCCGCCGCCGATTTACGGTGGTTTATGGAGGTGCGTACCTCTCTGACCCAAGTCTGGTTACCCTCGCGCCTCCCGGTGAATCCGAAAGAGGAGGTTTCGCGTGATGTCTCGCATATCTAGTCGCAGAGTCGGCGTGATTGCTCTCAGTACCGTTGCGGCTCTGGCTCTAGCCAGCTGCTCATCCGGTGGCAACACCGCAAGCCAGGCGCCATCCGGAAGCCCCACCGGAAGCTCGATGGACTTCAGCGGACAGACCCTTAACGTGTCCGCCGCGTGGTCGGGCGCGGAGCAAACGAACTTCGAAGCCGTGCTCAAGAAGTTCTCCGACGAGACCGGGGCAAAGGTCAACTACACGAGCTTCGGCGACCAGGCGTCGACGACGCTTGGCACCCAGATCGCGGGGGGCAACCCCCCGAACGTAGCCGTGATCTCGCAGCCGGCACTGCTCAACCAACTCGCGACCGCTGGCAACCTCAAGCCGCTGTCCGCCGCGACGTCGGCGGAGGTCGCCAAGAACTACTCGCAGAGCTGGATCGATCTCAGCACGGTGAATGGCACCAACTACGGCGTGTGGTTCAAGGCCGCCAACAAGTCGACCGTTTGGTACAACAAGACCATCTACGACCAGGCGGGAGCCACCGTGCCCGCTACCTGGGATGACTTCCTCAAGCAACTCAAGGTGGTCAACGACTCCGGCTACTCCGGAATCTCCATCGGGGCGGACGTCGGCTGGCCCATCACGGACTGGTTCGAGAACGTGTACCTGCAGACGGCGGGCGCCGCTAAGTACGACCAGTTGACCAAGCACGAGATCCCGTGGACCGATCCTTCGGTCACCGATGCTCTCAACGTGCTCGCGCAACTGTTCGGCAGCAATCTGGTGGAGCCTGGCGCCGCGCAACGGACGTTCCCGGAGTCCGTCACCGAGGTCTTCGGCGCGAACCCCAAGGCTGGCACCGTGTATGAAGGCGACTTCGTAGCGGGCAACATCACCGCCGACGGCAACTCGACCGTCGGGGACAACGCCCTGTTCTACAGCTTCCCCTCCGTCAACGGCGCGGCTCCTGCCGTGGTCGGCGGCGGAGACGTTGCGGTCGCGTTCACGGACGATGCCGCCACGCAGGCGCTGATGGCATACCTCGCCTCGCCGGCTTCGGCCGAGGTGTGGGTGCCCAACGGCGGTATGACGTCCCCGAACAAGAACGTCAATACGGCCCTCTACCCCGACGCCATTTCCAAGCAGATTGCCGAGGCGCTCACTAGCGCCAAGACGTTCCGCTTCGATATGTCCGACCAGACGCCCACCGCCTTCGGTGGAACCACCGGGCAGGGCGAGTGGCAGATCATGATCCAGTTCCTGCAGAACCCGTCCGACGTGGCGGGCACGCAAGCGGCCCTTGAGGCCGCGGCAGTGGCGGCGTACAAGTAGGAGGAGACAAGGAACTGCGGACTGGGGAAATGAACAAGCCATCTGAAGCAGCCCCGGTCGACGCGCCGGCACGGAAGGTCGGGCCAGTCCCGGCCTCCCGTGTCGGCTCACGCCGACGGCGACTGCGGACCGCACTGATCTTTATGGCGCCTGCGCTCATGATCCTGGGAGCGCTGGTGGTGTACCCCGTCATCTACACGATCATTCGGTCGTTCTACAACGCGCCCGGGGACTCGTTTGTCGGGTGGGACAACTACGTCGCCATGTTCACGAACGCCTCGACATTCACGGCCATTCGCAACAACATCATCTGGGTGATTGTTGCGCCCGCAACGGTGACGTTTATCGGGCTGATCTTCGCCGTTCTACTGGACAGGATCCGCTGGTCGGCGGCGTTCAAGATAGTGATTTTCATGCCCATGGCCATTTCCATGCTCGCCGCTGGCGTGATCTTCCGCGGAATGTTCCAGGAGGACCCCAACCTCGGCGTCGTGAACGCGACCGTCGTTGGCGTGGAAAGCGCGTTCACTCACGGCGCCGAATACCCGGGTGCCACCCCACGCACCAACGTGGGACTCGCGTCCAACCAGGGCATCATCTCCACGGACGCCGCCGTCTCGCCCGGCTCGACCCAGGACTTCCCGCTCGTGAGCGTGCGCACCGACTCAATCCCGGCGACCGCCGAGGCGGCGCAGAAGGCCTCCCCGCCGGGCCCGGATCAGATCACCGGCACCGCGTGGCTGGACTTCGTCAAGGGCGGCGGGGGAGTGAACGGCGCCATCGACCCCTCGGAGAAGGGCCTTCCTGGCATCAAGGTCGATGCCGTCGCCGCCGACGGAACCATCGCCGGCTCCGCCACGACCGACAACGCGGGCAGATACGTGATCAACTCCCTGCCACCGGGCAGTTATCACATCGCCCTGCCTGCGTCCAACTTCTCTGCCGGGCCACAGGGCGTGCCGTGGCTGAGTTCGACCTTCATCACCGCCGTGGTGATCCTGGCCTACGTATGGATCTGGGCGGGGTTTGCCATGGTCATGATCGCCTCCGGGCTGTCGGCCATGGACCGCACCCTTCAGGAGGCGGCGCGCATGGATGGCGCCAACGAGTGGCAGGTGTTCACGCGGATCACCGCCCCGCTGCTGAAGCCCGTGCTCGTGGTCGTGTTCGTCACGCTCATCATCAACGTCCTCAAGATCTTCGACCTTGTGTACGTGATTCCTCCCGGCTCGGCCAAGCCGGCCGCCAACGTGATTGCCGTCGAGATGTGGACGGTGTCATTCGGCGGCGGCAACAACCAGGGCTTGGGTAGCGCCCTCGCCATCCTGCTCCTAGTTCTGGTGCTGCCGTTCATGATCATCAACGTCCGACGCTTCAAGCAGGAGCGCTCATGACCGCCTCCCAGTTGACCATCGTCCGCGGCAAGCCCACCGTCGCGCGCCGGATCCTTGGCTTCTTCAGCAAGGGATTCGTCAACGCGGCGCTCATCGTGGTGGCCGTCTTCTGGCTCGTCCCGTCGTTCGGGCTCTTCGTCACCTCGTTTCGCACCATCGGCGACAGCACGTCATCGGGCTGGTGGACGGCACTCATTCACCCCGGCCAGCTGACCTTTCAGAACTACACCCACCTGCTCAGCAACTCGGCCATCACCTCGTCCTTCTGGAACAGCGTGCTCATCACCGTCCCGGCGACGCTACTCGTGGTGCTGATCGGCGCGCTCGCGGGGTACGCGTTCGCGTGGATGGAGTTCCCTGGCAGGGACTGGCTACTGATCGCCGTCATCGTGCTGCTGGCCGTCCCTCTCCAGGTGGCGCTCATCCCCGTGGCGCGCATGTTCGGTGCCATCGGCATCTTCGGTTCCATCGCGGGCGTGGTGTTGTTCCATGTCGCGTTCGGGCTGCCGTTCGCCATCTTCCTGCTGCGCAACTTCTTCACGCAGATTCCGAAGGAGGTGTTCGAGGCCGCACGGATTGACGGCGCGAGCGACTGGCGCATCTTCCGCAAGATCGTGTTGCCCCTCGGGGGGCCGGCGATCGCTGCGCTGGCGATCTTCCAGTTCCTGTGGACCTGGAACGACCTGCTGATCGGCCTCATCTTCACCAACGCCGAGTCTCAACCGATCACGGTCGCGATTCAGAGTCAGTTGAGGCAGTTTGGCGCCAACATCGACGTGCTGTCGTCGGGCGCCTTCCTGTCGATGATCCTGCCCCTCATCGTCTTCTTCGCATTCCAGCGATACTTCGTACAGGCGTTGCTCGCGGGATCCGAGAAGTGAGTCGGCAGCCCGCGCACGGCGTTCGTTGGGACCCGCCCGCACCCCGGACGTAGGTTGCACTTCGGCACACGCCCCCCGCGGGCGTGTGCCGGAAGGCCCCAATGGTCCCGCAAGAACGGGCCGCGGCACTGATAGGGTTCGGCTGCGCTTCCGACTGGCAGCGGCGCTCTCGACCAGCAGGGGACATCGTGCGTCCTTTCTCGCGTGTTCAGGCGACCACGAGGCCTCTCGTAACCCTGCTGCGCCGCGCGCGCAGCGCGCGAAGGGTAGCCGGCGTCGGCGCCGCGGGAGCGCTCGGCATCCTCCTCACGGCGAGCGCGGCGGCGGCCCTTCCAACCCCGGACAGCGGGCCCGCCGCCGGGGGCACCACAGTGACCGTGCCGGTACCCGGGTCCGGCTCCTTCGTCCAGATCGCCGCCGGCACCTTCCACTCGCTCGCCGTGGATGCCGACGGCAACCTGTGGGCCTGGGGGTACGACATCTACGGGGAAATCGGCAATGGCGCCCCCACGGGGGATGTCACCGCACCCGAACAGATCACCACCGGCACCACCTACACGGCCGTCGCCGCCGGCGGCTTCCACTCGCTCGCCCTCGACGTCGATGGCAACGTGTGGGCCTGGGGCAACGACGGATACGGGCAGATCGGCAACGGTGCCCCCACCGGGGACGTCACCGCACCCCAGCAGGTCACCACCGGCACCACCTACACCGCGATCGCCGCCGGCTACGGTCACAACGTTGCGATCGACGCCGACGGCAACGTGTGGGCGTGGGGCCGGGACGCCTACGGGCAGGTCGGCAACGGCGCCCCCACCGGCAATGTCATCGCACCGCAGCAGATCACTACGGGCACCACCTACACCGCCGTCACTGCCGGCTACAGGCATTCCGTAGCCCTCGACGCCGCTGCAAACCTGTGGGCCTGGGGAGACGACGAATTCGGGCAGTTGGGCAACGGCGCCCCCACCGGGGGAGCCGACGCTCCACAGCAGGTCACCACCGGCACCAACTACACCGCGATCGCCGCCGGTGACTATCACTCTCACGCCCTGGACGCCGACGGCAACCTGTGGGGGTGGGGACATGACGGATTCGGGGGGGTCGGCAACGGTGCCACCACCGGTAATGTCATCGCACCCGAACGGATCACCACCGGAACCACCTACACCGCCGTGGCAGGCGGTTACCTTCACTCCGTCGCCCTTGATGCCGATGGCAACGTGTGGGCCTGGGGAGACGACGGGAACGGGGAGGTGGGCAACGGCGCCTCCACCGGGGATGTGACCGCACCACAGCAGGTCACCACTGGCACCATCTACACGGCCGTCGCCGGGGGCGGCTTCCACTCGCTCGCCCAGGACGTCGATGGCAACGTGTGGGCCTGGGGAGACGACGGGAACGGGGAGGTGGGCAACGGCGCCTCCACCGGGGATGTGACCGCACCACAGCAGGTCACCACTGGCACCATCTACACGGCCGTCGCCGGGGGCGGCTTCCACTCGCTCGCCCTCGACGTCGATGGCAACGTGTGGGCGTGGGGATGGGACGGATACGGAGAGGTGGGCAACGGCGCCCCCACCGGGGAGGTCGCCGCACCCGAACGGATCACCAACAGCACCACCTACACCGCCGTCGCCGGTGGCACCTACCACTCGCTCGCCCTCGACGTCGATGGCAACCTTTGGACGTGGGGATACGATTTCCACGGGCAGGTCGGCAATGGCGCCCCCACCGGGGACGTCACCGTCCCCCAACAGATCAGTACCGGCACCATCTACACGGCCGCAGCCGCTGGCGCGCACCACTCGCTCGCCCTGGACGCCGACGGCAACCTGTGGGCTTGGGGATACGACGGCGGCGGACAGTTGGGCAACGGCACCCCCACCGGGGATGTCACCGCACCCGAACAAATCACCACCGGAACCATCTACACCGCCGTCGCCGCGGGCGGGTTCCACTCGCTCGCCCTCGACGTCGACGGCAACCTGTGGGCCTGGGGATACGACGTCTACGGGCAGGTCGGCAATGGCGCCCTCACAGGAGACGTCACCGTCCCCCAGCAGATCAGCACCGGCGCCGCCTACACTGCCGTCACCGCCGGCGACTACCACTCGCTCGCCCTCGACGTCGACGGCAACCTGTGGGCATGGGGAAACGACGACAGCGGACAGCTGGGCAACGGTGCCCTCACAGGAGACGTCACCGTCCCCCAGCAGATCACTACTGGCACCACCTACACCGCCGTCACCGCCGGCGACTACCACTCGCTCGCCCTGGACGCCGACGGCAACCTGTGGGCCTGGGGATACAACCACTACGGGCAGGTCGGCAACGGCGCCTCCCCAGGACAAGTCGCCGCGCCCGTACAGATCACCACCGGCACCACCCACACCGCCGCCGCAGGCCGCTTCCACTCCCTCGCCCTGGACTCCGACGGAAAGATGTGGGCATGGGGCGACGATGGCAACGAGCAGGTCGGCAACGGTGCCGCGACCGGGGACGTCACCCAACCCCAACGGATCACCTCCGCGACCGTCATCACCAGCATCGCGTTCGATGGCGTGGCAGGGACCGCTCTGCAGCGGCTCAGCGAAACCCGGGCGCTCGTCACCACGCCACCGGGTACTCCCGGAACCGCCACCATCACCATCCGCTACAGCTACGACGGCGACCCCAAGCCCGCCCTGACCCTTGTCCACATGTTCACCTATGTTGCGGCGACGCCCACGCCACCCGCCGCTCGTGGCGGCTCGGCGAGCAATGCGAACGTCTCCGCTCCTCCGACGGTCACCCTGCAGCCCTCTGACGCGAAGGTGGACGCAGGCGACACCGTCACCTTCACCCTCGCCGCCGACGGCAACCCGCTCCCCACGATCCAATGGCAACGGTCGATGGACGACGGCGCGACCTGGGCCGACCTCGACGGCAAGACGGGCTCGACGCTCACCCTCGGCGCAACCACCGACCTCGACGGCACCCGCTATCGAGCCATCCTCACCAACGAGCATGGGACGGCCATCAGCGACACCGCGACGCTCAGCGTCCCTGCGGGCGCTAGTCCCGCGCCGTCCGTGACGCCTTCCCCCGTCGCAAGCCCGTCGCCAACTGCGGGCGATCCCGATGGGAACGCCGCCTCGTCCGGAATCGCCGGATGGCTCTGGATCGTCGCGGGTATCGTTCTGCTCCTCCTCCTGCTCCTCCTTGCCTCCACGTTACGGACGCGACGCGACGCCTGACGCTCGTCTCGGCCCGTGTCCTTCTCCACCGCAGCATCCTCGGCCACCACGTCCTGCGCCGCGCCCTGTCGCGCCGCTCCGCCCTGGCCGAATCCGCGTCGGCCGTGTTCTCATGGTCCGAAGAGAACCAAACACGGGAGGCAAGTCATGACCGCAGTCAGCACAGCCCACACCTGGTGGTCCGGGGACCTCGCGAACGGCTCGGGGGCCGCAAAGGTGGGCTCGTCCGCCATCGGCGACTTGCCGATCAGCTGGACCGCCCGCGCCGAGGGAAGCACAAGCACCACGACGCCCGAGGAACTCCTCGCCGCCGCCCACGCGTCGTGCTACTCCATGGCGCTGTCGAACGAGCTCGGGAAGAACGGCACCCCGGCCACGCGGCTCGACGTCGACGTCGCCGTGACCTTCGTTCCCGGCACGGGCATCACGACGAGCGTCATCACCGTCGTCGGCGAGGTCCCCGGGCTCACGGAGGAGCAGTTCGAGGGACTCGCGGCGCAAGCCAAGGACGGATGCCCGGTGTCCAAGGCGCTCACGGGCGTCGAGATCTCGCTTTCGGGCGCGACGCTCGCGTAGCGGTCGCGGGTGACCGCGCAGGGCGAGCCGAGGTCGGCCTACCCTGGAGTCATGGAAACCAGAACACTAGGCACCGGAGCCGCCGCCCTCGAAGTCTCCGCCCTCGGCTTCGGCTGCATGGGCATGTCGATGGCTTACGGCCCCGGCCCGAGCCGCGCCGACAACATCGCCCTGCTCCGCGCCGCCGTCGACCGTGGCGTCACGTTCTTCGACACCGCCGAGATGTACGGCCCGTTCGTGAACGAGGTCCTGGTGGGGGAGGCCCTGCGCCCCGTCCGCGACCAGGTGGTCATCGCCACCAAGTTCGCCCAGGAGTTCGGCCCGAACGGCGAGCGCCTCGGCCTCAACAGCCAGCCCGCGCACATCAAGAAGGTCGCCGACGAGTGCCTCGGCCGCCTCGGCGTCGACACGATCGACCTGTTCTACCAGCACCGCGTGGACCCGAACGTGCCGATCGAGGACGTCGCCGGCGCCGTGAAGGAACTCATCGCGGCCGGCAAGGTGCGGCACTTCGGCATGTCCGAGGCGGGCCCCGCGACCATCCGCCGCGCGCACGCCGTCCAGCCGGTCACCGCCCTGCAGACCGAATACTCGCTGTGGGAGCGCGGAGTCGAGGCGGAGATCCTGCCGACGGTCGAGGAGCTGGGCATCGGGTTCGTCCCGTACAGCCCCCTGGGCAGAGGCTTCCTCACCGGCGCAATCGACGAGACGACGACCTTCGCGCCCGGCGACTTCCGGAGCATCGTCCCGCGCTTCGACGCCGCCGCCCGGGCAGCGAACCTCGCCCTGGTCGAGCGTGTCGGGGAGATCGCGGCCCGGCTGGGCGCGACGGTCGCGCAGGTCGCGCTCGCGTGGCTCCTGGCGCAGAAGCCGTGGATCGTGCCGATCCCCGGGACGCGCCGCCTCGACCGGCTCGAGGAGAACCTCGGCGCGGCGACCCTCGGAGCTCGGCCCCGCCGACCTCGCCGAGATCACCGCGGCGTCGGACGCCGTCGCGATCCGGGGCACGCGCTACCCCGAGGACGCCATGGGAGGGCTGGGGCTGTAGGATCGACGCTGGGCGGCCGACGCTAGGCGAGCATTGATACTCATCAATATTCGGCGTATCCTGGCGCCATGACCACTCGAGACCTACCGCTCGCCCCCGTGGGCGACGCCCCGTGCTGCGCGCCCCTCGCATCGGCCACCATCAGCCTGGAGGATGCGCAGCTGCTCGCGCGCAGGTTGAAGGCGATCGCGGACCCGGCCCGGCTGCGGCTCGTGTCCCTGATCGCGGCCCAGGAGACGGGGGAGGCGTGCGTGTGCGACCTCACCGAACCGCTCGGCCTGACGCAGGGGACCGTCTCGCATCACGTCAAAGTGCTGCTCGACGCGGGCATTCTCGCGCGCGAGAAGCGCGGCACGTGGGCCCACTACAGCGTGAAGCCCGACGCGCTGGCCGAACTGGGTACGATCCTCGGTTCTGCCTAGCGGCCGGGCCGCGGCGCCGTTCTGGACGGGCCACGGGTTCACGCGACGCAGCACGCCCCAGCGGTGCAGACACAGCCCGCGGGGCTGGGCGCGCTGGCCCCGAGGCGCTGCCGGAAGCGCGTGATCGCGGGTGCCGCGGGGCCCACGAGCCGCGCGAGGCCAGCGAACTCTGCAAGCCGCGCGAGGCCCGCAAACGACGAGGGGCGCCCCGTCGCGCGGAGCCGCGTTGCGCGGGACTCGGCGTGGCACTCGGCGGCCCGAGCGTGGTGAAGCGAGAGAAGCGAAACCGGGTCTACGTAGAGCATGGAGTCCTCCTATATTGATAGCCATCAATGCGTAGAGGGTGTCACATAGATTGATGCCTGTCAATGCTCTCGCCGACCGCGGTTACATCTTCTCCATGTACCTCGCGATGTCGACGCTCACGGTGCGCGCCAGCTTCTGATCGGCCTTCGCCGACTCCTGCTGCTTCGCCTCGACCAGCCAGTAGTGGCCGCCCTTGTTGCAGACGAATACCAGCTGGCCTCCGCTTGCGAGAACGCTGAGGGTCCCGTCGTCTTCCACATGCTTCAGCATGGCGTCAACCCTTCTGCCCGAAGGCCTTCGGGAATCGCTGCTGAAGATCCTTCATGTCCAACTTCCCGTCGCCTGGGGCGCTCGCCACGGCGACCGACAGCGCGCCCTGAGCCTGCGCCGCCGTCTCCTGCGCGGCATCCTTGCCCGCGGCGCCGAACCAGTAGCCGAGCGCAAGGGTCGCGACGGCCGCGACGCCCGTCAGCAGATCCTTCACGTTGGCAAACGGATCGACCAGCACATTGCCATTCGCGTCCAACTGCGGCGGCGTCTTGTACGCGACCATCGCAAGCGCCACGACCGCGACGTACGTCAGGAGGATCGCCGCCGTGAACAGCGCTCGATACATCTCCGACCGGGATTCTCGCTTCCCCATCTCAGGCCTCCTTGGCGTGATTTCCCCCTTGCGCCACAGAGTACGAGCGATGCGAACCTCGGGAAAGTCCGAGTTTCACGCCTCCGCGGGAACCTCGCGGAATCCCTTGACGATCAGGTACACGGCGAGCACCATCTCCTGGAGCGCGAGCGGCATGTAGAGGCCGACCTGCACGGAGGACCCGGACTCGATCACGCCGAAGAGCGCAAGGAGCGGGGACACGACGTACGGAATGGCGCCGATGAGTCCCCAGCCCGAAAGCCACCGGGGCACCAGGCGCGCGCGCCACAGCAGCGTGTAGAACATCCCCGCGCCGATGATGAAGACGATCGTCCCGACGAACCCGATGCCCTCCGCCGCGACCAGGGCGTCGGCGAGCGGCGCAAGCACCGAGCCCTCGGCGCGGGCGGCCCCGGAGGCGCTCAGGGGGATCAACAGGAGCATCCCGGTGACGGTGATCATGTACCCGACGGTCTCGAGGCCGCTGCGGAAGACGATGTAGCCGCGCGCGAGCGTCGCCCCATGGGGCCGGAGGATGGGATAGGCGATGACGGGGATCAACGCGAGAGCGAGCCCCATCGTGAGGATGGCGAGCACGCCGACCCGGAGCCCGGTCGCGGAGTCGGCGACCGCCTGGAGGGCGTTGTCGGCCGACGAGACGGGGGAAATGGCGGCGACGCTCACGATGCCCGCGAGCGTTCCGATGATGTAGAGGATTCCGACCCAGCGGCCGGCGATACGCGAGCGTGAGGGGTGTGTCATGGTGGGATATTCGCAGGTCCCGAGGTCGCCGCACATCGGGGAGGCGCCCTAGTGGAATCCCCGGGTCTTTCCACGGCGACCGGCCCTAGAACTCCACGCGCATCACGCGACGTCGCTTCGACGGCGCAGCGACCTCGACGAACCCCGCCTCGGCGAACGCGCTCACCGGCCCCACGTAGAGCTCGCCCCACGTGATCTCCTTGCCCGGCTCGGTCACCATGGGATAGCCCTCGATCGCCCGCGCCCCGCGCTCCCGCGCGAACTCCACCGCCGCCCGCGCCAGCGCCCCGCTGATGCCCATGCGCCGGAACCCCACCCGAACCTGGAAGCACGGCACCACCCAGACGCCGTCGTCGGCGGGGTCCTCGCTGCGACCCGCCCAGGGCGTCCGCATCTTGAGAAGGCGCAGGTACGCGGTGCGGGGCTCCACGGCGCACCAGCCGACGGGTTCGCCGTCCAGGTGCGCGACGAGGCCGCTCGTGGTGGGGGAGTCGGGGTGGCCGCAGTCGGCCTGTTCCCTGAGCCGCGCCGCGCGCTCCTCGCGGGGCACGCCGCGCCAGTCCATGTCGCGGATCTTGAAGAACTGGCACTGGCAGTTGGACGCGTCGCCGCGCGTGCCCATGACCGTCTGGAGGTCCTCCCACGAGGCCTCGTTCGCCGGGACGACGCGGACGGCGGGGGAGGGTGGCGCGGGTCGGGGCATTGCGGGGCTCATTGTGGCGCCGGGCCGGGTCCTCGGTAGTCCGGCAGGATCGGGCCGTGCCGCCGCAGCCCCTCGGCGATCGTGAGGATCCAGTCGTCCGGGACGTCGCGCCCGTGCGCCACGAGCGCCTCGCGGATCGGTGCCGTCATGTCCTCGATCGGACCGTCCTTGTGCTCCTCAGCGATCTGGGCCATCTTCTCCTGGAGGGGGGTGCGACGGTTGCCCTCGACGGGCGAGGGCGCCTTCGCCGGCGCCGCGTTGCCCGCGGCCTTGCCCTTGGGCGCGGCCTTGCCCTTCCCCTTGGGCGCGCCCCCGTCCTTGCCCTTGGACGCACCCCCGTCCTTGCCCTGGGCGCGGCCCTGCCCTTGCCCTTGGGCGCGTCGCTTCCCGCGAAGTCGTCGTCGAGAGGCTCCGGCACGAACACTTGCCCTACGGACACCTGGGGCAGTAGCGCGCCCGCCGCGGGGTCATCCATCCCCTCGGCTTTGTCGTCCGAACCCCGTTTGCCCAACCACGCCATCGCCGATCCCTCCCTTCCCGTCACGCGCCCGCGCGCCCCGCGGGGTCCGCGCGGAGAGCCACCCCTATCGTCGCATGCTCGATCGCGCCCCTTCCGTAGCCACTGCCGCGTCGCGGCAGGTCCTGACGCAAGTCAAGGAGGCGCGGGGCCTCGGCGCACTAAGGGAGGAGCCGCTTGAGCCGGTTCTTGGAGAGGTTCGACGTGACGATCCACGCGACGTCGGGGTCGTCGCTCGCCCTCAGGCGGTCGAACGCGGGCATCCCCTCCGCCGGATTGGCGGCGACGACGACGCTCCATCCGTAGCCGAGCCCCTGCCGAAGGTTGCGAGGTCCCGGCTCCTTGCGCTGGGCGGCGGAGAGGGCGACGAGCGACGCCGTGGCCGCCTCGCACGCGTCGAGGCCCGAGCGGAAGCCGGCGTCGTCACGGAGCAGGTCGGGCTCGCAGATCGCGGCAACGGCGGCGCGGCGCACGTAGGCGTCCGGATGCGTCACCCACCGCGCGACGACGGCGTGCATGGCCTCCGGCGCGGCGCGCCCCACGATCTGGAGCGCCCGGGCGCTCGCCTCGCGCACCCGCCACAGCGGGTCGGCCGCGCGCTCCACGAGCGTCGCGAGCAGCGCCGCCTCGCCCGGCGACTCCACCAGCAACCTCCCGAGTCCCTCGGTACCGCAGAAGCGCAGATACTCGTCCTCATCGTCGGCGAAAGCCAGAACCGTGTCCCGCGGCGCGGTGGCCGCGAACGCGTCGGCGAGTTCGAGGTTGCCCCGGGGGCCGGGGAGGTTCGAGTGCGCGCTCAGGTACGCGGCGAGATCCTCCCGGCTCATAGCGGCCAGGTCGGCGCCTTCAGGCATCTTCACCCTCTACTCAGTCTCTCTCGGTCTGCCTGCTACTGCAGGCAGAACTCGTTGCCCTCAGGGTCGACCATTTGGTAGTACAGCTCCTTGGCCGGACCCCAGTCCTGTTCGACGAGCCGCACCACCGTCGCGCCCAGCCCGACGAGGCGATCCTTCTCGGCATCAAGCTCCGCGCGCGTCGGCGGTCGTCCCGGAACGGCCAGGATATCGAGGTGAAGGCGGTTTCGGCCCGCTCTGGCCTCCGGAGTGTGGTGAAAGAAGAAGCGAGGTCCCTCGCCCTCGGGGTCCTCCGCGAGGCCCCGCTTGGCCAACTCCTCGTCCGTTAGCCCACCACCCAGAAGGAAGTCGCGGAGTTCGCCCTCGATGCGCGAACGGGGGTACCCAAAGACGTCCGCCCAGAAGTCGGAGAGTCGCTGGGGATCGTGCGCGTAGAACACGATGTTGCCGAGCTTCGATGCCATAGCCAGTAGCCTCCTCCCCCTCAGCGTATGCGTCGCTCTGGGATTCGCACCCCAAGAATCGGTCCCGGGCGCCCTTCCCCAAACCGGCGTATACTAAGCGCAAAGTTCCTTCGCATCCAGGGCGTTTGCGGGGCACGAACCGGACAACGAGGCTGAGGACGCTGTTCCACGAGGGGTGCCAACCGGCAGACGTCTCGAATGCCGAGAAGCGGCGTATCGCTTCCCGTTCGAGTGAAGGTCGTTGAATATGGCACGCTTTGGTTTTCTCAGCACGTACCCCCCGACACGTTGCGGCCTCGCAACATTCACGGAGTCCCTTGCGGCCTCCATGGTCCTTCCCAGCGACGACGCGTTCATCGTCAGGGTCATGGACGAGTCCTCGCCGATCGCCACGCGCGGCAAACGGGGACTACCCATTTCGGAGATGCTCAACGGCGACCGAGGGTCCATCACCGCCGCCATCCGCATGCTCAATTCCGCCGACGTCGCGGTCGTCCAGCACGAATACGGCATCTACGGAGGGCCGGACGGCGACGAGGTTCTTGCCATCCTTTCCCGGCTCGACGTCCCGACGGTGGTGGTGCTTCACACCGTCCTGACCAATCCCACGCCCGGGCAGAAGCGCGTCCTCGAGGAGGTCGTGCGCCTCGCCAGCGCCGTGGTGGTGATGACCGAGACCGCCCGCGGCAACCTGACGAGTCGCTACCTCGTCGACGGCTCCGCCGTCCGCGTGATCCCGCACGGCATTCACCCGCTGAGTTCCATCGGTCCCCTGCCAGAGTCCGATCGCCCGATCGTCCTCACATGGGGCCTCATCGGGCCAGGCAAGGGCATCGAGTGGGCGATCCGTGCCTTCGCCGAGCTCAAGGACCTCAAGCCCCGACCTCGATACCGGGTGCTCGGCCAGACCCACCCCAAGGTCCTGGCGAACGACGGCGATGCCTACCGGGACCGGCTCCTCGCCACCGTCGGCGCCCTGGGCCTGGAGGACTCCGTCACGCTCGACGGCCGCTACCTCGACGCCGACGCCCTCGCGCGCAACATCCTGGCCGCCGACATCGTCCTCCTTCCGTACGATTCCCGCGTCCAGGTGACGTCCGGCGTGCTCGCCGAGGCCGTCGGTGCGGGCAAGCCCGTCGTCGCCACCGCCTTCCCCCACGCCAGGGAGCTTCTATCGACCGGCGCGGGCATCGTCGTCTCCCACGAGGACCCCGCCGCCATCGCCGCTGCCCTTCGGTCCATCCTCACCGACGCGGATGCCGCAGAACGCATGGCGAGGATCGCGCGCAGGGTGGGGCGGGAGACCACGT
Organism: uncultured Actinomycetota bacterium; assembly: GCA_963830335.1. Taxonomy (GTDB): domain Bacteria; phylum Actinomycetota; class Actinomycetes; order Actinomycetales; family Demequinaceae; genus JAFGBM01. The sequence goes on from CAWHLX010000001.1 coordinate 1,000,591, forward strand.
GGTCCGAGGTGGGCCAGCGCTTCCGCACTCTCGCGCTCCGGCTGCGCTCCACTGTGGCGGCCTGATGGGTCCACGACTGAGGAATCGCCCAGCCCCGTTCGCCCATCTTGATCGCATGACGGACGACCGTGGACTCTTCGAGCATGCCCTGCTTGACGCGCCCCGAGCGGAGCACGGCTACTGCGTCGACGACGTCGCCAGGGCCCTCCTCGTGACCGCCAGAGAGCCGCAACCCAGTTCCCGGGTCGAGGAGATGACCGAGACGTACCTCACGTTCGTTGAGGGCGCCATCGCGAAGGACGGCCGCGTCCACAACCGCATGAACACGGCGGGCGCGTGGACCGACGCTCCGGCCACGGGGGACTGGTGGGGGCGGGCGCTCTGGGCGCTCGGCGTCACATCCCTCCGAGCGGAGCAGCCAGCCATCCGCAAGCGCGCGCTCAAGGCATTCGAGCGCGCGGCGAGGCAGGAGTCGCACGACCTCCACGCGATGGCCTTCGCCGCCGTGGGCGCCGCCGAGGTGCTCACGGCGGAACCGCTACTCGCCCCGGCGCGACGCCTCATCTACCGCGTGTCGGCCATGATCCCCGACAAGGCCGACGCCGCCTGGCCGTGGCCGGAATCTCGCCTTCGCTACTCGAACGGCACAATCCCCGAGGCGCTCATCGCGGGCGGCGCGGCGCTCGACGACCGCCGCGTGCTCACGCGCGGACTGGGCCTTCTGTCGTTCCTGGTCGCGAACGAAACGCTCGACGGGCGACTCTCGGTCACGGGCAACCAAGGGCGCGGCCCAGGGGAAGAGGGGCCGATGTTCGATCAGCAACCGATCGAGGTTGCCGCCATCGCCGACGCGTGCTCCCGCGCGTATGACGTGACGGGGGACCGGCGCTGGCTCGACGGCCTGAGGCTGGCGTGGGAGTGGTTCCTGGGTAGCAACGACAGCGGGACCCCGATGATGGACGCCGTGACCGGTGCCGGCTACGACGGACTCACGGCACGCGGGCGAAACGAGAACCGCGGAGCGGAGTCGACGCTCGCCGCCCTCAGCACCTTCCAGCAGGCGCGCAGGCTCCTCGGAGCGGAGATGCCTCAGTGAGCTCACGCATGCTCGACTCCGGGGCGACGCTCGGGCCGGACCCCAGCCGCGTCATTTTGCGGCTCTTCCTGCCCGGTGAGGAGGCGCGCGACGGCCACCCACGAGTCAGCGACGTCGTCGCACGGCTCTTCGAACGGCCCAACGACGAGGACGCCTCCAGCGCGACGAGCATCCTCGACTCCTTCGGGCAGCGAACGTTCGACCTCAAAGCCGTGCTTCTGGATCACGCCATGGCCGTCAGCCCTCACGCCGACCGTTGGGACGACCTCACCGAGGACGAGAGGCTCCTGCTCGGCGCCACCTTCTCCGCCGAGTACGCGATCGAGGGCGCCGCGCTGTGCAACCCGAGCGCGACGCCGCACCCCGACCAGGGCGGGCTCGAGCCCGGGCAGCTGCGCGTCGCCGTCTCCCTCAGGAGCATCGGCGAGGGGCATGTCTCCTCGATCAGCTTCGTCTCCGCGATCATCGGGCCGGGCCGCACGTGGACCTTCGGCGACCGCACGCTCCCACTCACGCCGCTTACGCTCGGGCCCGCGCACTGGACCCTTGAACACTTCGTGGATCTCCTTGAGCAGCACCGGCTCCTGAATGACGAGATCTCGGACGCGGTCGTCCGCGCCCTCGGCGACACCTTCGGGCCGACCGAGCTCGAGGCGGCCATCGCGATGCTCCCTCAGCAGTTGATGGAGCGCCACGACGCGGGGACGCACATTGAGGCGCTTCGAGCCATGGTGAAGACCGCGTACTCGCTCGAATTCCCCGAGTCCAGCGACCTGGCTCAACGGGTCCTGATGCCCGTCGCGCACGAGGAGATCAAGGGGATGGAGGACGCGCGCTTCGTCCTCTTCACCGCCGAGGATGGTACCCAGGAGTATCGCGCGACCTACACGGCGTACGACGGCAATCGGATCGCCCCCCGCGTGCTTACCTCGCCCGACCTTCGGCGGTTCGAGAGCCACCGGCTCTCGGGCTCCGCCGCGCGCAACAAGGGGATCGCCCTATTCCCGCGCAAGGTGGGGGGGCGCTATCTCGCCCTGACCCGCACGGACGGCGAAACCTCCTCCCTCGCATGGTCGGAGGACGGCCGCGTGTGGAGCCACAAGAAACCGGTCCATGTCCCTCGGCGGCTGTGGGAGATCGTCAAGACGGGCAACTGCGGCGCCCCCATCGAGACCGACAGGGGTTGGCTCGTCATCACTCACGGCGTCGGCCCGATGCGCCGGTACTGCATCGGCGCCATCCTTGTGGACATCGAGCATCCGGCCAAGGTCCTCGCGCGGCTCGAGTGTCCACTCCTCGAACCCGACGATTCGGAGCGCAACGGTTACGTCCCCAACGTCGTCTACTCGTGCGGGGGACTCGTGCACGAGGGCGTGCTTTGGCTCCCGTACGGCGTCGCGGACACCCACGTCCGCGTCGCCTCGATTCCGGTGACCGAGCTCCTCGACGCCATGACCCTCGTGGACGGGGCGACGGCATCGAGCTGAGCCCTACCCGCCGTGTGATCGGATCAACACCTCTCGCCGAGTGCATTCGCGGTAATCTCAACCAAGGGCGCTGTCTGGCGCGCGGTCCTCGGTCTCGGCGCGGCTGGTACTACGCCGCACGGCGAGCGCCCGACGAAACGGCAGGCATCATGCCCGATGCTAAGAGCGTGGGGAAGCGGGGGGGCGAGCCCACGCTGGCGCGCGTCACGCTCGCGGATGTCGCGCGCATCGCCGGAGTCTCGATAGCCACCGCCTCGCGCGCGCTCGGGGGCGGGCCGCGAGTGCCACGCGAGGAGCTCCGGAAAAGGGTCGAGGAGGTCGCGAAGCGCCTCCACTACATTGCCGACCCCGCGGCGCAGGCGATCGCTCGCGGCCGCGCCAATGTCGTCGGCCTCATCATTCACGACATCACCGACCCCTATTTCGCCACGATCGCCAGTGTCGTGATGGAGGCCGCCGAGGGCGAGGGCCTGATGACGGTCTTGGCGAACGCGCACCGCGACCCCGAGCGCGAACTGCGGTACGTCGCGGGGTTCCGTGGTCAACGGGCCCGCGCGATCATCATCGCGGGCAGCCGGATCGGTGGTGCGAAATCGAAGGCCGCGCTCCAGCACCAGATTGACCTCTTCATCGCGCAGGGCGGTCGGCTCGCGCTCATCAGCCAGCCCGAACTGGAGGCCAACACCGTGACCGTCCGCAACCGCGAGGCCTCGAAGAACCTCGCCCTCGCGTTGTGCGACCATGGTTACCGGGATTTCGCCGTGCTCGCCGCCCGCGCGTCACTCCGCACGTCCACCGACCGCGTTGAGGGCTTCCGCGCGGGCCTCAAGTCCGCCGGATTCGTCCTCGACCCAAACCGGGTGTTCCGCTCGGACTTCAATCGCGACGGGGGCTTCGAGGCGGCCACGCAGATGATCAACTCCGGCAAGCTCCCCGAGTGCGTCTTCGCCGTCAACGACGTCATGGCCCTCGGCGCAATGGCCGCGTTCAGGGCGGCCGGGCTCGCGGTGCCCCAGGACGTCGCTATCGCTGGTTTCGATGACGTGGCGTCCCTCCGCGATATCGTGCCCCCACTCACCACGGTGCATATCCCCGTCGATCTGGTCGCGAAGGAAGCGGTGGACATCGTGATCAGGGCCCAGGAGGCGACGTCCATCCGGCGCGCGGTGGACGGGAGGGTCGTGCTGCGGGAGAGCACTCCCGCGCGGACGGGCGAAGAGGTGATCTAGGCGGGCGGCTGCGCGATGGCGCGCTCGAGGCGATCCACCTCGGCGCCGCAGGTTCCCGGTTCCACGCCCCGCACCACGGCGACGGCTGCGCGCCCCATCGCTGCGGCGTCCGCGTCGGGAAGGAGTCCCGTGAGGGTGGAGCGCACGACGTCGGCGTAGGCGGGCAGCGCGCGGTCGAGCGCCGCGCGGCCGTCCGGCGTGACCGTCACCCAGGTTCCCCTGAGATCCGCGTCGCACTCGTCTCGCGCGACCAGGCCGCGCGCCGCCATTCGGGTCACGTGATGGGAAATCCTGCTCTTCTCCCACGACAGCATGTCCCCGAGTTCGCACGCCCGCGCGCGGCCTCGCTCCGCCTCGCTCAGCGCGCGAAGAATCTCGAAGTCCGGCGCGGATATCCCGGCATCCCGTTGCAGCGCCTTGTCCGTCGCCGTCGCGAGCGCACGACCCATGAGCGTCAGGGCTCGCCACACGGCCCACTCGCGATCGGACAGGGACGATTCGACCATGACCCCAGCGTACGTCCCGAAAGGTGACATGTCACCAATCGCGTACCCGGATACGATCGGCCCATGGCCACTCCCCGCGAACGCCGTGCCGAAAGGAGCGAGGGGAGACGCCTCGCAAGGGGAGAGCGTGGTGCGCGACGCGCTGGCCGCGAGCGTGGTGCGCGACGCGCTGGCCGCGAGCGTGGTGCGCGACGCGCTGGCCGCGAGCGTGGTGCGCGACGCGCCCCCGGTTTCTGGTTCGGCGTCGGCCTCCTGCGCCGTGGATTCCGTACCTGGCGGAGCGAGCCCGGGGTCATGCTGCTGGGGCTCATTCCGGGGGTCATCTCAGCGGTCCTGATCGGCGCGTTCGTCTGGACCTTCGCCATCAATCTCGATCCGATCACCCGGTGGGTCGCGAGCTTCGCGAACGGGTGGCCGGATGTGGCGCGGCAGCTCGTTCAGGCCCTCGTCGCCGTCGGCCTGATCTGGGCGATCGGCCTCACCATCGTGTACGGGTTCACGGGCTTCACCCTCCTCATCGGCCAGCCCTTCTTCGAGGCGATCTCGCGGCGGATCGACGAGCCGCTCGGCGCCGCGCCGGCGGTGCCCGGCCGTCCGTGGCTCGCCGCCCTCGTCGGCAACATCGGCGAACGCGTCGGGCGCCTCGCCCTCGCTGGCCTCGCGAGCGGGGGCCTCTTCCTGCTCAGCCTGATCCCCGTCGTCGGCACGGCAGTTGCCTGGGCCCTCGGCGCGCTCATCGGGGGATGGTTCCTCGCGCTCGAGCTGACGGACTACCCGTTCGAGCGGCGGGGCCACCGCCTGAGGTACCGCAGGTACGCACTCGGTCGGCGGCGGCGCGTGAGCCTCGGGTTCGGCGTCGCGACGTTTCTTCTCTTCCTGGTTCCTGGCGCCGCGGTGCTGACGATGTCCGCCGCCGTCGCCGGCGGCACCCTCCTCACCCGACACGCCCTCGGCGAGCCCATCGCCCGCGAGGCCGCGCGACGCCCTACGAGGAGATGATCCGGCGGTAGGCGACCATGGCAAAGGCGTACGCGACCACGAGGATTCCGACGCACCAGCCAAGCGCCACCCAGATGTCGCTCCCGACCGGCTGCTGCGCAAACAGGTCGCGGATCGTGTTGACGATCGACGTCACGGGCTGGTACTGGGCGAAGGCTCGCACGGGACCCGCCATGGTGTCGGTCGGCACGAAGGCGGAGCTGATGAACGGCAACAGGATGAGCGGGTAGGAGTACGCGCCCACGCCGTCGGCGGACTTCGCGGTGAGGCCCGGGATGATGGCGAGCCATGTCAGCGCGAGGGTGAAGAGGATCAGGATTCCGACGACGGCGAGCCACGCGAGCAGTCCCGCCCCCGAGCGGAACCCCATGAGCAGCGCGACGAGCACGACGACCGTGAGCGAGATCAGGTTGGCGGCGAGCGAGGTGAGCACGTGAGCCCATAGCACGGACGACCGCGCGATCGGCATGGACTGGAACCGTTCGAAGATGCCGGTCTTGATGTCGAGGAATAGGCGGTATCCCGTGTAGGAAATGCCCGACGCGACGGTGATGATCAGGATGCCGGGCAGGAGGTAGTTCACGTACGAGCCCGACCCCGCTTTGATCGCGCCTCCCAGCACGTAGACGAACATCAACAGGAAAGCGATCGGCATGATCGCGGTGGTGATGATGGTGTCGAGGCTGCGCGCGATGTGGCGCAGCGATCGGCCGAGCAGCACGCCCGTGTCGCCGAAGAAGTGGTTGGTCATCGCTTGTCCTTTCCGACGACGGTGAGGAAGACGTCCTCGAGCGTCGGCTGTTTCTCGACGTATTCGACGGTGGCGGGGGGGAGGAGCCGCTTGAGTTCCGAGAGGGTCCCGTTCACGATGATTCGACCCTCGTGGAGGATCGCGATCCGGTTGGCGAGTTGCTCCGCCTCGTCCAGGTACTGGGTCGTGAGAAGCACCGTCGTGCCCCCCTCGGTGAGTTCCTTGACCGCCTTCCACACCTCGATCCGCCCCTCGGGGTCGAGCCCGCTCGTCGGCTCGTCGAGGAAGATCACCGGCGGATTCCCGATGAGGCTCATCGCAATGTCGAGCCGGCGGCGCATGCCGCCCGAGTAGGTCGATACCCTCCGCGCGGCCGCGTCGGCCAGCGAGAAGCGCTCGAGCAGGCCATCCGCGATCGTGCCCGGTTCCGAGAGGTGCCGCAGTCTGGCGACGAGCACAAGGTTCTCCCGCCCCGTCAGAATCTCGTCGACAGCCGCGAACTGCCCCGTGAGGCTGATGGACTCCCGCACGTCCGCGGCCCTCGCGGCGACGTCGAAACCGTTGACGTGTGCCGTGCCGGCGTCGGCCCGTAGCAGGGTGCACAGGATCTTGATGACGGTGGTCTTGCCCGCCCCGTTTTCGCCGAGCAGCGCGAAGATGCTGCCCCGGGCGACGTCGAAGTCCACGCCGCGCAACACCTCGAGGGTCTTGTACGACTTCCGCACCCCGGCCACGCGGATCGCGGGCTCGGCGACGTCGGCGGCGGTCACCGCGGCGGCGGTCACCGCGGCGGCGGTCACTTCGACTCTCCGGTCTCGGAGTGCTCAAGAGCCGCGGCCCGGTCGATCCCGTCGATGAGTCTGCGCTGCTGGCGCGCCACGTAGCCGCCCTTGTCGTAGTTGCGGATCAGCGCGTCCGCGAACTCGACCGGATCGGAGCCCACGATGTCGCGGATGGGCGTTCCATCGGCGGCGGCACGCTCAAACAGCTCGGCCACGTCGCCAAGAAGTGACGAGGAACTCTCCCACGTCTCCGGGCCGAAGTACATGAGGTAGGTCTCGACGGCATCGACGGCGGCGCGGTACGGCGCGGGCAGCGCCTTGACGCGGCGCTTGTAGGCGCGCCATTCCCGCTTGGGTCCGATGACGACGCCGATGGCCCTCGACAGCGGGCCCTGCTTTTCGGTGGGGGACATGCCTACTCCTTGCCTCGGTGGAGTTCGCCAAGCCGCGAGGCCAGGAAGCTCCAGGTATTCCAGAATTCGTCGAGCGCCACCCGGCCCGCGGCGTTCAGTGCGTAGACCTTGCGGGGAGGGCCCATGTCGGACGGCACCTTCGTGACGTCCACGAGCCCGCGCTGCTCGATGCGGACGAGGACGGCGTACACCGTGCCCTCCGCGATGTCGGTGAGGCCGCGGTCTCGCAGCCGCGCGGTGATCTCGTAGCCGTAGGCGGGGGCGAGCGCCAGGATCGCGAGGACGATGCCCTCGAGCGTGCCCTTGAGCATCTCCGTCATCTGCTTGCCCACGAGGCGCCTCCACGGTCCGTTCTCCGACACCACCTACTCGGTGTCATTGACTACCAGTACATAGTAACACTACCTAGCCAGCGGGCAAGCGCCGCGCGTCGCTCGTTTGCTCGAACGTGACAGATGGACCGGCCGTCGCCTCCGCTGCTCGCGTCCCTCTACGCGTCCGCCGCCGCGGGGGTGCGGTGGGGGAAGTCCCGACGCCACGTGGGAATAACGTTGATACGTCAACATGTTGACGGTGATGACGGGCCCGCCAGACGGACGGGTTCGTGTCGAGGAGGCTGACGTGACTGACGCATCCGATTTGACCATCGCGGTGATCCTGGGTTCGACCCGACCCGGCGGTCGCGGAAGAGCGGTCGCCGATTGGGTCGTCGACCGCGCCGCGGGCAGGGGAGCGAGGTACGAACTCGTGGACCTCGCGGATCACCCGCTCCCGTTCTTTGACGAGCCCAACCCCCCGTCCAGGCATCAGTACCAGCACCCGCACACGATCGCGTGGGCGGAGACCATCGCGCGCTTCGATGGGTTCGTCTTCGTGAGCCCCGAGTACAACCACTCCACCTCGGCCGTTCTCAAGAACGCCCTTGACTACCTGAACCTCGAGTGGAACGACAAGGCGGCCGGAATCGTCACCTACGGGACGACGGGGGGGCACAGGGCCGCCGAGGCCCTGCGCACCGTCCTCTCTGAGCTCCAGGTCGCCACCGTGCAGCGCCAGGTGGGGCTCTCGCTCCTCACGGACTTCGAGAACTTCAGCGAACTGCGGCCCTCCGAGCGCCAGGTCGCCTCGCTCGACGGCCTCTTCCAGCAACTCGAGGCCTGGGCGGGCGCCCTCAAGACGGTCCGCGCGGGGGCGTCGGTCGCGACGTAGGTCGGCGCGTCTGCCCAGTAGCGACGGGCGCGACGGCGGCCGGTTGACAGGCACGCCGAACGCGAGCCAGCGGTTGGAACGCGCGGTCATCGGGCCGCCGGACGCCGCCTAGGCTCGTCCTATGCGTGTTCGCCGCAAGCCCCTACGAACCCCCCTCGCCAGTCTCACCCCGGTCTTCCACCGCATCCGCGAGACCGCCGGGGTCCGCGAGGGGTACGCGCCCGAGGTCTACTTCGAGGCGGAGCACGGGGGCGGAGTCTCCGAGCCCTCCCACCTCAGGGCGACTCGACTCGACCGGACCTCGCTTCCCGTCGTCACGATCGATCCGGAGGGATCGCGAGACCTGGATCAGGCCGTGCTGATCGAGCGCAGGGGCGACGGCCATCGGGTCTATTACGCGATCGCGGACGTCGCCGCGCACGTCGTCCCGGACGGGCCGCTGGATCACGACACCCACGCGCGAGTCGAGACCGTCTACTGTCCCGACCGGCGCGTCGGCCTCCACCCGCCGGTCATGTCGGAGGGATACGCGTCCCTCCTGCCGGACCAGCCCACCAAGGCCGTGCTGTGGACCATCGAGCTGGACGCCAAGGGGGAGATCCGGGAGATCGGCGTCGCGCGAGCCCTGGTCTCTTCCCGACGCCAGTACTCGTACGAGGAGCTGTCCCGCACCCCGGTCGAGGACGCGCGGGCGCTCCTGGGCCTCATGCGGGAGGTGGGGGATCGCCGGCGCGCGCTCGCCCGGGAGCGGGGCGCGGTCACCCTGCCCAAGCCGGAGCAGGAGGTCGTCGCCGCCGAGGGCGGCATCTCCCTCGCGTATAGGGCGGCGGCCCCGGTCGAGGACGACAACGCGCAGATTAGCCTCCTGACAGGGGAGGCGGCGGCGCGACTCATGCTCGAGGGAGGCATGGGGATTCTTCGCACCATGCCCCCGGCCGACGAGCGGTCAATCACTCGGCTCCGCAACCAGGCACGCGCGCTCGGCATCTCCTGGGGTGCGACCGAGTCGTACGCGGACTGCCTCTCACGCCTGGACCTCGCAACCCCCGCCGCGGCGGCCTTCCTCTCCGCGGCGACGACCCTCTTCCGCAGCGCGCGCTGGGAGGCCTTCGACGACGCGGACCCGAGCCTGCCGCGCCCGGCCTCCTTGACGCACGGGGCGCTCGGAGTCCCGTACGCACACGTGACGGCGCCGCTCCGCCGCCTCGCGGACCGGTATGCGACCGAGATCTGCCTCGCGCACGCGGGAGGAGTCTCCGTGCCCGCGTGGGTCAAGCGCGCACTCGCCCAGATCGGCGACGAGATGGAACACGGAACCCGCATCGCGCGGTCGGTCGACAACGACTGCATCTCGGCCGTGGAGTCCGCGGTCCTCGCGCCGTACGTCGGCGACGACTTCCAGGGCGTCGGCCTCGACGATCGGACCGTTCAGCTCGCGGAGCCCGCCGTGGTCGCGCGCTGCGAGGGGGGAGTCGAGGCGGGCAAGGATCAGATGGTCCGGCTGGTGAGCGCCGACGTCGATCGCGGCCCGGTGTTTGCCGTCCAGAACGGGAGCTCGACATGACGGAGGAACCTCTCAGGTCCAGCGCCGAGCGCTGGGACAAGAAGTACGCGGAGCGGGGAGCGCTCTGGAGCGGTCACGCCAACCCCGTGCTCCGCGAGGTCGCCGCGCGCCTCGAACCCGGCACCGCGCTCGACGTCGGCTGCGGAGAGGGCGGCGACGCCGTCTGGCTCGCCGAACAGGGATGGACGGTCGTGGGGCTCGACCTCTCCTCCGTCGCCCTCGAGCGCGCGGCGGCGGCCGCGGCCGAGCGGGGAGTGGGGGAGCGGTGCGCCTGGGTCGCGGGCGACGTCACCCAGGGGGTCGTCGCCTCCGGCATCGGTACCGACGGTGGTTTCGACCTGGTGACCTGCCACTACCTCCACGAGCCCCCGAAGGTCCGCGCGGCGGCCTGGCTCGCCGAGGCGGACCTGACTGCCCCGGGCGGCGTCCTCCTCGTCGTCGGCCACCACCCCGAGGACGAGGCCCCTGCGGGCCGCGGACCGCGGGATCCCTCCGTGTTGTTCACCCCCGACGAGGTGGCGGAGGTGCTCTCCACCGTTCCCGGGCTCGAGGTCGAGGCGAGCGAGATGCGCGAACGACTCGCGGAAGGCCCCGAAGGACCGATCACGCGCAGGGACACCGTGGTGGTGGCGCGTCGGAGGGCCTGATTTGGAATGTCGCAGCGCCGAGCCGGAATGTCGCAGCGCCGAGCCTAAGGTGAACCTTGGATGAACGCCGGTTGCCGTCGCGACGCGCGGACGTAATCTTGCTTCCATGACCGAAACGATTCCCACCGTCCTCTTCGTGTGCGTCCACAACGCTGGCCGCTCTCAGATGGCCGCAGGCTGGCTCCAGGCGCTCGGATCGGGACGCGTCCGGGTCCTATCCGCCGGCTCCATGCCCGGGGATCAGATCAACCCGATGGCCGTCGCGGCCATGGCGGAGGTCGGGATCGACATCAGCTCGAACCAGCCGAAGGTGCTGACGGACGGCGCGGTGCAGGAGTCCGACGTCGTCATCACCATGGGGTGCGGAGACGCGTGTCCGTTCTACCCTGGCAAGCGCTACGAGGACTGGAAGCTCGACGACCCCGCCGGCCAGAGCCTCGAGGCGGTGCGTCCCATTCGCGATGAGATCCGCGCGCGGATCGAAGCCCTCCTCGTGTCCCTCGGAGTCGCGCCCTCGCCAGACGTCGCCTAGAGCGCCCGCAGTCGGACCCCGACGACGTCGCGGCTCACTCCCGCGAGCGCGAGGAGGCGAGGGACGGTTCCGAATTCGGCCTCGGCGATCGCGCGGACGACATCCACCCCCGCTATCCTCCGCCGGTCGGATTCCTTCGCGAGGGTTCCCGCGCGAACGAGCACGGAACGGATCGAGGCCCCCCAGCGGGGGCGTTGCCCCCGCGGTGCGATCGCCAATACCCAGTCCGGAAGTTGCTGCACGCCCGCGGCCTCCAGGCTTCGCCGCCTTTCCTCTCGCAGTAGGCGGTCGATCGACGCGCGATCGAGCCCGAGATCCGTGAGGGCAGAGCGTAGGCCGGGTTCGGCCTTGTCCGCGACGGCGAGTAGCAGGTGCTCGGATTCGACCGAGCCCGCGCCCCGCGCTGTCGCCTCGTCAATCGCGGCGATCACCATCTGCTTGAGCGGCGCGCTGGCGTTGTGGCTCATGACTGCCTCCTTCTGAGCGGCACGTCCGTGCCATCGAAACGGCTTGAGTGCTTTTTGTGGACAGCCTGACGGGTAACGCCGAGCGCCTCGGCGATCTGGGGCCACGACCACCCCTCGCGAAGCGCCCGCTCGACAGATGCGTCCTCAATGCGGTCGGCCATTTCCCGCAGGGCGATCACCGACGCGAGGGCATCGGCCACTTCGCCAACGGGCGAGATCGGGTCGCTGATCATGTAAGCAACTTTAGTTGCTTAGCGTCGCGTTGTCAACCCAGGTTGCCATCGCCCCGTTTGGCGCGCCCGAACTAGAGTGGGGTGGTGAGCGAAACCACCACTCCCACGTCGCGCGTCTGGACCATCCCCAACATCATCTCGATGCTGCGCATCGTCCTGATCGTCGCGTTCGGCGCCCTCCTCGCACGCCATGCGGACGGTTGGGCGATCATTGCCCTCGTCGTCGCCGGGGTCTCCGACTTCTTCGACGGCTTCCTTGCGCGCCGGTGGAACCAGGTCACGACGCTCGGCCGGGTTCTCGATCCCACCGCCGACAGACTCCTGACGCTCTCGGTCGTCATCGGGCTTGGCCTGAGGGCGATCATCCCGTGGTGGCTCGTTGCGGTGCTCCTCGCGCGCGACGTCGTCGTCGGAATCGCGCTCCTGGTCGGAAAGCGCAGGGGAGTGGGGACGCCGCAGGTGACGTTCGTCGGCAAGGCGGCTACGTTCGGCCTGTACTGGTTCCTGCCGCTCAGTTACCTCGCGTACGGCCACTCGGACTTCTGGCACGCCGTCGGGATCTGGGGCTCCGCTGCGTCCGCGGCCGTGTACTGGTACGCCGGGCTCGGGTACGTCGCCCATGGGATCCGGAAAGCGCAGGGGCGGAACATATGAGCGTCGGCGCCGAACCCGTGGAGTACCTCGAGGTCTTCACGCCACCGAAGGCCGAAAACGTGCCCTGACGCACGCTCGACGCCGGACTACGATAGGCACAACGACCCAGGAGAGGGGAGCGACCATGGACGACGAGAGTGCCGCGGAACAGACGATGTCGATCGACTCGCGCACTCCCGAGGTCGAGGCGACATCGCACCACCTCAGCGCGCAAGACCAGGCGGCAGTTGACGCCCTCCCGATGGGCTCCGCGCTACTGATCGTGCATCACGGGCCGAACACGGGCGCGCGCTTCCTCCTCGACCGGGACGTCACGACCGCCGGGCGTAGCGTCGACGGCGACATCTTCCTCGACGACGTGACCGTTTCGCGCGAGCACGTCCGCTTCGAGCGACGGGACGGCGCCTACTACGCGAAGGATGCGGGCTCGCTCAACGGGACGTACGTCAACTACGAGCGCATCGCGACGCGCAAGCTTGAGGCGGGCGACGAGGTGCACATCGGCAAGTACCGACTCACCTTCTACCCCGGCCCCGCCTAGGCATGCCGTCGGCCTTCGCTGCCGTCCCCCTGCCGGACCGGGCGGCCGTCGGCACCCCCGCGGAACCGCAGCACGCTGCGCCCCTGGGGCACCCCGCGACGGGGCGATGGCCACACGCGCTGTCCCACGATCCGCTCATGCGGCTATCGGACGTCCTCGCGATCGTCCAGAGCGAATTCCCCGCGCTGAGCCCCTCGAAACTGCGCTTCCTCGATGCGCAGGGCCTCGTCGTGCCTCAGAGGACGGCGAGCGGGTATCGCCAGTATTCGCCCGCGGACGTCGAGCGATTGAGGTTCGTGCTGCGGGAGCAGCGGGATCACTTCCGCCCGCTCGCGCTCATCGCGGAGAGGCTCGCGGCGCTCGATTCGGGCGAGGAGCGCGAGGCCGTTCTCCCGCATGAGGTGGGCGAGGAGCAGGCGCCGTGGATCACCGCGGCCGAGCTTGCCCGGCTCGCGGGGGTCGGCGACGACCTAGTCGCGTCCCTCGACGCCGAGGGCATCATCGAGCCGGGGATGCCCGGCAGATACCGCAGGGAGGCGGTTGCGGTGGTCCACTCCGCGGCGGAATACCTTGCCGCGGGAGGTGACCTCCGCGCCGCCCGAGTATTGCGCAACGCCGCGTCGCGCGAGGCGGACCAGGCCAGGGCCGTTTCGGCGCCAATCCGGGCGAAGGGGGAGCCGGGCGAGGCCGACAACGCGGCGGGAGAGCTCGGAGAGGCGGCGGTGAGGCTCTTCGGTGCGGTCCTCCGACAGGCCGTCCAGCGTTACTGATGTGACAGGTGCGACACGCCCGGGCGACGCCTCGCGCGTCCTCCACATCGCCCCGAGCCCGGGGCGGTAACCTAGTACTACGCGGGGCGGAGCCGACCGCGGCGGATACTCCAGCGTGACTGGCAGCACGACATTCGAGGAGGACGCGATGGCCCGGGATGACCGCACCAGCGTTAACCCGCCGAGCGATCAGGGGCTGCTCTTTCGCGACGGATTGCCCACGCTCGACGAGCAGGCCGGGTACCGCGGCCCCACGGCCTGCAGGGCAGCGGGTATTACGTACCGCCAACTGGATTACTGGGCCCGCACGGGACTCGTGGAGCCCACGGTGCGCTCCGCGACCGGCTCGGGGACCCAGCGCCTCTACGGATTCCGCGACATCCTCGTCCTGCGCGTCGTGAAGCGCCTCCTCGACTCCGGCGTCTCCCTTCAGCAGATCCGCACCGCGGTGTCCCACCTTCGGGAGCGGGGCGTCGAGGACCTTGCCCGCATCACGTTGATGAGCGACGGCGCTTCCGTTTACGAGTGCACGTCCGACGACGAGGTCATCGACCTCGTGCAGGGCGGCCAGGGGGTGTTTGGCATCGCGCTCGGTAAGGTGTGGCGCGAGCTCGAGGGCTCCCTCGCCTCCTTCCCCGTCGACCGCCCCGACGACGTGATACACGCGGCCGTCGACTCCGTCGACGAGCTCGCCCTTCGTCGTCAGGCCCGTAGTCAGGCGGGATAAGCCCCTCACCACTTCGGGCGCGTCGGCCCTTGCCGATGCGCCGCCCCGCGCGCACGGCCGTTGGTCGCGTCCTCCCAAACCTGGCAAGATGAGGCCAAAGTCGGAGGAGAAGTAATGTTCCACAAGGTTCTCGTGGCGAACCGCTCGGAGATCGCGGTGCGCGCGTTTCGCGCCGCATACGAACTCGGGCTGAAATCGATCGCCGTCTTCCCCCACGAGGACCGCATGTCCGAGCACCGACTCAAGGCCGATGAGGCATACGAGATTGGCGAGGTTGGGCACCCCGTCCGGGCCTACCTTGACGTCGACGAGATCGTGCGGGTCGCGCGTCTTTCGGGGGCCGACGCGATCTACCCCGGCTACGGGTTCCTCGCGGAGAACGTCGCGTTTGCCGAGCGATGCAGGAAAGAGGGCCTCGTATTCATCGGCCCGCCCCCGGAGGTCCTTGCCAAGGCGGGGGACAAGGTCGCGGCCCTCAAGGCGGCGCACGATGCGGGGATCCCCGTTCTCGCCTCGACCCAGCCCTCCAAGGATCCGGCGGAACTCGCCGCCTGGGCCCCGAGCATAGGCTTCCCCATCTTCGTCAAGGCCGTCGCCGGCGGGGGAGGGCGGGGCATGCGTCGGGTCGAGACGCCCGCCGACCTGCCCGAGGCCCTGGCATCGGCGATGCGCGAGGCCTCCAGCGCGTTCGGAGACCCGACGGTGTTCCTCGAGCGAGCCGTCACTTCGCCCCGCCACATCGAGGTCCAGATCCTCGCGGACTCTCACGGCAACGTCATCCACCTGTTCGAGCGCGACTGCTCCATCCAGCGGCGCCACCAGAAGGTGATCGAGATCGCCCCCGCGCCCAACCTCGACCCCGCCATCCGCGACGCGGTGTGTCGCGACGCGGTCAAGTTCGCGAAGAGCCTGGGCTACGTCAACGCGGGAACCGTCGAGTTCCTGGTGTCGACCGAGGGGGAGCACGCGGGGGAGCACGTCTTCATCGAGATGAACCCCCGCATCCAGGTCGAGCACACGGTGACCGAGGAGGTCACGGGAGTTGACCTGGTGGTCGCGCAGCTTCGGATTGCCCAGGGCGAGACGCTTGAGGATCTGGGGCTTCGCCAGGAGTCGATCGCCCTCACGGGGTATGCCCTCCAGACCCGCATCACGACCGAGGATCCCTCCAACGGCTTCGTTCCCGACACCGGCAGGATCACGGCCTACCGTTCGCCCGGCGGCGCCGGGGTTCGCCTCGATGGCGCCACCGGACTCGCCGGCGGGCGCGTCACCGGGCACTTCGACTCGCTCCTAGTGAAACTCACGTGCCGGGGTCACGACTTCAAGCAGGCGGTGACCCGCTCCCGGCGCGCCCTCGCGGAATTCCGCATCCGCGGCGTAACCACGAACATCCCCTTCCTCCTCGCCGTCCTGGGCGACCCCGACTTTCAGGTCGGGGGCGTGACCACATCCTTCATCGATGAGCGCCCTCACCTCGCGCGAGCGATCCCCACCGCCGACCGCGCGACCAAGCTCCTGGCGCACATCGGCCACACCTCCGTCAATCGTCCGAACGGCGATCCGACGGGGCCCGCCGTCTTCCCGAGGAGCAAGTTGCCCGACGTCGACCTCCTGGTCGAGCCACCCGACGGAGCGCGCCAACGGCTCCTCGCGCTCGGTCCGGAGAAGTTCGCCAGGGAGCTTCGCGCCCAGAAGGCGCTCGCCGTCACCGAGACGACCTTCCGCGACGCCCACCAGAGCCTCCTCGCGACCAGGGTCCGCACCTACGACCTCCTGGGGGCGGCCGGCACGGTTGCGCGCGTCACCCCTCAGCTTCTGTCGATGGAGGCGTGGGGCGGCGCTACGTTCGACGTCGCGCTTCGGTTCCTCCACGAGAGCCCGTGGCAACGGCTCGCGGACCTCCGCGACGCCATGCCCAACATCCCGCTGCAGATGCTGCTACGGGGGCGCAACACCGTCGGCTACACGCCCTACCCCGACGAGGTCGCCCGCGCCTTCATCGACGAGGCGACCATTTTCGGCATCGATATCTTCCGCATCTTCGACTCCCTCAACGACGTCGAGCAGATGCGGCCCGCGATCCGCGCCGTTCGCGAGGGGGGCACCGGCATCGCGGAGGCCGCGCTCTGCTACACCGCGAACCTCTCGGACCCTGCGGAAAAGCTCTACACCCTCGACTACTACCTCAGGCTTGCCGACCAACTCGTGGAGGCCGGCGCCCACATCCTTGCGATCAAGGACATGGCGGGCCTCCTTCGCCCCCAGGCCGCGCACACCTTGATCGAGGCGCTGAGGCAACGCTTCGACGTTCCGCTTCACCTTCACACCCACGACACGGCGGGCGGCCAACTCGCGACCCTGCTTGCGGCCTCGGAGGCCGGGGTCGATGCCGTCGACGTCGCGAACGCCGCGATGGCAGGCACGACCTCTCAGCCCCCCATGAGCGCCCTTGTCGCGGCGCTCGAACACACGGAGCGCGACACGGGGATCTCCCTCGCCGCGTGCGAGGACATGGAGCCCTACTGGGAGAGCGTCCGCCGCCTCTACCTTCCCTTCGAGAGCGGCCTCCAGGGCCCCACGGGGCGGGTGTACCGCCACGAGATCCCGGGTGGTCAACTCTCGAACCTTCGCCAGCAGGCGAAGTCGCTCGGCCTCGGCGACCGCTTCGAGGACATCGAGAACATGTACGCGGCGGTAGACCGCATCCTCGGCAGGCTGGTCAAGGTAACGCCATCGTCGAAGGCCGTGGGGGACCTGGCACTCCAACTGGTGGGGATCAGGGCCGACGTCCAGGACTTCGAGGAGAACCCCGGCTCCTATGACCTCCCGGAGAGCGTCATCGGCTTCCTCGAGGGGGAGCTGGGCGTGCCGCCGGGCGGATGGCCCGAGCCCTTCCGCACCAAGGCGCTCGCAGGCCGGAAGCCGAGCCGCAGGGAGCACCACCTCACCAAGGACGACCACGAGGTTCTCGCGAAGCCCGGCATCAGGCGGCGTAGGAGGCTCAATCACCTCCTCTTCCCCGGCCCGTCGAAGGAGTTCGACGCCGCCACCACCGAGTTCGGCGACATCTCGGTGCTCGACACGTATCACTACCTCTACGGGATGACTCCCGGGGGGTCGGAGGAGATCAGCGTCGAGGTCGAGAAGGGCGTGAAGATGCTCGTCACGCTCGAGGCGATCGGCGAGCCCGACGATCACGGGATGCGGACGCTCATCTTCAGCCACAACGGCCAGATCCGACCCGTCGGCGTGCGCGATGAAACGGCGGCCGTCCACGTTAAGAGTCGGAAGAAGGCCGACCCCTCGAATCCGGGCGACATCGCCGCCCCGTTCTCCGGCGCCGTCACCACTTCCGTCGAGGTCGGCGCGACTGTCTCGGCGGGCGACACCGTCGCGACGATCGAGGCCATGAAGATGGAGGCCGCGATCACGACCCCGGTCGCCGGGACGGTCAAGCGCGTTCTGATCGACCAGACCGAGACGCTGGCGGGCGGAGACCTCATCCTCGTCGTCCAGTAGATCCGCCAAGGGACCTTCGTCCCCGTGGGCGCGCGCAAGCGCGTAGGACGATGAAGGGTGTCCAAAGGAGGCCGCCCATGAAGGTGCTTGTTGCCGTTGGCTCCAAGTACGGCGCCACGAGGGAGATCGCGCAAACGATCGCCGAGGTACTCCGGGATTTCGGTTTCGACGCTGTGTGGCATGACGCTAAGGACATCGAGACCATCGAGTCCTTTGACGCCGCGATTATCGGGAGCGCCGTCTACGGCGGATTCTGGCGTCGGGACGCATCGAGCCTTGTGCACGACCACGCCGAGGAGTTCCTGAAGATTCCCGTCTGGCTGTTCTCGAGCGGCCCCGTCGGCCTTCCGCCTCGCCCGACCGAGCCGGCGGGGGAGGGGGATTCCCTCGTCGACGTGATCAACGCGTACGGCCACATCATGTTCAGCGGCTACCTCAACCCCGACCGCCTCAACTTCGGCGAGCGGGCGATCGTTCGCGGGCTCAAGGCCTCTGTTGGCGACTACCGCGAGTGGGGTCAGGTCAAGAACTGGGCGCGGGAGATCGCGCACCAACTGACCAAGATCTCCCAGCCAAAGCCCGAGCAGGCTCGCAAGGAGACCGCCGAGCAGGTTCACGAGGCTTCCGCCGAGTAGGTTTGGCCCCGCACCAAGACCCCGTCGTTGGAACCCCCGCGCGCGCCCCCGCGCGTATAGCCTAAACGTGTACGAGGAGGTCCCTCGGGGAAAGGTCGCGCCATGGATGCCGCCATCCAGATCGAGAATCTCACCAAGACGTTCGGGAAGACGCGGGCGCTGGACGGGCTCAATCTGACCGTCGAGGTGGGCGAGGTCCATGGGCTCCTGGGCCCAAACGGCGCTGGCAAGTCCACCACGATTCGTGTTCTCCTCGGCCTTCTCCATGCCGACTCCGGCGTCGCGACCCTTCTGGGCGGCGACCCGTGGCGCGACGTCGAATCCCTGCACCGCCGCCTCGCCTACGTCCCCGGCGAGGTGATGCTGTGGCCAAACCTCAGCGGGGGAGAGGTGATCGACCTCCTCGGGCGAGTCCGCGGCGGCCTCGACCCGAAGCGGCGGGCCGACCTGCTCGAGCGCTTCGACCTCGACCCGACCAAGAAGTCGCGCGCCTACTCCAAAGGCAATCGGCAGAAGGTCGCACTCGTCGCGGCGCTCTCGTCCGACGTCGAGCTCCTCCTCCTCGACGAACCCACGGCGGGCCTCGACCCCCTGATGGACGCCGTGTTCCGCGAGTCCGTCCACGACTTCCGCGACCGGGGACGGACGATCTTCCTCGCGAGCCACATCCTGTCCGAGGTGGAGGCCCTCGCGGACCGGGTGAGCATCATCCGCGACGGCAAGACCGTCGACGTCGGCAGCCTCGCGCAAATGAGGCACCTCGCGCGGGTGTCCATCACCGCCGACGTCGCGCGGGGCGCCGAGGCCATCGGCAAGCTCAAGGGCATCCACGACTTCCGCACCCAGGGCGACCGCGTCGAGTTCGACGTGGATCCCGGCGAGTTGAGCGGCGCTCTCGTCGCGCTCGCGAAGGCAGGAGCCACGAGCCTCACGAGCCACCCGCCGACGCTCGAAGAGATCTTCCTCCGCCACTATTCCGACGAGCGGACAGGGAAGCCGGCCGGGGCCTCGGTGGCGTCGTGAGTGCGGTGCGTCGTGAGGTGGGTGGCGTCGTGAAGGTGGTGGCGTCGTGAGTTCGTTCGCGGGAACGCGCGCCCTTGTGCGCCTCGCGCTACGGCGCGACCGGGTCGTCATCCCGGTGTTTATCGTGGTGATCGGCGCGATGATCGCGTCGGGGGCGTCGGCCACCATCGGGCTCTATTCCTCGCTCGCCTCCCGTATCGAGGCCGCGACGGTCATCAACACGGCGACGTCGACGCTCGCCATGTTTGGCCCGATCCATGACGTCACGTCGATTGGCGCGCTCTCCGTCTTCAAGACCGGCACCATGTGCGTCCTGGCCGTCGCCGTCTTCGGGGCCCGGATCGTCGTACGACACACTCGCGCCGAGGAGGAGACCGGGCGCCTCGAGCTCCTCGGCGCCGCGGTCGTGGGGCGAAGGGCGCCGCTGACGGCGGGAGTGATCGTCTCGGTGGGCGCGACGGTGATCACGGGGCTGCTCTCGGGCCTCGGCCTCTACGCCGCTGGCTTGCCCGGCACCGGCTCGGCGCTCTTCGGCGCGGGAATGGCGGCCGTGGGAATACTCGGCGCTGGGCTCGGCGCGGTCGCTGCCCAGTTGAGCATGAGCGGTCGCGGCGCCGCCGGGATGGCAACGGCCGTGATCGGCGTCGCCTACCTGATTCGCGCCGTGGCGGACGCCTCGTCGGGAGGCTCGCTTGCTTGGCTCTCCTGGCTCTCGCCGCTCGGCTGGTGGCAGCAGATCCGTCCCTACGCTGGGGACCGCGCCTGGCCGCTAGCGCTCCTGCTGGCGCTCGCCGTCCTCCTACTCACCGCCGCGTACGCCTTCGCGACGCGGCGGGACTTCGGGGGTAGCCTTCTCGCGGATCGCGCCGGACGCGCCGAGGGCGGGCGCCTTCTGGGAAGCCCTCTTGGCCTCGCGTGGAGGCTCCAGCGGACCTCGTTCTGGATCTGGGCGACCACCTACGCCCTCATGGGCGCGATGGTCGGCGGGCTCGCGGGAAGCGTCGGGGGATTCCTCGACAACCCCACCATGCGGGACCTCTTCGACAAACTCGGCGGCACGTCCGTGCTGACCGACGCGTTCCTGTCCGTCGAGCTCGGGTTCCTCGCCATCGGCGCGTCCATCTTTGGGCTGCAGTCCATCATGCGGGCGCGGTCGGAGGAGGTCGGGGGCCGCGCGGACCCGATGCTCGCCGCCTCGACCACACGCGTGAAGTGGTTGGGCGCCCACCTTGTTGTCGCGCTCGCCGGACCGGTCGCCCTGATGGCTGTCGCCGGCGCCACCTCGGGCCTTACGAGCGCGGGGGCCGTCGACACGCCGAACCAATGGGGGAGGGTAGTCGTCGCGGCGCTCGTCCAGATCCCCGCCGTGTTCGTGGTGATCGGGATCGGGATCGCAGGCTTCGGGATCGCGGGACGCCTGAGCTTCGCGGGGTGGACCGCGCTCGTCGCGTTCCTCATACTGGGGGAGTTCGGGCAACTGCTCTCGATCCCGCAGGCGATCATCAACCTCTCGCCGTACGCCCACACGCCCAGGCTCCCGGGCGACGCGTTCGCGTGGTCACCGCTCGCATGGCTCCTTGGCATCGCGGTCGCCCTCTGTGCCGTCGGCTTCGCCACCTTCCGTCGGCGCGACCTGGACTAGCGCGCCGCGGCGTCCTTGGGCGCCCCCTTGCGGGGGAGCGAGGCCTCAATCAGGGCGATAATCGCGGCGTCGTCCGGTTCTACCTTCGTGCGGAATCGGTGCACGACGCCGTCGGGCGTAACCAGGAACTTCTCGAAGTTCCAGCGCACTCGTCCCGCCTTGCCCGACGCGTCCGAGGCCTTCGTCAACGCCTTGAACAGCGGGTGGGCGTGGCGACCATTCACGCGGACCGTCTCGAACATCGGAAACGTCACGCCGTACTCCGCGTCGCAGAATTCCTTGATCTTCTCCGAACTGCCGAGCTCCTGAAGGAACTGGTTGCTCGGGAAGCCCAGAACCGTGAACCCGCGGTCGCGGTACGTCTCGTACAGTCGCTCAAGCGCCTCATACTGCGGCGTGAAGCCGCACCGCGAAGCCACGTTGACGATGAGCTTCACGTCGCCGGCGATTTCCGCCAGCGTCGTTGCCTTGCCGTCGATGGTCGTCAGTGGAGCGGCGTCGAGGTTCATAGCCAGTGAACGCACGGCACCGGTGCGCGCATTCCGGTCGAGCAGGGGAGGGGGATAGCCCGGTCGCCTCCTGGGTGGGCCCTAGGGAGACGAGGACGGCCAAGTAATGACCGCGTCGTACTGCGATCCGGAGTGCGTCGGGAGGGCCAGGAAGACGGCAATCGCCGCCAGGGCCAGGATGGTTCCGGCAGCCATGATTCGGCCCATGACCGCGGTCGTTCGGTCTCCGAGGCGCCGCCGTGCACAGGCCAGGAGAATGAGGCCCAGCAGACCTCCGGAGGAGTTGGTGATGACATCGGTGATATCGGGGCCGCCCGTGGCAAGCACGTGCTGGGCGGTTTCGAGGGCCACGCTCGCTCCGGCAAAGACGCTAAGTGCCTTCCACCATCGCCACCCGGGAGCGAGCATCCCGAGGTAGACGCCGAAGGGAACGAAGAACGCCACGTTGACCAGAACTTCGATGGGCGCGCTGGCGCCAGCCTCGGCGCTCGATGCGAACGGGATCAGCTTGATGGGGCGAGAGAAGGATGAAGCCCTTCCGAGGGAGGGAACATCGAGCTTCCACACCACGATCCAGGCGAGGAGCGCGAGGTAAATCACCAGGAGCATGATCACGAGACGGCGCGACGGTCGCGGCGCATCTTCGCGCACGTGGGACCCGGCCATACCTGCCATCGTACGGTCGCGGTGGCGGCGGCGGGGAACGCCCTTCCCGCAATTCCGGCGCCCTACGCGGCGACGACTTTGCGCATGACGCACCGGGACTGTCCCAACGAACGCTCGAACTCGAAACCGGCCCGCTCGAACATGGTTCGCGTTCCGTTGTGCAGGAACGACGCCGAAACCTTCTTGCCCCGCAGGTCGTGCGGGTACGAATCGACGAGGCCTCCGCCCGCCACCGCGATGAGGGCAAGTGCTCCGGCAAGCGCCTCTCGCGCGACGCCCGCGCGGCGGTGATCGCGGTCGATGAAGAAGCAGGTGATGCGATAGCGGGGGAGTTCGACTACGCCCAAGTCGTACTCCTTGCGGTGATAGATGCGCGGGAGCTCCGCGGGAGTCCCGTACTCGCACCACGCGATCGCGTTCTCGCCGTCGAAGACGAGCGCCGCGTGCGCAATCCCTTGCTCGACCATGCGTCGCTTGAATTCGCGGCCGCCCAGGGCCTTCTTGCCGTCCCCCTCGCCGTCCTCGGTATCGGCGTGGAACCACGTGCACCAGCATCCGCCCCACACGCCGTTGTGCTTCTCCGCAAGGGCCGCGAAGGCGTCCCACGTCTCCATGGTCAGCGGCTTGATCTCGTGACTCATCGCTGTTGCTCCCGGCTCACTGGCCCGCGCTTCCTGACGACTCTATCGAGCGTCGGCCGCGGCGAGAAGGCGCGTCGGTGCGGACGTAGAGTGGAGGTTAGGCACACCACCTCATCAGTCTGCGCACATGGCACCTCCTTCAGGAGGGCAGCGCATGGTAGTCCGCCAGCGCCGGGAGGCGACCATGCAGGTCATCATCAACACCGATCACAACATCACCCTCACCGAAGACTCGATCGCCGAGATGGAGTCGCTGGTCGAGTCGACGCTGGAGTACTACGATTCTCGACTGACCCGTGTGGAAGTTCACCTCACCGATGGCAGTTCCGGTCGCAGCACGGCGGACGACATTCGTTGCCGACTTGAGGCACGCCCCGAGGGCCTGAAACCCGAGTTCGTCACCGATCACGCATCCACCGTGGACGGCGCAGTGAGCGGCGCCCTGACCAAACTGAGGCACGTGCTCGACGCCACCTTCGGTCGCCAGGATGATCGGCGCAAGGGTGGCCGCTAGGAGCGGTGGGGTGGGGCCGCGCTAGGCGGGGGTGTCGCCTCGGGGCCGAGCGTTTCGACGCCCTAGGGGTCCAGAGGCGCCATTGCTGTACAGTCCATCTGTGACGTGGACGTTTATCGTCGTAGTGATCGCTTTGGTCTTGTCGCCCGGAGCGGACTTTGCGCTGATCGTACGCAACACGTTGAGCGGCGGCCGACGCCAGGGGGCCATGACCACCGCCGGGGTCATTTCAGCAGCGGCGACGCAAGGGCTGTTGGTGACGGTCGGACTTGCAGGCCTGATCGTCAGGGCCGAGCCGCTCTTCCTTGCCTTGAAATGGGGCGGCGCCGCCTATCTTGCGTGGCTCGCCTTCGGAATGCTGCGCAGCGCGGTACGCGGCGACTATCAGCCCGTCGGAGAAGCCCGGCGCTTGAGTCCGTCGCTGGCGTATCGGCAGGGCTTTCTGTGCAACGCCACGAACCCGAAGATCCTCGTCTTCTATCTCTCGCTACTTCCGCAATTCGTGACGCCGGACGCATCGTGGATTGCGTGGCTGACCCACGCGTGGACAGTCCCGTTTCTCGGCACGATCTGGTGTCTGACAGTCGTGCTGCTCGTCAGTTCGTTGCGCAGATGGCTCCAGTCGCGGACTGCGCGGCGGGCGTTCGACGCTACTAGTGGAGTCGTTATGACCGGCTTCTGCGTGCGCCTGGCGGTGGAGGCATAGGCCGCGTTTGCCGCGACCGTGGTCTTTCGCTTCCGAGGCGACGGCGATTTCGGGAGTCGCGATCTCCTCAAGCGCCGTGATCGAGCATTCCTCCCGCCGCCCGGGCCGGGAACGAACAAGGCAGATCGCTCGCCAAGCAGCTCACTGAATTCCGGGGCTGACGTCCACGAACAGGGGTCGACGCGGGGGAGGGCCACGGAGTCTCAAGTCTCGCGCTCGGTGCAGGCCTTGCAAGATGCGTCGCTCATACTGGTGAAGAGCACTATTCGGTGGAGCACTATTCACTCCATCCGCTGGCGCGCCTTGGTGGGAGGAATGTCAACGATCTCCTCGCCTACGACGACTACAGGGATGTTCCGTCGGGAGACAGCGGCCCGACTGGACGTGGGGGTGGGCACGTGCCGCGCGGCAACGCCCGGAGGGCGCCGCACCGCATCGGGTACGACGCCCCCCGGTTTACGCCCGTCAGAAGTCCGGCAGGTCGGCCAGGTTGTTCCTCGTGGTGTTGTCTCGGTCGGTGCGCAGGTACTCGCCCGTCGGACCCGGGACTACCTTGATATCGGTCCTCTTTTCCGGCCAGTCGACGTGATATGCGTTCAGGCCGGACTTGATGTCCGAGATCGCGTCTGACTTGGACTTGCTCCAGGATCCCGCCACGCCTATGGCAAGGATGTCCCCGTCGCGGTCCTTCCGGGTATGTGTTACCGCGTAACTCGTCATTGTCGTAATCCTTCGTTCGTAGCCTCCCACGGCGTCGGGCGACGGCGCGGTTCCAAGGCGGTGGACCGTGGGGGACGGTTCGGGTCGAGAAGCCGTCCCCCGCGGCTGGCTCACCGCCGACGCGGAACGCGTCGGACAGCGGTCGTGACGACCGTCGTGACCGGCTCTTGATTGGGCCGCGACAAGTCACGCGCATCCTGCGAACCGTTGCCATTGCTGTACCTCCTCTCGGACTCTCAGGCCCGAGGGGGTCCGCCACATGGCTTCTCCGCTACGATGGATACGCGTCGTCAAAACACGCATCATCGCCCTCGGGCGACCGGCCAGGACCCGCGCAAACGGGTCCTGGCCGTTCCCATTCCGACGCCCCGATGGGCGTCGGACTAATCCTCAACGTCGACGCGGCCATCACCTCTGTTCCCAATCGCGCTGGGCATTGCCCCCCGGCGGTTGGAATCCTTGAGGTCGATAATCAGGACGTCATTGTCGAAAGACGGCGTCCAACTACGCGATTCGTTCGAGGCTAGGTCGTAGTAGTTGAAGAACGCACTGGCTGAAAGCACGGCCGGAGAGCCGGACCTAGAAGCGAGGCGAACCCTGAAGCCCCGGTTTTCGTCGTCGGTGCCCTGGATCCCGACAATGCCCGCCGCAGGGTCGTACATCAGGATCACGAATTCCGGGTTGCCCATCTTCCGGTACGCGGATTGATTGATTGAGATCATGCCGCGGGGCTGCACACTGACCTTCGGGGCACGCCCGTACGCGGCCTTACTCTTGTCGAAGACCTCGAATCCCATATCGGTTCACCTCACAATCCTTCGTCAATATCATCGTAGCGGTCGCACTTGACGCGTGTACCCGCACCACGGCGTGTCCCGAAGAATGTCTCGCGGTCCGGGGGTCACTCATTTTCGCATCTCACGCTTCACTATTCTACCACCTCCAAGCGCGACCACCTCCGGCCCTTCCGTCCGCACGCGCTCCGCCTCAGACGCCTCCGTGGCAATGAAGGTTGGGTGCAGCGCGGTGTTCGAAGTTGTACGGAAGTTGTGCACACGGTCGACACGGAAGTGCGTTGCTGAAGTCGCACAATCGGCGACGAAGTTCGGCAGTCAGGAGCGGTGGCCATGTTAGGGAATCCACCGCTTGCGGGATGGACTTTTCCTGCATCAGTCGCAGTAGATCCCGGTTCTACTGGTGAAGAGCACTATTCCGCCGTGCGCTGTTCCACCCCCTCGGCCGCTGGGTGCTATCGGTACACGGAGCCATCCGAAGCGCACTCGTCCGGCGAGGGGGCGTGCTCGACGCCGTCGGTCGGGACCCATCGGAACACGCGATTGGGTATCGGCCATGTCAGATCGCCGAGGCCGAAACCCCGAGCGCCCGAGCCCTGCGAAGGGGCGGCGGGCGGCACTCGCCCATCGAGACCGTCTTCTGAGATGAGGCCACCGATCCCGCGGGTCTCCATTTCCCGTTCTCGGGGCGCGCGCAACTTCAAGCCCTCGCCCAATTCGTCTTCCGGATGGGAGTAGAGGACCCTGCGCGCGTTCGAAGCCGTCGTACGGTTGAGATAGTTTGCGAGTGCAGCGTTGCCCCCGGATGTGTCGCTCCGAGCCGGGTTGCCCAGGTTCGGGAAGCTCCCCCATCAGGAGTCCGGATCGGCGCGCGAGCGGAATCCAGATTCCACCCGCGTTGGCGAAGCCCACCCCTTCGTACGCCGGGGCGTCCACGGCCGCGAGCGGTACCACTGGTGCATCGCTCGTAACGAGAAACTTCCTTTCGAAGTGAATGCACAGCCAGGGCCTCGCGTAACACATCGCAGCGAACACGGGCAGTAAGTCGACCAATAGTCGGAGGTGCGCCTCGCCGTCAGGCGCAATTGTCGGTCCCTCGTCCTTGGTCAAGTCCGCCCATTCGGCGTCGAGGCGCGCGTCAGAAATCGGCGCACCTTCGGAGCTCTCAATGTGCTGACGGAGCGAACTCTTGCCGCTGACTCTCGACGACCAAGCGGATCGTCTGAACCTCCATCTCCTCGATGGATGCGCGACGGTCACCGCCCCTCAAGTACTGAAGGCCGATCCAGCCGCCAGTGCCTCGCGATCGCCTGGATTCAGCGGGTGCTGGTAGTCATTTGCGAGGAGTCGGCTCAACGCAGCGGATGCTGCCGACTCGATCTTGTCGAACTCCTTCTCGAAGAAGTCCGTGACCCGCCCATCGCCAAGCTTAAGGTTGTAGAAGTCCTTCTGAACCGCGGCGTCGTTGAGAGACGTCAAATGTACTTGGACCCCGGGTAGAACGATTCTGCGGACCTGCTCATCGCTGTTTGCGAACCGCTTCAAGTAAAACTTGGAGATGAGGTGGTGGCGCCGTCGAAGTCTCTCGGTTGCCATGCGATCGACCATAGCTCCAACGTGCGACACCTCAGCCAGCGTGGCGACGATCCGCTCGGGTTGCGCGAGGGGCTTCCCCCAGCAGTGGTTGTACCGCGACCGCTACTCCACCGGACTAGCTACGCTCGCTCACCGGACACGTCGTCCAGGGTCAGGACGCGGCTCCAGGCGCTGAGGCAGCCAGGAGCCAGTCGTGGACCTCCTTGAGGAATTCGAACTCCTCCAGAGTCACTGCCTCGTTCCGATCTATCTTGTTTCGAATCGCGGCTACCGTGTCGAGCCACGCGGACCGTGCCTTGTAAGATCCTGAACCCGTGTCGGAATCCGGCATGGTGTACCGCATCGCAAACAAAGCCTGCCACGTGCCCTGACGGTGCGACAGGATCGCGCGGTAACCCGTCAGGCCCACACAATCCCACGGCTCCAACTCGTTCTCGGGCTCAAGATTGCGGTTCTTCTCTGCCGCTTGAGCTTGCGCGGCCATATACACGTCCTTGGTCGCTCCCTCCTTGAACCACCGCTCGCTGAAGTAGTCCATGGAGAAGTGCTCGAATCGCTAGAGTCTTGAGAGGTCTGTTCGATTTCGAGCAGTTGTGTGAGCGAGTCGCGGTTGTATTGTTTCTTCTCGGCCTGAGCTCCCCTGCTGCCGTCAAGGCCCGTGGGGTCAAAGGCTGGCTCGGCCTCGGCACGAGCAACGATCGTTCGCCCAGCCACATCGGACCAAGGTGCCGTACACGCGGCGCAAGTCATCGCGCTCTTCACGACGAGAGAGCGTTGAGGTGCCGTGCGACGGGACGAGGAGTGCAATGGCGCTCTGCGCGAGCGCCGAGTTGCCCCTGATCGGGGGTGTCGCGTCGCCCCTTCGAACCAGATGGTCGACAACATCACTCAAGAGGCGCAGGACTGCCTCAACCCCGTTGTTCGTGAACAGCAGCCCGCGCCTGATCTTCGACGGCCAGCTTCCCACTGCGCTGGAGCCTCATCGCGCAGCGTCCACAATGCCTTGGAAAGGAAGGCCTCAAGTTCAGCGTATGTCGCGTCATTGGTACCGTGATAGAAGGTCCCATGAGTGGTTGGACGCGACGAACTGAACTTTCCGATGAAATTGCCACGGAGTAACCCGTTGCTGATTGCCTCAATCGTGATGCATCGGAGCCTCGGTCGCCTTGTTCTCGCCGACGATGACGCGTCCCTGAAGCGGCGACCTTGCCTCTTCGCCGAGAGTCTTGCGCCAGACGTAGGCGAAGCGCTCTCTCTTGTTCGCGGAGGTCCTCCGACTCCCATAGGAGTATCGCTGTTGAGGGTGTTCTGGATACTTTTTGGAACAGCCTTCTGGTTCTCATTGATGTCCATGAGCATCTTGACTCCATCGCCCCGCGGCAGATCGACGAATGCCACAACCGGCACGAGGTCCGTCGAAGCACTCTTGATCCGGCATATCCGTGAGATGGTGCTGGCCGTCGATAACGTAGGCCGCGCGGAAGGTCTGCGGTAGGCGAAGCGTCCCGAGGACCTGCTCGCCCGACTGCTTTGGAGCATGGTCGAAGTTGAGGCGCTTGGCGTCGATGTTGATGATGATCGAGTTCGGGAAGAAGCCTCGCTCTCGAACTAGTATCCTGAACCTTCTTGAGACGCGACTTCTTGATGAGGCGCTGGTAGGTCGGCATCAGGCGACTGTTTGCCTTGTTCCGATGAAGGATGTAGCCAAGCTTGAGGAGGCGCTCAGGTTCTATCGCGAAGGCATAGTATGTGCGCCCGCCCATTCGACCCTGAATTGCCGGAACCGCTGTTCGAGTTCTGGGATTTTCATTCCAGCGAAGAGGCTGCCGAGTAGTTGGTAGCGGGCGGCCTTGCCAAAGGCGGCTAGCAAGGTCCAGGTAGTACTCGATCGTCTCCTCATTCATGTGGGCGATTCTTGGCTGCGTCGAGGACGCTCAAAGGTCTCGGGTGAGAGGTTGAAGTTGTTCGTCGCGAGGACGAACTTGACTTGTGGTTCGGATAGAACTGTTTCAGAGTCTTGATAGCGCCTGCACGGCGCCCCTGAATCATCCTCGATCTCGTTCTTGAACGTCGACGACTGAACGGTGGCAGTCCATTTGCACTCGATGATGATACGACTTCATCGTCGGCCGCAAATAGCTGTCTATCTGCTTCGATTCCTTGTCGGAGTCACCATGGGACAGCGTGAAGACCCGGGTTGCGTTCAATTCCGTGAAGTCCAACTTGGCCATCATGGCCCAGACGATATAATCCCTCTGAACGCGTATCCGTGGGCCTTCTTGCGTTTCATCTGAACCCACCGCTTCAGCGTGCGGTGTTCAATCCAACCGGCAGCCTCTGCTTCGTCCCGTTCAAGTACTTGAAGTTCTTGTACTCAATACCCGACACCTTTTCTCGCGCCATCTTCGCGATAGTGCTGGGGGTCCCTGACAGGCCAGTGAGCTTCCTCGTCGGTCACGCCCGCTTCCCTTCGTCGAGGTTTGAGAAACAGACTGGCACGTTGATCCTCACTGGCCGCCTGCTGCTGATCGCATTGGTCCGCGATCCACCGTCATCCCAGTCCGCCGAGATCAAGAGGTCCGCAATCGCCTTGTGCGCGGCATTGGTGAGAATGTAGTAGGCACCAGCAACCTGGATATTCCTGACGGCCGTA
Organism: uncultured Actinomycetota bacterium; assembly: GCA_963830335.1. Classification (GTDB taxonomy): domain Bacteria; phylum Actinomycetota; class Actinomycetes; order Actinomycetales; family Demequinaceae; genus JAFGBM01. Next base: position 1,030,819 of record CAWHLX010000001.1, read on the forward strand.
GCAAGGCGCTTCTGATCCTCGAAGCTAAGAACAGGTGCTGGTTGTACTTGATGAAGCCATTGTCGTTGTGCGACACCGTGTATGGGGGTCCAGAAACACTAGGTCCCGCGGCTTCACGTCCTCGAGCGCTACGTGAAAGACCATGAACGACGCGCACCTGAGAGCGCTCGCAGCTTTGTTGAGCGTCGCAGGGGCGGATTCTCTTCATTTTTCTGAGGTTTCGAAACGGCACGTTGGATGTACCTTTCAGGTTGACCCGGTAGAGGCCGTTGAACGACGTGTGGTTGAGGAAGAGGAACCGCGCCGCACGACCCGCGGCACTCTTGGAGCCTGGAACGGACTTCGTAGTAGCACTCCGAGGTGTTCTTGTAAGGCGCAAGGGCGGCCGCGACATCCGTTGGGGCATCGCGGCACGTTTTTTGAAGCCTCAATCAGTTCGCTATTGGTGTCGGAGAGAGGGTAACGCCTCGCTGGGCGCAAGTCCGAAGAACATCGCCGCTCCGCCCGCGAACGGCTCGTGGAAGGCGCCGTACTCGCGCCCGGCAATGAGTTGCTCGACTTGCGGGACCAGCCAGCGCTTCCCTCCCGCCCATCGGAGGAGCGGCTTGCTCAGGCGTGCTGCGCTCACGCTGGATGCGGGCACTTCGTCTCTCGCGGGCATGAGGTTCGGCATCGCTTCTGAGGGCGGTCGTGTGGCCCTCGGCTCGTGCTCAACGGCCGCCGTACGCCCGGCCGCTCGCGCGCCGATCACTCCCAGGCCACCCACCCTTCCGGGTCCATAATCACCTCCCCGCGAAGGATCGCGGGAGTCACGCTCCACGTATCATTTTGGCCCATCGCGCGCGTTGCAGGAGCCGCACTGGAGACCAGCGCAACAATCGCCGGCGCGCCTTCCCGCGCCGTGGACGAGGAGGCGAGTTATACCGTAAGGCGACGGTCGTGTGACTGTCGTGCGACCGTCGTAGGGGCGCGCAGGCGAGAACGATCGCGGCGTGCGGCCGAAACGAGCGCGCCGCGGGCCAGTTTCAGTACGCGGTGCGTTCAAGATGGGGACAGGCATGTGTCCGCGCATATGCCGCGCATATGACCGGACACGCTGAAGACGAGCGCGCGACGCTCTAGCGAACCCGAGAGATTGCGGCCGCGTATGCCGAGTAAGGGCCTGCGGCCAACGCCGCGTGCTTCTGGGTGATCTGGTGACTGTAGCCAAGCATGGTGGCCACTACCGGGGGAGGGGCTTCAGTGACCAAGACCCGAAGCGCCCGAGTCCGGGCTCCACGGGCATGACGACGCCGACGTCTCGATCCCGCATCATCTCCATGTTGTCAGGGTGGATGTCTGGCTCGCGTGCTCGGGAAGAGCCAATCGCTCTCTCGATTGACTGGTCCAGCTGTTCGGCAGGTCAGAGAGGTGGTCTGCGAGCAAGGCGGCGAACGGAGCCGGGACCGGAGCGGGTTCATATTCAGATGCGATGGTGAAGTCGCCGCCGTGTTCGGCGACGTCGTCACGCTTCATGACGCACACGCGGGGGAGAGCGGTTGCGCGTAAAGCAACAGGAGGATGGCCGCGACGCGGTACATGCGGGCCTCGGACTTGTTGACGAGGCATTCGCGAAGCCACTGAAGACGTTGCTCCTGCGAGATCGAGCGGTCCCGGTAGCCCCGACGAGCAACCTCCAACTTGGGGGCGAGCCTCGATCGTGCCGCCCACCGGAGGAAACTGCGGATCGTTCGTCGCGTGCTCGGGCCTTGTTGGCCACGTAGGTGTCGACGTGGGCCTGGGTGCACTCGGCGAGGGCGACTCCTGCAGTGTCCCTTAGCCAGGCAACGAACTTCAAAGCCTCGGTGACTTCGATTTTCGCTGCGTGTGTCGCGTTCCGCGATCCCTGACCTTCTTCCGACCTCTCACGTATCCGCCAAGGTGGTGCCAACGCCCGAATCGCTGATGGTCGGGGGCTCCCCGAAACGCCCGGGTCATCGAACCAGCAAACTTAGCGTCGAGCCAGCGGTCAAAGAGGGCCAGGTGATGGTCCCGGTGGGGAGTAGCCCCTCGCTTTCGAGGAGAGCGCGCACGTGTTCGATTGTGTGGCTGCGGGGCTCCCCGTCCAGCGCTTGGTGACTGAGCGCCACATCGCCCGCGCTCAGTCGTGCGAGCAGAGAGCGCACGCTCGGATCGACGAGGGAGACATGGATGCTCGGGCTTCTCCGCTCGCAGAAAGGCCTCGCGCAGTCGCTGCATCGCTGGCGCGTCGACTGCCTTCCGGATGAGGAGCTTCTCCGCCCAGCCCTTGTCGGCTAGCGCGCACCTCGCGCACTGGCCGCGTCGGTAGAACTCGCCCTCCTTGGAGCAGTCTTTGCAGCGGAAGGTCGTGGGAATGCCCGCGCAGTCGCCGCAGACAGGGATGCCCGGTTGCGAGGCGATCCTTCCGGGAAGGAGGCGCCCCTGGCCGCAGGCTGGGCACGCACCACGCGTTCGCATCGCCTCCCAGAAGCAAGTACCGCAGAGCCGACCCTCCGGCTGCCATGTCACGCGATGCTTGAGCGCTTGCCTCCCACATCGATCGCACAGAAGTCCCCCTCGGAGCGAGGCCGACCTCGGGTCGACGAATGGGGGTTGACCTCAATCGCCATCGCCGAGAACCCGCGCCCTCTTGGGGCGGACGTGCTTGTTGAGGTCGATCACGGTCGCCCCGACGGCCTTGGCTCGGCGCTGATCCGCGGCGGTTGTCGTGATGAGATCGGCGGGCGTGCACTGAAAGATGTCACAGATGGCCGCCACGAACTTCAGCGAGACACGTTGGGGTTCCTGAATCACCAGGCGATATACCTGCGACGCCGAGAGGTCGATGCCTCGCTCTCGCAGATGCGGGACAAGGTCGGTGCTGTTGTGCATACCATTGCGCGCTAGCAATTCTGGCAATCTCCACACGTAGTCAACATCGCGCTTCATGGCGTGATCTCCATTCCCAGCTTAGCGAATCGCGTAGCGAAGAGTCAAGAACCGTTCGGAGGGTGCGTGTTCGATAGTCGCTCGAGACACAGGTGTAGATCGCGGTCGTCGAGGCATACTCATGGCCGGCTTGCTCCTGGACGAACCGCGCGTCGATCCCAGCCTCGATCAGGTGGGTCACGTACGACCTGCGGAGTGAGTGAAAGTCCAGACCGGGGAGAGGCCGAGGTCATTGCAGTAGGTGCGGAAATGCCTCAACAGCGCGCCAGGGGACACGAGCGTCTCTCGTTCGCCCGTGAAGAGGTCGAGACCCACCGCCCATCCGCGGAGATAGTCCGTGACCCACTCGTCAACAACCTCCGGCGCCCAGTCGAAGACGGTCAGGACGCTTCACCGCTTCGGCTGCTAGCTCCGCATGGCTTTGCCATGACGGACGTAGAGGACGCCGTACCGACCAAACTCGCGCGCCTTCGGATTTCGGCTGAAGTCGACGGTTTGGAGATGGCAGACCTCATTGCGACGAAGTCCCCACGCGAGCGCGGTTCTAATACCACGGCGTCTCAAATGCTGGGAGCCAGCCCTTGCGCGACGCCGCGGCAATTGGGCTGGCTCCTCATCTGCTCGGTCAAAGAACGCCTGGAGCTCCTCCTTGGTGAAGGCTCGCTTGCTGGGACCCGCCTCCGCTTCATGCGCGTGGCGCGCAGAATTCCAATCGTGACAAACCTGAACGGGCGAAGTGCCGAACATTCGTTCACAGACATCTGGCCAGCCGTATTCGGGACTACTCACGTAGTCACAAAACATGCGTACCGCCCCCTGGTAACTCCGTATCGTCGACTTGGATGCGTGGCGTTCGGCGCGCAGATCCTGGAAGAAGAGATCAACGTGGCCGGGAACCCAGTTCCACGGGTACTCGTTGAGCGCCTCGAACAGTCGACGTACAAGCCACTCGCGCGAGTCGACGGTGCCGAACTGCAGGTTCCTGCTGAGTTGCTGATTCCACCGGAGAGCATCTCTCCGAAGACGACTTCGCCTGGTCTGAGGAAGCTGACAGAACGCTAATCTTGACGCCCGACCCATCTCGTCGACGGCCACGATCCACCCCCAAGAACGTTTGCAGATTCTGCGTGTATTCTGCATGATGTGCAGGCCGGTTAGCAAATGGCCTGGTAAATAGGCCTATCTGCACGCCCGTGTAGCCGGGACGCGGCTTGGCGGGCCGGCAACTGGAATCGCCCGGAGCGCCCACCAACCGTCCGCTCCATGCTTGGATTTACATCAGGGAACCCGCGTCGGGAGCGGCTCATCTTGCATCCGTTGCATAGTAGTCCTTCAAGTTGACATAATGTCCATTATCGGCGTTGTACTGCGACGACTCGCCGTCGCGCGGTGAGCCCCTCGTTCTCTTGAACGTCGATCAAGCAATAGCCGACTGACGTGCGAGTTCGCTTCGCGTTGCACCTTGCTACGTTACCCCGAACCAGTGCCAGTTCAGCGAGCATGCCCAAACCGACACTGTCACGAGAACCTGCATCACGCCCTTCCGGTTCACGGTTGGGCTCCGGGTCTACGCTGGCCTCATCACGCCATCCCCACCGGCGATGACACTCACGTAGAAGCGCCACAGAACCGGAGACGATTCACTGGTCGAATTGGAGCAGCTATGGGGGACGCAACTGTCGCGCACGACCTCGCCACGCTAATTGAGCCAGCAGACATGGAGCAGTTGTTCTATGGCGGACAGAGTTTTGTGGTGACCGGGGAGGACGGGCACGAACTGTTTCCCTCTGTACCTGGCTTGGCGGACGATACATTCGGGTGCTCCGTGCTCGACGGGAGTATCTGCGAAATCACGATCGGCACAGCAACGACGAGAGGCACGTTCTGCTATTTGTAGGCAGTCTGCTTGATATGGTCCCGATTCCGAGCTCGACACACATTGCTTTCCATGCTCAAGGACACGCCCAGGCTCCTGGGCAGAGAATGGAAGACCTCATGACCTACATCGGCGATCTGCAGCCGGAACTCATGACGCGGAGTCTTCGTGATGCGATCCTTCTGTTCGCGCTGCCTGCGAGGACGCGGTAATAGACGGTATGGACGCAGTTCAAAGGGTTCGTCTTGCTGTAAAGGTATTGATGGAGAACGGACAGGAAGACGCTGCGCTGCGAATAATGAACTCCGCGATTACGATAGGGGTGCTCCCGTGCCTCGCTGCGGATGTCCGGTCCTGGTTCGACCAATTGAGAACAGCGGATATGTACCCTCAGATTGAGAGACTTGTCGTGCTGGCCGTGGGTCGGGATGCCGAGACAATAGAGGATGTGCGGAGTTGGGTCTAGATAATGTTTGAAGATAGGAAGTATTCGATCCATGTGGGCCGGTGGTGTTTCTCAGCAATCGCATGCGCGGCTTTCCAACCGGGAAGTTATGCGGTTCGTAAACGAACTGTTCAGCAGGAACTGTCCGACCGGCGCGATAGATATTGCAGTGGTATGCCAACTGAGAACGACTATTTAGGTGCGAAATCAAAGAAGATGATGTGCGTCAATGGATGGACCTGTTGTTTGAGAATGAAAAATACAGGAATGTTGCGAGGCTCGGGTCTGCGGTGCTGAACAAGCGTGCTAAGTTCACGGGGATAACTGATCAGGAAGTGCTGGCCTGGATCCAGAAATGAAGGCCTTCGAGGAAATCGAAAATGGCGGTCGTGTCAATGCTGCCGCAGGGTATGCGGGTTTCCTGCAGATCTCCGCATATGCAAATGGGGTTCAGGGGATATCTACGCAGGATATAGCAAAGACGATAAGGGAAGCATTTGACGTAGCACATTGCGGACAGCTTGATTATGCATGGATATCGATTGCTGTTAACCACTCCGGCATGACAATGAAAGGCGTGACTGTTAATAACTTCCGGTGGCCGTTTATTAAGCTGGCCAGGATAGAATGACTATTTCCGCGCTTACTGCGATGGAATGCGGCCTGCCCAGGGTTAACGGCTAAGAGTAAAGGAGTGGGTAGATATCTGTTTGAAATGGAAATGGGGCGAGGAGAAATACACTATGAAAGCGGCGCGTCAACGATACTGGCAAAAGCATATGAGAAGAATATCGGGTTTGGATGATTCGGTGATCCGCTGGACGCAAGGTTCGGTGAACATATTCTGAGCCTGGACGCATATAGGGTGTTATATTTAGGAGCGATTAATCTTCGTCCGCTCACGGGTGCGCTACGCTAGGTCTCGAGTTGCCGGATCAGGGCCCTCAGGGTCGCGAGTTCGGCGCGCAGCGCCGCTCGGAACCCGCCTTAGTGAGGCTGATCCACGTGCGGGGGCGGCGGCCCTGGTAGCCCTTCTCGACGTCGATCAGGCCCGCCTTATCGAGGACGCCAAGGTGCTGGTTCATGTTTCCCGCGGTGAGGTCGAGCGTTCGCGCAGGAAGCCGAACTCGGAACCGGTTGGCCTTGTGGGTCACCGCCATGATTCCGAGGCGAACGCGTTGGTGGACCACGTCGTCCAGGCCGCTGGCCGGGTGCTCGCTCATGACGCCACCGGCTTGGAGGGGCGCTCAAGGAGCGCAAAGAGGACGCTCGCCCGCCAGGAGGACGAGGCCGGGCACCAGGATGCCCGGCAGGAAGAGCCTGCCCGGATGGACTCCGATCGGGGCGCTCGCCGCGACGGCGACGAGGTACACGACGCCGAAGGCCGCGACGGCGCGGCTACGCTCAACCCGGGCGAGGACGAGCAGGCCCAGTCCGATGACGCCCAGCGGGCTCACCAGCCGGTGCAGCCACGCTTGCGGGAGGGAGCCAGGCGGCGCAATCGCGGTGCCGAACACACTCCACGAGAGCGGATGTTGGATGCCCCAGACGGTCATGAGCGTTGCCGCGACGGCAAGCACAATCCCGCCGATGACGTACGGGCGCACGCGCGCGCCAACGCCGCGGAACGCGCGCGGCGCACGAAGATCGCGCCGATGACGCCGTAGGCCACCACGAGGGCCGCGGGCCAGTACCAGAGAGCGAGGGTCGGGTAACGAGTGCGCGGCGATGGTGCCGTCGGCGCTGGTCTTGCAGTGCCCCACCACGGAGTGCCCGAACTCGTAGAACGGGATGGCCAGCAGGACGGTCGCTCCCAGCACGAAAAGCGCGGACCAGGTGCCGCGCTGGGCCCGGCGCACCTTTCGGCCGAGTTCTCGAGTTTCGCGAGCAGCCGCTGCGGGTCATCGGTTGGTTCGGAGGCGGCCTTCATGCCTTTAAGGTTTGCATCTCAAACTAGTCTTGTCAAGAGAACGACTCCAGGTAGCCCGACGGCTGTCAAGCCGCTCGGCGCGACGCAAGCCTCCTCAGGTCTTGACCCCGCGAATCCCCCGGGCCGGAGGAACTCATCTTCCCTCAACACGGCGTGTTACCCGTTACCGACGGGCGTACGATGTGCAGGGTTCCACCGTCGCGACGAGGGCATGCGGTGATCATCGCGCTCCGCAACACAACGACCGTTCGACCTAGTACTGGACTCCGTCGTCGCACTTGTATATGACGAGGAGCGGTATTCCTCCGGCGAAATCTCCCGCACCCTTCCGGTGGCCCGATTGATTTCCAGGTAGGCACCATTCCTCGTGTGGTCGACAAGGTCCCGGCATAACTCCCCTTGCCGCGTCGGTCGTAGGCCTCAATCACCTCACGTTCCACCCTTGGATCCATGGCGGACTCCCCCTTCCGAGTTCCGTTCACTACACGATCATTATCCGTCGTTCTTGGTTGGGACTGTCAATTGTCTGCGTAGGAGAACCAAACCCCCTCCCGGGACTCATCTTCCCAAGTAGGACACCCGACTCGAACGAGTGCGGCGCGGCCCACGACTCCCCGCGATCGGTGGCACGGTGCCATCCACCATTCGTGCGCGCAAGGGAACAAACCTGCGAGACTTCTCGTTGTAAGCGTCAGACGGGCGCGTAGGCCCGTGACGGGAGGATCCCATGGCGGATCGAGCACTGCGAGGCATGCGCCTCGGCACACAGAGCATGGAAACCACGATCGGCGCCGAACTCGCCGAGCGGGCTGACGTGACGTACGACTGCCCCAACGGTCACACGATCACGATGCCGTTCTCGATCGAGGCCGACATTCCGGGCGTATGGGACTGCCACTGCGGCGCCGTCGCGCTTGTGCGGCACGGAGACACCCCGGAGTTCAAGGCCCAGCGGCACGTCCGCACGCACTGGGACATGCTCAGGGAGCGCCGGTCGATTCCCGAGCTCGAGGAGTTGCTCGAGGAGCGGCTTGTTCTGCTCCGGGCCGGCCGCGTCGGCGCCTAGGCGTCAGCGTTTGGCGGTAAGCACGGAGACTCCTGCCCCCGGTCTCTCAAGCCCATTCTGTGTAGTACGTGGCTATTCGCGCGCGCCAGGACGCGACTTCCTAGTTCCCCCGCGCCTGAACGGCCGCGCGAGCCCCCACAGGAACACCTTGAGGAACGCCTCGCGCACGATCGAGCCGCTCATCTTCGACACGCCCTGCGCGCGCTCGACGAACTCGATCGGCACCTCCGTGACGGTCGCGCCCTCGCGAATCGCCCGGAGCGTCATATCCACCTGGAAGCCGTACCCCTGGGAGTCGACGTCGTCCAGGTTGATCGCGCGCAGCGTCGCCGCAGTGTACGCGCGGAAGCCCGCCGTCGCGTCCCTGACCGGAATCCCCAGCGCGACCCGTACGTAGCGGTTCGCCCACACGGAGAGCATCTTGCGCGACCTCGGCCAATTGACCACGGAGCCCCCCGGGATCCATCGCGAGCCGATGACGAGGTCCCACTCCCCCGCCTTGGCGAGCAGGTCGGGGAGTTGGCGCGCCTGGTGAGAGCCGTCCGCATCCATCTCGACGAGGATCTCGTAGTCGCGCTCCAGCCCCCACGCGAAGCCGGCGCGGTAGGCCGCGCCGAGCCCGGCCTTTCCGGGGCGATGCAGGACGCTGACGTGGGCGTCGGCAAGCGCCTGGGCGTCCGCCCACTCCCCCGTCCCGTCGGGCGAGTTGTCGTCGACGACGAGCACGTCAACGTTCGGGGCGAATTCGCGCACGCCCGCGAGCTGGACGGGAAGCGACTCCCGCTCGTTGTAGGTCGGGATGATCACGAGGGTCTTCATCAGTCCCAGTCCCATCTGCCGCGCAGCGACATCAGCCACCGGATCAGCCAGAGGCCGACCGGGGCAACCAGGAAGCAGAATCCCAGCACTCCCCCGACCCGCATGGCCGGCGTCATCGAGGTGCGAAGCGGCACCTCCTCGGTCAGGTGTTCGGCGGTGAACAGCGCCGTCTTCGACACGACCGAACCGTCGGGAAGAACGAACCCACTCACCCCCACCGTCGACACCTGAATCCCGACGCGCCCCGTCTCGATGGCCCTCATCCGGGTCATCGCGAACTGCTGCTCGGACTCGTTGGTCAGCCCGAACGTCGCGTTGTTGGTCTGCACCACGATAATCTCGGCGCCCGCGCGGACCGACGAGCGTATAAGGGGGTCGTAGGCGACCTCGAAGCAGATGACGTCGCCCAGCGGGACGTCGCGCCCGAGCCGTTCCGACGGCAGCGACACCAGGCCCACGCGGTCCCCGGGGAGCATGTCCGTGGTCAGGCGATCCGCGACCTTCGTCACCGCCCGCGCGAGCGTACGCAGCGGCAGGTACTCCGCGAACGGCACGGGATGCTGTTTGATGTAGAAGGCGATCGCCTCGCCCTCGGGGGACCACAGGAGCGCCGTGTTGTAGCGTCCGTCGGCGGGCGAGTAGTCGTTCGTTCCGAGCAGGATCGGCGCCCCGACCGCCACGGCGGCATCCGTGACGATCCGGCGAGACGTCGCATCGACGCGTGGGTCAACGTCGGCGGAGTCCTCGGCCCACACGACGACGTCGGGAACCCAGGGAAGATCGGCGACGAGGCGATCCGTCTCGTCCGCGTGGTTCTGGGTGACGAGGCGCGCCTGGCGAAACGAGTCGAGGCCGAGGTTAGGGACGTTGCCCTGGACCAGTCCGACGCGCAGCGTCCCCGATTCGGGCGCGACATCGAGCGGGATGACGAGGCCCGCCGCGTACACCGCCACGGCCCCGCCGATCGCGAGGGTCGAGAGTACGAGCCGCCGTCCGCGAATCGCCTCGAATGCGAGCCCGAGGGCGCCGCCCGCCGTCGCGACCGCGAACGAGACCAGAGGGGCTCCCCCGAGCCACGCCAGGGCCGCCACGGGCGCATCAATCTGCGAGAACGCGAGCCGTCCCCACGGAAAGCCCCCGTACGGCGCGATGGACCGGAGCTGCTCTCCCGAGACCCAGAGAAGGGCGAAGACGAGGGGCTCGGCCCACATCCTGCCGTCCAGAACCTTCCTGGTCCGCACCCAGCACCAGGCGGCCGTCGGCAGGGCGATAGCCAGGGACTCGACCGCCGAGAGGGCGAGCCAGGGAACGACGCCCGCCGAGACGTCGATAAACCAGAGATGGGGAAGGAAGAAGCCAAGACCGGCGACCATCCCGAGGCCGAACCCCCCGCGGACCCCGGAGTGCTCGAGCGCCGACCAGAACAGGGCGAGCCCGATGGGTGCGGCGGCCCAAAGGTTCGCCGTGGGGAACGCCAGGTTGATGGCCCATCCGGCGACCGCCGCGACCGCGACGTTGCGCAGCGCAAACGCGCCCCTGCCGCGCCTGGACGCCCGCAGGCGTTGCGTCCTGGTCCTCCTTCGCCGAGTCACGCGCCAAGCCTACGCGAGCGATAGGCGGACGGGCCTCGCCCTAATAGGCGACGATTCCGCGCCTCATCGACTGGATCGCGGAGGTCGCCCTGCGCCGCGTCTCGGCGTTCGGGGCGACGCGCGCAACCTGGTCGAGGACGTCGATCACCTGCTTGAACCAGCGGACCATGTCGCCGGGGGCGAGTTCCGTTCCGCGCAACACCGCGTCAAGGTTCTTCCCCTGGGTCCAGGCGTGGACGGCGCCCACGATCCCCCAATGCGGGGCAGGGGCGTGTGGTAGCCGGTGCTCTCCGTGCAGTTCGTCGATGCGCGACCAGGTCCGGGCAGTGTCGCGCAGGGCGAGCCCGAGCGGGCCCGTCGACCCCTGCGGAATGCGGGGTTGCCGGTCGTCCTCCTCCTTGCGACCCTGGTAGACGAGGCTCGAGACGGCCGCGGCGAGACCGGGGGCGCTGAGGTGATCCCACACGCCGCCCCGAAGGCATTCGGCGATCGCGAGGTCGTTCTCCGAGTAGACCGTGCGTAGCATCAGCCCGTCCTCGGTAGGAGTGAGGTCGTCGCCCGCTCCGGAGAGGTAGTCGAGCGCCGTCAGTACCGCGCAGCGGCGGTCAAAGATGCGGGCGATCGAACCCGTCTCGCGAGAGATCTCCCCCGCGAGGCGATCGCGGTCGCGCAGGGCCCGGAAGTAGCGCTCCGCCCATCGCGCGTGATCCTCCCGATCCGGACACTGGTGGCACGGGTGGGCGAGCATCTCCCTTCGCGCATCGTCGAGCTCCGCCTCGGAGCCGCCGGAGCGGACGGGGCCGCGGCGCCGCGACGCGGCGGCGGGCTGAACTCCGCGCGCCTCACCTCGAGCTGCGCCGCGAGTTCCCGTCGGGCCGGAGCCTTCCGCGCATCGAACTTCTTCGGGACGCGAACCTCCCCGACCTCCTCGAACCCCTGGTGCAGGTCCGCGGGTCCCAGCCGGAAGGTCCGAGCCTCCGACGTGACGACGACGGGTCGTGGCTGATCACTGCGATCGGGCGCCACGACCACCACGAGACCCTTGCGTTTTCCCCCCAGAATCCTCAGGACCGCGCCTCCGCGGAGCACCCTCAGGCCGTGCACCGTGGCCTCGTGCCGGTCGCGCGTCTCCCGCCGGACGTCCGACTTCTGCATCTGGGAGATCCGCTCGCGAAGCGCGGCGTAGGCCATGAAGTCCCCTCGGTCGCACGCCGCGGCATCGCGGTACCCGCCGAGCACCCCGTCGAGCTCCTTGACCCGCCGCGCCTGGCTGACGACGGAACGGTCCGCCTGGTACTGGGCGAAGGACATCTCCAGTACCTCGCGCGCGCTCGCGACGCCCGAGCGGGCGACCAGATTGAGGGCCATGTTGTAGGACGGCTGGAAGCTGCTCACGAGGGGATACGTGCGCTTCGACGCGAGCCGACCCAGCACCTCCACGTCGAAACCGGCGTGATCGACCACAACCGCGTGCCCCTCGATGTCGATGCCACGCCTGCCCGCACGACCCGTGAGCTGGGTGTACTCCCCCGCGGTCAGGTCCTTGTGGCTATCGCCGTCCCACTTGACGAGCTTCTCCAGCACGACGCAGCGCGCGGGCATGTTGATACCGAGCGCGAGGGTCTCGGTGGCGAAGACGACCTTGATGAGGCCCGCGGCGAACAGCTCCTCCACGATCTCCTTGAAGAGCGGGATCATCCCCGCGTGGTGCGCCGCGATTCCCGCCTCGAGGTGATCCCTCCAATGCGCGAACCCCAGGGCACCGAGGTCCTCGCCGCTCATCCCCGCGCATCGGGCCTCGATGACGTCGGCGATCTGCCTCCGCTGCTCCGGCGTGGTGAGCGCGACGCCCGCCGACCTCACCTGGTCGACGGCGTCGTCGCACCCCGCGCGGGAGAACACGAACACGATAGCGGGAAGCAGATCGTGCTGATCCAGGACGTCGACGACCGCGAACCTGGGGGGACCCCTCCGGGTGTGCGGGCGCGGGCGGCCCCTCGCTCGCCCGTAGTCCATGCGCGTCGGATGCGACTTCTGGTCGCCGTGCCGCTGCCGCCGCGCGAGGGCCTCGAGTTCCGGATTCAGGCGAGGGTTCGACCCCGGATGGGCGGGGTCGACGCCCGGCGAGTAGAGGTCGTAGATCCCCTCGCGGAGCAGGACGTGAGGCCAGAGGGGGACGGGCCGGGTCTCGCTGACAATCACGGCGGTGTTGCCCCTCACCTCGGTGAGCCAGTCCCCGAACTCCTCGGCGTTCGAGACGGTCGCGGAGAGCGCGACGATGAGGCACTTCTGGTCGAGGTGGACGATGACCTCCTCCCACACGCTTCCGCGGAAACGGTCCGCGAGGTAGTGAACCTCGTCGAGGACCACCACGCCGAGCCGATCGAGGGATCTCGAACCCGCGTAGATCATGTTGCGGAGCACCTCCGTCGTCATGACGACGATGTCGGCCTCGCCGTTGATCGAGGTGTCCCCCGTCAGGAGCCCCACCGCCGACGGGCCGTGAACCTCGGTGAGCTCGCGGAACTTCTGGTTCGAGAGCGCCTTGATCGGGGTGGTGTAGAACGCCTTCTCGCCCCTGAGGCGCGCGTAGCGGACGGCGAACTCGCCCACCACCGTCTTGCCCGCGCCCGTCGGCGCCGCCACGAGCACGGAGCGGCCACCCGAGATGGCCTCGCACCCCTCGCGCTGGAAGTCGTCGAGCGGGAAGGGAAGGGTCTCCGCGAAGGCACGAACGTCCGGGTGCGCCGCCCTCAACCGCGCCGCCCGGTAGCGCTCCGCGGGCGAATCGTCCATGCCCCGAGGCTACGGGATGCGGGCTCCGAGGACGCGCAGCGCCCGTGGCGCGATCGTGATGTGGAGGGGAACCGCACCGACGAGTTCACCGTCCGCGAAGGCGGCGGGGAGCCTGGCGCCATCCGCGGTCTGCGTGATCGTCACTTCCTTGACTCGGGTGATCGTGATGCGCGGATCCTTCACGTGGGATCCGTCCTTGAGCTTCGGGAAGAGCCTGAGTACGCCCGCGCGGGAGACGTCCTCCGCGGTAACGAGCTCGAGCATGCCATCGTTGATCGTCGACTCCGGCGAGATGATGAGCCCGCCCCCGAAGACCGCGCTGTTCGCGACCGCGACGAGGGTGCACGCTCCCTGCCATCGCTTGCCGTCCGCCGTCACCTTGACGCCGTAGGGGCGGAATCGCGGGACCTCACGGAACGTCGCGAACTTGTACTTGATCGGTCCGCGCGGCCAGGTAATCGTGCGGGCGTAGGCTGCGACCGCGGCGTCGAGCCCCGCCGACAGGACGCAGGTGAAGTACCGCGGATCGCTCGGCTCCCCCACGCCGTGTCCCGTGATCTTGCCGAGGTCAACCGCGGTGATGTCACCCTGAAGCCCCTCGTACACGCGGTCGGCCGCGGCCTCAATGTCGAGGAGCGGAAGGCCGTAGCTGTGGGCGGCGTCGTTGCCCGAGCCCGCCGCGATGACGCCGAGCGGCAGGTGCCGCTGTTCGGCGCAGATCTGCGCGCCCAGGTGCACCATCCCGTCGCCGCCGACCACGACGAGTGCGTCGAGGTGCCTGCGGGCCTTCATGGCCGCGTCGTAGGCGCTCGACCACGATCCGTGGCTCAGGTCGCGAACCTTCAGGCCGCGCTCCGCGAGCGCCGCGAGTGCCTCTCGCCCCCATCGGCGTCCCCGCCCGCTTCCCGACGTGGGATTGGTGATGACTCCGATGGTGTGGCTCATTCCTCCGCCTCTCGCCGCTTGCGTCGGCGAAGGGCGCCAACGCCTATGGCGCCAAAGTACAGGGCGGTCATCGGGAGTGCCAGCACGAGCATCGACAATGCGTCCGACGTCGGGGTGGCGATTGCCGCAAACAGGAAAATGATGAGCACCGCCCAGCGCCAGCCCTTGAGCCACACTCGCGGCGAGACGATCCCGAGCCAACTGAGGCCCACCATCACGACGGGAAAGACGAAACCGAGCGCGAACGCCACGAGCATGTGCATCGCAAAGGTCAGGTACTGCTCGGCGTCGATGAGGTTGGTCGCATGGGTGGGCACGAAGGTAGTCAGCAACTCGACGGCGCGGGGAAGCAGGTACAAGCCAACCACGATTCCCGCCGCAAACAGAGGTATCGCGGCGCCGAGGAACGCGAGGGTGTACCGCTTCTCGCGCCTCTTCAGCCCCGGGGCCACGAACGCCCAAAGCTGGTACAGCCACCACGGCGCAGAAACGAGGATCCCCAGGAAGATCGCGACCTGTAGCCGAAGGTCGAGCGCCGTCGCGACGCCCGCGAAGTTCACGGAGACCGCGGCATCGCGCTTTGCGGCAACGTCGAGGATCGGCTGCTGCAGCCGGCGGAACGCGGGGTCGAAGAGAAACCAGCCTCCGACGGCACCGACGAGGACGCCGGCCGCCGAGAGGAGAATGCGCCTGCGCGCTTCGGCAAGATGCTCGCCCAGCGGCATGCGAGCCTTCGGATTACGCCTTGCCACGCGCCTTGTCGTCGCCCGACTTCCCGTCGGCGCCGCCGTCGCCGTCGTCGGTGACGCCCTTCGCCTCATCGCGGAGGATGCGGAGCGACTGACCGACACTCTTGGCCACGCTGGGGAGCTTGGGCAGGCCGAAGATGCCCACGACCAGAACCCCAAGCACGATCCATTCCCACCCGCGCAAGCCGCCCATGTATCCCTCTCCTATTGCTCGTGCCCGAGTCTACCCACCGCCGCCGGGCTCACCCAGCGGCGAGAACCGCCCTCGCCGTCTCACCGAGGCGCTCCCGAAGGCTGCCCGGCTCGACGGAGACCAACGAGGGAGCGACCGCCAGGAGTCGGGCGACGACAACGTCGGGATTCGCGACGCCGAACGTTGCCACCACGTCGTCCCCCTCGACCGTCAGCACCGCGCCGGGAAGGTCCTCGAAGGCCCACCTGCCCGCCCGCGCAACGCGCACGGTCGCCGAGTACGCGGGCTCGAGCGTGAACCCGCTCGCCGCCCGCGGGAGGGCGGTCGCGGGGTCGTCGGTTCCTCCCACCACCTCGATCCGGTCGAGGCGCAGGGTGCGGTAGTCGCCCGCCCTTCTGCAGTAGCACTCGACGTAGCCCAGGCCGTCCACGGTGACGAGTCGGTGGGGCTCGATCACGCGCGACGTTCTGCGGTCCTGGGCGTCGACGTAGGTGACGGCCACCGCAAGCTTTCGTTCGATCCCGGCCCTGAGCGCCTCTACGACGCCCGGATTCACGGTTGCGGCCCGAATGACCGTCACCGGGTTCGCGTCCGTCACGGCCGCGCTGAGGGCCGCGAGGGCCCCCGTCGCGGCCTCGGGTGCCGTTCCCGACGCGATCATCGCGGCGAGGGCTCCCATCAGGGCCATCGCCTCGGCAGGCGCGAGTCGCACCTGGCGCACGCCCTGGGAGTTCGTGAGCCGCGCGATCCCCTCGTCGTAGGCGAAGCCGTCGAAATCCAACAGATCGGTCATCCCGTAGCCGGGCAGGCCCGCGCACCACAGGGTGTCGATGTCGCGCCTGATCGTCTCCGCGCCGACGCCGAAATGCCGAGCAAGTTCGTCGAAGGTCGCCTCGCCGTTCTCCTCGAGGTGGGTGACGATGCCGAGCAGGCGCGTCAGGCGCGGTACGGCCATCTCAGCCACGGCCGCCCCCTCCAGGGCCCGCGACAGCAAGCGCGGCCTGGGCGTGGGCCCGGACGGCGCTCGCGAGATCCTCGGGCTCGAGTACCCTGGCGGCACCCGCAAGCGAGAGAATCTCGTCGCGCAGCGCCTCGGTGTCGCTGAACGGCACGTCGAAGACGTCCCACTCCCCCGCCGTCGAGACGAACGAGGCACGGCGCCTCAGCGCGTGGCCCGACTCCGCGCGGAGGCCGATGCGGGCGACCAGCGTCGGAACCTCCTCCTCAAGCGCGAGTACCTCGACCTCGTCCGGTGGCTCAAACGCGCCCCGCTCCCCTATCGGCCGTATCGCCCCCTCGATCCGGCTCAGCCGATACGTCCTCGCCTCGCCCCTATCGCGGTCGCGACCGATGACGTAGAGGCGCCCGCCCCGAACCACGAGGCGCCACGGCTCGACCGTCCGCTCGGCTCGACCCGAGGCCGCGGACGTGTACGTGAACACCACCACCTGCCCGTCCGCGATCGCCTGGGCGAGCGCGGGAGCGGCGTCGGACCCCTCGGTCGATCGGGCGGCCAGGTGGAGAGGAACCTCCTCCGCCCGAGACATCGACGATGAGACCTTCACGAACGCCCGCCGCGCGTCCGTCCCGAGTGCCGCGTTCTGCCAGTACTCGGCGGCGACGGCGAGGATGGCGCGCTCCACGGGGGTCATATCGATGGGGGGCATCGAGGCCTCGCCCGCGTCGATCACGTAGCCGATGTCGTCGCCGTGGGTCGCGTCGACGACCGTCCTCAGGGGAATGCCAATGCGACGGAGATCCTCCTTGTCGCGCTCGAACATGCGCTCGAACGCCGAGGTGCGCCTGCGCGCCCGTTCCGCCGTGTCGCCCCCGCGCTCGGGGTCGTACCCCGAGACGGTCGCGCGGATCTCCGCCCTCGTCATCCTTCCGCGGGCGTGGCTCAGCGCGATGATGAGGTTGAGGAGCCGCTCGGCGGCATCCGACGCGGGCACTACACCCTACAGGCGAGCAGTTCGGTCACGAGGATCGCGCGGGCTCCTGCGGCGTACAGCTCGTCCATGACGTGGTTCATTTCGCCGCGGGGAACGAGCGCGCGCACGGCCGACCAGTCCGAATCGTGAAGCGCGGTCACCGTGGGCGCCTCGTATCCCGGCGTGATCGCGATCGCGGCCTCGAGCGCCGCCGCCGGAACGTCGTAGTCCACCAGCACGTACTGGCGCGCCATGAGTACGCCGCGCAGGCGGCCCGTCAGCGTGGCGACCGCCGACTCCGGCGTGTCGGGGCGACGAATCAGGATCGCCTCCGATTTGAGGATCGGGTCGCCGAAGATCTCGAGGCCGGCCGCGCGGAGCGTTCCGCCTGTCGAGACGACGTCTGCGACGACGTCCGCGACCCCGAGCCGAACGGACGACTCCACCGCACCGTCGAGCCGAACGACGTCCGCCGTGATCCCGAACGAGGCGAGGTGGTTACCCACGAGGCGCGGGTAGGACGTCGCAACACGGCGGCCCGCGACCTGCTCGATCGAGGTGATCGTGTCCCGCGCCGCCGCGTAGCGAAAGGTCGAGCCACCGAAGCCCAGCTCAAGGTGCTCGACCGCCTCGGCACCGGAATCGAGCAGAAGGTCGCGACCGGTGATACCCGCGTCGACCGTCCCGAGTCCCACGTACACGGCCACGTCGCGGGGCCGAAGGTAGAAGAACTCCACGTCGTTGCGCTGATCCACCAGGATCAGGTCCCGGGAATCACGGCGCTGTCGATATCCCGCCTCGCTCAGGAGCGCGATCGCGGGCTCGGAGAGTTCTCCCTTGTTGGGTACGGCGATTCTCAGCACGTCATTCCTCACAGATAGCGCCCGACGTCGTCGAGCGAGATTCCCTTGGCGATCATCATGACCTGGGCGTGATAGAGAAGCTGCGAGATCTCTTCCGCGGTCTCCGCGTCCGACTGGAATTCCGCGGCCATCCAGGCCTCGGCCGCCTCCTCCACCAACTTCTTGCCGATCGCGTGGACGCCGGCATCGAGAAGCTCAACGGTGCGCGAACCCGCCGGCCGCTCGATGGCGCGACGCGATAGTTCCTGAAACAAGTCGTCGAAACTCTTCACGACGATTAGCCTACGGGAGGTCGGTCCCCATCCGGAGCGAAGCGGGAAGGTTCTCGAGAATCCGTGCGGTCGCGATGGCGGCCCCTGCGGCCTCGGCACCCTTGCTTTCCTTCGATCCCGGTAGCCCCGCCCTCGCGATTGCCTGCGCCTCGTCGTCGCACGTGAGAATCCCGAAGCCCACCGCGACCTCGTTGACCCTGGCGACCTCGGTCAGCCCGCCCGTGACGGCGTCGCACACATACTCGAAGTGGGGGGTGTCGCCCCTAATGACGACGCCGAGCCCAACGATGGCGACGGCCCCTCTCACCGCGAGCGCCTGCGCGACGACCGGGATCTCGAAGCACCCCGGGACGCGGATGATTCGATATGACGCCCCTGCCGCCTCGCACGCGCCGATCGCACCGGCGACCAGGCCATCCATGACCTCGGCGTGCCACGACGCGGCGACGATCTCCACCACCATGCCCGCGCCGGCGGCGGCGGTGCCGTCGCCGGCGGTGCCGTCAAGGGCGAGGCCGGGCGCCCCGGCTCCGCTCACTCGTCGGCATCCTCGATGTGGCCCATGCGGTCCACCTTAGTCTGGCGGTAACGCTCGTTGTGGGGGTTTCCTCCCACGTGGTGGGGCACGCGCTCGACGACCTCGATCCCGCTCGCGCGAAGTCCCTCGACCTTCGCCGGGTTGTTCGTGAGGAGGCGGATCGAGGTCAGGCCCAGGTCGTGCAGGATGGCGGCCGCACCGCCGTACTCGCGCCGGTCGACCGGAAGGCCAAGCTCGGAGTTGGCGTCGACGGTGTCGAAGCCCTGATCCTGAAGGCCGTAGGCCTGGATCTTGTTGATGATCCCGATGCCGCGACCCTCGTGCCCCGTCATGTAGATGAGGGCTCCACCCTCGCGCACCACCGCCTCGATCGCGGAATCGAGCTGGGGGCCGCAGTCGCATCGAAGGGAGCCGAAGGCGTCACCCGTGAGGCACTCGGAGTGCACGCGAACCATCGGGACAACACCGGGGCGCGTGGGCACGATGAGCGCGACGAGTTCGTCGCCCGTGCGCTCGTCACGGTAGCCGCGAATCGTGACGTCGCCGTGCTTGGTCGGAAGCTGCGCCTCGCCGCTGAAGGTCACGCGGTGCGGCTGAACGTACGTCTCCTGGGGCAGGTCCCCGTGGTGGCGGCGGTACTTGATGATGTCGGCGATGGTCAAGAGAACGAGCCCTTCCTGGTCGGCGAGTGATCCCGCCTCGGCCAGGCGCATCATGGTGCCGTCGTCGTTGACCAATTCCGCAAGCGCCCCGACGGGTTCGAGGCCCGCGAGGCGGCAGAGGTCGACGCAGGCTTCCGTATGGCCGGGTCGGTGCAGGACACCACCTGGAACAGCGCGAAGGGGCAAAACATGCCCGGGCCTGATGACGTCGTCGGCGGCCGCGTTCGGATTGGCGAGCACCTTGAGCGTTCGGTGCCTGTCGGCCGCGGAGATTCCCGTCGTGACACCCGAGGCGGCATCCACCGACACGGTGTAAGCCGTCCGGCGGGGATCCTGGCTGAGGGGCACCATGAGAGGCAGGGAGAGCGCGTCGGCACGCTCGGCAGGCATGGGCGCGCAGAGGTAACCACTCGAGTGCCGGATCGCCCACGCCACCCACTCGACCGTCGTCGTCTGTGCGGAGAGGAAGAAGTCCGCCTCGTTCTCCCGATACCGGGAATCGGCGACCAACACGGGTTTGCCGAGCCGAAGGTCCTCAAGCGCGGCGTCAACGAGCGCGAGCGAATCCTTGATTGAGCGCTCCTTGCTCGCGCGATCCCTACTCACTCGATGTTCATTCACGCCGTGCCGCCGACGAACCGCTCGATGTACTTGGCGAGCACGTCGACCTCGACGTTGACGCGGTCCCCCACCGAGAGGGCGCCGAGGGTGGTGTCGGTAAGGGTCGTCGGGATGAGCGATACCGTCACGTCGTTTCCGTCGAGCGCAGCGACGGTGAGCGAAACGCCGTCGAGGCAGATCGAGCCCTTCGTCACGACGTAGCGCGCGATCTCGTCTGGCACGGTGAAGACGAGGTCGTCCCACTCCGCCACGCTATCGCGGCGAACGAGCGTCGCGACGCCGTCGACGTGGCCCTGGACGATGTGACCGCCCATGCGGCCGTCCGCACGAAGGGCCCGCTCGAGGTTGACACGTTGGCCGGAGACGGCCTCGCCCAGGGTGGTGGTCTCGCGGGTGACGCGCATGACGTCCGCCACCCATGAGCCGTCTGCGTGCTGCGCGACCGTCAGACACACTCCGCTGACGGCGACGGACTCGCCGTGCTGCAGATCGTCACCGAAGCCGGGCGAAGAGATCGTGATCTTGGCCTGCGCCCCGGACTCGTCCACGGACGTGATCGTCCCGATGGATTCCACGATGCCGGTGAACATGGGCCTATCCTCTCGGTTGCAGTCGTCCCGTCACCAGGGTATCGGGGCCGAGCGAGACCGTTCGCACCTCGTCCAATCGCAACGCCTCTCCGATGCTCCGAATTCCGAGTCCCGTGACGACCCCGCGTCCCGCGCCGAGGAGGACCGGCGCCAGGTACGCGTGCACCTCGTCCACCAGCCCCGAGCGCAGGAAGGCGGAACTTATGGTCGCGCCACCCTCAACGATCACCGAGCGAACCTCCCGCTCCTGGAGCGCTTCGAGCACCTCCCGCGGGTCGTGGGTCCAGCACTGCATCGCGTTGTCATCGCGCCAGATCTTCCGTCCCGACGTCTCGCGCGTGCCCATCACGACGCGAAGGGGCTGGTGCCCCCCCTCGACCCCGCCGGGCCTCGCGGAAAGCTCGGGGTCGTCCGTCACCACCGTTCCCGTCCCAACGATGATCGCGTCCACCCTGCCCCGCTCCAGGTGCGCGTGATCCCTGGCCTCCTCGCCGGTGATCCAGAAGCTCGTACCGTCCGCCGCGGCCGTGCGGCCGTCCAGCGTGCACGCGAACTTGAGGATGACGTACGGGCGACCCGCCGTCAGCGCGTGGAGGAAGCGTGCGTTGAGTTCCTCGGCGGCGGGTGTGGGTTCAAGGATCGCCTCGACACCGCGCGCCCTGAGTACGTCCGCGCCCCCGCCGGACGCCTCCCCCGGATCGGGCACGGCGTAGACGACGCGCGCGACTCCCGCCTCGGTGAGGGCGTCGACGCACGGCCCGGTCCGTCCGACATGACGGCACGGCTCGAGGGTCACGTAGGCGGTCGCGCCCTTCGTCGAGTTCCTGCGATTCGCCGCATCCGCGATGGCCTCGACCTCCGCGTGCGGACTCCCCGCCCCCCGATGGAAGCCCTCTCCGACCAGCGCGCCGCGGGGATCGACGATGACGCAACCGACTCGGGGGTTCGGCCCGTACTCCGGGCCCTGCAGGGAGAGCTCGACCGCCCTGGCCATCGCGGCCTGGGGCGTGAGGCTCGCCGGGTTCACGGACGCCGCGCCGGACGTCCCGGCCGTGCTAGCCGTGGTGGCCCCCCGCTGACAGCGCCCTGAGGGCGGCGATCTCGGCGCCCCTGTTCTCCGCCCCATAGACAGCCGAACCCATGACGAGCATGTCCGCGCCCGCGTCGACCACGCGCGCGATCGTCTCCCGCGAGAGCCCGCCGTCGGCCTGAATCCATACCTTGGACCCCGCCGCGGTCGCCGCGGCACGCAGCGCCCGGAACTTCGGAAGCGTGGACTCTATCAGTGCCTGGCCACCGAACCCCGGCTCAACCGTCATGATCAAGATCATGTCGAATTCGGACAGGTAGTCGAAGAGCGGTTCCACCGGCGTGCCGGGCTTGATGGCTATCCCCGCGCGCACACCCAGTTTCCTGAGGTCACGCGCGATGCGAACCGGGGCGGCGGCGGCCTCCATGTGGAAGGTCACCGAACTGGCGCCCGCCTCGGCGTACCGCGGCGCCCACATCTCGGGGTCGTCGATCATGAGGTGGGCGTCAACGGGCAGCGGCGACACCTGGACGACCCGCTCGAACACCGGAAGGCCCACCGTCATGTTGGGGACGAAGTGGGCATCCATCACGTCGACGTGAAGCCAATCGGCGTCCGATACGGACGCGATCTCGCTCTCAAGGTTGGCGAAGTCCGCCGCGAGGATGCTCGGCGCGATCTGGATTCCCATGCCTAGACCCTACTGCCCCCGGGCGGGCTTCCTCGGTGACCTCACCAGCGCGAGGAACATGGAATCCGTGCCGTGTTCATGAGTCCACAGTTGGACATGGGGACCGCTCCCCCACTGCCCCGGTAATGTCCCGGTTGCCGCGGCGACGGCCTCCCTGGCGTCGAGCACCTCGAACCCGTCTCCCGCCCCCGCGAGGGCCCGATCGACGGCGCCCCTCGTCTCGGCCACCACCGGAGAACACGTCACGTAGGCGAGGACCCCACCGGGTTTCAGGCTCCGGAGCCCGGCCGCGAGGAGTTCCCCCTGGAGATGGACCAGATCGGTCAGGTCGGTCTCCGTTCGCCTCCAGCGTGCCTCGGGCCGCCGCCGGAGTGCCCCCAGCCCGGTGCATGGGGCGTCGAGGAGGACTCGATCGTAGGTACGGTTGACGACCCGCGCGTCCGCCGTCCGGAGCGTGACCGTTCCGGCGGGGACCGCGCGTAGCGCCTGCTCGACCAGCGCGGAGCGGTGGGCGTGGAGCTCGGTCGCGTCGAGCGACGCCCCCCGCTGCGCCGCCACGCAGGCGAGGATCGCGGCCTTGCCTCCCGGTCCCGCACACATGTCGTGCCACGATTCCGCGGGCACCCCGGTGAGCGTCGGCGCCTCGCAGGCCGCGAGGGCGACGACCTGGCTGCCCTCGTCCTGCACCCCCGCGCGCCCATCCCGCACCGCCGCGACGCCGCCGGGATCGCCCCCGGGCATGATCACGCCGATCGGCGAGAGGATCGTGGGCTCTCCGCCACGAATCGCCGCGAGAAGCTCGCCTCGCGAAACCAGCCCCGGCCGGGCCGCAAGCGTGACCGAGGCGGGCTCGTTGTGCGCGGCCAGCAGCGAGCTCAACTCGCCCGCGCGCCCGTCCGCCTTGAGCGCCTGCCGAAGCCTCGCCACGATCCAGGTCGGATGGGAGTGCCGGATGGCGAGCGCGGCGTCCGAATCCCCCGGCGCCACCCGATCGCGCCACTCGTCAAGCGCCGCCTCGCTCATCCTGCGGGCCACGGCATTCGCGAGGCCGGCGACGCCAGGCTTGCCGATCTCTCGCATCAGCGCGACCGTCTCGGACACGGCCGCGTGCGCGGGGACGCGCATCGACAGGACCTGATGGGCGCCGAGGCGCAGCACCCGCCGCACCGGCCCCTCCAGGCGCGCGGGATCGCGTCCCGATGCCGCGCCGATGATCGCGTCGTAGAGGCCCTGAAGCCGGATGGTGCCGTACGCGAGTTCGGTCGCGAATCCCGCCTCCCTCCCGACGAGTCCGGATTCCCCGAGGATCGCGGGCATCGCCAGGTTCGCGAAGGCGCTCTCCACATCGACCGCCTCGAGACACCGATACGCCGCCAGCCGTGCGGCCAGCCCCGGCCGCATCACGCCTCGCCCAGTTGCGCACCCTCGGTCAGGCGCGCACCCCGCCACCAGTCGGCGGCGGGCATGGGCCGACGGCCCGACGGCGCGATCCACGACATTTCGAGAGGCGCGGAACCCGAGTTCGCCAGGATGGCGCCCGACGCCTCCTTGACCGTCCCTGGGGCGCCCCCGGGCAGGTCCTCACGCGGCGTCAGCGGCCCGATCTTCGCGATCGTGCCGTCGGGGAGGGTCGTCCATGCCCCGGGCGCGGGGGTGCATCCGCGAACCTGGCGATCGACGACGTGTGAGGCGAGTTCCCACCGGACCCGCGCGTCCTCGCGTGTGAGTTTGTTGGCGTAGCTGACGTCGTCATCCCCCTGGGCAATCGGCGACGCGGAGCCATCTTCGAGGGCGTCAAGCGACCGGACCATGAGGGGGGCGCCGACGGCCGCGAGCCGGTCGAGCAGGTCGCCCGCGGTGTCCGTCGGCCGGATCGTCTCCGTCACCATGCCGATCACGGGACCGGTGTCGAGACCCTCCTCGATGACGAACGTGGACGCGCCCGTCACGTCGTCGCCCGCCATGATCGCCCGCTGGACGGGTGCCGCCCCGCGCCACGCGGGGAGCACGGAGAAGTGAAGGTTCACCCAGGCCCGCCGCACCGCGCCGAGGAGTGGGGGGCGAAGGATCTGCCCGTACGCAACGACGGCGGCCGCGTCGCATCCGAGGGCCGCAATCTCGGCCACGAAGGCTGGATCGGACGCCCGCTCGGGGGCGAGGACGGGAAGGGCGAGTTCGAGCGCACGCACCTTGAGTGGGCTGGGATGGAGCTCCGATCCTCGCCTGCCCGCCGCGTCGGGGCGCGTCACGACCGCCACAACCTCGTGATCGGAGGCGACGAGGGCGTCCAACGTGGGCACCGCGATCTGGGGGGTACCGACGACCAGGACGCGCATGCGTCCATCGTACGGGCGAAGCGAGTCCTAGCCTGCGGGCTCCAGGGGTCCGTCCACGTGGATGCGCAGGTCCGGGTGACCCGCGCGCGACCGCTCGACTTGCAGAGCGCGGAGCGCGTCGACGATCGGCTGAGTCGCGCGCCGCGACACCAGGTATGCGCGCGAGCCGCCGGTCGCCGAGGCCTCTCGCACCTCCGACTCAGGGGCCGCCGCCGCGCGCCCCAGGACGAGGGGTAGCGCCGCCCCTAGCGCGGACGACGAGCCCTCAATCTCGACGAGCCTTCTCGCGGGGGGCAGGCCCAGTTCGGCGCGCTCCGCGTAGGAGTCGGCCGCCCAGTTGGCCGGCGTCCATGTCGCGAGACACCGGGTCACGGCGTCGGGAAGCGAGCCGACGACGGTGACCGCGCCTCCCTCACGGCGCCCCCGAACGTGCGCAACGGCCGCAAGGATGTGCCGAAGCGCATCCTCCTCGCCGTCGAGGCCGGGGCTGACGAGTGCGCCGGCGTCCACGACGACGGCATAGGCATAGCCGTCGCGGACGGCGGGGATCGCGCCCGGCGTCGCGACGACGAATCCCCCGGCCACCTCGCCGTCGAGGACGATTCCCGTGCCCGACGACGACACGGTGACCTCCGCGCCGGGTTCCATGGACCGCAGTTGCTCCGCGATCCGCTCAATCCCCTGCCTGACGTGCGCCAGGCGCGCATCGCCGCACTCCTGACAGTGCCAATCCCGATGGGTGAGGCCGCACTCGATGCACGTCGGTTCTGCCCCGAGGGAAGCGAGGGCCAGGGGGCCACCGCACTCGCGACACGACGCCCACTCGCGACACGACGCGCACGCGACCCCTCGGACATAGCCGGACCGCGGGACGAGCACAAGGACGGGTCCGATTCCGAGCGCCGCCCGCGCCGCGGCCCATGCGCGGCCCGGCATCCAGTGCCACCCGCTCCCGCCCTCGCGATCCCGCTCCTCGGTACCGAGCACCGCGATCGCGGCAACGGCGTCCCGAACCACCTCGCGCGCGGCGGGCGCGGCCTCGGCCCAACCGTGTTCCACGAGCGCCCTGGCGGCGACGGACTGGGAGAATCCCCCGATGAGGAGTCCCGCACCCTCCCGCTCCGCGCGCATCGCCGCTACGGCTAGGAGGTTCGGATAGGGGGCGTGCTGCTCTCGGTACGACGAATTGCCGTCATCCCAGATCGCGAGGGCGGCGAGGTGCGGAACCGGAGCGAAGACGGCCGGGCGGGTTCCCAGCACGAGCCTGGCCTCGCCTCGCATCGCCGCGAGGTAGGCCCCATACCGCTGTGCGGCGGGATCGTCGGAGTGAATGACGGCGATCTGGCCACCCGATCGGGCGGTCCAGCGGGACAGGCCGACGTCCCTCGCGGCCGCGACGAAGGCATCGACGGCGCGGGCGTCGGGGACGATGACCATGGAGGAGCCGTGGGTGCACCCCTCAATGACGGTCGCGAGGATCGCGCGCGCGGGGATCGGCCCGAGCGCGGAACCCTCCGCGCTCCCCCGCCACGGAAGCGCCTCCCACACCAGGCGCCCGCCCGTGACGATGGATGCGGAAACGTTGGCTTCGGCGACGATGGGAACGGCGGCATCCCCCCGGCGGGCGCCGAGCGTCTCCCGCGCGCGGGTTAGCGCGGGATCCCCTTCTGGTTCGGCCGCGCGGGGCTCGCGCTTCTCCACCGACGCGACGCGCGGCGGCGCCATCAGGCGAAGGACGTCCCAGAGATTACCGCCATAGCGGTCGGCGACAGCACGGGCGAGCGAGAGGCCCTCTTCGGTGTACGACGGGATGGACGCGCTCGTGCGGATCGGCGTGAGCGCCCCGTCGAAGTCGGACGTGGCGCCGATCTCGCACACGACCCCGTGCGCGAGCCGCCCCGCGAAACGGACCCGAACGCGACAGCCCACCGCAACGACCGGCGCGAGCGGCGACGGAATCGCATAGTCGAACAGCCGATCGAGGTGCGGCAGGGGGCTGTCGACGCACACGCGCGCGATGGCGGGCGTGCCCGTCATGCCCCGGCTGCCTCCAGGAGGGCCGCGGTGCGATCGGTCCGCTCCCACGTGAAGTCGGGCAGTTCCCGTCCGAAGTGGCCGTACGTCGCGGTCGCGCGGTAGATCGGCCGGCGAAGGTCGAGGTCCCGGATGATCGCGCCGGGCCGCAGGTCGAAGACGTCCCGAATCGCCTCGGCGATTCGCTCCTGCGCCACCTTCGCCGTGCCGAAGGTCTCGACGTAGAGGCTCACGGGCCTCGCGGTGCCGATGGCGTACGCCACCTGCACCTCGCACCGGTCGGCGAGCCCGGCCGCGACGACGTTCTTGGCCACCCACCGCATCGCGTACGAGGCCGAACGGTCAACCTTGGACGGATCCTTGCCGGAGAACGCCCCTCCGCCGTGGCGGGCCATTCCCCCGTAGGTGTCGACGATGATCTTCCTTCCCGTCACGCCCGCGTCGGCCTTGGGCCCTCCCTGCTCGAAGCGCCCCGTGGGGTTGATGAGCGACCGGTGGTGCGTCGAGTCGAGCTCGTATCGGGCGAGGACCGGGGCCACCACCTCGGCCTCCACGGCGGCGCGCAGCGCCGCCATGTCCATGCCCGCGCCGTGCTGGGTCGACACCACGACGGTTTCCACCGTCACCGGCCGATCCCCGTCATACCCGATGGTCACCTGGGCCTTGCCGTCGGGCCGCAGCCCCTCGACCGCCCCGGAGCGGCGAACCTCGGCGAGGCGGCGCGTCAGGTCGTGCGCCAAAGCGATGGGAACCGGCATCAGCGTCGGGGTGTCGCGGCACGCGTAGCCGAACATGAGGCCCTGGTCGCCCGCGCCAAGGTTCTCGGCCAGAACGGGCGCGTCCTCGTAGCGCCCGTCGCCAGTAATGCCATCGGTAGCACAATCGACGCCGAGGGCGATGTCGGGCGACTGAGACCCGATCGAGACGGATACGCCACACGAGTCGCCGTCGAAGCCAAAGGCCGACGAGGTGTAGCCGATGCCCGTCACGACCTCACGGACGATCTGCGGGATCTCCACGTATGCCTCCGTGGTGACCTCCCCCGCGACGTGGACGAGGCCCGTGGTGACCATGGTCTCGATCGCGACGCGGGACATGGGGTCCTGTTGGAGGAGCCCGTCGAGGATGGCATCCGCGACCTGGTCGCAGATCTTGTCGGGGTGGCCTTCGGTCACGGACTCGGAACTGAAGAGGCGGAGGGTCGTCACGCGCCCAGCCTAGCCCCGCCCGCCGACGCCCTAGTGGCGCGCCCTGCGCGCCGCGACTTCGTCGAGGATGGCGTGCGCAACCGCCAACTTGCTCCCCGAAGCCTTCGCGACGACCTCCCCCTCGGCGTCGAGGATCGTCACGGCGTTGGGGACGTCGCCGAAGCCTCGCCCTCCGCCCACGGCGTTCACCGCAAGCAGGTCCGCGCCCTTGCGCCTCGCCTTGGCGGCACCGTGCTCCGCGACGCTTCCCGCATCGTCCCCGGTCTCCGCGGCGAACCCGACGACCGTCTGGCCCTCGGGGCGCGACGCGACGAGGCCGGCCAGGATGTCCTCGTTCGGGACGAGTTCGATCATGACCGCCGCGTCTCGTCTCTTGATCTTCGTCGGGGAGACGTGCGCCGGGCGGAAGTCCGCGACCGCGGCCGCCATGATGACCACGTCCGCGCTCGCGGCGGCCGTGCGAACCTCTCGGGCAAGCTCCTCGCAGGTCTCCACATCGATCCTCGCGATGCCCTGCCCCGATGGAAGGGCGACGTTCGCGGCGACGAGGGTGACGGCGGCGCCGCGCTCCGCGGCGGCCTGGGCGAGAGCGAGTCCCTGGTGCCCGGTCGAGCGGTTGCCGAGGAAGCGCACGGGGTCGAGGGGCTCGCGCGTTCCACCGGCGCTGATCGCGACCTTCAGCCCCGCTAGGTCGCCCCACGGCGCGGAGGCGCCCGCGCTCAGGGGTAGCCCCTCCCCTGCCGCGACCGCGTACGCCGCGGCGACGATCTCCTCGGGCTCGGGAAGTCGCCCCGGCCCGCTGTCGGGACCGGTCAGGCGGCCCACGGCGGGCTCGATGACGTGCACGCCGCGGGCCTTGAGGGTGGCCACGTTGGCCTGGGTCGCCGGGTTCAGCCACATCTCCGTGTGCATTGCGGGGGCCAGCACGATGGGCGCGTGGGTCGCGAGGATGACATTGCCCAGCAGTTCGCGCGCCTCGCCGTGTGCGATCTGAGCGAGGAAGTCGGCGGTCGCCGGCGCCACGAGAACGAGGTCCGCCGATTGCCCAAGGCGGACGTGTTCGACCCCGTAAACGTTGGAGAAGGCGTCGCTCGTCGCGGGCCCGCCCGACAGGGCCTCCCACGTGGCGCGGCCGACAAAGTGGAGAGAGGAACGCGTGGGGACAACCCGCACGCTGTGGCCGTCCTCCACCAAGCGTCGAAGGACAACGGCAACCTTGTATGCCGCGATCCCACCCGTCACGCCCAGGAGGACGCGCATGGCTACTCGGGGAGCTTGGTCAGCTCGAGCAGGTCGCCTTGGTTGATTTCGCGGAGGGCGACGGACAGAGGCTTGTCGGTCGTGTCCGCCTCCACGAGAGGTCCGACGTTCTCGAAGTGGCCTTCGCCGAGCGCCTCGTAGTAGGCGTTGATCTGGCGCGCGCGCTTCGAGCTGTAGACCACGAGGGCGTACTTGGAGTCCACCTTCGCGAGGAGCTCATCGATCGGGGGGTAGGTGATGCCCTCGGGGCTCGCGATCGTTCCGGCCACGTCCACTCCCATTCTGACCGGACGAGGTGCCCGGCGGCGCAGGTAAGTCTACCGTTCCTCGACCAGCAAGGCGTGCACCGCGTCCACGGCAGCGTCGAGGTCGTCGTTGACGACGACGTGCTCGAATTCGTCCACCGCGGCCAACTCCGCGCGGGCGGTGGCGAGGCGCCTCGTGCGGTTGTCCTCGTCCTCGGTCCCGCGGAGCTCCAACCGCCGCACCAGTTCCTCCCACGACGGCGGCTCGACGAACACGAACGTCGCGTTCGGCATGGCTTCTCGCACCTGACGCGCCCCGGCGAGGTCGATCTCGAGGAGGCAGGGGATTCCCGCGGCGATGTGGCGGAGGACCGCGGCCCGCGGGGTTCCGTAGCGGTGCTCGCCATGAACCACGGCCCACTCCAGCAATTCGCCCGCCGCGATCATGTGATCGAACCGCGTATCGGACACGAAGAAGTAGTCAACGCCGTCGCGTTCGCCCGGACGGGGCTCCCGCGTCGTCACCGAGACGGACACCCAGACGTCGCCGTAGCGCTCCACGAGGCGACGGACGATCGTTCCCTTACCGACCGCCGTCGGACCCGCAAGCACCAGAAGCTGCGTCACGAGCGATCCAACGAAACGAGCGCGTCGACCTGGTGCTGCCCCAGGCCCCTGATACGCCGGGAGGCCGCGATGCCCGCCGCCTCCATCGTCGCCGAGGCGCGCTTGGGCCCGACTCCGGGAAGGCACTGGAGCAGGTCGCGGACACGGATTCCGGTGAGGCCCTCGTCCGCCTTGGCCGCAGCGATGGCGCCCGCGAGCGTGAAGGCGCCCGCCGCAACGGCGTCCTTGAACTTGCGCCGAGCCATCCGCACGGCGGTCGCCTTCCTCAGCGCCGCCGCACGCTCGTCGCTCGAGAGGTTCGGCGCGGTACCCATTCGCCTACTCGTCGCCCCTCAGCGCGAACTGGGCCGCGCCAGCGGCCGCCTGGATCGCGCCCCGCATCTTCTCGACGAACGGCCCCGCCATCAGCACCGCGCGGCTCTGGTGGGACAGGACGTTGCGCGTCACGCCGTGGAACACCTGCGCGAGCTGCTCCGGCCCCGCCCCCTGGGCTCCGACGCCCGGGGCGAGGATGGGGCCATTCAGCGAACTCAGGGGCACGTCCAGCAAGCGGATCGCGTCGCCGACGGTCGCGCCGACGACGAGGCCCACGCTTCCCATGGGACTCTCGCCCCGGTTGCGCTCCGCGGCCGCGGCGGCGATCATGGCCGCGACGGCCACCCCGTCCTCGTTCCGGGAGTGCTGAACGCTCGCGCCCTCGGGGTTGGAGGTGAGCGCGAGCACGAAGACGCCCTTGCCGTGCTCCGCCGCGATATCCAGCGCCGGCGCGAGGGATTCGAATCCCAGGTACGGCGAGAGCGTCATGGCGTCGACCTCAAGGGGCGAGTCGGGACGGAGGTACGCGTCCGCGTACCCCGCCATGGTGGAGTCGATGTCGCCGCGCTTCGCGTCCATGATCGTGAGGAGGCTGTGGTGCCGCGCCAAGGCCAGCACCTGTTCGAGCGCAGCGATGCCGCGGGAGCCGTGGCGCTCGAAGAAGGCAATCTGGATCTTGACCGCGGCCACCGAGCGCTCGGAGGCCTCGACGACCGCCTGACCGAACGTCAGGAGTCCCTCCGCCGTGTCCGGCAACCCCCAGTGAGCCAGCATCTGGGGACTCGGGTCGATGCCCACGGACAGTGGGCCGAACTTGTCCATCGTTGCGGCCAGTTGCGCCCCAAACGCCATGTTCGTCTCCTCTATCAGTCGTCCTGAAGGTGCTGGTCCCCCAGGTGCTGCGCCTGAGTGTGATAGTCCTGCAGGCTCGTCACGCTGAACGGGCCCGCTCGGACCGCCTCAATGCCTTGCACGGCGGCGGCGAGTTGCTGGACGGTGGTGACGATGGGCTTGTCACCCGCCGTCGTCGCCGCCCTGATCTCGTATCCGTCCGCTCGGGCGCCCTGTCCCGACGGGGTGTTGACCACCATGTCGACGCCGCCGGCGGCGATCAGATCGACGATGGTTCCCTCTCCGTCGGGGCCGGGCCCCTGAGAGTATTTTCGCACCACTGACGCGGGGATGCCATTTCGCGCCAGGACTTGGGCCGTCCCCTCGGTCGCGAGCACCTCGAATCCGAGTTGCGCGAGGCGCGCGACGGGCAGGATCATCGCCCGCTTGTCACGGTCGGCGACGGAGATGAAGACCGTGCCTCCCGTGGGCAGCCCGCCGAACGCCGCGGACTGCGACTTCGCGAACGCGGTCGGGAAGTTGACGTCGATGCCCATCACCTCGCCCGTCGAGCGCATCTCCGGTCCAAGAACCGTGTCAACGACGGTGCCCTCCGCGGTGCGGAAGCGCTTGAAGGGCAACACGGCCTCCTTCACCGCCACGGGGCTCGAGGTGTCGAGGTGCGAGGCGTCCGTCGCGGGAAGGACGCCCATTGCGCGCAACTCGGCAATGCTCTCCCCCGCCATGACGCGCGCGGCCGCCCGAGCCAGCGGTACCCCCGTCGCCTTCGCGACGAACGGCACGGTTCGCGACGCGCGCGGATTGGCCTCCAGGACGTACAGGACGTCGCTCACGAGCGCGTACTGGACGTTCATCAGCCCGTGGACGCCGATCCCGCGAGCGAGGGCCTCCGTCGACCGACGGATGCGTTCCATCTCGGTGCGCGAAAGGGTGACCGGCGGCAGGACGCACGCGGAGTCGCCCGAGTGGATCCCCGCCTCCTCGATGTGTTCCATCACGCCGCCGAGGAACATTTCCACCCCATCGAATAGCGCGTCGACGTCGATCTCGATCGCGTCGTCCAGGAACCGGTCCACCAGGAGCGGGGCATCCGTCGCATGGTCGCCGACGTCGACGGAGCGGACCCCGTAGTCCTCGAGCTGGGCGCGGTCGAAGACGATCTCCATGCCGCGGCCTCCGAGGACGTACGACGGCCGGACCAGCACGGGGTACCCGATGCGTTCGGCGATGGCGATCGCCTCGTCGATACCGAAGGCGGTGCCGAAGGCCGGGGCGGGAAGCCCCGCCGCCGCGAGAACTTTCCCGAACTCCCCCCGATCCTCCGCGAGGTTGATCGCCTCGGGTGAGGTCCCGAGGATCGGCACCCCAGCATCGGACAGGCGCTGGGCGAGGCTCAAGGGGGTCTGGCCGCCCAGCTGGACAATCATGCCCTTGATGGGGCCCGCCGCCGTCTCCGCCTCGAAGACGGCCATCACGTCCTCGAACGTCAGGGGCTCGAAGTACAGGCGGTCGGACGTGTCGTAGTCGGTCGAGACCGTCTCGGGGTTGCAGTTGATCATGATGGTCTCGTAGGTGTCCTTGAGCGCCATCGCGGCGTGCACGCAGGAGTAGTCGAACTCGATACCCTGGCCAATCCGGTTGGGCCCGGACCCGAGGATGATGACCGCCTCGCGCTCGCGGGGGCGCACCTCGTTCTCCGAGTCGTAGGTCGAGTAGTGATACGGCGTGCTCGCGTCGAACTCGGCCGCGCACGTGTCGACGGTCTTGTAGACGGGAGTCACGCCGAGCGCGTGCCGGAGCGCGCTGACCTCACCCTCGGTCGTGCCGCGGATCTCGGCAATCTGCACGTCGGCTAGTCCGTGGGACTTGGCGCGTCGCAGCAGTGTCGCGCCGAGCTCGGGCGAGGCCGCAACCTCCGCGGCGACCTCGTTCATGAGCAGAATCTGATCGAGGAACCACGGGTCGATCCGCGTGGCGTCGAAGACCCGGTCGAGGACGCCAGGTTCGCCGATCGCCGCCCTGAGGGCCTGCTGAACCTGAAGCAGGCGCCATTCCGTGGGGATCGCCGTGGCGGCGATGAGGTCGTCGAGCACCGACCCGGATGGGACCTCGCCGCGCCAGTGGAAGTTGACGCCCTTCTTGTCGATCGAGCGCAGGGCCTTGCCCAGCGCCTCCGTGAAGTTCCTCCCGAGGCTCATGGCTTCTCCCACGGACTTCATCGTGGTCGTGAGGACCGGATCCGCCGCCGGGAACTTCTCGAAGGCGAAACGCGGAACCTTGACGACGACGTAGTCGAGCGTCGGCTCGAAGCTCGCGGGCGTCGAGCCCGTGATGTCGTTGGGGATCTCGTCGAGCGTGTAGCCGATCGCGAGGCGCGCGGCGATTTTCGCGATGGGGAATCCCGTCGCCTTGGAGGCCAGGGCGGAAGAGCGGGAGACGCGGGGATTCATCTCGATGACGATCACACGGCCCGTCGAGGGCTGGACGGCAAACTGGATGTTGCATCCTCCGGTATCGACGCCCACCTCGCGGAGGACGGCGATGCCGATGTCCCTCAGCCGCTGGTACTCCCGATCGGTCAGCGTAAGGGCGGGCGCGACCGTGACGGAGTCGCCCGTATGCACTCCCATCGGATCGATGTTCTCGATGGAGCAGACGACCACGACGTTGTCGTGGCGATCCCGCATCAGTTCGAGCTCGTATTCCTTCCACCCGAGGAGCGACTCCTCAAGGAGCACCTCCGTCGTCGGCGAGTAGTGGAGCCCCGCGCCCGCGATGCGGCGCAGGTCGTCGGGGGTGTACGCGAAGCCCGAGCCGAGCCCGCCCATGGTGAACGAGGGGCGAACGACGACGGGGTAACTGAGCAGGTCGCCGGCCGCGAGGCACTCGTCCATCGTGTGGCAGATGACGGAGCGCGCGCTTTCGGCACCGCAGCGCGCGACCACGTGCTTGAACTGCTCGCGATCCTCCGCCATCTGGATGGACTCGATCTTGGCGCCGATTAGCTCGACGTTGTACTTCTCGAGGATCCCCGCCTCCGCGAGGGCGACCGCGGCGTTGAGCGCGGTCTGACCCCCCAGGGTCGGCAGGAGGGCGTCGGGACGCTCCTTGGCGATGATCGCCTCGATGACCTCGGTCGTGATCGGCTCGACGTAGGTCGCATCGGCGAACTCGGGGTCGGTCATGATGGTCGCGGGGTTCGAGTTGACCAGGATGACGCGGATGCCCTCGGCCTTGAGCACCCGGCACGCCTGGGTCCCCGAGTAGTCGAACTCGCAGGCCTGGCCGATGACGATGGGGCCGGAGCCGATCACCATCACCGAGCGGATATCGTCGCGCTTGGGCATCAGCGGCCCACGCTCATCGAGTCGACGAACCGGTCAAAGAGGTACTGGGCGTCGTGAGGGCCCGCGGCGGCCTCCGGGTGGTATTGGACGCCGAACGCCGGAATGTCGAGGCACTCGAGGCCCTCGACCACGTCATCGTTGAGGTTGACGTGACTGACCCGCACCCTTCCGAATCCGCCGTAGGGTGCCTCGACCTCGCCCTCGAGAGGGGCGTCGACCGCGAAGCCGTGGTTGTGGGCCGTGATCTCCACCTTGCCGGTCGTCCGATCCATCACGGGCTGGTTGATCCCGCGGTGCCCGAAGCGAAGCTTGTACGTCCCAAATCCCAGGGCACGGCCCAGAATCTGGTTGCCGAAGCAGATACCGAAGAACGGAACCCTCGCCTCCAGCACTCCCCGAAGCGTCTGAACGGCGTGATCCGCCGCGCCGGGGTCGCCGGGACCGTTGGAGAAGAACACGCCGTCGGGCTTCATCGCGAGGATCGCGTCCGCCGTGATCGACGACGGGACGACGGTGACCTTGACGCCGCGCGCCGCGAGGAGTTCCGGGGTCATGGACTTGATGCCGAGGTCCACGGCGACGACGTGAGCCCGAGTCGCGGTCCCTGCGGGCGGCTCGATGACGTACGCCTCGGCGGCCGAGACCGCGTCGGCCAGGTGGGCGCCCTCCATCGGATCACTGGACCGGACGCGCGCGAGCATGGCGCCCTCGGAAGAGAGCGCGTCTCCGGAGAAGATGCCCGCTCGCATCACTCCCGCGCTACGCAACAGGCGCACGAGTTCGCGGGTGTCGATTCCCGCGATGCCGACGATGCCCTGCGCGACGAGGTCCTCGTCGAGGCTCCGCCGCGCCCTCCAGTTCGACGCGCGCCGCGCCGGATCCCGCGCGACGTAGCCCGCCACCCACATCCGCGACGACTCGCCGTCCTCGTCATTGACCCCGGTGTTGCCGATGTGCGGCGCGGTCATCACGACGATCTGACGGTAGTACGAAGGGTCGGTCAGGGTCTCCTGATACCCGGTCATGCCGGTGCTGAAGACGATTTCTCCTGTGGTCTCGCCGCGCGCGCCCCAAGCGCGCCCCTCGAACCTTCGGCCGTCCTCGAGGAGGAGAACCGCCGCGTCGGTGTTGGGAGCGCCGGCGTCCGTCGCGTCCGTGTCGGCCAAGTCGGTGTCGGCCACGTTACGAGCCCCCGAGCGACTCGTGGGCATAGGTCACGGCTCCCCGAAGGATCGTCGCCACGACGGAGCCGGGAAGCTCCATTCCCGAGAACGGCGAGTTGTGGCTACGGCTGCGCATCGCGGGGGGATCGACGGTCCATACGAGCGTCGGATTGACGAGCGTCACGTTCGCGGGCTCGCCGACGACCAGGGGGCGGCCGTGGCCCTGAACCCTTCCGATCTCGGCGGGGCGTTCGGACATCACCCGCGCGACGTCGCGCCAGGTCATGCGGCCCGTGTCGACGAGCGCCTTCTGGACGATACCGAGGGCCGTCTCAAGCCCGATCATCCCGAAGGCGGCTGTCGCCCACTCGCAATCCTTGTCCTCGTCCGGGTGGGGCGCATGATCCGTTCCCACGATGTCGATCGTTCCGTCCTCGAGGCCAGCCCGCACGGCCTCCGCGTCCGCCTCCGGGCGCAGCGGCGGGTTGACCTTGAATCGCGAGTCGTAGCCCCGCGCGCGCTCATCCGTAAGGAGGAGGTGGTGCGGCGTCGCCTCGGCCGTGACATGGATCCCGCGGGCCTTCGCCCACCGGACGATCTCGACGGAACCCGCCGTCGAGAGGTGGAGGATGTGAACCCTCCCGCCCACGTGCTCGGCAAGCAGGCAGTCCCGCGCGACGATCGCCTCCTCCGCGACGGCGGGCCACCCCTGCAGGCCCAGCTCGCCGGACACTATTCCCTCGTGCATCTGCGAGCCCTCGGTCAGGCGAGGCTCCTGAGCGTGCTGCGCGATCACGCCGTCGAAGGCCTTGACGTACTCCAGGGCGCGTCGCATGACGACCGGGTCGTGGACGCACTTGCCGTCGTCGCTAAAGATCCGCACGCGGGCAGCAGAGAGCGCCATCGCCCCAAGTTCGGCGAGCTGCTCCCCCGCGAGGCCCACCGTGACCGCGCCGACGGGGAAGACGTCGACGAGGCCGACCTCTCGGCCCCTGTGCCACACCTGTTCGACGACGCCCGCCGTGTCCGCGACGGGGGTCGTGTTCGCCATGGCGTGGACCGCGACGTAGCCCCCGGCCGCAGCCGCGCGCGACCCGGTCTCGATCGTCTCGGCATCCTCGCGGCCCGGTTCGCGAAGGTGCGTGTGAAGGTCCACGAGGCCGGGCAGGGCGATCAGGCCCGCGCCGTCGATGACCGTTGCGCCCTTCGGCGCGTCGGCCGCGCTCAGTGAGACGATCGCGCCCTTGCCGAGCACGAGATCGGCGGGAGTGTCTCCGTAGAGCGACACCCCGGTGATGACGATGGACTTGACGGCCGCGGTCACGATGCGGCCTCCTCTCCCGCGAGCAGCAAATACAGGACGGCCATGCGGACAGAGACGCCGTTCGCGACCTGCTCGACGACTACGGAGCGCGGAGAGTCCGCGGCCTCCGCGGAGATCTCCAGCCCGCGGTTCATGGGACCGGGGTGCATGACGATGGTCCGCTTAGGCAGGCGCGCGAGGCGCGTGCCGTCGAGCCCGTAGAGGCGGGTGTACTCGGCCGGTGAGGGGAAGAACGCCGCCCCCCCGCCGGTCATCCGCTCGAGCTGGATCCGCAGCATCATGATCGCGTCAAGATCGTGCTTCTCGAGCGCCTCGTCCAGCGAGTGGACCACCTCGACCGGCCAGGTCTCCACGCCAAGGGGCACGAGCGTTGGTGGGGCGATCAGGACGACTCGCGCCCCGAGTGTCGTCAGGAGCCAGGCGTCCGACCGCGCGACGCGCGAGTGGAGGATGTCGCCGACGATCGCCACGGTGAGGCCATCGAGGCCCACCCCCGGCTCCCCATCCGCGAGGTGACGGCGAATCGTGTACGCGTCGAGGAGCGCCTGGGTAGGGTGCTCGTGGGTGCCGTCGCCCGCGTTGACCACCGCCCCGCGGGTCCAGGCCGAGGTCGCCAGCCGCTCGGCGGCCCCCGATGCCCAGTGGCGGATCACCACCCCGTCGGCGCCCATGGCCTGGAGCGTCTGCGCCGTGTCCTTGAGCGACTCGCCCTTCGCGACGCTCGATCCCTTGGCCGAGAAGTTGATCACGTCGGCGGAGAGGCGCTTCGCCGCGGCCTCGAAGCTGATGCGGGTCCTCGTCGAGTCCTCAAAGAACAGGTTGATGACCGTCTTCCCGCGAAGCGTGGGGAGTTTGCGGATCTCCCTCTCCTGGGTCTTCGCCATCTCGCCCGCGGTGTCCAGTATCCGGATGGCCTCGTCCCTCGGAAGGCCCCGCGTCGTCAGTAGGTGCTTCACTCGGCCTCCCCCTCCAGTCGCTCGATGCGGACCTCCTCCTGGTGGTCGATCTCGTCGAGGAGGACGCTCACGCGCTCGGACCGCGACGTGGGAAGGTTCTTGCCGACGAAGTCGGCGCGGATCGGCAGTTCGCGGTGGCCCCGATCGACGAGCACGGCTAACTGCACCGAGCGCGGCCTTCCGAGGTCGCTCAGCGCGTCGAGCGCCGCGCGAATCGTCCGGCCCGTATGCAGGACGTCGTCCACCAGAACGACGACCGCGCCGTCGATTCCCGTGGGAGGCAGCGTGGTGGCGCCTATCGAACGCGTCGGCTGGCGACGGAGATCGTCGCGATACATGGTGATGTCGATGCCGCCCGACCGGGCCTGGGCGTCAAACGAGGGTTCGACGACCGCGATCCGCTCCGCGAGGCGACGCGCGAGCGGAAGCCCCCGCGTGGGGATTCCGAGGAGCACAAGATCGTCCGCGCCACCGTTGCGTTCGAGGATCTCGTGGGCGATGCGCGTGAGGGCCCGGGCGATATCGGGCGCGGCCATGACTACACCAGTCACCTGGCGCTCTCCTTCCCCGTCTCTCTGGACGGACCTTAAAGGATGCCTGCTGGCGCTAGTGTAGCGGACCGCTCGCCTCGCCCCCGAGGGTGGCATCCGACGCGCTGATGTTCGAGGTGAGCAGCGCCGCGGCCGCGATGGCGCCGAGGACGCCGTTGACGAAGCCCGGCGACTCGTCCGTGCTCAGATCCGTCACCAGATCGACGGCCTGATCGATGGCGACCGCTGCGGGGACGTCATCGTTGAAGAGGATTTCCCACGTGGCGAGGCGAAGCGCGGCGCGATCCACGGCGGGCATGCGCGCGATCGTCCATCCTTCCGAGTGCGCCGTCATCGCCGCCTCAATCTCGTGCCAGTGCTCGACGACGCCCGCCACCAGCTGGATCGCATACTCGGGAAGGGGCGTCGCGACGCCGGGGTCCGCGATGCGGGCCTCCAGGGCCTGCGTCACGTTGAGCCCACGCTGGTCTGCCTCGAAGAGCACGTCGAGAGCGCGCTTGCGTGCCTTCGACCTGGCTCCCACTAGTCGTTGACGCGGGAAATGTACTCGCCGGAGCGGGTGTCGACCTTGACCTTGGTCCCGGCCTCGATGAAGAGCGGGACCTGGATCTCCCTGCCGGTCTCCAGGGTCGCGGGCTTGGTCCCGCCGGTGGAGCGGTCGCCCTGAAGGCCCGGCTCCGTGTACGTGAGTTCGAGCACCACGGATGCGGGAAGCTCAAGGAAGATGGCCTCGCCGTTGTGGAGCCCGATGAGCGCGCTGGAGTTCTCCAGCATGAAGTCCTTCGCGTCCCCGACCACCGCGGCGGGTATCGTCAGCTGCTCGAAGTTCCCCGGGTCCATGAAGACGTAGTCAGTGCCGTCGTTGTACAGGTACTGCATGTCGCGGCGGTCGACGGTCTCGAACTCCACCTTCGCGCCCG
Organism: uncultured Actinomycetota bacterium; assembly: GCA_963830335.1. Taxonomy (GTDB): domain Bacteria; phylum Actinomycetota; class Actinomycetes; order Actinomycetales; family Demequinaceae; genus JAFGBM01. Next base: position 1,070,515 of record CAWHLX010000001.1, read on the forward strand.
CATTGAAGGTCTTGTCGACGACCTTGCCCGACAGGACGTTCTTCAGCTTGGTACGAACGAACGCTCCGCCCTTGCCGGGCTTCACGTGCTGGAATTCGATGACGTTCCACAGGTTGCCGTCGAGGTTGAGCACGGATCCATTCTTGATGTCGTTCGAGCTTGCCACGGGAGATCCTTGCGTTCGGTAGCGATGGTCGCTGGTCCAGCTACAGTCACCGTTCGGTGCCGGTAGCGCGGACCGCCGCCCATTCTAGCGTCGACGCTACGCGGCGCTTACTCTAGGCGGCGCGGCGCGCCTGGGCGATCGCTTCGAGCGCGAGGCGGTACGAGTCGACGCCGAAGCCCGCGATCGTTCCGGAGGCAATGCCGGAAATCACCGAAGTGTGGCGGAACTCCTCTCGTGCGGCTGGATTGCTGATGTGGACCTCCACGAGGACGCGCCCGCAACCCGGAACCAACGCGCATGCGTCACGAAGCGCGTATGAGTAGTGAGTGAAGGCGGCCGGATTGATGATCACGTCCCAGCCGTCGTCCACGGCCCCGTGAATCCAGTGCACGAGGTCGGCCTCGCTGTCCGACTGTCGCGCGACGACCTCAAGCCCGAGCCCGGCGCCCCACTCGGAAACCAGAGCGACGAGCTCGTCGTGCGTCGTCGAGCCGTAGGTCTCCGGCTCTCGGGTGCCGAGCCTGCCGAGGTTGGGTCCGTTGAGAACGAGAACGGTGCTCGTGGGCGCGGCGGTCATGAGTTCAGCGTAGCGGCGGGTCGCCGTGGAGTCGGGGTTACGCGCTGATCGCGTCGTAGGCCGCCACGAGAAGCGCCGGGTCGGGGCCCTCGAGCCGGACGGGATTGCCAAGGCCCTGGAGAATGACGAACCTGAGCGTGGCTCCTCGAGTCTTCTTGTCGCGGCGCATCGCCGTGAGGAGTTGATCCCACCGGCCCGCGCGGTACGCGGTGGGAAGTCCCAGCCCGGCCAGAACGGAGCGGTGGCGCGCCACCTCCTCGTCGCCGAGCTTGCCCACGAGCCGTGCAAGTTCCGCGGCGTACACCATCCCCACCGAGACGGCGGCCCCGTGCCGCCAGTGGTAGCGCTCGACGTACTCGATCGCGTGCCCAAAGGTGTGGCCGTAGTTCAGGATCTCCCGCAGGAAGGTCTCGCGAAGGTCGGCGCCGACCACGTCCGCCTTGACCTGGATGGCGCGAGCCATCGCCTCCTCGAGCACGGGCAGCGCGGCATCCGCAAGCGTGGTCGTGTCCGCGCCGCTCGCGGTTCGGTCGCCCTCCTGGGTTCCCGAGGCGGCGAGCAGGGGCAGGTTCTCCTCGATCAGGTCAAGGATGGCGAGGTCGCGGATGAAGCCCGCCTTGACCACCTCGCCCAGCCCCGCGACGAGGTCGTGGCGAGGCAGGGTCCGAAGGAACTCGGTGTCGCACCACACCGATTCGGGGACGTGGAAGGCCCCAACGAGGTTCTTTCCCTCGGCCGTGTTGATTCCCGTCTTGCCGCCGACGGCCGCGTCCACCATCGCCAGGAGGGTCGTGGGCACCTGGATCACGCGCACACCCCTGAGCCAGGACGCCGCAACGAATCCAGCGAGGTCAGTGACGGCGCCTCCCCCGAGTCCAATCACGACGTCTGATCGGGTGAACTCGGATTGGCCCAGCACCTTCCAGCAGAAGGCCATCACTTCGGCGGTCTTGCCCGCTTCCGCGTCGGGAACCTCCGCGGAGACCGGCGTCCGGCCGGTCGCCTTGATCTGGGCCGTCAGGCGCTCCGCCTCCTTCGCCATCGGAGCGGAATGCACCACCAGAACTCGCTCGGCATCCGCGGGCAGGGTCTCCGCGACTTGAGCCGCGATTCCGCTTCCCACGACGACGTCGTAGGGCCGGTCGCCCCCCACTGCGATTCTCTTCTCGGTCACTGCTCACCTCCGCTGGACGCCTGGGCGCCGATTCCCTCGGCGATCCGTGTGGCGATCTCCCGAGCGGAGAGTCCATCCGTCTCCACGACCAACGTGGCGAGCGACTCGTAAACCTCGCGCCGCTCGTCCATGAGCCGCTTCAACGCCGCCCGCGGGCTTCCGGTCAAGAGGGGGCGCGACCGGGCAAGGCCGACCCTCCGGGCCGCCATCGCGAGTCCGACGTTGAGGAAGACGACCGCCCCGCCGCGGGCGGCGAAGTCGCGAAGGTCGGCCTGCGTCCGGGGATCCAGGACCGCTCCCCCGCCCACGGCGAGCACGCCCTCGTGTGTCGCGAGGGCCGCAACGACCGCCTCCCGTTCGAGAGCCCGGAACACGGCCTCGCCCGAATCGACGAAGATGTCCGCGATCTCGCGCCCCGAGGCCTTCACGATGTCCTCGTCCGTGTCCCGGGCCGCGACTCTCCAGTCGTGCGCGAGCCGCGCCGCCACCGTGCTCTTTCCCGAACCCGGGGGGCCGATCAGCACGGCGCGGGGGGTGACCATCTAGCGCAGATTCTCGGGGATCGAGGCCCGGTACGCGTCGATGTTGCGCCGCGTTTCCGCGACCGAGTCTCCACCGAACTTCTCCACGACGGCATCCGCGAGCACCAGGGCAACCATCGCCTGCGCGACGACCGCCGCGGGCGCGACCGCGCAGACGTCGCTGCGCTGGTGATTCGCCTTCGCCGCCTCTCCCGTGGCCGTGTCGATCGTGTCGAGGGCGCGGGGAACGGTACTGATGGGCTTCATGGCCCCACGAACGCGCAAAGGGGAGCCGTTGGACATCCCGCCCTCGACGCCCCCAGCACGGTTGCTCAGGCGCGTCACCAGGCCGACGGCGTCGTACTCGATCTCGTCGTGCGCGACCGAGCCTCGCCGGGCGGCGGTGCGGAAGCCGTCCCCCACCTCGACTCCCTTGATCGCCTGGATGCCCATGAGCGCCGCCGCGAGGCGCGCGTCGAGCCTTCGGTCCCAGTGAGCGTGGCTCCCGAGTCCCACGGGCAAGCCGTACGCGACTACTTCGATGACCCCGCCCAGTGTGTCCCCGTCGGCTCGGCACGCGTCGATCGCGGCGATCATCCTCGCGGCCGACTCCTCGTGGAGGCAGCGAACGGGACTCGCGTCCAGCGCGGCCGTGTCGTCGGGGCCCGGAAGCGGCGCATCGTCCGGAACGCCCTCTCCCCCGATCTCAACCACATGGGAGACGACGCGGATCCCCGCCGCCTGCTCGAGGAACGCCTCGGCGACGCCACCGAGCGCGACACGGGCCGCCGTCTCTCGCGCGGACGCCCTTTCGAGCACGGGGCGGGCGTCGTCGAAACCGTACTTGGTCATGCCGACCAGGTCGGCGTGTCCGGGGCGCGGGCGCGTCAGCGCCACGGCCCGCCCCCCCGTCAGCATCGACGGGTCAACGGGGTCCGCCGACATGACCGTCTCCCACTTGGGCCACTCGCTGTTGCCGATCTCGATCGCGATCGGCCCGCCTTGGGTGATTCCATGACGCACGCCGCCGAGGATGCGGACGTCATCCTGTTCGAATGACATCCGGGCGCCCCGGCCATAGCCGAGCCGGCGCCGCGCGAGAGCGCCTTGAATGGCGCTCGACGTTACCTCGACGCCTGCGGGGAGCCCCTCCAGCGTGCCAACGAGGGCAGGACCGTGAGACTCGCCCGCAGTCAACCACCTGATCATGACTCGCATTCTTCCACGTGCGACGGGCCACGCGGCCCGGCGCGCGCTCCGCCGCGCCGCGTGGTGCAGCGCGGCGAGACTAGGCGCCGACGCTTGGCGACGGCGACGGCGACGGCGACGGCGACGCGGACGGCGATGCGGACGGCGACGGCGACGGCGCCACTGGCACCGGAACTCCGCCGGCCTCGTCAATCTCCAAGGGGTGTTCCGGGTCGATGAGGACGAAGGCCACTCCCGACAGCGTGATCGTCACATCGCCTTTCGCCAGGCCCGGGCGCCCTGGCGCGGCGTCGGCACCTCTCGAAGCATCGATGGAGAGCCCACTCAGGGTGACGTATCGGCGAGTCTGCTGATACATGTTGGTGAGGAATTGCTTGACCGCGTCTGGGTGCCCCTCGGACGTCACCGTGAACTGGACCGCTACGAGACCCTCCCCCGCGGCGCCAGCGGCCGGGGTGACGGGCGCGGCGCCGGTGGTACCCGAATCCTCAGCAGTGGCGTCGGCGCCCGTTGTCGGGGCGGGAGCCGGGGCGGGAGCCGGGGCCGTAGCGTCGATCAACGAGATGTCCTCTACCCGGAAGGTGACCCACGGGATTCCGGCCTCCGTGGCCGCGTCAATGAGCATGCGGTGGAGGTGCTCAGTGTCGGGTAGCGAGGGAGTCTGCTCCGCCACCTCGTCGATGTCCGCCTGCCATGCCGGAACCTCGAGCTCCAGCCCCTTCAACTTCTCGATCTGGTCCGTGATCGACTGGTTGTCCTGAACGGCGAGAGCGTGTTCGTCGTTCGCGATCCCCGCCGCCGAGAGCTGGGGGCTCACGCCAAACACGTAGCCGAACACGAGTATGAGGACTCCCGCGAGGGCCGCCAACGCGGCCATAGTCGCGCCTGTTAGCTGCTTCACTGCGCACTCCCGTCGGCGAGGATGGACCGCCCCGATAGCGCCTCAAGGCTGATGTTCAGGGTGAGCGTGAACGACCATTCGGGTTGGTCGGAATCGGGCTCGGCTCCGATCTGCATATCGGAAATCTCGACGTGATACAGGCCGCTGATGGGTCTCAGCGTGGCTATATAGTCATTCGCGAGTTGTGGTTGGGTCGCCGTGGCGGTGATGGAGATCGTGCCTAGGTCGACGTCATCGAATGCCCCGCCAGTCGTCGTGAGCCCGTCGCTCACGGGGCTGACCTGTGAAACCTGGATATGGGTCAGGAGCACCCCCGCAGGCAGCGCGTCCTCGATCTGCGCAACGTAGGCGTCCCAGCGCACGTCCGTAGATGCCATGAGTTCCTCTGCCGTAACGACGCGTTGGTGAGCGCGCTGAGCATCGAGAACGTATGAGTAGGTCGCGAGCTCCGTGGTGAGGTCGGCGCGTCGCTTCTGCTCGGAGGCAAGGGCATTCTCTGCCACGGTCTTCACGCCGACCGCGAAGAACCACCACGCGATCGTGAGGCCGAATGCCCCAAGCACCATGATCAGTGCCACGGCTCGTAACTGTGTTTGCCGCGACCGCTGCGCGAACTCCGGGGGAATGAGGCTGACTTGAGGGAGAGTCGGAGCCCCCACGCTCGAGGGAAGCGCGTTCATGGCGTCTCCCTCAGGGTCAGCCCGATTGCCGCGGCCAGCAGCGAGCGCGATGCATCGAGCTTTGCCTTGTCGATCTTCGCCATGGGCGTGACGTGCGACATCGCGTCACCGAGCGACACCGGCAAGCGCGACGTGCTCGCGAGCGCCTGCGGAAGATTGGGAACGAGCGACCCTCCCCCCGTGAGCACGATTTCCGCGATGGGCTCCACGTTCCCGCCTCCGCTGTAGTACTGAATCGTCTGCCGGATCCCATCGAAGAGGCCGTCCGTCTGGGCCCGTATGGCAGCAATGGCCTCGTTCGTAAGCCCGGCAACGACGATCCCGTGAAGCGCGTTGTAGGCGTCATCAAAGGAAATCCCGAGCGAACTGCTGATTCCGTCGGTGACGGACAGCGTTCCTCCGTCGAGGTGCCGGATCACGCGCGGAGTGCCTCGGGAGTACACGGCCACGGTCGTGACGCGGGCACCGAGGTCCACGAAGGCCACGGTCTTCGAGTCCGTCCCGCCGTCTGACAGCGCGCGATAGATGGCGAAGGCCGATAGATCGATGGCCTTGAGATCCAGCCCGGCCTTATCCGTCGCGTCAAGCACCTGCGTGACCATCGCCGTCGAGACGGCCACGAGCATTCCGTTCATCACGGGCCGAGAATCCACCTCATCCCCGCTCGTGGGATAGAAGTCGAGCACGGCTTCGTCTGCAGGCATCGGCAAGACATCACCCACGTGGAACCTGAGCGACGGGCGTGCCTCGGAAAGCGGCATCTGAGGAAGCGTCATCTCGCGAGCGGCGATCGAAGGAGCGCCGATGCCGACGATCGCCGCCTTGCATCGCGCACCAGCGGCACTCACCGCGTGACGGATTGCGGCGGCCAACGCGGCCGAATCGACCACGCTTCCCGCGTGCACCACATTGGGCGGAAGGTCCGCGCTCCCGAAGGCGCGAAGGACTCCTGTCGCGCGTCCCTTCTGGCGGACCTCGACCTCGGCGACTCGTACAGCCGACGACCCGATGTCGACGCCCAACACCCGTGAGCTCACAGCAACCATCCTTCCGTCCGGTCACGCGATGTGGCCGATGCCGCAGTTAAGCGACTCCCACCACACCTAAGTATGCATCGGCAATAGTTGAGCCAAACATGAGCCCCACCCACAGACCCGCGAGGATCGCCGGGCCGTAGGGAACGCGCCTCTTGGCGAAGCCGAGGCCCCGTCGCGCCGTGGCAAGAGCCAGAATGAGGCCGACGACCGGGCCCGCCATGAGTCCGACGGCGAGTTGCGCCCATCCCACGTATGCGAGCACGAAGCCGATGAGGGGAACGAGCGTGACGTCCCCCAGCCCGATGCCGGGGGGGTAAACGAGCCAGATTCCCCCATAGATTGCGAGAGCGATTCCGGCGCCCGCAAGCCCCCGCAGAAGCCAATCGGGGTGGCGCCGCACCAAGGCGTCGACGACAAGCCCGGCGATCACTATCGGATAGGCCGGAAAGACGAGGGCAAAGGGAAGCCGCATGTGCTCAACGTCGATGGCCGTGAGCACCACAGCGAGCAACACCATCAGGGCGAGGGCCACCGCAAGCGCGGGTGGCGAGACCAACCACGCGACGAGCCCGAAGCCGATCGCCGTCGCCAATTCCACGAGGGGATACATGGCGGAGATCCGCTTGCCGCAGCGGGCGCACCTCCCGCGCAGCGCCACCCAGGAGAGAATCGGGACGTTGTGATACCACTCGATCGTCGCTCCGCACGACTCGCACCGACTGCGGCCCGTCCACCACTGCTCCCCTTGCGGGACACGGTCGATTAGCACGGTGCCGAAGGATCCCATCACCAGGCCGATCACGACCGCCGCGGCGACAACGATCATTCCGTCGGAAGCTCGCGCTTCGAGAGCAACTGTACGTCGAGGCCGTCGGGGCCCGACGACCACAGGATTTCCCCGGGAATGGGGATCGTTTCGAACTGGAGGTCAAGGTACCCCTTGAAGTACACCGTGCCCGCGAAGACCTGACCGTACATGTCGTTCACGCTATTGCTCGCGCCGTTGGAATAGAACAGGTGCTTCGTATACCACATGATCGGCGTCTGCGCCGTGGAGGTGAGGATGTTCGTGGAACACAGGTCGTAGAGCGTGGCCGAAGTGCACGTGGAGTGGGTGGTGGTGCCGCTCCACGCGGGCACGCCCTCGTCGGACACGATGATCCAGACGTTGTGGTGTTGGCCATCGCCGGAGACGAAGTTCAGCGTTCCCGAATTGAAGAACCCGGAGACGAAGAACGCCGTGTCTGCGTAGAGCTTGATCGTGTTGGTCGAACTGAACTTCATGACGTCGTCAGTGGAAACGGACGCCAAACCGTCGTTTCCGCAGTCGCGCATGTCATATACCGTCGGCGTCGTCGTCAGAGAGATCGTCGAGTCGTAGTACTGGGAGTTGAAGTTGCAATTCTCGACGATGCCAGCGTCGTAGGGGACATACGTGCAATGCCAGCCCGTGCACACCCGGTGGGTGCGGAAGTTGAGGTGGCTCTCGAAGTCGCCGATGTCGCCCCCGGTCATATGGTACGGGGCCCCTTCCCAGTTGTGGAGGTTGTACTCGACGGTCGGAAACCCGCGGACTGTCATCGGCTCGATGGTGGAGAGGGCGCCCGTCGTGACCGAGCCATCCGCAATCAGCCGAGTTCCGCCAGAGGGTTGTGGCGAGATGGTCCCACCGACGGTCACATTCCCTCCGGTCGTCAACTTCTCCGCGCGGTAGTCGGTGGTGACCGTCAAGTTCCCACGCACGGTGAGGTCACCACAGATGAACTTGTTGTTACAGCGATCGTGGCCCTCGCTACCGTCGGAGGCGGCGCTGTTGTCCCACGTCATGTTGCCGCCCACGAAGACGTCCTTGAGGAACCAACACCACTCTTGGAGCGCCGCGTTGCCCTGCCCCACGACCACGTCCGCCTCGATCTCGGTCTGCCGGTTGATCGTGGGTTGGCAATAGAGGGTGCCGGTATCCACCCAAATATCGGGACTGCTGTCGGCGTCCGGGCTGAAGAAGTCGGGCGTACCGACCAGGTACAGGTCCTTCGCGGCGTAGAGGCCCGGAAGCTTCGCGGTGCTTCCACGCGACACCACGGCAAGTCGGGCTTCGATGGTCCGGGAGGGTTGCGCGGCGTTGACCGCGTGCGCGGGAACGGCGGTGGCCGTGACGATCGCGTGCGTCGCTTCCCCCGAGAGCGTTCCCCCAGAGCAAAGGACGACGTCATGGTAGTCGGCGTCGGAGAAGTACTCGATCGTGACCGTCACGATGGTCTCCTGCGCGCCGGTGCCTACCGCGAGCGGGCTGAACGTCGGAGCCCCGCAGGGAATGGAACGCTCCATCTCGGCAAGAGTCGAGTCAAGCGCACCCTCCGCGGAGTGAATGCTCGCGGTACGAAGACGGTCCCTGCCGGAGTTGTTGGTCGCGGTTACGGTCACGGCCACGACGATGGTGAGGATCACCATGAGGATGAATGCCACGCCGATCGCTGCGACCACCGCGATACCGCGGTCGTCGGCTCGATCCGCGCCGTTCGTGTTATGCAGCTGGCACATTGTCGCACTCCAATCCACCATGACCAAAGATCGTGTTCCGCCCGGTGACGATCGTCGAAACAAGCACAGGCTTGCCCTCGTCGCGCGTACCGGCCGCTTTCACTCGCAAGGTGATCGCGAGGCTCTTGACTATCGAATCCCCGACCATCGGCGTAACCAAGACGAAGGGCGGGTGCGTTGAGACGTCGGCCTCATCGTATGGCGTCTTGGGTCCGACGATACCGGTCGTCACCTGAGTCCACCCGGAGACGCTTCCTGGGTCCCATGCGTGCCACGTGCGATACTGCAGGCTACCTCGGTTGTCGCCACCGATTAGCAGCACCCGCCACTGCACACAATTCTGGACACCGCCACGCTCGGTCAGGATCCTGACCGAGTACCCCGCCGGCACGCCCGTCAACGCGACACTCTCGTCTTTCGGGTCTTTGATGACCGACCCAGACCGGATCTGCGCGTCCAACTGCGAAATCGCCAGGCGAGCGAACTCCGCCGAGTCGGCACGGGCGAGCGCATCCTTCGACTGATTCAGACTTGCGATGAAGACGGCCATGATGACCGCCATGAGCCCGCCGAAGATCGTCATCGACACGAGTACCTCGACGAGCGAGAAGCCCTGCTCTCGCTCGCTCGACGCGCTGCGCCTGCGTAGCCTAAACATCAACAGGCTCCGTGTACTGGGCGAGGGCGGTCGAGCCATTGATGAGGAGGACCGTCTCAAGCATGTATGAGGTGCCGGAAGTGGGCTCTACGACGAGCGTGAGCGTCACCGAAATGAGGCCCGCGTCGGCCTGCGCGCGGCAGCGGTCGACCGCACAATTGGACCCCGACTCCCGCGTGATCGGCCCACTCACGCTAATGGTCGCGGAGCCGGTGACGGTGACGTTCGCGCCGGAGTAGGAGACGTGGCCGGTGCTCCACGTGCCCACCGTCGACGTGACCACCGGGGGGAGCGTGATGTAACCCGTGCCGCTCCAATAGGAGATGGTCGCGGTGCGAGAAATCGTCGGGTCGGTGGCCGACTGCGCCGCGCCACGCTGCACAAGCACGCTGTCTGCGTAGTCCTGAACGTTGACGAGTCCGTCGGGCGCCTCGCCGCCGTCCCACCCCGACGACACCATCTTGCCGACCTGGATGATCGGGGGGCCGTATGACGTCGCGCCGGCCGAGACGCAGCCCGCGCCGCTGAGGGCCGAGCACCCGGTGTAGAGCGGCGAGCCGCTCGCCTGGCCCAGATGGAACCGGGCCACCCATGCCCAACTCGCGTTGGTCGGAGGGGCATTCGCCGTGACGAGATCCATGTGCTCGCCCTCGAACAGCCACGTTGCCTTGAGCGGGCTGCTCCAGTTCGCATCCACACGCGCAGCCGCGCACGGCTGGTGCGCCGGGAGGCTGTAGGCGCCGATGTTGCAGGCGCTAGTCGTCGAGGCCGTCACGGCGCCGTTCCGGCCCTCATCGCCGTCAACAGTTACCCATTCGCCGCTGCCAGTGACATCCGTCAAGGAGGTATCTCCGGTTCCGGAGTTCACGCCGGCGTGCGGCGGGGGGGCCAGCGGGTCAACGGTGTTGTCGCTCGCCTGCAACACGAGCGACGGCGTGCCGCCCACAATCCTCGCCGGGTCCGTCTCGCTCAACGGCGAGACGCTCGACACGGCGTGTTCGACCGTCGCCGAGACAACGGTGTTCTGAGTCGAGTCGCTCTCCGCGCGCGCGCGCGACCCCGCGGCGTTGATCCCGCTCCAGGTTGTGCCGGGCACCACGGGCAGTGCGCCGCCAGCCTCTCCGCTCGCGGCGTCATACTCGTTGGCACTCACCAGGACGGTCGCCGACCCACTGCTGGCCGACGAGGCGTACTGCGGCTGACAGCTCGTGAGGAAGGGCGCGGTGTTCAGGTTCCCGCAACCGCCGGTCGGCGCGTATGCGCTCGAGTACATGCTCGTGTAGTGGACGACATCCGAGCCGGGCCGCTGCCACTCGACGATGACCGCAAGGCCGACCGCGCCTTCGGCGCCTGAGTCGCTGTTGGTCACGTACGCCTTGACCCGGTAGACGTTCCCGTTCCCCTCGGGATCGTCGACCACCTGAATGTGCGAACCGGAGGGGTCATAGAGCGGTAGCCAACTGTGCGTGAGGTTCTGGTCCGCCGGCCCGCTCAGCGCAACCACGATGTTGTGCGTGAGGGTACTATCGCTGGGATCTCTGAGCACGCCAGCGAAAACCGAGTCGTCTCCGCCCGACGCCAGGAGGTAGTTCGAGGCCATGCCCTTGCGGAGGACGTTCCACGGGATCGACCGGAACTGCTCCATGGCGCCATTCGCGAGGGCCGAGGCCGTGTTGCGCGCCGCGTTGTTGGCATTCGTTTGCAGCGTGCCCACCTGCACGGTTGCTACGGAGACGAGCACGATGCCGATGATGAGCATGGCGACGACGAGCTCAACCAGCGTGAAACCTTCCTCACGCTGACTCAGCACGATACGGCGCATGCTCCGAGGCATGTGCTCCCTCCTCCCTTCATGAAATACTGCCACCTCCGTGGTGGGGCGGTTGGAGCGCCCCACCACGGAAAGCGTCGTGCATAATGCCCTAGAGTTAGCAGGTCGCAGAGCCACCGCCGACCTTTAGTCCGTTCGCGGCCGTGTAGTGTGCGCCACCGCCGATCGTCGTGGTCTGGTCACCTTCCTCATTGACGAGGACCACGCACCAGTCGGTCTGGCTGTTGATGTCCTGAGCACCAATTACGACGTTCTTGGACGAGTTACCGACATCGATCACAACACCAGAAGTGTCCGCGGTCAGCAGCCAGTGGTCGTCGGCGGCCCTCATGCTCAGAGTGAGCGTGTCGTCGCCGTCGACGTAGTAGGTGGCGATCTCCTTGCCGATGGTCGACACGTCCGCCTTGGCGGCGGCGTCTTCGGCCTTCTTGCGCTGGTTGAGGAAGATCGGGATAGCGATCGCGGCCAGGATGCCAATGATGATCATGACAACCAGGAGCTCGATCAGGGTGAAGCCCGATTCGCTCTTCGCGAGGCTCCTTCGAATCCGTGTAATCATTTCGGTCCTTCTTTCACTTGCATAGTGAGTTTCAAGGGCCCCGGTCTCCCGGAACCTCTTCGCCTCGGTGGGCGCGAATGGCGCGCACCGACGGGAAGCTTGTGTGGAGTTATTTGACGATGTCGAACACCGAGAAGATCGGCATGTAGAGCGCGATGACCATGAACCCGACGATGCCGCCGAGGAGGGCGATCATGATCGGCTCGATGAGGCTGGTCAGTTGTTCCGTCGTGGCCTCGACTTCGTCGTCGTAGAAGTCGGCGATCTTGTCGAGCATCGCGTCGAGCGCGCCGGTGTCCTCGCCGACGGCCATCATCTGCACGACCATCGGGGGGAAGATCGGGTGTTCCGCGAGCGGGCCCGCAAGAGAGTTTCCCGTACGCACCGACTCGCGAACGTCGCGAGCCGCGTCTTCGACCACGATGTTGCCGCTCGCCTCCCCCACGATGTCCAGGGAGTGCAAGATCGGGACGCCAGCTCGGAGCATCGCCCCGAGGTTGCGGGTGAACCGCGCGAGGGCGATCTTGCGCATCAACGGGCCGAAGACAGGGAGTTTGAGGTAAAGCGGCTCGACCCTTGCCCGGAAGCCCCTGCGGTTCTTGTTCTTTCTCCACAGCACCGCGCCGACGACCGTGACGATGATCAGCGGGAGGATGCCGATCTTCAGTGCGGCCGACATGCCGACGAGAAGCTGGGTCAACGGGGGAAGCGCGCCGCCGAGGGTCTCGAACATCTTCTGGAACGTCGGAACGATGAAGAGCAACATGCCAATGACCGCGAGGATGGCGAAGATGAAGACCACGACGGGGTAGGTCATGGCGGACTTGACCTTCCCACGCAACCGCACCTCGGACTCGAAGTTCTTTGCGATGCTCTGGAGGACGTTGTCGAGGAAGCCTCCCACCTCGCCCGCGCGGACCATGTTGATCATGAGTGGCGGGAACGCGTCCGTATGGCGGGCGAGGGCGGCCGAGAGTGACCGCCCCGATTCGACATCGCTGCGCAAGTCGTGCACGATCCTCGCTAGCGCCGGGTTGTCCGTCTGCTCGGCCAAGATCGACAGGCCGCGGATCAGAGAGAGCCCAGCCCCGATCATGGTCGCAAGTTGGCGCGCGAAGATCGCGATGTCCTTGAGGTGGATGCGGTCGCTGAAGCCCGGAATCTTGATCTCCGTCTTGAGCCCTTTGGTCTTCACCTCGGTGACGGAGATCGGCGCGAGACCCATAGACCTGAGCCGCTGCGCGACCGCCGACTCGGAGGGGGCCTCGATCTCGCCCTTCTGCATCTTCCCGGCCTGATCGCGGATCTGGTACTCGAACTTCTTCATCGCGGTCGCCATGGCTACTCCCCGTCCCGGTTCTGGGAGACGCGGCCGCAGAGGCGGTTGAAGTCCTCGAAGTTGTGGCACAACTCGAAGCCCGTGTCATACGTGATCCTGCCGCCCCGCACGTGGTCGGCGAGGTGCTGGTCCATGGTGTGCATTCCGTGGCGGGCGCCGCCTTGCATGAGCGAGTAGATCTGGTGCGTCTTGCCCTCACGGATGAGGTTCCGAACAGCCGGCGTCGCGACCATGACCTCGGTAGCCACCACGCGGCCCGGCACGTCCGCCCGCTTGGATAGCGCCTGACAGACGATCCCCTGCAACACCGTGGCCAACTGCGTGCGCACCTGGGCCTGCTGCGATGGCGGGAAGACGTCGATGACGCGGTCGATGGTTTGCGAGGCGTCCTGCGTGTGAAGCGTCGCGAACACGAGGTGACCGGTCTCGGCCGCAGTGAGCGCGACCTGCATCGTCTCAAGATCTCGCATCTCGCCGATGAGAATGACGTCGGGGTCCTGCCGCAGGACGTGCTTGAGGGCGTCCTGGAAACTGTGCGTGTCGGTTCCAACCTCGCGCTGGTTGACGAGCGACTTCTTGTGGCGGTGCAGGTACTCGATCGGGTCCTCGACCGTCATGATGTGCGCGGCGCGCTGCACGTTGACCATGTCGATGAGGGACGCCAGGGTGGTCGACTTTCCGGATCCGGTCGGTCCCGTCACGAGAACGAGGCCGCGCGGCTTGGCGGCGAAGGTGCCGACCACGGGGGGCAAGCCCAGCGCCTCAAGCGGCTTGATCTCGTAGGGGATTACCCTGAACGCCGCTCCGAGCGAGTCCCGCTGCTGGTAGATGTTGACGCGGAAGCGGGCCTCCCCGACGAGGGGAAACGAGAAGTCGAGTTCAAGATTCGTTTCGAAGGCCTCGCGTTGCTTCTGCGACAGCACGGCGTACAGCGAACGCTGAATTCCTTCCGGGACTTGCCTCGCAAAGCCCTCAAGCGGTATGAGTTCGCCGTCGACGCGAATCGTCGGCGGAGCGCCAGAGGTGATGTGGAGGTCGGAACCCCCGAGCCTGAGCATCGCGCGTAGCGCTGCCCCCAGGTCCAGGTCGCCCTGCTTCTCTTCTTGTCCCATCATCACGCGGTGCGACGCGCCGGTGCCGAGAGTCGGCGGAACGGGCGCGGATGTCGGACCAGGTGGCGGGGGCGGCGGTGCTGGCGGCGCGTTCCCTCCAGGGGGGTTCGCGGGTGTCGCCCCGTTCATCTGCGGTGGAGCCATGACGGCGCCAACACCCGATCCGCCGTCGACGGAAGCCGAACGGTAGGTCGGTGCTTGCGCCCGAAATTGCTCGTTCACCGTGCTCCTTTGCCCAGCTTGCTCGGGTTCGTCTCCAGGATATGCGCTAGGTGGAGGCCCGCTATGGCCCCCGGGTGTGGGATTGATCACGTGACCGCCAGGCTCACTTCACCACCCGGAACAGTTCCTCCATCGACGTCAGGCCCGACTGGACCTTCACCCAGCCGTCCTCGATGAGCGTTTGCATACCGGCACCTACCGCGGCGCGCTGAATCTCCGCAGACGACGCCCGCGCGACCGCGAGACGTTCGATCTCCTCATTCACCGGCATGATCTCGTGCAGAGCCAGGCGGCCGCGGTAACCGGTGTTCGAGCAGCGTGCGCAACCGATGGGGCGGAAGAGGCGGCGAGGCACGTCGCCTACCCAGGTGAAACGCTCGTACTCCGCGGGTTGCGGCTCGTACTCCTCGCGGCAAAGGTCGCAGAGTCGACGCGCGAGACGCTGGGCCACGACGCAGTCCACCGCAGACCCGACGAGGAACGGCTCGATATCCATTTCGATGAGGCGCGTGATTGCGCTCGGCGCGTCATTCGTGTGGAGGGTCGACAACACGAGGTGACCGGTGAGCGCCGCCTCGATCGAAATGTGGGCGGTCTCGGTGTCACGAATCTCACCGACGAGGACGACGTCGGGGTCGGCGCGCAGGATGGAACGCAGCGCTGCTGCAAACGTAAGCCCGGCCTTGTTGTTCACCTGAACCTGGTTGATGCCCGCGATCCGGTACTCGACGGGGTCCTCGACGGTGATGACATTGATCTCGGGGCGTGACACCTGGTTGAGCGTCGCGTAGAGCGTTGTCGACTTCCCCGACCCCGTGGGGCCCGTGGCAAGAATCATGCCGTACGGCTTGCTATACGACTCCCGGAAGAGGGCCGCGTTCTTCTCCCGCAAGCCCAGATCCTCGAGCTCCATTGCCGCGGTGGTGTTGTCGAGAATACGCATGACGACCTTCTCGCCCCACACGGTGGGAAGGGTCGCGACGCGAAGGTCGATCTTCCGCCCCTGATGCGTCACCGACAGGCGCCCATCCTGGGGCTTGCGCCTCTCCGCAATGTCGATGTCCGCCATGATCTTGATGCGCGAGATCACCGCGTTCTGGATCGACTTGGCCGCGCGCGGAGTCTCGTGAAGCACCCCATCAATGCGGTTACGAATCCGCAGGTCCTTCTCCGCCGGCTCAATGTGGATGTCGGATGCGCGGTCTTGAATCGCCTGCGAGATCAGGAGGTTGACGAATCGGACCACCGGCGCGTCATCCTCGATGATGTCTCCGATAGCGCCGAGTTCCACATCCGCTTCGCCCTCAAGCGAGTCCTGGAGCGTCTCGAGCTCGGCGTCGGAACGGCAGAAGCGATCGATCGAAGCGAGCACGTCGTCGTGCGCCGCGATGACCGGGATGACCCTCCGACCGGACAGCGATCGAATGTCATCGACCGCCACGACGTTTCCTGGATTCGACATGGCGATCTTGACGGCGTCGCCCTCGAAGGCGATCGGAAGCACCGTATGGCGGCGGCACACCGCGGCGGGGACAAGGGCAACGGCCGATTGGTCCACCGGAAAGTTGGCGAGTTCAACGAACTCCATGCCAACCTGGCTCGCGAGCGCCCGAACGAGCTGAGCCTCGCTGATCAGCCCCAACTCCACGAGCGCCCGACCGAGCGATTGTCCGTTGCGCTCTTGCTCGTCGATGGCGTCCATCAACTGTTCTTCAGTGACCACTCCGTCTTCCAGGAGGATCGTCCCCAGTTGCTTCACGTCAACTCCTTCGCGCGGCAGACCAGGGCGCGCCGCGCGCCCCACGTCTCTCTCTTCGCGAACGTAGCACGCAGTATGGGCGAAAGTGAATGTGATTCAGTGTGACAAATGCGACAGGAGTGAACAATCCATTTCGGCCAGCGGAGCCTCCTGGCCCGAGAAGAGCCGCACCTGTTCCGCCGCCTGGTGGAGGAGCATTCGCGTTCCGTTGACAGCCGCGCCCCCCGCTCCGGTCCACGCCTCGAGCAAAGGCGTCGTCACGGGATCGTAGACGACGTCGATGAGGGTTCCCCCGACCGAGGCCCCGCGCAGTGCGCTCCCGATCGAGGCCCCCGCCGCGGCGGGAACGGTGGAGATGACGACCTCGGCGGCTTCGAGTGCTTGCCGGACATCCGCGATGTCAGTCAGGCGAGGATTTGCGCCAAGTCTCGACGCGGCCGCGAGAAGCCCGCCCGCGCGCGACCGATCGCGAAGCGCAATCGTCGGTGCCGAACACCCGAGCGTTGCGAGCGCGGCGACCGCCGCGGTCGCCGTCGCGCCTGCACCGAGGATGACGGCCGATCCGACGGACTCAACCCCACCCTCGCGAAGCGCCGCGACGAGGCCGGCAACGTCCGTGTTGGCGCCGACGCGATGCCCGCCCGCGGCCGAGGACTCGAACAGAATGGTGTTGGCGGCGCCGAGGGCCTTCGCGAGCGGCTCCAGAAAGTCCACGCACCGCGCGGCCTCACCCTTGAGCGGCATGGTGACGCTCAGCCCAACCCACGAGTCGTCGAGACCCTCGAGGAACGCCGCGAGACCGCCGGACTGGACCTCAACAGCCTCGTACTCCCAGTCGAGCCCCATCGCCGCGTAGGCCGATCGGTGAAGCAACGGCGAAAGCGAGTGCGACACGGGAGAGCCGAGGACCGCCGCCCGCCGCCCGCCGCTCACGAGCCCGCGTCCGGAGCCGGGCTTAGCCGCCGTTCGCTGCCTGCCATGCGCGGAGTTCGGCGACGTTCTTCTGGTGGCCCGCGAAGTTCTCCGCGTACTTGGTCTCGCCCGTTAGAAGGTTGACGGTCACGAAGAAGAAGTAGTTGTGCTCGGCCGGGGCGACGGCAGCCTGGATCGACGCCTCCCCCGGTGCGGCGATGGGGCCGGGCGGAAGGCCCGTGACCTTGTACGTGTTGTAGGGCGAATCGCTCTGGCGGTCCTCCGCCGTGGTGAACGCGCTTCCGTTGCCCTCGGTGCCGACGGCGTACTTGACGGTGGAGTCGAGCTCCAGCGCCATGCCAGCATTCAGGCGGTTGTAGATCACGCCAGCGATGAGCGGCCGGTCGACGTCAAGCTTCGCTTCCCTCTCGACGAGGCTGGCGATCGTGAGAATCCTGAGCCACTGGTCCTGGGGAACGTCGTTGGCCTTGAGTTTCGACACCGTCGTGGCGACCATGGTCGACAGGACGTCCGTGGGGCTGACGCCGGGGTTGAACTTGTAGGTCGACGGGAACAGCCAGCCCTCGAGACTCCCGTTCGCCTCGGCGGGGAGCCCGATCGCGTCGGTATTCGCCGCGGCGGCCTGAACGGCGTCGGGCGTGGCACCGGTAAGCGCGGCGATCTTGTCCAAGATGAACGGGACGGTCTTCCCCTCGGGAATCGTGATGGAGACCTCGCGACGATAGTCGCTGTCGAGCAGTGCCAGGAGGGCGTAGTGCGCCTTCATCTGCTTGGGCAGGACGTAGTAGCCGGGCGTGATCTTCTGCGCGTCCGCCGGGTTCGCGATGGCGTCGTTGATGAATGCCTTCGTCGACTTGATGACGCCCGCGTCGTACAACTTCTGTGCGATCTGCGAGCCCGAGTCGCCCGCCGCGATGATGACTTCCACCTGACCCTGGCCGTAACCGTCGAAGTCGGCGATCTCGGGGCCTTTGGTTTTGAACGCCTGAACGAAACTCCAGCCCACCGCAGCGCCGAGGGAGAGGAGGACGAGGGCCACGGACGTCGCCATCAGGGTGCGCCACCGGCGCGCGCGCCGACGCTGGTCGCGCTGGGCGCGCCGAAGGTCGAGTGACGTCGTGGTGGCGGCGTCCGCCTCGAACAGATCAGTCATGACTCCCCTTGTGCGTAACAACGTGCGTCACGCTCTCCGTGGTTCCAGCCTTCTCAGTATCTAGCGCATTGCCCAGAATAACCACCGCGGCTTGCTGATCGACGATCGAGCGCTGGCTCCGCGCGCTCTTGCCCGCTTCGCGAAGCGCGCGCGTCGCCGAAACGGTCGACAGCCGCTCATCGATCAAACGGACGACGAGACCGGTGCGTTCCGCAATCTCGGCGGCGAAGGCGCGAGCGTCGTCGGCGCTCGGTCCCTCCTTGCCCGCGAGGGAGAGCGGAAGTCCGACGAAGATCACGACCGCGTCCCGCTCGCTCGCGATCCGGGCGACGTCGGAGGCGGCCCGGGGCCCGCGGGGCACGGTCGCAACGGGGAAGGAGAGGCGCCCCTCGGGGTCGGACGCGGCGACGCCGATCCGGACGGTGCCGACGTCGATGCCCAACCGCACGCCGGCGAGGCGCGCGTCAGTTGGCCGGTCGTGAGCGCGTCGTTCGTCAGCGCGTCGTTCGTCAGGCATGCGCCTTGACCGCGGAGACGATGGCCGCGAGAGCGGCTCCGATCTTGGCGGGGTCCTGCCCGCCGCCCTGGGCGAGGTCCGCTCCCCCGCCGCCCCCGCCCCCGAGAACCCCGGAGGCGACCTTGACGAGACTCCCTGCTGCGAGGCCCCCAGCCCGGGCCCTCTCGTTGGTCGCGACGACGACGAAGGGCTTGCCCGCCGACTCCGTCGCGATCGCGACGACCGAGGGCGCGTCGTCGCCGAGCCTCGCGCGAACGTCCAGGGCGAGCGCCCTCGCGCCGTCGGCGTCCTGGGCCTCCGGGGCGTCATGGGCGACCACGCGGATGCCCCCGACGTCCCTCGCGCCCGCGGCAACGTCTCCCGCGGTCTGGAGCGTGGCCTGGAGCTGGAATGCCGCCAGGCGTTTCTCCGTCTCGGCGAGGCGCTCGAGGAGTCGCTCGATGCGCGGAACGAGGTCCGTCGGCTGCACCTTGAGGGTGCTCGCGAGTTCGGCGACCAGGGCGCGTTCGGCCGCGAGCTGCTGGAACGCCTCGATTCCGACGAAAGCCTCGATGCGCCGAGATCCGGATCCGACCGAGCCCTCGGAACTCAGGGCGACCATGCCGACCTGGCTGGAGTGCTCCACGTGTGTCCCGCCGCAGAGTTCCCGCGACCACGGACCGCCGATCTCGACGACGCGAACCGTCTCGTCGTAGGTCTCTCCGAAGAGGGCGATCGCGCCCCAGTCCTTGGCCTCGGCGATGCTCATGTATTGCGCGCCGACGGCGAGGTCGTCCCGGATCGCGCGGTTGGTGACCTCCTCGACCTCGCTACGGGCCTCGGTGCTGAGGGCGATGGGCCACGAGAAGTCGAGCCGAAGGTAGCCCGGCTTGTTGTACGAGCCCGACTGAAGGGCATCGGGACCGAGGACCTGGCGAAGCGCGGCGTGAAGGAGGTGAGTGCCGGAGTGGGCCTGGCGGGCGCCGATGCGCCACTCCGGGTCCACCTGAGCCGAGACGTCGTCACCCACGGCGATCTCGCCCTCGGCCACCTTGACGGTGTGCACGACGAGGCCCTTCGCCGCCTTCTGGACGTCCAGGACCTCGAGCGTGGCTCCCCGGGACTGGATCACGCCAGAGTCGGCCTCCTGCCCGCCCGACTCCGCGTAGAACGGGGTCTTCGGAAGGACGATCTCGACGACGTCGCCCGCCGCCGCGCGCTTGGCGAGTTTCCCGTCGGTAATGATCGCGCGGACCTCGCTCGCCGTCTGAAGCTCCGAATAGCCCGTGAACTCCGTGGTTCCGTCGGCGGCGAGGCCCTGGTACACCTTGATATCGGCGTGGCCGCCCTTCTTGGACTTCGCGTCGGCCCGTGCACGCTCCTTCTGCTCCTGCATGAGCCGCCGGAATCCCTCCTCGTCCACCTGGAGTCCGTGCTCCGAGGCCATCTCCAACGTGAGGTCGATCGGGAAGCCATAGGTGTCGTGGAGGGAGAAGGCGTCGGAAGCGTCGATGAGGTGCCCTCCCTCGGCCTTCGTTCGCTGAACCGCGGTGTCGAGGATTGTGGTTCCACTCACGAGCGTGCGCCGGAATGCGTCCTCCTCGGCGTAGGCGATCTGGGAGATCTTCGCGAACTGCTTCTCGAGCTCCGGGTAGGAGAGCTTCATCGCGTCCTTCGACGCGGGCAGCAGGTGTGGAAGGGCGACGTCGTCGACTCCCATCAGGCGCATCGCGCGCACGGAGCGCCGGAGCAGGCGCCTCAGGACGTAGCCGCGGCCTTCGTTGCCCGGGATTACGCCGTCGGACATGAGCATGAGCGACGAGCGGACGTGGTCGGCGACCACGCGCATGCGGACGTCGTCATCGTCGCTCGCGCCGTACGCCCGGCCGGACAGGGCCTCGGCGGCGCGGATGACGGGCACGACCTCGTCGATCTCGTACATGTTGTCGACGCCCTGCTTGAGGAACGCGACGCGCTCAAGCCCGAGGCCGGTGTCGATGTTCTTCTGCTTCAGCTCGCCCAGGATCGGGAAGCCGTCCTTGCCGCCGCCCGCGCCGCGTTCGTACTGCATGAAGACCAGGTTCCAGATCTCCATGAACCGCGCCTCGTCTGCGACGGGCCCGCCGTCCTTGCCGTACGCAGGCCCGCGATCGATGGAGATCTCGGAGCAAGGCCCGGCCGGCCCGGGCTGGCCCGTTGACCAGAAGTTGTCCTTCATCCCGCGGCGCTGGATGCGCTCCTTCGGAAGGCCAGCGATCTCCTCCCAGAGTGCGGCCGCCTCGTCGTCCTCCTCGAAGACGGTCACCCAGACTTTCTCGGGGTCAAAGCCGTACTTGCCGTCTGCCTCGGATCCGGTGACCAGGTCCCACGCGTACGTGATCGCGCCTTCTTTGAAGTAGTCGCCGAACGAGAAGTTGCCGTTCATCTGGAAGAACGTCCCGTGGCGCGTGGTCTTGCCGACCTCGTCGATGTCCAGGGTGCGGATGCACTTCTGGACCGAGGTGGCGCGCGGCCACGGGGCCTGCTGTTGCCCCAGCATGTACGGGATGAACGGCACCATGCCCGCCACCGTGAACAATAGCGACGGGTCGGGCGAGATGAGCGAAGCCGAGGGCACGACCTCGTGGCCGTGCCCGGCGAAGTAATCGAGCCAACGCTGGCGGATATCCGCGGTGCGCATGGTCACTCCTCGGCGGGTCGGCTCCTCGGGGGAAGGGTCAGGGGCGAGACGCTATCGGGCGATGCTCTATCGGGCGTAGTACTCGACGACGAGTTGTACGTCGCAGGTGATCGGCACCTCGGCGCGCTTGGGGCGACGGACGAGCTTCGCCGTCAACTTCTCGAGCTGAACGTCAAGGTAGTCCGGGACCTCCGGGAGAACGTCGCGGTGGGCGCCAGCTGCGGCGGCCATGTACGGATCCATGGTGGCGGCCTTGGGCTTCACCTGAATGGTCTGTCCCGCCATGATCCGCTGCGAGGGGCGGTCGACGATGTGCCCGTCTACCAGGATGTGGCGGTGGAGCACCGTCTGGCGCGCCTGAAGGATCGTGCGAGCGAAGCCCGAACGAAGCACGACGGCGTCGAGGCGCATCTCCAGCAGTTCGACCATTTCGTCGCCGGTGCGGCCGGAGGCCTTGTGGGCCTCCTCGAAGACGCGCGCCATCTGCTTCTCGCGCACCATGTACTGGGCGCGCAGGCGCTGCTTCTCACGAAGCCGGACGGCGTAGTCGGATTCCTTGCGACGCGCGGTACGACCGTGCTCGCCGGGCGGGTAAGGCCGCTTCTCGAAGTGCTTGACGGCCTTGGGGGTGAGGGCAAGCCCCAGGGCACGGGAAAGGCGCACCTGGCGGCGCGCACGCTGAACTGAAGTCACAGTCTTCCTTTAACCACCGTGGCGCGGGAATGCGCCGTCCTACAGGGACGCGGCAAGAGCAGCCAGCTCGCCGCAAGGGCTCGGACAAGGATAGCGGACTATTGCCCGCTTTCGCCACGCCCGAGCAACTCGCGTATCTTGGCGAGCCGCGCCGAGACGTCACGCTCGTATCCGCGCTCGCTCGGCTCGTAGTACTGGGCATCCACCAGCGTGTCCGGAAGGTACTGCTGAGAGGCGACGGCGTGCGGGGCGTCGTGGGCGTACGTATAGCCGTCTCCGTACCCCATCTCGCGCGTGACGGACGACGTCGCGTTCCGGAGATGGGTCGGTACGGTGCCGATCCTGCCCGCCTTGACATCGGAGATGGCGCGGTCGATCGCCAGGTAGGAGCGATTGGACTTGGGCGCGGTTGCGAGGTACGCGGTGGCCTCGCCGAGGACGATCCGTCCCTCCGGCATCCCGATGAAGCTCACCGCGTCGGCCGCGGCCTGCGCAATGACGAGACCCTGCGGATCCGCCATCCCGACGTCCTCTGCCGCGAGGATCACCAGGCGCCGCGCGATGAACCGGGGATCCTCCCCCGCGACGATCATGCGTGCCAAATAGTGCAGCGCGGCGTCGACGTCGCTGCCCCGGACGGACTTGATGAAGGCGCTGATGACGTCGTAGTGCTGGTCTCCCTGACGGTCGTACGCGACGAGCGCGGCGTCCATCGCCTGTTCGGCAAGCGCCGCCGTCACCTCTCCCCCGCTCCCCGCCGCGGCCGCGAGGTTCTCGAGCAGCGTGAGGGCCTTGCGCGCGTCGGCCCCCGCGACGCGGACGATGTGCTCCCGCGCGTCGTCCGCGACCGTGACGAGGCCGCCGAGTCCGCGCTCGTCGGCGACCGCCCTCGCGAGGAGGGTGCGGATCGCGTCCTCGCCGAGCGGGTGCAGCGTGAGGAGCAACGAACGGGAAAGGAGCGGGCCCACGACGGAGAAGGAGGGGTTCTCCGTTGTCGCGGCGACCAGGGTGATCCAACGGTTCTCCACCGCGGGGAGCAGCACGTCCTGCTGGGTCTTGGTGAAGCGATGGACCTCGTCGATGAACACGACGGTTTCGGGCTCTCCCGTCGCGACGCGCCGCTTCGAATCGTCGATGATCGCGCGGACCTCCTTGACGCCCGCGCTCACCGCGGAGAGCTCGACGAAGCGCCGGTTCCCGGCCACGAGGTAGGCGAGCGTCGTCTTCCCCGTCCCCGGGGGCCCCCACAGCATGATGGACGAGGCCGCGTTCTCGTTCTCGATCAGGCGGCGCAGCGGGCTGCCGTCGGCGAGGAGGTGATCCTGCCCTAGAACCTCGTCGAGGGTGCGGGGCCGCATGCGTACGGCGAGGGGGCTCGCGGCGGACGTCGAGGGGATGCCGGATCCGTCCTGCCTCACCGCGTCGAAGAGGTCCACGTCCTCACTCTATTGGGCGCCCAGGACGCGGGCGCCGCGTGTAGGTTTTTCGACATGAGCCTCTTCGCGCGCCTCGCTCGTTTCGTCACCCGCCGGCCGGTCGCCGTGATCGTCGCGTGGGTCATCGCCGCCATCGCGATGTTCGTGTTCTCGGAGGTGGGCTGGGGTAGTTCTGGGAACCTTCAGGACCGGACGACGACGGGCGAGCCGGGGGTTCGCGGAACGGACAGCGCTTTCGCGCTTAAGGCGACGAGCGCGTCGGTGCCCTTCGAAGCCGGCACGCGATACAGCGCGATGATCCTCGGCGTCAATCCTTCCGATCCCGCTCTCGCGACTGCCCTCGCAGGACCCCTCCGCGCCGTCGCCGCCACCGATGGGGTCGCGCTCGTCGTCTCGCCGCTCGGCGCGATTCCAGGGGCGTCGTTCGCCGAGACCCAGTTCGCCGACGCCGGGGCACCAGCCTCCGCGCTTGTCGCCCAGGGCGGCGACGGGATCCTCGTTCTCGTCACGCTCGCGCCGAACAAGGACGACGCCGCGCTCCTGGCGCTCAACCACACGGTGACCGACGAATTCGGGGCGGTGCTCGACGCCGCCCGGACGACCGCCCCCGGCGCGAAGCTTGAGACGTACTCGATCCGTCTGCTGTTCGAGAACTTCGACAAACACATCTCGGAGGACCTGGTAGTGGGCGAGGCGATCGCGCTTCCTCTGGCCCTCATAGTGATGGTCTTCGTGTTCGGCGGGTTCCTCGCCGCGAGCATGCCGATCGCGGGCGCGATCGCGTCGATCGCCGGCGGCTTCGCCATCCTGTACGGATTCACCTTCCCCTACGTGGTCGACAACTCCGCGCAGAGCGTCGTGACCGTGCTGGGCATCGGCCTATGCATCGATTACGGACTCCTCATCGTCTCGCGATATCGTGAGGAACTTGCCGCGGCCGATCCGACCCTCGGCGACCCCCGAGCCGCTGCGGTCGAGCGCGCCATGGCCACCGCAGGACGAACGGTGTTCTTCTCTGCGGTAACCGTGGGAATCGCCGTCGGAAGCCTCCTCACCTTCAAGCCCGACCTCATGAAGGCGTTCGGCGGAGCCGCGCTCGGAGTCGTCGTGATGGCCCTGTTGGTCGCGATGACGCTCGTGCCCGCCCTCGCCTTCGTCTTCGGGCACCGGCTCCAGCGCCCGGGGCTCGTCTCGCGAGTCAAGGGACTCCGCCGCGTCCTCCGCGTCACCGCCGACGTCACCAAGGACGAGGGGATCTTCTCCCGCCTCACGGCAAGGGTCCAGAAGCGGCCGTGGCTCGTCGTGGCCGGTTCGCTCGTGGTCCTCGCGATCCTCGCGGGCCCTGCACTCGGCATCCAACTCCGCAACTCGGGACTCGAACTTCTTCCCAAGGGGGACGCGGACCGGGTCTTCGTGACGGACTTCGACGCCAACTTCCCCCAACTGCGAGATCCCGATGTTCGGCTCGTCGCCGAGGCCCCGGCTGCCGATCTTCAGGCGTGGGCGACCGCGAACCTAGCGGGTCTGAACGGAGTGCTCGGGGTCACCCCGACCACCGAGTCGGGCGACCTCGCGATCTCCGGCCTCGTCGTCTCGTTTCCCGACCGGGGCGGTGCCGACGCGGTGAACCTGGTGAAGGAGATTCGCAACCTCGACCCGCCCTTCCGCCTGTACGTCGGCGGCGCCGCCGCGAATCAGGTGGACTTCATCAACGCGATCTCGTCGGGCGCCCCGCTTGCGCTTGCCATCGTCATCCTCGGCTCGTTCGTCCTGCTGTTCTTCATGACGGGCTCCCTCCTCGTTCCCGTCAAGGCCCTCCTGATCAACACCCTGTCCCTCAGCGCGTCGATCGGGGCCGCGGTGTGGATCTTCCAGCGCGGCCACTTCCAGGGACCTCTGCAGTTCAGTTCGGTGGGAGGACTGGAGACGTACGTCGTCGTCCTCATCCTTGCCTTCGGATTCGGGCTATCGATGGACTACGAGGTCTTCCTGCTGTCACGCATCAAGGAACTGGTCGACAAGGGCCGTGCCGAACGACGAGGCGGTCCGGCTCGGGCTCCAGCGCTCGGGGCGCATCATCACGTCGGCCGCGACGATCGTCATCGTCGTCTTCATGGGTTTCGCCGCGGGCAAGATCCTCGTCATCAAGGAGATCGGGGTGGGTCTCGCGTTCGCCGTGTTCCTCGACGCGACGCTCGTCCGGCTCCTCCTCGTCCCCGCGACGATGACGCTCCTCGGCACTGGAACTGGTGGGCGCCGAAGCCGCTCAAGCGCCTCTACGCGCGCATGAGCATCACGCACTAGGCGCTATTCGGTAAGCGGGCGCCGGCGTCGCCGCTTTCTTCGCTTCCGGCTTGTGGTCGACGCCCGTCTCCTTGCGCTGCTGCGCGGGAATGGGCGCTGGGGCACCCGTCAGCGGGTCGTACCCGCCTCCCGACTTGGGGAAGGCGATGACGTCGCGGATCGAGTCCGTGCCGGCGAGGAGGGTGACGATGCGGTCCCAGCCGAACGCGATGCCGCCATGGGGCGGGGCGCCGAAGGCGAAGGCGTCGAGCAGGAAGCCGAACTTCTCCTGCGCCTCCTCCTCCCCGATGCCCATGACCTCGAAGACGCGCTCCTGCACGTCGCGGCGGTGGATACGGATGGATCCCCCGCCGATCTCGTTGCCGTTGCACACGATGTCGTAGGCGTACGCGAGCGCCTCTCCCGGCTCCTTGTCGAAGGTGTCGAGGAACTCGGGCTTGGGGCTCGTGAAGGCGTGGTGGACGGCCGTCCACGCCCCCGTTCCGACGGCGACATCGTCGTCGTCCGCCGTGACGGGCTTGAAGAGCGGCGCGTCCACGACCCAGGTGAATTCGAAGGTGTCGGGCGCGATGAGGTCGAGGCGCTTGGCGATCTCGATGCGCGCAGCGCCAAGAAGAGCCCGCGACGACTCAACGGGGCCGGCGGCGAAGAAGACGCAGTCGCCCGGCTTCGCTCCGACGACGGCGGCGAGTCTGGCCCTCTCTTCCTCGGAGATGTTCTTGGCGACCGGGCCTCCGAGTTCGCCGGACTCCTCGACGAGCACGTAGGCGAGGCCCTTGGCGCCGCGCTGCTTCGCCCACTCCTGCCACGCGTCGAGCGTCTTGCGCGGCTGCGAGGCCCCGCCCGGCATGACGACCGCGCCGACGTACGGCGCCTGGAACACCCGGAACGGGGTGTCCTTGAAGAAGTCGGCGAGCTCGACGAGTTCGAGCCCGAAGCGCAGATCGGGCTTGTCCGAGCCGAAGCGACGCATCGCCTCCGCGAACGTGATCCGGGGAATGGGTAGCGCGACGTCCACACCGATGAGCTTCCACGCGGCCTTGACGATCGCCTCGCCCACCTCGATGACGTCGTCCTGATCGACGAAGGACATCTCGATGTCGAGCTGGGTGAACTCGGGCTGGCGGTCGGCGCGGAAGTCCTCATCGCGGTAGCACCGGGCGATCTGGTAGTACCGCTCCATCCCGGCGACCATGAGCAGCTGCTTGAAGAGCTGGGGCGACTGAGGGAGTGCGTACCACGACCCGGGCGAGAGCCGCGAGGGGACGACGAAGTCGCGCGCCCCCTCGGGGGTCGAGTGCGTGAGCGTCGGCGTCTCGATCTCCAGGAAGTCGCGCTCATTCAGGACCGCGCGCGCGGCCTGGTTGAGCGCGGAGCGCAACACCATCGCGGCGCGCGGCTTCGGGCGCCGAAGATCAAGGTAGCGGTACTTGAGGCGCGCCTCCTCGCCCACCGTGACGTGCTCGTCGATCGGGAACGGAAGCGGGGCCGAGGGGTTGAGGACGACGACGTCCTCGGCGACGACATCGATGTCGCCCGACGGCAACTTCGGATTGACCTGACCCTCGGGCCGAAGGCGGACGACGCCGGTCACCTGGAGGACGTATTCCGCGCGGAGTTCGTGCGCGACCTCCTCGCGGATGACGACCTGCGCAATGCCCGAGGAATCGCGTAGGTCGATGAAGGCCACCCCGCCGTGATCCCGGCGATGCGCCACCCACCCGGCGAGCGTGACGGTGGCGCCGACGTCGGTGGCGCGGAGGTTGCCTGCGAGGTGCGTGCGGTGCACGGGGAACTCCTTGTGGATCGGGGTGGACTCCGAGTCTAGCGGCGTTCGACCCGCGGCCAGAGGTCGTCGGCCGGGGGGGCCCACGTCGCGGCGTCGGCCGGGACCTGCTCTCCCGAGCGAATGTCCTTGACCTCGTCGCCGCCCTCGTCGGGGAACCAGACGAACGGAATACCGCGGCGATCCGCGTGCTGGATCTGCTTGCCGAACTTCGCCGCGTTCGGGGCGATCTCGCACGGGATACCCCGGGCGCGGAGCGCGGCCGCGACCGCCTCGGAGGTGCCTCGGCCCGCTTCGTCCGCGACCGCGACGAGGACGGCGGAGGGGACGCCCCGTGTCGCCGCCGCGAGCCCGGCCGAGAGGATGCGGCTGACGAGCCGCGTGACTCCCACCGAGATTCCCACGCCGGGGAGCGTCGAACCCCCGATCGTCACGAGGCTGTCGTAGCGACCGCCAGAGCAGATCGAGCCGAGGTCCTCGTGGCCCTCGAGGAACGTCTCGTAGACCGCCCCGGTGTAGTAGTCGAGCCCGCGCGCGATCCGGAGGTCGGCGCGCGCGACGCCGGGTACAGCGGCGTTGATCCCGTCGACGAGCGCGACGAGGGACGCGATGCCTTCCTCGAGCGCGTCGGACGCGACGCCGTGCCGCGCCCCGAGCGCGCGAACCTCGTCGGCGAAGGAGCCGTCTGGCGACGCGATGGCGGCGAGGTCGAGGCACGCGCCCGCGGCGGCGTCGGGCACCCCCGCCGCGCGCAACTCGGCCGCGACGCCCTCTCTCCCGATCTTCGCGAGCTTGTCGACGGACCTCAGCGCGCCCGCGACGTCGACGATCCCCGCGCCTCGGTAGAAGGCCTCGACCAAGCGTCGATCGTTGACGTGGATGCGTACGGGGGGGATCGGGAGGCGCCCGAGGGCGCGCGCGACGACCACCGCGACCTCAACCTCGAGGTGCGCGGGCAGCGTTTCGCGTGCGACGACGTCGATGTCCGCCTGGTAGAACTCCCGGAAACGGCCCTCTTGCGGACGCTCGCCCCTCCACACCTTCTGGATCTGATAGCGGCGGAACGGGAACGCGATCTTGCCGGAGAACTCCTCGACGTAGCGCGCGAACGGAACCGTGAGATCGAAGTGGAGACCCATGCCGGAGTCGCCGTCCTCGGCGTCGGAAAGCACGCGCCGTAGGGCGTAGATCTCCTTCGCGGCATCCGAATCGCCCCGGAGCCGATCGAGCGGCTCGATCGCTCGTGTCTCGATCTCGGCGAACCCGTGGAGGGCAAAGACCTCGCGAAGGGTTTCGATGACGTGGCGCTCAACCACCCGTTCCTCGGGTGCCCATTCTGGGAACCCGGACACGGGCACGACGCGACTCATGCGGCCATTGTTCCATCTCGGAACCCCTAGACTTGCGACTCGACACCCCTGCGGAGGGACCATGGCGACGAACAAGCAGGCCCGCGCCCAACAGAAGCGGCGCTACGAGCAGTTGCAGGCGAAGATCGCGGCCCGCCAGGCGCGGCGTCAGCGCCGGCAGCGAGCTATCGCCATCGTCGCGCTCGTTGTCGTCCTTGTGGGCTTCGGCGCGTTCGGCGTGGTGTCCCTCCAGTCGAAGGATTCCGCGACACCCACCGCAAGCGTCACCACCTCGTACGCGACCTCGCCCACGCCCACGTCACCGCCGACGGCCACGACGGCCTCCGGACTCGCCCCCGCCCCCTCCCTCGCCGAGCACCGCACGTGGAACGCGACGATAACGACGAACAAGGGCGTCATCACCGCGACCCTCGACGGAGCCGCCGCCCCGCAGGCGGTCTCTTCCTTTGTGTACCTCGCGCAGCAGGGATTCTTCAACAACACCAGTTGCCACCGCGTGGTCAATGCGGGCATCTACGTGGTCCAGTGCGGCTCGCCCGACGGCACGAGTACCGGCGGACCGGGCTTCACCTTCGGCCCCGTCGAGAACGCGCCGGCGGACGACATGTACCCCGCCGGAACGCTCGCGATGGCGCGCGTGGGCGGCGATGCGTACTCCATGGGAAGCCAGTTCTTCTTCGTCTATCGGGACTCGCAGATCCTCTCGGACACGGCCGGCGGGTACACGGTCTTTGGCAGGATCACCACCGGCCTGGCTATCCTGGAAGCAATCGGCGCCGCAGGGACGTCTGACGGCACCTCCGACGGAGCCCCCGTCGAGCCCGTCCTTATCAATGAGGTATCTGTGGAATGACCAATCCGACGTCCGCTCCGAAGCCCGCTCCGCCCAAGGCTCCCTCGCCCAAGGTGCTCGCGGGCAAGACCCGGCACCCCGTGAAGGTGCCGGTGGTCTCGGATCTCGACGCCACCGAACTCGCGGCCGCGGCGTCGCACGGAGTGGTCGACGGCGAATCCGTCGTGCTGGTCGACGGCGACGCGCGCCACGTCGTGGGCCCCGCCGAGGGAGACGAGCCCCTCCTCACGTACGCGCGCCGCTACTTCGAGCACATCGGGGCCTTGGAGCGCTTCCACGGGCGCCTCGAGACGTCCGAGCTGTCGATCCGCGACATTGACGGCGCCCTCACCTCTCTTCGTGCCGTCATCGCCACCCCGGACTGCCTCGGCGACCTCGCCGCCTTCCGCGAACGCCTGGCGCCCATCGAGGAGCAGGCGATCGCCCTTCGGGACACGCTGGCTGCAGCGAAGGCCGAGGCCCGTGCCCTCGCGCTCAAGGAACGCGAGGAGATCGTGGCGAGGGCCGAGGCGATCGCGGCGAAGGACGCGGACGCCATCCGCTGGAGGGATGACACCGCCGAGTTGCGGCAGCTCCTCGACACCTGGAAGGCGGCGCAGAAGAGCGGCGCCCGCCTCGGCAAGGAGTCAGAGAAGGAACTGTGGCAGCGCTTCGCGCACGCACGTTCCGCCTTCGAGCGCGCCCGCAAGCACCACTTCGCCGAGCTCGACAAGATCAACACCGACGTCGCCGCCCGCAAGGAGGCTCTGGCCGCCACGGCGGAGGGCCTCGCGGGATCGCGCGACTGGGACGCCACATCTCGGGCCTTCCGCGACCTCATGGGCGAGTGGAAGAACGCGGGCCGCGGCCGTCGATCCACCGACGATGCGCTATGGGCGCGATTCCGCGCCGCCCAGGACGCCTTCTTCGAGGCCAAGCGGATCGCCACCGAGGCGACCGCCGAGATCATGACCGCGAACCTGGGTGCCAAGGAGGCCGCGGTCAAGGAGGCGGAGGCGATTCTGCCGGTTCGTGACCTTTCCGTCGCCAAGTCCACCCTCCGGGGTGCGCAGGACCGATTCGAGGCCGCGGGCGAGGTCCCCAAGCCCGACGCCATCCGCCTCGCCCGACGCCTCAGCGCGGTCGAGAAGGCCGTTCGCGAGGCCGACGGAGCCGCTTGGGAACGGAAGAACCCCGAACTCGAGGCACGCGCGAGCGGGGCGGCGCAGCAACTCATCGCGGCGATCGCCGATCTCGACCTCCAGATCGCGGCCGCAACCAAGTCCGGCGATGCGAAGGCGGTCGCCAGCCTCACGGAATCGCGGGTCGCCCGTCAGTCCTGGCTCGACCAAATCCAGGCGAGCGTCTCCTAGCCCCGCGAGTTTTCCCCAGGTCCTCACCGGCGCTCGCCGACGAGGACCTCTTGCGCCACCCTGGTGGCGTGATTCCCGTCTCGGCCCACGACGTTGGTAACGTCGCGCTCACTCGAATGCTCCGGGACGGCGTGCTCGCTCCCCTCGCGCCACGCCACGGGATGCCGCGCGACATCCCCGAATCCTCGCATGCGCGGGCGATCTGCCTCCTTCCCGTCGTCCCCGCGCATACGGTGGTCTCCGGCCTCGCCGGGCTCTGGGTGCGCTACGGGGGCGCCGCGCCCTCTGTCGTCGATCTGGTGGGCGCCAGGGGCCTCCACCGTGCGAAGCCAGGGGCCGACGCCCGCGGGTGGACTCTCGTCTTTCACTCGGGCGGGGCGGCCGCGGGGCCGCGCACCGAAATCGCGGGAATCGTCGTCGCGAGCGAGGAGCGGTGCGCGGCCGACGCCCTGCGGTGGCGGGAACTCGCTACGGCCCTCCGGGTCGTCTTCCTCGCCGTTCGGGCCGGGAACATCGAGCCCTCCGCGATTGAGGCGGTCGTGACGGAGGACGATCCGCGTGGTCACGGCGCCGCGCGCGCACGGTACGCCTGGGGGGCGCTGGTCGCGGCGCTCGACCCCTCCCGGACCGCGAACCCCGTCGGCGTCCCGCGTGCCTCCCCAAACGCTCCGCGTTCCCGCCCTACCGCTCCGCGCGGCGCGTGCCCGTGAGGCGCCGGACGTCGTAGACGCCGTCGACCTTGCGAACGGCCGCGAGCACGGCACCGAGATGCGAGGGGTCCGCCATCTCGAAGGTGAAGCTCGACAATGCGACGCGATCCTTCGTCGTCGACACATTGGCCGTGAGGATGTTCAGGTGGTGATCGGAGAGGAGTTGGGTGATGTCGCTCAGCAGGCGGGCCCGATCGAGGGCCTCGACTTCAATCTGCACGAGGAAGGTGGCGTCCGCCTTGCCCGTCCACTCGACGTCGACGAGCCGCTCGGGCTGCTCGCGAAGCACGGCGAGGTTATCGCAATCGGTTCGGTGGACGCTGACGCCGGAGCCGCGCGTGACGAAGCCCTGGATCGCGTCCCCAGGGACGGGGGTGCAGCACTTGGCCAGTTTGACGACAACGTCCGTGAGCCCGTGCACGGTGATTCCCGGGTCCCCCTGGACCCTGCGCGGGCGCCGCACGCCGGGCCTGGTGCTCTCGGTGATGTCCTCCTCTGCGCCGGCCGCGCCGCCGACGGCCTGAACGATCCGGGCGACGACGTCCGACGCCTGCTCCCTGTGCTCGCCGATCGCGGCGTACAGGGCCTCGACGTCCTCGTAGTGCGACTCCCGGCACAAGACGAGGAGGGACTGCCGGGTCATGAGGCGTTGCATGGGGAGATGCTGCCTCCGTATCGCGCGAGCCAACATGTCGCGGCCCGTTTCGATGCTCTCCTCGCGGCGCTCGCGCGTGAACCAGTGGCGGATCTTGTTGCGCGCGCGAGTCGATGCGACGAACTCGAGCCAGTCGCGCTTGGGGGCGGCGTTTTCTCCGGTAGAGGTCAGGATCTCGACGGTGTCACCGTTGGCCACGCGAGAGTCGAGCGGGACCAGGCGCCCGTTGATCTTCGCGCCGATCGTCCGGTGCCCCACCTCGGTGTGGACCGCGTAGGCGAAGTCGACGGGCGTCGAACCCTCCGGGAGGGCGAGGAGCTTGCCCCCCGGCGTGAAGGCGTAGACCTCCGCGGGCCCGATCTCGCCGCGCAGCGCGTCGAGGAAGTCGCTGGGATCGGCCGTCTCCTGCTGCCAGTCCGCGATCTGCCTCAGCCAGCCCATCTCCGCCGCGCCGTCGGCCGGGGCCTTGGGGCCCTTGTCCGACTGCTTGTATCGCCAGTGCGCGGCGAGGCCGTACTCGGCCATCCTGTGCATGTCGTAGGTGCGGATCTGCAGTTCGACCGGCTTGCCCGTTGGGCCGATCACGGTGGTGTGAAGGGACCGGTACAGGTTGAACTTGGGGGTCGCGATGTAATCCTTGAAACGCCCGGGGATCGGCTGGTAGCGGGCGTGAAGGGCCCCCAGCACGGCGTAGCAGTCCCGAACGCTCTCCACCAGGATGCGGATCCCCACTAGGTCGTAGATGTCGCTGAGGTCGCGGCCTCGCACGATCATCTTCTGGTACACCGAGTAGTAGTGCTTCGGCCGCCCGCTGATGGTCGCCTTGATCTTCATCTCGTTCAGCGCCGCCTCGACCTCCCCGCGGACCACCGCAAGGTACTTCTCCCGTTCGGGCGCCCGCTCGGCGACGACGTCGACGATCTCCTGGTAGATCTTGGGGTACAGCGTCGCGAAACTGAGATCCTCGAGTTCCCACTTCATGGTGTTGAGCCCCATGCGGTGCGCGAGGGGCGCATAGATCTCGAGGGTCTCCTGCGCCTTGCGGCGCGCCGTCTCGGGCGCGACGTGCTGCCACGTGCGGGCGTTGTGGAGGCGGTCGGCGAGCTTGAGCAGCAGGACGCGGATGTCCTTCGCCATCGCGATTACCATTTTGCGGACGGTCTCCGCCTGTGCCGCGTCGCCATAGGCGAGTTTGTCGAATTTGGTGACGCCGTCGACGATCATCGCGATCTCGTCGCCGAATTCGACGCGCAGCTGGTCCACGGTGAAGCCCGTGTCTTCGACGGTGTCGTGAAGCAGCGCCGCGGCGATGACAGTCTCGGGGAGCCCCAGCTCGGCGACGATGAGCGCAACCGCCACCGGATGGGTGATGTAGGGATCGCCGCTGAGGCGCTGCTGACCCTCATGCTGACGCTTTGCGACCTCGTATGCGCGCTCGATGAGCGTCGTCTTCGCCTTCGGGTACATGCGCCGGAAGGCGTCCAGGACGCCGTCCAATTCGCCCGTGGGCTGCTTGGGGCGCCGGAGGAACCCCAGGGGGCCGGCGGACGTGGAGGGGGTTCGCGTGTCGGTCACGGCGCCTCCTCCCCGATCGGTGGTCCTAGTTTACGACCGCCGCTTGCGTCGGGGCTGCGCCTGAATGCCTCGGTGCTCGCCGGGAGAGATCGTCACGACGGGCGTGGGCGTCGAGGGATCAATACCCAGTTCGGCCCGCAGCGCGAGAACCTCCTCATTGTGCTTCTTGACCGACGGCTCGGCGCCGCGGAGGGTGGCGACGAACGGCGTGGCGACGAAGATCGACGAGTACGTTCCGACGGCGAGCCCGACGAAGAGCGCGAGCGAGATGTCCTCGAGCGTCTTCGCGTGGAAGGCGAAGGTCCCGATGAAGAGGATCGACGCGACGGGAAGGAGCGCGACGATCGAGGTGTTGATCGAGCGCACGAGGGTCTGGTTGACGGCGAGGTTGGCCAGCTCCGCGTACGTGTAGCGCTTCTGGGACGCGAATTCGGCCGTGTTCTCCCGCACCTTGTCGAAGACGACGACGGTGTCGTATAGCGAGAATCCGAGGATCGTCAGGAAGCCGATCACCGACGCCGGGGTCACCTCGAAGCCCAGGCCGGCGTAAACGCCGACCGTGAAGAGGAGGTCGTGCCCGAGCGCGATGAGGCCAGCGGCAGCCATGCGCCAGGCCCGGAAGTAGACCGCCATGACGAGGGCGACGAGCACGAGGAAGATGACGAGGGCCTTGATCGCCTTCGAGCTCACGTCGTGGCCCCAGGTCGGGCCGACGATGCTCACCGACACGGCGGTCTGCGGATCGACCTTGTACGCGGCGGCGAGCGCATTCTGAACCACCACCACAGTGGCGTCGTCAAGGCTCTCCATCTCCACGTTGATGGTGATGCCGCCGTCGAGGTCCGTGTTCGCGGCGAACCTAGGAACGGCCGCCGGATCGACGGTCGCGATCGCGTCCTTCGCCGGCTGCAGGTTGCCCGTCGTGACGCCGCTCACGGAGAACTTCGACCCGCCCCGGAAGTCGATGCCGGGGTTGATTCCGCGCCACGCGAGCAGGGAAACGGCGAGCGTCATCAGCAGGGCGGAGACGACGAACCAGCGCCGCCGCTGCATCACGATCGGGTACGACTTCTTGCCGGTGTGGAGGTCGTTCCCCCACCTGGCGAGGCTGACGGCCATCAGCTCTGCCCCTTCTGAGCTGCGGACATGGTCTCCCTCTCGGCGGCCTTGCGTTCGGCGAGCGTCATCTCCGCCACGGCGACCCTGCCCCTCCCCTTGTAGAACGACTCCCTGCCCAGCTGCCGCGGGTCGAGGCCGGACAATCGGTGCCCCTGCCCGAAGAACTTGGTCTGGGCGAGGATCCCGAGCATCGGGTGGGTGAAGAGCATGACGACGATGAGGTCGATGATCGTGGTGAGGCCGAGAGTGAACGCGAAGCCCTTCACGTTTCCGACGGCGGTCATGTAGAGCACCATCGCCGCGAGGAAGCTGACGGAGTCGGACGCGAGGATGGTGCGGCGCGCCCGACCCCAGCCATGCTCGACGGCGGCGGGCAGAGTCCTCCCGTCTCGCAGCTCGTCCCTGACTCTCTCGAAATACACGATGAAGGAGTCTGCGGTGACACCGATCGAGACGATGACCCCCGCGATGCCCGCGAGGCTCAGGCGATAGCCGATGAGGCCGGACAAGTAGTCGATCGAGCCGAAGGTGAGCGTGCCCGCAATCGTGAGGGACGCGATCGTGATGAGGCCGAGCACCCGGTACTGCAAGAGCGAGTACAGCACGACGAGCGCAAGGCCGATCGCTCCGGCGATGAGGCCGCCCTTTAGCTCGGTCGCACCCGCGGTCGGCGTGGTCTTCGACTGGCTCAGCGTGTCGAGGGTGAGCGGCAGGGCGCCGAACTTGATCTGGTCCGCGAGCGTTTGCGCCGGATCGAGGGTGGTGAAGCTGCCGGAAATCCTGGCCGTGCCCGCGGCGATCACGCTCTCGGTCCGCGGGGCGGAGATCACCAGGCCGTCGAGGACGATGGCGAACTGGTTGCGCATGCTTGACGTGGTGGTCGCGGTCGCGTTGTACAGCGGCGCAAGGCGAGTGGTCACGTCGGCGAACTTCGTGGTGCCAGCGGCGGTGAACGTCAGGTTGACCTGGTAATCATTCGGGACGACGTTTCCCGTCGAGTTGTATGCGGGGCTCGCGGTGGCGGTCTTGATGTCCGTCCCCTTGACCTCGACCGGACCGAGAATGTACCGAGTGGCACCGCCGCTCTCGCCGCACGTGACGAACGCCTTCGTCGAGTCTCCAGGGTTCCCGCCCGTCAGGTTCTCGGGCAATGTGCAGTCGAGCGCGAGGAACTGGGCCTTAACCGCGTCGGTGATCCACGAGTACGAGGAAGCCGTCCCCGCGAACTCGGGGTGATCCTCGGTGAGGGTCGGGAACGTCTTCGACGTTCCGTCGTCGTAGTACAGCACGGGCCGGAACTGGAGCTGCGCGGACTGCTTGACGGAGTCGACCGTCTCCTGGTCGGGATTGCCCGGGAGCGAGACGATGATGTGGTCGGGGTTCTCCGTCGTGATGAGCGCCTCGGAGGTGCCCGACGCGTCGACGCGTCGGCGGATGATGTCGACCGATTGCTTCAATGCCTCGGGGGTCACCTTCGATCCGTCGAGCGTCTTCGCCTGCAGGATGATGACCCGGCCGCCCTGAAGGTCGAGCCCGAGCTCGGGCGTCCATGAGCGCTTGTCGTGGAGGGCCTGGTAGACGATGCCGCCTCCGAGGGCGACGATGATCGTAAGTAGCCACAGCAGCGAGTTGCGCGCGGCTTTGGTGACGGTCGACACGGTTGTCCTTCGGCTCGGGAGCGGCTCGGGGGAGCCCAGCCGATTCTAGGCGGTTCGCGCGACCCGCGTCGAACCGGCCCGCCCGCGGGGGCCGATTATCCGAAGAGGCGCGAGCCTCCGAGGCCCGGAATGCCCTCGCGGGGGACGTCGAGTCCGAGGTGCGCCCACGCCGCGGGCGTCGCGATTCGGCCGCGCGGGGTCCTGCTCATCAGCCCCTCGCGGACGAGGAACGGCTCCGCCACCGTCTCGACGGTCTCGGTCTCCTCCCCCACCGCGACGGCGAGCGTCGAGAGACCTACGGGTCCGCCCCCGAACCTGGTGCACAGCGCCCCGAGGACCGCGCGATCGAGCCGATCGAGGCCGCGCTCGTCCACCTCGTACACCGCGAGGGCCTCGCGGGCGGCGCCAAGGCTTCCCCTGCCGTCGCCGTGGACCTCGGCCCAGTCGCGCACGCGCCTCAGGAGTCGGTTGGCGATGCGGGGGGTGCCCCTCGATCGTCCCGCGATCTCGCTCGCCGCGTCGGCATCGACGGGGAACACGAGGAGTCCCGCGGCGCGCTCGATGATGCGCCGGAGCTCGTCGTCGGAGTAGAAGTCCAGGTGGGCGGTGAAGCCGAACCGATCGCGAAGGGGGGCGGGCAGCAGCCCCGCCCGCGTCGTCGCCCCGACGACGGTGAACCGGGGAAGGCTGAGCGGGATCGAGGAGGCCCCGGCCCCCTTGCCGACGACCACATCCACCCTGAAGTCCTCCATCGCGAGGTAGAGCATCTCTTCCGCCGGCCGGGCGAGGCGATGGATCTCGTCGATGAAGAGCACCTCGCCCTCGGCGAGCGAGGAAAGGATCGCCGCGAGATCGCCCGCGTGCTGGATCGCGGGCCCCGAGGTGACGCGGAGCGTCGCGCCCATCTCTCCCGCGACGATCATCGCGAGGGTCGTCTTGCCGAGCCCGGGCGGGCCGGAAAGCAGGGCGTGGTCCGCGGGGGCGCCGCGGCCCTTCGCCGCCTTGAGGACGAGTCCGAGCTGGTCGCGCACGACGCGCTGGCCGACGAACTCATCGAGCGAGGACGGGCGAAGCGCGGCCTCGTTCGAGCGCTCGATCGCGTCCGCGTCGAGGTCGACGACGCGTTCGTCGGCAACGCCGCGTTCCAGGTCGCTCACGGTTGGCTCATCCATGGGTTCCTCCTAGCCGCTGCAGGGCCGCGCGAAGGACCGTCGGCACCTCGGAGTCCTCGATGGGGCCGTGGGCCACCGCGTCGACCGCCGAGCGGGCACCCTTGGCGTTCCATCCGAGACCGACGAGAGCCTCGACCACTTGGTCGCGCCCATCGCCCGCGGCGACGACGCCGTCGGCGTCGGGGAGCACGAGCTTGCCCCCGAGCTCAAGCAGAAGGCGTGCGGCGACCTTGGCGCCGATACCAGGGACGCGCTCGAGGGCGGCCCTGTCCCCCGCCGCGACCGCGGCCGCGAGGGTGCGGGGCGCGTGAACGGCAAGCATCGCGAGGGCGAGCCTCGGCCCCACCCCGCTCACCCCCTGGAGCGCGACGAAGGTATCGCGCTCCTCCTTCGACGCGAACCCGAACAGCGTCAGGCTCTCCTCCCGCACGACGAGGTGCGTCCAGACCCGGATCGCCTGCCCCGCCCGGGCGCCGGCGAGGGTCGCCGGCGTCGACAACACGTGAAGCCCCACCCCGCCGACGTCGACGACGAGGGACGACGCGTCCACGGCGAGAACGGTCCCCGCCAGTTGTGCGATCAACGATCCTCCCGCGCTGGTAGTTCGCCCACAGTCGAACGTATGTGCGAACAACGCTACGGCACGGGGGGCTTCGTCCGGGTGCGACGCGCCGCACGTTCCGCCTCGGCCCATCGGGCCTGGGCCGCCGTCGCGATCGCCCCACCATCGGGCGTTTTCGGGGTGCGAGCCGCGCCCGCGACGGCGGGTGTCCCCGCGCCCGCGACGGCCCCGCGCCACGCGTGGCAGATGGCGATGGCGAGCGCATCGGCCGCGTCGGCCGGGCCCGTCGGGACGCCTTCGCCGAGCAGCCGCCGCACCATCTGCCCCACCTGGGCCTTCGCGGCCCTTCCGCTTCCCGTGACCGCGGCCTTGACCTCGGACGGCGTGTAGAGCGCGACGGGGATGCCGCGACGCTCGGCGACGAGCATCACGACTCCCGAGACCTGGGCGGTGCCCATGACGGTGCGGACGTTAAGTTGCGCAAAGACCCGCTCGATCGCGATCGCCTCGGGGCGATGCTTATCGAGAACCGCCTCCAGCGCAGACGCGATGGCCGCGAGCCTGCGGGGAACCTCGTCGCCGGGCGCGGACGTCGCGACGATCACGTCTACGAGCGCGAGGCGCCGGGAGGCCCCCGCCTCGATCACGCCAAGGCCGCACCGAGTGAGGCCCGGGTCGACGCCGAGGATGCGCACGGCTACTCTGCCGCCGCCGCCATGACCTCGTCGGACGCGTCGAAGTTGGCGAAGACGTTCTGTACGTCGTCGCTGTCCTCGAGGGCCTCGATGCACCGAAGGATCTTGCGCGCGCCCTCGAGGTCCACCTCGACCTGCATCGAGGGGACGAAGGACGCCTCAGCGCTCTCGTAGTCCATTCCCGCCGCCTGAACCGCCTCGCGGACCCTGACGACGTCGGTGGGCTCCGAAAGGATCTCGAAGACCTCCCCCAGGTCGTTGATCTCCTCGGCGCCAGCCTCGAGCGTCGCCTCAAGGATGCGGTCCTCCGAGACCCCAGTCTCCTTGGGGACGATCACCTGGCCCTTGCGTGAGAACAGGTAGCTCACCGAGCCGGGATCGGCGAGGGTACCGTTGTTGCGGGTCAGCGCCGTGCGGACCTCCATCGCCGCGCGGTTGCGGTTGTCCGTCAGGCACTCGATGAGGATCGCGACGCCGCCGGGGCCGTAGCCCTCGTACATGATCGTCTCGTAGTCGGCGCCGCCCGACTCCAGGCCCGAGCCGCGCTTGACCGCACGATCGATGTTGTCGTTCGGGACCGACGTCTTCTTGGCCTTCTGCA
Source organism: uncultured Actinomycetota bacterium (assembly GCA_963830335.1). Lineage (GTDB taxonomy): Bacteria > Actinomycetota > Actinomycetes > Actinomycetales > Demequinaceae > JAFGBM01. The sequence goes on from CAWHLX010000001.1 coordinate 1,110,604, forward strand.
CGGCGTCGAACAGCGTCGGGTTTCCCGCAAGATCCCCGCCCCCCATGCGAGCGGCTACCTCGATGTTCTTGACTAGCTTCGCGAAGAGCTTTCCCCGCCTGGCGTCCACCACCGCCTTCTTGTGCTTGGTCGTGGCCCATTTGGAGTGACCTGACACGATGCGCCTCGCTTCTTCCGCGCCGTTCACGACGCCCGATGATCCGCCCATTCTAGGGCAGGGGGCATGACGAGGCCTTAGCGTCGGTAGCGGGCGGCGACTGCGGCGAACGCCTCCTTGGGCCGCCAGGTGCCGTCGGCGCTGACGGCGACGATGCCGTTCGCGGCCATATCGAGGTCGAGTTCCGGGTCGTCGTGGTGGGGGTAGTTCCAGCTGGCGAACGTGAAGACGAAGGCCCCGGCGGCGAAGGGCTCGAGGATATCGAGGACGGCGCCGATCTCTTCTGCCTGCTCCCGTTCGCTCCTGCGATGGTCGCCGACGATGCGGGGCGGCCGCGCGGCGCGGTCGACGATCGCCCATCCGAGACCGCCCCGGTCGCGGGCGCCCACGTAGGTGGAACACCCCAACTCGGTGGCGACAAGGGGCCGGGTTCGGTCGCCGGGCGCCAGGCGGTCGGCAAACGTGTCCCGGGAGGCGAGGTCCCGGTAGGCGTCCACGCCGACGTAGTCGAAGTCGGTCCAGTCGACGGTTTCCCACATGCCCGAGGCGTAGGTCAGGGGGCCGTCGAAGTGCTCGCGTGCCGCCGCGCGCGCGTTGGCAAGGAAGCGGTTGAGGCCGCGGTCGAACGGGCCGTGCCGGGCGGCGCTGAGCAGGAGGCGACCGGGTGAGCCGAACGTCCGCATCCGGTCGGTGAGGTGGCGCCCGCTGACGAGTCCGCGCATGAACATCGTCAACTCCCACCCGACGGCGAGGACGACGGTGCCGCCGGTGCGGAGTTGTTCGGCGACGAGCGCCGCCTCGGAGAGATACGCGAGCAGCTCGCTCGGCGTCGCGTCGTGCACCATGGGGGAGAGCCAGAGGTCGAGCCCGCGGTCCCGCGCGATCTCGCTGGCGGTGCGCACCCGGCCCAGGTCACGCCCCACGATGCGGACCGCGGTGCAGCCCAGGTCGCCGGCGATCGCGTCCATGTCGCGCTCGCACGCCGCGGTCTCGAAGTTCGGACGAGAACTGCGGCCAGGGAACGGCTCGACACCGACGTCGTAGACCACACCGCGAATGGATAGCGTCACGCGCTGCTCCTCGGTCAAGCTCGTGGTCCTCACGGTAGTCCAGGACCCCGCGTTCGGCGCGAACGCCACTCCTGCCCTTCCGGCGAACCACTCCTGCCCTTCCGGCGAACCACTCCTACGCGAGCCGGACGCCCGCGGACTTCAGTTCGAGGCTCGCGAGGGCGCGCAGCACCTTCGCGTCCTCCCGCCGCCACGCGCCCGCGGGGTCGTCGTCGATCTTCGCGAGCGCAGACAGCTTCTGGCTGCACAGCGCGCGGAGGGCCAGGAGGTCGCGGCTGTTCTCGTGGGCGAGCATGGCCTTCGCCTTGGACGCCTTGAGGGCGAATCGAATGCGCGGGACGAGCCAGAAGATGAGGATGGTCAGGATCGGGAGCACGGCGATGCCGATTCCGAGGCCGAGGGCGAGGTTGTGGACGGCCTCCTGTTGCGACTGCCCGGCGGACTCCAGGGCCGCGCCGGCGCGACTCGCCTGGTCGAACGGGGCGCGAATGCTGCCGCCGATGACCCAAATGCCCCCGAGGTCATCGCCGATGTTGGTCATCGTCCCGCGGAAGCCCGCGCCTGCCGCCTCCATCTGCCTCCCGAAGGCCTGCAGGCGCATGACGAGGGAGTAGAGCCACCATCCGAGCCACGCCCACAGCCCGATGTTGATCGCGGCGAAGAGGTCAAAGATGATCTGTCGGGCGCGCTGAGCGCCGTAATCCGAGTAGAGCTTCATGGACTCATAATCCCGCACCGCGAGTTCGGTGGGGACGGCGCGGCGAGCGCAGAGGGTCTCCTAGGTCCCGGTGCTCGCGATCTCGACGAGCAGCCGATGAACCCTGGTCTCCCCTGTCAACTCCGGGTGGAAGGCGGTCGCAACCAGCGCTCCGTGGCGCACCGCGACGACGCGCCCACCGTGACGATCGTCCGACGCGAGGACCTCGACGGCGGGGTCGAGGTCCTCGACCCACGGCGCGCGGATGAACGTCGCGTGCATGAGGGTTCCGTCTGGGCGCCACACAATCTCGGCCTCCGACGAGTCCACCTGACGTCCGAAGGCGTTTCGCCTCACCGTCATGGGGATGCCGCCCAGCGTTTGCTGGTCCGAGGTGCCGTCGACGATGGATTCCGCGAGGAGGATCATTCCCGCGCAGGTGCCGAGCGCGGGCATTCCGGCGCGGAGCCGCTCGCGCAGGGGCTCGAACAGCCCGAATGCCCGGAGGAGCTTGTCGATCGTCGTGGATTCTCCGCCGGGCAGGATGATTGCGTCGGCGGACGCGAGCTCGTCGGGGCGACGTACCGTGAAGCCCTCGGCGCCGCACGTGTCGAGGACGGCAAGGTGCTCGCGCACGTCGCCCTGGAGGGCGAGCACGCCCACGCGCACCCGTGGGGCATCGGCGCCAACCCTCGTGCCGCCCGAGCCAACCCTCGCGCCGCTCATGCGCTCTCCGTCCCGAGGTGCCGAAGTACCCCGTCCCACGGGATGACCGTCGCGAGGAGCTCTCCAAGCGCGTTGGGGAAGATCTCGATGTCGGAGGCGAGGATCTCGTCGGCGCCCAGCCACGCGATCACCTCGAGCGTGTCGTGCTCCACGTCGGTCCAGAGGCGTTCCTGGCGGGCCGTCGTCGCGTCCACCCGCGCGACGAAGAACTCCTCGTGCTGCACGTAGGGCCGCTCCATGAAGTCGAAGACCGCCGTCCGCTCCCACACGGGTCCAATCAACTCGCGGGGCTCAAGGACGTAGCCCGTCTCCTCGGCTGCCTCGCGCGCCGCGGCCTCGCGCGGCGTCTCGCCTTCGTGGAGGCCTCCGCCCGGGGTGAACCACCAGGACCGTTCCGGCATCGCCGGGTCGTGCCCGCGCAACAGCAAGAGGCGGTCGGACCCGTCAAATGCCAGGACGCGAGCGGCCTCCCGGGGAGTCGCCTCCTCGGCGCCCACGCTCTACCAGCCGCGCTCGGCGAGCCGGTGGGGCTCGGGCACGTCCTCAACGTTGATCCCAACCATTGCCTCGCCCAGCCCGCGCGAGACGTCCGCGATCACCTTCGGGTCGTCAAAGAAGGTGGTCGCCTTCACGATCGCCGCGGCGCGCTGAGCGGGGTTTCCCGACTTGAAGATTCCCGAGCCCACGAAGACGCCCTCGGCGCCGAGCTGCATCATCATCGCGGCGTCGGCGGGAGTGGCGATGCCACCCGCGGTGAACATGACGACGGGAAGCTTGCCGCTCTTGGCCACCTCCTTGACGAGGGCGTAGGGGGCTTGAAGTTCCTTGGCCGCGACGTACAGCTCGTCCTCCGGCAGGGTCGTCAGCCTGAGGATCGCTCCCCTGATGGAGCGCATGTGGGTGGTTGCGTTGGAGACATCGCCGGTGCCCGCCTCGCCCTTGGAGCGGATCATCGCCGCGCCCTCGGTGATGCGGCGGAGCGCCTCGCCGAGGTTGGTCGCGCCGCACACAAAGGGAACGGTGAACTTCCACTTGTCGATGTGGTTCGCGTAGTCGGCGGGCGTGAGCACCTCGGACTCGTCGACGTAGTCGACGCCGAGAGCCTGAAGCACCTGCGCCTCGACGAAGTGGCCGATGCGCGCCTTCGCCATCACCGGGATGGAGACGGCGTCGATGATCCCCTGGATGAGGTCGGGGTCGCTCATGCGGGCCACGCCACCCTGAGCGCGGATGTCGGCGGGGACCCGCTCGAGGGCCATGACGGCGACCGCTCCGGCGTCCTCGGCGATCTTGGCCTGCTCGGCGGTGACGACGTCCATGATGACGCCACCCTTGAGCTGCTCGGCCATGCCGCGCTTGACCAGGTCCGTCCCGGTCTTCGGTGCGCTCGCGCTGTCTTTCGTTGCCATGGTGACTCCCCCATTGCCGATCAGCCTGAAGTGGCCATTCTAATCGCCTCGCGATAGGTGGCCTCGACGCGAGGCGCGACCTCGGTCCAGTCGAAGTGGGAGGCGGTCTCCTGGCCCCGTAGGGCGAGGGCATGCCGTTCCTCCGGGTTCACCAGCAGGCGGGTGACGACCCTGGCCATGTCCGCGGGGTCGCGCACCTTATGCAGGGCGATGCAGGGCTCCGGCCCCAGCGCCGTGCCAACGTCCCTGAACGCCGTGAGGTCGCTCGCGGCAACGGCGGCTCCCGCGGCCATCGCCTCGACCAGCACGATGCCAAAACTCTCTCCCCCGGTATTGGGCGCGCAGTAGACGTCGACCGAGGCCATGAAGCGCTGCTTCTGGTACTCGTCGAGCGTGCCGATAGCCTCGGCGCCCGCGGCGCGGATCTTCGAGGCGAGCCGCGCCGAGTAGCGACCCGCGGCGAGGAACCTGGCCCCCGGCACCTCGGCCCGCACCAGCGGGATCATCTCCAGGAAGTCGTCGAGCCCCTTGCGCGGCTCGTCGAGGCGGCCAAGGATCCCGACCGTCGGCTCGTCCGCCGTGCCCATCCACGCGGGCCGCGGATGGGCCTCGATATAGGCGGCCGTGCCGACGCCGTTGGGGATGATGTGGGTCGCGTCGAGGCGGAAGTGCTCCTTGACGGTCCTGTCGGCCGACGGCGAGACGGCGATGCGGGCATCGAGGACCTCCATCCCCGGCTTGACGAAGGGCTTCGCCATCCGCATGATCGCGGACGAGTCGTTGGACGTGTGGAACGTCGCGACCATGGGGCTCGTGCGCGCCCACATGGCGAGGAGCGAGAGCGAGGGCGCCCCTGGCTCGTGGACGTGGATGACGTCGTAGTCGCCGTCGCGCATCCAGCGGCGGACCCGCAGCGCCGTCACCAGGCCGAACCGCAACCGCGCGGTCGAGCCGTTATAAGGCACGGGAAAGGTGTTGCCGGGGTTGTCCACGTTCGCCGGGAGGGAGAAGTTCGGCGCGGCAGGCGCGAGGATGCGCACCTCGTGCCCGAGGTCGGTCAACGCGGCCGCGAGGTCGAGCACGTGGAGTTGCACGCCCCCGGGACGATCGAGGGCGTACGGGCAGATGATTCCGATCCTCATTCGACCCATCCGAACCGCTGCAGCATGTGCCAATCCTCCGGGTAGGTGGCGATGCGCTCGGCGAGGATCGTCGCCCACTCCTGGGACATGTGTGCGATCTGCTCTGGCTTGGGGCCTTCGGGCACCTCGATCATGCCGCCGAACTCCATGACGGAACCCCAGCGCGAGCCCGCCCGCCAGCGTCGGACGCCGTAGATGCGTTCGTATCGGGCGTACAGGACCGCGAGGGTGGTCTTGGTGGCGAGGGCGAAGGCGGCGGGGCCGGGGGCGACGCGAACCTTCTGGCCCCACATATCCACCGGGATGCCCGTCCCCGACAGGTCCCGGTCCGACAGGAGAGCGATGACTCCCCCGTCGCGAATGGCGATGGACATGAGTTGGCGGAAGGTTCCCCCGCCCTCGAGCCCCAGAACCGTCATGCCGACGCCCTCGCGCAGGCGGACGAATTCGTCGAAGACTTCGCGGGGCTTGAGCACCTCGGCGACGGTGCGAACCGTTCCGAGGTTGCGACACGTCCACGCACCCACGAGGTCCCAGTTGCCCGAGTGCCCGAGTGTGACGCAGATTCGCCCGTTCGCGGTGATCGCGGCGAGGGCATCCTCGATGCCGACCACGCGCATGCGTGCGTCGATCTGCTCCCCCGTCATCCGCGGAAGCTCGAGCACCTCGGCGTAGTAGCGGCCGGCCGATGCCATGCCTCGCCTCGAGAGCTTGCGGAGCTGGCGACCCTCGAGGCCGGTGACGCGGTGGAGGTTGTCCTCGAGCCGGCGCACGCCCTTGGCGTGCCTCAGCCACGCGATCCACGATCCGAAACCCGCCATGAGACGGATGAACCACACCGGCGCGAAGCGCGAGAACTTCATCGCGACGAGGAAGCCGTTCACGCGTCTAGGCACCCGCCACAGGAAATCGCGGGTCAGCCTTGCTGGCCTTCCAGACCGCCCATCCGCGCTGGAATACCGTGAAGAGGGCGGCCGCTCCGAGGAGGAACAGGACGACGGTGAGGACGCGAATGTCCACCCCGAGGCCCACGATGCCCGTGGCAATGAGCGCGATCGCCAGACGGTCGGCTCGCGCGGCGATTCCCATCTTCGCTTCGATCCCGAGGCCCTCAGCGCGCGCCCTGGCGTATGGGACGACCGAACCGATCACCAGGCATAGGGCTGCGGCGATCGCGGTGATCCGGTGCCGGTCGATGAGGCCCCACGCGATGCCGCCGAAGACCGCGGCGTCGGCGAAGCGATCGAGCGTGGAGTCGAGGAATGCGCCGAAGCGCGACGACTTGCCGGTGGCCCGGGCGATCATCCCGTCGGTCATGTCGAGCAGGGCGAAGCCCCAGATCACCAGGGTCCCGACGAACAGCCGGTAGATGTTGGTGCCCGCCTGCGGGAAGAAGTAGAGCGCGCCGAAGAGCACCCCCGCCGTCCCGACGATCGTGACGACGTTGGGGTGGACGTTGAGGCGGATGAGCACCTTGGAGAGCGCCCTGTACGCCGCGACAAACGGCGTCCCAATCCACTTGAGCATCTACTTCTCCTTCGCCCAGGCTTCGCTCACGCGGCGCCACGTGTCGTCGAGCAGTTCGGGCATCGCCTTGGTCTTGGCGATGATCGGCAGGAAGTTCGAGTCGCCCACCCATCGTGGCACCACGTGGTGGTGGACGTGCTCGGCGATCCCCGCCCCGCCCGTCATCCCCTGGTTCATCCCCGTGTTGAAGCCCTTGGCGCCGCTCACCCGCTGCAGGACGACGATGGCGCGCTGGGTCATCGCGCCCATCTCGTCGCGCTCGGAGTCCGTGAGCTCGGTGTACCAGGCGACGTGACGGTAGGGGCAGATCATGAGGTGCCCGGGGTTGTACGGGAACAGGTTGAGGATCGCGTAGCAGTGTTCCCCTCGCGCGACGATGAGGTTCTCGCGATCGTCGGCTGGCTCCTTCGCGCACAGTTGGCACCCGTCGACGGGCCTGGCGCCGGCGCGCGTCTCCGCGCCCTTGATGTAGGCCATGCGGTGCGGGGTCCAGAGGCGTTCGAATCCATCGGCGACTCCGCCCATCATCTCCGCGTCCTCGATATCCCCCACGGCTAGACCTGCTCCCGCGACGCTATGGCCGCGACGATGCGCTCGATCGCGGCGTCGATCGGCACCTGGTTGTCCTGAGTGCCGTCGCGGAATCGGAACGAGACGGCGCCCGCCTCCTGGTCCTCGCCCCCGGCGATGAGGACGAACGGCACCTTCTCCTTCGACGCGGTGCGGATCTTCTTGGGGAAGCGCTCGTCCGAGGCATCGATCTCCGCCCTGACGCCCCGCTCGCGCAGTCGCGCCACGATGTCGGCGAGGTAGTCGTTGAAGGGCTCGGCGACGGGGATCGCGAGCACCTGCACGGGGGCGAGCCACGCGGGGAACGCCCCGGCGTAGTGCTCGACGAGGATCGCGAAGAAGCGCTCGATGGAGCCGAAGAGCGCCCGGTGAATCATCACAGGGCGCTGGTGCGATCCGTCCGCGGCCGTGTACTCAAGCTCGAACCGCTCAGGCAGGTTGAAGTCCAGTTGGATGGTCGACATCTGCCAAGAACGTCCGATGGCGTCGCGTGTCTGCACGGAAAGCTTGGGGCCGTAGAACGCGGCGCCGCCGGGGTCGTCCCTCAACTCGAGCCCCGAGGCCTCGCCGACGGCCTTGAGCGTCGCCGTAGCCACCTCCCACGCGTCGTCGTCGCCCACGAACTTGTCGGGATTCTTGGTGGAGATCTCCAGGAAGAAGTCCGTGAGCCCGTAGTCCTTCAGCAGGTCCAGGACGAAGTTGAGGGTGGTGGTGAGCTCGCCCGCCATCTGATCCCGCGTGCAGTAGATGTGGGCGTCGTCCTGCGTGAAGCCGCGCGCCCTGGTGAGGCCGTGGACGACGCCGGACTTCTCGTTGCGGTAGACGGTTCCGAACTCGAACATCCTGAGAGGTAGTTCCCGGTACGAGCGCCCGCGCGAGCGGAAGATCAGGTTGTGCATCGGGCAGTTCATGGGCTTCAGGTAGTAGTCCTGGCCCTGCTTGGTGACGTTGCCCGAGCCGTCCTTCTCCTCGTCCATGTGCATGGGCGGGTACATTCCGTCGGAGTACCAGTCGAGGTGACCGGAAACCTGGAAGAGGTTGGCCTTGGTGATGTGGGGCGAGTAGACAAACTCGTAACCCTCCTCGATGTGGCGCTTGCGCGAATACTCCTCCATCTCGTTGCGGATGATGCCGCCGCGCGGGTGGAAGACGGCGAGGCCCGATCCGATCTCCTCGGGAAAACTGAAGAGGTCGAGTTCGGCGCCGAGCTTACGGTGGTCGCGGCGCTCCGCCTCGGCCATGCGTTCCTTGTACGCGACCATCTGGTCCTTGGTGGGCCATGCGGTGCCGTAGACGCGCTGCAGCGGGGCGTTCTTCTCGCTCCCCCGCCAGTACGCGGACGAGGTCTTGGTGAGTGACCAGCCGTTGGTAAGGGTCTTGGTGGTCGGGACGTGCGGGCCGCGGCAGAGGTCCTTCCACGCGACCGTGCCGTCCTTGCGGACGTTGTCATAGATGGTGAGCTCGCCGGCGCCAACCTCAACGGAGGCGCCCTCGGCCCCGGTGTCCGCGGGATGCGACTTCAGCCCGACGAGCTCGACCTTGTACGGCTCGTGGGACAACTCCGCGATCGCCTCGGCGTCGGTGACGACACGCCGGCGGAAGGACTGGGTCTCGTTGACGATGCGCTGCATCGTCTTCTCGAGCTGCTTGAGGGTCTCGGGGGTGAAGGGCTCGGCGACGTCGAAGTCGTAGAAGAACCCGTTCTCAATGGGCGGGCCGATGCCCAGCTTGGCGTCCGGGTTGAGCTGCTGCACGGCCTGGGCGAGGACGTGGGCGCACGAGTGGCGGAGGACGGCGAGCCCGTCCGGGCTATCGATCGTGACGGCCTCGATCGCATCCCCGGTCGCGAGTTCCTGGGCGAGGTCGCGAAGTTCTCCGCCGACGCGCATGACGACGACGTCCCTGCGGTCCGCATAGACGTCGGCGCCCGTCGTGCCCGCTTCGAGCTTCCGCTCGTCGCCGTCCACGGTCACGCTGATGTTCGCCACGTCTACTCCTCGTTGTCGCACCTGCCCCCACGATGGTACCGAGTGTGCGAACCTCGCCAGGTCCGAGCCTCGCTACAGGCCGGCGTTCTCGAGGCGCGTCATCGCGTACGTACGGGTCTGGCGGCTGTCCCCGCACGCCCAGTAGGCGATCTCCGCCCAGTTGCCCGACGACTTCGGGGCGACCACGAGCCCGGTCACGCCCGCGTCCGTCAGGTCGAAGACAATGGCCTTTCCGTCGTCGCTCCACCTCCATTGGAGCGGACCCGCGTATGCCCAGTACTTGTTGTCATCCGTGCACGTGGTCGTGTCGCCCTCCCCGATGTACGACAGGTGATCGGCTTCGCCGGTACCGTCATCGCGAAAGAGCACCGCGGACTTCGCTTGGAGGTTCACCCACTCGCCGGGGGCGAAGGGCATCGTGGGACCGCTGCGCGTCTGGAGCTCGATCACAAAGTAGACGGCAACCAAGATGACGACGATGAGAAGCGCGGCGGCGCGCTTGTAGGTCGAGACGTTCTTGAACATGGCGCCAGTCTTCACCCCCGGGGCGCGCGGGCGCGAGTCAAGAGCGAATCGCCTGCCGCGGCGAAGGGACGGGGCGCGCAGGAGCGGCTCCAGCTAGCCGAGCACCGCCCCGGCGATCAAGCCGATCGCGGCACCCCTGACCGTACGTGCCCGTAGACAAGAACGTCCATGGCGCCCAGCAAGATCGGCAAAGAGCGTCGCAAGATCGGACAAGCAGGGGCGCGAAGTCGGCTCGTAGCGTGACGTCCGTCGGCACGGTGCCGACGGAAAGGACCCCCATGTCACCACGGAGCTTCACCCTCAACGAGATCGGCCGCATCTCGGTGAGCGCGGACGGCTGTTCGCTCACCATCGACGAGGCGCATCGAGACGGACTCAAGAATCTCGACGGGTTCTCGCACGTCATCGTCGTCTGGTGGTGCCATGGACTCGACTCGCCCGACTGGCGTTCGACGATGACGATCGAACAGCCGTATCGGGATGCTCCCAGTGAGATCGGGGTCTTTGCCACCCGCTCCCCCGCGCGTCCCAATCCTCTCGCCATCACCCCGGTCCGGGTCCTCGGCATCGACCACGAGAAGGGAATCGTCTCGATCGACTACGTCGATGCCATCGACGACTCGCCCCTCGTCGATATCAAGCCGTACCTCGGGGCCATCGATCGGGTCAAGGACGTCGGCTCCCCCGACTGGTGCAGTACCTGGCCCCAGTGGCGCGAAGACTCGGCCACATTCGACTGGGCCAGCGTGTTCGTCAACGCTCAGTAGTCCCGCAGCGGTCGCACCGGAACCCAGATCTCGACAGCGATCTTCCCCGGTGCGGCCGCGCGGTCTCGCACCGAGTACCGCTCAAAGGGCAGTCGCTCGTCAGTCTCGTACCCGCTCTCTGGCAACCAGCCGCTCATCATCGACTGCCACGCCTCGGTGTAATCCCGTTCGCCCAACTCGAAGCGGGCTACCGCATACGCCCCAGGCGCGATCGTCATGGTGCCGACCTCACCGCTTGGTTCAACCGAGTCGTCCACGGTGAGGCCCACGGATATTCGGTGTCTCGCGTCGCTCGTGACGTCGGGAGGATCATGAGCGATCGAAAAGTAGACGGAATCCTCATTCGCCCATCCCCGTGGTTGCGCCCACCGGAACAGGGCCGAGAAGGCCTCGGCGTAGACGTCCGCTCGACCGCGGTACGGGCCGGTCCGACGGACGTACGCCACACGCTGCGCATCCACGGCCCTCACCGCGACGGTCGTCTCCGGCAATCTCCCCGCCCGTATTCGCCATGCGAGGCCCAAATCGCCCTCTACGACGCCCAGTATCCCAAAGCGCGTGTCGGCGTCCTCGTCGATGCGGGAGGGGGCGAACGGGGCGTCGGTGCCGGACTTCCTCCACGTCGTCGCAGACATCCCGAAACGCTCCTTGAAGGCCCGCGCGAAGACCGAGGGGCTCGAATACCCCGTCTCAACCGAGATCGCCGTCACGCTTCGCGACGGGTGCAGGGAGAGAAGCTCTGCCGCGCGCTCGACGCGCAGTCGCGATACGAACTCGTTCAGCGTTTCCGTCGTGAGGGCGCGAAACACCCGATGGAAGTGGAAAGGAGAGAAGTGCGCGACTCCCGCAAGTGTCTCGAGCGAGAGATCGGACGAGAGGTGGGATTCGATGTAGTCGATCGCCGCATTGACGCGACGCACGTGCTCGGCTCGTGGCAGCGTTGCGGCTGGAGACGGATCGCGCGTCATCGTCCGGAATCCTTCGAGATTGGAGAGCACCTCTTGGTACCGAGCGACCTCGGTAGCTCGACGCTGAAGCCTGGGTAGCGGTGGTCCAACGCTCGTCACATCGAGCCGTGGTGCGGGCGGTTCGAATTTACCAGCCCTCTCCGCGTGGCAAGGGTCCCCGGCGACGTGATCGCACCCTTCCCCCGTACACAATGCAGAGGTGGGCCCCACCCGAGGGTGAGGCCCACCTCTAGAAGTGCTGCGCGGTCACGCGCGAGGCGTGCCGCTAGCGCCGGTGGTGCCACGTCGTCGCGAGGAGCGCGAGGATCACGCCGACCACGAGGACGACGAGCCGCAGGGTGACCTGCGCGTTGTCGATGACGAGCGCGAGCACCTCGATGAGCGCGAGCGTTGCCGCAGCGATCGCGGCGTAGACGGCCCAGTTCAGCTTCCCTGACAGAAGGAAGACGATGACGCCGATGCCCGCCGCAAACAGGACGAGCGTCCCCGCGCTTCCGAGCCCGGAGGTGGAGAGGCTGAATCCCGTTCCGGTCATGAGGGCGGCGAGGGCTATGAGGACGCCCCCGATGATTCCGAGTTGGCGATTCCTGCTTGTACGTGCCATTGCTGTGCGCTCCTTGTTTTGTGGTGCTCGAACCGCCCCGCATTACGGGTTCTTGCGCGGGGTCTGGGCGCCTTCGCTGAGGAATGCCAAGCAATCGAGCGGCGCGGCAACGACCACGGTGGCGTCTTTGTGAGGGTCGCCCGTGCGTTGATCCGATGGACCGCGTTGCGCGCCTTGCGGCGGCCAACTATTCGTTAGCCATCTAACAAGATAGCACGCAAGGGCGAAATTCGGGAGGGGGCACGACCTCATGGTGGGCGATACTGGGATCGAACCAGTGACCTCTTCCGTGTGAAGGAAGCGCGCTACCCCTGCGCCAATCGCCCGTCGGCCAGCCATACTACCGCGCGTCAGACGGCGACCGGGGCGGGATCCGGGTCGGCATCCGCCCGCTGCTCCCACAGCATCTTGAGCTCGCCGAGGAGCGCGCCGGGAACGATGTCGACGCCGTCGAGAATCGTCACCTGCTGCAAGCCTCGCGTCGCCGACGAGACGGCCATGGCAGCGGCCCGCGAGGCGATGCGGTCGAGGGTCGGAACGTACGGAAGCTCGCCCGGACGCGCGAGCCGCACGGGAATGCCCGCCGCCACGCCCCACTCGAGCGCGAGGCCGCGTGCAACGCCGGGGAGGCAGCCGCTCGCGAGAGGCGGAGTGAGGATCTCGCCGTTCGTCTGGACGAAGACGTTGGCCGAGATCGCCTCGCACAGTTCGCCCTTGGTGTTGCCGAGGATTGCCTCGTCGGCCCCCCGCGACGTCGCGTACGCGGACATCACGGCGTTTTCCCCAGAGGAGGTGGTCTTGACCCCGACGAGCGCCGAGTACTCGTTGCGGCGCCACGGCACGCGAATGGCGGAGCACGTCATGGGGCGCCTGCCCTCGGACCCCACGATCGTCATCGTCAGCGGCCCCGCCGTCCGCTGAAGGCCCGGCATGCCGACGCCCGATGTCAGGGTGATCCTCAGGCGCGTGAGCTGCTCCCCGCCCGCCTCCATGATGGCGGCGATGCCCTCCCGAACCACCTCGTCGCGGAGCGTTCCCAACCCGGTTCGCACCAGCGCCTCTCTCAGCCGCGCGAGGTGCCGAGTAAGCGCGAACGGCTGGCCATGGCGCACTGAGAGCGTCTCGTAGACTCCGTCGCCGACCGTGAATCCGTGGTTGAGCGGCGCGATCAGAGGGTCGCCCGCCTTGATGATGCGCCCCGCATGCCACACGACGGTTGTCACATTCGCCCCCTCATGGCTCAATGGTGCTGCTTGAGGCGAGGGCGATCAAGCGGGCGGCCTTGAGTTCGGTCTCTTCCCACTCGCCCTCAGGCTCGCTGCCCCACGTGATCCCCGCGCCCGTGCCGAAGTTGAGGCGGCCCCCACCCCCCGGTGTCCACCAGAACGTACGGATCCCCACCGCGAGTTCCGCGCGGCGCGCGTCGGCATCGACCCAACCGATGGCGCCGCAGTAGGGGCCTCGCGGGGTGGCCTCCTCGCGGGCAATGATCCGCAGCGCCGTGGACTTGGGCGCCCCCGAGACGGAGCCCGGGGGAAACGTCCCGCCCAGCAGCGCTGGCCACATCTCGGGGGTCCAGTCGAAGGCCGGCGCGAGGGTCGCCGAGACCGTGGAGTGTAGATGCACGAGGCCAGGGTGGCGGTGTTCGCCGAGGAGTTCCGGGACGGCCACGGACCCGGGGAGGGCGACGTGGGAGAGATCGTTCCGCACGAGGTCCGTGATCATCACGTTCTCCGCGACGTCCTTGTCCAGCATCGCCACGCCCGGCGCCGCCGTCCCCTTGATCGGCGACGACGTCACGGTCGTCCCGTCGACCGCGAGGAACAGCTCCGGCGACGCCGAGACGATCCACACGGGGGGCGCGTCGCCGATGGCTGGCAGGGTGATGCGCGCGGCGTACCTGGCGGGATTGCCGACGGCGAGAAGTTGGGACAGGGCGACGGCGTCCGGCGGGGCGCCCGACGCCGCGGGCAGCGGGGCGCTCATGACCCGACAGAGGTTCACCTGATAGACGGCCCCCTCGCGGATGTCGTCGCGTATGCGCTTCACCCCGGCGACGTACGCGGCCCGGTTCAGGGAGCTCTCCCACGCTTCGGACGCCGGACCGCGCCAGATCCGCAACGGATCGGGGGGCTCTGGCATGGGCGCCGCGTGCTCGACGTCGGCCAGGCGCCAGGCGCGCACGGGGCCGTCGAACTCCCCCACCACGACCCAGAAGCCCGACTCCGCGAGCCTCGCGCCGTCCCGCGCGACGTCGATCGACTCCACCGCGGTGCGCGCGCGAACGCCGCGAAAGTGCGCGCCGCCGTCGCTCATCGCCGCGCCTCCCATCGCCCTTTGCCCCACGCTACGGCCCCTCGCCGACGCGCGGGACGCCCGCCCACACGGAGTTGGCTTGGCTACCCGTTCTGGGCTATTGTCATACGGCGCAGTCACATGCGAAGTGCGGACGTGGCTCAGTTGGTAGAGCATCACCTTGCCAAGGTGAGGGTCGCGGGTTCGAATCCCGTCGTCCGCTCGAAGGGCCGGTAGAACTCACGGCTCGCGGTGGAGTGGCCGAGTGGCTAGGCAGCGGCCTGCAAAGCCGTCTACACGGGTTCGAATCCCGTCTCCACCTCGGAGCGGATTGATGGCAGCGGGCGATTGGCGCAGCGGTAGCGCGCTTCCCTGACACGGAAGAGGTCACTGGTTCGATCCCAGTATCGCCCACCACGAAGAGCCCGCTCAAACGAGCGGGCTTTCGCATTTCTAGGGGTCGAAGAATGGCCCCCGCGCGGTTACCAGTAGTGCTTGCGACCACCGACGGCGTGGCCGGCGGCGCCCAGGAGCCACAGGATGACGCCCACGACGACGAGGATCCCGCCGAGGGTTTCGAGGATGGCGATCTTGGCGACGAGCCCGATGATGAACAGGATGATACCGAGGGTAATCATGTCGACTCCATGTTGTCGTGGCTCCGCGCTGGCGCGGTGCCGTAGGGGTGTGACGGGGCGGCGAGGTCTGGACCGAACCGGACCGTCTCGGGGCCGACAAGCAGGATCGACACGGGAGATTTACGGTGTAACTCCCATTCAACACCGCCGACCGACTGCCGTCGAACCCGTTCCCCCGGGCGTGAACCCCGACGCGCGTCGCCGGGCGAGGAGGATGCCTGTCATGCTGGTCGCCTGTCGCGGAGGAGATGAGCCGAGATGACGACCGCGTGGAAGGCTGCCGCGCTGCTTTTCGACAACGACGGCGTGCTCGTCGACTCGAATGCCGCGGGGGAGGCCGCGTGGCGGGAGTGGGCCGCCGTTCGCGGCCTTGAGCCCGCCGACGTGCTCGCGGGTATCCACGGGCGCCGCTCCCTGGAGACCGTCGCGCTCTTCGTGCCCGCGGACCAGGTCGCGGCCGCGGCCGCCCACATCGACGCGCTTGAGCTCGCCAGCGCGGGCCAGACGCGGCCGCTGGCGGGCGCCGCGGAACTGGTCGCTCAGGTCCCCGATGATGTGCGCGCCGTGGTCACCTCCGCGCCCAGGGCCCTTGGCCTCGCCCGGCTGGTGGCCGCGGGCATCCCCGTGCCGTCGGTCGTCGTCACGTCCGAGGATGTCACCGCCGGGAAGCCCGCGCCGGACCCGTACCTCGTCGCGGCAGCGCGCCTCGGCCGGGACCTCGCCGACTGCGCGGTCTTTGAGGACAGCGCGAACGGGATCGCCGCCGCGCTCGCCGCCGGCGCCGGCACCGTCGTGGGCGTCGGCCCGTCGGCGCTCGGCCAAGGGTGCGACGTGGTCATCCCGGACCTCACCGCCGCGCGGTGGACCCGAGGGGGCGTGGAGGTTGCCCGAACGTTGGAGTCTGGCGGCCGGACACGCGGCGCGTAGCGGAACCCCGGCGGACCTCTGGCACAATGACGAACGTGACAAATCCGGGTCTTGAGGTTGAAGGATTGAACAAGTCGTACGGCACGGTCAGGGCGCTCAAGGAGTGCTCCTTCGACGTCCAGCCGGGCGAGGTTTTCGGCTTCGTCGGGTCCAACGGCGCGGGCAAGACGACCGCCATGCGCATCATGCTCGGCGTGCTCGCCGCAGACTCCGGCGCAGTTCGGTGGCAGGGTCGCCCCATTGACGTCCAGACGCGCAGCCACGTGGGCTACATGCCCGAGGAGCGCGGTCTCTACCCCAAGATGAAGGTCGGCGAGCAGCTCGTCTACCTCGCGCGCCTCCACGGGATGTCCCACGGCGACGCCATCGCGGCCGTCGACCACTGGACCGACCGCCTCGGCGTCGGGGCGCGTCGCGGCGACGCGGTTATGAAGCTCTCGCTCGGCAACCAGCAGCGCGTGCAGTTGGCCGCCGCGCTCGTCCACGACCCATCGATCCTCGTCCTCGATGAGCCGTTCTCCGGACTCGACCCCGTCGCCGTCGACGTCATGAGCGCGGTGCTCAGGGAGAAGGCCGACGCCGGGGTTCCCGTGGTGTTTTCGTCGCACCAGCTCGAGCTCGTCGAGCGGATCTGCGATCGCGTCGGGATCATCCGGTCGGGACACATGGAGGCGATCGGCACGGTCGACGAGCTTCGCGTGACCGAGCACCCGCAGTGGAGGCTCGTCTTTGACGGCGACGTCGCGGCACTCCGCGCGTGGATCGGGACCGTTAAGGGCGCGAGGGTCCTCTCGAACGCGGAGGCGCCCGGCGTACCGAAGGACACGCTCGTGATCGAGGACGACGAGACGCGGCCCGGCGTCGAGCAGGAGGTCCTCAAGGGGGCGGTCGCGCGCGGCGCGGTCCGCGAATACTCGCTCGTCCGGCCGTCGCTCGTCGACCTGTTCCGAGATATCGTCTCGGCCGAGGGGGCCGCGGCATGAACGCGGCACGCGCCATCCGACTCGTCTTCGCCCGCGAGCTCAAGGCCCGCATGCTGACCAAGGCGAACATCATCTCGCTTGCGATCATGCTCGCCCTGATCCTCGGCGGGACGATCACCGCGGCCGTCATCAAGGACCGGTCGAACGCCGTCCCGACGGTCAACATCGCCCTGGACGCCGCGGCGGCAGACCTCGGGCCCTACCTGACCACGACCGCCAAGCAATCCGGCGTCGAGCTCACGCTGACCACCACGACCGAGGCCGACGCCCGCGCGATCCTCCACGGCACCGCGCCCACCGCTACCGGCGCCACGCCCCCCAAACTCGACGCCTTCGTCGGCGGCGCGGCCTCCTCCCCCGTCGTTATCGTCGGCAACCCCAACGACTCCCGCCTCCACGGCATCATCTCTGGGGCGCTTCAAACGAGGGCGCTCGACGGCGCCGTGAAGGCCATGGGCGGCAACCTCAGCGCCATCACGAATGCCCTTGCGCAGGCCCAGCCCACGTTCGAGTCGATCGGCAAGACCGACGCCCAGAAGTACGGGCCCGCGTACGGCGTCGCCATGGTCGCGACGATCCTGCTCCTCATCACCCTCATCACGAGCGCCCAAATGATCGCGATGGGCGTGGTCGAGGAGAAGAGCTCGCGCGTCGTGGAGATCCTGCTCGCGACCATCCGCCCCACCCAGCTTCTCACGGGCAAGATCCTCGGCGTCGGCGCCTATGGGCTGTTCCAGACCGCGTTCCTTGGTAGCGCGCTCACGGGCTCGCTCGTCGCGCTCGGGCTGGTCGGCTCGATCCCCATCAACCTCGGGTGGACGCTCGCCCTCCTGGTGATGTGGTTCATCCTGGGCTATGCGATCTTCGCCCTGCTGTTCGGCGCGTTCGCCTCGCTCGTGTCGCGCCAAGAGGACATCGGCGCGGTGACGACGCCGCTCACGCTCCTGGTCCTTGGGCCGTACTACCTCGCGGTATTCCTGATCCCCACGCAACCCGATTCGACTCTGGTGCGCGTCCTTTCGGATGTCCCGCTCTTCGCGCCGTTCATGATGCCGATGCGCGTCGCGCTCGGCACTGTCCCCGCGTGGGAGATGGGGCTCGCGGTGGCCCTCGCCATCGCGACGATCCCCGCCGTCGTGTGGATCGCGGCGCGCATGTACCAGCGGGGCATCCTGCACATGGGCGGGCGGCTCAAGTTCAGCGAGGCGCTGGGGAAGGCGTCGTAGCCCTCGGCCCGTCTCTGGCTAGACCGCCGAGCGGGCCTCAATCTGCGCCTGGATCAAGCCTTGGAAGCGGCGCGGATTCTCGATCCCGAGCATCGGAACGCCGACGCCCCCGGTGCCGTGGAGGATGACCTTGCCATAGCCGAAAAGCCTGCCCAGCAGGTCTTGCTCGACGTAAATGCTCTCGATCTTGGTGAGCAACAGTTCGTGAGAGCGACGACCAACGACGCCGCTGCGCAGCATCACGCGCTTATCCGTCAGCACGTACTTCTTGGTGAAGACGATCACCAGACCCTGCACGCCGAGGACGAACGACCCAAGCCCGGCGATGAAAACCAACAGCCCGGACACAAGAACAGCCGCTTCGCCTTCGATGAACACGAGGAGCAGGACAAGCATCAGTGCCGAGAGGAAGCCGAGCGCGACCGCCGGCGCAAACGCGGCAATCACGTGGACCCTCACGGTGGTGATCTCGTGCTCGGGCGCTTCCTGCGCACGCGGCGTCCCGGGATTCGAAGGTGCCTGCGGCTGCGTGGTGGCGGTCCACGCCGCTCCATCCCACGACCGGAGTACCTGTGCGTTGCTCGGGTCCGCGTACCAACCTGCGGGCGGCAGAACCTGGGGCGAGGGACCCCCGGACGCAGCGGCTTCGGTCATGGACACAACGCTAGCGCGACACCACCTCTGACGCACCGCGAAAATCGCGCTCGCCACGGCGGCAGGACCGACGCGGGGACCACGCCCCCGGGAGAGGCGGCCGCGCGCTATTTGTCGTCCTCGCGCTTGAGGCGCAGCGTGCCGGCGTCGAAGCTGCCGAGACGCGCGGCGGCGGCCTTGGTGCGCTCCTCGCTGGTGGCGGACTTCGGCAGGTCCACTTCGCGGAGGAGTGAAGCGAAGGCGATGTTGAGGTCCCGAGACATGCGTTCGTAGGTGCGGGCCGCGCGGATCTCGTCGTCCGTGAAGTCTCGCGCGACCTCCATCCACGCCCGCTTGTACGGGGTGTAGATGGCGCTCAGGACCTCCACCGTCTGTGGGGTGGGCCGGACGTAGACGCGGCGCCTGTCGGACTCGTCTCGTAGCCTCTCCACCATTCCAACACGTTCGAGGCGATCGATCAGCGTCGTGACGGCGCCGGTGGTGAGGCCCAGGTGCTCCGCGAGCTCCCCTGCGGTGAGTTGCCCGTACTGGTCGAGCGCGTCGCACGCGCGCCCATCGGTGGCGTTGATCCCCAGGAACGCGACAACGGCCTCGTCAAATGCGGCGCTCGCACGGCTGGCCTCGCGGGCAGCGTCCCCCACCGACCTCCCCAGCCGAATGCGATCTTCTCTTGACATTCGGATATCTCCATTCCTAAGATAACCACGTTCTAAGATAACACTATCGGAGGTACTCCCGCATGACTGCAATCCTCGAGGCGCGTGGCCTCGCCAAAACGTACAACGTCCGAGCTCGCGGAAAGAACGCACTCCGCACCGTCGAGGCGGTCAAGGGCGTCGACATCACCGTCAGGGCGGGCGAGATCGTGGGGTTCCTCGGCCCCAACGGCGCGGGCAAGACCACCACGCTGCGAATGATCACCACGTTGCTCGACGCCACGGGCGGCACGGCCACGGTTGCGGGGCACGACCTCCGGTCGGATCCCGTTGGCGTGCGCAGGAGCATCGGCTACGTGGCCCAGATGGGGACCACGGATCCCTCCGCACTCGTGGGCGAGGAACTCATCGACCACGCCAGGCTCTACGGCATCGACCCGTCCGCCGCGTCGGAGCGGGGCAAGGCCCTTCTGGCCGACCTCGACCTTGAGGGAGTGTGGACCCGCAAGTGCGGCTCGCTCTCCGGCGGCCAGCGAAGGCGGCTTGACATCGCCATGGGGCTCATCCACCAGCCGCGCCTCGTGTTCCTCGACGAACCCTCCACCGGGCTCGACCCGCAGTCGCGCGCCAACTTGTGGCATCACATCGCGCGCCTGCGCGACGCCTACGAGACCACGGTGTTCATCACCACGCACTACATGGACGAGGCGGACGCCCTTTGCGATCGCATCCTCATCATCGACAACGGCGAGATCGTGGCCGAGGGCACGCCGGAGGAGCTCAAGCGCCGCGTTGGCGGCGACCAGGTGATCCTCACGGTCGCGCAGGAGGAGGCCGGGCGCACCGTCACCGCGGCGGGCGGCCTCGTCCGCGATTCGCAGCCCGAGGCGGACGGCGGCGAGGTGCGCCTCGTGTCCGCCGACGGCGGCAAGGCCCTCCCCTCGCTCCTCGCGGGCCTCGCCAAGGCGGGCATCGACGTCCATGGCGTCTCCGTCAGGCGGCCGACGCTCGACGACGTCTTCCTCACCCTCACCGGGCACTCGCTGCGCGACGCGAACTAGCGTCGGCGCCAGAATCCAGACTCGAAAGGACTTCTCATGACCCTCTTCCGCGACTCGTGGACCGTCTTCTCCCGCGCCATGCGCCTCAGCCTGCGCGAGCCCATCTGGGTGGTGTTCGGCCTGCTCCAGCCCATCCTCTACCTCACGCTGTTTGGCCCCCTGCTCAAGGGCATCGCCGCCACGAACCCGGGGTTCGGAGGCGACGCTTGGAAGGTTTTCGTACCGGGGCTGTTGGTGCAGCTCGGAATGTTCGGCGCGAGCTTCGTCGGCTTCGGCCTCATCTCCGAGTGGCGTTCCGGGGTGATCGAGCGCATGCGCGTCACCCCGGCGCCGCGCGCTGCGCTGCTCATCGGCCGCGTGGCGCGGGACGTGCTGGTGCTGCTCGTTCAGGGCAGCATCCTGGTGGTGGCGGCCCTCGCGATGGGGCTGCGCGCGCCGTGGTGGGCGCTCGGCTTCGGGATCGTCACGGTGGCCCTGCTGGGCGCGTGCTTCTCGTCGCTCAGCTACGCCGTGGCCCTCAAGGTCAAGAGCGAGGACGCGCTCGCTCCCCTGCTCAACGGGGTCATTCTTCCGGTGGCGCTCCTCAGCGGCATCTTCCTGCCGATGACCCTTGCGCCAAGGTGGCTCCAGAACCTTTCTGACGCCAACCCGCTCAAGCACATCATCGACGGCGTGCGCGCCCAGTTCCGGGGCGACCTCTGGTCTTCGACCTCGCTGTGGAGCATCGGGCTCACGCTTGCGCTCGTGGTGGTGGGCCTGCTGGTCGGGACGAGGGTCTTCAAGCGCGAGTCGGCGTAGCGGCGACGTCTCGGGGCGCGTCGGTTCGTTGGCGGAACCCATCCGCTCACGAACCGAGGTATAACTCCCCCACGGGAACCCCTGCCGCGAGCCTGTTTCCGGGCCCGGGAAGCGGGCACGCCCACGCCTCGTCGTAGGCGCACGACGGCTGGTACGCGAAGTTGAGGTCCACCACGAGCGCCGCCGCGCCGCCGCCCAGGTCCGCGCCCTTGGTGGTGTCGAGCACGTAGCGCCCGCCGCCGTACGTGGCGCGCCCGCTCGTCGCGTCGAGCATCGGGATGAAGATGCCGCCGCCGTACGAGGCGAGCCACCATACGTCGAGCGCGCCCAGGTCGCCCAGGAGCACCCGGCCGACGCGCGTGAACGGGACCACGCCGTCCGTGCCCGTGTTGACCTCGCGGCGCTCGGGCTCCACGTTCACGTCCACCGGGACGACGAAGCGGTAGGCCGGGTCGTAGGGCGCCACCTGGCCGCCGGGGAACGACGCGCGGGCTGCGGGCGGGACGGGCGACGCCGGATGGGTGAGAAGCAGGGCGCGGCGGGCCGCCGCCCAGGCGTGGTGAGCCGAGGCGGGGTCGGGCTCGGCGCGCACGGCGCGGTAGATCTCGGCGACGCTGCGCCGCCAATCGAGGACGTCCAGCCGTTCGATAGGCATGCGGCCACCGTAACCCGAGGTGCTATCTAGGCGGCCAACCCGCTCCTCGCCAATACATCCCGTTCGGCCGGCCTTTGGGGATGGTCAAGTGGCGGTGACTGTGCGACGGGTTAGGGCGCGAGGCCGGGAAAGACCTGAATCGTCATGTCTTGGGTTTCATAGGGAGAAGCGAGGATCGTGACGTTTCCCGTGGCGAGGTTCGCGTGGTACAGCGTGCTGCCATCGACCGTGGAGTCGTAGCACGCGACGATCGCGCTCGCCTCGCTGAACCACACACCCATGTACGAGTGACACGGCGAGACTGTGGCGCTCATTGCTCCATCGATGGTCTGGACAGTGATGGAGTCGGCGTCTTGGAACGATTCGCCGTTGACCACGATTCGATGTGCGTTCGCACCGAACCCCCAGATCGGTGGCCGGAGCTCGTCGTAGGTGTAGTCGCTGAGTTTCTGAGTGTCAACGTTGTAGGTCCAGTATCGCCAGTCATTGGACTCGTCGTCCCACCGGTAGATGACGACGGAAGACGCGTCCACCCAACCGATACTGCCGTACGCGTCGGGCTCGTACTTGAATACGTCAATCATCGTGGAGGTAGCGGTGGCGAAGTCGTAGAGCAGCACATCGCTCTGTCCGTCGCTCCTGGGTTCGGTGCAGATCGCGCGCGAGCCGTCCGGGGAGATGACGGATGAACCCGCTCTGCCGCCGAAGGAGCACAGCTCCTGGGCACCGGAAAGATCCCTCGCCCGCAGATAGGCGGGACTCCAGTTGTCGTCGTGTACCTGGGTGACGAGCTCGCCGCTCGGGAGCACACCCACGACGTCCTCGTTGGCAGACCAGGAATCGACGAGTAGTCGGGACGCCCCGGTTTCGAGATTGATCGAGGTGACGGGCCCCCCACCCGGGTCCTCGCCGCCCGACCAAACACGCTCGTGCAAGCCGATCACGGAACCGAGCCACATCGCGACGCGACCCTTGCCGAGCCCCGCGAGGGAACGAACGAAGTAGACGGTGGCGTCGGGGGAAACCAGATAGACCTCCTCCTCGGTCGGGTTATCCCTTGTCGCGCCCTCCTCATCGCCTGGGACATCCTCGTACCCATTCCACTCGGGGTCGTAGGCAAGGAGGAACCACCCGAGGCCGACCTCGTCCCACGGAATCGCGTCTGCGGGCAAGGATTGGATGTCGAGGTTCCCTCGAATCGCGAGCTCGGGCGCCGACGATTGCGTCGGCTTCCCTGGGATCGAGGACGCGGGCGAGTCGGTGGGCGTCGAAACCGCCCCGTTGCATCCCGACAAGAACGCGACGACCGCAGCCGCGAGCAGTCCAGAACGAGCACGCCTCGGCAAGCGGAGAATCAACATGGGCCCAAACTAGCGGCTGGCTCACCTGCGGCGCGCGGGCAACGGTCCTCGTGGCCCTGCCGATGCTGGCGTTGGCGTCAACGATCTCGCCTCACGAGCGACCGCAGTCGGCAACCCGGCCTGGGTCGCGCCCGTCGGGTTCCCTCGTGGCGTTCGCGTGGCGTCCGGGCGGGATTCCGCGACACGGGGCGCGTCCGCCAGGGACTCAGGATCCTGGGCCCGGGGGCGGGCCGATGTCCCCAGGGCGCGCTGGTGAGGGCCGGTCCACGAATTCGGGCATTCGGGATATTCGTGTCAGACCTCCCTGCTTGACTGGTGTCATGACGTTCAGCACCCAGGCGTTGCGCGCGGCCACCGCGGCCGTGTTCGCGCGCGACGGCGTCGACGTGACCGGGCTCCCCGCTCCGGAGCTCCTGACGCTCTCCGCGCATGTCGCACGGGTGCGGCGCGACGCGGACGTGTTGATGGCGCAGGTTGCCGCGGAGATTCACCGCCGCTCGGACGCGGACGACGCCGGGGCCGGGCTTGCGGCTCGACAGGGCTTCCGCTCAGCGGCCGAGCTCGTGGCCCGGGCGACGGGTGGGAGCATCGCCGAGGCGCGGCGGCTCGTCGTGGCGGGCGAGCTTCTGGTCGACGGCGACGCGGGCACGGCCGGAGGCGGCTCGTTCAGCGACGGCATTGCAAATGGCGGCACAGCGTGTGGCGGCACTGCGAGCGTCGGGACGGCGAGCGACGGTATTGATAGGGCGTCGCAGAAGCCGTTGGCCGAGTTTCGACGAGACCTCGCCGACGCGGTGCGGGAGGGCCAAGTCTCGGTGGAGGTCGCGGCGCTGTTGTCGGAGGCGCTCGCGGGTCTTCCCGACGCCGAGAAGACCCGCGGCCTCTTCGCGAAGGCGCTGACCAAGGCTCCGGGTCTGCCGCTTCACCAGGTCCGCAGGCTGGTGTGGCGCGCGCAAGCGCTCTCCGACCCGGGCGCATGGGAGGAGCGCGAGGAACGCCAGCACGACGCCCGTTCGCTCACCGTGCGCGACGACGCCGACGGCATGGTCACCCTCACGGCCCGTCTCGCGCCCCTCGCGGCGGCCCCCGTGCGCGCCGTGCTCGACGCCGGGGTGCGCTGGGCCATGCAGGCCCGGCGCGACGACCCCGAATCCGACACCCGGACCCCGTGGCAGATGCGCGCGGACATCCTCGCCGACCTGTGTCGCCACGCCCTCGACTGCACTAAGGCCACGAGCGGCGTGAAGACCACCGTCGTCGTGCGCTTGAGCCGCGCCGACCTCGAGTCCGGGCTTGGAGTGGGCGAGATCGACGGCGCGCCTCAGCCCGTGAGCGCCGGTGCGTTGCGCCGCTTCGCCGCGGACGCCGAAATCGTTCCGGCGGTGCTCGGTGGGGCGTCCGAGGTGCTCGACTGGGGCCGGTCCCGCCGCCTGTTCACCCCCGAACAACGGCTCGCGCTCGTGGAACGCGACGGCGGGTGCGCGTGGTGCAACGCGCCACCCTCGTGGTGCGAGGCCCACCACATTCGCTGGTGGGAACGAGACGCCGGACCCACCGACCTGACCAACGGCGTGCTGCTCTGCGCGCGCTGCCACCATCGACTCCATCGCGACGGCTGGGAAATCCGGGTGGAGGCCGGCGCGGTACGGGATGGCGTGACGCGAGCCTGCGCGGCACCAGACAACGCCGTGCACTTCATCCCGCCACGCTCCGTCGACCCGACCCGTACCCCCAGGCTGGGCGGCCGCGCGCGCTACGACCTCGCGGCCTAGACCCCGCGAATAGGTGCCTCCGCGCAACCTCCCGAACACGGGCACCCGAACACGGGCACCCGAACACGGGCACTCACCCCCCGCGGACGCAGGGCACGCGGACGCAGGCACGCGGACGCAGGCACGCGGGGGCTGCCTAGAGACGTACCGCGACGCCGCGTCAGTTCCCGACGGCGAGCATCTTCTGCACCGCTTGCCGGGTGACGCCCATCTCGCGGGCGATGTCGGCCTGCGTGAAGCCCTCGGCGAGCAGCGCCCGGATCAGGTCGCGGCGCTCCCCGGCGAGCCGGCGCGCCAGCCGCGCGTGTTCGAGCGCGCGCTCGCGCACCTCGTTGAGTTGACGAAATGCCGCGTCGTGCTCGGCGGTCCTGAGTACTGCGTCCATAGGAAGAGCGTGACAACCCCCCGTTGCCTTGTCAACCCCCGGTTGTCGACGCAGGCACCCTCCCCCTGGCACAATGGCACGTATGGCGACGACCGCAGTCGACACGGGCGAGGCCAGCCACGAGGGACCCCGAAGGCTCGGCCACCGCCCCGACGCCCCCGTCCCGGCGTCCACCTACCGCCTCCAGCTGAACGCGGACTTCACCTTCGCCGACGCCGCCGCACGCCTGAACTACATCGCCTCGCTCGGCGCGACGCACCTCTACCTCTCCCCCATCCTCCGCGCGGCCCCTGGCAGCACCCACTTCTACGACGTCGTCGACCACGCCCACGTCTCCCCCGTTCTCGGCGGCGAGGCTGGCCTCCGCGCCCTGGCGGACGCGGCGCACACCCGAGGGCTCGGCCTGATCGCGGACGTGGTCCCCAACCACATGGCCGTCCCCACGCCCGTGTTCCACAACCGCGCGCTGTGGTCCGTACTCGCCGAGGGCGAGGATTCCCCCTTCGCCCACTGGTTCGACGTCGACTGGGCGAGCGGAGACCCTGTGCTGATGCCGGTGCTGGGCCAGCGCATCGGCACCGTGCTCGCGGCAGGCGAGCTCAGCGTGGACACGATGGTCGTGCCGGGCTTCGAGGACGCGGGCGCCGTCCCCGTGCTCCGCTACTACGAGCACGTCTTCCCCCTCCGCCCCGGAACCGAGTCGCTCCCCCTCGACACGCTCGTCACACAGCAGAACTATCGCCTCGCCTACTGGCGCGTCGCGAACGAGGAGCTCAACTACCGGCGTTTCTTCGATGTCGGCTCGCTCGTCGCAATCCGCGTCGAGGACCCCAAGGTCTTCGACGCGACCCACCGCCTCATCGTCGGCCTGGTGAACGACGGGACGCTCGACGGGTTGCGAATCGACCACCCCGACGGCCTTGCCGACCCGGAGGCCTACCTCGCGAGACTCGCCGACGCGACGAACGGGGCATGGATCGTCATCGAGAAGATCCTCGAGGACGAGGAGCACCTGCCGACGTCGTGGAAGACCGCGGGGACGACGGGCTACGACGCCGCGTGGCGCACCGGCGCCATCCTGCGCGACCCGGCGGGGTCGGCGCCGCTCGCCGGGACCCTCTATCGCATCGCGGGTGACGCCATGGGAGAACTGCCCACCGTCGTCGACCAGGCGAAGCGCGAGATCGTCGAGGAGTCCCTCCTGAGTGAGGTCCACCGCCTCGCGACGCTCGCGCATTCGGTGTGTACCGCGGATGTGCGCCTGCGCGACCACACGTGGCGCGCGCTCGACGAGTGCCTGAGCGCCATGCTCGTCGCGTTCGGACGCTACCGCGCCTACGTCGTCGCCGGCACCCCGGCCCATCCGGACTCGCTCGACGCGATCGACCAGGCCGCCGAGCGCGCCCGCGCCGCGATCGACCCGGAGCGCCACGAGACCCTTGAGGTCGTCGTCGACCTGCTGAAAGGCGTCGAGGTGGGCAGCGCGGGTCGCAGGGACGAGGCCGCGCGCGTCGAGCTCGTCATGCGCTTCCAACAGGCATGCGGCGCGGTGATGGCCAAGGGCGTCGAGGACACCGCGTACTACCGCTGGACCCACCTGCTCGCGCTCAACGACGTCGGCTCGCCCGCCGCGCGCTTCGCGCTGCCCCCCGCGACCTTCCACGCCTGGGCCGCGGAGCAGCAATCCACCTACCCCCACGCCATGACGTGCCTCACGACGCACGACTCCAAGCGCAGCGAGGACGTCAGGGCGCGGCTGGGGGTGCTGAGTGAGTTCGGGCAGGCGTGGGACGAGGCGGTGGAGAGTATGCGCGCCGCGTCCGAGCAGTACCGCCCGCCCGAGCTCGATGGGCGCATGGAGAACCTGTGGTGGCAGACCCTCGCCGGAACCTACGACGACGACGGACCGCTCTCGTGGGAACGCCTCTCCGAATACCTGGTGAAGGCGATGCGCGAGGCGAAGTCATTCACCACGTGGACGTCACCGAACGAGAGGTACGAGCACGCCGTGCTCGGTTTCGCGGACCTCACCCGCCACGACGTCGCGATCGAAGAGACCCTGAAGGCCTGGCACCGGGACACTGCGGCCTCGCGCCGCGCCACGACCCTGGGGATGAAGCTCATCCAATTGACGATGCCGGGCGTCGCCGACGTCTATCGCGGCACGGAGACCTGCGATCCGAGCCTCGTCGATCCCGACAACCGCCGCCCCGCGGACTTCGACGCCCTCGCCCTGACGCTCTCGCGCCTCGACGGAGGGGCTCGGCCGCGAACCCTCGCCGAGGAGAAGCAGTGGGTGACGGCGTGCGCCCTGCGCGTGCGGCGTGCGCGGCGCGACGCGTTCATCGGCGAGGCGTCGGGCTATCAGCCGCTTGCTGCGTCGTCCGGCCACGCCGTCGTCTTCACGCGGACGCTCTCGGGCGACCCGGAGGTGGTCGCGGTCGCGACCCGGATGGCGCTCGAGCTGGAGCACCTCGGCGGGTGGGCGGACGCGACGGTCCAGTTGCCTGAGGGGGCACTGCCCGAGGGGCCACGGTCAAAGACGGCCTGGCGCGACGCCCTGACAGGGACGACGCACGCGGGCGGGCGCGCGTCTCTCGCAGACATCCTGGCCACGTACCCCGTCGCCCTCCTCGAGCGCGCGTGACTATGCACCTCGGCGTGTGGGCACCCGCGGCGCGCTCGGTCGTGGTTCACGTGACCGCGCGGGCCGGGGCGGAGCCCTTCGACTTCGCGGCACGCATGAACCAGGACCGCGCGGGGTGGTGGATCGGACCCGACGTCGCGCCCGGGGTGGACTACTCCTTCTCCATCGACGGCGCGGGCCCCTTCCCCGATCCAAGGAGCGCGGCCCAGCCGTTCGGGGTACACGGGCCATCGCGCACGTTCGACGCGAAGGCATTCGCCTGGACCGACGGCGCGGGAGGTGGCGGCGCCGGAAGCGAAGCGGCGTCGGAGGCAACAGCGTGGCGGGGACGCGACGCCCGCGGCGCGGTCTTCTACGAACTTCACGTCGGCACATTCACGCCCGACGGAACCCTCGACGCCGCCGCAACCCGCCTGCCCGGCCTCGCGGAGATCGGGATCGAGATGGTCGAACTGATGCCCGTCGTGCCTTTCCCCGGCCGCCGCGGGTGGGGCTACGACGGCGTCGGCATCTTCGGCGTCCACGAGGCCTACGGGGGGCCGGAGGCCCTGCAACGCTTCGTCGACGCCGCGCACGCCGCGGGGCTCGGCGTCTGCCTCGACGTGGTCTACAACCACATGGGGCCCGACGGGAACTACCTCGCGCAGTTCGGCCCGTACTTCACGTCGGCCTACGAGACGCCCTGGGGGTGGGCGGTCAACCTGGACCAAGAGGGCTCCGGCGAGGTGCGCCGCTACCTGGCCGACAACGCGCTGCGATGGCTCGAGGACTTCCACCTCGACGCGCTCCGGCTCGACGCCGTCCATCAGCTCCACGACCACTCGTCGCACCACTTCCTCGCCCAGCTCTCCGACGAGGTCGCCGAACTCGCGCTCCGCCTGAACCGACCGCTCTCGCTCATCGCCGAGTCCGACCTCAACGACGACCAGATGGTTGCCGCGACGAGGGAGGGTGGGCGCGGCATGACCGCGCAGTGGGACGACGACTTTCACCACGCGCTCCACGCCTACCTCACGGGAGAGCGCCAGGGGTACTACGTCGACTTCGGGTCCGCGGAGTGCCTCGACGCGACGCTGCGGGACGTGTTCTGGCACAACGGCACCTTCTCGCCCTTCCGCGGACGGGACTGGGGCCGTCCGGTCGCCCCTGGCCGCGATCGCCGCGACTTCGTCGTCTGCGCCTCCGACCATGACCAGGTGGGCAACAGGGCGCGAGGCGACCGCCCATCGGCCACCCTCTCGCCCGGCGCGCAGGCGGCCTCCCTCGCGTTCGTCCTGCTCTCCCCGTTCACCCCGATGATCTTCATGGGCGAGGAATACGGTGAGAAACGGCCGTGGATGTACTTCACGGACTTCGAGGACCCTGGGCTCGCGGAGGCGGTCAAGAAGGGGCGTACCGAGGAGTTCTCCGGGCACGGATGGCAGCAGGTGTACGGGGGTCCCGTCGCCGTCCCGAACCCCCAGGACCCCGCGACCGCGCGCGCATCCGTCCTCGACCCCGAGTCCGCAACGGGCTTCCCCCACGACGAGCTGCGCGCCTGGTTCGCCGAGCTGATCGCGGCGCGTCGCCTCACGACGCGCCGTGGCGCGTGGGCCAAGCACCCCGTCGGCGTCGAAGAGCCCGCGCCCAGGGTCCTCGTCCTCCGCGGGCCCGTGACCGTCCACGCGAACCTCTCGGACGCGCCTCTCGACGTCCCGATTGAAGGCACCGGCGCGGCGCCGCTGGCGAGCTTCGGCAAGGTGACGACGGGCTCCTCGCGCTCCACGCTCGCGCCGGATAGCCTGATCCTCGTCGACGCGTCGACGACCCAGGCTCCGAAGGGAGCACGATGAGCGGCAACGACGGGTGGCGCCACTCCCCGAGCGACACGCTTCGCGTCACGGGGGGTTTCTCACTCGCGGGCTTCGATCCGGGCGCGACTCCCGGCTGGCACGGCGGCAAGGCCGCCGCGGTGGCCGAGATGGAGGGGCGCGGCGCGGACCTCGCGGCGCTCCAGGAGCAACTCTTCGCCCGGGGCAAGGAGGGAGACACGCGGAGCGTCCTGCTGGTCATCCAGGGCCTCGACACGGCGGGCAAGGACGGCGTCGTCTCCCACGTCGTGGGGCTCGTGAACCCGATGGGCGTGAAGATCACGGGCTTCGGCGTGCCGACCGAGGAGGAGCGCAAGCACCACTACCTGTGGCGCATCCGGAACGCGCTCCCGGGTGCGGGCCAACTCGGCGTCTTCGACCGCTCCCACTACGAGCAGGTCCTCGTCGTCAGGGTCCATAAACTCGTTCCGCCGGAGACGTGGCAGACCTACTATGACGAACTCAACGCGTTCGAGGCGGAGGTCGCCGCCGCCGGGATCACCGTCGTCAAGTGCGCCCTGCTCATCTCCCCCGAAGAGCAGGTGAAGCGCCTCGAGGCGAGGCTCGACGACCCGAGCAAGTACTGGAAGTACAACCCCAAGGACCTCGACGAGCGCGGCAGGTGGAACGAGTACCGGGCCGCCTACCAGGCGATCTTCGACCGCTGCTCCCCCGCCACGGCGCCGTGGTTCGCCATCCCCGCCGACCGCAAGTGGTACGCCCGCCTCGCGGTGACCGAGATCCTCGCGACCGCGATGGAGGGGATGGACCTCACCTGGCCGGCGGTGACCTATGACATCGGCGCGGAGCGCGCCCGCATCGCGAGCCTCGACCCGAGCGCACCGGAGGCGCCGCCGGCGACACCCCAGCCGACGACCCCCCGGCCGACGACCCCCCGGCCGACGACCCCCCGGCCGACGACCTAGCCGGCGGCGACCATGACCAGGCGCGACGATGACGAGCCCATCGTTCAGGTCGCGCCCGTGAGCGCCTCGGTGCCGGAGGACGACACCGAGAGGGGACTGCAGCGCCTATACCCACACCCCCACGGCCTCGTCCGACTCGGGCTCATCGCGGGCACGGACGGCGCCGCGGCGCATGGGACCGGATCCTCGCGGGGCCTCGGCGGCACGGCCGACCTTCGGGTCCTACGCACTCTTCGCGCCCAGACCGACTGCGTGCTCGTCGGAGGCCGGACCGCGCGGGTCGAGGCCTATGGCGCGATTCGGCTCCCTTCCGCCATGTCGTCCGATCGCGTGTCCGTGGGGCGTCCCGCCGCACCCACCCTCGTCATCGCGACGTTCACCGGAGAACTCCCCGACACCGTCGGGCCCGCGAGCGCCCTGGTGATGACGACTCGCACCTCCCCCACCCACGAGCGCCTTGGCAAGGAATGGGGCGCGTCGATGGTCATCGCGGGCGAGCACGCTCTCGACCTCGCGGCGGGGCTCGCGGCGCTGGCCGAACGGGGCCTGACTCGGGTCCTTTGCGAGGGCGGGCCCCGACTCGCGGCGCAGCTCCTTGAGGCGGGCCTCGTGGACGACTACTGCCTGACGACGAGCCCGGTCGAGGGAGGGCCGGACGCCCCGCGCATCCCTCCCGTGCCGGAAAGCATGCGCCTGGCGCACCGGCTCGAGTCTGGAGGGTATGCGATGGAACGGTGGCTACGCGCCTAGGCGGTGACCTCGCTGCGGTCGTCGCCCCACAGCGTGTGGAAGGTTCCCTCGCGGTCGATGCGCTGGTAGGTGTGCGCCCCGAAGAAGTCCCGCTGCCCCTGGATCAGCGACGCGGGAAGCCGTTCGGACAGCAGAGAGTCGTAGTACGAGAGCGAGGAGCCGAACGCCGGAACGGGGATGCCGGAGCTCGCCGCGAAGGCCACGACCCTGCGCCACGCGGCGACGCCCTTGGCCACCTCGCCCGAGAAGTAGGGGTCTACCAGGAGCAACGCCAGGGCGGTATCGCGCTCGAATGCTTCGGTGATCCGACCGAGGAAGCGGGCGCGGATAATGCAACCCCCGCGCCAGATGCGGGCCATCGCGCCCCGATCGATCGCCCAGCCGTACTCGTCGGACGCCACCTGAATGTGATCGAAACCCTGGGCATACGCGACGACCTTCGACGCGTAGAGCGCGACGCGCACGTCCTCGACGAAGGCGTCGCGGTCGGCGATCTGGATGGGTGCGGCGCCCGAAGTCAGCGCCGCGCGCGCCGCGGTGCGCTGCGCGCGTTCACCTGACAAGACGCGGGCGAAGGTAGCCTCGGCGATCGCCGTCACGGTGACCCCCAGGTCGAGGGCGGCCTGGACCGTCCAGCGGCCGGTCCCCTTCTGGCCCGCCTCGTCCACGATCACGTCCACGAGGAACTCCCCCGTGGCCGCGTCCTTCTGGCGCAGGACCTCGGCGGTGATCTCGATCAGGTACGACTCGAGGTCGCCCTTGTTCCACTCGGCGAACACGTCCCCGATCGCGGCTGGGTCGAGCCCGAGCCCCGCGCGCATGAGGTGGTAGGCCTCGGAGATCAACTGCATATCCGCGTACTCGATGCCGTTGTGAACCATCTTGACGAAGTGCCCCGCACCGTCGGGGCCGACGTGCACACAGCACGGAACCCCGTCCACGTGGGCGGAGATCGTCTCAAGGATGGGGCCAAGGGTGGCGTAGGACGCGGCCGAGCCGCCCGGCATGATCGACGGCCCGTTGAGGGCCCCTTCCTCGCCCCCCGAGACCCCCATGCCCACAAAGTGGAGGCCGCGCGCGGCAAGCGCCGCCTCGCGTCGGCGAGTATCCGTGAAGTGGGAGTTGCCCGCATCGACGATGATGTCGCCGGTCTCCAGGAGCGGCGCCAGGGTCTCGATAACGGAATCCGTCGGTCCTCCTGCGGGGACCATGATGACGACGGTCCGCGGCTTCGCGAGCGCTGCCACGAAGTCCGCGTCGGACACGCACCCGACGAACGTCCCCTCGTCGCCGTGATCGGCCAAGAGCGAGCGCATGGCCTCGACGTGCCGGTTGTGAACGGCGACCGTGTACCCATGACGCGCGAAGTTGCGCGCCAGGTTTCGACCCATGACTCCGAGTCCGGTCACTCCAATGGCTGCTTGCGGCATGCGAAAACCTTTCGGCGCGACGTTCCGGTACCAGCCTACGTCGTCCGCGACAACCGCGTGGCGAACCCCCGCGAGCCCGCGACGCGGCCCTACGCTCGAACGGTGAGCGCTACGTTCTCCGACGCCCCTCAGGACTTCCAGCACGTCCTGCGGAGCATCCAGGGCGCCCGCGTCCGAGCGGACGTCGCGCTGGTCGAGGCGCCAGCGCCCGGCAGGATCGCCCCCTACGCCGTCGCGATCAACGGCGAGATCGTTGGTCACGACGGGGTCGAGGGCTCGGGGCGCTTCGTCGTCCTGCACGACCCCGGCGGGCAGGACTCGTGGCAGGGGAACCTTCGCATCGTCGCTCTCGTCAAGGCGTCCGCCGACCCCGAGGTGGGCTCGGACGAGATGTGGGCCGAGGTCGCATGGTCGTGGATCTCCGAGGCACTCGCGGGGCTGCCTCACCGCGCGCTCGGCGGAACGGTCACCAAGGTGACGGATCGGTCGTTCGGCGACCTCGCCGAGAACGATGACGCCGTGCGCGTCGAGGTCCGCGTCTCGTGGACCCCGCTCGACTCCGACATCGCCCCGCACCTTCGCGCCTGGGCCGACCTCATGGCCGCCTGCTCGGGCGTGCCACCCCTCCCCGAGGGCGTCACCATGCTCCCAGGGAAGTCCGCGTGACCGAGGCCGACGTCGACGCACCGGACGAAGGTGACGCAGGGCCCCCCGCGACGCCCCTGACCGTCCCCGAGGATGGGGTTCCGCCCATCATCGACACCCCGGACGCCCTGCGGGCCGCCGAGAAGCGCATGGCAGCGGGCGAGGGGCCGGTCGCCGTGGACGCCGAGCGGGCCTCGGGCTTCCGATACGGGCAGAAGGCCTACCTCGCGCAGTTCAAGCGCCGCGGGGCCGGGATCGCCCTCGTCGACACCGCCGCGCTCACCGACCTCTCGGGTCTCTCAGACAGTCTCGGCGGCGCGGAGTGGGTCCTCCACGCCGCGAGCCAGGACCTGCCGGGGCTGAGGGACCTCGGAATGGAACCCGCCGCGGTGTTCGATACCGAGCTGGCCTCGCGCCTGCTCGGCTGGCCCAAGGTCGGCCTCGCCGCAGTGGTGGAACGGGAACTCGGCCTCACCTTGGCCAAGGAACACTCGGCTCAGGACTGGTCCGAGCGCCCCCTACCCGCCGCGTGGCTCAACTACGCCGCGCTCGACGTCGAGGTGCTCCTGGAGGTTCGCGACGGGCTGGAGCGCCACCTCGCCGAGGCGGGCAAACTCGAGTGGGCCCACCAGGAGTTCGAGGCGATCCGCACCGCCACCCCCGCCAACGCCCGCATCGACCCTTGGCGACGGACCTCAAGTTCGCACCTGGTGAAGGATCGCCGCGGCCAGGCGATCGTCAAGGCCCTGTGGGAGGCGCGCGAGGAGGCCGCGGTCGATCAAGACACGGCGCCCGGCCGGGTGCTCCGCGACCAGGCCATCGTCGCGGCCGCTCAGGCGAAGCCGGAGTCGCTTGATGCGCTCCTGGCGATCCGGGAGTGGCAGTCGCGCGGCACCAAGCGACGCGCACCGCAGTGGTACTCCGCGATCGCGGCCGCCATGGCGCTACCGGAGAAGGATCTTCCCGACCTTCGCGGCCCACGCGCCGACGGCCCCCCTCAGGTGAGAATGTGGGCGGACAAGAGGCCCGAGGCGGCGGCCCGGCTCGACGCGGCGAAGAAGGTCGTCGCGGCCCTGATGGCCGAGCACGACATTCCCGCGGAGAATCTCCTCCAGCCCGACGCCCTGAGGCGTGTGTGTTGGGACTACTCCGGGGGAGGCGAGGAGGCGATCACCGCCGTCCTCAGGGAACGTGCGGCGCGTCCGTGGCAGATCGAACTGTTTGCTGCACCCCTCGCGGAGGCGTTCTCCGAGGCGGCCGTCGCATCCGCGGCGAAGGCGGCGGTCGCGGACTAGGCGAGCGAAACCGCGCGCGCGGCGAAGGCGGCGGGCAGGACCGGCGCGCTCGGCAGCGCGCCGAGGATCCAATCGAGCGCCTGGCGCGCGGACCAACCGCCGGGGTGCAACTTCGCGAGGCGATGGCACCCATCGAGGTCCGTGCCGAGCGTGACGAGCGGCTTCTCCGTGTAGCCATCCTCGCGGTGCTGGGGCAGGCCGACGTTCGCGGTGAGCGCGTTGCACAGGCACACCCGCCCGACGGTCTCCTCGGGGTTGCCTCCCTTGCTCTCGAAGATCTTCACGGGCTCCGCGGGGCAGCGATACCCCGCCTTCCCCTCCCGTACCTGGTAGGCGGTGACGAGGAAACCGATGTCGCACAGCCGGGGCCGGGCCGCGAGAACCTCGGGGTCCGACTGGCTGCCCTCGACCACCGCCACCTTGAAGGGGAAGCCGGTTGGCGAAGCGAGCCGGTCCGTCCTCACCGAAAGCGTGCCCTCGCGGGCCTCGGCTACGAGGGTGTCACGGATCTCTGGGGCAAGACCGGAATCCTCGGACAGGGCGAATAGCGTTCCGACCTGGACGCCGCTGGCGCCCTGTTCCTCGGACTCCACGAGGCCCTCGGGCGTGCCGAGGCCGCCCGCGAGCCAGAACGGCAAGCCGCACGCCGCGACCTCGGAGATATCAGCGTCGTCGCGGGGGCCAAACACCGGCTGCCCGGTCTCGTCGACAACGAGCTTGCCGCGCGGCGGGGCGTTGTGGCCGCCCGCGGTCGGACCCTCGATCACGAAGCCGTCCGGGCGCGTGTGCTCCTCCTTCGCGAGGTACGTCGCGAGGATGTGGGCGGAGACGATCGCCAGGAACTTGGGCCGCTTGAGCTTGGCGAACGCGGCTCCCACGAGTTCCTTGGGGCTGAGCTTCACCGCGAAGGCACCCTGTTCGGCGCCCACGACGTCGATGGGGAACGCGACGTCCTTGTGCTCGGACAGATCGTTCAGCAGGCTCGGAATGTTCCGCGGAATACCCGCGCCCATCAGCACGTAGTCGACGCCAGCGAGCATCGCTCCGTACGTGGCGGTGGGAGTCGCCATCTGCAGCTTCTCTAGGTAGTTGACGCCGACCAGGCCGTCGTGGCCCTCCTTGGCGAGCCATACCTCGACGAAGTTCCCGACGATCGACAGTTCCTGGGCCAGCTCCGACTGCTGGATCGCGAGCCGGGGAATCGGCGCGTACTCCGCGCCCTCGGTCCGGCCCTCCGGAAGGAAGTACCGCTCCTTGATGCGCGCCGCCATCGCGGGAATGGGGAAGGCGGCGAGCGCCCGTCGTATGGCGCCGCCCCGGTCACCATCCTGGAGTCTGCGGGCGAGGACGACGTCAAGGCCCGTCCCGGACACCACCCCGAGCTGTCCCGCGCGAGAAACCTCGGAGGCAAGGCGCCACGAGGACACGGCGAAGCCCATGCCACCCTGAATCACTCGAGGGAGGGATGCCTTCCGGATTTTCTCGAACGTCGCGGTCGCATCCATGAGGGTGCCTCTCATTAGCGGTACTTAAGCGTAACCTACGTCACCGTAGGTTGGGAACGCCCCTCGCGAACTCTTGCGCGAGTCGGGGCTGCCGCGCGAGTCGCGAACTGGCGCACGCGCCGCGGTCTACGGCGCGAGCGCCTCAATCGCCGCTTGGGCGATCGTCCCCGCGTCGAGTCCGATCGACTGGACTACTTGGGCGCGCGTGGCGTGGCCGAGGAAGGCGCGCGGGATGCCGAAGTGGGCCCACACGGCGCGGCTGCCCGCCGGACTCGCCGCACCGGCCCACGCCTCACCGATCCCCCCCTCGACCAGGCCGTCCTCGATCGTAATCACGGCGTCGGCGCCCCGCACCTCGTCGGAGAGGCCGTCGGGAATGGGTATCACCCACGTCGCGGTTGCCGCGCGGCACGAGACCCCCTCCGCGGCGATCTTCTGCGCGACCTCGATCGCCGTGGAGGCCATCGCGCCGATTCCGAAGACGACGACGCGGGGGTCCTTGCCGTGCTCGGCAAGCACGTCGATTCCGCCGCGGGACAGTGCCTTGCCGTGAGAGTGCGCCTTGCCCCGACGCTCGAGGGCCGGAATCGCGTCGCCCAGCTCGTCCTTGGGGTAGCGCACCACCGTCGGCGCATCGGAGATCTGGATCGCCTCCCGGAAGGCCGCGCGCAACGTCGCCTCGTCCCTGGGCGCCGCGATACGGATTCCCGGCACCGATCGCAGGAGGGCCATGTCCCACATGCCGTTGTGACTCGGGCCGTCGTCTCCCGTGATGCCGGCGCGGTCCAGCATGAACGTGACCCCGGCCTTGTGGAGCGCCACGTCCATCAACACCTGGTCGAACGCGCGGTTGAGGAACGTCGCGTAGACCGCGACCACGGGGTGAAGCCCGGCGAACGCCAAGCCCGCGGCGAGGGTCGCGGCGTGCTGTTCCGCGATGCCGACATCGATGACGCGCTCCGGCATTTCGTTCGCGAGCGGCTGGAGGCCCACGGGGGCCTGCATCGCTGCCGTGATCGCCACGATGTCGTCGCGGGCGCGGGCCGCCTTGAGGATTTCGTCGGCGAACACCGCGGTCCAGCCGAACCGAGATGGCTCGACGGGCAGGCCCGTCTCCGGGTGGATCCGGCCCACCGCGTGGAACTTGTCCTCCTGGTGATTCTCGGCGGGGTGATAGCCGCGGCCCTTCTCGGTCAGCACGTGCACGATCACCGGGGCGCCAAAGTCCTTCGCGTGCTTGAGCGCGTGCTCGAGGTTGCGCAGATCGTGGCCGTTCACCGGGCCGACGGACTTGATTCCCAGGTCCCCGAAGAGCCCCTGGGGCGTGAGGACGTCCTTGAGGCCCCGCTTGAAGCGCTTGATCGTCCAGAACGTCACGCGCCCAAGGGGGCCCTGGCGACGGAGCGTGCGCTCGCCCCACCCGAGCACGGCCTCGTAGCGCGGGTTGGTGCGGATGTCGTCAAGCCTGCGCGCGAGGCCCCCAATCGTCGGCGCGTACGACCGGCCGTTGTCGTTGACGATGATGACGATCCTGTCGTCGCTGTCGGCAATCTGGTTGAGGGCCTCCCATGCCATCCCGCCCGTGAGTGCGCCATCGCCGATCACCGCGACGACCGTGCGATCCGCGCGCCCCATCAGGGTGTTCGCCCTGCCGATGCCCGACGCCCACGACAGAGCGGTCGAGGCGTGGGAGTTCTCGACGACGTCGTGTTCGGATTCGGCGCGACTCGGGTAGCCGGCAACGCCCCCGCGCTTGCGCAGGTTGGAAAAGTCCCGACGCCCCGTCAGGAGTTTGTGGACGTAGCTCTGGTGGCCCGTGTCGAAGACGATGGAGTCTCGCGGCGACTCGAAGACGCGGTGAATGGCGAGCGTGAGTTCGACGACGCCGAGGTTGGGTCCCAGGTGGCCGCCGGACTTGGAGACGGAGTCCACGAGGTACGTGCGGATCTCCTCGGCGAGTTCGCGAAGCTCGTCGTAGTCGAGGGACGCGAGGTCCTCGGGCGAGCCGATGGACTCCAGCACTGCAGCCTCACTCCCTCTGAACCGGGTACTCCACTCTACGGCTAGGGCAACGCCCGGTCGCTACGCGCTCGCGAGGCTCCGGAGCACGTACTGCAGGATGCCCCCGTGCCTGAAGTACTGCGCCTCGCCGGGCGTGTCAATCCTGACAACGGCCTGGAACTTCACGACGCTCCCATCGACCCTGGTCGCGGTCACGGGAACGGCCTTGAGGGGCTCGCCGCGACCGAGGGCGTCGACGCCGCCGATTGCGAAGGTCTCCGTCCCGTCGAGGCCGAGGGACGCGGCGTTTTCGCCTTGCGGGTACTCGAGGGGCAGCACGCCCATGCCGATGAGGTTGGACCGGTGGATGCGCTCAAAGGACTCGGCGATCACGGCGCGCACGCCCAGCAGGCGCGTGCCCTTGGCCGCCCAGTCGCGCGATGAGCCGGTGCCGTACTCCTTGCCCGCGAGCACGACGAGGGGGACGCCCGCGGCCGCGTATGCCTGTGCGGCGTCGTAGATGGTCTCCTGCGCGCCCGTGAGGAGGTTCCTCGTGTACCCGCCCTCGACGACGTTGCCCTCGGCGTCGGCGAGCAGGAGGTTCTTGAGGCGGATGTTCGCGAACGTGCCGCGGATCATCACCTCGTGGTTGCCGCGGCGGCTCCCGTAGGAGTTGAAGTCCGCCTTGGCTACGCCGTGCCCGGTGAGGTACTTTCCCGCGGGGCTGTCGAGCTTGATGGAGCCCGCCGGGGAGATGTGGTCGGTGGTAACCGAGTCGCCAAGCAGCGCGAGCACGCGCGCGCCCTCGATGGG
Organism: uncultured Actinomycetota bacterium; assembly: GCA_963830335.1. GTDB lineage: Bacteria > Actinomycetota > Actinomycetes > Actinomycetales > Demequinaceae > JAFGBM01. Next base: position 1,150,027 of record CAWHLX010000001.1, read on the forward strand.
CGCGACGGGCGCCGGCTCGGCCGTGAGGCCCTCGAAGAACGGGGGCTTGCGCACGTACGTGGAGTCCGCGTCCCAGGTGAACGTGTCACCCTTGGGCGTCGGGAGGCCGGTCCAGCGCTCGTCGCCGGCGAAGACGTCGGCGTAGTCCTTGACGAACATGCCCCGGTTGATGGAGGAGCCAACGACCGCCTCGACCTCCGTGGGGCTCGGCCAGATGTCGCGTAGGAAGACCTCTTCGCCGTCCGGCCCGAGGCCGAGCGACTGGGACTCGAAGTCGAAGTCCATGGTCCCCGCGAGCGCGTAGGCGATCACGAGCGGCGGCGACGCGAGGTAGTTCATCTTCACGTCGGGGTTGATGCGGCCCTCGAAGTTGCGGTTCCCGCTCAGCACGGAGACCACCGTGAGGTCGTTCTCGTTGACCGCGCGGCTCACGTCATCCGGCAGGGGGCCCGAGTTGCCGATGCAGGTGGTGCAGCCGTAGCCGACGAGGTGGTAGCCGAGCGCCTCGAGATCCGGCCAGAGCCCGGCCTTCTCGTAGTAGTCGGTCACGACCTTGGAGCCCGGCGCCATGGAGGTCTTGACCCACGGCTTGACCGTGAGGCCCTTGGCGTGAGCGTTGCGCGCGAGAAGCGCCGCGGCGAGCATCACCGAGGGGTTGGACGTGTTCGTGCAGCTCGTGATCGACGCGATGACGACGTCGCCGTCGCTCAGCGTGACCTCGACGCCGTCGGGCCCCGTGTAGGTCGCGGACTTCGCGTCGCCGACGCGGTAGTTGGAGATGTCCTTATCGAAGTGCGCCTTGGCCTCGGCGAGCGAGATGCGGTCCTGGGGGCGCTTGGGCCCCGCGATGGACGGCACGACGGTGCCGAGGTCGAGCTCGAGGTACTCGGAAAACGCGGGTTCGACGTAGCCGGGGGCCGACGGGTCGTGCCACATCCCCTGCTCGCGGACGTACGCCTCGACCAGCGCGACCTGCTCCTCGCTGCGGCCCGTCAGGCGCAGGTAGTCGATCGTCACCTGGTCGATCGGGAAGATCGCCGCGGTGGAGCCGAACTCCGGGGACATATTGCCGATGGTCGCGCGGTTCGCGAGCGGCACGCGGCCCACGCCGTCGCCGTAGAACTCGACGAACTTGCCGACCACCCCATGCTTGCGGAGCTTCTCCGTGATCGTGAGGACCACGTCGGTGGCCGTCGCGCCCGTCGGGATCGCGCCCGTCAGCTTGAAGCCCACGACGCGCGGGATGAGCATCGATACGGGCTGGCCGAGCATCGCCGCCTCGGCCTCAATGCCTCCGACGCCCCAGCCAAGCACGCCCAGGCCGTTGATCATCGTCGTGTGGCTGTCCGTGCCGACGCACGAGTCCGGGTACGCCTGGAGGGTCGCCGCGCCGTCCGCGTCGGCCGTTGCGGTGCCGGTGGAGCCCGCGCCACCGCCACCCGCGCCATGTGGTGCGGAAACCGCGCGGGCCATGACGCCCGGCGAGAGGTACTCGAGGTTCACCTGGTGGACGATTCCCGTGCCGGGAGGGACGACGCGGAAGTTGTCGAACGCCGTCTGCCCCCACCGCAGGAGTTGATACCGCTCGCGGTTGCGCTCGTACTCAAGGTCGGTGTTGATCTTCAGGGCATCGCCGCGTCCGAAGACGTCGATCTGCACCGAGTGGTCGATGACCATCTCGGCCGGCGCGAGCGGGTTTATCGCGGCGGGGTCGCCCCCAAGCTCCGCGACGGCCTCGCGCATCGTCGCGAGGTCCACGACCACGGGAACGCCGGTGAAGTCCTGCATCACGACACGGGCGGGCGTGAACGGGATCTCGGTGTCCGGTTCCGCAGCGGGGTCCCAGTGCGCGAGCGCCTTCACGTGCTCGGCGGTGATCTCCACGCCGTCCTCGGTCCGCAGCAGCGCCTCGGCGAGCACCTTGAGGCTGTACGGAAGCTTCTCCAGGCCCGCGACCGCGGCAAGGCGGTACACCTGGTAGTCCGTACCGCCGACGCTGAGGGTGCCCTGGGCACCGAGGGAATTCAGGCTCACTGTGACCTCCCGGGATTCGGCGGCCAGTCTATCCGGAGCGTGCGGAGCCGCCGACGGACGTACGCCGGGCGCACCTGCAGACACTCACGGGCGAAAGGCGAGGCTCACGGCCTCTCGGAGCGCGCCTGCAGACCGTTCCACCCCGCAAGCGCCCGCAGCGGCCAGTCCGAGCGCGCCTGCAGACCGTTCCACCCCGCAAACGCCCGCAGCGGCCAGTCCGAGCGCGCCTGCAGACGGTTCCGCCCCGCAAACGCCCGCAGCGGCCAGTCCGAGCGCGCCTGCAGACCGTTCACGCGGTGCGCATCCGCGCGCCGCAACGTCCGCCGATACGCCCGCAGGGGCGTCCGAGCCGAGCGCTGCACCTTCCCCGCTCATCGAGCCCTGTCAGGGGCGCACCCGCTGCCGAGCCCTCACCCCCGCTTGAGCCCTTACCCCCGCGCCGAGCCCTTACCCCCGCTCTGAGTCCTTCACCCGCACGCCGAGTCCCCTACCCCTGCCGGAACGTCGCGACCGTCTCCACGTGGTGGGTCATGGGGTAGAGGTCCCAGGCCGTCGCGGACTCGAGCCCGTACCCCAGCTCCCGTAGGATCGCGACGTCGCGGGCGAGCGCCACGGGGTCGCACGCCACGTACACGAGCGTCGAGGCTCCGGTGGTGTGGAGCGCCTCAAGGGTGGCGCGGCCGGCGCCGGAGCGCGGGGGGTCGAGCACGACGGCGTCGTAGCGGCCGAGGCCCGCGCGCACCATCTGGCGGACGTCACCCTCGACGACGCGCGCGGCCGGGTGAGCGTGGAGGTTGCGGCGCGCGTCCTTTGCGGCCCGCGGGTCCGACTCCACCGAGGAGACCTCGCGGCCCGTCGCGGCGAGGGGCAGGGTGAACAGCCCCGATCCCGCGTAGAGATCGAGGACGGCTCCAGCGTCGCCGACGCGCTCCACGACCTCGCGCGCCAGGATGGCTGGCGCCTCCCGGTGTACCTGCCAGAAGCCCCCGGCCGCAACGCGGTAGGAGTGCTCCTCGCCCGCGACGGTGACGACCTCGCGCACGTGGCTCGGCGCGTTGGGCCGGCGGTCCACCCCGCGCCCGGTCCAGGGGCGGCCGTCGACGAGCACGCGCACCTTGTCCTCGCCGGACGCGTCGATGACCTCCACGGTTGCGCCCTCGGTCCAGCGCCCGTCGAGGAGCGCCTCCTCGGCGGCCGCGGTGGCAAGCGGCATGCGCTCAAGCGCACTCACGGAGTGGCTGCGGAACGCGCGCATCGAGGCGCGTCCGTCGGGACCCGCGACCGCGCCGACGCGAGTCCGATACCCGAGCCCGCCCGCGTCGTCGTCGCCCGGCGCGGCCCGCACCTCGTCGGAGGGAAACAGCCCCACTCCGTGCGTCGGGCCCGCGAAACGCAGGAACGCCTCGCGAAGGACCGCGAGCTTCCAGGCGCGCTGCGCAGGAAGCGCAACGTGCGCGAGCTCTCCCCCGCCGACGCCGCCGGGCCCCGCCTCCGGCCACGCGGAGGGCACGCGGTCGGGGGACGCCTCGTGAATCTCGACGGCGTCGGCGCGCCAGAACCTGGCGGCGGCCCCGCCTTCGATCACCTCGGCGGTGACGACCTCGCCGGGCAGGGCGTGGCGTACGAAAGTGACGCGTCCGTCGTGCCTCGCGACGCAGTGGCCGCCATGGGCGACGGCGCCGACGGTCAGGCGGATTCGCTCCATGGCGAGGCCTAGTCCTTCGTCGCGGGCGGGAGTTCTTCGCCCCGCACCATGAGCCAGATTGCCCAGGCGACGAGGACGAACAGCGGGATGCCCATCGCGAGTTTCGCGACGCCGAGCGCGGTCACCTGATGCGCGTAGTACAGCGGCAACTGCACGGCAAGCTTGAGCGCGAACATCGCGGCCATGATCCCCGTGGCGAGGGAGAACTTGCGCCGGAGGCGGCCGTCGGCGCGCCACGCCATTCCGTGTCCGCGGGCGAGCGCGACGACGATGCCGACGATCGGCCACCCGATCGCGATGGAGAGCGCGAGGGCGGCGAACGTCGCGGCATTGGTCCACAGGCCCGGCACGAAGTACCCGCCCGCGTCGCCGTAGCGCCAGGCCCAGAGCGCCCCGAGCCCGACGCCGATGACCCCGCCCGCCGCCTGGGTCACGGGCGTGCGCTGGAGGAGCCGCACGGCGACCATGAGGACCACGACCGCGCACGCCGCGAGCGTCGGGACGCGGAATCCGCCCCAGATGAGGTACGCGGTCACGAAGACGACGCCGGGGGCGCTCGATTCGATCAGCCCTCGCGTGCCGCCGACCGAGTCGCGAACGGAGAACTCCTCGCCCGCGACGGCACGCCAGCCGGACGCGGTCACGACGAGGTACCGGGCGAGGCAGCCCCGGGCGAGGCAGCCCCGGGCGAGGCCACGCCGGACGACCCGAAGCCGCCACCGCCGCGGTCGGAGCCGGGTAGGGATTCGACGGGCGCGAACGTCGCCCGCTCCACGGCCTGAATCACGAGTTGGGCGATGCGGTCCCCCTTGGCGAGCGTCACGGTCTCGCTCGCGTCGGTGTTGAGCAGGGTGATCGCAATCTCGCCGCGATAACCCGCGTCCACGGTGCCGGGCGCGTTGACGATCGTCAGGCCGTGGTTGGCCGCGAGGCCGGACCGCGGGTGCACGAACGCCGCGTACCCGACCGGCAGCGCGATCATGAGCCCCGTGGGCACGGTGACCCGCTCCCCCGGCGCGATCTCAACCGCGACGCGGGTGGTGATGTCCGCCCCCGCGTCGCCGGGGTGGGCGTAGGTAGGGAGCGGAACGTCCGGCCCCGTCGTGGAGACCAGAACGACGATCGGGGCAAGCCCTCCGGGGGTCTTCTCGCCTCGGGTTGTCCCACCAGGGGTTGTCCCACCGGGGTTCGTCCCACCAGGGTTCGTCCCACCAGGGGTTCGTCCCACCAGGGTTCGTCCCACCGGGAGTAGTCGCGCCGGGCGTCATCGCACCGCGCGGAAGGGGCAACGCCCCTACGCCGCGCACTCCGAGCAGATCGGGTGGTTGTTCTTCCACGCGGCGAGCTGCGAACGGTGATGGACCAGGAAGCACTGCATGCAGGTGAACTCGTCCTGCTGCGGGGGAAGGACCCGAACCGACAACTCCTCGCCGGACAGATCGGCTCCGGGGAGCTCAAACCCCTCGGCGGCCTCGACCTCGTCCTCGTCGACCACGCCGGACGACTTGTCGGCGCGACGCGCCTTCAATTCCTCGATGGAGTCTGCGGAAATGTCGTCGTCGGACTTCCGCGGGGCGTCGTAATCGGTGGCCATCGGTGGTGCGTGCTCCTTCTTGGGGGTCCACGGTAGTGAATGCTCTAGCCCCGCGGTTTGTTCCCGCAGGCGCACGCATTCTGCCCCAAATTCGCCGAAAATCAAACTCCAATCTTCGGCGTGGCCCACATCGTGCGGGCGCCGGCCCCAGAAAGCGCCTCATGGAGGGCCTCAAACGTCTCCGGACGGGCCGCCATCGCGAAGTTCGGGTCGGGCGGAGCGCCGTCCCATCCCTCCACCCGCACACCCGATTCGCGCGCGATCAGGGCTCCCGCGGCGAAGTCCCAGGGGTTGAGCCCATGCTCGTAGTACGCGTCCAGATTGCCCGCCGCAACGTAGCAGAGGTCGAGCGCGCAGCTCCCGAGTCGGCGGATGTCGCGCACCTGCGGGAGCATCTTCGCCACGACCGCGCCCTGAATCGCGCGGCGCTCGGCGATGTACTGGAAGCCCGTTCCGAGCAGGGTCCGGGAGAGGACGGGGCCCGGTCGCGGCTCGATGCGGACCTGCCGCCCGCCCGGCTCCTGGAGCCACGCGCCGAGACCTCGGCCCGCCGAGTAGAGCCTGCCGGTGCCGCCCTCGAAGACGGCGCCCGCCTCCGACGTCCATTCCCGCGGGTCGGTGGAGCCGCTCACCGCGGCGACGGAGACTCCGTAGTGAGGCAGGCCGTAGAGATAGTTGACCGTGCCGTCGATGGGGTCGAGCACCCACGTGACCTCGGAAGTGCCAGCGGTGTCGATCCCCTCCTCGCCGAGCACGGCGTCGTCCGGCCGGAGCGCGGAGAGGCGCTCGCGCAACAGTTTCTCCGCGGCGATGTCGATCGCGGTCACGGGGTCGATGTCGCTCGACTTGGTCGCGGCGACCGTGACGTCCCCCGTCCGGGCTCGGACGATCATCTCGCCCACCTCGCGAGCCAGGTTCCGGGCGATCTCGAGCAGTTCGCTGGGTTCGGTCATGCCTCCATCGTGCCGCACGCGGCCGGTCCGGGCCGACGCCAAGGTCCCGGCGCGCGCGTCGTCCGCTTGCCCGGTTGCCCGCGTGGAGCGTCGTCCGCTTGCCCGGTTGCCCGCGTGCCTCCGCCGCGGGTGCCGCGATGCGTGACACCCTGACGGCATGACGCACGTGCGGCTCGTGGGTCCGGCGAACGACGGACACGACCTCCTCGTCTCCACCGACGGGGGGGACGAGTTCATGCTTCCCGTCACCGAGGAGTTGAAGAGGGCCGTTGCCCGCGCCGACGGTGGCGCCGAGGGCGACGTTGCCTCCCTCAGCCCCAAGGAGATCCAGCGGCGCATCCGCGCGGGCTTCACCGCGCAGGAGCTTGCCGACCTCGCGGGCGTCCCGCTCGCGAGCATCGAGCGCTACGAGGGGCCGATCCTCGCCGAGCGCGCCTACATCACCGAACTCGCACGCGCGACGCGTGTGGGCCGGGAGACCGGGGCGCCGACGCTCGGAGAGGTCGTGACGGACCGGCTCGCGGCGCGGGGTATCCCAACCAAGGCGCTGACGTGGGACGCGTTCAGGGTGTCGCCGGAGCCGTGGCGAGTGGTCGCGCGGTTCCTGGACGGCGCGCGCACGGTCGAGGCGGTTTGGACGTACCATCACGCCGCACGAAGCATCGTCGCCGACGACGAGCGCTCGCGATGGCTCACCGAGACCGAGCTGATGGACCTCGCGGCTCCCCCGCGTCAGTTCGCGCGACTCCAACCCTCCTCAACGCTCGAGGACCTTCCCGAGTCCCCCCGCGCCGGCGGGCACCTGCGCGCGGTCGGCGCTCCGCCAGCGCACGAGCCCACTCCCCCGTCGACCGAGGATCTGCTGGCGGACCTCCAATCCAAGCGCGGCACCCGAGAGGTCGTGGACCTGGACGGGGACGACGAGGTGTTCGAGGGCTTCGGCCCGCTCAACGCTCGCCAGGCGGAGTTCTCCGTGGCCTCGGGGGGCGAGGGATTGTCTGCCGAAGGCTCGGCGGCCTCGGACTCCGGCGACACCGCGGCGTCGTCATCGCGCACTGGCGCCTCGCGCGCCGGAGACTCCCGCACCGCCGCTTCGCGCGCCCCCACGTCCCAGGCCGCCGCCCCCCGCGCGTCGGGCGCCCGCTCCAAGCGCAATGGCCGCGCGCACGTCCCCAGTTGGGACGAGATCGTCTTCGGCGCGAAGGGCGACTAACCGCGACGGTTCCCCCACGGCAACCGCAACTAGCCCGTAACGGGGCAGTCCTCGCCGCCGAGCGTCACGACCCGCAGCGCCCGCCCGTCCTCGGCTCGCCCGTCCACCGCGTCGGTCCTGAGCGACACGATGCGCGTCACCTGCGCGATGATCGTGGTGTCCCACGTCATGAGTGAAATGTCTCCATCCGGACCCGTCTGAACGATAAACTCGGCGGACTGGTACGGCGTGAGCTGGCGGAAGTCCTTGACGACGTGGTCGCCGTGGTGGGTGGCGTCGGACACCAGGACCTGCATGTTCTCGCTGCACCCGTTGATCACGGACACCCAGGTCGTGTGGGGGTCGCAGCCCGCGAGCGCAACCGCCGCAACGGCGAACAGCGCCACTTTCATGCCAATCGTCCTCACACCCGCTCCCCCTCCTCGTCGCGTCCCCACCGGAGCGTAGCCCAGAAGCAATCCTCGCACGCCGTAAATCCTCGCGGCACGTTACCCTCGCCCCGCCACCAGCACCGGGACGCGCATCTCCTCGGGCGTGAGCGACCCGTGCACGCCGATCAGGGCCATCGAGGCAGGCGACTGGATCCGCGAGTCCACGATGGTCGCGCGACCCGTCATCGCCACCACGACGTCGCCGATGCGATCCGCGACCTCGGGGATCACCTCGCCGAAGATGCCCGCGGTGACGGCGTCCTCGCGCGTCGCGACCACGGCGTGGGCGCCGAGCTCGTTCGACCACCGCTCGACGATCGCCGCGGGGTCGCCACCGTAGATGTGGAGCGCGCGCGGCTCGCCCGCGACGAACGTCACCCCTTCCGCGAGCACGGGGTCGAGCCCGATGTCCCAGCGCGGCGCCCCGGTGATGTCGAGCATCCCGTGGTCCGCGGTGATGACCATGATGGTCCCGTCCGGCATCGAGGAGGCGAGGCGGGCGAGCTCCCTGTCGGCGTCCTCGAGAGCGCCGACCCACTCGTCCGACTGCCAGCCGTACGCGTGCCCGGCGCCGTCGATCTCACCCCAGTACATGTAGCTGACGCCCGGGGCGCGCATCGCGCCGAGCGCCACGTCGATCCGGTCCGCGAGCCGCTCGGCGCCGACGAACTGGCCGCCGCGCAGGACGGCGTGCGTCAGGCCGGAGCCGGCGAAACGCGCCTTCCCGAGAGTCGTCACGTGTACCCCGGCGAGGCCGGCCTCCTCAAGCAGCGAGGGCTGGCGCTGCCAATCCTCTGCGGGCTCGGCGCCGTCCCACGAGACGAGGTTGGCGAGCTTGCCCGTCTTGGGGTTGCGGACCGTGTAGCCGGTCATCCCCGTCTGGCCGGACGTCCGCCCCGTTCCAAAGAGCGCGAGCGACGCGGCCGTCGTCGAGGGAAAGCCCGCCGTCACCGTCATTCCGTCGAGCCCCACGAGGAAGCGCGCGTGGCCCCTGCGGGCCTCGAGAAGCATCTGACCGAGCCCGTCGAGAAGGACGGTGCAGACGTGGCGCGCGTGCGGGATTCCGAGTCGGACGCGATCCGCCTCTGCGTCGCGCGCCTTGACCACGTGGCCGGCACCGATCGCGTCGAGGGAGGCCGGAAGGACCGCGCCGAGTTCGGCGCGGCCGTAGTCCGGAAGGACCATCCCGGCGGCCGCGACCTCCTCGACGAAGGTCACGCGTGCTCGCTGACGGCCGCGTTTAGGGCCGCGGCGAACGCCTCCAGGTTGCGCACGGATTCCTCGCCGTCGGCGAGCAGGCTCACGCGGACCAGGGTGTCGTCCCCGGTGACCCCGCCCGTGTAGCCGTGATCGGCGTCGCAGTTCTCGTCGCCGCAGATCGCGGGCTCAAGCTCGATGCGCGAGTGCACGCCCCACCCGACGGCAAGGACGATCTCGCTCGAGGGGTCGCCCTCGCGGTAGTGCTCGGGCTCGTGGACAAGGTGGGTGAGCGCGACGCTCGACACCGTCCGCAGCAGGGCCGACTCGACCGTCGCCGATGCCGCGTGGCTCGGGTCGCCCTCGCCCGCGTTGCCATCGTCCATGTGCACCCTGATAAGGCGCGTCGGCGTGAGCACCAGCGCGGTCATGTGCCGCCGAACCTCGCGGTCGTCGAACGTCGTCTCCGCGTGCACAAAGTGGGAGTTGACGGCCTCCGCGCCGATGGCGGATTTGAGGACGGTCGAGGCGAGGGCCGGGTAATACCCGGCGATGGACACGGCATCGTGGAGCGAGGTGGGCACGCTCGCCATTCTTCCACCTCGGCGCTAGCGGCCCTACCCTGGCGTGGCGAGGGTCACGTGTGGGTGGCGGACGCGAGAATGGACGGAGCGCACCACCCCCACGAAGAGGAGCACCATGTCGACGCCCGCCGAGGCGCCCGAGGAACTGATCGTCGACGTTGACGTCAGCCAGGAGATGGAGTCGTCGTTCCTCGAGTACGCGTACTCCGTCATCTACTCGCGCGCCCTGCCCGACGCGCGCGACGGCCTCAAGCCCGTCCAACGGCGCATCGTCTACATGATGGAGCAGATGGGCCTGCGCCCCGATCGCTCCTACATCAAGAGCGCCCGCGTGGTGGGCGAGGTGATGGGCAAGCTCCACCCCCATGGCGACCAGGCCATCTACGACGCGCTCGTGCGCATGGCGCAGTCGTTCTCGCTGCGCGTGCCCCTGGTCGACGGGCACGGCAACTTCGGGTCCCTGGACGACGGCCCGGCGGCGGCGCGGTACACGGAAGCGCGGCTCGCGGCGGCTGCGATGGCGCTCACCGCGGACATCGCCGAGGACACCGTCGAGTTCGTCCCCAACTACGACAACAAGCTCACCCAGCCGTCGGTCCTCCCCGCCGCGATCCCCAACCTCCTGGTCAACGGGGCCTCGGGCATTGCCGTCGGCATGGCGACGAACATGGCGCCCCACAACCTCGTCGAGGTCATCTCGGCCGCGCGCCACCTCCTCGCCCATCCGGATGCCACCACCGCCGATCTCATGAAGTTCGTCCCCGGCCCCGACCTCCCCGGCGGCGGCAAGATCGTGGGCCTCGACGGCATCGTCCAGGCGTACGAGACGGGCAAGGGCGCGTTCAAGACGAGGGCGACGACGCGTGTGGAGAAGGTCTCAGCGCGGCGAGAGGGCATCGTCGTCACCGAGCTCCCCTACCTCGTCGGGCCGGAGAAGGTGATCGAGAAGATCAAGGAGGCCGTCGCGGGGCGGAGGCTCGACGGAATCGCGGCCGTCACGGACCTGACCGACCGGCACCACGGGCTCAGGCTCGTCATCGAGATCAAGAGCGGGTTCAACCCCGACGCCGTGCTGGAGCAACTCTTCCGCCTCACCCCGCTCGAGGACACGTTCTCCATCAACAACGTCGCGCTCGTCGACGGCGAGCCGCTCCAGTTGGGGCTGCGCGAGCTGTTGCGCGTGTGGGTGGAGCACCGGATCGAGGTGGTGCGGCGGCGGAGCTCCTACCGCCTCCAGGCGCGCATGGACCGGCTCCACCTGGTGGACGGGCTCCTGGTCGCGATCCTCGACATCGACGAGGTCATCCAGATCATCCGGGGGGCGGACGACGTCGCGGTCGCACGGACCCGGCTCATGACGGCCTTCGACCTCAGCGAGGCCCAGGCGGAGTACATCCTCGAGTTGCGGCTGCGGAGGCTGACCAAGTTCTCGCGCGTGGAGCTCGAGACGGAGAAGGCCAAGCTGACGGCCGAGATCCTCGACCTCGAGGAGATCCTGGGGGGCGACGCGGCCCTGCGGGAGGTTGTGGGGCGCGAGATGGACGCGGCCGCCGCGGCCCACGGGACGCCGCGCCGAACGATCCTGTTGTCCGACGGCGGGTCGCTCGCCGTGGCCTCCGGTGCCAGGGCCGGCGCCAAGGGGGCACCGGCGGCGTCCCTCGAGATCGCGGACACCGCGTGCTCCGCGCTCCTGTCCGTCACGGGCCTCGTCGCCCGGACCGCGGACGACCACCCCGTCTCCCGCGACGGCCGGCGCTCCGCCCACGACGCGCTCCGGTCCGTCATCCCGGCGTCGGCCCGCTCCGATGTCGGCGTCGTGACAAGCCTCGGGCGCATCGTGCGCCTGTCCCTCCTCGACGTCCCGGCCCTGCCCCCCACGGACGAGCCGCCATCACTCGGCGGCGGCGTCCCCATCGGCGAGGTCGTCTCGCTCGAGCGCGGCGAGGAGGCCCTCGCGCTCGTGCCGCTCGGAGGGAGTGTCCCCGTGGCCCTCGGCACCGCCCAGGGCGTGGTGAAGCGCCTCGCACCCGAGGAGGCGCCGCAGCGCGACGCATGGGAGATCATCGCGCTCAAGGACGGCGACTCCGTGGTTGGGGCCGCGGTCGCCCCCGACGACGCCGAACTCGTGTTCATCGCCTCCGACGCCCAGTTGCTCCGCTACCCCGCCTCGCTCGTGCGCCCCCAGGGGCGCGCGGCCGGCGGCATGGCGGGGATCTCGCTGACGCCCGGGGCACGAGTGCTGTTCTTCGGCGCTGTGGTGTCCGGGGCGGGCGAGTCCGGGGCGGGCGAGTCCGGGACGGGCGAGTCCGGGGCGGGCGAGTCCGGGGCGGGCGAGGTTGGGGCGGGCGCGGGCGAGGTTGGCGGACCGGGCCCCGTGGCCGTGACCATCGCTGGGCCCTCGGGCGCGCTCCCGGGCACGACGCCAGGGACGGCCAAGATCACGCCGCTCGCGGACTTCCCCCGCAAGGGGCGCGCCACGGGGGGCGTGCGCGCACACAAGTTCCTGAGGAGCGAGGACGTCCTGCTCGCCGCGTGGGCCGGTGCCGCCCCCGCGCGCGCCGTGTCGGGCGGCGGTCAGGCGGTGGACCTGCCGGCGGAACACGGCAAGCGCGACGGGTCAGGATCCCCGCTCAAGGCCCCCGTTAAGGGGATCGGCTAGGCGCCCGGCCCGTCCGGCTACCGCTCGATCTGGCTGACGTCCCTCACGGCACCCCGGGCGGCGCTCGTCGTCATCGCCGCGTAGGCGCGGAGCGCCTCCGAGACAACCCGGTCGCGCTCGGGCTTCCATGCCCCGGCGCCGAGCGCGTCCATCGCCGCGCGACGCCGGGCGAGTTCGTCGTCGGAAACCACGAGTTCGAGGCGGCGATCCGCGATGTCGAACAGGATCGTGTCGCCCTCCTCCACCAGTCCGATGGCGCCGCCCTCTGCGGCCTCGGGCGAGACGTGCCCGACGCTCAGTCCGGACGTACCGCCCGAGAATCGCCCGTCGGTGATCAGCGCGCACGTCTTGCCAAGGCCCTTCCCCTTGAGGAACGACGTCGGGTAGAGCATCTCCTGCATGCCGGGTCCACCGCGGGGGCCTTCGTAGACGATGACGACGACGTCGCCCGCCTCGATCTTCCCGTCAAGGATCGCGTCGCAGGCCAGCTCCTGGGAGTGGAACACGCGCGCAGGGCCCTCGAAGTGGAAGATCGACGCGTCCACGCCCGCGGTCTTGACGATCGCCCCGTCGGTCGCGAGGTTCCCAAAGAGAACCGCGAGTCCGCCGTCCTTGTTGTACGCGTGCTCGACGTCGCGGATGCAACCCTTCTCGCGGTCCATGTCGGGCTCGTCGAAGTAGCGATCCTGGGAGAAGCCCACCTGGGTGGGCACGCCACCCGGCGCCGCGAGGGCCCGCTTGCGCGCCGCCTCCGTCGCGCTCGGCAGGGCGATGTCGTTGAGGTCGATCGCCTCGCCCATGGTGGGTGCGTGGACGGTGTGGGCCTCGCGGTGGACGAGCCCCGCGCGGTCGAGTTCGCCCATGATCGACAGGATTCCCCCCGCGTGGTGGACGTCCTCCACGTGGAATTGCGATGAGGGGGCTACCTTGCAGACATTCGGAACCTTGCGGCTCAGGCGGTCGATGTCGGCCATGGTGAAGTCCACGCCCGCCTCGTGCGCGATCGCGAGCAGGTGGAGCACCGTGTTGGTGGAGCCGCCCATCGCGATGTCAAGGGTCATGGCGTTCTCAAACGCCTCGAGGGTCGCTAGCGACCTCGGGAGGAAGGAGTCCTCCCCGCCCTCGTAGTGAGCCTTGGCCATCTCGACGATCCTTCGGCCCGCCTCCTCGAACAGCCCCCAGCGAGAGGCGTGGGTGGCGACCAGGGTGCCGTTGCCTGGCAGGGCGAGGCCGAGCGCCTCGCTCAGGCAGTTCATGCTGTTGGCGGTGAACATCCCGGAGCAGGACCCGCAGGTGGGGCACGCGGACCGCTCCAGCGCGCCGATCTGGGCGTCGCTCACCGCGTCGTCGCTCGCGTCGACCATGACGTCGACGAGGTCGAGCGACCGGGTGATCTTGCCACCGGCGACGGTGCCAATGACCTTGCCCGCCTCCATCGGCCCGCCGGAGACCACGATGGTAGGAATGTTGAGCCGCATCGCAGCCATGATCATCCCCGGCGTGATCTTGTCGCAATTGGAGATGCAAATCAGGGCGTCGGCGCAGTGCCCATTGACCATGTACTCGACGCTGTCGGCGATCAGGTCGCGGCTCGGGAGCGAGTAGAGCATGCCTCCGTGCCCCATGGCGATGCCGTCGTCGATGGCAATGGTGTTGAACTCGACGCCCCATCCCCCGGCGGCGTCGATCACCTTCTTGATGCGCTGGCCGTAGTCGTGGAGGTGCACGTGACCGGGAACGAACTGGGTGAAGCTGTTGGCAATGGCGACGATCGGCTTGCCGAAGTCACCCTCCTTCATTCCCGTGGCCCGCCAGAGGGCGCGGGCGCCGGCCATCGATCGTCCCTGGGTGCTGGTTGCGCTGCGATATGCGGACATGCCCGTATCGTAACCACACGTCACACCAGGGGCGAAAGCGGCCCCGTGGGCCCCCGCCTCTTCCCCCGGGAGGGCCCGACCCCGGCACTACGGTGAGCACATGATCCGCTTCCACAACGCCATCGCCGTTGTCGACGATATTCCCGCATCCACGACCACCTTCTACCGCGACGTCGTCGGCGTCCCCTACGGCCGGTTCCGCACCTTCTCGAATGCCCAGGTGGGGTCGGTGAGGAGTTTCGCGATGACGAGCCCGACGGCGATGGCAAGCATGACGAGTGCGGCGTCGAGCCCGCTCGCGACCGCCTCGGTCGAGACCCCCGCGTTGAGGTTGACCATCGTCTTGTAGACCCGTGCGCCGGGGATCATGATGAGGGTCGCCGGCACCGAGAGCGTGATGTTCGGGTACTTCTTCCAGCTGGCCACGAGGGCGGCGAGCACGCCGACGACCACGCACGCGAGCCCCGTGGCGGCCTGGATGACGACCCCGTGGTCCACGAGCGCCAGCCGCCCCACGTTGGCGAGGGCGCCGATCACCGACGCGACGACGGCCATGCCGAGAGAGGCATTGAACATGAGGGCGAACCCGAGCACCCCAAGGAAGCTCGCAACGATACGAATCGCAAAGAGCACGCCTCCGTATACGGCGAACGGCTCCCCCGGCCCCGGCTGCAACCCGCCCGCGAGCGAGACCCCCCAAAGTCCTACTCCGGAACCCACGAAGATCATGACGGCGAAGGCCGTGCGGGACACGCCAGCCGAGAAGTCCAGCTTGGCGAGGTCGAGCGCGCCCGTGACAATCGCGAATCCCGGGACCAAGAAGAGCACGGCCGAGACATAACCGGCGGATTGCGTCGCGGAACCGAACGGAAGCGCGTTGATGGTCCCCACCGCGAGCAGGTAGCAGGTCGCGGCGGTCGTCGCGGCGATCATCGACGTCCCGAAGTGGTTGAAGCCCCGCTTCACGAGCCGCCGCCGCAGATACTGGCCGACGGTCGCCGCGATCATGACGGCGATGATCTCGAGGAAGCGCGCGTTGTTGAGGACTGCGAAGGCGCCACACGCGAGCCCGGCGAACGAGGCGTTGGCCCACGCGGGGTACGGCGGCAGCTTCGCTTCGATGGCGTCGAGCGCCGCGTTGAGCTTCTCGGGGGTCCACCCCGGCGCGAGCTGGCCCTTGAGGTGGTCCAGGCGCGCGATCCGGTCCGCGTTGACGGTCACCTGGCGAACCTCGGTGACCTCCGTGCGAAAGATGGGGCCGCGATGGCTCGTCGCGGTGATCTCCGTCAGCGTCACGTGCGCGTGGTGACGCGTGACGCCGAGCGCCTCCGCTGCGCGCTGCATGGCCTCCTTGACGCGGTACGACGCGGTGCCTGCCGAGAGCATCAGGCGGCCCATGCGGAGGATCGCCCCGGATTGGCGGACGAGTTCGACGGGCTCGAGCGCGCGCTCGTGTGCGTCGTAGTCCCCCCAGCCGTCGAGCCCCTCTTCCGTCATCACGCTCTCATCATCGCCCGCGGATGCGGCCTTCGACCCCCACCTTGGTCCCATGTGCCCTCGCGCGCGGGTCAGGTACGGTCCTTGAGCGCGTCGAGCAGGGTGCCGACCGGGAGAAGCCCGACGAGCAACGCCCCGAGCGACGTCACGAACCAGAGCGCGAGAATCTGGCCCGTCACCTGCCCGAGGGCGATCGCCGGTTCGACGCCCAGGCCGAGGGAGAACGCCATCCCGATACCCCACCCCCACGCCGCGCCAATCCCGCCGAGGACGACCCACTCGGTGAACTGCATCGCGAGACGGGCTCGGGGCGGGGCGCCGAAGGTGGTGTAGATCGCCATCCTGGTGCGCCGCATCCACTGGACGATGGCCCAGATCGCCGCGAGAACGAGCCCGCCAGCGAGCCACGACCACCGGAGGACGCGGTCCTGGTACACGGTCGCGAAGTCCACGCCGTAGGTGTTGGCGGATAGCCTCGGACGAACGACAGCGGGGTTCGAGCTCCGACCGAGGGCGCTGGCTAGGTAACCCTCGACGACGTCGGCGTGGGCGGCGTCGGTCCGGACGTAGCAGGCGTTGGCGCCGAGCGGCAGAAGGCTTGGCACGAGGTAGGTCCCCTGGTGTTGCTCGCCGAGCACCACGGTATCGGCAGTGAGGACGGTCACGTACGCCCGTTCGGGCACGGTCGAGTCGTCGTACGGCTTGGACGTGATGAAGGTGCGCTCGCCGTCGACCAAGCCGGTGCGGTTGTTGACCCCCTGGGCCAGGATCACCACGGCTCCCTCTACCGGTCGTACGCTGAGGAATGCGTAGATACCCGGCGAGACCGCGAACACGGTAGCCGCGGTGCCGGGGGCGGATGCCGGCTCCATCGTCGCTGACGTAAATGCGATCGCGAACGAGCCGTCGATTCCGTCGATGCTCGATAAGCCGTCGCAGGTCGCCGCGTCAAGGGTCCCGGATCCCTCGTTTGATTGAGAGGGTTCCACGACGAACGTATACCCGCCTGCGTCGATCCAGGACCGCTCGGCCGTGACCAGTTTCTGCACGTCGAGGGCGTTCGCGATGCCGATGCCCGCGGTGAGCCACGCCACCGAGGCGATGATCCCGAGCGACAGCCACCGACCGGCGCGCGCGCCGGCAAGGCCCTCCCGGACGGAGAGAGCGATAGGCCAGACTCGCGCCGTGCTCACGCCGGAGCCTTAGCGCGGGGGACCCCACGCTCGGGCGTGAGCCGTCCGCGGGCCAGGCGCAACACTACGTCGCAGCGCGACGCCGCCTCCTCGTCGTGGGTGACGAGGACGACGGTGCGTCGGGCGTTGGTGAGCATGGCGTCCATGACGCGAGCGGTGGTGTCGGCATCGAGTTGGCCCGACGGTTCGTCGGCGAACAGCACGGGGCGATCCGACGCGAGGGCCCTCGCTATCGCCACCCGCTGCGCCTCTCCGCCGGACAGCACCCGCGCCACCTCGTCCTCGCGGTCCACCAGGCCCATGGCGTCAAGGGCCTTCCGTGCCCGCGCCCGGGCTTCGTCGAGAGGTGCGCCGTCGAGAAAAGCGCCGAGGCAGACGTTGTCGATGACGCTGCGATCGGGAAGGAGCGAGACGGTCTGCAGGACCCATGTCCCCACGTCCCCGGTCTCGAACGCCTCGCCTGCGGCATCCACGCAGCGGATCGTCCCACTTTGGGGCCGCAAGAGTCCCCCCAATATCGACACCAGGGTCGTCTTGCCCGAACCGGACGGGCCCACGATCGCGGCCGTGGCCCCGGAGGGGATGTCGCACTCGAGCCCCGTGAGGACGTCGTGGTCGCCACCCGGGTACCGGAAGGTGAGACCGGTCACGATCAACCGCACGCGAGGTCGCCCCGGACGTCGCGCGGATTGATGAGCAGGCTCGCCCCCACCAGGGCTGGGTCGACGTCGACGGTGCCGAAACTCCCCTCCGTCGCCACCACCGTCGTGCCGGGACCCGTCACGTCCGAGAAGAAGCAGGTGGCACCCGTGGGGTCCGTCACCAACGCGCTTGCGGGAACGGTGCCGACGACGCGCGGGGTGGCCAGTGCGAGGAACGCGCTCCGGGCTGTCGCGTCGTTGATGGCCGGTCCGATCACGGCGATGTCCTCGGGGTTGGTCACCGACGTGGCTCCGGCGGGGAGGGTCACCGACTCCTGGCCGACCGTGAGGATGCGATCGGCATCGGTCGCCTTCGTGTCGACCGAGATCGTGTCGTGCCCGGTCGAGGTGGTGTAGAGCTCGTTTCCAGGGGAGAGCCTAGCGCCAACGCGGACGCCAACCTTGACGGGGGGCTCGCTGTCCGCGGGGATCCACAGCAGGCTGTCGACCCGCAATACGGCTCCGTTCGCGGTCCTGCCGTGGTCCTTGTTGAACCGGGTAATGGCCCTCGCCGTCGCCGGTCCCGCGTCTCCGTCGACCGTCGCGAGATAGCCGAGCTTCTTGAGGAGTCGCTGCGCGGTCGCCACATCCTTCCCCTTGAGGCCCCACGTGATGTCGCGGTAGAGGGGAGCAGGGGCCACGTACGCCGTCACGGGCAGTCCGTCGACCTCGAGCGCGGCTGCCCCGTCGACGAGGGCGACGCCAGGCTGGATGCCCAGCGCGGTGAGGACGCCCGCCGATTGGGTGGCAACGGCGAAGGAATCGGCCGTGTCTACTTCTAGGGTGACGTTGACGCGGTCGTCGCGTTCCGCGGACCCGACCACTCCAACTAATGGCTCCTCGCCCGACGCCGAATCCAGGGGTGATCTCTGCAACGCGTAAAGGGCAAGAGCGCCACCCGCGACCAAAGGGATCGCAAGGAGCGCGACAACGCCCATCGCCGCGCTGATGCCGCCCCGCCTACGCCCGATCACGTGTCACCCCTGCACGTAGACACCAGACACTATGTGAACCCCTCAATGTCGTCCCCTACCACGATTCGATCCCAAACGTCGTGATGCAGTCGACCTCGGGCGCGGTGTCCATCAACACCTCAAACGCCTGTCGCAGCACTTCGCGCGTCGTCGCGTCCGGAACAACAGTGTATCCGTTTCGTTCGAGGCAACTGCGAACCAACGGAACCTGTTGCTCAAGAAACGCTTCGTTCAACGCCTGCGAGGTGGGCTGTGTTTGGTATATCTTGCCCACCCAATAGTCTTCTCTCACATCGCACTCTTCGCCGATTGCTGACATTTCAGGTGTATCCGCAGAGTACCTGTTCCATGGTACGACGAGCCCCCACGCCTTCGTTTCTTCAGCGTAGCCGGCGAGGGATCCCGCGTCGTTGACGCACTCCACCGCGGCACGCGTCGCCGCGCGCACATCCTCTAGGGAGACTTCGCCCTCGGACTGAGCCTTCCGTAAGATCGCCAGCTGGGCGTCACTCGCGCCACCGGACTCGGCCTCCCGAATCGTGGCCGCGATCTGGTCGGCGAAAAGCGCTGACTCCGTCGGCATAACGGGTCTCGTGCTACAACCCGCAAACACGACACATCCGATCACGAACGTTGAAAGCCTCACCACGGAGTCAAACCGACGAGCCCCGGGGACGAACACGCGTTCGTCGTAGCGCGGCAAGAGAACCTCGTTTCTGGTTGCGGCGCGGCTCGGTCGAGCCGCGCCGCAACGATCAGCCTGCACGAATTCTCCTAGTGATACGCCTTGCCTGCCTGGGTGACTGAGGCATTGGACGTGACCGCGATTTCGGTCCCCCAGGCCCACGACCCTGCGTAATAACTACCTCCCGCCAAGACGAGCGCTTGCGCGCCGACTGTGCCGGAGCCAGGGTCGACGCACGCGGGGTTCGTGTTGAGTTCTTGGGCCGAGGCTCTCAGCGTTCCGTGAGCTATTTGGACCCAGCACCCGTTCACCTCGACGTTCGTCGTGCTGTAATACCACCCCGTAGTGCCCGCCGAAGCGGGCGCGGCCGCCAGAAGTACGACTGCTCCGGTCGCTACGGCGACCCCGATCTTCCTTCTTATTCCCCACATTTTGGCTTCCCCGATCTCGAATTACTTCGTGATTCCCCAGCCGGGTCGAGTATACTGCTTTCGGACAAAACGGACAACAGATAGCGCCAAGGCCAGCAGCCACGCCCCGAGGAGGCCCCGCAACACGAACGGGGCGAGGAATCACAGGTGACGTGCGGAAGCGTCGGGGTGTCGTCCCGTTCGTTCAGCGTGCCGGTTCCACCCCTGCTCTTGCCCCCCGCGTGTCACGGTTCCCCTGAGAGTCGTCCTCGCTTGACACCCGCGTTGCGACTCCCTAGAAGCCCCCGATTTTCGCCTCGGCGAGGCAGTCGACCGCAGAATCGGTAGCCATCTTCACGTCCAGCGCCTGACGCAGAATCTCGACCGTTGTCGCGTCGGGAGCGATGGAGTAACCCTCCCGTACCATGCAGGACCGAACCAGCGGAGCCTGCTGCTCGACATAGGCATCGTTCGCCTCAAGGGAACTCGGCTGCACCTGGTAGACCATGTTGACCCAGAAGTTCTCCCGGAAAGAACATGTCTCGCCGATAGCCTCGTGTTCAGGCGTGTCTCCGAGGTAGTTGTACCCCGGGATGACGAGTCCCGAATCCGAAATCCACTCGTAGTAGTCCGCCTTAGACCCCGCATCGGCGACGCACTTGACAGCGGCGCGCGCCGCGGCGCGCGCATCCTCGATCGAAAGTTCACCCTCGGCTTTGGCTTGCCGTAGAACCGCCAACTGGGCTTCCCCGGCGCCACCCGCCTCGGCCTCCGCGATCGCGGGATCGACAACCTCGGCGATGGCTCGGGATACGGCCGAATCGGCAGGTTCCGCTTCGCACCCCGCCAGCACGACGCACCCCCCCAATACGGCGCACCCCACGACCGCGACCAGAACTCTCATAGCGCGCGAACCCCCGTCCGCCACAAATGTACCGCCGAGGAAGGATACTGTCCAAAGCTGTCGCCGGCTCGCGCAACCCCTAGAATCCGTCGATATTCGCGTCCGTGAGGCAGTCGACCGAACCTCCCGTGTCCGTGATCGCGTCCGCCGCCTGGCGGAGCACCTCGTGGGTCGTCGCGTTCGCGTCGACGACGTAGCCCGCGTCCTCGAGGCAGGCCCGGACGATGGGCATCTGCCGGTCGAGGTAGGCGTCACGGAGCGCGAGCGAGGTGGGCTGCATCTGGTAGGCCCCGTTGACCCAGAACGCCTCCTGGGTGTCGCACGCGTCTCCGATCGCCTCCTGTTGCGGGGTCCCCGAAAGCCAGGAGTACTGGGGGAGGACGAGTCCCTCGTCCGTCGTGCGTTCGTCGTATACGGCCTCGGATCCCGCGTTCTCGACGCAGTCGATGGCCGCCAGCGCCGCCTCGCGCGCCTCCTCGAACGACACGACGCCCGCAGCCTGCGCCTCCCTCAGGATCGCGAGCTGGCCGTCGCTCGCCCCGCCCGCCTCGGCCTCCTGGATCATCGACCCGATCATGTCGGCGAAGTCCAGGTCCGCCTCCGTCTGGCCGCTGGGGGCGGCAGCGCATCCCGCGAGCGACGCGATTCCCGCCGCGAGCAGAACGGCCGCCGCGCGACGAACGCCCCGACCACCCTTCATCGCTCATACCCCCGTTCGTCCGCGCGCCCCCACCGCACCGCCACCCGGCGGGATTATGCGTCGATCCGGGAGTGGTCGAGCGCGGCCGCCCCGGCGACGATGAACTCCTTGCGCGGCGCCACCTCGTTGCCCATCAGGAGCTCGAACGACGCCTCGGCGCGTTCCGCGTCGTCCGCCCGGATCCGCCGGAGGCTCCGCCGCTCCGGGTCCATCGTCGTCTCCGCGAGTTGGTCGGCGTCCATCTCCCCCAGGCCCTTGTATCGCTGGATGTCCTCGTTGTATTTGCGGCCCGCGCGCCTGAGTGACGCGAGCGTCTGCTGGAGCTCGCGCTCGGAGTAGGTGTAGATGTGCTCGGACTTCTTGCGCGCGCTACCGGACACCTCGATCCGGTGGAGCGGCGGCACGGCCGCGTAAACGCGCCCCTCGTCGACGAGCGGGCGCATGTAGCGGAAGAACAGGGTGAGAAGCAGGGTGCGGATGTGAGCGCCGTCGACGTCGGCGTCGGTCATCAGGATGACCTTCCCGTAGCGCGCGGAGTCGAGGTCGAACGTCTTTCCCGAGCCCGCCCCGATCACCTGAATGATGCTCGCGCACTCGGCGTTGTGGAGCATGTCGGTCATCGACGCCTTCTGGACATTGAGGATCTTCCCCCGGATCGGCAGCAGCGCCTGAAAGTCGGAGCGGCGGGCGAGCTTGGCCGTGCCGAGCGCGCTGTCGCCCTCGACGATGAAGAGCTCGCTCGCCTCGACGTCGTTCGAGCGGCAGTCGGCGAGCTTGGACGGGAGCGACGAGGTCTCCAGCGCGTTCTTCCTGCGCGTGATCTCCTTCTGCTTCCGCGCGCTCACACGCGCCTGCATCTCGTTCACGATCTTCTCAAGCAGCACCGCCGCCTGCGCCTTGGTCGCGCCGCGGGTCGATTCGAGGATCTTGGCGAGCTCGGTCTCCACGACCCTGGACACGATCCCGCGCACGGGTCCGGTCCCCAGGACCTCCTTGGTCTGGCCCTCGAATTGGGGCTCGGGCAGGCGCACGGTGACGACGGCGGTGAGGCCGGCCATCATGTCATCCTTCTCGATGCGCTCGGACCCGTCGCGGCCCGAGAGCTTGAGGCGCCGCGCGTTCGCCGCGACCTGGGCGCGAATCACCTTGGCAAGACCCTGCTCGAATCCCGCCTGGTGCGTTCCCCCGTGAGGCGTGGCGATGACGTTCACGAAGGAGCGCACGACGGTGTCGTAGCCCGTGCCCCAACGGAGGGCGACGTCGACGAAGCACTCGCGCTCCACGTCGCGGGTCTGGAGCATGCCTGTCGAGGTGAGCATCTGGGCGGATTCGACGAACGTGCCGGAGCCCTTGAGTTCCCACGTCTCGGTAATGGCCGCGTCGGGCGCGAGGTGGTCCACGAAGTCCCTCGCCCCGCCGACGGAGCGGAATGACTGCTCGGTGGGTTCGAGCGGATTACGCAGGTCGGTGAGCACGAGCTCGAGCCCCGGGACCAGGTAGGCGGTCTGGCGGACGCGCGCCACGAGCTCGTCGAACTGGAACGCGGCCTGCTTGGAGAAGACCTCGCGGTCCGCCCAGTACCGGATGCGCGTCCCCGTCTTCGCCTTGGCGGTCTTGCCCACCTGCTCGAGCCGAGACTCGTCCGTGAATGGTTCGAAGGGGGCGTCGGGGGTCGGGCCCGACGCCGGGTCACGGAAGAATCCGGGCTCGCCGCGGCGGAAGGCCATGTGGTGCGTCGCGCCGTCCCGGTCCACCCACACGTCGAGCCGCTCGCTCAGGGCGTTGACGACGCTCGCGCCGACGCCGTGAAGCCCGCCCGAGGCGGCGTACGAGCCACCGCCGAACTTGCCGCCCGCGTGAAGCTTGGTCATGACGACCTCGACGCCGCTCAGCCCCGTCTTGGGCTCCGCGTCGACGGGAATGCCGCGCCCGACGTCGCGCACCTCGACGGAGTCGTCGGCGTGCAGAATGATGTCGATCCTCGCGCCGAACCCCCCGAGAGCCTCGTCCACCGAGTTGTCGATGATCTCCCACAGGCAGTGCATGAGGCCGCGCGAGTCCGTGGTCCCCACGTACATGCCGGGGCGCTTGCGGACGGCCTCGAGCCCTTCGAGGACGGACAGGTGCCGCGCTGAGTAGTCGGAGGAAGCCACGACGTCAGCCTAGGCGCCGCCCCCGACGCCGCCCGCCTGCCGCGCCGCGCGCTACGGCGAGACGATGACGGCGATGACGATGTTGACGAGGGTGAGGCCGAGCACGCTGCCCCACACGGCGACGTTGTTGGTGCGCTTCTTCCTGTTCACGAAGCACAGGACGGTGATCACGAGGGCGATCACGAGCTTGACGCCGAACCACGCATCGTTGATCGCAGGCTCGGACGCCTTGTGGCTCGCGTGGAGCAGCCCGAGCAGGATGACGCCCGTGAGCAACTGCGTGTACGCGCCGTCGAGCATGGGCCGAACGATGTTCTTCGCCTTCTCGCGGACTTGGTACAGCGCGCCGCCGAGCAGCATGGACAGACCAATGAAGTGCAGGACCAGGACGGCCTTGATCGCAATATCCACGTCGACTTCTCCCTCCGGCCCCGCGACGGCGGAGCACGCTCGGAGGTAAGTCTAGGCGGCGGCGCGCGCCTTGCGCGGCCCCACATGCCGACGAACTACGCCTTGGACGCCTTGAGGTTCGCGACGATCTCGCCGACTCGCTCCGCCGTGAGGCTTCCGACCGCGGCTTTGTCGGCCAGGATCGCGGGCGCCTGGTCGCACATGCCGATGCAGTTCGCCCACTCAAGCGTGACCTGGCCGTCGGCCGTGGTCTCTCCCATGGAGATCCCGAGCTCGGCCTCGAGCTTCTGCGCGATGCTCGTCGCGCCGGCGAAGGCGCAGCTCAGCGTGCGGCAGACGCGGATGACGTGCTGACCCGTCGGCCCCACCTGGAGGAACGAGTAGAACGTGACGACGCCCTGCACCTCGACGGGAGACATCCCGAGCCGGTCGGCGAGCACCTGCATCGCGAGGTCGCTGATGTCGCGACGGTTCTTGCGGAGGTCCTGGAGGACCGGGATGAGGGCGTCGCGCCCGCCCCCGTGCTCCTCGATCAGTGCGTCGATGTTCTCGATCAGGTCCGACTGCTCGGTCGCCAGCGCTACCGGTACGTTCAGCATGTCTACTCGCCTTTCGCGTTGTCGCCGGTCGCGATGAACGTCCCGCGTGCGGTGTAGTCGGTGTGGAGCAGGTGATGGCTCGTGTGTCCACACGGCCCGTCGGTGAGGAACTCCCCGTAGAGGTTCAGAACCGCCTCGTTCTCGTGGCTCTTGCGCGCCTTACCTGCGACGCCATACGCGGCGTCCTCGGCGTAGATGGCCTGCGCCCGCGCCGCGCGGATGTCCGCGTTCGTCGGGATCGGCTGGCCACCGCCACCCAGGCATCCGCCCGGGCAGGCCATGAACTCGATGAAGTGGCATTCGCTGAACTTGCCGCCGGCCTTGATATCTTCCATGACCTTCTCGGCGTTCGCCGTGCCGTGGACGACGGCCACCTTGAGCGTGACGCCCTTCAGCCAATCCCAGTTCGGAACGAGGTGGGCGACGATGGCGGGCACGGGGCCAACCTCGTCGGGAATCGTGATCTCGGCGTACTTGGCGCCCTCGAACCCGCGGACGGGAAGGATGTCGGCGTGCTCGAAGAGGTCTTCGGCCTTGAGGCCGGTGACGAACTCGATGACGCTGCGAAGCGCCGCCTCCATCACGCCACCGGTGGCGCCGAAGATCACGCCGGAGCCGGAAGCCGTTCCGAACGGGTCGTCGAACTCGCCCGCGGGAAGGTCCGGAAGGTTCAGGCCGTGCTCCTTGAGCATCTTGCCCGCCTCGCGGGTCGTGAGGGCGTAGTCCATGTCGGGGTGGCCGCTGTCGGTCATCTCCGGACGTCCGACCTCGAACTTCTTGGCCGAGCACGGCATGAGCGAGACCGAGACGACGTCCGCAGGGTCGAGCCCGTTCTTGTCCGCGTACCAAGTCTTGATGAGGGCGCCGAACATCTGCTGGGGGCTCTTGCACGTGGACATGTTCGGCAGGTACTCGGGGTACTTGTGCTCGATGTACTTCACCCAGCCGGGGCTGCACGAGGTGAACTGCGGAACGGGCTGGCTCGAGTCGCCGAGGACGAGGTTCTTGTACAGGCGAAGCAGGAGCTCCGTGCCCTCCTCGATGATCGTGAGGTCGGCGGTGAAGTTGGTGTCGAAGACCTTGTCGAAGCCCATCTCGTGGAGGCCGGTGTTGAGCTGCCACGTCATCGGCGTGCCGGGCTCGGCCCCGAACATCTCGCCGATCGCCGCGCGGGGCGCGGGGGCCGTCTGGATGACGACGTGCTTGGTCGGGTCCTCGATCGCCGCCCAGACGTCGTCCGTGTTGTCGACGGCCGTCAGTGCGCCCGTGGGGCACCGGTTGATGCACTGGCCGCAGTTGAGGCACGTGACCTCCGACAGCGGGGTGTCGAGGTACGTTCCGATGTGGGTCTTGTCGCCGCGGCCGAGCACGCCGAGCGCCGCGACGCCCTGGAGCTCCGCGCACGTGCGCACGCACCTGAGGCACTGGATGCACTTGTCCATGTCGCGGACGACCGACGGGCCGAGGAGGTCGAGGCAGCTCGTCGACTCCTCCTTGTGGCCGAACGGGAAGCTGTCGACGCCGTACTCGGCCGCGAGGTCCTGGAGCTCGCAGTTGCCGTTGCGGGCGCACGTGCGGCACTCGCCGTAGTGCTCGGAGATCATCAGGTCGATGACGTCCTTGCGGGCCTGGCGGACACGCGGGCTGTGGGTGTCGACCTCGACGGATGAGGTGAGCGGGAACGCGCAGCTCGCCTGGAGGTTGCGCTGGCCGGAGACCTCGACGACGCACACGCGGCAGACCGCGGGGTCGGGAAGGTCGGGGTGGTGGCACAGCGTCGGGATCCTGACGCCGCTCTGGCGCGCCGCGTCAAGGATCGTGGTGCCCTTCGGCACCTCGATCTCCTTGCCGTCGAGCGTCACCATCACGGTCTCAAGCGTGTCCTGGCCCGCGTCAACGCGGTTCGTCTTTGCGTCCTGCACGGTCATGTTTGTGCTCTCTTCGTATCAGGCGACGGTCGCGGCGTCGCGCTCGAGGATTTCGGACTGGTAGTGCTTGACGATGGAGAGGAAGACGTTGGGCGCGGACTGCCCGAGCCCGCACTTGGACGCGATCTGCATCGTGCCGCCGAGCGCGGTGAGGTCGAGCAGGCGCGACGCGGAAAGGTCGCCGGTCTTCATCGCGCGGATCCCCTCGAGGATCCGGACATTGCCGACGCGGCACGGGGTGCACTGGCCGCAGGCCTCATCCGCGAAGAACTCCTGGATGTTCTCGGCGACCTCGAGCAGGTCGCGGTCGGGGCCAATGACGATGACCGCGCCGCCCGTGCAGATGTCCTCGTAACAGATGTTGCGCGCGAACTCCGCCGAGGGGATGCACTGCCCCGAGGCGCCGCCGATGATCACGGCCTTGGCGTCCTCGCCACCCGCCGCAACCAGGAGGTCGCGGATGGTAATGCCGAGGGGGAACTCGAAGACACCGGGCTTGGTGACGTCGCCGGAAATGCTGAACATCTTGGGGCCCTTGGACTTCTCGGTTCCGATGGCGGAGAACCAGTCGGCGCCGTTCGCCATGATGGCCGCGGCCCACGCGAAGGTCTCTACGTTGTTGACCGTGGTGGGCGCGCCGTTGAGGCCGGCGACGACGGGGAACGGGGGGCGGTTGCGGGGCTCGCCACGCTTGCCCTCGAGGCTCTCGATCAGCGCCGTCTCCTCGCCGCAGACGTAGGCGCCCGAGCCGAGGTGAACGTGGATGTCGAAGGAGAAGTCGCTTTCCCCGCAGATCGCCTCGCCAAGCAGGTTCGCCTCGCGGCGGCTCTTCAGGCACGCCTCGATCGCTGGCTCCATGTAGGCGTACTCGCCGCGGAGGTACAGGTACCCCTCCTGAGCGCCGATGGCGTAGGCGGCGATGGTCATGCCCTCGAAGACCAGGTCGGCCCACTTGTCGAGGATGACGCGGTCCTTGAAGGTTCCCGGTTCGCCCTCGTCCGCGTTGCAGACGACGTACCGGCGCCCGTCGGGGGCCGGGGCGGCAGCCGCGAACTCCCACTTGAGGCCCGTCGGGAAGCCCGCGCCCCCGCGGCCCTTCATTCCGGATTCCTTGATGGTCGCGACGACGCCAGGGGCGTCCAAGGCGAGCGCGGCGCAAAGCCCCGCATTCGGCTCGATCGAGTCCATGGTCATCGGCGTACGTTCGGTCATCGGGCGCTCTCCTTTGGGGCAAACCAGGATGGTCGCGTGCCCCGTTAGGGTCGCCTTCCATCACATGTGCGCCTTCATGCTAAGAGCGCAAGGCGGGAACGGTCCGTGCCGTTGGTCCCGCCAAGGTTTGCCTCACCTCGCGGTTTGCGCCCCCATATTCGGCAAGGCAACCCGTGCCTCCGACGAGGCCGCGCGCGGCTAGTCGAGGCGGTTTCTAATCAAGATAATCGCGGAGCACCTGAGAGCGCGACGGGTGCCGCAGCTTGGACATCGTCTTGGACTCGATCTGGCGGATGCGCTCGCGCGTCACGCCGAACACCCGACCGATCTCGTCGAGCGTCTTCGGCTGGCCGTCGGTCAGTCCGAAGCGCATCCCCACGACGCCGGCCTCGCGCTCGCTCAGGGTATCCATGACCTTGCTCAGCTCCTCCTGGAGGAGGGTGAAGCCCACGGCGTCCGCGGGAACGACGGCCTCGGAGTCCTCGATCAGGTCGCCGAACTCGCTGTCGCCGTCCTCGCCGAGCGGGGTGTGGAGCGAAATGGGCTCGCGGCCGTACTTCTGGACCTCGACGACCTTTTCGGGTGTCATGTCGAGTTCGTTGGCGAGCTCTTCTGGCGTGGGCTCTCGGCCCAGGTCCTGGAGCATCTGGCGCTGTACGCGCGCGAGCTTGTTGATGACCTCGACCATGTGGACCGGGATGCGGATGGTGCGCGCCTGGTCCGCCATGGCGCGCGTGATCGCCTGGCGGATCCACCAGGTCGCGTACGTGGAGAACTTGTAGCCCTTGGTGTAGTCGAACTTCTCAACCGCACGAATGAGGCCGAGGTTGCCCTCCTGGATAAGGTCGAGGAAGAGCATGCCGCGCCCGGTGTAACGCTTCGCCAGGGACACGACGAGGCGAAGGTTCGCCTCGAGAAGGTGGTTCTTGGCGTGGCGGCCGTCGTTGGCGATCCACTCAAGCTCGCGGCGGTACTTGGGGTCGAGCTTCTTGCCCTCCCCGAGCGTCTCCTCCGCGAACAGCCCCGCCTCGATCCTCTTGGCCAGGTCAACCTCCTGCTCGGCGTTGAGGAGCGCGACCTTGCCGATCTGCTTGAGGTAGTCCTTGACCGGGTCCGCGGTGGCGCCAGCGGTGATGACCTGCTGCGCGGGGGCATCGTCGTCCGCGCCCCCCAGCACGAATCCCGCCTTCTCCTCAACCTCCTCGTCGAGATCCGGCTCTTCGACGAGGTCGGCCGGATCGACGTCCTCGAGTTCCTCCTCCTCGACGATCCCGTCGGGCACGTCCACCATTGCCTTTGCTTTCGCTGCGCGCGCGGGCTTGGTGGAAGCCGCGGGAGTGGTGGGGTCCTCCTGGGACGGCTTCTTCGCGGTAGCGGATGGCTTCCCGGCGGCGGCTTTCGCCGCGCTGGCCTTCGCGGCGGCGGCTTTCGCCGCGCTGGCCTTCGCGGGAGCACCCGCGGGCGCAGCCGCCACCGGCGCGGACGCCTTGGGCGTAGCGGTCTTCGCCTTAGCGGCCTTGGGCGTAGCGGTCTTCGCCTTAGCGGTCTTGGCTGTGGCGGTCTTGGCTGTGGCGGTCTTGGCTGTGGCGGCCTTGGGCGCAGCGGCCTTGGGCGCCGACTTCCCGGCGCTCACCTTCCCGCCCGCGGCGGTCTTCGCGGACACAACGGCGGACGCCTTCTTGGGCTCGGCGACGACCAACTGTTCGTCGCCGGGGGAAGCCTTCTGGCGCTTGAACAGGCTCGGCGACACTGAGTACCTCTCGAGTGAATGGGGCGCTGCGCGGGCCGGTCGCCGTCGCGCAATTCCATTAGATTGTAACGCGCGAATCAAGCCGAGGATTCCCGAAGCACCCGCGCGTCGGGCGCCCATGTCGCCACTTACGGTGCATAACCCGCTAACTCGGGCGCGAGGCTAGGCGGCACGGCGCCAGCCGGGGTCGATTCCCGCAAGCACCGTGCACTCGAGAAGCCCAGCTAGACGATAGCCCGGCTCCGACGCGTGGGCCCTGCGAAGAAGCTCGCGGCACGCGGGCTCGTCGCCCTCCCACCACGCAATGACCGCACAAAGGGTGAGCATCGGCGCCCTGCGATCGCCGCGCGCCCGCGCCGCCAGCCACCCGCAGAGGTCCCACACGGGCTCGACGGTGTCGCGCTCGGGCGGGCGACCTTCGGCGGGAGCGAGCAACACCCGGAGCGCCCGCGCGACCTCCTGGTCCGCGGAACCCTGCAGGACCCTCGGCGCGAGGTCCTCCCACCCCGGCAGGAGGGATACCAGGACGGCATCCCTGACTTTCCGATCCCGCAGGGCAGCGACCAGCCGTCCCGAATCGGGGTCGGGAGGCATTTTGTCGAGCGCAACTCCCCGAAGCGCCGCGCGCCACGCCTCGAATGAGGCCGCGCGCCACGCCTCCTCCCCTCCCTCCCGGTGCGCCCACCACCGCTCGCCCGCCCGCGCGACGCGCCGGCGCGCGGCCTCGTTCGCCACGTACGCGGCGTCGGGTGCGGACGCGAGCGCGCCGTGCGCCTCCGTACGAACGCGCGGGCGCGTCTCGAGCGTGAGCGGGGTGGGCGGCACCACCCTGCCGGCGGAGGGGCAGCACGATTCCCTTGCGCAGCCGGGAGCGAAGAAGCGTCCGCGCCGAACCGCCCATCCCTCCGCCTCGTCCACCGCCCCTTCCAGCGCCGGCCTCAGCGCGTCGATCGCGGGGCACGCGAGTCGCACGTCGTCGTCCGTGAACGCGACGATGACCGCGAGCCGGGCGCCCGACCGTACGAGTTGCGCGGCGACGCTTCGTCCGAGGCCCGCTGCGATGTCCGCGCGCAGGAGATCTGCGCGATCGACGCGCAGTATCGTCGTCAGCTCCTCCGCCGGGCCAACGCCGACGATCACGACGCTCTCTCGCGGTGAGTAGCCGAGGAGCCCGGGAAGCGCGGCGATGAGTTCGCCCGGGCCGTGGAGGATCTCGGGAGCGGTCACCCTCCGAGGGTGGTCCGCACGTAGCGGTATCGCCACGGCAATGCGCCCGCCTGTGCGCGCGGATGGTGAGACCAGAACCTGGGGACGCACGACGCACGACGCCCGGCGCCCTGCCCCTGGCCCTAGGCTGGGCGCGTGAGCGATGAAACCCAGTGGCGGAGCGAGGTCGATAGAGCGATCCTCGCGACCCTCGCCGAGCTCCAGACGTCGCTCGTGGCCGTCGGCTCGGCGGGCGAGGACCTCACGCATGCGATTGCGCGCGCGACCGAGGGGGGCAAGCGCGTCCGCTCGACGATGCTGATCGCCTCGCACCACGCGCACTCGGGGTCGCACCACCACGCGGCGGTCACACTCGCCGCGGCCCTCGAGCTCTTCCACGGCGCGGCCCTGCTCCACGACGACGTCCTCGACGGATCGGACACCCGTCGCGGCGCGCCGTCGGCTCACCGCGCAATCGAGGCGCTCCACAAGGAGCGCGGCTGGCAAGGAGACGCCGGGGCCTTCGGCCGCGCGGGGGCCATCCTCGCGGGCGACCTGGCGCTCATGGCGTCGGCGAGGGCGCTTCAGACCGCCGCAAGCCGCCTGCCGGAGGAGTCGAGGGAGCGCGTCATCTGGCTGTTCCTCGCGATGTCCGACCTCGTGACCGCCGGGCAGTACCTCGACATGCGCACCGCGACCCAGCCGCTCGACGACCTTCCGCATCAGGAGGCGGACATCCGCGCCACCATGCGAGCCAAGACCGCCTCATACACGTGCGAGGGCCCGCTCGCGCTCGGGGCGGCCGCCGCGGAAGCCTCGGACGCCGAGATCGCCGCCATTCGGGAGATCGGGATTCCCCTCGGGACCGCCTTCCAGCTCCGCGACGACCTCCTAGGCCTGGTGGGGACGGCGGCGACGGGGAAGCCCTCCGGCGACGACGTGCGAGAAGGCAAGCGGACCCTGGTGCTCTTCCTCGCGTCGACCCTTGCGACCGAGCCCCAGCGAGCCGCGATTCGGCGAGCCCTGGGGGTGCGCGACGCCTCCGCGGCGGACGTTCTCGGCGCCATCAAGGCGATTACCGCCACGGGCGCCATCGACGTCGTCGAATTGGAGATCGCCACCACGACGGCGCGAGCCCGCTCGGCGCTCGCCGAGCTGGGGCTCGTCCCCCCCTACGCCCGCATCCTCGACCGCATCGCGGCGGACGTCGCCGCAAGGGACCGGTAGGTAAGGGCGCCTAGAACAGCGCTCGTTAGAATAGAGCCTGCGCGACGCGCCGGACGTGCGAGCGGTGCCCCAGGCGAAGCTCCGAAATCGGCGAAGCCCCGAGCTCGTCGTTAGGCGTCAGGAGCCACTCCATCGCCGCATCGTCGTCGAAACCCGCGTCACCGAGGAGCGTCAGGGTTCCCTTCAGGGTGGCGAGGGGCTGAGCGATTCCCTCCACCTCGACCAGGAACGCTTCGGGGATGGCGAGCGCGTTGTTCTCACCACGACGCACGGCAAGAAGCACCCGCTCCCGCAGGAGGTCCCGCACGCGCGAGGCGGGAATGCCGAGTCGATCGGCAACATCCGGAACGGCGAGCCACTCGATGTCGTTATCCACGTGTCTAGCCTACAAAGGAAGGCCGCCCGCCGTTCGCACGGAGGCGCGACCAATGCGCCAAAGGCGCGCCCTCCTCGAGACCTTCGGAAGGACCTCCCCATACAATGAATCCGTGCCCGGGACCCTGATCGATCCGCTCGTCGGCCGCGTCGTCGACGGTCGGTACGTCGTCCGCGAGCTGATCGCCCGCGGCGGGATGGCGTCCGTCTATCGCGCGACGGACAAGCGTCTTGGCAGGGACATCGCGCTGAAGATCATGAGCTCCGATCTCCTCGGACAGTCCGCCGACTTCTCCTCGCGCTTCCGGCGCGAGGCGCGATCCGCCGCCCGGCTCACCCATCCCGGAATGGTCAGGGTGTACGACCAGGGCACCGACGGCGATCTCAACTACCTGACGATGGAATTGATCGAGGGGCCGAACCTCCGCCAACGCCTCCTCACAGAGGGCACCCTGCCCCTGGGCGAGGCCATGCGCATCGCGGAGAAGCTCCTCGATACGATCGGCGCGGCCCACCGCCTCGGCCTCGTTCACCGCGACATCAAGCCGGAGAACGTGCTGATCGACCTTGAGGGCGAACCCAAGCTCGCGGACTTCGGGCTCGCGCGCGCGGTCACCGAGGTGACGGCCACCACGACGGGGACGATTCTGGGGACGGTCGCCTACCTCGGGCCAGAGCTCGTGTCCAAGGGGGTGAGCGACGCCCGCACGGATGTCTACGCCATGGGCATCCTCCTGTACGAGATGGTGACGGGTCGCCAGCCGTTCACGGGGCCCTCGGCGATCGAGGTTGCCTCCCGCCACGTCCATGAGGACGTTCCTCTCCCGTCGTCCTACGTGCTCTGGCTCCCCCCGGAGTTCGACGCACTCATCGCGCGCATGGCCGATCGCGACCCGCGGAAGCGCCCATCCGATGCGAACGAGGCGTTGGCGCTCGTGCGCCAAACCAGGAGCATGATCGACGAGCCGACGCTCGACCGCAGGGCGGAGCCACCCTCCGGATCGCAGGCCCTCCTCAGCGGCTCCCAACCCACGGCCGTCCTTGAGCCCGTCCCCACGGGCCAGACGGTCACCCTTCCCATCGGGCTGGGCGAGGACCTCGGCGACGATGACGACGAGTGGGACGAGGAGATCGGGCCGCCGACGGATGACGTCCCCGCCAAGCCGCGCCTCGCGTGGTGGGTCGGCGCCCTCGCCGCCGCCGCCGTCATGCTCGCGGCGATGGGCGTCTGGTGGTACACGGGCTTTGGACCGGGCGCATACACGACGGTTCCCGGCGTGAGCGGCCAGTCGGCCTCGGCGGCTCAGACGACGTTGGAGGGCGCGGGCTTCCAGGTGACGATGCTCGACAAGTTCGACGACAACGTTGCGGTTGGGGTCGTGATCGCGACCGATCCCCTCGCCGACAGCAGGATCGCCAAGGGGGGTGCGGTGACCGTCGAGGTCTCCAAGGGTCCGCTCATGGTGCAGATTCCCACCGTGGTGGGCGTGGACATCACCGACGCCAAGTCGCGCATCGCGGACGCGGCCTTCCCCGATCCGACGGTGCTTGAGGACTGGAGCGATACCGTCCCGGCGAACGAGGTGATCTCGTGCTCCCCGGACCAGGAAACGACGGTCCGCCACGACACCGCGATCACCCTCACCGTCTCCAAGGGGCCCGAGCCGATTACCATCCCGAGCGTCATCGGTTCGACGCTTCAGACCGCGCAGGACACCCTCGCGTTCTTCAAGCTCAACGTGATCGTCCAGCACGGCAGGACGACGGAGGTCGCGACGGGGCAGATCTACCAGCAGGACCCCGCGCCCGACGCTGCGGGCCACCGGACGCAGGACATGACGATCTGGGTTTCGGATGGGAAGCCGCTCGTGACCGTCGAGAACTACATCAGCCGGGACAAGGACGTCGCGAAGCACGATGCCGAGGCGCTCGGGCTGACCGTCACGCTCACCAAGCAGCACTGGTGGTGCACCGGCGCGGGTATCACCGATCAGAGCATCGACCCCGGCAAGCAGGTGGAGGTCGGCACCGCGATCGTGCTGGAGTATTGCTAGCGCTGCAGTAGCTCCGACACCAGGAACGCCATCTCGAGCGACTGCTGGTGGTTGAGGCGGGGGTCCACGAGCGTCTCGTACCGCGCGCCCAGGCCCTCGTCGTCGATCTCCTCCATGCCGCCCATGACCTCGGTGACGTCGTCGCCGGTGAGCTCGATGTGGATCCCTGCCGGCACGGTCCCCGCCGCGCGGTGCACCTCGAAGAATCCGCGCACCTCGTCCAGGATCGTCTCGAACTTCCTGGTCTTGTAGCCGCTCGCCGACGTGAACGTGTTGCCGTGCATCGGGTCGGTCAGCCATGCCACGGGCGAGCCGGAGTCGCGGACCGCCTCGACAATCGGGGGAAGGGCGTCCCGCACCTTATCCGCGCCCATGCGGACCACGAAGGTCATGCGCCCCGCGATCGCGTCGGGGTTCAGTCGCTCGATGAGTTCGAGCGCCTCGGACGGCGCGGCCGCCGGGCCGAGTTTGACGGCGATGGGGTTCTTGATCTTGGACATGAACTCCACGTGGGCGCCGTCGAGGTGCCGCGTGCGATCGCCGATCCACAACAAGTGCGCCGAGCAGTCGTACGGTTCCCCCGTGCGCGAGTCGATGCGCGTGAGCGCGCGCTCGTAATCGAGCAGGAGCGCCTCGTGGCTCGAGAACAGGTCCACGGTCTTGAGCGCGTCGAAATCACCGCCCGCCGCCCCCATGAATCGCACGGCGCGGTCAATCTCCCCCGCGGTCCGCTCGTACTTGGAGTAGGCGGGGTTGCGGGTGAAGCCCTTGTTCCACTCGTGGACGAGCCGCAGGTCGGCGAAGCCTCCGTGGGTGAATGCTCGAATCAGGTTGAGGGTCGCGGCCGACGTGTTGTACGCCTCGATGAGCCGGGCGGGGTCGGGCGTGCGCTCCTCAAGCGTGAACCCGATGCGGTTGACGATGTCTCCGCGGTACGCGGGCAGGGTGACGCCGTCGCGAGTCTCGTCGTCCGCCGAGCGCGGCTTGGCGTACTGGCCGGCCATGCGCCCGATCTTGATGATGGGAAGGCTCGCGCCGTAGGTGAGGATCACGGCCATCTGGAGGATCGTCTTGATCTTGTTGCGGATGCGGTCCGCCGTCGCCTCCGCGAAGGACTCGGCGCAGTCGCCCCCCTGGAGAACGAAGGCCTCGCCCCGCGCCGCGGCGGCGAGGTGCTCGCGCAGGACATCCGCCTCTCCCGCGAAGACGAGCGGCGGCTTGCCCCTCAGCTGCGCGACCGCGACGGCGAGCGCCTCGGCGTCCGGCCACTGCGGTTGCTGCCGCAGTTCGAAGGCGAGGTAGCTGTCGACGCCGGCGGCCCTCAGCACGTCGTCGGCGGTCATGTCGGCTGGCCGATGTCGGCGAGAAGCTTGGCGAACCACGGCGTCGTGATGTCGAACGCCTTGTGTCCGGCGATGCGCGGGAACGGGATCGCCTTAAGGCGCCCGCCGTCCTCCTCGTCGTGCCCCACGACGCCGGCCTCGCCGCGAAGGGCGCACTCGACCGCGTAATCGGTCATCGACTGGATGAGGCGGAGGTCCTCGGCGTTGGCGCGTGCCGAGCGGGAGAAGTAACCGGACTTCTGGACCATGACCTTCTCGGCGCCGATGCGCTCGGCGAACTGCTGGGCGAACCACAGGCCGGGGTTGATGGTGTCGAGCATCACGTGGCCGAAGGCGTCGCGCCTGACCTCCTGGCCCGCCTCCTCCATCTCCTGGATGATCTCGGGCACGCCCGCGCCCTCGCTCAGGAAGAGGTTGACGTTGCCGATCTCGTCCATCTTCGCCTTGAGGCGCACGGCCTCGGCGTCGAGGTCGTACTTGGCCTCCGGCACGTAGACGCCGTGGATGTCCCAGCGGTCCTTGGTGAGCCCAATGCCCGGCACCCACCGGCGCGTCGCGAGCCATTGGCGGTACTTCATCGCCGACGCCGCGGTCATCCAGCCGCACGCGCGGCCCATGACCTCGTGGACGATGAGCATGCGCGGGCTCGAGCGGTGCTCGCCAATCACGTTCTGCGCGAAGACGCTCGCCTGCTCCGCCGCGCTCCACGCGCCGAGCGACTGCTTGATCGGAACGATGTCATTGTCGATCGTCTTGGGAAGGCCGACGACCGTGAGCCCGTACCCGTTCATCTCCAGGTAGGCCGCGAGGTCGGCCGCGGTCGTGTTGGTGTCGTCGCCGCCGATCGTGTGGAGGACGTCAACCTTGTCCTTCTTGAGTTGCGCCGCCGCGACGGCCAGCGGGTCCTCGCCCTCCTTGACCAGCCCGCGCTTGACGCAGTCGGCGACGTTCGTCAGCTTGACCCTGCTATTCCCAATTGGGCTGCCGCCGAAATCGTGGAGAATGCCCGCGTGCTCGCGGACCTCGTCGGTGATGAGGATCGAATCGCCCCGGAGGAGGCCGTAGTAGCCGTGCTGGTACGCGATGATCTCGACCTCGGGCGCGACCTCGGTGTATCGGCCGATGAGGCCGCCCACGGCGGAGGAAAGGCACGGGGCGAAGCCACCGGCGGTCAGGAGGGCGACGCGACGAACGGACATGAGCAACCTTTCCTCAGGTATGGCGGGCTGGGGCCATTCTAAGGGGGAGCGCCCGAGACCCTACTCTCCCATTTCGCCGGGATACTCTCCCCGACGGGCCCGTTCCATCTCCTTCTTTACCAGTCCTGCGTCGCGATCGACGTACTCCTGGCCGGAGAGCTTCTGGATCGCCTTCATGATCGTGTCCGTCACCTCGCGGAGCGCATCGCGGTCCTCCTGGCGGCCCGCGTACTCCCGGAAGGACAGCGGCTGGCCGATCTTCACCCCCGTCTGGTGACGGTTGGGGACCCTCCGCCCCGGGGGTTGCGCGATGTTCGTGTCGATCATCGCGACGGGAAGTACCGGGACGCCCGATTCAATCGCCATCCTCGCGACGCCCGTCTTGCCGCGGTAGAGCCTGCCATCGGGGCTTCGCGTGCCCTCGGGATATATGCCGAGCAGTTCGCCGTTCGCGAGCACCTGGAGGCCCGTGCGAAGCGCGGCCTCGCTCGCCCGCCCGCCGCCCCGATGAACGGGGATGGTGCCGACGCCGGACATGAAGGCCCGGGTCGCGAGCCCCTTGGCGCCCTTGCCCGTGAAGTACTCTGCCTTGCCGAGGAAAACGAGCTTCCTCTTCATCACGAGGGGAAGGAAGATCGAATCCGCAAAGCTCAGGTGATTGCTCGCGAGGATCGCCGGGCCCTCCGCGGGGATGTTCTTGAGCCCCTTCGCCCAGGGGCGGTAGACGACCTTGAGGCCCGGGCCGAGGAGCACGTGCTTGAAGAGCTGGTAGTACACGGGACCCCCTTTCCGGTCGTCCTGCCTAGGCTAACGCGCGTCGGCAACGTCGAGGCGCGCCAGTGCGGCGGCTCCCACGATCCCCGCGTCGTTGCCCATGTCTGCGGCGACAATGGGAGCGACCGGCCGGTAGCCCGCCGCCGGCAGCGCGCGAACGTAGGAGTCGCGCGCGGCGTCGAGGACGAGGTCGCCCGCGGCGATCACTCCCCCGCCGATCACGTAGATCTCGGGATCCAGCACGGCGGCGAGGGACGCGCACCCCTCGCCGAGCCAACGGCCGAGTTCCGCGAGTAGCGAGACGGCGAGCGGGTCGCCGCCCATGGCGGCCTCGGTGACGTGCGGGCCGATGATCGAGGAGACCTTTCCCCCCGCCTTCTCGAGGATCGTGGTAGCGCGCTCGGGGCTCTCCATCGCCTCGCGGCGTGCCTCGCGCACGAGGGCCGACCCCGACGCATACTGCTCCCAGCAGCCGCGGTGTCCGCAACCGCACAGATGACCGTTCGGGACCACCCTGACGTGGCCGAGTTCGGCCGCGAAACCATAGGCGCCGCGAACCAGGTCGCCGTCGACGACCATTCCCGCTCCGAGTCCCGTGCCGAGCGTCAGCATGATCATCGTGGACGTTCCGCGCCCCGCGCCGTAGACGAACTCGGCCCATCCGGCCGCGTTGGCGTCGTTCTCCACAACCACGGTCACGTCGCGTTCGACCAGGGCGCGCACCTTGGCCGCGAGCGGGTAGTCGCGCCAGGCCGCGATGTTGGGGCCGAAGACCATGTGCTCGCGATCCGAGCTCGCGAAGCCCGCGGCGGCGAGCCCGATCGCGTCGAATTCGAAGTCCTTCGCGAATTCCGCCACAACGTCCGCAATTGCCCGATCTATCCCGGCCGCGTCGCGGGCGGACGTGTCCCGACGGGCCTTCGCGACGATGGTGCCGTCATCGTCGACGACGCCCGCGGCGATCTTGGTCCCGCCAATATCGACACCGACGGCATGCATTCGTTGGCCCTTCCGCACTAGACCTTCCCGCGTTCTCACAGGGTATCGTGGCGTCCAACACGGCGGATGCCAATGGAGGCACCATGGACGCGCGCGAGAAGAAGGCCCTCTCTCAGAACATCACCACGATGATGGACGAGGCCTGGACGACGTACGCGGAGCGAGAACTCTTCGCCCATACCAAGCCAGAGAACCCCACCACGTGGATCCAGATCACGGGCTCCGAAATGCGAGACCAGGTAGACGCCGTCGCCAAGGGCCTCATCGCCCGCGGCATCAAACCCGGCGATCGCGTGGGCATCATGGCACGGACGCGGGTCGAGTGGTCCATCCTCGATTTCGCGATCTGGGCGGCCGGCGCGGTGTCCGTTCCGGTCTACGACACCTCCTCCGAGGAGCAGGTCGATTGGATCACCTCAGACTCCGACGCGCGGGTCCTCATCGTCGAGACGAGCGAGCACCTCCAACTCGCCAAGACGGTGGCCAAGGGCGAATCCCCGGTGACGGACATCCTGTGCATCGACCACGGCGCCCTCGCCGACCTCACCAAGGCAGGCGTCGGCGTCCCCGACGCCGAACTCGCCCGGCGGAAGTCGCTTGCCAAGCAGGACGACCTCGCGACCATCGTCTACACCTCGGGAACGACGGGCCGCCCCAAGGGAGTGCGCCTCACCCACTTCAACTACATCTGCCACGTTCAGGGGATCCAGAAGCAGATCCCCGAGGTGCTCTTCCAGGAGGGCGCGAGCACCGTGCTCTTCCTCACCCTCGCGCACTCGCTCGCCCGCCTCGTCGAGGTGGTCCTCGCCGCGTCGGGTGTCGCCATGGGCTACTGCCCCGACACCACGCAGCTGCTGCCCATGCTGGAGAGCTACAGGCCCACGCTCATCCTCGCCGTCCCGCGCGTGTTCGAGAAGGTGTACAACGGCGCCGAGCAGAAGGCCTCGGCCGGGGGCAAGGGCGCGATCTTCCGCTGGGCGGCGGCCCAATCCATCGCCTACTCGACGGCTCTCGACGAGCCCGGAGGACCGTCCCGATCCCTCAAGTTCAAGCACGGCATCGCCAACAAGCTCGTCCTCCACCACATCTACGACGCGCTCGGGGGAAACGCCACCTGGGCCGTGAGCGGATCGGCGCCGCTCGGCGCGCGCATGGGCCACTTCTTCCGCGGGCTCGGCATCGTCGTGCTCGAGGGCTACGGCCTCACCGAGACGAACGCCGCCTCGCACGTCAACCGCGTGAATCCGGTGAAGATGGGCACCGTCGGACCGCCGATTCCCGGCATCGAGGTCAAGATCGCCGATGACGGCGAGATCCTCATGCGCGGGGACTCGCTCTTCGAGGGCTACCACCACAACCCCGAGGCCACCGCCGAAGCGATCCAGAACGGGTGGTTCCACTCGGGCGATATCGGCACGGAGGACGAGGACGGCTACCTCACCATTACGGGGCGCAAGAAGGAACTGATCGTGACCGCGGGCGGCAAGAACGTCGCTCCCTCGGTGCTCGAGGATCGCCTCCGCGCGCACCCGCTCGTGAGCCAGTGCGTCGCGGTGGGTGACGGCAAGCCGTTCATCGGCGCCCTCGTCACGCTCGACGAGGAGGCTCTGCCGGGGTGGCTCTCCGCGCATGGGCACCCCTCGATGACCCTCAGGGCCGCGACGACGTTCCAGCCCGTGCTCGACGAGCTCGACAAGGCGGTCGAGGCGGCGAACGTGGCGGTGTCCCGAGCCGAAAGCATCCGCAAGATTCGCGTCCTCGACGGCGACTTCACGGTGCTCAACGGGTACCTCACGCCGTCGATGAAGCTCAAGCGGTCCAAGGTGCTCGCCGACTTCGCGGGCGAAGTCGAGAAGCTCTACGTCGACACACGCCCGGCTTCCTGACTCCGGACGGCGTTGCCCAGCGCTAGGCGAGGTGCCCGCGCGCCAGGCGAGGTGCCCGCGCGCTAGGCGAGGTGCCCGCGCGCTAGGCGAGGTGCCGAAGCGGCGCGACGAGCCCCGCGGCGGCGAGGGTGTCGATGGCCCTTACTTGCGCCGCGTCAATCTCGACGGGTTCGGGCCGTTCCGCGACCGGCCGCAGCCCGGAGCGCACGGGGATCGTGAGGAAGGAGACGACGCAGTCCGAGCACGCGTCGCCCCGTACTACGCAGGTATCGCAGTCGATCTTCATGGCACCTACGCTACCGACGGGGTCCGACATGGATGCCTGTCTGCCCGGCCGGGTAGCGTCGCATCATGGCAGTCCCCGCCCCTTCCACACGCGGCGTCCTTGGGCGCGGAGTCGTTGTGCGTGGCGTCCTCGAACCCGGCGTCGCGCTCCAGCCGGGACTCGACGACATTGGCGAACCCCTCTCCTCGGTCACGTTCGTCACCGTCGACCTCGAGACGACGGGCGGCTCGCCGCGCACGAGCGCGATTACCGAAATCGGCGCGGTCAAGACGCGCGGCGGCGAGGTGATCGGCGAGTTTCAGACCCTCGTCGACCCGGGCATGCCCATTCCCCCGATGATCGTGGCGCTCACGGGGATCACCAACGCGATGGTAGCGGCCGCGCCGCGCATCGAGGAGGTGCTCCCTAGCTTCCTCGAATTCGCTGGCGACGCCGTCCTCGTCGCGCACAACGCGCCGTTCGACATGGGGTTCCTCAAGGCGGCGTGCCGCGAGCACGGCTACCGCTGGCCCGGGAGTGAGGTCGTGGACACGGTCACCCTCGCGCGGCGCTGCATCACCAACGAGGAGGCGCCGAACAAGAAGCTCTCCACCCTCGCGAGGGTCTTCGGTACGGACGTGACCCCGAACCACAGGGCCCTCGACGACGCGCGGGCCACCTCGGAGATCATGCATCACATGTTCGAGCGCCTCGCCGCGTGGGGCATCACTCATCGAGAGGACCTCGACGCGCTCCGCAACCCCGTCCCGCCCAGCATCCGCCGCAAGGCCTCGCTCGCCGAGGCCGTTCCCGCGCGGCCGGGCGCGTACGCGTTCCGCGGGCCGAACGACGAGGTGCTCTATGTCGGCACGTCCAAGAACCTGCGTGCGCGCGTCAAGTCGTACTTCACCCGGGGCGAGCAGCGGCGTTCGATCCGGGACATGCTTGAACTCGCGGTGCGCGTCGAGGCCTTCCCCACGGCGACCGAGCTCGAGGCGAACGTGCTCGAGATCCGCATGATCGAACGCCACCGGCCCCGCTACAACCGCCGCTCCATGCGGCCGGAGCGCACCGCGTGGGTGCGCCTCACGGACGAGGCATTCCCCCGACTGAGCGTCGTCCGCTCCGTCACGGGAGAATCCGCGCACGTCGGCCCGATGCGCGGGGCGGGGGATGCGAGGCTCGCCATCGAGGCTCTCCACGAGCTGGGGGGCGTGCGTACCTGCACCCGACGCCTTCCGCTCGTCCCGCGCGCGACCGCGCGGGCATGCCTCCTGGCCGACCTCGGCTCCTGCTCCGCGCCGTGCCTCCACGGCGAGGCGAGCGGCTACGGCGTCGGCGCCGCCGCGCTTCGCGATGCGATCGTCAGCGACCCCTCCCCCGTCGTCGCCGCCCTCTCCGCGCGTATCTCCGACTTGGCCGGGCGCCTGGAGTTCGAGCGGGCCTCGGCCCTGCGGGACGGCGTGAGCGCCCTCGTGGCGGGGGTCGCCGAGGCCCAGCGGCTCGCGGCCCTGAGGAAGGTGACGCTCGTCGCGGCGCGGCGCAATGGCGAGACGTGGGAGGTCACCGTGGCGGTCGGGGGTCGCCTCGCGGGAACGGCGGCCGTAGGGACCGGGGCCGCGGTCGCGGTCGCCGCCTCGTGCATCCTCGCCGAGGATCAGGGAGGCGACGCTGCGGGGGGCGACGCTGCGGGGGGCGACGCTGCGGGGGGCGTCGCCGCGGCAAAGGGCGTCGCCACTCCCCTCATCGAGGAGCAGCAGCTAGTCGCGAGGTGGCTCGACCTTCCCGGGGTTCGCATCGTCTCGGTCGACGGCGTCTGGGCCC
The DNA here is from genome assembly GCA_963830335.1 of uncultured Actinomycetota bacterium. Taxonomy (GTDB): domain Bacteria; phylum Actinomycetota; class Actinomycetes; order Actinomycetales; family Demequinaceae; genus JAFGBM01. The sequence continues at coordinate 1,192,543 of CAWHLX010000001.1, forward strand.
AGCCCGTCAACGGGGCGGCGCGGCACCGCGTGTGGATTGAGGCTCGCCGAGAGGATCGTGAGCGCGTCGCGGGAGTCGCCGGGACCCGATTCTGAGCGGCGCGCGCGGCTGAAGACGGGCGCCCCGCTCCTGCGGCGCCACCACACCCAAACCCCGCAGGCGAGCAGCGCCGCGACCGCGACGAGGGGCAGCCAGGGCGCGCCGCCGGAGGAGTCGCCCGTGGCGGGTTGCTCCAGGCGGGGCTCCCCGCCGTACCCGTCGACGATGCCGAAGTACGCGGGCTTCGCCCTCAGCGCCGCGTCGAAGATCAGCGGAGCGCCCTGGGCGTACCTCCAGCTCCTGGCGTCGTCCAGGCCCCAGACGGTCACGGAAAAGAGCTCGTCCGCGCGCGCCCTGAAGACCCGGAAGGCGTCCCGGAAGAAGTACCCCTGCCGGAGCAGTCTCGCATCGGTGACCGGGACTCCCGTCGGCACGTCCATTTCCGTGACCGCCTGCACCAGCCCCCTGCCGCTGGCGTCGTCCAGGGCCCGCGCGAGGTCGTCGACCGTCGTCGGGCTGGTCACGTGGAACTGGTGACCGATGCCGTCGACGGGAACACCCCTGGTAAGCAACCGATCGACGAGCGCGAGGTAGCGCGCTCGCTTGGCCGGTAGCTCCGTGTTGTAGTCGTTGATGAAGAGCTTCACGGGGCGATCCGCGCCGGGCGCCGCGTAGGTGGTGTTGAACGCCTCGTCGGCGTAGTGGAACGCGAGGTCGATGTACTGCTCGCCCAGGACGTTGTACCAGGGAGTCCTCCTGAGCCCGTCGTCGTACGCCGTTCCGTCGTCGATCGCCTCGTTGACCACGTCGAATGCGACGACGGGGTTGCTGCCCCCGAAGGCTCCCCAACGATCACTCAGGTACTTCGCGACGCCGAAAATGTGCGCGCGCAGCCGGTCCTTGAGCACCTGCTGGTCGGCGGGGGAACTCGTGAGCGAGACACCCGCACTCCGCTCGAAGAACCACCCCGGGGTCTGTTGATGCCATACGAGCACATGGCCGTAGACGCGGAGGTCGTTGGACGCCGCGAAGTCCATCAGCGAGGCGATCTCGGGACTCGGCGCGAATTGCCGGTCCGAGTCGTACCAGGCCTCCGGCTTCATGAAGTTCTCGGGCGTGACCTGGGTGAAGTTCTCCAACAGCAACTTCGACGCGGCCCCCATCGTCTCGCGGCTATCGATCGCCACCCCGAGGGGGAAGTCCACCGCGTCCTTGAGGGGGGCGAGAGCCTGGGGAGCGGCCTCCTGCGGCGCCGAGACGGCGATGTCGTCGACGAGGAACGAGGAGGTGTTGCCCGCGACCCCGGCCCCCTCGTACTTCGTTTCAAAGTAGAGGAACGAGCGGTCCGCCTTGCTCACGGTGAAGGAGCCGGACACGTCCGTCCAACCCGTGTTCGTGAGTCCGGTGAACTGCGCAAGGGTCGCGAACGCCTGCGATCCACCCGTGTCCGACGCGAGCGTAAGCCAGATATCGGCCGGCGCCTCGCCCGCGACGAATCGGAGCCGGGCGGAGAGCGAATAGGTCACGCCGGGCGACAGCAGGCCGGTAACGTCGAGGCCCACCCCGCTGCCCTGCGAGGTGCGATCGGCCACCGCGACCGCCCACATCCCGTCCTGCCCCATGTCCGTCGCCATCAGGAGGTGAGGCGCGCCCGTGCCGTTGTCCCGCGGCACCCAGCCATCCGTCGTGCCGTCCTCGAAGTTCGCGCTGATGATCGCCTCACCGGCGGGCGTTCCGCCGTGAGACGGCGTCGGCGACCCGCCCGAATCCGCAGGGGCCGTCGTCGCCAGGCACATGACGAAGGCCGCGGAGATCGCGGCCGCCCGCCCGAGCGAGCCGAGTGTGAGCCGCATTGCGCTCCCTTGGGACTTACGCGTTTGAGGCCGCGACCCAGCGGTCGAGCACGTCCGTGGCCTTGCCGTCATCGATCGACGCGGCCGCGAGCGTCATGCCTGCGGCGAACCGCTCCGCGAGCGTGCCGCTCCCCGTTCCCGGAAGCGTCCCGTCCGCGACGAGGCCGGCGGCGGCGTTGAGGATCACGGTGTCGCGCACGGGCCCCGTCTTGCCGGAGAACACCGTCCACGCGACGCCGGCGTTCTCGCTGGCCTCGCCGCCCCGCAGGTCGGCGATCGTGATGGGCACGACGCCGAGTTCCTCGACGGGGTCGAGCTTGCTGTGCGTGACGGTTCCTCCGCGCACCTCCCACACCTGGGCGGGAGACGTTCCCGCGAGCTCGTCCAACTCGTCGTCGCTGTAGAAGACGAGGGCATCGCGGCCCTGGGTCGCGAGCACTCCCGCCATCACGGGCGTGAGCGACGGGCTACCGGAGCCGATGGCCGACGCCGCGGGCTGGGCGGGGTTCGCGAGGGGTCCGAGGATGTTGAAAGTTGTCGGCACGCCGAGCGCCTTGCGGATCGGGCCGGTGAAGCGCATGGCCGGGTGGAAGACCTGCGCGAAGCAGAAGGTGATTCCCACCTCGGTGGCGAGTTCCGCGACCCGCTCTGGCGGGAGCTCGAGGTTGACGCCGAGGGCCTGGAGAACGTCAGCCGCCCCGGACTTGGAGCTCGCGGCGCGGTTGCCGTGCTTGACCACGGTGAGGCCCGCGCCCGCGGCGACGACCGACGCCATCGTGGAGATGTTCACCGTGTTGTGGCCGTCCCCGCCCGTCCCGACGATGTCGAGCGTCCGGCCGGGAACCTCGATGCGGACCGCGTGGTTGAGCATCGCGGCAGCCAAGCCGGTCACCTCTCCCACCGACTCGCCCTTGGTCCTCAGGGCCACCAGGAACGCCGCCATCGAAATCTCGGGCGCCTCGTTCTTGAGGATCTGATCCATGACCCACTCGGCGTCCTCGGAGGTGAGGTCGTGCTTCGCGATGAGCCGCGCAAGGATCTCCGGCCAGGTCTCCATGGTGTCCCCCAAACTACCGCGCGGCGCTCGCCTGCGCGAAGAATCCCTCGACCGCCGCGCGAACCTCGAAGGGGTCGATCGGGTGCGCGATGGCGGCGTCCGCCAGCGACCACGTCGCGAGCCACGCGTCGTCCCGACGACCGACGATCACCAGCACGGGCGGGCATGAGTAGATCTCGTGCTTGAGCTGATAGCAGATGCCCATCCCGCCGGCCCTGGAGGCCTCGCCGTCAAGAATCAGGAGTTCGAAGTCGTGATCGTTGACCTCGGAGAGGACCGCCTCGACCGTCGCGACCTCCGTCCACTTGACCTCGCGCGCGCCGATGGCCTTGCCGACGCCCGCGCGTACCCGGTCGCGGGTATGGAGGTCGTCGCTGTACAGAAGGATGCGGATGCGGGCCGTCGAGACCGCACCGTCGGATCGCGGGGCCTTGTCGCTCATGCCCCCATCTTGGCACGACGGCAGGGGCGCGCCGATCCAGGTTAGGTAATCCTCTCCCGCTCGGCCACTTGTGCGCCATAATGGGCGCATGTCGTCCGCCGCAGCCCTCGCCGCCCCCCTCCACGCGACCCGACCCAACCGGGTCGCCGTGGGCACCATCGTCTGGCTCGCCAGCGAACTGATGTTCTTCGCGGGACTCTTCGCGATGTACTTCACGCATCGCGCGGAATCTCCCGCACTGTGGGCCGACATGACGCCCAAGCTCAACGTCCCGTTCGCCTTGGTCAACACCCTCGTCCTGGTGGGCAGCTCGTTCGCGTGCCAGGCGGCGGTCTTCGCCGCGGAGCGCTTCCAGCCGCATCGCGCCGGATCCCCGCTCGACCCGCGCCGCTGGGGGATGCAGGAGTGGCTGACCCTCACCTACGTGATGGGCTCCATCTTCGTCGCCGGCCAAATCTTCGAATACGCGAGCCTCGTGGGCGACGGCCTCACGATCTCCACGAATCCCTACGGATCGGTCTTCTTCATCACCACGGGCTTCCACGCCCTTCACGTGGTCGGTGGCCTGATCGCGATGATCTTCGTCATGGGCCGCTCGTTCGCGGCGAGGAAGTTTGGGGACCACGAGGCGACCAGCACGATCGTCGTCTCGTACTACTGGCACTTCGTCGATGTTGTCTGGATCGCCCTGTTCTCCGTCATCTACCTCATCAAGTAGACACCGAACCCCTGAGGAATCTGTGATGCGCTCCCTCGCAGCCCGGCGGTACCAGCGGTCCGCCCCGCTCGTCCTGGTTCTTGCCCTTCTCGCGCTGATCACGGGCGCGTACGCATTCTTCGCGAGCGCGCCCGCCCAAGCCGAGGGCTTCTCCGACGCGCAGGTCGCCGGCGGGCAGAAACTCTTCGCCGCCAACTGCGCGACGTGCCACGGGCTGAATGCCGAGGGCGGGACCTTCGCCCCCTCTCTCGTCGGCGTCGGCGCGGCGGCGGTGGACTTCCAGGTGGGGACCGGGCGCATGCCGATGCAGGCCTCCGGCCCGCAGGCGCAGGCGAAGGCGCCGCAGTTCAGCCAGGACGAAATCGACCAGCTCGCGGCGTTCGTCGCCTCCCTGGGCGCCGGGCCCGCGATCCCCACGGAGGGGCAGACCGACGGGACGCTCGGGAACCCCGCCACGGGCATGGCGCTCTTCCGCACCAACTGCGCGATGTGCCACGGCTCGGTCGGGGGTGGCGGGGCGCTGAGCCAGGGCAAGTTCGCTCCCCCGCTCTTCTCCACCACCCCCACGCACATCTACGAGGCCATGCTCACCGGCCCTCAATCGATGCCGGTGTTCAACAACGCCAACATCTCTCCCGAGAACAAGCGGGACATCATCGCGTACCTCGAGGCGCAGCGGGGAACGTCGCCGGGAGGGCTCGCCCTCGGGTCGCTCGGGCCCGTAAGCGAGGGCCTCTGGGGCTGGCTACTCGGGCTCGGTCTGATCATCGGCATCACGGTATGGGTGGGGGCGAAGTCGTCATGAGCAAGACGCAGGAAGATACGTTCGCCAACCCCGGCCTCCCACCGCACCACCCCCGCAGGGCGGACGTCGACCCCAAGGCCGCGCGCCGCGCCGAGTTTCAGGCGGTCGGGTTGCTCGTCGTGTCGATCGTCGGCACCGTCGGCGCCGTCGCCGCCTACCTGTTCCTACCCCTGAGCGGCTCAAACGCCGACGTGCAGCACATGACGGCACTCATGGGCATTGGCATCTTCTTGGGGATGATGGGGATCGGGGTTTCGGCGATCCACTGGGCCAAGACCCTCATGCGCGACCGCGAGATGGTGGAAGAGCGCCACCCCATCCGATCGAGCGACCACACCAGGGACGACGCGATCCAGCTCCTTAAGGACGGCGTCGAGGACTCGGGTGCCGGCATCGGGCGTCGCGGGCTCCTCAAGGGGACGATGCTCACGGCGCTCGCGATCGCGCCGCTCAGCGTCGCGATCCCGCTGATCGGCAACCTCGGCGGCGACTGGAACGTGGGCCAGCTCAAGCACACGATGTGGCGCAAGGGCATGCGGCTCACCCGCGACCCGGAGGGAACGCCCATCAAGGCCTCCGACGTGACGATCGGGTCCGTCTTCCACGTCATCCCCGACGGGCTCGCCAAGACGCCGGACCCGCTCGAGGAGAAGGCCAAGGCCGTCGTGCTCCTGATCCGGATGGACCCGCGAGATCTCCACATCGTCCCCGGCCGCGAGACCTGGTCGTTCGACGGGATCATCGCCTACTCGAAGATCTGCACCCACGTGGGCTGCCCGGTCGCGCTGTACGAGCAGCAGACGCATCACCTGCTGTGCCCGTGCCACCAGTCCACCTTCGACGTCGCCAACGGCGCCAAGGTGATCTTCGGCCCGGCGAAGCGGCCCCTGCCCCAGCTCCCCATCACCGTCGATAGCGAGGGCTACATCGTCGCCCAGCGCGACTTTGACGAGCCCGTCGGCCCCGGCTTCTGGGAGCGCCTCTCATGACCAAGCTGACCCGCGCCGCCGACTCCACCGCCAACTTCGTCGATGAGCGCACCAGCATCGCCGGATTCATCAAGTACTTCTCTCGCAAGCTCTTCCCCGACCACTGGTCGTTCCTGCTGGGCGAGGTCGCGCTCTACTCCTTCATCGTCCTGCTGATCACCGGGATCTTCATGACGGGGTACTTCGTGCCCTCGATGGATCACGTGACCTACGACGGCCACCTCGCGACGATGCAGGGCGTCGAGATGTCGCAAGCCTTCAACTCCACGCTGCACCTCTCGTTCGACGTTCGCGGCGGCCTCCTCATCCGCCAGATTCACCACTGGGCCGCGCTCCTTTTCACGGCGGCCCTCATGACCCACATGCTCCGCGTGTTCTTCACGGGCGCGTTCCGCAAGCCGCGCGACATCAACTGGCTCGTCGGCTTCGGCCTGCTCACTTTCGCGCTCTTCGCCGGCTTCTCCGGCTACTCGCTGCCGGACGACGTCCTGTCCGGCAACGGCCTGAGGATCCTCGACGGCGTCGTCAAGTCCATCCCCGTGCTCGGCACGCGCATCTCGTACCTCATGTTCGGCGGCGAATTCCCCGGGACGGCCCTGATCCCGCGCCTGTACACGGTCCACGTGCTGCTGATCCCCGCCGCGATCCTCGGGCTCATCGGCGTGCACCTGTTCTTGGTGTTCCTCCACAAGCACACCCAGTTCCCCGGCGGCGGGCGCACCCACAAGAACGTCGTGGGCCTTCCCCTCTTCCCCGTGTACGTGGCCAAGGCCGGGGGGTTCTTCTTCGTCGTGTTCGGAGTGCTCGCCCTGCTCGGTGCGACGCTCACCATCAACCCGATCTGGAACTATGGGCCGTACGACCCCTCCCCCGTCTCCGCGGGCGCCCAGCCGGACTGGTACATGCTCTTCCTCGAGGGCGCCCTACGCATGGTCCCCGGCTTCTTCGACTTCTCGATCGGGCACTACGACGTGCCGCTCAACGTCCTGATCCCCGGCCTCCTGCTTCCCGGGCTGGTCATCACGCTCCAGGCCCTCTACCCGTACATCGAGGCGTGGGCCACGGGAGACAAGGGCGAGCGCCACGTGCTGGACCGCCCGCGCAACGTGCCCGTCCGCACCGGGATCGGCGTCGGTATCATCGCGTTCTACGGGGTCCTGATGCTCGCGGGCTCGAACGACATCCTCGCGACCACGTTCCACCTCTCGATCAACAACCTCACCAATACGTTCAGGGTGCTGATCTTCGTCCTACCCGTCGCGAGCTTCTGGGTGACCAGGCGCGTGTGCTTCGGCCTTCAGCGCAAGGACAGGGAACTCGCCCTCCACGGTCACGAGACCGGGCGTATCGTTCGAACCGAGGCCGGGGAATACATCGAGGTCCACGAACCGTTGACCCAACAGGAGCTGTGGCTCGCAGTTGGCCACGACAACCTCGTCCCGATCGAGATCGAACCGAAGTACAACGAGCGGGGGGTGAAGCGGCGCGGCTATCGCTGGGCTCGCTTCAGGCAGGCGCTTTCGCGGTTCTACTATGAGGACCGCATCGAGCCGGTCACTCCCGCGGAACTAGCCGAAGCAGCCAAGCAACACCACTAGGAGGATCGCTCCCCATGGCCATCTACACCCTTCCCGACCTTCCCTACGACTACGCGGCGCTCGCGCCCCACATCGCGGGCGAGATCATGGAACTGCACCACTCCAAGCACCACGCGGCCTACGTCGCGGGCGCCAACGCCGCGCTCGACGCCATGGCCGAGGCCCGCGCGAACGGCGCCTTTGGCCCGATTCCGATGCTCGAGAAGAACCTCGCGTTCAACCTCGGTGGACACGTCAACCACTCCATCTTCTGGACCAACATGTCGCCCGACGGCGGCGACAAGCCGACCGGCGCCCTCGCCTCGGCGATCGACGACCAGTTCGGATCGTTCGACGCCTTCGTCGGCCACTTCACGGCCACCGCGATGACGATCCAGGGCTCGGGCTGGTCCATCCTCGCCTGGGACGCGCTCGGCAAGAAGCTCGTCATCGTCCAGCTCTACGACCAGCAGGGCAACGTCCCGCTCGGCCTCACTCCCCTGCTGATGCTCGACATGTGGGAGCACGCGTTCTACCTGCAGTACAAGAACGTCAAGGGCGACTACGTCAAGGCGTGGTGGAACGTCGTCGACTGGGCGAATGTCGCAGCCGCTTCGCCGCCGCTGCCTCTTCCGACTTCGCCTAAGCCGGCTGTTCTCGCGCCGCTGTAGCGAAAGACGGGGCGCGCTCCGGCGGCGGTCAGGCTTGATCCCCTCGAACGCGCCCCGTCTTTCGCTTTCGCAAATGGGCGCCAGCGAGACTGACTGGCTTCAGCCCGCGTGCTGCGGGTAACCGTATGCCCGGACCTCGATGCCCGTACCGGCGGTCCACGTCCCGACGACGTCCCCGGTCTCGAGGTTGATCATCGTGGCCGGGCCTCCCTCCCACGGACAGAACGCCAGCAGGTGCGTGCCGCTGAGCGTCCAACTCGGTGTCCCGGCGTACGCACAGCCGCCCGCCACCGTCGCGATCTTCTCGCCATTCGCGCGGAAGAGGTCGATGGAGTCACTCCCCCGGTCCGTCGAAACGAAGACCTGCGACTCGTTGTCGAAAACATCCACTTGCCTGTCCGCGCCGAGCGCGAACGGCAACGGGAAGTCCGCAATCTTGCGGGTCGACACGCTATACGCGAAGAACGCCTCCTGACCGCCGTTCGCGTCCAGCCTTGCGAGGAGGAAGGTGTCGGCGGACTCCCACCCAAGTATTTGGTAGGAGTACCCATCGCGAGAGAAGACATCGAGGTGATCGATCGCGGAGGGGGTGCGGAGGTCGAGCACTCCCACGTCGGTCTTGTCGTCGGACCTGAAGCCCCAACAGCCCACGCGCGTTCCGTCGGGAAAGATCAAGGAGCGGATCTCGCCGAAGACCGTGTGGAGCGCGCACTCGGTTCCTACGACGCCGCCCGGTCCATAGACGAGATAGTCGGTGACCGCCTCTTGCGAATAGTCCGCGACAAGGGTGATGCCGTCCACTGCCCCCGTGTACGCAAAGTCATCAACCTGTCGTGTCGCGACGCTCTGCTGCATACCCGTCTTGAGGTCGACGCGCACGATGTCGCCGGTGACTTCCTCGATGCTTTCGTCGGCCGACGTCATCAGCCACACGCCATCGGCAGCCCAATGAAGGCTGAATGCGGCACCCGTGCCCGCGAATGATCGCGCCGCATACCACTGGCCGTCGGGCGAAACCAGCGAGAGCCCTCCTACGGCCTCGGGCATGCGCCCGAACCCATCCTCGTCAAGGAAGTCGTTATTGGCTCGCGCATGTGAGTCGACCAGGAACCACCCCGGACCCACCTCGTCCCAGGGGATGTCCCGGGCGCCGGCCTGAGGGACGGGGAAGAAGTCGTCGTGGAGCGTCAGGACCAGGGGGACGTCGACCGGGGCGGACGAGGAGACCGTCGGCGCCGTGATCGGATCCCCTGTGGCGGCACCGGACCCCGTGGGCGTCGCATCACCGCCGCCCCCGCAACCCGCGGCCAGCAGCGACAGCGCGAGCGCGCCCGCGCCCGCGCGAAGCCCTCGTCGCGGGCCGTCTCGCGTGGATAGTCGGTCCGGGTTCAGCGTCATGGGTCCACCGTAGCGACGAGACGCCACGCTGTCCCGGCGAGGACTCGAGTCAGCGTCGACTGCTCTATTTGGGAGGTGGGCGATCGCAAGCCCGCTCGCGAGCATCGCGTACGGCGCAACCCCTCTCCTCCACATGGCGAGAACGCGCCGTTGCGGGTCCGCCCTCCCGGTTCTAGAATTGAGGGCAAGCAAGGCTCGCGTTCCCTCAGGGTGAACCGGGCTGGCCCTCGGTGTGGCTACGGCAGCCGGGGGTTGCTTGCTTTCTAGGCCCGAATCACGCGGGTCATGGACCGCAGAGGTTCAAACAGCGTGCGATCGGAGCGGAGCAGCTCCAGGCGCCAGGCGGAGCACACGAGGTCGGGCAGCCACAGGAGTGGCTCGTCCGATGGGCTGACCTGCAGAAGCCGAACCCGCGGATCGAGAATCCCGTCGGCGACGGCAGTTGCGCGGATCGCCGCATCCAGGTTCCGTTGTGTTGCGACGCGGCGGCGCTCGAGAATGAAGAGGCCGACCTGTCCCTCCGGGGACTGTCCGCTCGAGAGTTCGCGCATGAGCCGAACGAGGCACGCCCTCCTAGGGCCCTCGCCCGTCGCGTCGTCCCGTTCGACGGGAACGCGTACAGCCAGGACGCACGCCTCAGACCCGGTTGGATCCGCCAGATAGCCGACAAGTCGCTCGGCGTCGACGCGGCCGCTGGCAGTCTGGAGAGCTTCGGAGGTGTGCCAGTATCCGGACGGCACCCGCGCAACGAGGCCGCGGCGAAGCCCCTCGACCTCGCCGAGCTGAACCACCACCGCCGTCATGGCGTAGAAGCGCCGCGCAAGGCCCGGCTCAACGCTGTAGGTCTCGTCCAAGAGCGCGACTGCCCGCCCGGTCGCCTGTGCGAGCGCCAGAGCAACCGCTCGGCGCCCCGGCGACGTTGTCATGGTCCTCCGAGACTAGGGACCAGATGCGTCGTAACTGCCGGTATCCACAGGTGAAGGTCCTGAGCTGGGGCGGTGCCATGGGCGTCGGGCTTGTAGCCCATGTCGGAGTCTCGAAGTACCGTAGTTGCTCCGACGCTGCGAAGGAGCGGGCAAGTGGCACCCAGACCCAGGCACCACCCGAGCCACACCCCGCAGACACCCACGACTTCATCGAGGTCCGCGGGGCGCGCGAGAACAACCTCAAGGACATCTCGCTCCGCATCCCCAAGCGTCGGCTGACCGTCTTCACGGGCGTCTCCGGCTCGGGCAAGTCGTCCCTGGTATTCGGCACCATCGCGGCCGAGTCGCAGCGGATGATCAACGAGACCTACAGCGCCTTCGTCCAGGGCTTCATGCCGACGCTCGCGCGGCCGGACGTGGACGTGCTGTCCGGGATCACCACGGCGATCATCGTCGACCAGGAGCGCATGGGCGCCAACGCGCGCTCCACCGTGGGCACCGCGACCGACGCCAACGCGATGCTCCGCATCCTCTTCAGCCGCCTGGGCCAGCCGCACGTCGGATCGCCGCAGGCGTTCTCGTTCAACGTGCCGTCCGTCTCGGGCGCCGGGGCGGTCACGTTCGAGCGCTCCGGCGTCACCACCAAGGAGCGCAAGACCTTCTCGCTGACGGGTGGCATGTGCCCGCGGTGCGACGGCATGGGCAGCGTCACGGACATCGACCTCGCCCAGCTCTTCGACGAGACCAAGTCCCTCGCGGACGGCGCGATCACCATCCCCGGCTACACCGCCGACGGCTGGTACGTGCGCGATCTTCACCGAGTCGGGCTTCCTCGACCCGGCCAAGCCCATCCGCGACTACTCCAAGCGGGAACTGCACGACTTCCTCCACAAGGAGCCGACCAAGGTCAAGCTCGCGGGCATCAACATGACCTACGAGGGCCTGGTGCCCAAGATCCAGAAGTCCATGCTCTCCAAGGACGTCGACGCGATGCAGCCCCACATCCGGGCGTTCGTCGAGCGGGCGGTCACCTTCGCGACGTGCCCGGAGTGCGGCGGGACGCGGCTGAGCGAGGGTGCGCGCGTCGTCGAAGATCGGCGGCGTGTCGATCGCCGACGCGTGCGCCATGCAGATCAGCGACCTCGCCGAGTGGGTGGGCGGGCTCTGAGCGAGCCGACGGTGGCGCCGCTTCTCGCCGCGCTCAGCGGGACCTGCTCGACTCGTTCGTGGAGATCGGGCTCGGCTACCTGTCCCTCGACCGTCCCGCGGGCACGCTCTCGGGCGGCGAGGCGCAGCGCACCAAGATGATCCGCCACCTCGGCTCCTCGCTCACGGACGTCACCTACGTCTTCGACGAGCCCACCATCGGCCTCCACCCGCACGACATCCGCCGCATGAATGACCTGTTGCTGAGGCTCAGGGACAAGGGCAACACCGTCCTGGTGGTGGAGCACAAACCCGAGGTCATCTCCATCGCCGACCACGTGGTGGACCTCGGCCCCGGCGCGGGGCGGTACGGCGGCGAGATCCAGTTCGAGGGCACCGTGGACGCCCTGCGCGCCTCCGGCACGCTCACCGGGCGCCACCTGGACCACCGCGCCGAGCTCCGCCCCTCGCCGCGTACCCGCTCCGGCGTCCTCGAGATCCGCGGCGCGAGCCAGCACAACCTGCGGAACGTGGACGTGGACATCCCCGTTGGCGTCCTGACCGTGGTCACGGGCGTCGCCGGGTCCGGCAAGACGTCGCTGGTCCACGGGAACCTGGAGGGCCGCGAGGGCGTCATCGTCGTCGACCAGACCGCGATCGGCGGTTCCCGGCGCTCCAACCCCGCCACGTACACGGGTCTCCTCGACGTCGTCCGCAAGGACTTCGCGAAGGCCAACGGCGTCAAGCCCGCGCTGTTTAGCGCGAACTCCGAGGGCGCGTGCCCGGTCTGCAAGGGCCTCGGAATGATCCTCACGGACCTCGGGCCCATGGCGACCGTGTCGTCCGTGTGCGAGGAGTGCGGCGGCAAGAGGTTCACCGACGAGGTCCTGGAGCTGCGCCTGCGCGGAAAGAACATCGCCGAGGTACTGGACATGTCCGTGGCCGAGGCGCTCGAGTTCTTCCCCGACGGCTCCGCCGGCACGACGCTGCGGAGGCTGAGCGACGTGGGGCTTCCCTACCTGGGGCTCGGGCAGGCGCTCAACACGCTCTCCGGCGGCGAGCGGCAGCGCCTCAAGCTCGCGATCCACATGGCGAAGAAGACGTCCACCTACGTGCTCGACGAGCCCACCGCCGGCCTGCACCTGGCGGACGTCGACCACCTACTCGCCCTGCTCGACCGCCTCGTGGACGACGGCAACACCGTCATCGTGATCGAGCACCACCAGGCCGTGATGGCCCACGCGGACTGGATCATCGACCTCGGCCCCGGGGCTGGCCACGACGGCGGGCTGATCGTGTTCGAGGGGACCCCGGAGGCGCTCGTCTCCGGCTCGCAGACCCTCACCGCGACCCATCTCCGCGAGTACATCGCCCACTAACGAACTGGCCGCTAGCACCTCGGGCCGGGGTTTGGCGATACGCCGCTCACGGCGGTCACGCTTGATCCCCTCGCGGCGCATCGCCAAACCTCGGTCGGGATGTGTGCCGTTCGTGACTGCGGGTTCACTCAGGCCGGGTTGCCCACCTACCGCTACGGGAACTCGGTCCGGTCGGGGAAGAGGTCGAGCGCGCCGCCCTCGCGGCACGCGCCCGAGGTGTAGTCGCTGTGGAGGTGCGGGTAGTACTCCTCGAAGTAGCGCCGCTGGAGTTCCCGAGCCTGCTCCGGCGTCGCCCCGAGCTTCTCCGCGACGAGGTAGTTGAGTTGCACCGCCGAGCACTCGGCGATGGCCTCGCTCCGGACGCCGTTGATGTGTTCGGCCTCATGCGCCACGATGTGCACCGCGAGGATCTGGTCCTCGCTCGGATTCGCCTGGCCGCCGTGGGCGTAGTCCCACAGGCTGTGGCACAGGTTCCGCCTCAGGTGGGCGACGTTGGAGCCGTCGTAGTAGACGTAGCCCTGGTACTGCCTGATGTTGAAGAGCTCCTCGGTGAAGCGCTCGCAGTCGGCACTGAGCCCCGGGACGTCGGACACGACGCCGAGCGCCTCGGTGGCGAGCTGCTGGCGTTGATGGTGGGCCACCTCGAAGGACCAGGCGACGAATGCCGTGATCGACAGCACGCCCGCGACCACGGCGCGAAAGACCCGCTCATGGGGATCGTCGAGCCGGATGATCATCCGGTACACGGCGACAAGCGCCCACGCAGCAACAGCCGTTGCGAAGACGGTCAGCACGCCGATGTCCATGAAGCCTCACCCTGCCACACCCGGGCGATCCCGGGCAGGAGGGGTTGCCGATGTGCGTCGCGCCGTCGCACACCCCCCGGCGCGGCGAAAGGGGCCCGGTCCAATGGACCGGGCCCCTTCGTGACCGCGCGTTATTGGGGGATACCACGCGGTCGGACTCACGCTAGGCGTGACACTCGTTATGCGGACGGGGACGGCGAGGGAGACGGCGCCGGCTCCACTCCGCCCGGCCACGTGACGTCGGACAGCGACAGCTCGTACTGGGCCAGGAACGTCTGCACATCGATCTGGAGACCGCCGGGTAGACCCGAGTTGATCAGGGTCAGGATGCGCCCGAGGGAGTCGGCGTTTGTGTTCGCCGGCGTTGCGCCGTAGCGCTCGGCAAGCTTGCTGGCGACCTTGATCAGCGAATCCTGCCGCTGGTACGCGCCCCACGAGCCGCCGTTGAGGCGAATCTGGTCGCGAAGCTCGGCCCTGGTCTGATCCTTCGTCTGGTCCTTGACCTGGTCCCTGACCTGATCGCGATCCTGGATCTGATCCCTGGTCTGGTCCTTGATCTGGTCCTTGATCTGGTCCTGGGTTTGGTCCTGCGTCTGGTCGGCCGCGCCGGCGTTGCCGGCGTTGCCGTGACCACCGGGGTTGGCGGGCTTGTCGGCGGAAACCAGGGTGGGCGTAGTCCCATCGGCCATAGCCGCGGGTCCGGTGAAGGCGAGGAGTGCAACTCCGGCGGCTACGCCGAGGGCACCTGCCACTCTCTTTGTGCGGATCATGAGAACTCTCCTTGGGGCGGGGAACGGCCTTCACCAGAGATATCGCCCGCGGGGCGGGAAAGGTTACAGCGATACGTCGATCCGCGCCGACCCGCGAACTCCCACGGTCGCGGCCCGGTCGCCTCCCGGCGCCGTCGCCGCGCCCCATGGTAGTTTCGACGCGACTGGAAGGACCTCGTCGGGATCGCCGTGGGCTCGCCTCCGTGCTACGTCGGCGCGCTTGGGCTCGAAGACCCCGACTTCGGAAAGGGAGCGCAGCCTCGTCATGACGGACGACGACGCGACCGACGCCACGGGCTCATCGACCGGCACGCCGATGCCGCGCTACTCCAGCGCGAACGGCATCACTCCGACCAAGCGCCCGAACATCCGGCTCGCCGTCGTACTCATCACGGTCATCGTGTTCGCCCCCATGCCCGTCTTTCTTCACGCCGGCGGCAATAAGGCCCGCTACGGCGAGGACACCATCAGCCTCGGCTGGGCCGCGTCCTTCGCTGTCACCGCCGCCGTGTGGGCCGGCACCATGCTCATCATCTTCGTCGCATACCGCCGGATCAAGAAAGCCTCCGCCGCCGCATCCCGGCTTGGTTGGGTACGGGGAGACAACGGCCTGTGGCGCGGCATTGACGCGACGCCGTTCAGTTCCCAGGGGGGCATGAGGACTTCGTCCGTCTTCAGCGGGCGGTGGCGAGGCCGCAACGCCCAGTCGCTTACCGTCACGACCGCGATAGTGGCGAGCGCCGACATCATGGAGCTTCCCGGACCGCTACCGCGACTGGAGGTCGCCCCCCACGGTACAAACAGGCTCGCGGGGTCGAGCGGCGGCGACGATATCGACGTCGAGTCCGCGGAGTTCAACCGCATCTTCCGCGTCGCGACCCTGGACCGGGAGTACGCCCACGCCGTGCTCCAGCCGCGGATGATTGAACGCCTGCTCGAGCCTGACGCGCGCGACCTGTCCTTGACGATCTCCGGGAACCGCATCTTCGTATGGGCGACCCCGCAGGCGGACCCCGATGCCGCCGAGACGCGCCTCGACGTCCTCGCCGACGTCGCGGACCTCATCCCGCCGTTCGTGTACGAACGGTGGAGCACGGGAGGCGACCGGCGTGTCGCGACGGACGGGACCGCGCAGCCCGTCGTCGCCCGCACAGGCGCGAAGAACTGGCTGGGCCTTACCAGCCTCATTCTCGGTCTCACGATATTCCTCGCGCCCATCGGCATTGTGTTCGCGCACCGGGCACGTCGCGCGATTAGGCGCGGTGAGGCGTCGAATCTAGTCGTGACGCATTTCGGCCTCCGCGTCTCCTACGCGTTCACGCTCGTCGCCTTGCCCCTGGCCGTCCTGGTCATGCCTTCCGGCCGCTAGACCCGCCCCATCTGGGGCCCCGTCAACTTGCCCGCTCCACCCTCGCCCGATACGCTCCGAACACGGCCCAAGGAAGCGCCGTGCAGGAATGCGACCGCGGGACCACCACATCGGCAACACCACCGCAGCGAGGGAGCAGCGATGAGCGACGAACAGGTTATGTACACCCTGAACCCCGACGAAGAGATCAAGAACTGGTACAACATCGTCGCGGATCTGCCGACGCCGCCCCCGCCGCCGCTGCACCCCGGAACCCACGGCCCCATCGGCCCCGAGGATCTCGCGGCCCTCTTCCCCATGGAGCTGATCCTCCAGGAGGTCTCGCAGGAGCGGTACATCCCGATCCCCGAGCCGGTGCTCGAGGTCTACCGCCAGTACCGCCCGTCGCCGCTGTACCGCGCCCGACGCTGGGAGAAGTTGCTCGGCACGCCCGCCCGGATTTACGTGAAGTACGAGGGCGTCTCGCCCGCCGGGTCCCACAAGACCAACACCGCCGTGCCGCAGGTGTACTACAACACCCTCAACGGCACCACCCGCATCACCACGGAGACCGGCGCGGGCCAGTGGGGCACCGCCCTCGCGTACGCGTGTTCCCTCTTCGGCGCCAAGTGTGAGGTGTGGCAGGTGGGCGTCAGCTACGACAGCAAGCCGCAGCGCCGCACTCTGATCGAGGTGTTCGGCGGCAAGGTGTACCGTTCGCCGTCGCAGGACACCGACGCCGGCCGCGCGTTCCCCAAGGGGCACGCTGGCTCGCTCGGCATCGCCATCTCCGAGGCCGTCGAGGTCGCGGCGAAGGACCCCGAGGCGAAGTACGCGCTCGGCTCCGTCCTCAACCACGTGCTGCTCCACCAGACGGTCATCGGCCAGGAGGCGCTCCTTCAGCTCGCCAAGGCGGGCGAGGGTGCGCCCGACACCGTGATTGGGTGCGTGGGCGGCGGCTCCAACTTCGCGGGCCTCGCCTTCCCCTTCCTGCGCGAGAACCTCGTCAACGGGACCAAGACGCGCCTGCTCGCCGTCGAGCCGACGTCCTGCCCCACGCTCACGCGCGGCGAGTACCGCTACGACTTCGGCGACACCGCGGGGCTCACCCCGCTCATGATGATGTACACCTTGGGGCACGACTTTGTGCCGAGCTCCATCCACGCGGGCGGCCTGCGCTATCACGGCATGGCGCCGCTGATGTCGCACGCAGTCCACGAGGGGCTGATCGACGCCGTGGCTCTTCACCAGCTGGAGTGCTTCGAGGCGGGCATCGAGTTCGCCCGGACGCAGGGCATCGTCGCGGCCCCCGAGTCGTCGCACGCCCTGGCGCAGGCGCGCCGCGAGGCGCTCGATGCCAAGAAGTCGGGCGAAGAGAAGGTCATCGTCGTCGGGCTGTCCGGCCACGGGCTCTTGGAACTGGGCGCGTACGAGCAGTTCCTCGCTGGCAAGCTCGCGGACGACCCGCTGAGCGAGTCCGCGCTGAAGGAGTCCCTGGCCGCGGTACCGGCGATCTAGGAGAACCCAGCTCTAGGTGAGGCCCGGGAGCCGCGGCGACGCGGCTCCCGTTCACTCCCGCGGCGGTACGCAGCTCCCGTTCACTCCCGCGGCGGGACGCGGACTAGTCCAGTCCCGCCTCGAGGACGTAGACGCGCTCGGAGGGCGGGCACGCCTCCGGGATGCTTCCGGAGTACCTGCCGAAGTGGACGATGGCCCTGAGACGAATCGCATCCCCGTCCCCGTAAACCTGTCCTCCGTAGGTGAACGTGGAGGTCTCGGGGTCCCACTTCACCTCGTGCGAGGGGAAGAGGAGCACGACGTCGTCGCCCTGCCAGTGCACCGTCATGCAACCCTCGGAGATATGGATGGTGCCCTCGAAGATGTTCGCCTCGTAGTGAAGTCCGTGGGGGTCGTACACCGAGAGGGCTCCGAAGTCCGGTGGCGGGCCGCAGCCGACGAGTAGCAGGCCGAGCCCAAGTCCGAGGCCGAGCCGGAGCCCACTCCGCCGGCCAAGGCTGAGCGCGAGCCCACGCCGCCGGCCAAGGCTAAGCCCACGGGCAGCGCGCGCGGTGGAGGGCCTCATGAATCAAGCATGGCACGCCGGGCGAACGTACGTGAAGGTAGCGGGGCACCCTGCGCCAGCGCGCGGCGACGGATCCCTCGCTCGACTTGGTCAACGTGTTGACCAAGTCGGACACACGGACCCTCGTGCCCGATCCCCGCCTCCACCGTCGTCCCCAGCCGGTGGGCGGGCTCCCCGCTTCCCCTGACTGCCGGTAGCCCCACGTCACAGCCGCTCGCCTTCGTCAACGTGTTGACCATGTTCGAACTGTGGACCTTCTTTCCGGAGCCACCGCTTGTGCCCGCCGGTGGCGCGGCCCCGCTAATTCGCGCCGTGCTAGAGACCGCGCGATGCGTCGGATATGGGTGTGACGTGCGCGCGAGCGGTGCCCACATGAGCGCCGTGCAGGCCGGCGTCGCCGCACAACTCGCTCTTGCGCCCAAGGGACTCCCGCCGTCGACGCTTGCCGAGCGACTCGGAGTGACCAAGCAAGCCGTCACGGGGCTCGTGGATCGCATGGAGTACGCGGAACTGGTCCTGCGCACGGAGCATCCACTCGACGGAAGGTGCTCGCTCGTCAGGCTGACGGAGCGTGGGGCCCGTGAACTCACGGGAGTCGCGCGCCGGCTGGCCGCGTTCAATCGCGAGCTTGAGTTGCGGCTTAGGCCCGACGGGGTCGTACAACTGGAGAGACTCCTGCGGGTGATCACCGAGGGCACGGGGCGCGGTGGCTAGGGGGTGCGGCAGGTGGGGGCGCGGTGGCTAGTGCGCGTGCTGCCCGCGGGAGAACTCGAACACCCAGCCGACGAGCCCGATCACCACGATGATCCCCGCGGGGACCATGAGCCACCAGCCGACGGCGAGCGCCGTGAACCCGCATGCCGCGCCGCACGCGAGGACGAACGGCCACCACGACCAGGGCGCGTACACGCCCTGGTCCCCCGCCGAACCCTGGATCTCGGCGTCGGCGTCGTCCTCCGGCCGCTCGCCAAACCGGCGGGCGAGCATGCGGAAGTAGAACCCGATCATCCCGGCCAGGGCGCCCGTCAGCGCGATGCACACCACCCCGACGACCTCCCAGTGGGAGAGCAGCCCATAGACGGTCGCGGCGGTGAAGAAGAAGAGCGCGGGAAGGTAGAAGAGCCTCGCCTCGACGTTCATGACTTCGCCCCGCCTTCCGGCGCGCGCCCCGGCCCGTCCCGGTGCGCCTGACCGGCCTTGTCGATCGCCGCGATTTCCGGGTGGTGGAGGTCAAACGCCGGGCGCTCCGACCGGATCCGCGGGATGGACGTGAAGTTGTGGCGCGGCGGCGGGCAGGAGGTGGCCCACTCGAGCGAGTTGCCGTAGCCCCACGGGTCATCGACCGTCACCCGCTCGCCCTTGCGCGCGGTGATGAAGACGTTCCACAGGAACGGGAGCGTCGAGAGCGCGAGCACGAACGCCGAGATGGTGGAGATCTGGTTGGCGCCGGTGAAGCCGTCCTCGGGAAGGTAGTCGAAGTACCGGCGAGCCATGCCGTTCGCGCCGAGCCAGTGCTGGACGAGGAACGTCCCGTGGAACCCGAAGAACAGCATCCAGAAGTGGAGCTTGCCCAGGCGCTCGCTCAGCATCCTGCCGGTCATCTTGGGCCACCAGAAGTAGAAGCCCGCGAACATCGCGAAAACCACCGTGCCGAACACCACGTAGTGGAAGTGCGCGACGACGAAGTAGGTGTCCGAGACGGGGAAGTCGAGCGGCGCGGACGAGAGGATGACGCCCGTCAGGCCGCCGAACAGGAAGGTCACGAGGAACCCGATCGTCCACAACATGGGCGTCGCCATGGTGATCTTGCCCCGCCACATCGTCCCGATCCAGTTGAAGAACTTCACGCCGGTGGGCACCGCGATCAGCATCGTCATGAACGAGAAGAACGGCAGTAGCACCGCGCCGGTGACGTACATGTGGTGGGCCCACACCGTCACGGACAGGGCCGCGATCGCGATGGTCGCGAAGACCAGCCCGTGGTAGCCGAACAGAGGCTTCCTAGAGAAGACCGGCAGGATCTCGGTGATCACGCCGAAGAACGGCAGCGCGATGATGTACACCTCGGGGTGGCCGAAGAACCAGAAGAGGTGTTGCCACAGGATGGCGCCGCCGAAGTCGGGGTTGAAGATCTGCGAGCCCAGGATGCGGTCCGAACCGAGCCCCAGCAACGCCGCCGCGAGCGGCGGGAACGCGATGAGGACGAGCATCGACGTCACCAGCGTGTTCCAGGTGAAGATCGGCATCCGGAACATCGTCATGCCGGGCGCGCGCATCGTGACGATCGTCGTGATGAAGTTGACCGCGCCGAGGATGGTGCCGAAGCCACCCATCGCGAGCCCGAAGACCCACAGATTGGCGCCGACGCCGGGCGAATAGACCGCGTTGCTGAGCGGCGCGTAGGCCGTCCAGCCGAACGACGCCGCGCCCTGGGGGGTGAAGAAGCCCGCCGTCGCGATGAGCCCGCCGAAGAGGTACAGCCAGTACGCGAGCATGTTGAGGCGCGGGAACGCGACGTCCGGCGCCCCGATCTGGAGCGGCATGATGACGTTGGCGAAGCCCGCGAAGAGGGGGGTCGCGAACAGCAGCAGCATGATCGTGCCGTGCATCGTGAAGAGCTGGTTGTACTGCTCGGCGCTCTGGACGACCTGGCGCCCCGGCTCGAACAGCTCGGCGCGCATCACCAGCGCCATCAGCCCCGCGATCATGAAGAAGAAGAACGACGTGATCATGTACATGTAACCGATGGTCTTGTGATCGGTCGACGTCACCCAGCGGACGATGGTGCTGCCGCCGCGCCTGTTCTGTCCGCGGTTGTACGGCGCCGGGGATGCCTCGGGAGCCGCGAGCGTGGCCGTCATGGCGTCGCCGCCGGGGCCGGGGTCACGTCCTGCTGGCGGTTGTACTCCAAACCAATCAACCCCGTCTGGCCCGCGTCGCGAAGCGACTGGATGTAGGCGTCGTAGTCGGCGCGGCTCACGACCGCGACGTTGAAGAGCATCGCCGCGTGGTACTCGCCGCACAACTCGGCGCACTTGCCGTCGTAGTGCCCGATCTTGCCCGGAATCACCTGGAAGGTGTTGGTGCGCCCTGGAATCGCGTCCATCTTGTACAGGAACGCGGGAATCCAGAACGAGTGGATGACGTCCCGAGAGTTGACCGTGAACTCCACCCGCTCATTGACCGGAATGTAGAGGGTCGGGAGCTGGTCGCGCACGCCCTCCTTGCCCGTCAGGTCCGCCTGGACGCCCGCGATGTGGACGTTCTCGTCGAGGTAGTTGAAGTCCCAACTCCACTGCTTGCCGATCACCTGAATGTGAACATCGGCGGGCTGGCTGGTGTCCGTGATCGCCGCGATGTCGCGCGCCGTGTAGGAGAACAGCACGCCGATCATGATGAGGGGGACGACGGTGTACATCAGCTCGAGCGGGAGGTTCACGCGCGTCTGGACGGGCATCTTGTTGTCGCCCTTGCGCCTCCGGTACACCGCGACCGCCCACAGGATAAGGCCCCACGTGATGACGCCCACGACGAGCGCGGCGATCCACGAACCGTTCCAAAGTTGGATGATGCGACCGGTCTGGTTGGTGACCTGAGGGTCCGACGGGAGGGCGCCGTTGGCGAGGTTGGCGTCGCACCCGGCGAGGATTCCGGCGAGCGCGACCGCGCCGACCGAGGCCAGGGCGAGCGAGCGAGCGCGAGGGAGATGTGGTTGATGCACGCACAGAGTGTATCGCGCGCTAGGTTCGTTGGTATGGGTGACCTAACCGAGCCGCGCGTATTCTTGGACGCTTCCGGTTCGGCCCCGATGAGCGCGCGGACGCGCGAGGCCTTCCTTGCCGCGATAGACGAGGGCTGGGCCGACCCGGACCGGCAGCACGCCGAGTCCCGGAGGGCGCACGCGCTCCTCGACGGCGCGGCCCAGGCGATCGCCAGCGCCCTCGGCGCGCCAGCCGAGCACACCCACTTCGTCCCCACCTTCGGGCTGGCGTTCGACCGCGCGATCGGCGGCGTCGCGACGGCGCGGGCAGGCGGCGCCGCACCGGCGCGAGCAGGTGGCGCCGCACCGGCGCGGGCAGGCGGCGCCGCACCGGCCCTCGGCGGCCGGGGACGCATCGTCGCGACCGCCGTCGAGCGCAAGCCGGTCCTCAGGGTGGCCTCCCGGTTCTCCGAGGCGCTCACGCGGATCGCGGTGGACGCCGCGGGCGTGGTCAACCTCGCGGACTTCGCGGATGACCTCGACGACACCGTCTCGGTGGCGCTCGTCCAGCACGCCAACCAGGAGACGGGGGTCCTCCAGCCGCTCGCCGAGGCGCACGAGGCCGCGCGCGCCGCGGGCGTTCCCCTCATCGTCGACGCGACCGCGAGCGTCGGGCACGTGGATCCTCCCTCCTCGTGGGACGCGCTCATGGCGGACCCCGCGGACTGGGGCGGTCCGCGCGGCGTCGCCGTCGTCGCCTTCAGGGCGACGACGCGGTGGGTGCCCCTGCCCCCGATCGTGACAGGGCGCGTCAACGTGGCGGCCGCGCTCGCCGCGGCCGTGGCGCTCGAGGAGCGCGAGCAACAGCGCGCGGAGGTCGCCCCGCGCCTCGCGGCGCTGGCCGCGCGCATCCGCACCATAGCCGCCGAACTCCCCGACACGGTCGTCTTCGTCCCCCGCGGGCCCGCGCTCCCCCACCTCGTCACGTTCGCGTGCGCGCGCATTGACGGGGAGGCGCTCGCCACGGAGTTGGACCGGCGCGGGTTCGCCGTGGGCTCCGGCTCGGCGTGCACCACGGAGCCGTCGCCCGAGAGTCACGTGTGGGAGGCGCTCGGCGTGAGTGGCCGCGGCGTGGTCCGCGTGGGACTTCACCCCGACATCACCGTCCGGGACGTGGACCGCTTCATCGTGGCGCTTCGCGACGTTGCCGCGACGCTGAGCGCGGGAGTCGGCCACTAGTTGGAGATGGTCAACACGTTGACTATTCCGGGCTCGACGCGTCGGTCGCCCCGCGATCAGGGGCTGGGCTGCACAGCAAAGCAAAACGAGGTACCCCGGGAAGCGAAACGGGCGGCCCCGGTTTCCCGGAAGCCGCCCGCCCGCGTTAGGTGGACCGAAACCTAGCTGAACGAGTCCCCGCACGCGCAAGAGCTCGAGGCGTTTGGGTTGTCGATCGTGAAGCCCTGCTTCTCGATCGTGTCGGAGAAGTCGATCTTCGCCCCGTCGAGGTACGGGACCGACATCTTGTCGACGACCACCTCGACGCCGTCGAAGTCGCGAATCGCGTCCCCGTCGAGCGTGCGCTCGTCGAAGTAGAGCTGGTAGATCAGACCAGAGCAGCCGCCCGGCTGCACGGAAAGGCGCAAGCGAAGGTCGTCGCGACCCTCCTGCTTCAGGAGGCTACGCACCTTCTCTGCTGCGGCGTCGGTGATGTCAACGCCGTGCGCCTGGGTCTCGGTGGCAGTGTCTGCCATGGCGACTCCTTTCATCGTCTATAGATAAGCGTACGTCGCGTGCCGGAAATTCCCGGACGCCCAAGGTCCCGGGCGTCGCCGCGATTCGCTTGGCGGAGACGCGACCGCCAGCGACCGCCGTTCCGCTACGCTGCGGGGGCTGCGGGGGCTGCGGGGGCCGCGGCGGCCGCGGCGGCCCGCGCGCGACGCGACCTGAGCGACCGCACCACGGAGACGGCGGCAAGCAGGACAAGACCGAAGAAAGCGATCGGTACCGCGAGGAGGCGGATGATGTTGTCCATGTCGTCCGGAACCTGAGGTGGCGTCGGGTTCATCCCCAACCACTCGGTGACGGGGCGCGGGACGAGGTAGGCGGCGACGGCCGCCACCAAGATCAGGACGGGAAGCGCGTAGGCGCCGATGGCGCCCGCGATACCGGCGGATCGTCGGGCTCGCGCGGGGGATTCCGGGGGCATGGCCATCCCGCAACTGTATCGAGGACCGCCGCCGCGGGTACGGCTGCGGTGGACACCGGGACACTCCTACGCGCGGGGCGTCCAGGTGTGGGCGACCCTGCGCACGCGATCGGCGAGCGCCGCGGCGCCGGGCTCGGCGGGGTACGCCCCGGAGATCCCCGACGCCATGAGGTCCCGCTTGCCCACCCTCACCGCAGGCGCGATCGCGACGCACGGGACCCCGAGCCGCGCGGCGGCGGCCGACGCCGGGACGACGGAGCCGTGGTCGAGTCCCCGGGGCGTGAGGTCGCGGCATATGGCGACGACGAGGTCGGGCGGCGGGGAGAGGTCGTCGAGGCCCGCGAGCGAGGCGGCGAACGTCGCGCCGGACGCGAGGCGGGCGCCGGCCGCGGCGAGGCAATACGCGAGCCCTCCCGCGGCGCCGGAGCCGGGGAGGTCGGCGATGCGCGCGGTGCCGAGGTGCGCGCCGCGTACCCCGGGAGTCTGCTCCCCTGCCGCGCCCGGCCCTGCGGCACCAACCCCGTCCGCCTCGGCGTACTCCCCCGCCATGGCGAACCCGGCGGCCTCCACCTGCGCCGCGATCTCGGCCCAGCGCCGCTCCTGCTCCTGCGCGGCCGCGGCGAGGGCGATGTCGGACTCGCGACCGGCCATCGTCGCGGCGGCCATGCCGTGGAAGCCGAGTAACGGGCGAGAGGACCCGACGAGCGCAATCACGGCGAGCCGCGAGAGGGCGTCGCGGGCGGCCTCGAGGCTCGGGCCCCAGACGTCGATGGCGTCGCCCGCGGGGGCGACGTCGCCGAGGGGGACGATGACCGTGGGCGGGCGAGTCCCGTCGGGGACCTCGCGCGCGAGGTCGTACAGCGCGCTCGCGAGTCGGTGAGGGTTCCAGCGAAGAGAGTCGCGCGGGGCGAGCAGGATCCCGGCGGCGCACTCTACGGCGACGGCCTGACCGACGACGCGCCGGGGCCCCTCGACGACGTCGGCCGTGCGCGGCCCGCCGTCCCCCATCGCGAGCGCGACGACGTCGGCGCCATGTAATCCGTCCGTCGGCGCCCCGTCCGTCGGCGCCCCGTCCGTCGGCGCCTGTGCCTTGGACAGACCCGCCGCCCAAGCCTTCGACGCGAGCGCGGCCGCGACGGATGCGGGGATGAACCCGCCGCCCTCGTCGGGCCACGCCTCGACCGTCATCACCACGCGCACCCCACAAGTCTGCCTTGGACCGCGTGGGACAATGGACAGATGAGCGATGCCTTCGTGGAGCCGCGTCCGTCCGCACTCATGCTGCTTGGAAAGCGCACCGATGCGGACTCGGAACGAGGAGTCGATTGCCCCGGTGGCCTGCCCGCCCCGTCGGACCCCGGGCTGGTGGAACGCGCCCGCGCGGCAAAGGCCGCGCTTGGCGACCGCGTCTTCATCCTGGGCCACCACTACCAGCGCGACGAGGTCATCCAGTTCGCGGACGTCACGGGCGACTCGTTCAAGCTCGCGCGCGAGGCGGCGGCGCGGCCCGAAGGCGGAGTACATCGTCTTCTGCGGCGTGCACTTCATGGCGGAGAGCGCGGATATCCTGACGTCCGACGAGCCAGCAGGTGATACTTCCGGACATGGCGGCCGGCTGCTCGATGGCGGACATGGCGGACATCGCGCAGGTGGAGCAGGCGTGGGAGGACCTCGCGGCGGCCGGGATCGCGCAGCAGACCATCCCCATCACCTACATGAACTCCACGGCGGCCATCAAGGCGTTTTGCGGGCGACACGAGGGAGTGGTGTGCACGTCGTCCAACGCCGAGGTTGCGATGCGCTGGGCCTTCGACCAGGTCGGCGGGCTGGCGGGCAAGGGCAAGGTCCTCTTCCTCCCCGACCAGCACCTCGGCCGCAACACCGCCGTGCTCGACCTCGGCCTCAGCCTCGACGACTGCGTCCTCTACGACCCGCGCAAGCCGCTCGGCGGCAACACCGTCGAGGAACTCACGGCGGCGCGCGTCATCCTCTGGAAGGGCCACTGCAGCGTCCACGGGCGCTTCCGCCTGGAGAACGTGGCGCGGGTGCGGGCCGAGGTGCCGGGCGTGAAGGTGATCGTCCACCCGGAGTGCGCCCACGAGGTGGTGACGGCCGCCGACTACGTCGGGTCAACCGAGAAGATCATCAAGGTGATACGGAACGCGGAGCCCGGGAGCGCGTGGGCGATCGGGACCGAGCTCAACCTGGTGCGCCGCCTCGCGACGGAGCACCCTGACAAGAAGATCGTGTTCCTCGAGGACACGGTGTGCTTCTGCTCCACCATGAACCGCATCGACCTGCCCCACCTGGTGTGGGTGCTGGAGTCGCTCGTGGCGGGCGAGGTTGTCAACCGGATCGTCGTGGACGAGGAGACGACGCGCTGGGCAAGGGTCGCGCTCGACCGCATGCTCGCGCTACCCGCGAAGCACCCCGCGCGGGATTAGGGCGGCTGACGAGGCCGATCGTCGCGGGCAGGTCGGCCGCGGAACGCTTCGACGGTGGCGTTACCGGCTGACATCGACACAGACGCGTCGCGCATCGAATGCAGCTTGACCCATACCCGAGGGGTACTCAAGCCACGCTCTGGAGCGCGCCAGATCGCTCGACGAGGCTCCGTGCCCCGACAAGAGCGACGTCGACGCGATTGGCCCCAACGGAAGAAAGGAAGCGATGCAGGTTCCCGACTTCGCTCGCACGGACGAGGTGCGAGCTCGGCTCCGCTCGTCGAGTATCGGAGCTCCTGGCAAGTCGAACCATTCGGCGGTCACGGCCGGTCGCCGCGACGCGTCCGCACGCTAGTCCTGTCACGTCCAACCCCGCCCGAGTCACCGACGAGGACGACGGATCGAACCATGGCGCTGAACCGGTCGTCAGTCACTTGGCAGAGCTCTCAGCGCGTCCGCAAGCGGGACTAGGTCGTTCTGCACGATGCCAGCGATCGTCGCCGCGTCGACCCTGAAGTACTCGTGGACCACCACGTTGCGCAACCCCGCGATGCTCGCCCACGGTACGGCGGGCGCGAGCACCTTGACCTCCGCCGGGAGCGCACGCACCGCCTCGCCGATGACCGCAAGATTCCTCAGCACCGCGTCGTAGGCCATAGAGGCGATCGCCGGATCCGGCGAGGTCAGGTGCGGCTCATAGTCCAGGCACCGCGCAACGGCGTCGAGGACATCCCCGCGACGAAGACCCGGCTCGCGCGTCACAGCGGAATCGAATCGGCGTGCGCGGACTCTGAGACCACATCCCGCATTAGACCGTCGGCGACCACATCCACCCGGACGCCAAGGAGGTCCGTCAGCTCCTCGCCCAGCCCCGCGACGCGCATCAACGCGCTGCGCGCGTCGCGGAAGAAGGTCCACGAGGAGGTCCAGATCGCTCGTCGCCGTCGCGTCGCCACGCGCAACGGATCCGAAGACCCGCGGATTGACCGCGCCGTAGCGCGCGAGAACCTCACGAACCGCGTCGCGATTCTGGTCGAGCGTGCGCCGAATCGACTGGGACTCGACGGTGACCGTACTCATGGTTTCAGGCTACCGGACAGGCCCGACGGCGCGTGGGCACAGGGGACTTCGCGGCGCCGTCAGCTCAGCGGAGTCCGGCCGTCAAGCGCGAGTTGCGAGCAGACTGAGGTCATGCGAACCACACTCAACATCGAGGACCGACTTCTGCAGACCGCGAAGCGCCTCGCGGCCTCGCGTAACCAAACCCTGGGTAGCCTCATCGAAGATGCCCTCCGGCGCGAACTTCCCAGACAGCGCTCCGCGACGCGACCCGAACTCCCCGTCTTCCGGGGCGGCAGAGGCCCCCGCCCGGGCGTCGACCTCCGGTCCAACCGAGCGATGGAGGAACTCTTCGACGGCACGCGCCGGTAGGTGCGACGGCGGCGAATCACCGCCGACAACCGATCAGGCTTCGGCCGCGAGAAGCGCGTTGACCTTCGCCATGACCTCGAAGGCGTCGGCGACGTAGAGCACGTCCGCCTTGCCCTGGGCCCAGCCGCAGGTCTCGTCGAGGTTGATCGCCCGGCGCTCGGAGATGAAGCGCCAGCCGACGACGTGCGGCTCCTCACCGTGGCAGCAGGTCGCGAGTCCCTTACGGTGGCGCGGGGTCGAGCCGGTCTGGCCGATCTGGTTGAGGTGGCTCATGAACGCCATGACCTCGGCGCCCTCGGAGCCCTGGTCGACGAGCGACTTGCTGCTGCCGAGCGAAGCGCGGGCGAGATCGAGGAAACCGAGGACAAGGCGCTCGGCGTCCTTGAGGTGTGTCGCGCCGTCCTTCTGCTTCTTGGTCCAGCCGGCGCCGGCAACCAGCAGCGTTTCGGCATCGGGGCGGATGGTCTGGGCCTCGGTGGCGGCGGCCTCGATCCCCGTCACCTTGGTGCGAAGCTCCGCCGCGGGCAGATCGACCGCCACGTTCTCGAGGCTGGCCTTGCCGGACTGGGTTGACGCAGGCTCGGCCGACCCAGACCCGGCCGGCGCCGCCTCGAACGCGCCGAGGCTCGTGAGCAGGAACCACGGGCGCTGGCTGCGGCTCAGCCTCGCCACCATGCGCTGCCGGTAGAACCAGCGCTCCGCCTCCACGGCGTCGCCCTCGGCGGCGTTTTCGACACTGAGCGCGGTCACCTGCGTCTCGATTCGGCCGTCGAGCCGCGCGGCCGCCCCGGGAAGCGCCCGGCAGAACCGAGGCGTCGCCGGCGCGACGACGATCGTCGCCGAGGAGGCCTTGACGAGGGCCGCGGCCGCGGCCGCGTCGCTCGCGTAACGCGAGACCGCGAACTCGGCGCCGCTCACGCCCAGGACCCGCTCGATACCGGTCAGGGTGGCCGCCGCCGCGGCGACGTCCGCGCCGATCAAGCCGGCGGTAAGGGTCGCTCCCTTGAGGTCGCGGGCGAGGTTCTTCGCCGCGGTCAGCGCCTCGTACGCGGCCTTGGGTAGCGTCCCGTCCGCCTCGGTGTGGGCCAGGAAGAGAATCGTATCCGTCATGGGTAGCCTCCTCAGCCCTTGATCCAGGTGACGATCTCCTGCGCGATCTCGTCCGCGGAGAGGTCCTTCACGACGCGCGTCTCGCGCCGCTGCTGCGGCACCTCGGCCGCCAGCCACGTGGTGCCCTCCCCGGCGAGCGCGGCAGGCGCCGCCTTCGCGAGCGCCGGCATGATCGTCCGCATGTTCTGCATGCCGACCTGCGGGCTGTTGGGGGGTTCGGGTAGCGAGCCGGTCGCCCAGGCCGCGACGAGCGGCGGGCCCTCGCAGACCGAGGCGAGGTAGCGACCAGCCTCGACGCGCTCGAGCACCCGGATCGAACCGTCGCCCTGCACCGTCAGCTCGTCGACGCCGAGGAACTGGTCGCGGATGCCGAGCCGCTCGCCGACCATCTGGAGCGTGACGCCGGCATCGCGAGAGGCCGAGGCGAAGCCGCCGAAGAGCAGGAGCCGGGACCGATCGAGGCCGTCGATGGCCTCGATCGCCGTAGCAAGCGCCGTGGCGACCTCGAACGAGTCGGTGAAGCCGCTGGCGGAGCCATCGACGGCGACGAACTCGAACGGCACCTTCTGCGCCACCTTCATCATGAGCTGCTGCAGCTGAGCCTTGGGCCCGAGGCTGACCAGCCACACCTTGCTACCCGGGGTCTGGGCCGCCAGGTGTGCGGCCTCGTAGAGCGCATGCCCGGCCCACGGGTCGAGCACCGAGGGCAGCATCGCCTCGTTCTTCAGCGCGGGCCGGTCGCCGCCGAGCACCGGCTCCAGGGTCTGGATCGGGTCGGGCACGAGGCTGCCGCACACGACGATGTGGAATCCGTCAGTCATCGGTTATCTCCAAGTTCGCATCTGCAGGGTCGGTGGTCGGGTCGTCTATAGGTCGGTGGCTCAGTTCTCGGCGGAATGCAGTCCCCCTGCGCCCGCCCGCAAGGCGATGGCGGCGACGTCGTGACCGGCCTCGCGTGGCGCCGGACAGCTCCACTGGCACGCGCCGCAGTGCACGCACTTCTCCCGGTCGAAGAGGGGCACTCCGCCCTCCGGATTCAGGGTCAGCGCCTGCCCGGAGCAGATGTTGACGCACAGGTGCGTCTCGCAGGCCTCGCACTCGGCCGGGGCGAGGAACACCACGTGGTCGGCGTAGCCGGGAGGCGCCTGAACCTTGCCGCCGAGCAGCAACGCGTCTTGGTGCGAGACGAGCAGCTCGCCGTCGAACGGAATGGCCGGCCAGCCGGCGCGGTCCATGTACAGGTCCTGCAGCGGTCGCTGCGACGTGCTCGCCTCTGCCTTGATGCGTTCGATCTCGCCCGCGGGGATCCTGCCCTTGAAATGCTCGGCAAGGCTCTTGACCTCGCGGCCCTCCGCCTTGGCGCCGGGCGCGTTGAGCCGGCCGCGCGTCAGGCCGGTGAGGCCCGTGCCGATCAGGCCACGGACGAAACCACGCCGGAACCCGACCCGCGCCTTGGCCGCGACCCTGCTCTCCCTATCGAGCGCGCTCGACCGGCGACGCGCTACGTAGGTCCGCTCGAGGTTGTCGCGGGTGAACGGCTCCTTGCCCCGAAGCAGCTCGAGCACAGCCTCGCCGAGCTGCACCCCGGTAGTCCACGCCTCGTCGACGCCGGAGTTGGTCAGGACATTGGTGCTGCCCGAGCCCTCGCCGATCCGGGCGTAGCCGTCGCCGACGAGGTGGGGCTCACCCTGGCGACCGGACTCCTGAAGCGACTTGGCCCCCCACGAGCGCAACTTGCCGCCCTTGAGGTGCCGCCAGAGGTAGGGGTGCTGCATCCAGTGCTGCAGGTAGCGGTAGCTGCCGCGAACCGGACTGTCGAGGGACGACGGCACGAAGATCCCGAGCGAGGCGAGGCCCGGCGCGTGCACGTACAGGAAGCCGAAGATCTCCGGTTCGGGGTAGCCCATCGTGTGGAGGACGGTTCCCGGCTCGAGCGCGCAGTCCGGCGGTAGGTCCACGACGACCTTCATGCCGACCGCCCAATCGCGCCGCACATGGCCGTCGGGCAATCCGAAGTGCTCGTCGAGCTTCCGGCCGATCGGGCCGACGGGGCCGTCGGCGACGACGGTCAGCGCCGCCTTGATGTCCATGCCGGGGAGGTAGCCCACCTCGGGCTCGCCGCGCAGGTCCGTGCCCTGGTCGACGAGTCGCACGCCGACGACGGCGTCGTCTTCGATCAACGGTTTGGCGACCGGGGTGCCCGGCCAGAGTTGGACCTGCGCCTCGGCCATGAGTTGGCCGGCGACCCACTGGGTGAACTGGCCCATGCCGAGCACCAGCCCGCCGTCCTTGTGCAGGAACTTGGGAATGAAGGGGAAGGTGAAGGCCTGGTCACGCACCGGAAGCATGAAGCGCAATCCGCGCAGCATCGCGTCGGCGCAACGCATCGCGAAGCCGCGTCGACTGGCGCCGATCGGATCGAGCAGGTAGACGACCTTCTCGCTCGTGACCGGCGCGGTCATGGGGATACTTGCCGGATCGATATCGGGGAACGTCTCGCGGATACCCCTCGCCGGCGTGACGACACCGGACACGCCGAAGCCGAGGTCGTCGGCCCGCTCGTAGCAGACGACCTGCGGCGGCATGCCTGGCATCGCGCCGCTTTCGAACTCGCCCTGGGCCTCGGCCAGGCCACGGGAGAGGGTCGTCAAGAAGCCACCGCTCGCCGGGCCGAACCCGACGCATGCGATGTCGACCTCGAGGCACTGTCGTTCCACCGTCTCGTCGTGCATGGGCGATCAGCTCGGGTAGTCGAGCGCTTCGGGGATCATGACGCCGGTGAGCGAGCGCGCGGCGCGGTCCTTGGCCAGGCGCGCTTCGGTCATGCAGCCGTCGAGCTTGCGGCGCAGTGCCATGAAGGTTTCGCGACCCTGGAAGTTCACGCACGGTCCGGCCTTCGCCGGATGCGAGCCGTCATCCTCGACGACGTCGACGAGGCTGCGGGCGACCGCGTTGATCCCGGGGATCATGCCCTCGAGTGCCTCGAGGTCCTCGGCCTGATAGCACGCGCCGCAATCCTCCCAGCTCGGGTGCCGCTGGTAGCCGAAGACGAGCTCGGCGCAGATCCGTCCGACCTCGCCCGCGGCCCGGGCCGCTTGCACGCGGCACAGGTCGGCGAGGAACTGCACGGTGCCCGGCAGGCTCTCCGCAAGCTCGGGCCGCTCGGCGCCCTTGCTCTCGAGCTCGAGCACGTCGAGCATCTGATAGCGGGAGGCGACCAGCCAGCTCAGCGCGTCGGCCATCGGGAAGGTCACGCCCTGCCGCTTGTCACGGAAGAGCGGCCGCCCGTCAGCGTCTTCGGCTTCGCGCAGGTGATCGAGCGTCCAGCGCCACAGCGTCATCGCGGTGCTGAGCGTGCAGGCGCCGAGGTCCGCCTTGTGGCTGGCGAACTGGCGCTGCTCGTCGATCCAGTCGTCGAACTGGCGCAGGAACACCGGGTTCGTCATCGTGATGGTCAGCTGCCGACGCTGCACGGCCTCGGGCCCCTCGTACGTGGCCTCGAGCTGGGCGTCCGTCCACTTCTGGCCGAGGAAGCCGGGGCAGTCTTCGGTGATTCCGTAGCCACCGACCAGAGAGACCGCCTCGCGCATCGTGTTCGCACCGTGGCCGGTGTTCCACAACTTGGTCGCCGGGCAGAGCACATTCGCGAGCGAGTCGTCGATGACGTAGCGGATCAGCGGATCGGTGCCCGGTACTGCGCCGCCCGCCGTCTCGCCGCGCGCGTCGTCGCTAGCGCCTTGGGTCTCGAGGTACTCGATCGCCGCCTTCTCGATCTTCCGCAGCTCGCCCGCCTGGGCGCGGATGCCGGTGATGCCGCGCTCGGCGAAGATCCTGTTCTTTTCAATCTTGAGGGGATCGTATTCGTCGAACAGTCGCGCGGTCGCCAGGCCGAGCGAGGTCATGGCCTCCCCCGTCGCCCAGACGTCGATCAGCCGATGCAGCGCGTCCTCCTTCTGCTGCAGTCCTAGGTCGTAACGCGGCGTTCCGGGCTTGCCTTCGCCACCGCGGTAGCGCCCGCGCTGGTAGCGGATGATCGGCTCGACGGCGGAGAGGAGCTTGGCGGAGGTCATGAGGCCTACCGGCACGCGGGTATGCCGGAACACATCGTTGAGGACCTCGCTGTGGCTGACGTTCGGCGTGAGGACGCCGTCCTTGACCGTGTAGCCACCGACGATGCGGCTCGCGGGGACCTTCAGGCTGAAGATCGGATCGCGAGTCGACGACAGCTGGTGCACGAGCTTCAGGGTCGGCGCACCGCGGTCGTACACGCCCTCGTCCCCCTCCTCCAAGATGACGAAGAAACTGCCGGCGATACGCTCGTCAGCGCCCTCGACGGCGGCCGTCACCGTGTTCGCGAAGTCCATGTTCGTGATGAACCGTCCGCGCTTGTCGATCTGCAGGATCGGCTCCTCGCCGTCCTTCCACTCCGCAATCCTGGCCGTGCCCGACAACACCCCAGTGTCGACACCGACGTACGGCAGCGGCTCGGTCAGCGCGAACGCCGCGCGACAGGTTTCGCCGCCGGGCGCGGGCACGGCGCGGGACATGTAGGTCTGCTTCTGCTCGGGTGTGCCGTGCTCGTGAATCGGCGACAGACCGAGGTGACTCGCGAGGCTGGACGTCGCCGCCCCGCCGTCGACCCACGCAAGTTCGAAGGCGGCCAGCGAAATGGCAAGGTTGGGGGGTCCCTCAAGGTAGCCGCCGTACTCGGGCTCGATGGGGAGCGCGGTGATCCCGGACTCGTCGAACGCGGCGAGGAGGGCGTTCTTCTCGTCGGTCCAGTCGTGGGAGTTGCGCCCACCGCTGGCGACCAGCCGGGCGACCGGCCCGCGGGCGACTGCACGGACCGACTGCACGACCATCTGCAGGTCGTAGCGCTCAGAAAACCGCCACATGATCTGCCGCACGTCGTCCCCGGGCAGCGTGCGTAGCGTGAGGTGCTCTCGTTTCTCCGTCGTCGCGCTCATCTCCGGGCAACCCTTCTGCTCTCGGGTGGTCAAGGCGCCCGCGCTTCTTTGCGCCCGAGCTTCCTTCTGAACCGATCCTTGAGATTTGGTCCCGAGTATAGGGCTGAGCAAGCCGGGTGCAAGCGGGTCGAACGTCCTTGCGCGAGCGTTTCCCCGGGTCAGAGCGGGTTTGCGTATTGGGACGTCTACATGAGCCTCGGCCCGTTCGGCGCCTCGTCGCCTGAAGGACGACGGAGTCCGGGCACAGTGTTGGCTTCTGCGAGATCGTCAACGTGTTGACCAACTGCGATGGGAACACGGTCGTCCCGTGTTCGGGCTACCTCGTGGGTCCGAGGGCCCAGGACAGCCGGGGCTCCCGCCGCTACCGTTGCACGGACAGCCCTGCGCGCCACGACGGAGGTGGACATGCCGGAGCAGCCAGCCGTCGTTGCCGCGCCGCCCGCCGCGCGGGCCGCGACCATCACGAAGAAGGCGAGCCGCCAGTCCTACCTGACCATCCGGTGGTTGGCCGACCGCGACTACCGCGACGACGCCTTCGCGCTCTACGCGTACTTCCGGTGGCTCGACGACACGATCGACGAGCGCCTGGCCGACAGGGACGGACGGCTCGCCTTCGTGGGGCGCCAGCGAGACCTTCTCGCCCGGGCCGCGGGTGGGGCGACGGCGACCGCACTTTCGGAGTTGAGCGTCACGCCCGAGGAGGCCCTCCTCGTCGGACTCGCCCGAAGGGCCGGGGTCCGACCGACCGACGCCGAGACCGGCCTCCTCCTCTCCCTACGCTCGATGCTCGACGTCATGGAGTTCGACGCCCGCCGCCGCGGGCGCCCCGTCACGCAGGGGGAACTCGACGCCTACACCCACGACCTCGCCGTCTCCGTCACCGAGGCGCTGCACCACTGCATCGGCCACGGCTGCGGCTGCCCGCGCGACGAGTCGCGCTACGTCGCCGTGACCGGGGCGCACGTCGCACACATGCTTCGCGACCTCGCCGAGGACGTCGCGGCGGGATACCTCAACCTCCCCGCCGGGCTGCTGCCCGAGGGCGCGGTCGCCGGGGACGACGTCCTTGTGCACCTTCACTCCCCCGCCGTCCGCGCCTGGGTGAAGGACCGCGTCGAGGTGGCGCGAGAGTGCTTCGCCACGGGGCGCACGTATCTGGCCCGGGTAGAGAGCGCCCGGTGCCGCCTCGCCGGTCACGCATACGTCGCGCGCTTCGAGTGGGTGCTCGACGCTATCGAGCGCGACGGGTACGCGCTGCGCGCGGCCTATCCGGAGCGGGCGACGCTCCGGGGCGGGTTGAGGATCGCGGCCGACGGCGCCCGGTCAGCGTTCGTGGGGCGGGGTGCGCGGCGGCGCGCCAAGGCCACCCGGGTCGAGGCCGCAACGGCCGAGGAGGACGCCCGATGACCACCAACGCCGTCGTCGTCGGCGCGGGCGTCGGCGGCCTGTCCGCGGCCATCCACCTGGCCCGCCGCGGGGTGCGGGTCACCGTCGTGGACAAGAACCGCGGACCCGGCGGGCGGCTCGGCCAGTTCACGCGCGACGGCCACACCTTCTCCACCGGCCCGACGCTACTGATCATGCCGCTGCTGTACCGGAGCGAGTTCGCGCACCTCGGCCTCGACATGGACGACGCCCTGGAGCCGCGGCGCGTCGACCCGACGTACGACGTCGTGTTCGACGACGGCGCGCGCCTCGCGATGACCTCCGACCTCACCTCCATGCGCACCCAGCTCGAGGCCATGGAGCCCGGCTCGTTCGCCGGCTTCCTGAGGTACATCGAGGAGGGGCGCAGGCACTACGAGCTCGGGATGCCCCGGCTCGTCGACCGCGACTTCCGCCGCCTCAGCGACTTCGCGACGCCCGCCAACGCCCTCCTGGCGCTGCGGGTCAGGGCGCTCCTGCCGCACTACCGCCACATGTCGAGGTTCTTCGACTCGCCGAGGCTCAGGGCCGCGTTCACGTACCAGGACGTCTACATGGGCCTCAGCCCGTTCAGCGCGCCGTCGACCTTCTCCCTGACGCCGTTCAGCGAGCTCGCCCACGGCGTCTGGTACCCCAGGGGCGGGATGTATCGCATCGTGGAGGTGCTCGCGGCGCTCGCCGAGGAGTCGGGCGTCACGTTGGTCT
This sequence comes from uncultured Actinomycetota bacterium, assembly GCA_963830335.1. Taxonomy (GTDB): domain Bacteria; phylum Actinomycetota; class Actinomycetes; order Actinomycetales; family Demequinaceae; genus JAFGBM01. Next base: position 1,228,541 of record CAWHLX010000001.1, read on the forward strand.
ACGACGCGCCGGTAACCCGCATCGAGATCGAGGGCGGGCGGGCGAGCGGCGTCGTGCTCGGGACCGGCCAGACAGGTGCCGCAAGGACGCTCCCCGCCGACGTCGTCGTCGCCAACGCGGATTTGCCGTACGTGTACCGGCGCCTCCTGCCGGACGCCGCGGCGACCCGCGCACTCGGCCGCAAGACCTTCTCCGGCTCCACGATCAACTTCTTCTGGGGCCTGGACCGGCCGTACCCGGAGCTGCGGCCGCACACGCTGTTCCTCGGCGACGCCTACCGCGACAACTTCGAGCGCATCGAGCGCAACCTGCCCCTGCCCGACGCGCCGAGCGTCTACGTCCACGCCCCGACCCGGCTCGACCCCGGCACGGCCCCCGCCGGCAAGGACACGCTCATCGCCGTCGTGCCGAGCGGGCACATGACGTACGACGGCGACAACCCCGACCTCATCGCGCGTGAGGCCGAGGCGTGGGTCGCCGAGACGGAGCGGGCCCGCGCCGCCGTCCTCGCGAGGCTCGCGCAGCTTGGCCTGCCGGACGTCGCCGACCACATCACGCTTGAGGCGACCGCGTCGCCGCCCACCTGGAAGGCGCGCTACAACCTGGAGCGCGGGGCCACCCACGGGCTGGCGCACACGCTCTTCCAGCTCGCGTACCTGCGCCCGCACAACCGCCACGCCCGGTACAAGAACCTCTACTTTGCCGGGGCGAGCACGCACCCTGGCACGGGGGTGCCGACGGCGCTTGTGTCGGGGCGCCTAGCCGCAGAGCGAATCGCCGACGACCTGCGACTGTAGGCCAGCCAGCGGCTCCAGACGGGGGGTGCGGGGGTTGTGGGGTGGGGTTGCGGGGGTTGCTTGGGGTCGCCCGGGGCGCCGTGGCCAGCTAGGCCGCTTGGACGCTCCTGGCGAGCGCCCCCGAGAAGAGCCCGAACGCGGCCGAGTCATCAGGGACAGCAATCTCGACGCTCGCAGCGCCCGCCCCGAACCGCACGACGCTCACCCCGACGTAGCGCTCGTGGGGGGCAACGTCGAGCCACTCCAGAGCCCCGAGAGGCAGCATCAGGCGTGACTGGGAGTAGACGGGGGTGCGGGTGCGGATGATCCACCCCGGCCTGCCCACGATCTCGACGGTGGCGTGGTCTCCCGCCACAATCGCCCCGTGGAGCGTCGCGGGCACGAAGCGGTGGGTGAGTCTCCGGGTAGCGCCCGCCCCGCCGCCGCCGTCGCGAGGAAGCGCCGCCTCGCGGCCGTGACAGGTCCAGGCGACAAGCCCTGCGTGATGCCGCTTGAGTTCTTCGAAGTTGTTGACAAGGAGGATGTCGGCGTCACCAAGGTCGAGCACGGGGGGAGCCTCGGTGCGGGCGGCGGATTTGAGGAGCGCCCGCCCCGCAGCGCTCGGCGGGTACACCGCAGACGCGTCGCGGATCGCGGAGACCAATCGGGTGACGTGCTCCCGTGTCGAGCCGCTGTAGCGAACCGAAAGAGCCAATCCTGCCTGAGTGAAGATGTTGAGTCTGGCATAGAGGAGCTCCACGGTGTCGAGCACCGCGACCACCTGCGAGTACGGCACGGTGGTGACGTCGTAGCCGCGGGCGACGGGCGCGCGCCTTGTGCCCTTGGTGAGGCGGCGGTTCAGGGCCGTGAGCCCCACCTCGTCGAGGATGAGCAGGTGGTCGTAGAGGTCCATGTCGGGAGTGGCATTGATGCGCTCGATGTTGCGAGGCACTTTCAGAACGAGCCGCGCCCGCTCGAGGTCCAGCGGGTGGTCGCGATACAGCGGCGGCACATCCTCGAGGGTGGTCACCTCGTCGATCCAGGGACCGAAGCGGTCGTATTCGCTCTTTCCCGCCAGTATGGTCTGCACAGTCGCTCACCTCATTTGGGGGTGGTTAGTTGTCCCGTCCGATGCGGTTCAGTACCTCGGTGCACGCCGCCAAATCCACGCCTACGAGTCTATCGAATTCCCTAAGGCGCGAGCCAGCCACTGTGGACGGGCGCACCTGGCGCCTGACGCCGCTGGGCGGCCGGTCGAGGGCCCCGGGGCGTGCCCAGCCGCGCGCACCCGGGGACCGTTTAGGCCGCGCGGACCCTCCTGGGGAGCGCGCCGCTGAAGAGCCCGAACGCGGCCGACTCGTCCGGGACGACAATCTCGACGTGTGCTGCGCCCGCGCCGAACGTCACGACGCTCATCCCGAGATACCGCTCGTGCGGGGCCACCTCGAGCCGCTCCAAGGCACCGAGGGGCAGGACGAGCCGCGACCGGGAGTAAACGGTGGCGCGGGTACGGAGGAGCCACTGGCTCCTGCCCACGATCTCGACCGTGCCGGCGTCTCCCGCGACGATCCCCCCGTGGAGCGTCACCGGCTTCAGGAGGTGGGCGAGTTTCCGGACGGCGCCCGCCCAGCCGCCGCCGCGAGGAAGCGCCGCTGAGCGGCCGTGGCAGGTCCACGCGGCCAGCCCGGCATGATGGCGGACGAGTTCCTCGAAGTCGTTGACGAAGACGACGTCGGCGTCGCCGGGATCAAGCGCGGGCGGAACCGCGGCGCGGGCCGTGGAATCGAGCAGCGCGCGCCCCGCGGCGCCGGGCGGGTACGCCTCGCACGCCTCGCGGATCGCGGAGACCAATCGGGTGACGTTCGCCCGCGCGGAGCCGCTGTATCGAACCGAGACCGCCCCCGTCCGCGTGAAGACGGTGAACCTGCCATCGAGGAGGTCAACGGTGTCGAGCACGGCGACCACGTCGGAGTACGGGACGGTCGTCACGTCGTGGCCGCGGGCGACGGGCGCCCGCCGGGTGCCCGTGGTGAGGCGACGGCTCAGGACGGTGAGGCCCGCGTCGTCGAGGATGAGCAGATGGTCGTAGAGGTCCATGTCGGGAGTGGCGTTCCGGCGTGCGATGTCGCGGGGCACCTTCAACACGAGCCGTGCCCGCCCAAGGTCCAGCGGGTGGTCGCGATACAGCGGCGGCACATCCTGGAGGGTGGTCACCTCGTCAATCCAGGGTCCGAAGCGGTCGTACTCGCTCGTTCCCGCTTGCACGGTCTGCATGATCGCTCGTTTCGGTGGGGGTTGGGTGTCGCCGAGGGGTTCGTTGTCGTCGGGCGCTAGTTGTCCTGGCAAATGCGGTTCAGCACGTCGGTGCAGGGCGCCAAGTCCACGCCCGCGAGCTTGTCGAACACCCTGAGGCGCGCCCCCGCCACGTGCGCCGGGCGTATCTGTTCGAGGCGCAGCCTGCCGCGTTCGGTGAGGACGGCCTCCTGCCCGCGCCCGTCGTCGGCGCTTACCTCGCGCTCCACGAGGCCCTTGGCCTCCAGCACCTTGACCACCCTCGTGACCGCGCCGGGGCTCAGTGCGGTCTGGGAGGCGAGGTCCCCCATCCGAAGGCGCCGCCCGGGCGCCTCGGAGACGTCCATCAGGACCGTGTACTCGCTCATCGGAAACCCCTCGGCGCGGCCCAGGTCCGCGTCGAAGTTGCGGGGCAGGTAGATGGCGACGCGGGCCAGCGCGCCCAGGAACGCCTCCTCGTCGGCCGTGAGGGGTCCGCGCGCTGGCTTGGCGGCGTCCGCGATCATGCGATTACTTTACTGCTAAACCATTCCTTGGGCGCCCGGGACCTCTGGCCCGGGTGGCGAGTGGGCTCGACGCAGAGGCGGGCGACGCAGGGGGCCGGTAGCCGCCGCACCACTTGCACCATCTGGTGATAGCCTCGAGACGTGCGCCGAGCGACGATCACCGTTCCCGATGAGCTTGCCCACGCCCTGGACGAGTTCATGGCGGCGCAGCCAGCGCGCCCGTCGCTGACCTCCGTCGTGGAGGCCGCCCTGGAGTCGTACCTGCTCGCGCCCGCCGCCGGCCCGTCGTCCCGCTTGGTGCACGTGGCCCGCTCGCGCGGGCGCGTGGTCGAGGCCGCCCGCGCCCACGGAGCTACCCGCGTCGGCCTGTTTGGCTCCGTCGCGGAGGGCGCCGACGGCCCCGATTCCGATGTTGACCTATGGGTCGAGACCGGGCCGGGGTTCACGCTCTTCGACCTGGCCGCGATGCGCGCCGAGTTGGAAGAACTGCTCGGCTCCCCCGTCGACCTGCTCACGCTCGGCGGGCTCGACGACCGCGCCCGCGAGGACCTGATCGCGCGATCGTTCGTCCTGTGACGGGCGCCGACCTCCCCGCCCGCGACGTTGCGCGCCTGCGACACATCGCCGAGGCCTGCGACCGCGTCGTCCGCTACACCGCGGGAGGCCGGGCGTCGCTCGCCGACGAGCGCACCTACGACGCGGTGCTGCGGTGCCTCACGATCATCGGCGAGGCGCTCGGCGCGCTCAGCGACGACACCTACGCGCGGCTCGGTTCGGTCCCCCCGCACCTGCCCAAGGCCCAGCGCAACCTCATCGTTCACGAGTACTGGCGCATCGATCCCGACGTCGTGTGGGCGACGGTGGAACGCCACGTACCCGTGCTTCGGGGACGACGCGCTCGCGCTGCTTGGGAAGTGACGGGGCCCCTGGGCCCATTGGACCGACCGGGGTGCGGGCGACGGCCAGACAGGGAAGCACTTCGGAACCAAACCCAGGCCAATTCAATCTGAGTGATCCTGCCCAACGCGTCCCGTGTGAACGAGTCCGCCTGGATGAAGTTGGTGGCGAGGGTTTCCCCGGACCCGGTTTCGAACGAGGCCGACAGGCCCGTGAGCTGACGGGTCGCGGAGTCATACGACACCTGCCGCGAAACCCTGTTGCCATACGTGCGCGACGCGAGCTGGCCCGTGCCATCCATCGCGACCGCGGACACGAGGGTCGTCGACACCGAGGTGCCCGCGCCCTGAAGCGTGAGCGTCTGCGCCTGACCCGACAGGCGATACCCGACCACCGACTTCTCGTTTGGCAGGCCGCCCACTGCGGGCATCTCCGTTGAGGTCACCTGGCCCAGGTCGTCATACTTCGACCCCGGTGGTGTAGGGCAGGCCCGCAAGGTCACCCATCAACGAGGCGACCTCCGTGGTGCCCTCAGGACTGTCCGGGAGCGTCACCGTTGACGACACAGGACGGTGAAGACGCGTTGTACGCCACCGTCGACTTCGTGGTGAACGACACCCAGCGGCGTCACGGTCGTGGACGACGAGGACCGCAAGAGGCCGAGGTCCGTCGCCGCACCGGTCTCGCCCGGCTCCACGTAGTCCCACGTTGCCGAGGAGGATGGATCGCCCGAGCCCGCCACGGTGGACGTGCGGGACGTCATGCGGCCAAGCGTGTCGTAGTTCATGTGGATCGTGCCCGCAGGGGACGTCACCGACAGGGTCTGACCATTCGCGTCATACGCATAGGTTGAGGTGCCCGCCGCCGGGTCCGTCATCAACGTCCGCTGCCCCGCAAGGTTCGACTCGAACAGCGTCGCGTGGCCCTCCGCGTCCGTGACCGTGGTCCGGGAGAACCCGACCTTGCCCGCCTCCGTGAGCGTCGCATAGGCGTAGGTGGTCGTGATCCCAGCTCACCTCGGGAGCGGCACCCGTGGCCTCGCGGGGGCCGTGCGCCCACCACTGCTCAATTGAGCACGATATCGGGGGGACACTGACACCCGATTGCGATGCGCCAGAGCCGCGCTAAGGGGCGCACACGCCCCGAAGAACCGACTCGTCGCGGGTCTCGTAAGGCAGGTACTCGCCAGGCGCCGAAGAGAGAAGATCGGCCTCGGCAAACGTCGGATGATAGGTCCACGATTCTCCCGGCTTCCAGTCGAGATCCGCGAAGTGAATCTCGACATATCCGCGCGGGCTAGCGATCATGAAGCCCGTCACGTCATCCAAGGTCGCGGGCAGAGGACTGAAGGGATCGGATGTGGCGCGGGGAACGTCGGACGTGACCGTTCCATCTCTCAGAGTCTCGGCGTTGATGACAAACACTGCGACGACAGTCGCGGGTGCCGCGCCAGCCCGGCCGTAGAGAGGCCAAGTGCCGCCAGTGTCCGTGTCTGTGTATGCGGCGAAGTAGGCTCCTTGATCGCCGCGGCAAACGGGAACGCGGATCTGGGCCCATCCGTCCTCAGTGACCGTTGCAACAAACGGCAACGCATCCACGTCGGCAGGAAGAACCAGGGGCGGAATGCTGCCACATCCCGAACTCAGCACCGCTGCGGCGACAACCACCCCGCACAGGCGGCTTCCCTTCACCGAGCCGCCTCGGCCGCCAGCGCGTTCGCACAGTAGTCCGCGAGCACCTGCTCGTCCGCAGGCTCGAACGGACGGAAGTCCCCCATCCCCAACTCGCCCGTTGGCACCCAGGTCCATCGCTCGCCCGGCTTCCAACCGGTCTCCTCGTGCACGCGCCTCAGGAACCCGGCGATGTAGCCGCGGGGGGTGAGGACCCAGAACGACCCAACATCGTCAAGCTCCGTTGGCCTGGGGTCATAGGTGAGGTTGTCGCGCGCGGCCGGGATGTCGCTAGTGAGGGATTGCGCGGCTATCGTCGTCGGATTCACATCGAACTCCACGACACTTGAGTCGGGCGCGCGGCCCTCAAGAACGTTCTCGATCTTGCCGTGCGTGTGGGGATCGCTCGCATCGACACCCAAAGACACGTCGCGATCCCCTTGGCAGAGGGGGAACTCCATCGAGAACCACCCGTCGTCTGTGATTGTCACGACAGCCGTCAGGGTGTAAGTCTCCCCGTCCGAACCTGACAACGGGACGCCGCACCCAGATGCGAGAAGAACTGCAAGAGTCGCGCCAACGCGGAGGGTAGCAGTCTTCATGGACTAGGACTGCCCAAACGGGGTGGGGCTGGGCGTAGGACAAATACCGTAGCGACACTTCTGTGTCATTTCGGTAATTGTACCGGTAATGCCTTCAACTCCCCACGTGAAGGCCCCTTGGGCGACCGCTGCCGGCCCGCACCCGACCCCAGTCACACAGAAGCCAAGGACGACCGGATCGGTGAGCGCTTCCGAGACCTCGCCGGCAATGAGCACGTACGTCGCCTTCTCGGCGGCAAGCTGCCATCGTTGCACCTCATCGGGACCCACCCACGTGTTGCCCAGGAAGTTGTTGTAGATATCGGACAGGTAGAAGACAGCGTCCGCCGCCACGTTACCGAGCAGTTCCGCCAAGGCCTTCACGAAGAAGTTGCGCCCGAACTTCGCTAGGAGGTGGAGAACGGGGTCGTGTGACTTGCGGAACTGCGCCAGCAATTTCCCAACCGGAAGGCCCTCGCTGACCATCTGCGCGATCGTCTTGCCGAAGTCCGCCAACTCCTTGGCCGTCTTGGCAGCGTCGCCACCCGTCTTAATGATCTCGTTGATCCAGCCGACGACATTCCCATCGCTGTCATCACTCGTGAAGTCCTTGAGTTCCGTCGACAATGGGGGGGACGTTGTGGGCCCGCCCGGCCCTCCAGGGCTGCCCGTGCCGCCGCCACTCGTAGGGCCCGAGGCATTGGAGGTGCCCGGTATCTTGGTCGTGACGTTGATGGTCGAGGCGTCGTTGTCGTCCTTGGCAACGCACATGGTCTTGCCCTTGCCGCAATAGACGATCATGCCCGTGGGGTCGGCGTAGTTCGCGGGATTGTTGTCCGAATACCGGAATGCATCCAGGGTCTGCGGATCCGTCGGATTCACCAATGGGTCTGGTGAGATGAACCTCGATGCCAGTGGGTCGTAGTACCGGGCGTTGAGATACACCAAACCGGTGGACGCCTCGTCCGACACCTGGTTCAGCCACCCGTGGTCGATCGTGAGGTTGTCGGCGCCGCGAACGGCCCCGAAGGGCGTGTAGGCGTTGCGGGTGATCGGATCGGTGACCGCCGCAGGGGACATCGCGCCCGAGGCGTCCAGCGAGACCTGCATCATGACCTGCGCCGAGCCCTGCTCGTCACCGAACAGCAACGACAGGGTGGAGGTTGCCTCAGTTGGCGTCGCCGGAGGCGCCGACGGTGACGGACTCGGCGAGGGGCTGGGTGAAGGCGTCGCGCTCGGTGACGGAGAGGCGCTCGGCGATGGGCTCGCGGAAGGCGTCGGGCTTGCCGAGGGTGACGGCGAGACGCTGGGCGACACCGACGGGCTCGGCGACGGGCCCGCACTCGGTGACGCCGACGGCGTCGGGCTTGGCGTCGGGCTTGCCGACGGCGACGGCGTCGGGCTCGGGGTCGGACTTGGCGTCGGGGACGGTGTCGGGTCGGGTTCCGGGATCGTCGCGCCCGCGCCGGCCGACACCTGGCGCACGGCGACCGTGGCGCCGCCGAACGCGTAGTAGCGGGTGCCGGTGATGAAGCCCGCGCCCTCCAGAGCGTGCGGATCCACACCAAGGTCCGCGTTGACCGAGGTGTCGGCGTCCGTGAGCTCCGTGGAACCCACGTAACCCGTGACCGCACCCGTGTGAGTGGCGTCCGGAACCTGGATCTTCGCGACCCGCTGCCCCGACGCGTCATACACATACAGCAGATGTCCACCCGCCCCGTCGGTCTCCACGAGGTTCGAGGACACATCCCACGACAGCTCGGTCTCGACTCCATCAATGGTGCGGGTGGTCTGCCTGCCCGCACCGTCATAGGCGTAGGTGTTGATCGTGGCGCCGTCGGTCATGGTCGTGACCCCCGACGCCGGGGCACCACTCTCTCCATAGGTCAACGTTGCCGTTACCGGGGAAGCGGCCCCGTTGATGATGGACGTGATCTGCCCCGAATCCGAGTACGTCCAGCTCGTGGCATACGCCGTCGCGGACGCGTCCCACGACGGATCCGCCGACGAGGTCGGCGCCGAAGCGGCGCACGTTCCGACGGTCCCGGTTCCTGCGATGGTCCACGCCGACGCCAAACGGTTGAACCCGTCATACGTGAAGCACTGCCCCGTCACCTGCGACGCGGTCGCACCCTCACCGCCGTTCGGCACGGCCGACGCGATCTGCGTCAGCCGCCCCAACGAGTCCCGCGTGAACGAGTCCGCCTGGACGTAGGTAGTCGTCGGCTCCTCCACCGTCCCCGACTCGAACGACGCCGACAGACCCGACAGTTGATGGGTTACCGGGTCGTAGGTGATCGTGCGGTCCACGCCATTGCCATAGGAGCGCGACGTGAGCTGCCCGGTCCCGTCAAACTCGACCCCGGCCACGAGCGTCGTCGAGGTGCTGGGAGCCGGGCTCACGCTCTGAAGCTTCAGCGTCTGCGCCTGCCCCGACAACCGATACCCCACCACCGACTTCTCATTCGGAAGGCCACCCAGGGCAGGCATCGTCGTCGAGGTGACCTGACCCAGGAGGTCATACCCCACCCCAGTGACGTACTCCAAGCCCGACAGGTCACCCATGAGCGTCGTGTCCGCAGGGCTCTCCGGAAGCTTCACCGTCGAGGACACCGGACGGTGCTTCGCGTCATACGCCACCGTTGACGTGGTCGTGAAGGAGTACCCCGCCGCGACCGTGGTCGAAGACGCGGAGTGGAGCAGACCCAGGTCCGCCGCCGAGTAGAGATTGGGGTGATCTTCGAGCTTCTGGGGCGTGACGTAGTCCCACGTGGCCGAGGAGGACGGATCGCCCGAGCCCGCCACCGTGGACGTGCGGGACGTCATGCGGCCCAGCGTCGTCGTAGTTCATGTGGATCGTGCCCGCCGGGGACGTCACCGACAGGGTCTGACCATTCGCGTCATACGGAGTAGTCCGACGCGCCCGCGGCCGGGTCCACCATGTGGGTCCGCTGACCCGCAAGGTTCGACTTCAAACAGTCGTTGCGTGGCCCTCCGCGTCCGTGACCGTGGTGCGGGAGAAGCCGACCTTGCCCGGCCTCCGTCAGCGTCGCATACGCATAGGTCGTGGTGATCCCCGCCGCCGGCGTGCACGTCGCCCCCGAGCCCGTCGGGCACTGCTTCTGCGAAATCATCCGCCCCAGCACGTCCGAGGTGCTCGAGGTGGACGACTGGTCGGGCGCGGTCGTGGTCGTCGTCGGTCCCGCGTAGGCGGTCGTCGTGGTCTCCGGGACCCCGCCGACGGACACGACGGCCCCGTGGCTCGCCAACGACTGCGAGACACTGCGACCCCGCGCGTCGTATGACGTGAGGGTGTAGGAGGCGAAGGTCGGCTGGGTCCGGGTTCACCAGCGCCGACTTCATCAGCCCCGACGCGGAATCCAGCCTCAAGACGCTCGCGGTGGCCTCGTTCCAGAACGGCGCCGACGTCCAATCCGTCTGACCCAACGCGTTGTAGTGCGTCGCGGTGACCGTCTGACCGCCCGTGCCATCGGAGGCGGGCACATGCGTCTCGAGAGTCCTCCCCCACCCATCGAGGAAGGTGTAGGAACGGCGCACCGTGCTCGTCAGGTCATGGCCCGTGTAGACGGTGCCGTCGTCCTTCACGTGCTGCGCCGAGGTGACCATGACCGGGGTCGGTGCGGATCGTCGGCCCGCTGCGTCGTCACGTTGTAGACGAACAGGGCCGTCGGGGTCGTGGTCGCCAGGACCGGCGCCGCCTCGTTGCCCCACTGCGCCGGGGCCCAGCCCGCGACCAGCAGGCCGAGCGCGTCGTACTGGTAGTGCGTCCAATCAACATCCGTTGCGCCCTTGGACTTCACGACGTTGCCGCGAGCCGCATCCGTCCACGTCGACGACACCTGACCCAGCGGACGCGTGATCGTCGTCCTGTGCGTCCCGTCCGCCTCGAGGGCATAGTCCCAATGGACCGACGGAGTCGGGCTGTTGTCGCCGTTGGGCAAGTGATCGATCGGCGTCCACGCATCCGTGATGCGACCCCGATCGTCATACGCGGCCGTCGACACCGTCGACGCGTCCACCGTCGCGGACGACAACTCCTTCGTCACCAACCCCCGCGTCGGCACATTCGCCGCCTGCGTCGTCGCCCCGTCATAGAACGTCTCCGCCTTGCCCGTCAACGTCCCCGCGGCGCACGTGCCCTTGAACGACGACACCACCGAC